>CAVXUO010000020.1:0-43025 GCA_963764915.1 uncultured Solirubrobacterales bacterium | reverse complement strand
TGTTTCCTCTACTGGTTCGGTTGGTCTTGCTCCTACCTGCTATCCGGGCTCCCTGAAGCCAGACGCCGCCGCCGAGCGCAGCGTACTCCGTCTACGCCCCTGCTCGCGCCGCCGGCGACCCCGAGTTAGGTGCACGACATGTTCTCCGGTTTCATGGTCAACGCTTGGGCGGTCGCGAGCATCGTCGCGGTCGTCGCGGGAGTCGTAGGGTTCTTCACGGTTCTGCGCGGATCGGCGTTCGCGGCACACGCGATCCCCAACGGGTCCTTCGCCGGCGCCGCCGGCGCCAGCCTGATCGGCGTAAGCACGCTCCTCGGCCTCGGCGTCTTCTCGCTCGGCGGCGCTCTTACTATCGGCCTGCTCGGCCGCAGGGGCCGCCACGACGTCGCGACCGCCCTCGCGCTCGTGGCGATGCTCGCGCTCGGGGCGCTGTTCCTGAGCTTCAGCGTCGAGTACGCACCAGAGGTCTACTCGCTGCTGTTCGGCGAGGTGCTCGGAATCAGTTCCAACGAGATCGCTCCGACGGCGATCCTCGGCGCTCTCTGCATCCTGGCCATCGCCGTCCTGTACCGGCCGCTGATGCTCTCCTCGGTCCTCCCCGAGGTGGGAGAGGCACGCGGCGTCAGCGCCTTCCGGATGGAGATGCTCTTCCTCGCCGTCCTCGCCCTCGCAACGACGATGACGGTGCCCGTCGTCGGGACGCTGCTGATCTTCAGCCTGATGATCGGCGCTCCCGCCGCCGCGCGCTCGTTTACCGACCGGCCGCTGCCGGCAATGGCTCTATCGGTCGCCATAGCCCTGCTGATCGTGTGGATCGCGATCGCTGCCTCCTACGAAACCAACTACCCCGTGGGGTTCTTCGTCGGCAGCGGCAGCGCTGTCTCCTATGCGATCGGGCGCCTTTGGGCGGCGTGGCGCCGCGGCAGGGGAACGGTTCTCTACGCTTCTACGATCGTTCTATGAGCAACGGCTCTCACACCGATGCCTGGGCCGACCGCGCCGAAGCGGCGCTGGTTGCCGCAGGCCGCAAGTACGGTGCCGCGCGCCGCGCGCTGCTGGAGCTGCTCGGAGAGCAGCAGTGTGCGCTCACCGCCGCCGAGATCGAACAGGAGCTGCGCGCTCGCTCGCCGCGGCGGGTGAGCCGTGCGAGCGTCTACCGGATCCTCGACGAGCTCGAGCGCGCCGGTTTGGTGGCCCGTGTGGAAACCGGGCAGGGGGTGGTGCGCTACGAGCGGGCGCGCGACGCCGAGGGCGCCCACCACCACCACCTCGTGTGCGACAACTGCGGCGTGGTGATGCCGTTCGCCGACGAGGCCTTGGAGCGCGCGATCGATGAGCTCAGCGAACGCGTGCCGCTGGCCGTCTCCGAGCACGAGATCGTGCTGCACGGAGCCTGCCGCGACTGTTCCACCTAGCTTTAGACTCCGCGCCACCACTTGGCGACGGCGCCGCTGCTCCCAGAAGCGCTACGAGCCCTGTGGGCGCGACCACGCTTCGCCACTCGGCAGCAGCACCTCCCCACTGCTACTCCCGCCTCTCAGCCGACCTTCTCGCGCCTGCGGGCGGCGCCGTTCAACGCGAGCGCCTGCTCCTCGGCCGGCAGTGTGCGCACGGAGGTGCCCTCGATGTTCATGCGCGGCAAGCGCCGGTCCAGCGACGCTGGGAATCGCCAGGCGCGCGGGCCGACGATATGCAGCAAGGCGGGCAGCAGCATGCAGCGGACGATCAGCGCGTCGAGGAACACGGCGCTGGCGAGGCTGAGGCCGAACTCCTTGATGACGCGGTCTTCTCCCAGCACGAAGGAGAGGAACACGCACACCATGATCGCCGCGGCGGCGGTGATCACGCGGCCGGTGAGCGCGAGGCCCTCGCCGACCGCGCGGCGGTTGTCGTGGGTGTAGGTCCACTGCTCGTGGATGCGCGAGACGAGGAACACCTCGTAGTCCATCGAGAGCCCGAACACGATCGCAAACAGCATCACCGGGATGAACGACTCGATCGGGCCCGGGCTGACCCCCAGCAGCCCCGGGAACCAACCCCACTGGAAGATGACCACGATCACGCCCAGCGAGGCGCCGATGCTGAGCAGGTTCATGACGGCCGCCTGCAGTGGAATCACCAATGAGCGGAACACCACCATCAGCAGCAGCGCGGAGAGCAGCACCACCACGCCGATGAACAGCGGCAGCTTGTGGGCGAGCACGGTGGCGAAGTCCACGCCTCCGGCCGTCACGCCGCCGACGTAGGCGACCACACCGGTGCGCGCGGCCACCGGTGGGATCACGTGTTCGCGCAGATCCCTGACGAGCACGGTGGTGGCGTACGCCTGGGGCGAGGAGTCGGGATACACCGAGAAGGTCGCCACTTCCCCCGTCGGGTTCAGGCGCGGCGGGGTGACCGAGACGACGCCGCTCGCCGAGGCAAGCTCGCCCTGCAGTTCGCGCAGGGCGCTCGCGTCGTCGCGGTGTGGCAGCTTCACGACGACCTGCAGGGGCCCGTTGAAGCCTTCGCCAAAGCCCTCCGCGAGCAGGCGGTAGGCCTGGTAGGTGGTGGTGTTGGAGGGATCGTTGCTGGCGTCGCTGGAGCCCAGCCGCAGCGCGACCGCGGGAGCGGCGATCAAGAGCATGATCAGCGCGGAGGGCACCGCGACCCGGTGGGGGTGGCGCCCCACGAAGTTGCTCCACCGATGCCACATCCCCTCGCGAGGCGCGGGCGCGCCGTTCCCCGAGACGGTGCTGCTGCCACCGGCCGCCGTGGCTGCGCCGTTGCCGGAGACCGCGGGCGCTTCGTTGCCGGCTGCTCCCGCGGCAACGCCGCTGCCGTCCACCGCTGCGCTTGTTGCCACCACCGCGGCTTCCCTGCGCTCGCGTCGGCGCGCCCGTCGGCTTGGCCTCGCCAGGCGGGCGCCGGCGAAGGTGAGCAGCGCGGGCAGCAGCGTGAGCGCGCTGAACATCACCAGCAGCACCCCGATCGAGGCCGAGATCGCCACCCCGTAGAGGAAGTTGACGCCGAGCAGCATCATCCCCAGCAGCGCGATCACGACGGTCGTGCCGGCGAACAGGACGGCGCGCCCGGCGGTGTCCATCGCCTGCACCACCGACTCTTTCACCCGCCCGTGGGTGGGGCCGGGACCGGCGTAGGCCTCGCGGTAGCGGGTGAGGATGAACAGCGAGTAGTCGATCCCGACGCCGAGGCCGATCATCGCGGCGAGCTCCGAGGAGAAGTTGGGAGTGTCCACGACGTGCGTGAACAGCGCGATCACGCTGAGGCCGGTGCCGAGTCCGAACAGCGCGGTGACAATCGGCAGCCCCATCGCGATCAGCGAGCCGAAGGTGATCAGCAGCACCACGATCGCCGCCATCAACCCGACCGCGGTCGAGAGTCCGAAGCCGGCCTGCTGGGTAGCCTCGATTGCCTGTCCGCCCAGCTCCACCTGGAGGCCTGGCTGCCGCGCGGCCTGAGCCACCTCGACGACCCGTTCGGCGGCGCTCACGGGGAGCAGGTTGGCTTTCTCGTCGAACACCACCGTCGCGAACGCGATCTGGCGATTGGCGGAGATCGCCTTGCCGGCCGACGGTCCCGCGTAAGGGCTGATCACCGCGGAGACGTGCGGCAGCCTTTTGACTTCGGCGAACATCGCGCTCATGTGCGCGCGCACCCCGGGGTCCAGCACGCTGCCGTCGGCGACGCGGAAGACGATCTGGTCGCGGTCGCCCGCCTGCGTCGGGAAGCTGTGTTCCAGCAGGTCCGATGCGCGCTGCGCGTCGGAGTTGGGCAGCGTGAAGTTGTTGGAGTATTCCGTCCCCGCCGACTGCGCGAGGGCGCCCACCGCGACGATCATCGCGATCCAGCCGATCACGACGAGGCGGCGGTGGGTAGTTGACCAGCGGGCGAGCTTGAGCATCGGCGACCTCAGGGTGGGGTAGCGGTGGAACGGTGGAACAAGCGCGGGCGGGGAGAGCCCTGCGCGGGCGGAGCTTTTGTAGAGGGTAGAAGGTCGCCGGCGGGTGATGTTTGGTTTTGGAGCACAGACCTCAACTGGACCAGTGGCGCCTCGGCAGATGGAGGTTGTGAGAGGTCCAGTGGTGGGTTGGCTGGTGCGCCAAACGCGTGTGTGCCCAGCGCGATCCCCCGGCTTGATCAGTTCATCCGCGGGTCCAGCGGCATCCGCGCGATCAGCGCGTAGGCGCCGCCCTTGCGGGCGAGCACCTGCGCCCACAGCTCCTCGGGATCCTCGGTGAAGACATCGTCGGGCGCCGCGGGGTGAGCGATCCAGTCGCCGTTGTCGAGCTCCTCGTCGAGCTGTCCCTCCCCCCAGCCGGCATAGCCGGCGAACACCCTGCGGCGCGCGATCGCGTCGGAGAGCTCGTCGATGTCGGCCTCGGGCGCGGGGAAGCCGATACGTCCAAGCACCAGCAGCCCTGCGGGCGCGGGGTCGAGGAACTCGGCGAGGAACACGATCGCGTTGGGCTGCACGGGCCCGCCGACGTACACCGGCTCGAGCTCGCCGGCGGCCTGCTCGAGCTGCGGCACCGCCTCGCCGACCGTCACGGTGGAGGGGCGGTTGAGCACGATGCCCATCGCCCCCGCTTCGCTGTGGGCGCCCACCAGCACCACGCTGCGCCGGAAGTTGGGATCCATCAGCGACGGCGCGGCGAGCAGCAGCTGCCCGCTGAGCGATTCCTCCATGCCTTCAGGCTACCCCTGTGGTTAAGCGCCCATGCCAGCCGCCCGCGGATCGCCCCGCGGCGAAGGTCCGACACGGCCGGCGGGTCCGGTGAGAGCCATAGCGGATTTGATCCTGCACGCCCGCCGAGCCGTGGTGCAGACCCCGACACCGGCGTCGCGCCGCCGCCGATTCGGGGCTGCGGGAGTTGCGCCCGTGGACCAGCCGGGAGGTGCGCGATCCGGGAGGCTCCACAGCGTCCACGATTACTACACGGTCACAACCGAAGCCCACAGCACTGCAACCATGCAAGCTGTCCCGATAGGGGACAGGTGCGACGTGCGTTCCGAGCAGCCGGTACACGATCTCTCTCTCCCGCCGGCTGCCTCCCGGATCTCACGCCGGCCCGAGGCCCCCTCAACCTCGGCGCCAATGTGAGCGTCGGCGGCCCGCACGCCGGGTCGCCGACGCTGCGTCGCCTCCTGAGAATGGCCGGCGCCACCGCACGCCGCCGGTTATGCTGGTCGCGCAGCGCGGAATAGAAAGGGTCCGGCGTATCGGCAGTGGCCGACCGCGCCACCCTCTGACCGAGAGTGAAGGGCGGGCGAGCATGGCGAAGACACCGCAGGTGGGAGAAGAGGCGCCGGACTTCGAGTTGCCGGGGACCGACGGTCCGTTCAAGCTCTCCGAGCACCGGGGCGAGCGCGTGGTGCTGCTGTTCTACCCGGGCGACAACACGCCCGTTTGTAAAAGGCAGTTCTGCTCCTACCGGGATCGGGCCGACGACTTCGCCGCGCTCGATGCGACAGTGGTCGGGATCTCCGCGCAGGACGTGGACTCCCACAAGGGCTTCATCGAGAAGAACGGCCTGACGGTTCCGTTGTTGGCCGACGTCGACAAGCTCGTCGGGAAGGCCTACAGCGCCAGTGGCAAGCGTGCCGTCATCGTCATCGACGAGCAGGGCGTGGTTCGTCATCGCCACGACCATCGTCTGGGGTTGGACTACCAGTCGGTGGACGACCTCAAGGTAGCGCTGGAAGCGCTGCCCAGCCCGACCGCTTGAGGGATCACATCGTCCCTGACGGCTGTTGGGAGCTCGAAAAGCAAATGTCTGTGGGCAGTCTGACGGTATGGCTGCCAAGCATGATCGTGTTCTCGAAGGCATGGATCGTTCGAGTCCGAGTGTACGCCAGGGCCTGACGGAGCTGGCTGAAGGCAGCGTCCGCTGCAGCGTACTGGTTCGGGTGCTCCACGGTACGCCCGCCTCGGATGAGGTGTGCAGGCTCCCGGGTCGCCCGCATCACAGCCTCTCGGCTCGTCTGTGCCGAGATCGGTTTTCGTTGACTGGCGCTCAACGTGGTGCCCTATACGATGCGCACATGCAGACGCTGTCGCTCTGGTCAGAGAATTCCTTCCTGTCCGTGGGCTCGAAGAGCTCGTTCCTCTCGATCGGATCGGTTGGATCGGCGCTCTCGATCGGATCGATAGGCTCCTTCGCTTCTGCCTTCTCCGTCGGTTCGGCGGGATCGCTGGGGTCGGTGCTCTCGGCTCGGGCGAGCACGTCGGTGCTCTCGCGCCGAGCCGACGGATCGATTCTGGGAGCATCACGGCCCGAGCGGGCGGGCGCTGCGCTGACGGTGACACTCCTGGCTGTCACCGCAGGTATGATCGCGCGCCGCGCATTGAACTGAGACCGTCGGAACACCGGTGGGCCGGTGGCGCGTGGAGCGCCACCACGATGAAACGAGAGCTTCCGCTCGTCGCCAAGACCAGGGGTGTGATGAGTTATCGAGCCCGGTGAGACTTCCGGAGCGCGAGCGAGGCGCCGAGTTGGTGAGGCGCTCGCAAATGCTTGGTGGCTGTTGCGAGCGGCGCGGAGCGACGCAAGTCGCGGCGGATGATCGAGGATGTCTCGCTCATGGGGCCACCTGCGGTGATCGGATTGCGGCCGCGTCTGAGCGTCGATGCTGGCGAGTATGGACGAGTTCTTGGCTGGCTCCGCAGAGCGCCCCGGCTGGGCATAGCTCGGCGGCCACGGAGCGACGGGGATTGCGGATCCCGGCGAACGCAATGAGACCCCCGGTAGCGACGAGTACGGCTGCGATTGTGTCCGCGACGCGGAAGGCGTGCACCGACGCATCGTCGAAGGCCGCCCTAAGAGGCTGTCTCAATACCTCTCGGGGGAGGGCTTGGGCGTTGGGGGGCGAACCTTTTTAGGGTGACATAACCCTGGTGAGGGAGGTGCTCTATGGCGGGCTCGGTTTGGCGGGTGCGGGACGAGCTATGGGAGGCGGTCGAGCCGTTGCTCCCGGAGTGTCCGCCGGACCCGCGTGGCGGGCGTCCGCGTGTAGATGATCGTGTGTGCTTCAACGCGATCGTGTTCGTGTTGTTCACGGGGATCGCGTGGCGGCATCTTCCAGCGGAGATGGGCTGCTCGCCGGCGACCGCGCACCGCAGGCTGGCCGCCTGGCAGGCCGCCGGTGTGTGGGAGCGGCTGCATCGCGAGCTGCTGCGACGGTTGAATGCCGCGGGCAGGATCGACTGGTCCACTGCGGTGGTTGATGGCAGCCATATTCGTGCGCTTTTGGGGGGCTCCACACCGGCCCCTCGCCGGTTGACCGTGCCCGCGCAGGCTCCAAGCATCATCTGATCACCGACTCTGGCGGGATCCCGCTCGCGATCACCCTCACCGGAGGCAACCGCAACGACGTGACCCAGCTACTGCCGCTCGTCGACGGCGTTGGTCCCGTCACCGGCAAGCCCGGACGTCCCCGCAGGCGTGCCGAGCGGGTGCTCGCTGACCGGGGCTATGACCACGACAAGTACCGTCGCGAACTCTGGAAACGCGGTGTGAAGCCCGTGATCGCCAGGCGCAGCACCAAGCACGGCTCGGGGCTCGGCAAGGAACGCTGGGTCGTAGAGCGCACCTTCGCCTGGTTGCACAACCTACGCCGGCTGAGGATCCGTTACGAGCGCGATCCCGGCCTGCACATGGCGTTCATGCTGCTCGGCTGCGCCGTGGTCTGCCAGCGCAAACTCACAGACGCCTGAGTCAATCCTCGTCTTCTCCGTCGTCGTCGAAGTTGCGTCGCCCGTACTGGTCGGGGATCGAACCCCAGCCCCAGATCGCGACCGGCCGCTCGGGCACGATCCCGTACTCCTCCAAGGGATCGCCCTTGTCCGGCTCGACCGTGCAGCGGTGCTGCCAGCTATCGCCGAGATCGAAGACGTACTCGAACTCCTCACCCGGCTTGACCTCTTTTGCGACCTTCAGCTTGGCATGGTCGAGCCAGACCATTTCGGGCGCGAACGAGTCGTCCGGATAGCCAATCAGCCGGCCATCACCCAGCTCAAAGTTGTGCAGATGCGAGAGATCCCACCGCGCGAACGCCGCATCGATCGCCTCCGCGAACTGCTCAAACGAATGCGACGGACCGACCAGAAAGATCCGCCCAGGTGTGGGGTCGCACGCGACCCCACACCCGCCGAGCAAGTCCACCCTGATCCGAAGCCACGTCCGCGCCACCGCCCAAACAGCCTACGGAGGTTATGAGACAGCTTCTAAGGAGAAGTCGCTCGCCGGGGCGCACTCCCACCAAGCTGGCTGCGCCGAGAGGTTGTCGCTTGGCTCGGCTGACCGCCGAGCGGCCAGCGGGATCGATCGCGGACCGTCGTAGCGTCGCGTCGACCCGACTAGCAAAAGCCAAAGAGACGACGGCTCCCAGCACGGCGACCGCGAAGAGCTGCGCGACGCGTGAGAGCGTCGTATTCACCGCTGCGGCGACCCCTGCGTGATCTTCCTCCACTCCCCCGAGGACCGTGGCGGTCAACGGCGCGACAAGCATCGCGAGTCCGAGCCCGAACACGATCAGCGCCGGGAGGACATCGGTGAGGTAATCGCCGCGCATATCGACCCGCGTCAACAGCCATACGCCGCAGCTAGCAACCAGAGGCCCGACGCTCAGCAGCGCCCGCGACCCGATGCGGTCGGCAAGCGCGCCGAAGCGGGGAGAGAGCAGGATCATCAGCGAGGTGACCGGAAGAAGCGCCAACCCTGCCTGAACGGGGCTGTAGCCGCTGACCTCCTGCAGAAACACAGGCAGCAGAAAGATCACGCCCCCAAGCCCGAGGTAGGTAGTCAATGTCGCCAGGTTTCCGACTGTGAAGTTGCGCTCGCGAAAGAGACTCAGTGGGAGCATCGGCGTCCGGGATCGCGCCTCGTGCGCAACAAACGCGATCGCTCCGAGAACCCCTGCCACGAGCGCGCCGACCACGACGCTGCTCCATCCGCGCAGCGGCTCCTCGGTGACAGTGAACACCGGACCCGCGAGCGCGACCGCCGCCAAGAGGGCGCCAAGGAAGTCCAGACGTCCGTCGGCCGGCATGCCAGTGTCCTCAGGCACACCGCGAGCAATCAGCGTCAGGGTGACGAAGACGAGCGGTGCATTGAGCAGAAAAATTAGGCGCCACGAGCCGGCAGCGATCAACACTCCCCCGATGAACGGCCCGATCAGCCCGACGATCGAGCTAAGCGCGGTCCATGTCCCGATCGCCCCGGCCCGCTCGTCTTCGGGAAACACGTGGACGATCACCGCCAAGGTGGTAGGCGTCACCAGCGCCGCGCACGCCCCCTGCATCGAACGGAACACGCATAGCTCGGTGATCGACGATGCGACCGCGCAGAGAGTCGACGTGAGGCCGAACCCGGCAACGCCAACCAGGAACACACGCTTCTGACCGAATATATCTCCAAGCGAGCCGCCGATTAGCAACAGCGAACCGAGCGCCAGCAGGTACGCGTTCGTCACCCACTGCTGGCCCGCCAGACCGCCACCGAGGTCACCTCGAATCGCCGGCAACGCGACACTGGTTACAGTCGCGTCGAGGAACACGACACTCGTACCCAGCACAGCTGCGAGCAGGGTCAGCTGCTTCTCGCGCGGTGTGGCCGCTCGTCGGCTGTCTGGCACATCCGCAGCTTGGCACGTCGCGAGCGACACTCGCCTCGCGACCGCACCTTGGACGAATGAGTAGCAAGCGGGAGCGCTCATTTCGGTCGAACGCAGGCGCCTCGGTCCTCAAGTCAGGCACTGTCGAATCGGACGAGAAGCAGGGTGACGGTCCACAGACGATGGTTGCGGTGAGATCGGTTCTCGAGCGCTCTCCTCGATAGCCTGAGGCAGCTGTGGTGGGCACCCCCTGGGACGCAAACACGTATGACCGTACCTCTGTGCCCCAACAGTCGTGGGCCGCAGAGGTACTCGCGCGCCTGGCGGGCATCGCCGCCGACGCGACGGTGCTGGACGTCGGCTGCGGAACCGGGCGCGTCACAGAGGCGCTGCTTGCGTTGGTGCCCGAAGGCAAGGTGTTGGCCATCGACGCCTCCGCGGACATGGTGGCGCTCGCGCGGCAGAGGCTCGGCGAACACGCGCGGGTGTGGTGTCAAAGCGTCCTGGATCTCGAGCTGGACGAGCCGGTCGACGCGATCGTCTCGACCGCGACGCTGCACTGGGTCTCAGACCACGACCTCCTCTTCTCACGGCTGGCCCAGGCGCTGCGGCCGGGCGGCGTGCTCGAGATCCAGTGCGGCGGCGAAGGCAACATCGATCGCGTTCGCGACGCGATCCAGGCGGCCGCCCGTGAGTGCGCTCCGGAGCTGTTGGATTGGTCGCCGTGGATTTTCGCCGGTCCGAGAGAGACCGAACGGCGCCTCGTGCAAGCCGGCTTCAGCGATGTTCGCTGTTGGCTGGAGGAGCGCCTCACATATCCCGACGATGTCGATGCCTTCGTGCGCACTTCGATACTCGCGGCGCACTTCGAGCGCCTGCCCGAAGAGCGCCGTGAGCGATTCGCGGCGGCGGTCCTGGCGGGCGTGCGACTGCCACTCGACTACGTGCGCCTGAACGCCTCAGCGCTCCGCGCACCCGCATAACGCATCGCTCCGACGCTCACGCGGTGACGCTGGTCGCCCGCAAGGGCATGTCGCGGTCAGCCCGGGCGGGAGCCGACCGTGTCTCGCCGTGAAGCGCGAGACGTATGAGCGACTCGATCGCGACGCGGCCGAAGGCGGGCACGCTACGCACCGTACCATCCGAAGCGACGAGGACAGCGGAGGGAACTCCCGTAACTCCGAATGCACGACTGACAGTTGATTGCTCGTCGATGAGCACGTCAGTAAGGGCGTGCTCACGCGCGAGCTTTTCGGCTTCCATGGCCTCCACCTCGGTTACCAAAGTTAGGGCTAGGCCTCGCCGGCTGTCTCTACAAGGAGACCGTCATGACGCGCTCGTGGTAGCGATCCATGTTCGTGCATTTAATCAACCCTCCGTCCTATTTCTTACGCGTGCATGGCTAGATATGGGTCCTTCGCTCACCCAGTCTTCGACGGCCGACGCTTTGCGTCAACTCGTCCACATACTTCGTCTGTGACACGGAGGCAAGCTGGCGTATCCAAGCGAGATCGCTATCTCGTGGCTGTCGCTGAGAAGACGCCTTTTGTTTCTTACCCGCGTCTATCGTGATGGGTAGAGCGAGCTGCACCGTACTGAGGTCCCCATCTCGGCTGGAGCCCATCCCAGCTCGCGGCGCGCAGCGCGAGTTGTCGCTAGCGCTTGGTCCAACTGCACACGCTCGCCGTCCCGGCACGCCTCGGGGCCCGGCCGGCCGCGATGTCCTCTCGGAGGCGCGCAAGCCCCGCTTGCAGCTCCTCGGGATGGTCGCGCCACATGCGCTCGAAGTAGCTCGTCTCGCCCCTCTCCGCGGCCTGCAGCACACGATCGGGGTCGGCGGAGAGAGCGGCCAGCGAGGCGTCCTGCATGTCCTCGAACTCGAAGGCGAAGAGCCGCGCGCCGGGTAGCTCCTGGAGGATCGCCGCTCGCGGCGGGTGTGTCGCCGCCATCCAGCGCCGGCTGCTCGGAAAGTAGTCGAGAATCCAGAGGGTGGCGGCATCGTCGCCCGTGTAGCCCACGAGCACCAGGCGTCCTTGGGGCCTGAGGATGCGCTGCGCCTCGGCCAGCGCGGCGCCGCGGTCCTCGACGTGGTGCAACATCGAGATCATCGTGGCGGCGTCGAACGTCTCGTCCTCGAGCGGCAGTCGCTGTGCGTCCGCCTCGACGGTCTCGAGCCTCTTGGCGGCGGCCCACGCCAGCATGTCGGGCGAGCGGTCCACCACGACGGGCTCCCAGCCCTCCCGCTCGAGGGCGTGGGCGTAGTTTCCCGTTCCGCCACCGATGTCCGCAAGCCGTCGGCCGGGCGCACCTTTGAGAGCCTCGCGCAGCGCCCGCAGAACCGATCGGCTCGCGGAGCGCGTCTGGTCATAGCGCTTGGCTTGGCGGGAGTAGTCGGGCAGCAGGCTCACGCCTGCAGAGCTTGACAGCACTACGCGGCGCTTGACGGCCGGCGCTCCAGTCAGCCGGCGCGACATGATTCGAGCTGGGGGAGGCGATCAACCGCTACGGCGCGATCGGTCACGCACAGACATCGGCGCGCGCCCGGCGCAACGGCAGAAGCGTTTCCACCTGAAGTGCCTCATTGCGTGGCGGCAGATACTCAGGGCTGATCATGACAGGCAGTCGTGAAGACCTGGAGGGATCTTCAGCTCACGGGCCCGCGAATGATGGCGGAGGCTGTCGCGGTGGCCACGACATCCGCTGGCTCGTTGCGCAACTCGCCAGCCAGAAACGCGATATCTCTACCGCGCCGCACCACGCGCCCGAGGCCACGGAGTCTGCCTGGCTTCACCGGCCTGAGGAACTGCACCTGCAAATCAATCGTAGGCGCCCATTCACCCTCATCCAGGGTTGCAACCAGAGCTGGACCGAGCGTATCGTCGAGCATCGCGGCTAGGAACCCACCCTGGACATCGCCGGCGGGGTTGAGGAACTGCTCGGTGGCGGTGAACGCAACCTCGATGGTTCCCGCGTCGGGATCGACAGCGATCAACTCCCACCCGAGTAGTACGGCAGCCGGCGGAGGATCGCGCCGCCCTTCCAACACGTCCCAGAATGGGCCCCGCCGGACGATTCCCGGCTCGTGCAGGTCGCGATTTTGCACGGCTACAGCGTACTGGCGAACGTACGCCCGCGACACTCCCGTCGCTAGCCTGGAGTCACAGTCCGAGGAGGTCTGGTGTACGAACCGATTTTGCTGCGCGATCGTTCGCGTCCCGCGCAGGTCATGCTCGGCGGTGTCGTGCCCGCGGTTGCCGGTGGGGTGGCCGGTGTGTTGGTGGGAGTCTCCAGCGGCGCCTACTGGGCGTTCGGCGCGCTCGCGGCGATCGGCGCGATTGTGGCCGGCTTCGAGCACCAGGATGGTTGGGGTGGGGCCGACCGCGGCTTGGTGGCCGGAGCGATCTACGGGATCGCGCTGCTGGTGGTGCACGGCGCCCTCAGCACCCATGCGAAGGTGTCGCTCGGCAGCTTTCCACCGTTGCTCGCGGTGGTCACCGCGATCGTTGGCATGCTGCTGAGCGCCCTCGGTGGACGGATCGCCCGTATGCGGCGTGAGCGTAGAACCGCGTCTGGCGGGGCCGAGTGAAGCCCGGCGGGGCACGGATCTCGACCTGGATCAGCGATGACCGCCGAAGGAGCTTCGGCTACTACGTCAATTGCCGGACCCGGGCAGAAGCCAGCCGGGCCAGCGCCGCGCGATGGCGCTTGGCGCCACCCAGCAGCGTCGCGTCGAGCTGCGCGCGCTTGAACAGCCAGTGCACGTCGGCCTCCCACGTGAAGCCGATCCCGCCGTGCATCTGGATCGCGCCGGCGGTGACCGACGGGCCGCCTTCGGCCGCCGCGGCGCCCGCGAGCGCCGCGGCCTCGGGCAGCAGCTGCGGATCGGCGTCGGCGGCCCACGCGGCGTAGTAGGCGCTCGAGCGCGTGCTCTCGGTGTGGAGCAGCATCTCCGCGCAGCGGTGCGCGACGGCCTGAAAGGATCCGACGGGGACGCCGAACTGCTTGCGCTCCTTGACGTACACGAGCGTCATGTCGAGCGCGCGCTGACAAACGCCCACGACCTCGGCCGCGATCGCGGCGCGGATCCGGTCGGCGGCGCCGGGACCGAGGGGCTCTCCATCCCCCGCGACGGTCGCAAATCGCCGGGTGGGGTCGATCGAGACGAACTCGCCGGTCTCGGGCGAGGCGATCAGCTGCGCCTCCTCGCCGTCGATCACGAGCACCACCGCGGCGCCGGCGGCGTCGGCCGCCAGCTCGCGTGTGCCGATCCCGGCGCTCAGCTCTCCCGAGGCGAGCCCCGGCAGCCAACGGGCCTGTTGTGTGTCGCTGCCGGTGGCCTGGATGACCGCGGCGGCAGTGGCCGTGGAGAGGAAGGGCGTGGCTGCGCACGCGTACCCGAGCTCCTCGGCCAGCACCGCCAGCTCGACCGCGCCGAGCCCCTGGCCCCCGTGCTCCTCGGCGACCGCGATCCCCGGCCAGCCGAGCTCCACCAGCTCGCTCCACAACGCGGCTTCGTACGCGGCGGCCTGCGCCGCCTCACGCACCTTGGCGAACGGCGAGCGCGCGGCGAGCAACTCGCGCGCGACGTCCTTGATCTCGCGCTGGTTGGAGCTGAGGTCGAAGTCCACGGCAGTGCCTCCCCTATCTCTCTCTAACGCGACTTGGGTAGGCCGAGCACACGCTCGGCGACGATGTTCTTGAGCACCTCCGTGGTGCCTCCCTCGATCGAGTTGCCGCGGGCGCGCAGCAGCTCATACGCCCATGGATCCCCCGCGCGCAGCGCGCCCGGGCCGAGCAGCTCGGCGGCGAGCTGGGTGAGTCGCTGGTTGGTATCCGACCACATCCACTTGGTGAGCGACCCCTCCGGGCCGGGCTGGCCGTACTTCTCGATCGCGGTCAGCCCCCGGTAGGCGTTGAGGCGCACGATCTCGGTGCGCAGATGCAGCTCGCCGAGGCGGTCGGCGACCACGGGATCCTCGAGCAACCCTTCGCGAGCGGCCTCGTCGATCAAGCGGTCGAGCAGCTGGCGCATGCGGACCTGCAGGAAGAACCCCAGCCCGGCGCGCTCGTTCATAAGCGTCGTGAGCGCGACCTTCCAGCCGTTGCCAATGCCCCCGAGCACGTTCTCGCTCGGGACGCGGGCGCCGTCGAGGAACAGCTCGTTGAACTCGGGCTCGCCGGTGATCTGGCGCAGCGGACGGATCTGCACGCCCTCCTGCTCCATGTCCAGCAGGAAGTAGGTGAGTCCCTTGTGCTTGGGGGCGTCGGGGTCCGAGCGCGCGACCAGCATGCACCACTTGGAGTACTGCGCGGCGCTGGTCCAAACCTTCTGGCCGGTGAGCACCCACTCATCGCCATCCCGCACGGCGCGCGTCTTCAGACTGGCCAGATCCGAGCCGGCGTCGGGCTCGGAGAAGCCTTGGCACCAGATCTCATCCGCGGTCAGGATCGGCGACAGGTAGCGCTCCTTCTGCTGCTCGGTGCCCCACGTCATGATCGTCGGGCCGGCGAGCAGCAGGCCGAGCACGTTGGCGGGCAGCGGAGCGCTGGAGCGGCCGAGCTCCTCGAAGAAGATCGCCGATTCGGTCAGCGACGCCCCGCGGCCGCCGTACTCGCGCGGCCAGTGCACGGCGGCCCAGCCGCCGTCGGCGAGCCGGCGCTGGAAGTCGCGGCGCCACGCGTACCTGCGATCGTCGTCACCGTCCGGCTCGGCGCCCGGGTGATTCTCCTCAAACCAAGCGCGCAGCTCATCGCGGAATGCGAGCTCCGACTCACTGAAGGTCAAATCCATGGTTCTCCTTTGCGGTGGCCGCGCGGCGCGACCAGCCCGATGTCCTCGAGATCACCAGGCTATCTTCTCAGGCGCCGCCCCGCCGATCCCCGATGAGGCGTCTCCGCCGGGGTCTTACGCATACTGACTATCGATATCGAGCGCAGATGGCATCTTCGGTCGAGGTGTCGAGGACATCACCCACGGACGCGGAACCGGAACACGCTCAAGACCACTGCCCGAAGGGATTCGCCGATGACACCGCAACACGCATCAGGTACCGCGACCGCGGGACCGCTCGCGACAAAGATGCCGCACGCCGTCAAAACAAGGCACCATCTCGCCAAAGCGGTGCGCCTCAACCCCGCTGAAATCAGGCATGCGATGGGCGAGGTGGAGGGCTTCAACGCCAAGCTCGCGGTGATCATCACGCATGCCGTCGGGTCGATGGCGATGGCGTACATCTTCTGCCTGATCGCTCTCACCAGCCTGCCGGCCATCCTCATCGAGGCCGGCGTTCTCACCAGCGGCGACGTGCCCAAGTTCCTCACGAAGCCGGGGCTGATCCTGATCGTCGCGTGGGTCGCGCAGACGTTCATCCAGCTGGTCCTCCTGTCGATCATCATGGTCGGCCAGGACGTGCAGTCGATCGCCTCCGACGCCCGCTCGGAAAACACCTTCAAGGATGCCCAGGCGATCCTCGACGCGCTGAACACGGAAACCGAGGGCGGCCTGAAGACGATCCTCGAAGCGGTCGAACGGCTGGCGAAGCCTGTTCAGCAGAAAGGCTCTGGGGTGGTCGTTGAGAAAGGCTCTGGGGTGGTCGTTGAGTGAGCCGCCTCGGTTGCCCGAGGCCTTGATCTGCCCCCGTTTATGGAGTCCAGTGGCTCATCGAGACCTTGCGGCCCCTGGACCTGCTACTCCGCCGCGCGCCGCGCGTGGATCTCGATCAGCTCCAGCTGCATCGAGCGAGGCTCCTCGCCGGGAGCCGGATGCCGCCGCCGCCAGGCGCCGTCGGAGCCGAGCTCCCACGCGTTCTGGTTGTCGTGGAAGGCGCGGTCGAGCACGTCCAGCAGTTCCGCGCGCAGCTCGGGGGCCTCGATCGGCACGGCGAGCTCGACGCGGTGGTCGAGGTTGCGAGGCATCAGGTCGGCGGAGGCGATGTACACGAGCTGCTCGCCGCCGCGCTGGAAGGCGTACACCCGGGAGTGCTCGAGCAGCCGCCCCACCACCGAGACCACGCGGATGTTCTCGGAGATGCCCGGCACGCCGGGGCGCAGGCAGCAGATCCCGCGGACGTTCAGATCGACCCGCACGCCGGCCATCGAGGCGCGGTACAGCGCGCGGATGCAGGGGCCGTCCACCAGCGCATTCATCTTCATCGTGATCCGCGCGGGGCGCTCGGGGGAGTGCGCGGCGATCGTGCGGTCGATCTCGGCGATCAACCCGTCGCGCAGCTGCGTGGGGGCGATCAGCACCTTGCGGTAGTGCAGGGGGCGGCCGTAGCCGGTGAGGTAGTTGAACATGTCGGTCACGTCCGCCCCGATCTGCGGGTCGGTGGTGAACAGCCCGAAGTCGGTGTACAGGCGGGCGGTGGTCGAGTGGTAGTTGCCGGTGCCGATGTGCACGTAGTTGCGCACCCCCTCGCCCTCGCGGCGCACGACCAGCACACACTTGACGTGCGTCTTCAGTGCCGGCTGCCCGTAGACGACGTGCACGCCGGCCTCCTCCAGCGCCTTGGCCCAGTGGATGTTCATACGCTCGTCGAAGCGCGCCTTGAGCTCCACCAGCGCGACCGCCTGCTTGCCGCTCTCGGTGGCGTCGATCAGCGCGGGGACCAGCGGCGAGTCGTCGGAGGTGCGGTACACCGTCAGCTTGATCGCAAGCACGTCCGGGTCGGCGACGGCCTGCTGCACGAAGCGCTCGACCGAGGTGGAGAAGGAGTCGTAGGGGTGGTGCACGAGGATGTCGCCTTCGCGCATCGCGGCCAGCACGTCGGGCCGCTCGCCCTCGTGGCGCAGCAGACGTGGGTGAGTGATCGGGCTCATCGGCGGGTCGCGCAGCTCGGGCAGGCCAGGGAGGCGCACGATCTGCCACAACGAGCCCATGTCGAGCAGGCCATCGACGGGGTAGATTTCCTCCTCGGCGACGCCCAGCAGGCCGACCAGCTCGCTGCGCAGCGGCGCCGAGCAGTGGGCGCCGAGCTCGACGCGCACGATCTCGCCGAAGCGGCGGCGGCGCAGCTCGTCCTCCACCGCCTGCAGCAGGTCGGCGGCGTCATCGGAGACCTCCAAGTCGGCGTCGCGGGTGACGCGGAAGAGGTGGTGGTCGACGATCTCCATCCCGGGGAAGAGCGCGCCCAGGTGGTGGGCGATCACCTCCTCCAGCGCCACCAGCGTTACCCCCTCCGCGGCGGCGCTCTCGCGACCCCCGGCGGTGGCGCCCTCGCGGTCTCCGCCAGCGACGCTCTCGCGGCTTCCCGCGGTGGCGCCCTCGCGAGCCCCGCCAACGACGCCCTCGCGGTCTCCGGCAGTGGCGCCCTCGCGGCTTCCCGCGGTGGCGCCCTCGCCGGTGGCGGCGGGAACCTCAATGAAGCGGGGCAGGATCTCGGTGGGGACCTTGACGCGCGCGAACACCGTCAGGTCGGTGATCGGGTCGCGCACCAGCACCGCCAGGCTCAGCGACAGGTTGGAGATGTACGGAAACGGTCGCCCCGGAGCAACCGCGAGCGGGGTGAGCGTGGGGAAGATGACCTGCTGAAAGTGCTTAGCCAGGTAGGTGCGCTGGTGCGCGTCGAGCTCCTCGAAAGCCACCAGGTGGATGCCGTGACGGGCGAGGGCCGGTCGCAGTCGTTGCTCGAAGCAGGCGGTGAGGCGTCCGCCCAGCTCGAGCACCTGCTCGCGGATCAGCCCGATCGTCTGAGAGGGGGTGGCCCCGTCCTGCGAAGGGTTCTCCACGCCGGCCTCGATCTGGTCGTGCAGCCCGGCGACGCGCACCATGTAGTACTCGTCGAGGTTGGTTGTGTAGATCGCGCAAAACTTGACGCGCTCCAGCAGCGGTAGCTCCTCGTCCTCGGCGAGTTGCAGCACGCGCTCGTTGAAGTCCAGCCAGGACACCTCGCGGTTGAGGTAGAGCGAGGGATCGTTCAGCTGGCGCTCCGCGGGCTGTGGCGCCCCGCGCTCGCCCGCCGGCTCGCCGGCGTCCGCCGGCCCACCCGCCGCGCCCTCGACATCGGCGCCCGGCTCGACATCGGCGCCCGGCTCGACATCGGCGCCCGGCTCGACGGCAGGCGCCGGCTCCTGCTCGGCTTGGGTTTGATCGATGCTCATGCGACCCTCAACGCTACACCCTGAACATATCGCTACTGTGAAGCACGAGGGAGATGCCTCGCCAGCTCTGGTTGCTACGTCACGCGGACGCCGAGCCGCACGGAACCCGCGAGGACGCTGAGCGGCGCCTGACCGAGCGGGGCGAACGCCAGGCGCGGCTGGCGGGCGAGGCGATCGGGCTGATGGGGGTGGAGTTCGAGGCGCTGCTGAGTAGCCCCAAGGAGCGCGCGCTGCGCACGGCGAGGGTGGCGGCGCAGGCGTGGAGCCAGGATCAGCGCGAGAAGCTCGAGATCCACGCGCCGCTGGCTGAAAACTTCGACGCGCGACAGGCGCTGACCGCGATGAGCGCCCTGCCCAGCCGCCCGCGGTCCGCCGGCGAGGCGGCCACGCCGGCTCGGGTGCTGCTCGTGGGCCACGAGCCCGACCTCTCAACGGTGGTGGCGGAACTTACGGGAGCACGCATCGACCTGAAGAAGGGCGGGTTGGCGATCGTCAGGATCGACGGCCCGGGCGGGCAACTGCTCGTGCTGCTGCGTCCCGGTGAGCTGGCCCTGATCGCGAAAGGCGGGGCCGCGGCGAGCGTCCCCGCTCGGTAACCGCGAATGGGACGAGCACCGATGGGCGCCCCGGCTTCATAACTCCGCGGTCACCGCGACATCCCGCCCACGCGGTAGGGTCCCGCTCGTGGCCAACGGACGCTCGGCAT
This sequence comes from uncultured Solirubrobacterales bacterium, assembly GCA_963764915.1. Classification (GTDB taxonomy): domain Bacteria; phylum Actinomycetota; class Thermoleophilia; order Solirubrobacterales; family Solirubrobacteraceae; genus Palsa-744. Next base: position 23,605 of record CAVXUO010000020.1, on the reverse strand, counting down.
TCGTCACCGGAATCACCGGCCAGGACGGCTCCTACCTCGCGGAGCTGTTGCTGGAGAAGGGGTACGAGGTGCACGGCATGGTGCGCCGCTCCTCGACCGAGCGCTTCGAGCGGATCGAGCACCTGCGCGGGCGGATCACCCTGCACCAGGGCGACCTGCTCGACCAGCGCTCGCTGGTGGACGCGCTGCGTGCGGCACGTCCGCAGGAGATCTACAACCTCGCGGCGATGTCGTTCGTGGCGGTGTCGTGGATCCAGCCGACGCTCACAGCGGAGTTCACGGGGGTAGGGGTGACGCGGATGCTGGAGGCGATGCGCGAAGTGTGCCCCGAGGCACGTTTCTACCAGGCCTCGTCGAGCGAGATGTTCGGCAAGGTGCGCGAGGTGCCCCAGACCGAGCGCACCCCCTTCTACCCTCGCTCGCCGTATGGGGTCGCGAAGGCGTACGGGCACTTCATCACGGTCAACTACCGCGAGTCCTATGGGTTGCATGCGACGTCGGGGATCCTTTTCAACCACGAGTCGTCGCGCCGGACACTGGAGTTCGTGACTCGCAAGATCACCTGGCATGCCGCTGCGATCAAGCTGGGTTTGGTGGAGAAGCTGCACCTCGGAAACCTCGACGCCGAACGCGATTGGGGATATGCGAAGGAGTACGTGGAGGCGATGTGGCTGATGCTCCAGCGCGAGCAGCCCGAGGACTACGTGATCGCGACCGGCAAGGCGCACTCGGTGCGCGAATGCCTTGAGGTGGCCTTCGATCAGGCTGGAATCGCGATCGACGGGCGGGTCGAGATCGACGAGTCGCTGGTGCGCCCCGCCGAGGTGGATCACCTGATCGGCGACCCCACCAAGGCGCGCGAAGACCTAGGGTGGGAGCCGCGGACGAGCTTCGAGCAGCTGATCAGGCTGATGGTGGATGCCGACCTCGAGCTGCTGAGCAGGTGATGGCGCTCGAGCCCCGCCCCGTCCGGACAGGCGCTCGACGAGAGGCTCGTCGTGCGTGGCCGAACTGACCCCCGCGCAATCGAGCCCGGCTGGGCGCTCGAGGAGAGACGCGCCGTGGGCGGCGTCAGGCACGAACCGCAGCCTGCCAAGGGGGGGTAGGTGGCGGCAGGCGCGCGCCGAGCACTGGTGACGGGACTCACCGGCCAGGACGGCTCGTTCCTGGCCGAGCTGCTGCTGGCGGAAGGATATGCGGTGACGGGCGTGGTGCGCGGCTGGCCGCGTGCCTCCCTGGGCGCATCCGAGCACCTGCGCGACCGGGTGCAGGCGGTGCCCGGCGAGCTGCTCGATCCCGACAGCCTGCGCGCGGCGGTGCAGGAGGTACGCCCGCACGAGCTCTACCACCTCGCGGCGCCCTCGTTCGTGCCGGCGTCGTGGGAGCGCCCGGCACAGACATGTGCGGCGATCCTCGACGCGACGGCGGCGCTGCTGGAGGCGGTGCGTGAGGTGGACCCGGAAATCCGCGTGTGGGCGGCCAGCACCGGTGCGATCTTCGGCGACGCGGGGGAGAGCCCCCAGCGCGAGGGCACCCCTTGCCGGCCGGAGAACCCGTACGCGATCGCCAAGCTGGCTGCGCGCGACCTCGTGGGGGCAATACGTGCCCACGACGGGATGTGGGTGTGCTCGGGGATCCTCTACAACCATGAGTCCGAGCGCCGCCCGGAGCGGTTCGTTACGCGCAAGCTCACGCGCGCGGCGGCGGAAGTGGAGCTGGGGTTGGCCAGCGAGGTGGAGGTGGGGGACCTGGATGCCGTGCGCGACTGGTCGTTCGCGGGTGACATCATGCGCGGCGCGTGGCTGATGTTGCAGCAGGACGCGCCCCAGGACCTGATCCTCTCGAGTGGCGAGCCGCACACGGTCGCGGAGTGGGCGCGCGCGGCATTCGCCTGCGTGGGCAGGGACGCTGAGGCTCACGTGCGTGTGGCGGGCGAGCTGGTGCGCGCGCCGGAGTCGACTCCCATGGTTGGCGACCCCAGCCGCGCGCGGGAGCGGCTGGGGTGGCACCCCAGCGTCGACTTCGAGCAGCTGGTGGAGCGGATGGTGCGGGCCGATTTGGAGGTGTTGCGGGCGACTGCGGGGCCGCACGACCAAGCTCGATGAAGCTTCGAGCAAATCGCGCACCCACCAGGTGAGGGCAGGATGGATCGAATGGATGCTCGGCGGTGCAGGGTGGATCTGAGCGGATGCTCGGCGGTGAGACGAAGGGGCTGGCGGCTAGACCAGCGCCTCGACCTGGTTGCGCTCGGCGTCGAGTGCGCCAACATCCTGCACGGGAGTCGACTCGGGCTGCCGGGCGATTGGGTCCTCGCCACCCAGGGACGCGGCAGGCACGTCCCCGCTCTCGGCGGGCAAGCCGTCCGCGGGTTCGGCGGCGAAGCGGTAGCCGATGCCGAAGTGGGTGTGGATGTAGCGCCACTCGGGCGAGGCCTTCTCCAGCTTCTGGCGGAGCTTGCGCACGAACACGTCGACCGAGCGGTCGCCGCGTACCATCGCGTAGCCCCACAGCCGCGAGTAGATTTCCTCGCGCTCCAACACCCGCCCGTCGGCGGCGGCGAGCAGCTCGATCAGCTCGAACTCGCGGCGGGTGAGGTCGAGGCTGTGGCCGGAGACGAACGCCTGGAAGCGGTCGGAGCGGATCTCCACCTCGCCCGCGGTGAGGGATTTGACCTCGGCGCGCCCGGCGGGCCGGCGGCGGCGGCGCACGACGCTCTGGATGCGCGCGATCACCTCCTCGGGGTGGCAGGGCTTGGTGATCCAGTCGTCGGCGCCGAGGCGCAGCCCGCGCACGCGCTGGGCCACGGTCGAGGGGCCGGTGCAGACGACGATTCCGAGGTCGGGGAGCGCGCCGCAGAGGCGCTCCAGCCACTCCCACGCCTGCGGCCCGAGCACCGCGAGGTCGACGACGAGCGCAGAGAGGCGCATCGCGCCGATCGCCTCCGGCGGGACGGGGCTGGCGAGCACGCGATGCTCCCAGCTGAGCCGGTCCAAGCGCTTGGAGAGCACCTGGATGAAGCCGCTGTCGCGGTCGAGAACGGCGACCCGCAGTGGGGGGGCTGTCGAGGAGGGGCTGCGAGCGTCCGCTGGGCCCCCCTGCTCGGCGCGGATGGTTTCCATCATCGCTGCCTCCAGTCTAAGCAACTTTCCGGCCGCGGTGTCGCCAGCTCGGACGATAGTCACAGGATCTTCACAGCGGAAGCCCGCTAATTGCGACAAATGTCATCCAATCCCACCCGATCGGGGTACTCAGTCCTGCCCGAACGGGTGGGAGGAGTCGGAGAACTCGCGGAACAGGCCGGTGACAACGAACGCGACCTGCTCGCCGATGTCGACGGCGTTGTCGCCGACACGCTCCAACGCTCTGGCGACGAGGATCATGTGCATCGCCCATTCGCGCGTGTCGGGGTCGTCGCCGATGTCGAGCGCCATCCGGAAGATGTCACGATTGAGGCGGTTGATCGAGCTGTCCTGGCGCACGAGGTCTTCGGCGAGTCCAATGTCGCGGCCGGCGAAGGCCGCCTTGGACTGGGTGACCTCCGAGCGGGCGAGGCCGCCCATCTTCAGCAGCGCCTCGAGCAACGGGCGGCGGACCGGGGGCTCGTAGCCGGAGAGCGGGATCAGCTTGGCGATGTTGACGCACTGGTCGCCCATCCGCTCGATGTTCTTCATCACGTGCAGCAGCGCGGCAACGACCCGCAGGTCGCCGGCGACCGGGGCCTGGAGCGCGAGCAGCGAGAGGATCCCCTGGTGGATCTCCAGGTAGCGCCCGTCGACGCGGTCGTCGTCGGCGATCACCATCTGGGCGAGCTCGACGTCCTGGTGCTCGAGCGCCTCGAGCACCCGGTCGAGCTGCTCGACGATGATGTCGAGCCCGCCGAGCGCGCGCCGCTCGAGCTCGCGCAGCTGCTCCTGGAAGTGCTGGCGGGGGGTGGTTTTCGACCCCGCGATTCCTCCCGTGCCTCCCGCGAGCGCGGCGCCGGCGCTTACCACGCGCGAGCTTGCCCTGCGGGGGACGGGCGCCCGTCCCCCTGAGGAATCAGCCGAACTTCCCGGTGACATATTCCTCGGTGCGCGGGTCGGAGGGTTTGGTGAAGATCTCATCGGTCGGCCCCACCTCGACGAGCTCGCCGGCGAGCATGAAGGCGGTGCGATCGGCTACGCGGGCGGCCTGCTGCATGTTGTGGGTGACGATCACGATCGTGATGCGCTGCTTGAGCTGCTCGATCAGCTCCTCGATCTTCAGCGTGGCGATCGGGTCCAGGGCGGAGCAGGGCTCGTCCATCAGCAACACCTCGGGGTCGACGGCGAGCGAGCGGGCGATGCAGAGGCGCTGTTGTTGCCCGCCGGAGAGCCCCACGCCGGGGGAGGAGAGGCGGCTGGAGACCTCATCCCAGAGGCCGGCGCCGCGCAGCGCGCTCTCGACGCGATGCTGCAGCTCGCCCCGTCGGGAGCGGCCGATCGTGAGGCGCAGGCCGGCGGCGACGTTGTCGAAGATCGACATCGTCGGGAACGGGTTGGGCTTCTGAAACACCATCCCGACGGCACGGCGCACGGCGATCACATCGACGGCGGGATCGTAGATGTCGAGCTCGTCGAGCAGCACGCGGCCCTCGGCACGGGCGCCGGGGATCTCCTCATGCATGCGGTTGATGCAGCGCACCATCGTCGACTTGCCGCAGCCGGAGGGGCCGATGATCGCCGTGACCCGGTTGGGGGGGAAGCTCAGGTCGATCCCCTTCACCTGCTCGGAGGAGCCGTAGAAGGCGCGCAGACCCTCCAGGCGCACCTCGTGCGCGACCTTGCCCACGGATTGAGCGCCGGCTGCGCCTGTCGCGGTCTCGGCGGTCGCTGACTGTGCCGAGGAGCCGCCGGCGGAGGAAGAGCGTTCGTGCGGCTGGAGCATGTCCTCAGGAGTCTGCTCGATCGGGGAGGGATATGCGTCGGGGCTCATGCAAGGCGGCTCCTACGGGCGATCAGGCGGGCAACAAGGTTGAGTATGAGGATCATCGCGACGAGCGTCAACGCGGCACCCCACGCACGGTTTACCACTTCGGTGGTGGGGGATGTGACGTCGCTGTAGATCTGGTAGGGCAGCGAGTTCATGAACTGTCCGAGGTTGAGGCTGGTCTGGTTGGTGTGCCCGGCGGTGAACAGCAGCGGCGCGGTCTCACCGGCGGCGCGGGCGATCGCGAGCAGAACGCCGGTGAGCATCCCGGTTAGCGCTGTGGGCAGCACCACCCGAAAGATCACCTTCCAGCGTGGGGCCCCGAGCGCGAGCGCGGACTCGCGCAGGGCGCCGGGCACCAGTTGCAGGATGACCTCGGCGGAGCGGATCACGACGGGAAGCATCAGCAGCGAGAGCGCCAGCGAGCCCTTGTAGCCGGCATAGGTGGAGCCGGTGCCGATGATCAGCGCGATGTAGATGAACAGCCCGAAGACGATCGAGGGAACACCGGTGAGCACGTCGACGAAGAAGCGCACGGTGTGCGCAAACCACGCGGGCTGGCCGTACTCGACCAGCCACAGCGCGACGCCGACGCCGATCGGGATCGCGATCGCGGAGGCGAGCGCGACCATCTCCAGGGTGCCGAGGATCGCGCTCTTGATCCCGCCGATCGAGGAGCCCCCGAAGAATGTGCTGCCGGTCGGATCGGTCGTGAAGAAGCTCCAGCTCCACGCCCCCAGTCCCTTGACGAGCAGGTAGTAGACGATCAGCACGAGCGGCACCAGTGCCACCAGCGTGGCGGCGAGCAGCGCCCCGCGCGCGAGCCGGTCGGAGCGCCGCCGCCGCGGGCTGACTGCAAAGCGCGCGAGGCGGTCGGGCGATGCGCCGTGAGCGCTCACTGCCGGCTCCCGTAAGGGTGCGGGCTCATGCCCCCACCGTCGCGGCGGCGCCGAGGTCGGCCGACCCACCGCTCGCTCCCCCGCGGGAGCGCCCGCGCGCGGCGCGCAGCACGAACAGGCGCGCGATCGCGTTGACGAGCAGGGTGAGCACGAACAGCACGAGCGCGCAGGCGAACAGCGCCGAGCGGTGCAGGCCGGTGGCCTCGCCGAATTCGTTGGCGAGCACCGCGGCGAGCGTGTAGCCCTGGCCGAAGAGGTGGTGGGCGAGCGTGGGGGAGTCGCCGATCACGATCGTGACGGCGATCGTCTCGCCGATCGCGCGGCCGAGCCCGAGCATCGCGCCCCCCACGATCCCGGGGCGGCAGTAGGGGATGATCGCGATCCGGATCATCTCCCAGCGGGTGGCGCCGAGCCCGAGTGCGGCCTCCTTGTGGTCGGGGGGCACGGTGCTCATCACCTCGCGGGCGATCGCGGAGACGATCGGCAGGATCATGATCGCGAGGATCAGCCCGGCGACGAAGCAGTTGGGGATCGTGACGAGGCCGCCGCCGATGAAGGGGATGAAGGAGAGGCGGTCGGCGACCCATTGCTCGGCCGGTTGGAGCTTGGGGGCGAGGAAGAAGATGCCCCACAGCCCGTACACCACGGAGGGCACCGCGGCGAGCAGCTCCACCAGGACGGTCAGCGGTGCGAGCACGCGTTTGGGGCAGAGCTCGGTGAGGTAGACCGCGGTGGCGACGGCGATCGGCACGCCCATCACGAGCGCCAGCGCGGAGGTGATCAGCGTCCCGACGAGCAGCGGCAGCGCGCCGAACTGTCCGGCGCTGGGGTCCCAGTTGTTGTCGAAGACGAAGTTGAATACGCCGGCGGCGGCAAATGCGGGGCGCGCTTCGCCGAACAGGCGCACGAAGAAGTAGACGATCAGAACGAGGATCAGCGCGGCGAGCGCGGTGAGCCCGTACTTCAGGGCGCGGTCAGGCAGGCGCGCAAGCGGTGAGCGTTCCAGTAGCGAACGCCCACCGCCTGAGGGAACCGATGCCGCCTCCATGTTCAGCCTGACCGGTGGGTCAAACCGAAGCGCGGAGGCGGTATCAGCTCAATTCTCAACATGCGCTTCACACTGTGTCTCAGACTAGCTCAGCGGTGAGCCTTCGCATTCAAGGCCGCCCACGGCTTCCTTGGACTTGGCGAGGATCGCTGCCGGCAGTGCTGCATAGTCGGCCTTGGAGAGGATGCTCTGCCCCGCGCCGAGGCCGTAGTTGAGGAACTTCACGACGCCTTCCGCGGCCGCCTTGCCGCCGGGCACGCCGGCTTTGCACATGTCCTTGTAGACCACCACAAAGGTCTGTGAGGTGATCGGGTAGGCCTGCGGTGAGGAGGGGTTTTTGATCGCGAAGCCGAGGTTGGCCGGCACTTCGATGCCTTCCGCGGCGGCGCTGGTGGAGGCCAGGGTGGGCGCCACGAAGTTGCCCGCCTTGTTCTTCACGCTGGCGTAGGTGAAGTTGTGCTGCAGCGCATAGGCCTGCTCGACGTAGCCGATCGCGCCGGTGGTCTGCTCGACCGCGCCGGCGACGCCGGCGTTGCCCTTGGCGCCGGTGCCCGTCGGCCAGGCGGGTTCCTTGCTGCCGGGGCCGACCTTTTTCAGCCATTCGGGGTCGACGGCGGCGAGGAAGCCGGTGAAGCCGGCGGAGGTGCCCGAGGAGTCCGAGCGGTGGATCACGGTGATCGGGGTGCTCGGCAGCGTGACGCCTGGGTTCAGCGCCGCGATCGCGGGGTCGTTCCAGGTTTTGATGTTGCCGAGGTAGATGTCGGCGATCGTGGCGCCATCGAGCTTGAGGCCGGATTTGACGCCGGGGAGGTTGTAGGAGACGGTGATCGCGCCCAGGAACATCGGGATCTGGACCGGTTCGCCAACCTTGCCGAGAGCCGTTTCTTCTTCGGACTTGAGCGGTGGGTCGGAGGCGCCGAAGTCGACGGTCTTGCTTTCCAGCGCGGTGATGCCGGCGCCGGAGCCGACAGCCTGATAGTTGACGGTCACGCCGGAGCTCGAGCCCGAGGCGCCCCACTGTTCGTAGACGGGTGCGGCGAAGGTGGAGCCGGCGCCGGAGATCGTGGCGGACGAGCCGCTCGCGGAGTTCGTGCCGGAGGTCGTCGAGTTTGAGCTGCCGCAGGCGGCGACGAGCAGCGAGAGCGCCGCGACGCCCAGGGCCGTCGCGGCTGTCCTTTGCAAGTTGATCACTATTGCGTCTCCCTATTGGCTTTTTTGGGGTCAATGGATCGGAGCAGGGCGAGGCATATGAGCCGCAAGACGCTCCCCGCCCGGGGTGATGCCAACCCGTACTCTCCTAGTCCACCGCCGCCGGCATGTGAAAATTTCGTGAAGGTTGCTGGCGGTCACCCATCCGGGAGGTCGGGCGGGGGGTGGGCCCCGCTCCCGCAAAAGGTTGGGGTTGGAAGCGGTAGCCGAAGCCGGGGTGGGTGTGGATGAAGCGGCGGTCGGGCATCGCGGCTTCGAGCTTGGTGCGTAGCTTGGAGACGTACACATCGACCGAGCGGTCGCCGACGCGCAGCTCCCCCTTCCAGATAACGCGGTAGAGCTCCTCGCGCGTGACGATCGTCCCGAGCCGCCTCGCCATTGCGACGAGCAGCTCGAACTCGCGCACCGAGAGCGTCAGCGCCTGGCCGGTGGCGAGCGCCAGCCCCTCGGCGGGATGGATCTCGAGCTCCCCCGCGTAGATCGTGCCGCCATGGCTGCCGTGGGCGCCCTCGCGGTTCTCCAGAGCCTCTTCCACAGCCCAGCATGATCGAGGTCGGTGAGCGCTCCCGAGTTGCGAACTCGTGATTCATTCGTGAAAAAAATGTGAAAGACATTGGCGCCGGCGGGTGGGCAGCCTCCACCGTCTTCTCGCTGGGGAATATCCTCCTCCGATGAGCTTCCCGCGTCGCGGCCAGCCAAACCTCTTTGACCGCGACGCTCCGCGTCCTCGCGCTCGATGAGCCTCCTGCGCCCAGGCTTGGACAGCTCCCTGATGGAGCTGGTGGAGGAGGCGGGGCGCAACGTGCAGCGCTCGGGCCTCTTGATGCGCGAGATGCTGGCGGACTTCCCCGAGCACGCCCCGCTGGCGCGCGACCTGAAGGTGTGTGAGCAGGAGGGCGATCGCATCACCCACGACATCATCCACCGCCTCACCGCCGGCCGCCGTGTGCGGGCGCCGTTCGCGGCCAGCGACGGCTACGCGCTGGCGACGGCGCTCGATGACATCGTCGACTACACCGAGCACGCCGCCGCGCAGATGGTGCTGTACGGCGTGGAGGCCCCGATGGAGCAGGCGGTCGAGTTCGCCGAGGTGCTGGTCGGCGCCGGCGAGCAGATCGCCAGAGCCCTGCGCTGCCTGCGCACCGGCACTGAGCTAGGCCCCCACCTGGTGGAGATCCATCGCCTGGAGAACGAGGGCGACCGCCTGCAGCGCGACGCCGTCGCCTCGCTGTTCGCGGGTGGCATCGACCCGATGGTGGTGATCCGCTGGAAGGACATCTTCGAGTCGCTCGAGGCCGCCGTCGACGCCTGCGAGACGGTGGCGCACGTGCTGGAGGGGATCGTGCTCAAGCAGCGCGGGCGGTGGCGGTAGGGGCGGCCGAGTGTTCGTCTGAGCCGCTACCCCACGCCCGCCGGCTCCGGGTCCACCATTGGCGTGGAGTCCTCGGACGCCAGGCCTGCCGACTCGGCGGTCTCGCGCGCAGCGCTTCCCGGGCGTGCGCGCGCGAGCCACAGCCCGCCGCAGGCGAGCAGCGTGGCGCAGAGGATCCAGCCGAGCGCGGTCGTTTCCACGCCGACGTACTTCAGGCCCGAGGCGAAGATCACGAACGCGATCACGGGGCGAACGTAGCGGTCGGGCATCGAGGAGGAGAAGCGCGAGCCGACGTACACCGCGGGGACGCTGCCGATGACGAGCGAGGTGGTGACGCCGAAGTCGACGTGGCCGAAGGCGAGCGCCCCGAGCGCAGCGGCCGCTGTCAGCGGGACGGCCTGGGTGAGGTCGGTGCCGACCAGCTGGCTGGCCCCCAGGGCTGGGTAGAGGAACAGCATCATCACGATCATCAGCGAGCCCGAGCCGACGGACGTCATTCCCACGATCAATCCCCCCACGATCCCGATCGCCACGGTCGGCAGCGGGCGGGGGACCACCTCGTGCACCACGGCTGTGCGCGTGTTGCCGGAGCGGCGGTCGAGCGCCATCCGCAGCACCATCGCGCTGGCGCCGACCAGCAGCGCGGTGCCGAGCACGATCTCGATTTTTTCCTGGTCCACCTTCGATCCGCCCATCAGATGCAGCAGGTAGGCGCCGAGGAACGCCGCCGGCACCGAGCCGAGCACCATCCAGCCCACCAGTTTGAAGTTGACGGTGCGCGCGCGCATGTGCACCCCCGCGCCGACGGGGCGCATCAACACGGCGGCGACGAGGTCGCTGGAAATCGCCGTGGAGGGCGTGATCCCGAACAGCAGGATCAGCATCGGGCTCATCAGGGCGCCGCCGCCCGCGCCGGTCATGCCGACCAACAGCCCCACGATGGCGGCCCCAAGGACTATGTATGGATCGACGTGCATAGGGAGGGTGGTGTCCCGCGGGCGCGTCCAACTCACTGAAGCCGACGTGCGAACAACCCTTTATATCAAAGTCGATTGATGAAGTAAAGCCGATCGGTCAACTGGGGTTTGTGGGTGTCGCTGCTCATGCCATCGATCGTGAGTGGCGGGCTCAACCAATCGGGCGCAGCTCGAGGCGTATCGAAGGTGTGGTCCTCCCGGGATCGGTGGCCCCGCTGTCCGCCTGCTCCGGTGCCCGCTCAGAACGTGCTCGGCGGCGCGCTCGCTTCGACGCGCGCGCCAGAGGCGCTGCCGATGAACAACACCTGGAATGAGGCGGAGCCGTGCGCCGCGACTTTGCTGAGCACCGCCCGTCCGGCGGCCACGATCCGTGCGCCGCGGCGGGCGATCCCGTAGACGACGAGTTCGCGCTGCGTCACCGCGGAGTCGTTGTGGACAGTCCCCGCCACGCCGCTGCTGCCGCCTTCTTCGTTGGCGTGCACGCCCGTGAGAGCGATCCGCGGCACGCTGGCGGGCGCCCGCGGCGCTTCGCCCACGAGCGCGTCGACGCTAGCCGGCGCTTCGGCCGCCTGCACCTGGTCGTCGATCCACTCGAGCTGCGCCCCCGCCGCGAGCAGCGGCACCGCCGTGAGCGCCGCTTCCAGTCCTGCGACGTTGTTCTGGTAGAGCGTGCTTCCGCCCGCGCCCTTCACGGTGATCTCGATCGGCACGTCGCGCAGCGCGTGGGTGGAGACGTTGCGCAGTGTCACCACCACCGCCGTCCCTTCGGAGCTGTGCACCGACTGCGTGTTCAGCACCCGCACCGCGCTGCTGGCGTGGGCGATCGACAGGCCTTTGGTGGCTTCCACGGGATGCGCGGCCTTGGCTAGCTTGGCCTGCTTTTCGAGCTGCGCGCTCTTTTCCTGGCTGCTCTCGCATCCGCCCAGCGCGAGCGCGCAGAGCAGCAGCACAACGGCGACTCTCACCCGAAGGCCCCGCCGATGTAGTCGCGCGTGCGCTGCTGGCGGGGTTGCTCGAACACCTGCTCGGCGGTGCCGTACTCGACGAGCTCGCCGAGGTGCATGAACGCGACGTGGTCGGCCACGCGCTGGGCCTGCTGGAGGTTGTGGGTGACGATCACGATCGCCACGCTTTCGCGCAACTCGACGATCAAGTCCTCGATCACCGCCGTGGAGATCGGGTCCAGCGCCGAGCAGGGCTCGTCGAGCAGCAGGACCTCGGGGTCGGCGGCCAGCGCGCGCGCGATGCACAGCCGCTGCTGCTGGCCGCCCGACAGCGACAGCGCGGGGCGGTCGAGGTCCTCGGCGACCTCCTCGTGAAGCCCTGCGCGGCGCAGCGCCTCGCGCACCGCCGGCTCCAGCGTGGCGCGCCGCGCGCGGCGGCGCCGGCCGGGGGCCTCGCGCAGCGCGTAGGCGACGTTCTCGAAGATGCTCATCGGGAACGGATTGGGCTGCTGGAAGACCATCGTCACGCGCCGTCGCAGCGCGTTGACCTCGATCTCGTGGATCTCTTCGCCGTCGAGTGTGATCCGCCCGGCGCGGCCCGCCCCGGCGGTGATCTCGGTGAGGCGGTTGAGCGAGCGCAGCAGCGTCGTCTTGCCCGAGCCGCTTGCGCCGATCAGCCCCAGCACCTCTCCCCGGCGCACCGGCAGGCTGACGTCGCGCACGACCCACCGCTCGCCGTAGGCGAGCGACACCGATTCGATCCGCATCCGCTCTTCCGGGGGGTACGTCGCGGCCGGTCGCGCGGCGCGGCGTCGGGCGAGGATTGGCGACCCGCCCGCCCCGCTTGCCACGCCGCCCGCGCCGTTGCCCGAGCCGTCGGGGGGCGGCGTGGGCGCGACCACGCGCGGGTTGCGGTCCGCCACGATGCGGCGCACGGGTGGGGGGAGCGTGCTCATCGTTTGGCCGTCCACGTGGTCGTGCTCAGCGTGAGCCCTTTGCTCAGGCGCGTCACCAGCGCGTTGAGCGCGAGCACGATCATCAACAGCACGAAGCCGGCCGCGTACGCCTTCTGCGGAGAGTTGCCGTCGCCGGTCGGCGCGTAGTAGTAAATGTAGTAGCTGAGCGTCGAGCCGGTGCCGCGCAGCGTGCTGAGCAGGGGCGCCCCTCCGGTCCCTTCGAGCTTCAGCGTGTTGAGCAGGATCAGGATGATCGCGGTGTCGCCGATGATCCTCCCCATCCCCAGCACCGCGCCGCTGGCGATCCCCGTGCGGCTGGAGGGCAGCAGCACTCGCCGGATCGTGGTCGCGCGCGTCTTGCCGAGCGCGTACGACGCCTCGCGCATGCGCGCCGGCAGTTGCAGCAGCGCCTCACGCGAAGCGCCCACCACCAGCGGCAGCGCGAGCACCGACATCATGATCCCGGCGTTGAGGAACGACTGGCCGCTGACCGTGCCGTTGCTGGCGCTCCCGGAGAGGAACCCGAACAGCGGACGCGCGAAGATCAGCAGCCCGAACAGCGCCAGCACGATGCTGGGGATCCCGGCGATCGTCTCGATCGCCGACTCGACCGCGCGTGCCAGCCACCGCGGGCGCGCGTACTCGACCAGCCACACCGCGATCCCCACGCCGGCCGGCGCGGCGATCGCGATGCCGATCGCGGTGAGGATGAACGTCCCGATCAGCGGGTCGAGGAAGCCCCCGGAGTGCTTTTCCTGCAGCACCCCCGTGGAGGGCGATTCGACGAACAGGCTCGGTCGCAACGCCGAGATTCCCTTGATGAACATGAACAGCACGATCCCCACCGCCACCACGCACAGCCCGATCCCGACGGCCCAGCACAGCCAGTACGCCAACCGGTCCACCAACGGCCACGTCGAGGTCGATTCGCGGCGCGGCCGCGCGATCGCCGCGGCGGGCGGCGCCGGTGCGGTGCTCATTCGATTCGCCCCTTCGTCCTGCGCCCACATGGGCGCACAGGGCAAGCTGGACAAGGACGCACCGAGCGAAGTGTGCTTCGCACACGAGCGAGGGAGGACGCCGGCCCAGCGCCGCCATGTGCGTTCATGTGCCGATCCCGTAGCGTTTGAGCGGTTGCCTGACCGCCCATCCGGCGAGCGACAGCAGCGCCGCGCTGAACAGCAGCAGGGCGCCGAACGCGTACACGGTGTGCCCGATCGGGGTGTTGGGGTTGTCGCCGAATTCCTTGACGATCGACGCCGCCAGCGGCTGGATCGGCTCGAACAGGAACGTCAGCCCGTCGAGCGGGTTGGGGGCGAACGGGCGTCCGCCGCCGAGCATCGCGAGCATGATCGCCTCGCCGAGCGCGCGCGCGGTGCCGAGCACCGTGGCGGAGACGATCGCGGGTCGCGCGGCGCGCACCGACACGCGCCAGATCGTGCGCCAGCGGTTGACGCCGAGCGCCACCGAGCCTTCGCGCCAGGCGGCAGGCACGGCCGCGAGCGCGCCGGAGGTGAGCGCGATCATGATCGGCAGGATCATCACCGTCAGTACCAGCGTGGCGGTCAGCAGACCCTCGCCGCTCAGCTGCACCACGTACTGCACCGATTCCTTGCGCTGGGTGCTGATCAGGCCCTCCACCCACGGCGCGATCAGCAGCAGGCCCACCAGCCCGTAGATCACCGACGGCACGCCCGCCAGCAGTCGCACCACCGGTTCCAGCACGCGCCTCACCGGCACCGGGGCGAACTCGGTGATGAAGATCGCCGCGAGCGTCGAGACGACCAGCGCGATCGCCACCGCGCCGGCGGTGCTCAGCAGCGTCCCCCAGATCAGCGGCCAGGCGCTGAAGTACAGCAGCGGGTGGCCGGGCAGTGCCGTGCCCGTCTGCATCGCGCGGAACTGGAGGACGGGGTCGCCGCCGTTGCCAAACCAGCCGAGGCCGTTGGCTTCGAACGACGGCCAGCCGTTGACCAGCACCGTCACCAGCATCGCCGCGATCAGCGCCAGCGTGCCGGCGGCCAGCGTGCCGAGCGCGAACTCCACGCGCCGGTCGCGGGCGGCCTCCTTCATGTGGGCGGGAAGCTGCGCGGCGTGGCGCTGGCGCGCCTCCATCGGGTCGGGAGGCGCGGCCGGCGGGACGGCGGGGGGATATGCCTCAGCGCTCACAGCCGTCCGCCCGCCCCGCTCGCTTCAGCTTCCCGCTAGTGAACGGCGATCCAGTTGGAGTTGATGATGTTTTTGGTGGTCTTGCTGCCACTGGTCACCCAGGCGAGGAACTTCTTTGCTTCGCCTTTTGGTTCGCCCTTGGTGACCATCCAGAAGTTACGCACGCCTCCGTATTGCCCCGAACGGGCGTTACGCAGGTTGCACGCCACGCCCTGGTAGGCGGCCGGGTGGACGCCCGCGGTGTAGGCGAAGGAGACGAAGCCGATCGCGCCGGGGGCGGCCGAGACCGCGTTCTGCTCTTCGCCGTTGGAGTCCTCGGCGCTGGCGGCGGGGGAGATTTTCAGGTCTTCGCCCATGAAGATGTCCTGGAAGGCATCCTGCGTACCGGAGGCGCTGGAGCGGTCGAACAGTTCGATCGGACCTGTCTGGGTGGAGCCTTCCACTTCGCTCCAGTCCCGGATCGAGCCGCTGAAGATGCCCTGGATCGTCGTCTGAGAGAAGTTGGCGACCGGGTTCTTGTCGCTGGTGATCACGCAGATGCCGTCGCGTGCGATCTTCGTGAATACCAGCCCGTGCGGGTCGGTGCTGAGCGGGTCGCGCGAGGAGTCGCCGATGTCGAAGCGCCCGCTGGCCACACCTGCGATGCCGATGTCGGACTGCCCACCCTCGACCTTCGGTTCGGGGGTGTGCGGAAACTGATGGTGGTAGGCGGACGCGAGTTTCTGGGCGAGCGGGAGCACGGAGGTCGAGCCCCCCAAGATCAAGCGCTGGGTCGCGACGGCCGCGGCGGGCACGGCGAGCATCAGGGCGAGGGTCAGCGAGATGGCGAGGGTGCGGTGAGCGCGCACAGGGACTCCTTTGCTTTCGGGGGCGTTGCAGTCTCAGTCGCTCGCCGGGCAGCCCAAGTGAACAGGTGGTGGCCAGTTGGAGAAAATTTGGTGAAGATGGAGAGGGCGTCCCTCGCCAATGTTTTGTTTTTGTGAAAGAGGTTTGCTTTTCCCGCCCGCTCATGTAGACCTCCACCTCCAGCCGATCCGGCGCCGACTACTCGTCGCCACCTCGATCGTCTCTGCATGCGGCCACCGCCGCAGGGACGCCTTCGCCTATGACCGACGAGCCCAGCTCCGACAACCCCGAGTTTCCGCCCGCGCCGCCCGCGGCGAGTAATGGAGTCCCGCCCACCCGCGCCAACGGCGGGAGTGGGCGGGACTCCGTGACACCGAACCGCGCCACCGTGCGCTCAGGCTTGGCCAAGCGCCGCAGCCCGGTGCTGGCGACGCTGGGCGCGGGCCTGCAGAGCGCCCGGCGGATCGCCTTCCGCGACCCGATCGCGCTCTTCCTGCTGCTCGCCTCGATCGGCCTGGCGATCGCGTTCGCCACGCTGCTCGGCTCGATCGCGCCAAGCAGCGCCGGCCAGCAGGTGCCGCTCAGCACCGTGCACAAGCTCGCCGGCCGCCACCAGATCGCGACCGCGCTGCTGCTCGACCATGACAACCGTGTCGAGCTCGTCACGACCGCGAAGGCTCCGCCGATCGCCGCCGACGGCGCGATCCTCGGCTCGAGCGGCGAAAACGGTGAAGCCACCAAGGGCGGCAAAGGCGCTGCCAACGGAGGTACCGGGAATGCATCCACAGAAGGCACCGACAGCGGCGCCACCGGCGGAGCCTCCGCCAGCGCGGTGTCCACCGACCTGGTCGGCGCCAAGGTCCTGTGGGCCTCCTACCCGGCCTCCGGCGCGCAGACCCAACAGCTGATTCGCGAACTGGAAACGGGCGGCGCGATCGTCAGCGTCGACCAGCAGGCGGGCAAGGGCACGAAGACGATCATCGTGCAGTTCCTGATCCCGATCCTGCTGCTGGTATGCCTCTTCTCGCTGTTCATGCGGCTCGGCACCGAAGGCGCCGCGGGCGGCATCGCCGGCTTCTCGCAGTTCGCCGGCAAAGGCAAGAAGAAGGGCAAGGGCACCTCCGACCGCATCACCTTCGCCGACGTCGCCGGCGCCGGCGAAGCGGTGGCCGAGCTGCGCGAGATCCGCGACTTCCTCGCCGAACCGCAGAAATACCTGAGCGTGGGCGCCGCCGCACCCAAGGGCGTGCTGCTGGTGGGGCCCCCCGGCACCGGCAAGACGCTGCTTGCCAAGGCGGTCGCCGGCGAAGCCGACGCGGCCTTCTTCTCGCTGTCGGGCTCGGACTTCGTCGAGTCGCTGGTCGGCGTCGGCGCCGCGCGCGTGCGTGACCTCTTCCGCAAGGCGCGCAAGGCGGCGCCCGCGATCATCTTCATCGACGAGCTCGACGCCGCCGGGCGCAAGCGTGGCGCGGGCATCGGGCAGGGCAACGACGAGCGCGAGCAGACGCTCAACCAGATCCTCGTCGAGATGGACGGCTTCGCCGGCGACGGCGGCCTGGTGGTGATGGGCGCCACCAACCGGCCCGACATCCTTGACCCGGCGCTGCTGCGCCCTGGGCGCTTCGACCGCCAGATCGTGATCGACAACCCCGACGTGCACGGACGCCTGGAGATCCTGCGCCTGCACGGCGACAAGCGCCCGCTCGCGCCCGACGCCTCGCTGGAAGAGGTGGCGCGCCAGACGCCCGGCTTCAGCGGCGCTGAGCTCGCCAACGTGATCAACGAGGCGGCCCTGCTGAGCGTCCGCGACGGGCGCGTGCAGATCGACCAGCACACGCTCGAGGAGGCGATCGACCGGGTCGTCGCCGGCCCTGCCAAGCGCCACATCCTGAGTGCCGAGGAGCGCTGGCTGATCTCGATCCACGAGTCCGCTCACGCCGTCGTCACCGACGCGCTCGGGCAGACGACCTCCACCCGCAAGCTCTCGATCGTCGCGCGCGGCCGGCAGCTGGGCACTGCCGCGCACATGCTCACCGACCGCGACCAGGTGATCATGAGCGAGCCTGACCTGCACCGCCAGCTGATCTCGATCCTCGCCGGTCTGGCAGGGGAGCGGATGGCGTTCGGCAACCACTCGACCTCCGTCAACGACGACCTGCATGCCGCCACCGCGCTGGCGCGCTCGATGGTCACCTCGTTCGGGATGTCTCCCGCGCTCGGCCTCGTGACGATCGGCGAGAAGAGCGGTGAGGTGTTCCTCGGCGCCTCGCTGCAGGACCTCGGCTCGGTCGGGCCCCACACGCTGGACGTGATCGACGACGAGGTCGAGCGGCTGGTCGGCGACGCCGAGGCGCGCGCCGCGGTGATCCTCGATCGCAACTGGTCCACGGTCGAAGAGACCGCCACCGCGCTGCTCGAGCAGGAGACGCTCTCGGGCGTGGCGCTGGAGGCGGTGCTCTCCACGGTGCAGGAGGTGACGCTCGAGGAGCTGCGCGATGTGCGCCGCGCCTCCACCACCCCCCCGCGCTTCACCACCCGCGGCGACCCCGAGCAGGCGAAGTGAGGGCACGCCGGCCCCGTACCTCGCGCCGGCTGCCCTCGCCCGCGATGGTGGTCGCACTGATCGCGCTCGTCTTCTCCACGACCGGTCTCGCCGACGCTGCCCGCCATGCCGTGGTCGCGGCGATCGACGGGCACCCGATCAGCTCCAAGCCCCACGCCGGCGCGCTGCTGACGCTGGGGCGCAACGGGAAATTCCCCGCCGCGGCGATCCCCACCGTGAGCACCGCCGAGAACGCCAAGCGCTTCGACGGCAAAACGGCCGAACAGATCGTCGCCACCTGCCCACCCGACAGCGTCGACCTCGGTACCTGGTGCCTGGAATCGACGCCCTTCCCGCTCACCAAGGAAGACGTCGGCAAGAACAACTACATCTGGGCCTCGAAGAAGTGCGAGGAAGAAGGCGGCTGGTTGCCCTCCGCCTCCGAACTGCTTGGGGGCGCAGCGCGCGTGAAGCTCGAGTCGACGATCCACGACTCGCCGCTGACCGCCACGATCAACCTCGACCCCACGCGCGGCCTGAAAGACGAACGCGAGATGAGCTCCTCGCTGGTCACGACCGAAGCGGGCTCGGCGGCGGCCGGCTTCGAGGGGGTCAGCGAAGGCGCGACCGGCGACCCCCGTCAGGGCCAGCCCAACCCGATCCCGCTGCCCGCCAACCCGCTGCCGGAATCGCTGCAGTACGTGGATGTCTACTCCAATGGCACGAAGGGCGGCTTCGCCGGCTCACAGCCGGTTGACGAAGCGCAGAACTTCCGCTGCGCCTACGCCCCGTCGCCGGGGGCGCTCAACAAATCGACGTCGTAGGACTCCGCTCCGCGGGCGGGGTCATTCCGCGGAGTGACCTCATTCACGCGGATGTCGGCGAAGAGCCTCGGATCTTGTAACCGGCTCGTGATCTTTTGGTGAAGTACCTGGTTACACCGGCATCCGCGGCGGTGGGCGCATATATCTTGCGCTCGATGTGCGCCGCCGTGCCGATTTCCCGCTCTCCGGCGCGCTGCCGTCCCCATGCGGTGCTCGTGTCGGGACTCGCCGGAGCAGTGCTGCTGATCCTGCTCCTGCCGCTCGCTCGCGCGCGCGCCGTGATCCTGCCGGCCACGACGATCGATGGCCCCAGCGAGAGCATCGTCGGCTTTGGCGGCGCGGCGATGGCCGAAGACGGCACCGGCGGAGTCGTCTATCTGAAGACCGTCGAAGGCGTCGCCCACGTGTTCGTCGCGCGCTACGTGGAAGGGCACTGGATGGCGCCGGTCCGGGTGGATACCGAAGAGCAGTTCGCCGCCAGCTGGCCCCGCATCGGCGCGGCCGTCGGTGGTGAGCTGATCGTCGTGTGGGCCACACCGTTCGCGACCAGCCCGACCACCGGCAAGCCGATCTACGAGCTGCTCGGCGCCGAGCTCGGCCCTGGCGCCGAACACTTCGGCCAGGCGATCATCGTCGACCGCGACATCGAAGAAGGGACCGGCACCAGCCCGGACCTCGCGGTCAGCTCGACCGGCCAGGCCGACGTCGTCTACCGGGTGATCGCCACCAACAAAGTTGGGGTCTCGCTGCTGCGGGCGGGCGACGTGCCCGAGAGCGTCCGCGTCGCACACTTCGACGGCCGGCGCTGGTCGAACCTGGGCGCGATCAACCGCGACGCCGCTGTCGGCATGCGCCCGCCGACGCAGGACAACGCGCCACAGGTCGCGATCGGCCCGACCGGCAACGGGGTGGTCGTGTGGCAGGAGCCCGACATCGAAGGCGTCGCGCGGATCTGGGCGCGGCGGATCTTCGGCAGCGCGCTCAACTACGTAATGCCGGTCTCCGTCGAAACCTACAACGGGGCGCCGATCACCGATGACGCCGATGCCCCCAGCGTCGCCTTCTCGCGCCTCGGCCAGGCCGAGGTCGCCTACCGGCAGGCTGCCGGTCCTTCCTCGCCGCTGCCGGGGCCGCGCATCTTCCTGAACATCCTGCCCGACGGCGAATCGGCGAACGGAGGGGAGTTTCAGGGCGCGGCGATCGCCGACTCCGCGGTCTCCGGCGGCAAGAGCGCAACCGTCGGGCCGCCGGCGATCGACATCGACGAAAAGCGCTCCGTGCGCGTGGTCTACGACGACAACGGCACCCCCCGCGTGATCGAAGGCAACGACAAAGGGTTGACGGGGGCGCTCTCGCTCGGGCCGCCGTTCGCCGGCGGCGAAGAGGGCGTCGCCAGCGTCATGAATCCCGAAGGCGGAGGGGTCTCCGCATGGCCGAGCGCCGAAGCGCAGGGGCATCCCGCGGTGGCGGTGCGCGAGGACTTTCCGGGCGGGGCGGTGCAGACGGCACTGGTGAGTGGCGGCGCCGGCGGCGAAGTCGCGGAACTGGCGGTCGGGCGCTCGGGGCTCGGGGACGGCCTGATCGCCTTCCGCCAGGGGCAGCTGGGCGACGCCGCGATCGTCGCGGCGCAGGCGACGGCGCCGCCCTCCCAGTTCGTGCTGACGCTGCCCAAGGGGTGGGTGAAACCCGACCAGGCGCTCGTCTCCTGGCAGCCTGCTCCCACCTCCGCTGGGCCGTTGAGCTACCACCTCGTGCTCGACGGTCACATCCAGCCCGCTCCCGTGGGTGAAGCGGTAGTCCTCTCCGCGCACCTGGATCCCCGCGGTCTGAGCTCCGGTCACCATCGTCTGCAGGTGCTTGCCACCGACAGGGATGGCGAGTCCACGCTGACAGCCCCGTCGACGCTGTCGATCGATGGCGTGCCCCCCAAGGTCAAGGTCGCGCGCGCGGGAGGTGGCGCGGCGGTGCGCGTGCGCGTGCGCGACTCCTACTCGGGCGTGGATGCGCACGCGGTGAGCGTCAGCTTCGGCGACGGTGTGTCGGCTCACGGGCACACGAGCTTCTCCCACCGCTACCGCCACGCGGGCGTCTACCGCCTGGTCGTGCACGTGCGCGATGCGATCGGCAACGCCGGGGTGGTGAGTCAGTGGGTGAGTGTGCGATGAGCAGGGCCACGTCGCATGCGACGTGGCCCTGGGCCGCACATGTGCGGCCCAGGGGACGGCCACATGTGGCCGTCCCAGGCAGGGCCGCATGCGGCCCTGCCCCGGGCAGTGCATGCACTGCCCGGCCAGCCGGCGCATGCGCCGGCTGGAACAGCTCTAGAAGTCATATGTGCGGCCCGGCCCTCGGCGCATGCGCCAGCAGGAGCAAGATTCTCATCCTCGCCGCACTGACCGCGTCCCTGCTCATGGCGCCGGCGCCGACCCCTGCGCAGGCCGATCTGTTCAGCCCGATCTCGCTCGTCTCCGAGGGCGCGCTCGGCGGGGGGGAACCGCAGCAGATGGAATACGCGCACGACGCCGCGATCTCCGGCAACGGCGTGTATGTCGCCTTCGACGGCTCGATCGCGGGCGTCACCGGCGTGTGGCGGCGCGACCTGCTCACCGGCGCGCTCGAACAGGTGGCCGGCGGCGACGCCGAGATGCCCTCGATCAGCGCCAACGGGCAGTACCTGAGCTTCACCACCAACGAAGGCACGAGCCTGCCCGCGATCACCGACGAACTCCCCGACGAAGCGCCCAAGCAGGAAGCGGTCAACGTGTACGTGCGCAACATGGCGCTGGCGCCCGGCGAAGCGGGCGCCTTCACGGTCGTCTCGGCCGCCAACGGCTCCGCCGAACCGCTCGCCTACCACGGTGCGAACACGACGATGGGGGCGAGCGCCGCCGCCCGCTCGGCGATCAGTGCCGACGGCAGCGAGGTCGCGTTCGTCACGACCGCCGTCTCCAACCTCGTCGCCTATCCGAAGCTCGAAGAAGAAGAACGCGCCATGGGCGAAACGCCGCAGCCGCACACGCCCGCCGGCCAGGTCGCCGTGCGCTACATCGAAAGCGGCCGCACGGTGCTCGTCAGCCGCTGCTACTTCGAATGCGGGGAATCGACCGCCGCGGGGGCCGCCGAACCGGTCGTCGGCAAGGGGCAGCTCGGCGCGGTCTACCCGGGGGAACGGTTGGAGTTCCCCGCGATCCCGGAAACGGGCGAATGGTCGGGCGCCTCGATCAGCGCCGACGGCAGCACCGTGGCGTGGATGGGGGAGGAGATCGGCGAGCAGGCGGCGGCGCTTCCCTCTGAAACCCTCGACCCGAACTACACCGAACCGCTGTGGCGGCGGATCGCTCCCGGCTCGGAAACCGCCACCGAGCGGGTGACCGGCGGATCGGACCCGGGCAATCCCCTGTGCGTGGAATCGGGCGAGAGCGCGCTGCCGGCCACGCCCTCCGCCCTGGATCCCTGCCAGGGGCCGTTCGTGACCGAACAGGGGGGCGGACGCCCCACCACCGGGGTGTGGGGGGAGAGCCGTGGCGTCGGCGACTTCATCCCGCGGCTCAGCGCCGACGGCTACACCGTCGCGTTCCTCTCCGAGGAGAAGCTGCTCGCCGAGAGCCTCGGTTTCGGGCCGGACGGCACGGGGCAACCGAGCGATCTCTTCACGGCCGACATGCACCCCGGCCTCACGCGCGATCAGGCGCTCACCCCGCTGACCGAGATCGGGCCCGAAAAGGACACCTACGACGGGGCGATCGCCGACTTCGAAATCTCCGCCGACGGCGAGCAGGTCGCGTTCGCGACGCTGCGCACGCAGTTCCCGCTCGGCTACCCCCAGTACGTGGACGCGCCCGCGTCCGAACCGGGACTGCCGGAGCTGTTCGACATCGATCTGCGCGACGTCACGCTCACCCGCGTGACGCACGGCTACGCGGGTGGGCCGAGCGAACAGCCCCACAAAACCAACCTCCAGGAAGAAGACCAGTACGGGTCGCCCCCCAAGGGCTTCGGCGCGCTCTCGCCCGCCTTCTCCGCCAACGGGGAAACGCTCGTGTTCACCTCGACGGCAGACAACCTCGTCTACGGGGACGGCAACACGCCCCCCGGCGACACGCCCTCCGCGGCGCCCGCCAACGGCAGCGACGTGTTCCTGGTCAAACCGGTGGCGTTCCCCTCGCTGCCCACCTCCCAGTCGTTCAGCCCCGCGCCGGCGATGGGGACCGAACCGGCGTGGCGGCTGGGGGTGACGGCACTCTCGCGCGCCAACGGCACCGTCGTGCTCTACGTGGCGGTCCCCGCCGTGGGGACGCTCACGGCGCGGGCGCGCGGGTCGCTGCTGGTCGGGGCGGGCGGCTCTCCGCGCGCGGCACGACGTGCCCGGGGCGTCTCGTGCACCAGCCGGCATCCCGGCCGCTCCCCATGCTCCTCCGGGCGTGCCGGTGGCTCCGCGGGTGCGACCTCGCGCACTATTCATTCTTCGCGCGCGCGCCCGCTCGCCGTCGCCATTCGCACGCTCGCGATCGCCGGACAGAACGCGCACGCCGCCGGGGGCGAATTGATCATGCTCGTGCTGAAGCTGGACAAGGCCTATGCAGGGCTCGCCGCTCAACCTGGCGGCCTCTCCGCGAACGCCAGCCTCACGTTCACCGCGCGCGGCGAGCCTGCCCTGCATGCGAGCATCGCGGTCGCATTTCAGCGCGCCGCCACGCTGCGGCGCTCGAGCAAGGGCGCCGCCGTGCGCTCGCGACCCCACAGGGGCGCGCGGCGATGAGCGCTCGGTTTTACGCTCATTGGGACGTCACTGCCTCTGAGCCGACCCGCGGGGTGCGGCGGTGAGGCGTGTCCTCCCAGACATCTGGACGCTGCTCCTACCGGCGGTCTTGA
>CAVXUO010000019.1:0-110561 GCA_963764915.1 uncultured Solirubrobacterales bacterium | reverse complement strand
GGGTCGAGCCCAAGGAGGTGCCCGCCGCGGTGCCCGTCACAATCTGGCGCGTGGAGATGCCGCGACGGAACATCGAGCTGAAGGCGCGCGACCCCGACCCGGCTCGCTCCTTGCAGGTGTCCCTCGATATGGGCGCGAGCGACGAGGGCTGGTTGCATCAGACCGACACATACTTCCGGGTTCGGAACGGCAGGCTGAAGCTACGCGAGGAGGACACGACCTCTCATCTCATCTCCTACGAGCGCTCCGACGACGCGGTGGCGCGTGAGAGTCGCTACCGGCTGGTGCCGGTCAGCGACCCAGCCGGGCTGAAGGACGCCCTTGATGATGCGCTCGGTGTGCTGGTCGTCGTGGAGAAGTCCCGTCGGCTGTTGCTCTGGCACGGTGTTCGCATACACCTCGATGAGGTTCGCGGCCTGGGCAGCTTCATCGAGATCGAGGCAGTCGCAGACCCGGCGTCCGATCTGAGTACCGAGCATCACCGCGCAAGCGAACTGCAGGACGCGCTTGCCATCACTCCCGACCAGATCGTGGCGTTCAGCTACAGCGACGAGCTTCTACGCATTGACCCTGATCGTCGGTCGGAGGTGCAGGTGCGAGATATGGCCGTCCGCTCGGCGCTGTCGTGGAGTGGTGGCAAGGATTCGGCCTTGACGCTTTGGACCCTGCGCCGCCAGGGCGTGGAGCCAGAGGCCCTGATCACGACCGTGACCGACGAGTACGACCGGATCAGCATGCACGGCGTCCGCCGCGAGCTGCTCGCAAAGCAGGCTGACGCGATCGGTGCTCCGCTGGTTGAGGTTCATATCCCGCCGGCGTGCGTCAACGATGTCTATGAGGCACGCATGGCCGAGGCGTTTGCTTGCCCGCCCCTGTCCGAGGTTGAGGCCGTCGCGTTCGGCGACCTGTTTCTCGAGGACGTCCGCGCCTATCGCGAGGAGCGGCTCGCCGCGAACGATAGGCGCGGCCTCTTCCCGCTCTGGGGACGCGACACCAGCGTCTTGGCGCGAGAGTTCATCGCCGCCGGGTTTGAGGCGACCATCGTCTGCCTGGACCCGCGATCGCTCGACGCCTCCTTCGCGGGACGGGCGTACGACGAGCAGCTTCTCGCCGATCTACCCGCAAGCGTAGACCCCTGCGGTGAGAACGGTGAGTTTCACACCTTTGTCCATGCCGGCCCGATCTTTCCTGAGCCGATCGCGTGTGAGACCGGCGAGGTCGTCGAGCGCGAGGGCTTCGTCTTTTGCGATGTGGTGCCGGCGTAGAGCAATCCCGCGGATCTCATGGTCTGCTCAGCTATCGATCACACCGAGAGCAGCTCGATGCGGTTACCCCACGGATCCTGCGAGTAGAACCGCCGGACACCAGCCAGCGCCTCATCCCAGACCACCTGCTCACCGACATCTCGCAGACGCTCAGCGAGCGCGTCGAACTCACGGGCGGTCACGCGAATCGCTGGGTGCGCCTTGCGCGCCGGCGCGAACCCGTCCTCAACGCCTACATGCAACTGTTGCTCCCCGCAGCGAAACCAGACTCCTCCTCGCCCGCGAAGCGACTCGGGCTCTCGACCTCCACCAAGCCGAGGAGAGTCCCGTAAAACCGCCGAGCCTCGGCCTCGCAACCTTGCGGAGCCGCCACCTGCACATGATCAACGCTCATGGCCCGAAACCTATCTCACCACTGCTAGCGTCCCGAACATCGAGCCAGAACAGCCGCTGAAATACTCTTCACGAGATGCAGGCCGACGCGGCACAAATACGGGAGATCCTTACCGGTGAGACCCATCTCGCCCATCAAGCGATGCGCGCATTGCGAACGACCTACGAAGGCGAGCAGGAGTTCGTCGAGTACGTCGACGGTGTGCTTCGACCCGCCGGCTACAGGCTCCTCGGCGCCTTCTCGTCAGACCGCGAGCCGGCCGGCGCGGTCGCTGGATTCTGTGTTGGCGAGAACCTCGCCTGGGGCCACTACCTGTACGTCGATGACCTCTCGACCTCGTCCGAGACACGACGTCAGGGTCTCGCAGGTGCACTGCTGGAGCTCGACATCGTGCGTGTCTGCGACGACACGATCGAATCTGACGTCGGGCAGCTGTTGCGGGTTCATGGCCGGATGGGTCATGTACGGGCGGACTTACTGGGGTAACGAGCGCACGACCTTCATCGTCGGGCCCGACGGCAAGGTCGCCGAGGTGCTGCGCAAGGTCAAGCCGGCGGAGCACGACGCGCTGGTGCTGGCGGCGCTGGAAGCGGCTGGTTCGTAGGTGGTGTGGGTGCTGCGCCGCTAGTCGAGCGCATCCGGAATGAGGCGGAGTCCTTTGGCCCCGGCCGCCATGTGAAGACGGGGATCCCAGGTGGCGAAGCGAAGCTCGTATTGGGGGAGCACGAGAGCGGCGGCGAGGCGCAGGGCGTCCAGGCTGCGCAGCCCGCTCTCGATAGCGAGCTCCGCCGCATCTTCGACCAGGCGCTGGTCCACCTCGACCAACCCGAACATTGGCCACTCTTCTCGAACGGTCCTGGTTGCTCCTGGGCCGGCCGTCAGCCCTACGGCGCGGATGGTCTCCATGAAACCGGCGCGACAAATGAACCACCCGTCAGCCTGATCCATCGCGTTGCGGACGACGTCGCTGCCGGGCTCGGCGATGTAGCGCTTCACCAGCGCGCTTGCGTCGAGATAGAGGGTCAGCGCCCGGCTTCCCGTTCTGAGAGGACCAACGACGATGCGACGGGATCTCGCTCGTCTTCGCACCCCATCCCCGCGAGCGCCAAACTATGATGCGCCCGCTTCCCGGGAACCGGGTATCAAGCACGAGACGAGCAAATCACAAGCTCAAATCACAAGCTCAAATCACGAGCGAGCTCTGAAAGGAGAGCGGCATGTCGCTGGGCACCATTCTCGAGGCCCCCGAGCATGAGTTCGACGACGAGGACTGGGAGGACGACGAGGAGTTCGGCACCGACGAGGAGGAGATGGACCTCGACGAGTACGACGACCCGATCAAGGAGGACGAGGACGAGATTTGAGGTTGCGCCGCGCCGAGGACTGTGCGCTCGAGCCGTGCCCGCCGGCGCGGGGACGAGGACGAGATTTGAGGCGGCGCCCCGCCGCGGCACGTACGCTTGAGTCGTGCCCCTCGCCTCGACCTCGATCGGCCACAGCGTCAGCGTCTTCCTGGAAGCGGCCGGCCAGTTCTTCTCGGACCTGGCGGCCGTTCATTGGGGGGCGCTGGTCCTCGGTCTGGCCTTCTTCGCCCTCAACCTGACGCTGCGCTCGCGCGCCTTCTTCAACAGCCTGCGCGCGGCCTACCCGGCGGTGAGCTTCCAGTGGCGGCGCATCTGGGGCGCGTACTGGGCGGCCGTGGGCTTCAACAACGTGGTGCCCGCACGCGGGGGGGACATCATCAAGCTGTTCCTCACACGCAGCTCGATCCCGGGCTCGACCTACCCGACGGTTGCCTCGGCCTTCTTCGTGGAGTCGATCTTCGACGCGAGCGTGGGGGTGCTGGTGCTGATCTTCGCCTTCACGCGGGGCGTCTTCCCCAAGCCGCCCGACTTCTCGCAGCTGGGCTCCTTCGACATCTCCTACCTGGCCGCTCACTTCCGCTTCACGCTCTTCCTGATCACCGCCCTGGCGATCCTCGGGCTGGTGGCCTTCGCGCTGTTGTCGGTGCGCGTGCAGGCCTTCTGGGAGCGCGTCCGCCAGGGCGTCACGATCCTCTCCGACCGCCCTCGCTACCTGCGCGAAGTGGCGGCTCTGCAGGCGGCTGGATGGGTCTGCCGCTTCGCCGCCTTCTGGTTCCTGCTCGACGCCTTCCGCGTCGGCGGCTCGGTGGAGAACGTGCTGCTCGTGTTCGGCGTCAACCAGGTCGCGGGCGCGGTTCCGTTCACCCCGGGCGGCGCCGGCGTGCAGCAGGCGCTGCTGGTGAAGGTGTTCGCCGCGAGCGCCGCCGGCACGGCCGCGGTGGCCGCGTACTCGGTGGGTCAGCAGATCGCGATCGCCGTCTTCACCGCGCTGGTGGGCCTTGGCGCGGTCGTGTTCATCTTCCGCTTCCGCTCCTTCCGCGAGGTGATCGACGCCGGGCGTGCCTCCCGCGAGGCGGAGCGCCGCGCCGAGCGGGCCGGAGTGCTGCTGCTGGAGGACGAGCCGCCGACTGAAACCCCGCGCGCGCCTCGCGCACGAGCGTGAGTCCTCTTGCTACTGATCTGCCTCGCTACTGAAG
The DNA here is from genome assembly GCA_963764915.1 of uncultured Solirubrobacterales bacterium. Taxonomy (GTDB): domain Bacteria; phylum Actinomycetota; class Thermoleophilia; order Solirubrobacterales; family Solirubrobacteraceae; genus Palsa-744. Next base: position 106,342 of record CAVXUO010000019.1, on the reverse strand, counting down.
CCCCTCGCGCGCCTCGCGCACGAGCGTGACGGCCTCGGGGAACACGGTCGCCATCACCGCGCGGATCTGCTCCGCCTGCGCGTCGGGGCTGCCCTGCACGTTGATGCGGTTGACGGCCGCCACGGTCATGTCGACCGCGAGCTTGATCGCGTTGTCCGCCCATGCGAGGCGCTGCTGGCCCTGCATCTGCATCGCGAAGTCGGCCAAGCGCCGCTGCAGCTCATCGGGGTCTCCGAACAGGTCTCCAAGACCGCCGCTCTCCATGACGCTCATCCTAGCGTCCAAAAGGGTGGCGCAGGCGGCCGAAGAAACCGGGACTCGCGCAGCCGCTGCCTCTCGGTTTGGGTCGTGGCCCTCCTTCCCCGCGAGTGGTGCGGTTGGTCGGGCTCCTCTCGCTCACTACCCCGTAGACTGGCCTGCCCCATGCCCCGCAACCGTGACAACGACGAGGAACCGGCCGGTCAGGTCGGGAAGCCGGACAAAAAGCTGATCCGCGCGCGGGTCGAGCACGAGAGCTACCGCCGCAACCGCCTCGGGGTGCCCTCGATCGCGGGAGGCGTGCTCTTCCTGCTGGGCGGCGTGATCGTGAGCACGACCCTGCGCCAGCTGCCGACGGTCGGCGCGATCCAGGGCTTGGCACCGGCGCTACGTGGGGAAGCCAACCCCGCGGTGAGCCCGGGTGCGGCCGAGGTGCGGTTCATCGACCATCACGCGTTCGGCCTGATCGCGGGCAACCTGCTGCAGGCGGTGGCGATCGCCTTCCTCGTCCTGGTCCTGCTGTTCCTGCTCGGCGCAGTCCGCTTTCGCCGGCCGCAGACGAGCTCGATCGCGCAGCCGCTCGTGCTCGCCGGCGGAGTGGTGATGGTGTTCGTGTCGGTCGCGCACCCGCTCGCGCAGGTGCTGAACGCGCGCAACTTCGTAGGCGGTCACGATTTCACCGCGGAAGCGGTCAACCACGCGCTGACCCAGAGCACGGTGCTGGAAGTCAGCGAGTACCTGGGGCTGCTGGGCGGGCTGGCGCTGGCGGCGGGCATGGTCATCGTGATGCTGGGCGCCACGCGCACCGGCCTGATGGCCCGCTGGACGATGTACCTCGGGATCTTCGCGGCGCTGCTCGCCTTCACCCCCTTCGGCCTGGCGCTGGGGGAGGCGCAGCAGCTGATCCCGGCCTTCTGGATGGTGACCACGGGCATCCTGCTGATGGGGCGCTGGCCGGGCGGCGACCCCGCGGCGTGGGCTGCCGGCGAAGCGCGCCCCTGGCCCTCCTCGGCCGAAGTCCGCGCGCGACGCGACGCGGGCGGGGCGGGCGGTCGCCGTGGACGGGCGCAGCCGAGCGCGCAGCCGAGCCTCAAGGGGGGCACCAACGGAGCAGGTGGCGATGTGGCGCCCGAGCCGCTGCAGCCCGCTCGCGCTGGGAGCTCCAAGCGCCGGCGCAAGCGGGGTGCGCGCGGGTAGCCGGACTCTTTGCTGGACCCTCTACTTCATTTTGTAAAGGGTTTGGGTCTGTTCTGAAGGCAATCACCACAATGCTCGGCCTGCGGGGGCTCGGCGCCGGGGCCAGTTGGGATAGCTGAATGATTGAGTTTCCGCCCGAGCGGGAATAACTATCCCTAAGAACGTGGGAATTGTCACATTCCCCCTTCCCCGTTCTCCAACGATCCGTTAAGCGTCCTGAGCCGCCCCACGAGGGCTGGCTGGAGGGAGGGTCTCATGGAGGCAGCATCTATTCATCGTCCCGACTCGGTTCAGTCGATTCCGCGTCGCGATCCGCCCCCGGGCGAGGTGATGCAGGGGGCCATGTGGAAACCGGCCGACCCGGGGCCGCTGGGCTTGGCGGCCTTCGCGATGACCACGTTCGTGCTCTCGATGTTCAATTCGAACCTCGTCGATGAAAAGGGCTTCCCGGTCGTACTCGGCTTGGCCCTCGCCTACGGCGGGGTCGTGCAGCTGCTCGCCGGCATGTGGGAGTTCCGCACCGGCAACACCTTCGGCGCCGTGGCCTTCTGCTCATTCGGCGCCTTCTGGATTTCGTTCTGGGCCCTGAACGTCTTCTACGCCAAGTCGATCGGCGGCAACGCCGGGCACGCGATCGGCGTGTACCTCTGGGCGTGGGCGATCTTCACCGCGTACATGACGGTGGCGGCGCTGCGCGTCAACCTGGCGGTGCTGACGGTGTTCGTGCTGCTGACGATCACCTTCATCCTGCTGGCGATCGGCGCTGTAGGCCCGCACGCGACCGTCACCCACTGGGGTGGCTACCTCGGCCTCGCGACCGCGGCGGCTGCTTGGTATGCGTCGTTCGCGGTAGTGGTCAACTCGACGTTCGGACGCACGATGATGCCGGTGGTGCCCTTGGGCAAACGCGAGTGAGGCGTACTCTGGTGGCGACAGTGCCGTTGGGCATGCCGCTGAGGCGTGCCCCGGCGGTTTTGTGATAGTGCCTTGAGCAAACGCGATTGAATGAAGAAAGAAAGCAGAGGGGCGGAGATGGCGACTGAACCGACGTCTGTCTCGGGCGAGGCACTCGACCGCGAGCTAGCGGAGCTGTTGGAGGTGGAGACGTTCGAGCCCTCTCCCGAGTTTCGCCAGCAGGCGCTGCTGTCCGACCCCGCGGTGTACGAGCAGGCCGCACGCGACCCGCAAGCGTGGTGGGCGGGGCAGGCCAAGCAGCTGCACTGGTTCGAGCCGTGGGAAACGGTGCTCGACGATTCCAACCCGCCCTTCTACAAGTGGTTCACCGGCGGCCGTCTGAACGCCTCCTACAACTGCCTCGACCGCCATGTGCTGGCGGGGCGAGGCGAGCGTGTCGCCTTCCACTGGCGCGGCGAGGAGGGCCAGGAGCGCGACATCACCTACGCGCAGCTGCTGGCGGAGGTGGAGCGCTTTGCCAATGCGCTGAAGGATCTCGGAGTCCGCCGCGGCGACGTCGTGGGGATCTACCTGCCGATGATCCCCGAGGTGGTGGTCGCGATGCTCGCGTGTGCGCGCATCGGCGCCCCCCACAACGTCGTGTTCGGCGGCTTCTCCGCGGAGGCGGTGCGCGAGCGGATGGAGTTCTCCGAGGCGAAGGTGCTGATCACCGTCGACGGCGCCGCCCGCAAGGGCAAGACGGCGCCGGTGAAGGATCGGGTCGACGAGGTGATGGGCGACCTCGAGACGCTCGAGAAGATCGTGGTCGTGCGCAGCAAGGGCACGCCCTGTCAGATGCGCGAGGGCCGTGACGTCTACTACGACGAGATCCTCGCCGCTGCGGCGGCCGAGTGCCCAGCCGAGGCGCTGGACGCGGAGCACCCGCTCTACATCCTCTACACCTCTGGGTCCACCGCCAAGCCGAAGGGCATCCTGCACACCACGGGGGGCTACCTCACCGGCGTGTCGGCGACCCACCGCTACGTGTTCGACCTCAAGCCGGAGTCCGACGTGTACTGGTGCGCCGCCGACGTCGGCTGGGTCACCGGCCACTCCTACATCGTCTACGGCCCGCTGTGCAACGGCGCCACCTCGGTGATGTGGGAGGGCGCCCCGGACTATCCCAACAGGGGCATCTGGTGGGAGCTGATCGAGCGCTACGGAGTCACCATCCTCTACTGCGCGCCGACGGCGATCCGCGCCTGCATCAAGTGGGGAGCGCAATGGCCCAACGGACACGACCTCTCGACACTGCGGCTGCTGGGCACGGTCGGCGAGCCGATCAACCCCAAGGCGTGGCTGTGGTACCACAAAGTGATCGGCGGCGGGCGCTGTCCGATCGTCGACACCTGGTGGCAGACGGAGACCGGGGCGATCATGATCACGCCGCTGCCCGGCATCACCGCCACCAAGCCGGGCTCCTGCACGCACCCCTTCCCCGGCGTCGAGGCCGAGGTCTACGACGAGTCCGGCGGCTACGCGATCGAGCACGGCCAGGGCCTTTTGGTGCTCACCCGCCCGTGGCCGTCGATGCTGCGCACCCTCTACAAGGAGGACGAGCGCTACATCAAGACCTACTTCGAGCGCTTCGGCAAGGAGACCTACCTGGTAGGCGACGCCGCCCGCCGCGACGCCGACGGCTACCTGTGGGTGATCGGGCGCATCGACGACGTCGTCAACGTCTCCGGGCACCGTCTCTCCACCGCGGAGGTCGAGTCCGCGATCGTCGCCCACCCGGACGTCGCCGAGGCCGCGGTGATCGGCCAGCACGACGAGGACACCGGCCAGGCGATCGTGGCGTTCGTGACGCTGCAGGGCGAGCTCGAGGGCGACGAGCGCGAGGTCGAGAGCATCCGCGCGACGGTCGCCGAGCGGATCGGCAAGTTCGCCCGTCCCAAGCGGATCATCTGGGCCGACGATCTGCCCAAGACGCGCTCGGGCAAGATCATGCGCCGTCTGCTGCGCGACATCGCCGAGGGCCGCGCCCTGGGCGACGTCACCACGCTGCGCGACCCCGAAGTGACCTCGCAGCTGGAGGAGCGGGTGCGCGAGCTGCAGGCGCAGGAGGACGGGTAGCGGCGTAGGTCCGTAGTTCTCTCACGAGACGTTTATGTTGGGCTGCAAGGCTCCATACTGAAAGCCCACCCGCGACGCAATAGACGCTGCATTCGAAGGGTGGGCGCGTCATGCCCTCGAACAAAGGAAGCGACCGTGCCGATGCCAACTGACAACGGCGGCTCCCCGAGCCAGGGGTCGGCCGCCGCCGCGATCGAGACTCAGGGCGTGACCAAGCGCTTCGGCGCACGCGCGGCGATCGACGGCGTCGACCTGTACGTCCCTCGCGGCAGCGCCTTCGGCTTCCTCGGCCCCAACGGCGCGGGCAAGACGACGATGATCCGCATGCTGCTCGGCCTCACCCACGCCAGCGCGGGGAGCATGCGGGTGCTGGGGCGCCCGGTGCCGGCCGAGCGCGGACAGGCGCTGCGGCGCGTCGGCGCGATCGTCGAGGAGCCGCGCTTTCACCCCAACCTCTCCGGCCGCGAGAACCTACGCATCGTCGCCGCGGTGCGCGGCCCCGAGGTGCAGGCGCGGATCGCCCCCGCGCTGGCCCGCGTCGGCCTCGGCGAGCGCGCTGAGGAGAAGGTCAAGAAGTACTCGCTCGGAATGCGCCAGCGCCTCGGCGTCGCCCGCTGCCTGCTCGCCGACCCGCTGTTGCTGATCCTCGACGAGCCGACCAACGGCCTCGACCCCGGCGGCATCCAGGAGTTCCGCGAGATGATTCGCGCGATGGTCGAGCAGGAGAACCGCACCATCTTCCTCTCCTCGCACCTGCTCGACGAGGTGGAAAAGATCTGCGATCACGCGGCGATCGTCGACCGCGGCAAGGTGATCGCGCAGGGCCCGATCGCTGAGCTTGCCCGCGGTGGGGAGGGCGCCCGCAACGAGCTGGTCGTCGGCGTCGACGACGTCGAGCTGGCGCTCGGCACGCTCGAAGGCAGCGAGCTCGTCCGCGAGGCCCGCCGCTGCGACGAGGGCCTGCGCGTGGTGTTGAGCGGCGATCCCTCGAGCGCGGCGCAGGTGAACGCGAGCCTCGTGCGTGCCGGCGTCGCCGTGATGCGCCTGGAGCCCGTGCGCCACAGCCTCGAGCAGCGCTTCCTCGAGGTCACCTCACGGCTCGATGCCGCCCCGCCGGATCGTCCCGCGGCGGAGCGGGAGGAGGTGAGGGCATGAGCGCGGTCTCGCCCGCAACCCCTGCTCCCACCGGACGCGGCGCCGGTGGCTCGCCCGTCACGCTCGCGGCGCAGATGTTCGGCGCCGACTTCCTGAAGCTGCGCAAGAAGCGCGGCACGCTGATCTGGGCGCTCGTGCTGGCGGTCGGCCCAGTGCTGATCTTCTTTGTGGTGGCGGCCATTCAGCATGCCTCTGACCCGCAGAAGTACGGACCGGCTGGCGGTGTGTCCAACTTCCACGACGGTCTGCGTGTGATCGCGCTCCTGTTCGGGCCGCTGGCGGCTCTGCTGATCGGCGTGGAGGCAGGCACGGGGGATGCCTCCGCCGGCGTCTTCCGGGACCTCGTCGTGACCGGCCGCTCGCGTGTGGCGCTGTTCGCCTCACGCGTCCCCGCGGCGCTGGCGATGTGCTTCTCCGTCGTGGGCGCCGCCTACGCGTTGCTGCTGCTCGGCACGTTCGTGTTCGCGGGGAACCTGCCCACGCCCGAAGGGTCGCTGATCCTCAACGGCCTTGGCTTCATGCTGCTGAGCACGGGGATGCTGTGCGCGGTGGCGGTGGGCTTCGCGGCGCTGACCACCTCCAAGCCGGGGGCGATCATCGCCCTGATCGCATGGCAGATCGTGGCCAGTCCGGTGCTTGCCAACATCGAATCGCTGGGCAGCGCCCGCAGGGGCCTCCTCAGCCAGGCGGTGTCGCACTACAGCCCGATCCATCTTCCCGAAGGCGGCCACGGCGCGACGGTCGCGATGTCGGGCGGCGTCGCCTTCATCGTGCTCGTGGCCTGGCTGGTGGTCTTCCTCGGGCTCGGCGCGTGGCGTACGCGCACGATGGACACGTAGCTTTTCGCTCAGACCTTGCGGTTCTCGGGGACCCAGGCCCCGTCGTCCTGTCGCACGAAGTCCTGGAAGAGGTTGGGGGCCTCAGCCTGCATGAGGCGGGCGATTTTGTCGAACACGAGGCGCAGCTCCTCCTCGGCGCCCTCGGCCGTGCGCATCTCGATCACGTGGCGCAGGGTGCGGGCGTTGGCGCTCCACACGATGTCGGTGGAGAGACCGATCGGCGCGAGGCGGCGCAGCGCCGAGGTGACCTCCTTCTTGACGTGGAACGGCACCCCCTGCTGATCGATCCCGAGCTCGGCGGCGGCGCTCACCTGAAACTCCTCCAGCTGCTCCACGATCGAGATCACCTGCTCGCGCACCGGCTCCAGCGCCGGCGGCACGCGGAAGCCGATGTCGGTGAGGCGCACGTAGCGCAGGCTCTCCTGGCTGAAGGCCGAGCCGGCGCGGTGGCGGACGAGCTCGTGGGTGAAAACTCGTGAGACGTTGCGCAGCGCGAACGAGTAGCTGGCGTGCTCCAGCACGCTCCCGTGGCCGGAGCGCAGGATGTTGGCGAAATACTCCCGCCGGTCGGTGCGGATCTTGGAGACGTTGGGGTTCAGGCCCGGCTCCCAGCTGCGATAGCAGGCGCGGCCCCCGAACTCCAGGAGCAGTTCGCCCGCGTTGATTCCTGCCTGCAGCTCGGAACCATGGCCCTCGCCCTCGGGCGCGGCGTCCTCGCCGAGGCGTCGCTCCAGCCACGACTCCCCGCCCACATCCTCCAGGTACGCGCGCATCCCCTCGAAGTCGATCGACGGGCGGGCGATCAGAAAAACGGTGGGGGTCGTCTCGTGCATCGGGCGAGCGATGCTAGGGCTTCGCCCGGACGATGGATATCCTGCCGGGCCATGTCCACAGTCGCCACCGAGCCCACCGACCCCGAGCTGGAGCAGGCCGCCTGGGACCTCGAGCCGCTGCTGGACGGCGAGGGCGAGGCCGGCGTCGAGCGCAGGATGCAGGACGCGCTGACCAGCGCGCAGGGCTTCGCGGAGCGCTATGCAGGCAAGCTCGGCGAGCTGGACGGTACGGGCCTCGCGCAGGCGATGCACGAGCTGGCTGAGATCTACGAGCTGGTGGGGCGCGCGGGGACCTACGCGGGACTGCGCTTCTCGACCGACACGGCGAATCCGGCCAACGGGGCGCTGCTGCAGCTTGTGCAGGAGCGCGAGACGGCGATCGAGACGACGCTGCTGTTTTTCGAGCTGGAGTGGGCGGCGCTGCCGCAGGAGCGCGCCGAGGAGCTGCTCGCCGGCGCGGAGCTCGACTTCTGTCGCCACCACCTGCGCAACGTGCGCCGCTACCGCGAGCACCTGCTCACCGAACCCGAGGAGAAGATCCTCACCGAGAAGTCGCTCACCGGCGCGAGCGCGTGGGCGCGGCTGTTCGAGGAGCTGACCTCGGCGATCGAGGTCGAGCTGGACGATGAGCGCGTCGCCCTCGACGTGGCGCTCAGCCGCCTGGCGCTGCCCGACCGTGAGGTGCGGCGCACCGCGGCCGAGGCGGTGACCGCGGCGCTCGCGCCGGGGTTGCGCACGCGCGGGTATGTGCTCAATACGCTGCTGGCGGACAAGTCGGTTGACGACCGCCTGCGCCGCTACCCCAACTGGCTGGCGGCGCGCAACCTCGCTAACGAGGCCAGCGACGAGTCGGTGGCGGCGCTGATCGAGGCGGTGCGCGGCCGCTATGAGCTGGCTCGCCGCTGGTACCGGCTGAAGGCGGGGCTGCTGGGGATCGACCGCCTCGCGGACTACGACCGCATGGCGGCGGTGACGCAGGACGAGGTGAGCTTCACTTATGCGCAGGCGCGCGAGCTGGTGCTCGACTGCTACTCATCCTTCTCGCCCGAGCTCGGGCAGCTCGCCGGACGCTTCTTCGCCGAGCGCTGGATCGACGCGCCCGTACGCCCGGCCAAGCGCGGCGGCGCCTTCTGCGCCTCGGCGGTGCCCTCGGCGCACCCGTACGTGCTGCTCAACTACACCGCGCGTCGACGCGACGTGCTGACGCTCGCGCACGAGCTCGGCCACGGCGTGCACTTCGCGCTGGCGGCGCGCCAGGGCATCTTCCACCAGGGCACGCCGCTGACGCTGGCGGAGACCGCCTCGGTGTTCGGCGAGACGGTCGTGTTCGGGCGCCTGTTGGCCCAGGACACCACGCCGCAGTCGCGTTTGGCGCTGCTGGCCGAGCACCTCGAGGACATCATCGCCACGGTGTTCCGCCAGGTGGCGATGAACCGCTTCGAGGAGCTCGTCCACACCGGCCGCCGCGAGCAGGGCGAGCTCTCGGTGGAACGCATCGGCGAGCTGTGGACGCAGAGCCAGGCGGAGCTGCTGGGCGACTCGGTGGAGATCACCGACGGGTATCGCAGCTGGTGGTCGTACATCCCCCACTTCATCAACACCCCCGGCTACGTGTACGCCTACGCCTACGGCCAGCTGCTGGCGCTGTCGGTGTACGAGCGCTACGAGCAGCGCGGCGCGGACTTCGTGGCGCAATACCTGGAGCTGCTAGCCGCGGGCGGCTCGCGCAGCCCCGAGGAGCTGGGCAAGATCGTCGATGTGGACCTGACCGACCCGGGCTTCTGGGACGCGGGCCTCGACCTCGTCGAGCGCCAGCTGGAGCTGGCCGAAGCGGCCGCGCGATCCGCCGGCGCGGATACGGGGTAGGTCGGTGGCCCTGGAGGCGGGGTAGGATGCCCCGCCCCCACCCGCGCGGCATGCTGCCCACTCGCGCGGACGATCCCACTACCACTCCAAGTGGCCGCCCGGTGACACGATCCTAACCCCTGCGGGGCGAGCCGTCGATACGGTGGTGTGATCGCTCGCGCGCTCATCGCCTTAGCCATGACGCTGACGCTTGCCGCCGGCGTCGCCACGGCGCCGCCCCTGGCCGCCTCGCAACCGGCGCAGCCGCTGAACTACATGGCGCTGGCCGAACAAGGGGAGCACCAGAGCGAGGCGTGGCGCTCGGGGGGCTGGTACTGCGAGTACCTGCACTGCACGGGCGAATACCCGCTGCTGACGATCTGGGGCGATGTGCGCATGTTCGAATCGGTGGACGCGCTCGATTTGGCGGCGCCCTCCCCGGGGCACCGGGCGCAGGTGGACCGCTTCGGCCACGCCTCCGAGCGCTACTGGAACCCCTACCTCAACGGGTATGCCCCCTACCCGGGCGACCGCTACCGCGGCGCGGAGGCGTGGTTCGACGACAACGGTTGGCTGGGTGTGGCGTTCGTGGACGCCTACAAAGCGACTGGCGAGCGCCGCTACCTGCGCGACGCGCAGCGCGCCTTCAACTTCGCCGCCACGCAGGGCTGGGACGCCGCGGGCGGCGGCATGTGGTGGAACACCGACCACCCCTACCACGCCGGCGAGGCACTGGCCTCCAACAGTCTGCTGGGGATGCTGCTGTACGGGATCGACCACCAGACCCACCAGCTCGACGAGGTGCGGATGTTCATCGACTGGGGCAATGCGCACGACATCGGCTTCCACGGTCTCTACCTGAGCGGCGGCCCCGGCAGCACCGTGATCGACTACGTGGAGGGGCCGCTGATCTACGCCCAGTACCTGCTCTGCGGGGCGACCGGCGATCAGGACTACTGCGCGCACTCCGCTGCGCAGGCGCGCTCGATGACCGAGATCTACGGCGTCGAGTACAACTTCGCGCCGCTGTACGACTCGATCTTCATGGAGTGGATGATGGCCTACGGCAAGGCCGTCGGCGAGGACCACTGGCTGGAAGTGGGGCAGGCCAACGCCACCGCGGCCGCCCAGCACGCGACGATCGGGGATGGCCTGTGGCTCGGCAGCTGGTGGGGCGGTCCGATCAGAGACTCGCAGACGCTGCCCGGGATGTTCCGCACGATGGCGGGCACGACCAGCCTGTTTGCCTGGCTGGCGTACTACTCCTGAAAAGCGACCCGTCCCGTCACTTGACGACTGCCTGTTTGGGCACGCATCGCAGCGGGTAGACAGCAGCTGAATCGGGCTCGGCATCAGCGCTGGACGCGGGCGTCGAAACCCAGGGACGAGGCAGGCGCGAGCACACATGAGAGGGAGCGAGATGGCTGCGGCACCGACCGCCCGGCGACAGGCGCGTGGGAGGGCGAGAGAGGAGGAGGGACCGGGCGTTGGCGGTGTCAACGGCGATGCAGCGCTCGTTTCGGGTGGCGCGAGCGTGGACGCCGAGCCAGCTGCCCCGCGACGGGCGCGCGAGTCGGAGGATGCGCTGCTGGAAGACCTGCTTGCGGCGCTGCAGGCGGTGCGAGCAGGCGACTTTTCGGCGCGGTTGAGCACCCGCCGCCGAGGCCTGCTGGGGGAGATCGCGGCGGAGTTCAACGAACTGGCGGCGACCAACCAGCGCATGGCCAAGGAGCTGGTGCGCGTCGGGCGCATCATCGGTCGCGAGGGGCGCATGACCGAGCGGGCGGCGCTCGCCGACGCCAGCGGGGCGTGGGCGACGAGCATCGACTCGGTCAACGCGCTGATCGACGATCTGGTGCGGCCCACCACCGAGGTCGCGCGCGTGATCATGGCCGTCGCCGAGGGCGACCTCTCGCAGAAGATCGCGCTGAAGATCGAGGGGCAGCCGGTGAAGGGCGAGTTCCTGCGGATCGGCACCACCGTCAACACGATGGTCGATCAGCTCTCCTCGTTCGCGGCCGAGGTGACGCGCGTGGCGCGCGAGGTCGGCACCGAGGGCAAGCTCGGCGGCCAGGCAAAGGTCAAGGGCGTGTCGGGCACCTGGAAGGACCTGACCGACTCCGTCAACCGGATGGCCTCCAACCTGACCGATCAGGTGCGCAACATCGCGCAGGTGACCACGGCGGTCGCGCAGGGCGACCTCTCCCAGCAGATCACCGTCGATGTGAAGGGCGAGATCCTGGAGTTGAAGAACACGATCAACACGATGGTCGATCAGCTCTCCTCGTTCGCGGATGAGGTGACGCGCGTGGCGCGCGAGGTCGGCACCGAGGGCAAGCTCGGCGGCCAGGCAAAGGTCAAGGGCGTGTCGGGCACCTGGAAGGACCTGACCGACTCCGTCAACCGGATGGCCTCCAACCTGACCGATCAGGTGCGCAACGTTGCGCAGGTGACGACGGCGGTCGCGCAGGGCGACCTCTCGCAGAAGATCACGGTCGATGTGAAGGGCGAGATCCTGGAGTTGAAGAACACGATCAACACGATGGTCGATCAGCTCTCCTCGTTCGCGGATGAGGTGACGCGCGTGGCGCGCGAGGTCGGCACCGAGGGCAAGCTCGGCGGTCAGGCCGAGGTGCAGGGCGTGTCGGGCACCTGGCGCGGGCTGACCGAGAACGTCAACCAGCTGGCGGGCAACCTCACCACGCAGGTGCGGGCGATCGCCGAGGTCTCCACGGCCGTGACGCAGGGCGACCTGACCCGCACGATCGCGGTCGAGGCGCAGGGCGAGGTGGCGGAGCTGAAGGACAACATCAACCAGATGATCGCCAACCTCCGGGACACGACCAAGCGCAACGAGGAGCAGGACTGGCTGAAGACCAACCTCGCGCGCATCTCCGGCCTGATGCAGGGCCAGCGCGAGCTGGGCACCGTCACGCAGCTGATCATGTCCGAGCTGACCCCCACCGTCTCCGCGCAGCACGGCGCCTTCTTCCTAGCCGAGCTGCCCGACGGCGAGGGCGCAAAGACGCGCCTGCGCCTGATCGCAAGCTACGGGTATCAGCAGCGCAAGAACATCTCCAACACCTTCGAGCTGGGCGAGGGGCTGGTCGGGCAGGCGGCGGTCGAGCGCAAGAGCATCCTGATCACCGAAGCGCCCGCCGACTACATCTCGATCACCTCGGGCCTCGGCTCGGCGCCGCCCGCGAGCATCATCGTGATGCCGATCCTGTTCGAGGAACAGGTGCTGGGCGTGATCGAGCTCGCCTCGCTGCAGACCTACAACGAGGTCCACCGCACGTTCCTCGAGCAGCTGATGGAGACGCTCGGCGTGGTGCTCAACACGATCATGGCCAACATGCGCACCGAGCAGCTGCTGCAGCAGTCGCAGTCGCTCACCCAGGAGCTGCAGACCCAGTCCGAGGAGCTGCAGCGCCGCCAGGAGGAGCTCAAAAGCTCCAACGCCGAGCTCGAGCAGCAGGCGCAATCGCTGAAGGCATCCGAGGAGCTGCTGCAGTCCCAGCAGGACAAGCTGCAGGGCGCCAACGACGAGCTGCAGGAGAAGGCGGCACTGCTGGAGGATCGCAACCTCGACATCGAGACCAAGAATCGCGAGATCGAGCTCGCGCGCCTCGGCCTGGAGGAGAAGGCCGCGCAGCTGGCGCTCTCCTCCAAGTACAAGTCGGAGTTCCTCGCCAACATGTCGCACGAGCTGCGCACCCCGCTGAACAGCCTGCTGATCCTCTCCAAGCTGCTGCTGGAGAACGAGCACGGCAACCTCAGCGCGAAGCAGCTGGAGTTCGCGCGCACGATCTACACCGCCGGCGCCGACCTGCTGCAACTGATCAGCGACATCCTCGACCTGTCGAAGATCGAAGCCGGCAAGATGGAGATCCTCCCCGACCTGGTGAGCGTCGCCGACGTGCAGGCGTACGTCACGAGCACGTTCGACCCGATCGCCGCCGATAAAGGACTGCGCTTCACGATCGACGCCGACCCCGCGCTGCCGGCGACGATCGTCAGCGATGAGCAGCGCCTGGAGCAGGTGCTCAGGAACCTGCTCTCCAACGCCTTCAAGTTCACCGAGGAGGGCGGGGTCACGCTGAGTGTCGAACGCCGGGCCGGCGGGCGGATCGCGTTCGCGGTGTCCGACACCGGCGTCGGCATTCCCCCAGACAAGCTGCAGGTGATCTTCGAGGCCTTCCAGCAGGCCGACGGCACGACCAGTCGCAAGTACGGCGGCACCGGCCTCGGCCTGTCGATCAGCCGCGAGCTGGCGCGTGCGCTCGGTGGCGAGATCGAAGTGTCGAGCACCGTCGGAGAGGGCACGATCTTCACCCTGGTGCTGCCGCTCAGCTACCCGCGGCCGGCGGCGGACACGTTCGATCTGCGCCCGGGGGAGACGGGCTACTCGCCCACCTCGCCGTCCTCGGCGGCTCCCACCGAGCGCGCCCCGGCGCCCGTTGCGTCGGCCTCTGCGCCGGCGCTCGGCGACGATCCGGCGCCCACCGCGTTGGCGTCTGTTCCGGTGCTCGCCGACGGCGCCGACCTCCTCGCGCCGGGCGCGGCCCGGCCCGCGGAGGGGAGCGCGGCGCGCGGCGCTTCGGCGACCGAAGCCGTGGGATACGCCCAGCAGGCGAGTATCCCCGTTTCGGCCGGCGGCGAGCACACCGGCAGGAAGGTGCTGATCGTGGACGACGACGTGCGCAACCTGTTCGCGCTCGCGAGCCTGTTGGAGGACCGCGGCATGGAGATCGTCTTCGGCGAGACCGGCAAGGAGGCGCTCGCGACGCTGGAGCGCCACCCCGACGTGGACATCGTCCTGATGGACATCATGATGCCGGACATGGACGGGAACGAGACGATCGCCGCGATCCGCCAGACGCGCGGTTTGCGTGAGCTGCCGATCATCGCCGTCACGGCGAAGGCGATGGAGGGCGATCGCAAGCGCAGCCTCTCGGCGGGAGCCTCCGACTACATCACCAAGCCGGTCGAGCCCGAGCGGCTGCTGTCGCTGATCGGCACGTGGCTGGGACCGTGACATCCGTGGAGGCCAGCGCCGGCGCCGGGGAGCGGTCGGCGTCTGCGCAGGCCTCCCTGCCGCTTGCGCCCGAGCCCGAGCCCGCACCCGCGGCGACCAGCATCCTGCTGGTGGACGACGACGAGAGCAGCCTGCGCGCGCTGCGCGCCGTGCTGGAGCCACTCGGGCAGCGGATGGTGAGCGCGCGCAGCGGCGAGGAGGCCCTGCGCCGGCTGCTGCGCGAAGAGTTCGCGGTGATCCTGCTGGATGTGCGGATGCCGGGACTGGATGGATTGCAGACCGCGTCCTACATCAACGCGCGGGCACGCACGCGCCACGTCCCGATCATCTTCCTCACCGCCCACGCCGAGGACGTCGAGCAGGTCTTCAGGGCGTACGCCGCCGGTGCGGTGGACTACGTCGTCAAGCCGTTCGACCCGGATGTGCTGCGCAGCAAGGTGGCGGTGTTCGTGGCGTTGCAGCGGGAGCGCGGCGAGCGCGTACGCGAGGCACGCGCCCGCGCGCAAGCCGAGGCGATCGCCAGCACGCTGCAGCGCCATCTGCTGCCCGATCGGCTGCCCGAGGTGCCGGCGCTGGCGATGGCCGCGCGCTACCGACCGAGCGAGCGTCTCGCGCAGGTCGGTGGAGATTGGTATGACGCGATCGAGCTGCCGGACGGCGGCATCGGTCTGGTGATCGGCGACGTCGTCGGGCATGGGGTGCAGGCGGCGACGCTGATGGGGGAGCTGCGCGCCGCGCTGCGCGCGTATGCAGTAGCCAACCCGAGCTCCCCCGCCGGCGTGGCGGGGTCGTTGAACGCGCTCGTCACCAGCACGCACCGCGCCCAGATGGTGGCGACCCTGCTGTACATGGTGGTGTCCGAGGACGGTGCTCACGTGCGCTTCGCGAGCGCCGGCCATCTGCCGCCCCTGCTGATGGGCGCCGACGGCGAGACGCGCTTTCTCGAACACCACAACGACCCCCCGCTGGGCGCCGAAGAGCGGATCGACTTCAGCGAGTGGGAGGGGGAGCTTGACACGGGCAGCACCGTGCTGCTGTACACCGACGGGCTGGTGGAGCGTCGCGGCGAGGCGATCGACGTGGGTCTGGAGCGCCTGCGCGAGGCGCTCGGCACGGGACCGGCCGATCTCGAGCAACTCTGCTCACACGTGCTCGACCGCGCGATCAGGGGAGGGGATGCAGAGGATGACATCGCGCTGCTGGCGGTGAGGCTGGCGGGCGTGGGTGCGTCGGGAGCGCTCGAGCTCGATCTCCCCGCGGAGCCGGCGTCGGTGCCGGTGGCGCGGCATCGCGTCGAGCACTGGCTGGCGGAGACGGGCGGTGGGTGTGACGACGTCTTCGCGATCAAGCTGGCGGTGAGCGAGGTGTGCTCCAACGCGGTGGAGCACGCCTACGGCCCCGAGCCCGGCTACACCTTCCGCGTGCACGCCGAGCGCACGGCGGGCGAGGTGGTGATCGAGGTGTCGGACTCCGGTCGCTGGCGCCAGCCGCGCGGATCGCGGCGGGGGCGGGGGCTGGGCATGATCGAGCAGCTGATGGATGCGGTGGATGTCGAGCGGGCATCCTCTGGCACGACCGTGCGCATGAGCAAGGCGCCCAACGGCGATGAGCAGCGCTGAGCGGCTCACTCCGGGAGTTGCGACCACCGCGCTCGCGGAGATCGAGCGTGGCGAGCGGGAGGGCGTGCGGGTCGTTGCGGTTGTCGGGGAGGTCGATGTGTCGAATGTCGGCGCCCTCGAAGGCGCGGCGCACGGGCTCTCCAACCAGGCGCTGGGCGTGGTGGTGGACCTGAGCCGCGCGACGTACATCGACAGCGCCACGATCGGCGTCCTGTTCAGGCTCCGTCGCCGGCTGCACAGGCGCGGGCAGATGCTGCGCGTGATCTGTGCGCC
Source organism: uncultured Solirubrobacterales bacterium (assembly GCA_963764915.1). Lineage (GTDB taxonomy): Bacteria > Actinomycetota > Thermoleophilia > Solirubrobacterales > Solirubrobacteraceae > Palsa-744. Next base: position 90,255 of record CAVXUO010000019.1, on the reverse strand, counting down.
GGGCTCAGGCGCATGGCGCGTGCTCGAGCTGACCGGCTTCGATCGCCATCTGCATCCCGAGGAGGACCGTGACGCCGCGATCGCCGCGATCGCCGCGATCCACGAGGCGGGGCCGCGGGACGATCACGTTGCCCTTACGAACGAGCAAGCGGATGCCGGCGAGGGGTAGTCCTCAGAACAGCCCGAGCCCGCTGCCCACGTGGCGCACGAGGTCGAACAGCGGCTGCGGGAGGATCCCGAAGAAGAGTATGGCGGCGCCGGCGAGGAGCGCGACGAGCAGGACCTCGGGCTGGGCCGCGGGCGGGCGGGAGGACGCGGGCCCGGTTGGCGGGTCGAGCTCCGCGGAGCCGCCGGCGATCGCGGGCAGCGGCGGGGAGCCCGCGGCCGGGGCGTCTCCGGTGGACCGCGGCGACTCGCCGGGCGCACTCTCCTCGCCGGGTACCTCGCGCATCCACATCGCGGCGATCACCGGCAGGTAGTAGCCGAGCGAGATCATCGAGCCGACCACGATCACGATCCCCAGCCAGGTGTAGCCGCCGGAGACGGCCGCGTCGATCAGGTAGAACTTCCCCATGAAGCCGGCGGTGGCGGGGATCCCGGCGAGGCCGAGCATCGCGAGCGTCATCGGCCACGCGAGGAACGGCTGCTCGCGGCCGAGGCCCGCCAGTGCGCGGGTGCTGTCGCCGAGGTCGGTGGCGCGCTCGCGGGCGACGATCACCGCGAACGCGGCCATGTTCATGAACAGGTAGACGGCGAGGTAGAAGACCGTGGCGCGCACCCCCAGCTGGGTGGCGACGACGACGCCGGCGAGCATGTAACCGGCCTGCGCCACGGAGGAGTAGGCGAGCATCCGCTTCAGCGAGGACTGCCCGAGCGCGCCGACGTTGCCGACGATGATCGTGATCGCCGCGAGCGTCGCTACCGCCGGGCCCCAGCTGCTCTGGGCTTCGAGCAGCGCGACGTCGAAGAAGCGCAGGAAGACGCCGAGCGCGGCGACCTTCGTGGCGACCGCCATGAACGCGGTGACCGGTGTGGGCGCGCCCTCGTAGACGTCGGGGGTCCACTGGTGGAAGGGGGCGACCGAGGCCTTGAAGGCGAGGCCGGCAACCGACAGCGCGATGCCGGTCAGCAGCAGCACATTGGTGGCGAGGCCTTTGCTGGTGATCGCCGCCGCGATCGCGCCGAAGTCGGTAGCACCGGTGGCGCCGTAGATCAGCGCGATCCCGTACAGCAGCGTCGCCGAGCCGACCGAGCCGATGATCAGGTACTTCAGCCCCGACTCCAGCGAGTGCTCGCGTTTCATTTCGGTCGCGCACAGCACGTACAGAGGGATCGACAGCAGCTCCAGGCCGATGAACAGCGCGACCGTGTTCTGCGCCGCCGCCAGCAGCGACATCCCCGCGATCGAGGTGAGCAGCAGCGCGTGAAACTCGCCGTGGCCGGCTTCTTTGGAGGCGAGCGAGCGCCACGCCAGCAGCACCGTCGCGGCGCCGCCGGCGACCAGGATCAGGTTGAGCATCAGCGCGAGATCGTCGATCCGCAGCGCGCCGGAGAGGATCGACTTCCCTTCGTCCCACTGCCAGATCGTCAGGCCGGCCGCCGCCCCGAGTGCGACGAGCGCAAGCGCGGGCACCAGCTGCTCGCGCACGCGCCGGGAGCGCAGCAGGCCGACGAGCAGCACCACCGCGGTACCGCCGAGCAGCGCGATCAGCGGCGACAGGCCGGCGAAGTTGACAGGGGGGCCTTTGAGGTGGACGGTGGCCGCGGGCGGGGAGAAGTAGGGCACGTATTTCATCGGCGGGCCTCGTACACGGATGTGTTCGGTTGGCTGCCGTGGATGACACATCCGTGTTTGCCGGATGCCGCTTCACATTGGGCTATCAGCCTGTCGATCTTGGCGCCGAGCTGCTCTATGTGAGCGGCGGCTACGAATTGAGGGCTCGAAAGCCGCTGGGATGCCGCCACCGCTGCCTTCACCGATCCTTCGCTGCGGCTGAGCGCCAGCTGCGGGTAGACGGCGAAGAAGAGGATCACGGCCACGAGCGGCACGAGCACGGCGGAGTCGAGCAGCGCGATCTCACGCTGGCCGATCTCCGATCGGTCGACGCCCTCGCGCACGCGGTTGTGCATCGCGCGGATGAACAGGCGCAGCGCGTACACGCTTGCCATCACGACGCCGCTGAAGGCGATGATCGCGATGACCAGCTTCGCTTTGAAGACGCCCAGCAGGATCAGGAACTCGCCCACGAAGTTGGCTGAGCCGGGCATCGCCAGCGTCGCGAACGCGACGATCAGGAAGAGCGTGGCGAGCACCGGCGCGCGGAAGGCGAGGCCGCCGAGGTCTCTGATGTCCTCCGAGCCCCCGGCGCGCTGCGCGAGCAACGCGATGATGAAGAACAGCGGTGCCACCACGAGGCCGTGGTTGACCATCTGCAACAGCGCCCCCTGGGCGCCCTGCGGATTGAGCGCGAAGATCCCGAGCGTGATGAAGCCGAGCTGCGCCACCGAGGAGAAGCCGGCGATCAGGCGCACGTCGGTCTGCGTGAAGGCCATCACCGACCCGTACAGGATCGAGGCGAGCGCGATCAGCAGCATCAAGGTCTGGAAGTGCACGGCGGCGCGCGGGAACAGCGGCAGCACGATCGCCAGGAAGCCGTAGGCGCCGACCTTCGAGAGCACGCCCGAGAACACCATCAGCACCTCGATCGGCATCGCGCGATACCCGTCGGGCATCCACCCGTGCAGCGGGAAGGCCGGCATCTTCACCAGGAAGGCGGCGGCGAAGCAGAGGAAGATCCACTCCTGCGAGCCGGTGCTGAGCGGCAGCGCGTGCAGCGAGGAGAGCACGAACGTGATCGGCGTGCCGTGCTGTTCTGAGGCGAGCACGCCGGCGGCGATCGCCGCCGCGAGCATCAACAACGAGCCCACCAGCGTGTAGATCACGAGCTTCTGTGTCGCCTTCACGCGGTCCGGACGCGCCGCGGCATGCTCGCCGGCGGCGCCCGGGTGCTCGCCCGCGCCGGCCGCGGGAGCGCTCGCGGTGGAGGTCCCTGGCTGCCAGTCGATCCCCACGAGAAAGTAGAAGGGGATCAGCATCAGGTCGAAGAGCGCGACGAACAGCGCGAGGTCCTGCGCGAGGAACGCCCCGAGCACGGCGGACTCGGCGAGCGTGAAGAGGAAGAAGAAGAGCGCCGGGCGCTCCGGTTTCAGCGCTTCCTTGCGCACGGCCAGCGACAGGGTGGCCGCCGCGAACAGCAGCGTGGTCAGTCCCACGAGGAAGACGTTCAGCCCGCTGACGCCGAGCTTGTAGTGGATGCCGAGCGCGGCGATCCACACGACGTTGGTGACGTGCTGCAGGCCGCCGCCGGCATGGTAGTCGGCGATGTAGCCGATCGACAGGGCCAGCGCGCCGGCCGAGCCGAGCAGCGCGATGTGAGCCGGCAGCTCCTCGTCCAGGCGTGAGAGCAGCGCGCCCAGCACGCCGGCGGCGAGGGGCAACCAGATCAGGATCGAGAGCGCCGGCATCAGGATTGGAGCAGGAAGTAGAGGCCGACCGCCCCGACGCCGAGCAGCAGCAGCGCGGCGTAGTAGCGCAGAAAGCCGCTCTGCACGGCGCGCACCGCGGCCGAGCCGGCGCGCACGACGCCGGTGGTGCCGCCGATCAGCGTGCCGTCGACGAACACGCGCTCGAAGGTGCCGCGCGCCCAGCACCCGGCGGCGGCGGCGGGACGCACGATCAGCAGGTCGATCGCCTCGTCGAAGTACCACTTGTGCCACAGCAGCTCGTACACGGCGCCGAACCGCGCCCGCGCCCGGACGGCGATCGCCGGCTCCTTGACCCAGATGCGGTAGGCGATCGCGATCCCGGCGAGGCCGAGCACCGTGCCGAGGCACAGCCCGAAGATCAACAGCCCGTCGCGGGTGTGGGGTTCGTACAGCGGCGAGGTGGCGAACGTGGGCCGCAGGAAGTCGACGACCACGTCGTCCACGCCGGGGATCTGCACGAGCCCGGCGCCGATCGCCCCGACCGCGAGCACGCTCATCGCGACGCGCATCGGCAGCGCGCGCTCGGCGATCGTGTGGTGGGGGCCGGGGAAGCCGACGTCGGTGTCCTCGACTTCGCCGTTGGCCGGGTTGGTGGGCACCTCGGCGTGGTGGAGGTGGCCGCCTTCGAGCTCGCGCGCCTCAGCGACGGGGTCGCCGTAGAAGGCGCGGAAGATCATGCGGAAGGTGTAGATCGCGGTGAGGAAGGCGCCGAGGTAGCCCATCGCGTACAGCGCCCAGTGCCAGCCGCCGCGCTCGGCCGTGACGAGCAGGATCTCGTCCTTGGAGAAGAAGCCGGAGAACGGGGGGATACCGGAGAGCGCGAGGCCACCGATCACGAAGCAGGCGAACGTGAACGGCAGCGCCTTGCGGAAGCCGCCCATCTTCTCCAGCGACTGCTCGCCGGACATCGCGCCAATGATCGAGCCGGCGCCCATGAACAGCAGCGCCTTGAAGAAGGCGTGGGTCATCAGGTGGAACAGCCCGGCGGCGTAGGCACCGACCGAGACGCCCATGATCATGTAGCCGATCTGCGACATCGTGGAGTAGGCGATCACGCGCTTGATGTCGGTCTGCACGAGCGCGATCGTGCCCGCGATCAGCAACGTGAGCGCGCCGATGATGGCGCCGGTGTCCTGCGCGGCCGGGGCGAGTTCGAACAGCGTGTGCATGCGCGCGATCAGGTACACGCCGGCGGTGACCATCGTCGCGGCGTGGATCAGCGCGGAGACGGGGGTGGGGCCCTCCATCGCGTCGGGCAGCCAGGTGTGCAGCGGAATCTGGGCGGACTTGGCGGCGGCGCCGACGAGCAGCAGCAGGCAGCCGGCGGTGATGTCGGCTTCGCCCGAGGTGAACACGTGCGGCGCGCGCGCGAACACCTTCGTGAATTCCAGCGTGCCGGTGTGCTTGAAGATGAAGTAGGTGCCGAGCACCAGCCCGACGTCGCCGACCACGTTGATCACGAACGCCTTGATTCCCGCGCGCGTGGCGGTGGTACGCCGGTACCAGAAGGAGATCAACAGGTAGGAGGCGGCGCCGACGAACGCCCAGCCGACGATCAGCAGCAGGAAGTTGCCGGCGAGTACCAGCAGCAGCATCGAGAAGACGAAGAAGTTGAGGTATGCGAAGTAGCGCGCGAAGCCGCGATCCTCCTCCATGTATGAGACCGAGTACAGGTGGATCATCGTCGAGATCCCGGTGACGACCAGGATCATGTAGACCGACAGCGGGTCGACGAGGATCGAGACGTGCGCGTCGATCCCAACCGTCACCGCGTAGCTCCACAGCGAGGAGTTCAGCTCACGGCCGGAGGGGGCGTGGCCCTGCAGCTCGAGCAACGCCCCGAGCGCGGCGAGGAAGGCAAGGCCAATCGCCGCCGTGCCGATCCACCCCGCGGCCCGGCCTGGCAGCACGCGGAAGCCGAAGCCGATCACGAGCGTTCCCAGCAGCGGGAACAGCAGCACCAGCCAGCCGAACGTCGTCGCGCTCATTCGCTCTTCTCTCCTGCAATAAGCGCATCCTGGGCACGCAGGGCAAGCTGGGCAAAAGATCGAAGACCCGCCCGCCCCGCGAAGTGTGCTTTGCACACGAGCGACCGAGGACGCAGCCCAGCGCCGCCATGCGGGTTCAGGATCATCCTTGAAGCTCTCGCATCTCATCTACATCGATTGGCAGCCGGCGGCGGTAGATCGCGACGATCATGCCGAGGCCGATGCACACCTCACAGGCGGCGACCGTCATCACGATCAGCGCGAGGATCTGCCCGTCGCCGTTGCCCCACATGCGCGCGAACGCGATCAACGAGAGGTTGGCGCCGTTGAGCATCAGCTCCAGGCACAGCAGCACCACGAGCGGGTTGCGCCGCACGATCACGCCGACGGCACCGAGCGCAAAGATGATCGCCGAGACGGCGAGGTACCAGGCGATGCTCATCAGCCGTCCTCCCCCTCCGAGTCACGCGCGTCATCCTGCTGGGGAGCGCCGACGGCGACGGGCGTGCGACGGCTCCTGGCGATTCCCTTCGCTTCCTCTTCGGCGCTGCCCGAGTGCGCAGCCGCAAACGCGAGCCCGGTGACCCCCTCGGCCATTGTGCCGGTGCCCTGCGGGCGTAGTAGCTCCAGCGGTGTGAGCTCACGCTCTCCCTCCCCGGGCTCCTCCTCCAGCCCGCCGCGGCGCCGGGCGAGCACGACGCCGCCGACGGCGGCGATCAGCAGTAGGAAGGACGCTATCTCGAAGGCAAGCAGGAAGCGGGTGAGCAGCAGGTTGCCGATATAGGCGGGGGTGCCGTACGCATGCGGCCCCGGCGTGTAGCCCGCGCCGTACCCTTCGATCGCCTTCAGCCCGGATCCGAGCAGCGCGATCAGCAGCTCCACCAGCAGCGCACCGCCGAGTACCGCAGCAGCGAGGCGCATGTTGGCCCCGGGCGGGTGGGAACCCGATCGCCGCAGGCGGGCGCCGATGGCTTCGTCGGCCTCGCCGACGTAGGCGACGACGAACACGTACAGCACCATCACCGCGCCGGCATACACGACGACCTGCGCGGCGGCGACGAATTCGGCGCGCAGCAGCAGGAACAGGATCGCCAGCGAGAGCAGGTGGGCGACGAGCGAAAGCACGGAGAAGAATGGGTCGCGCAGAGCAATCACCCCGATTGCCCCAGCAATCGCCCCAAAAGCAGCGAGGAAGAAGAAAAGAGTGCTCACCGGCCGATCCTCGGTTGGCTCATCACTCGCCCTCCCTGCGCAGCGGCGTGCGTTCCAGTGGCTCGGCGAGCAGCATCTCCTTGGTGAAGATCAGGTCCGAGCGTGAGTAGTCGGAGAGCTCGTAGTCGTGGCCCATCGTGATCGCGTCGAACGGGCAGGCGACCTCGCAGTAGCCGCAGAAGATGCAGCGCGACATGTTGATCTCGTACACGGCGGCGTAGCGCTCGCCCGGGGACACCCGATTCTCAGGCGTGTTCTCCGCCGCCACGACGCGGATGCAGTCGGCGGGGCAGGCGGCGGCGCACAGCGAGCAGCCGACGCACTTCTCCAGGCCGGTGTCCTCGAACTTGTGCAGCTTGTGGCGGCCGCGGAAGCGGGGGTACACGGGGGTCTTCTCCTCGGGGTACTGCACCGTGACAACCGGTTCGCGCATGCGGCCCAAGACGGTGAACAGACCGCGCACGGTCTCGCCGAACGTGCGCCACGTGCTGCGCGCCGGCCCGGGCGCCGGCGTGCGGCTGACCACGATCACGTCCTCGCCCGGACTCCACGCCGTGACGTTGAGGCTGGCGGTGGCACTTGCAGTGGAGGGGGCCGGGGTCTGCGGCGTCGGCTGCGGAGGCGTGGGTGGCGTGGGCGGCGTGGCGGGCGTGGACATCAGTGCGTCACCACCACGAGCACGGCGGTCACCAAGGCGTTGAGCGTGGCCAGCGGCAGCAGCACCTTCCAACCGAAGGACATCAGCTGGTCGTAGCGCAGGCGCGGCAGCGTGGCGCGGACCCAGATGAAGAAGAAGGTGAAGAGGCCCATCTTGAACAGCACCACGAACGGGTCGACCCACCCGGGCGGGTGGATGCCGAACGGCAGCAGCCAGCCGCCGAGGAACACGGTGGTCACGATCCCGGAGACGACCAGCACGTTGAGGTACTCGGCGAAGTAGTAGGAGGCGAAGCGCCCGCCGCCGAACTCGGTGTTGTAGCCGCCGACCAGCTCGGCGTCGGCCTCCGTTAGGTCGAACGGGGCGCGGTTGATCTCCGCAAAGGAGGCGGTGAGGAAGATCAGGAAGCCGAAGAACTGCGGCACGATGTACCACATCCCCTCCTGCGCATAGACGATGCCTGTCAGCGAGAGCGTCTGTGCGGTCATGACCACGCCGACCAGCGCCAGGCCCTGCGAGACCTCGTAGGAGATCAGCTGGGCGGCGCCGCGCATCGCGCCGAGGAACGAGTACTTCGAGCCCGAGGCCCAGCCGCCGAGCATCACCCCGTAAAAGGCGATCGCGCCGAACGCGAACAGGTAGAGCGGCCCGATCGAGACGTCCACCCCGTACAGCCCGACCGGCTTGCCGAAGATGTGCTGGACGTTGCCGAACGGGATCAGCGCGAACGCGGCGACGGCCGTGAGGATCGAGATCACCGGCGCGAACGCGAACAAAAAGCCGATCGACGTGGTCGGGCGGAACTGCTCCTTGGTCAGCAGCTTGAGGATGTCGGCGAGCGGCTGCAGCGCGCCGTAGGGACCCACGCGGTTGGGTCCGTAGCGCGACTGAAAGCGCCCGAGCAGCTTGCGCTCGGCGAGCAGCACCACCGGCACGAGCTGCAGGCCGACGGCGAAGATCACGACGGCCTTGATGATCTGGATCCACCATTCTTCGTAGAAGCCGACGGTGGCGAGGATCATGATGAGGCCACCGCCACTGGCGCGAGAAGGGCGGCGAGGATCATGAGACCGCCACCGGCGTGACCATCGCGGCCAGCTCGTCCAGCACTCTGCGCTCGTCACGCGTCTCGCCCGGACGCGCCACGCCGGGCCGCAGCCGCTGGACGCGCCCGTCGGGGTGCACGACGGTGCCCTCCTTCTCCGCGTAGGCCAGCGCGGGGAAGACGACGTTGGCGTGCGCACGGACGCCCTCGGTGAGGAACGTGGCGTGGGCGATCACGGTGGAGGCACGCTCCAGCGCGCGCTCCCACAGCTCCGGCTCCGGGGCCGCCCAGGGCGAGCGGAGGTGCTCGGAGGAGGGCAAGCGGGGAGGGACCAGCGAGTGGGTCGACATCCAGCAGGTAAAGCGCGCTCAGCTCCCCAGCGGCAAGCGCCGTGGCGATTCCATGCGCATCAAGCCCCTCCTCGTCGAGCTCGCCGAGCTCCGGCCCGGCGTTGGGGAGCACGCCCGCCTGGCGCAGACCGCGGCCGTTGGCGTGGGCGGGGATTTCGAGCAGCCCGGCGCCGTCGACGCCGGCGAGCCCCAGCGTGGCGGCGAGCTCGAGTAGCGCGCGTACGGCCGGCTCGCCGTCGGCGCCGGCGCCCAAGCGCTCGTGCCACAGCACGACGACCTCCTCGCCGGCGGCGCCCAGCGTCTCGAGCAGCTCCGCGCGCGCGGACTTGTCCAGCAGCTGCTCCCGCCCGGCGGGCACCAGCCGCAGCCCGTGGCGGCGGACCCCCTTGCGCAGCCGCAGGTCGAGGATCGCGGCGTCGACGATTGGTTCGCAGTCGAGCAGCAGCACGGCGTGGGCGAACTCGAGGTCGCTCACCGTCGCCTGCAGGCCGGGCTCGGCGAGCGCCCGCAGCAGCTCCAACGGCAGCGCGCCGGCGACCCGCGAGTCCAGATGCGGCGAGCCCAGCACCTCGCGCACGAGGCGCGCGAGCAGCAAACCCTCCTCGTTGGTGGCGCCGCCGCCCGCGAGCGCGCCGACGCGCTCCCCTGCGCGGCGTAGCCCGGCGGCGGCCTCCTCCAGAGCGCGCTCCCACGAGACGGGGCGCAGCTCGCCGCCGTCGCGCACGAGCGGCGCGGTGACGCGCGCGTCACCGCCGAGCATGGGGTAGGCGAAACGGCCGCGGTCGCACAGCCAACCGTCGTCGACCTCGGGGTTCTGGCGGGAGAGCACGCGCAGCACCTGCTCGTCGCGCACGGTGAGCATCACGTTGCACTGTGAAGGGCACAGCGTGCAGACCGAGCCGGCGTCCTCGATGTCCCACGGGCGCGCGCGGAAGCGGTAGGGCTGGGAGGTGAGCGCGCCGACGGGGCACAGCTCGACGATGTTGCCGGAGAAGGGGGCGACGTAGGGATGGCCGTCGAAGGTCGAGACGTAGGAGTGCGCGCCGCGCTCCTGCAGCACCAGCTGGTGGTCTTCGGATATCTCCTGCGAGAAGCGCACGCAGCGGTAGCAGAGGATGCAGCGCTCGCGGTCGATCGCAATCAGGGGGGAGAGCGAAAGCGGCTTCACGAAGTGGCGCTTGGGATCGACGTAGCGCGAGATCCCGCGGCCCCAGCCGAAGGTGATGTCCTGCAGCGGGCACTCGCCGCCCTTGTCGCACACGGGGCAGTCGAGCGGGTGGTTGATCAGCAGGAACTCGACGACCGAGTTCTGCGCGGTCTTGACGCGCTCGGACTGAGTGTGCACGACCATGCCGTCCTTGACGGGTGTGGAGCAGCCGGTCTGCAGCTTGGGGATGCCCTCGATTTCCACCAGGCACATGCGGCAGGCGCCGACGGGGTTGCCGAGCTTGGGCTCGTAGCAGAAGACGGGGATCTCGATGTCGCCGCGCTTGGCGGCGTCGACCAGCATCGAGTTCTCGGGCGCCTGCACCTCGAGGCCGTCGATCGTGAAGGTGATCGTGCGGGGTTCCGGCCGCGGCATCAGTGGGCCTCCGGGTGGGTGCCGGGTGTGCGGACGGTCGCCGGGGTGGGCCGCGGCATCAGTGGGCCTCCGGGCGGGATCCCGTGCCGGCGCCGACGAGCGCTCCTTGGGCCGCGAGCACGCCCTCGGCTGCAGCGATATCGCCGACCCCGCCGCGCAGGCGCGCGGTCGCCATGTGTGCTTCGAGCTCGTCTTTGAACTTGGCGATCATCGAGCCGATCGGCATCGCCATCGCGTCGCCGAGCACACACAGGCAGTTGCCGATGATGTGCTCCTGCACGGAGGCCATGATCTCGAGGTCCATCGGCGTGGCCTCGCCGGCGTCGATCCGCTCGAGCATCGTGACCGTCCAGGTGGTGCCCTCACGGCAGGGAGTGCACTTGCCGCAGGACTCGTGGCGGTAGAACTTCGCGACCTTCAACGCCACGTCGAGAATCGGCGTGGAGTCGTCGACGACGATGATCGCCCCCGAGCCGAGCATCGAGCCGGCCTTGGCCATCGAGTCGAAGTCGTAGGGGATGTCGAGGTCATCGCCGGTGAGCACGGGGGAGGAGGAGCCGCCGGGGAACCAGCACTTGACCTTGCGCCCCTCGGGCGGTCCGCCGGCGAGACCGTAGATGATCTCGCGCGAGGGGATGCCGAGCTCGATCTCGTAGTTGCCGGGCCGCTGCACGTGCCCGGAGACCGACACGAGCTTCGTGCCCGTGGACGTGTCGACACCGAGCTTGGCGTACTCGTCGCCGCCGATCCGCAGGATCGTCGGCACGGTGCAGAGCGTCTCGACGTTGTTGATCAACGTCGGACCCTGGTAGAGACCCTGGTTGGCCGGGAAGGGCGGCTTCAGGCGCGGGTTGCCGCGCTTGCCCTCGAGCGAGTCGAGCAGGCCGGTCTCCTCGCCGCAGATGTAGGCGCCGGCGCCGCGGTGGACGACCAGCGAGAGCGAGGTGTCGGAGCCGAGGATCTTCTCGCCCACCAGCCCGGCGGCGCGCGCTTCGGCGAGCGCGGCGTCGAGGATGTCGGCCTGCAGCACGTACTCACCGCGGATGTAGATGAACGAGCGCGTCGCGCCCGCGGCGTGGGCGGCGATCACGATCCCCTCGAGCAGCATGTGCGGGGACTTCTGCATCAGCTCGCGGTCCTTGAACGTCCCCGGCTCGGACTCGTCGGCGTTGCACACCAGGTACTTGTCCATCCCGCCCTTGGGCAGGAACGACACCTTCTTGCCCATCTGAAAGCCGGCCCCCCCGCGCCCGCGCAGGGCGGAGGCTTCGAGCTCGTGCAGCACGGCTTCGGGCGGCATCGCGAGCGCCTTGCGCAGCGACTCGTAGCCGCCGCGGCGCTGGTAGACCTCCAGTGTGTGCAGGCCGGGCTCGTCGATGCGGTCGAAGAGGAGTCGGTCGGTCATCCGATTGTGTTGAGTGGGGATCGTCCGCGCGGGTGAGTTGCTGCCCGTGGCGGTAGGGCGCTGGCCGAAACGGGGATGCGAGCCGAAGGCGAGTGTCTCCCGGCTTCGGTCCTCGTGCCCCGCGGCGACGGGAGCGTATTCACTCGACGCACGACACCGGGTCGTGGGCTCACGAGCCGGCCCCCGGGTCGGCGCAGGCACGCCGCGCGAGCTGCTTCTCGGGCAACACCTCGCGCCCGGCGCGGATGTCGTCGAGCAGCTGAAGTACGTCGCCGAGTGTGAGCGGCCCCACGTAAGCGCCGTCGACGGAGGCCATTGGCGCGATGTCGCAGGCGCCGAGGCACTCGAACGAGCGCACGTTGAATTCCGGATCCTCGCCCGCGGCGGCGCGGATCGCCTCGTACAGCTCGTCGGCCCCACACAACGAGCAGGAGATGTTGGTGCACACATACACGGAGTGGCGCCCTACTGGGGTCGTCTCGAGCATGTCGTAGAAGGTCGCGACGGCCACCAGCTCGGCGGGAGTGAGCCGCATCACACAGGCGACCTGGTCGATCGCCTCGGGCGAGCACCAGCCGTGCACCCGCTGCGCGGCCTCGAGCGCCGGCAGGATCGCGGAGCGGGGGTCGGGGTAGAGCGCCATGTGCGCCTCGATGTCCGCGCGCAGCCCCTCCGGCACCTCCGGAGATGGGGACCCGCCCACCCCGGGGATCAGCGCCGGATCCTTGTCGAGGTCGGCGGCCATGTCCCAGCCGGGCACACGCGAGCCGTGCGCATAGCGGGGGACGCTGCTCATGGGATCCTCCTGCTGTTCGGGTGGGTGCATGCACCCACCCGCCCGTCGGCGCATGCGCCGACGGGGCCATTGGCGCATGCGCCAATGGCGCTCATCGATCGATCCCCCCCAGGATTGGGTCGAGCATCGCGGTGGTGGCGATCAGGTCGGCGATGTAGGCGTCCCGGGTCATGTGCGCGAGCGCCTGCAGGTTGACGAACGAGGGGTCGCGCATGTGCACCCGCGCGGGCTTGGAGGAGCCGTCGGAGCGCACGAAGCAGCCCAGCTCTCCGCGGGGAGACTCGATCGGGTTGTAGAACTCCCCGGGTGGCACGCGCATGCCCTCGGTGACGAGCTTGAAGTGGTGGATCAGCGCCTCCATCGAGGTCGCCAGCTCGTGCCGGGGCGGCAGCGCGACCTTGCGGTCCTCGGTGATGTACGGCCCCTCGGGCAGCCCGTCGAGCGCCTGTTCGATGATGTGCACCGACTCGTAGATCTCCGCCATGCGCACCGCGAAGCGGTCGTAGTTGTCGCCCACGGTGCCGACGGGGATCTTGAACGAGAAGTCCTCGTAGGAGGAGTAGGGGTCGGCCTTGCGCAGGTCCCACGGGTTGCCGGCGGCGCGCAGCAGCGGACCGGTGACGCCGAGCCCCAGCAGCGTGTCGGCGTCGAGCGGGCAGACGTTCCGCAGCCGCTGCAGCACGATCTCGTTGGAGTTGAGGATCGCGCCGTACTCGTCGGCGCGCTTGGGCATGATCTTCAGGAACTCGCGCACCTTGGCCTCGAAGCCGCGGGGGATGTCCTCGATCACGCCCCCCACCTGGAAGTAGCGCGTGTGCATGCGCGCGCCGGATGACATCTCGAACAGGTCGAGGATCAGCTCGCGCTCGCGCAGGCAGTACAGGAAGATCGAGGTGGCGCCGAGGTCGAGCACGGAGGTGCCCAGCCAGATCAGGTGCGAGGCGATGCGGTTGAGCTCCAGGTGGATCACGCGCAGGTACTGCGCGCGCTTGGGCACCTCGACCTCCAGCAGCCGCTCGACGGCGCCGCAGTAGGCCATCGCGTTGAAGTAGTAGGAGAGGTAGTCCATCCGCTCGATCACGGGGATCACCTTCCAGTAGGCCTTGTCCTCGGCGGTCTTTTCGATCCCCGTGTGCACGTACCCGATGATCGGTTTGAGGTCGCGCGCGACCTCGCCCTGGAGCGTCACCATCAGCCGCAGCACGCCGTGCGTGGCGGGGTGGTGGGGCCCGAAATTGAGCGTCAGCAGCTCGTGCGTGGCCTCGTCGCTGGTGGCGATCGCGTCGGCGCTGACCCCGGCGGCGCCGCCCACGCCCGACTGGTCGAGCGTGAAGCTCTGCTCGCCGCGGCGGTAGTCGGAGACGGAGCTCATCGCCTTATCTCCCATGCACGCTGCCCTGAGTTCCCAGGGCAAGCTGGGCAAATGATCGAGGCCCACCCACCCGCGCGTGGCGTGCTGGCCGAAACGGGGATGCGAGCGAAGCGAGTGTCTCCCGGCTTCGGTACGCGAGCGACCGAGGACGTAGATCCAGCGCCGCCATGGGGGCTCAGGGCGTTCATCGCGGTGCCCCGAGCGTGGGGTTGTCGTTGTAGGTGAAGCGCACCGGCTCGCCCCCGGTGGGAAAGTCGCGCCGCTGCGGATGGCCCTCGTAATCCTCCGGCATCAGGATCCGGCGCAGGTCGGGGTGGCCCTCGAAGACGACCCCGAACATGTCGTACACCTCGCGCTCCTGGTGGTCGGCGGTGGGCCATTCCCCCGTCACCGACTCCACCTGCGGCGCGTCGATCGGCACCCGCAGCAGCACCGTGACGCGATCGACGCGGGCTCATGTCCAGCAGCTCATAGTGCACGCCGAGACGCGGCTGGTGCGGGTAGTAGTCGACGCCGTGCAGGCTGGCCATGAACGCGTAGCCCTGCCCGCGCAGGTGGACGAGCACGGCGCGCACGCGCGCTGGGTCGATCTCGATCGTGGCGCGTTCGCGGAAGAACACCGTGCCGCGAACCGTCTCCCCGCCGAGCTCCTCCCGCAGTCCGCGTGCGAGGAGCTCCATACCCGTGGCGTCAGGCACCTCTCGCCTCGCTTGCGTGGTGGCTTCTCAAACGAGCTGAACGTTGGAGCGCGGCGCGAAGGCGTCTCGCAGAAACAGGGGATCCATCGTCAGGCACCCGGAACGTTCTCCTCCGTGCCGACGGCCTCGTAGCGCTCGCGCCAGCCGGCGTCGGGGTCGTCCTGCACCAGCTTGCGCAGCTTGAGGATGCCGTGCATCAGCGCCTCCGGGCGGGGCGGGCAGCCGGGGACGTGCACGTCGATCGGCATGAACTTGTCGGCCGGCACCAGCGCGTAGTTGTTGAACACGCCCATCGAGCTGCAGCAGGCGCCCATCGAGATCGCCCACTTCGGCTCCAGCATCTGGTCGTACAAGCGGCGGATGATCGGCGCCATCTTGATCGACACGCGCCCCGCGAGGATGATCAGGTCGGCCTGGCGGGGGGAGGCGCGGAACGCCTCGAAGCCGAAGCGCGCGATGTCCATGCGCGGGCCGGCGGTGTGGAACTGCTCCATCGCGCAGCACGCCAACCCGAAGCCGAGCGGGAAGAACGAGTTGGAGCGCGCCCATGCCACGGCGCGGTCGAGCGTCGTCGTCAACACGCGTTCTTCGACGTGGCGTTCGAGCTCCGCGCCCTCCAGGTGGGCGGGGAGGTTGAGGCCGTCCATCTCGCCGCCGCGCAGCAGCTGCGGGGCGTTCAGCCGGTTCACCTGCAGGCGGCTCGCATCCACCTGCGCGCCGCTGTCAACGCCGGCGCCGCCGGGGTGGGGTCCGACACCGGCGCCGGGGCCGGCGAGCCGGGTGCGCCTCACCTCCACTCCAACGCCCCCCTCCGCCACACGTACACGAACGCCACCACCAGCAGCACGATGAACACGGCAGTCTCGCTCAACGCATAGCTCCCGAACGCGCGCAGCTGCACCGCGATCGGGTAGAGGAAGATCACCTCGATGTCGAACAGGATGAACAGCATCGCGATCAGGTAGAAGCTGATCCCGAAGCGCAGCCCCTGTTTGACCTCCGAGGGCAGGCCGCACTCGTACGGATCCTGCTTCTGTTTGATCGCCCGGCGCGGACCCAGCACGCCGTTGAGGAGCGTGAACGCACCCCCCACGGCGCCGCCGAGGATCAGGAACACGAGCGCAGGAAGATAGGAACGCAGCACCGCGGCTGGTTATATCACCGCCCGCCGATGCTTGTGCAAGAGTGTTACATAGTGACGATCGGCGCGATATCCGGCGCAGGCGACGGCGTCGCCCGATGCCTGTGCATGGCGATGTGCTGCCGTCGGATTGGGGACGCCGCGGCGGGCCGGCACGACTCCCGCGGTCTGCGCAGAGATGGCCCTGGCCCGTTCCCCCCCGGGAGGCGGCGTTGAACGAGGCGGTGGTCGTGGGCGCGCTGGTGGCGGCCGCGATCAACGCGATCCCGACGGCGGTAGGTGGCTGGAGCTGGTATCGCTGGCACCCCAGCCGCCTGTTCTGGGTGCTGTTGCGCATCGGCCAAGGCGCCGCTGTTGTGTTCGCCCTCGCCGTGGGCGTGCTCGCCGCCGCCGGCCATACATCTGGCGAAAAGCTCTTCTACCTCTACGCCCTGCTCCCGCTGGCGGTCGCCTTCGTCGCCGAGCAGCTGCGCATCGCGTCGGCTCAGACGATCCTCGACCAGCGAGGCCTGGAGAGCGCTCAGGAGGTCGGCCAGCTCCCCGAGGCCGAGCAGCAGGCCGTGGTCGCGGCGATCGTCCGCCGCGAGCAGGGCATCATGGCCCTCTCCGCCCTGGTGGTCGTGTTCCTGCTGCTGCGTGCGGCCGGCACCGCGCATGGGGTTTGAGGTGGCTGCTCACCGCACGATCAGCGTGGCTGCCATCCCCAGCACGGCCTGGTTGCCGACGGTGCTCGTCAGCAGGTAGTGCCCGGCCGCCAGCGGAGCGGTGAGCACCGACCCGCACCTACCTGGCAGCAGCGTGGGGATGTCGGTCAGTGTCGTGCGTTCGTCGGAATCGAGGGTCCCCCGCTGCAACGCCACGTTATGCGTGAGGATGCCGCGGTTGCACGCGGTGATCCGCAGCGGTCCCGCCGGCACACTCACCGTCCGCGGCAGGATGCGGTACTCCTCGAGCGTCAGCGCCAGGCTGTGTCCCGTCAGGTGAGCCGTCTGCCCCGCCCCGCAGCCCGCCAGCAGAAGCGTCGCGAGCAGCGCCACGACGAGTGGCCGGAGTCGCGCCACCACGAGGGGCCGGGGTCGCATCCGGCGAGCCTATATATTCCGCGTCGCATGAGCGCCCCTCTGAAGCCTCGCATGAGCGCCCCACTGAAGCTTGTCGCGACCCTGGCGGTGAGCGCTGTCGCGGCCGTCGGCGTCAGCGCCTGCGGCACGCAAGGCATCCAGCTCTCCAAATCCAGCCCCTACTACAAGGGGGCCGCGCTGTTCCTGCAGCGCTGCTCGGGCTGCCACACGCTGTCAGTCGTCGGGGCCCAGGGCTCGGCCACCAGCATCAAGGATCGCCTGCGCACCAACGGTCCCAACTTCGACTTCCGCAAAGAGCAGTACGACCAGGTCCTCTACGCGATCCGCAACGGTGGCTTCTCCGGCGCGATCATGCCGCAGGACATCGTGCTCGGCGTGCAGGCGCGCGAAATCGCCGCGTTCCTCGCCAAGTACGCGGGTCTGCAGGCGCCCCAGGTGCCGTCGATCGAAAGCACCGCGATCCCGGGCTCCTCCGAAAGCTCCGAAAGCACCTCAACCTCCGCGAGTGCCGCGGCGGCCCCGGCCGCCTCCAACAGCAAGCACGCCGCCAAATAGGGCGCCAGTCCGAGGCTTGGTCGAGTGCTCGACATCAAGCTGATCCGAGAGGACCCCGACGGCGTGCGCGCGGCTCTCGCCCGCCGCAACCCGGATCTGACTGAGGCCGTTGGTCGGATTCTCGAAAAGGATCAAGAGTGGCGCGCTGCGACGACCTCCGCGGAGAGCCTCCGCGCCATGCAAAAGACGCGATCTGAAGCATTTGGGGCTGCCAGGGCTCGTGGAGAGGAGGCGCCTGAGCTGCGAGCCGCCATGCAAGAGATGAGCGCCCAGGTCAAGGAGTTCGTCGACCAAGCCGATCGCGCTAAACGAGAGCTTGAGTCGCTGCTTCTCCCGCTGCCCAACCTCCCCAACCCGACTGCCGCCCCGGGTCCGGAGGACGAGCTGGTGCGAATCGTAGGAGAGGCCGGGTTGGGTGGGCTCGGTGTGGGCGACTCGGAGCCCGCCTTCGCGCCCCGCGATCACCTGGAGCTGGCCGGTTCGCTGATCGACATGGACCACGCCGCCAAGCTCTCGGGCGCGCGCTTCGCCTACCTCAAAGGCGACCTGGTGATGCTCGAGCTGGCGCTGGTGCGTTGGGTCCTCGAGAAGCTGCGTGGTCACGGCTTCGAGCCGGTGATCCCGCCGGTGCTGGTGCGCGAGCGGGCGCTGTACGGCACCGGCTTTCTGCCCGACACCGAGCAGCAGATCTACTCGTTGCCGGCGGATGAGCTCTTCTTGGTCGGCACCTCCGAGGTCGCGCTCGCCTCGCTGCACGACGAGGAGATCCTCGACGCCGAGCGCCTGCCGCTGCGCTACGCCGGCTTCTCTCCCTGCTTCCGCCGGGAGGCCGGCGCCGCCGGCAAAGACACGCGCGGGATCTTCCGCGTGCACCAGTTCGACAAGGTGGAGATGTTCAGCTTCGTCGAGCCCTCCGCGTCGGGCGCGGAGCACGAGCGGATCCTCGCGATCGAGGAGGAGATCCTCGGCGAGTTGGGTTTGCCCTATCGGGTGGTCAACATCGCCGTTGGCGACCTCGGCGCCCCCGCCGCCAAGAAGTACGACTGCGAGGCGTGGCTGCCCTACCAAGGCCGCTACCGCGAGCTGACGTCGTGCTCCAATACGACCGATTACCAGGCGCGGCGCCTGAACATCCGCGTGCGCCGCGACCGAAGCCGGGAGACACTCGCCTCCGGCGAGCATCCCCGTTTCGGCCAGCGCGTCGAGATGCTCCACACGCTCAACGGCACCGCGGTCGCGGTCGGGCGCACGATCATCGCGTTGCTGGAGAACGGCCAGCGCGAGGATGGCTCGGTCGTGCTGCCGGAGTGCCTGGTGCCCTACGGGGCTCCCGCCGAGCTCCACTCCGGCGCGTAGCCGTGGGGCACGGATGCCCCACGCCCGTGCGCTTGGAGAGACCATTCACCCGCGCGGACGATCTCAAGATCAACCTTCAGATCCGCTCCAGCGCGTAACCGATCTCGAGGCCCGTGGAGTCGACGATGTCGTCGACGCGCTCTTCGTGCAGCACGCGATAGCCGGCCTGCGCGAACAGCTCGAGCCACTGTGCGTGCGTGAGCAGGCGCTGGGTGGTGACCGAGTGCAGCCAGATGTAGTAGTTGTAGTAGCCCCTCCCCTGGCGGTCGCTGCCGACGAGCTCGCCGCGGCCTTCCTCGTAGGGGTTTGCCACCTCGATGATCAACAGCTTCGCGCTGGGGAAGCGCGTGCCGAACGAGCGCAGGAACTCGACCGTCCCCTCGATGCCGCGCTGGCCGACGATCTCGTGCAGCACGAACGCCGAGACGACGAAGTCCACCTCCTCGCTCGGCACGTAGTCGGGCGCCGAGGCGTGCTCGATCGCGATGCGCCCCTCCATGCCCGCTGCGCGCACGTGCTCGCGGGCGGCCTGCACCGTCTCCTGGGCGAGCTCCACGCCGATCGCGCGCAACCCCGGATGCTGGGCGCACAGCGTGATCAGGTACAGCGCGCTGCCGCAGCCGTAGTCCAGCACCACCCCCGCGGAGGCGCCGAGCCGCTCGATCAACCGCAGCGTCAGCGGCACCGCGTCGTAGATCGCGATTCGCGCACTGCCGGTCGCGACGCGCAGGTGGTTGCGCTCGATGCTCCCGTCACCCTCGCGCATCAGTCTGCCGACGCCTTTGAAGAGGTCGCGGTAGCCCTCCATCAGCAGCTCCAGCCAGCCGTGCACCGCGCGTAGCTCGGAGAGGTCTTCGGCGAGGCGGTACGTTCCGTCCTGCCTCACCACCGCGCCCTCGGAGTGAAGCGCCTGCAGCAGCGCGCCGGTCAGCTCGCTCCCGGAGGCGCCCGTGGTCGGACTGCCGGGCGAGCCCAGTCGCCCGGCCAGCTCCTCGGCGCTGACGCCCTGCTCGAGCGCGCTCAGCAGCTGCTCGTCTTCGAGGATCGCCAGGAGCAGCTCCGCCGTCGCCCACCCGGCGAGGTAGTCGAGCGCTCTCAACAGCGTCGGCCGGAAGGCCGCACGGTCGATCGCCTCGGGGGTCGTCTGCGCGATGGTCTGGCTGGCGCCGTTCATGCTGGTATCTCCTTATCCTTGATTGCGGTCAATCCGGCGATCAGCCGGTCGGCGTCTCCTTTGAGGCTCACCCCGATCCGCAGGCCCCTCGGCGCTCCGAGCGGGGCGGTCGAGGCGACGATCACGTTCCACCGCGCCGCCAGCGTCTCCCGGATCGCCGCCGCCTCGGCGGGCGATGCGCAGGTGACGAACACGAAGTTGGTCTCGCTGTCGTGCACGCGCTCGAATAGCGCCACCGCGTGCAGGCGCGCAATCAGCTCGGCGCGCAACGTGCCCACCTCGTGGGCGTGACGGCGCGGGAAGTCGGCATCGCTCTCCAGCGCGCCGATCAGCGCTTCCGCCGCCAGCCCGCTCGTGGTCAGGTATGCCTGCCGCGCGCGCAGTCGCGCGATCAGGCGCTCCTCGCCGATCAGGCAGCCGATCCGTAGGCCCGCCAGGCCGTACGCCTTCGAGAACGACCGGAACACCAGCAGGCGCGGATGCTCCGCCAGCCACTCGATCCCCGGCGCGTGCGCGCAGAAGTCCGCGTAGGTCTCGTCCAGCAGCAGGTGCGCCGAGCGCCACAGCAGCGTGCGCAGCGCCTGCGGCGCGAATGTATTCGCGGTCGGGTTGTTGGGGCTCGCCAGCATCACCAACCGGCCGGCCGTGGCCGCCCCGAGCAGCTCGTGCGGGAGCGTGTGCTCGGCGGTCAGCGCGAACGCCCTGCAGTGGTGGTTGAGCGCCGCCGCGCGGTCGCCGTACCCGTCGAAGCCCGGGGTGATGGTGCAGGGGTCGCCCAGCTCGAGGATGCACAGGTCCGCCGCCTCGTCCACGCCGGTGGTGATGATCAGCTGTCGCGGCTCCACGCCGAGGTGGCTGGCCGCGGCGTCCGTCGCGTGCGCCAGCGCCTCGTGTGGATAGATGTGCCCCCGGGCGATCGCCGCGTGCACGCGCTCCACCGCGCCCGGCGGGGGCCCGCGCAGGGCCTCGTTGCGGTCCAGCTGTGCCACCGGGCTCTCGGTGCAGGGACTGGCCACCGCTGTCATCGCGTGGTGCCCTCCCGTGCATCACAGGCATCGACGGCCGCCGTCATCCCTCGCAGCCACCCTCGGGCACTGCACAGGCATTGACGTCCGCCGTCATTCCCTCGCAGCCACCCTCGGGCACCGCACAGGGATTTGCCGCCGCCATCATCGCGTGCCACCGCCCTCTGGCGCCGCGCATGGCAACCCCAACGCGCCCATACCGGCGGTGAGCAGCGTGCGCATTGCGCGCGCGGTTCGCGCATCCGCCTCGATCGCGAGGTAACGGCGACTCAGGTGCCCGTAGAAGCGCGCGAGCTCGTACACGTCGAGCTGCTCCACCGCACGCGCCAACAGCCGGCGGTGAACCTGGGATTGCATCACCGTATGGCGGTACTCGGGATTCTCAGGCGCGGGGTCGGGTGGGCCGTCGTGGCGGGGGTCCCAGGCGCTCACGGTGGCGCGCGCGAGCTCCCACCCGACGCCGCCGGTGAGGTCGAGCATCTCCGTCAGCGAGAGATCCACCGGCTTGCGCGTGGGGCGGGCGAGATAGAACCCCAGGGTCACGAGCGCCGCGAGGCCGCGCGGCTTGAAGCGTCCCTCGCTGCGCGCGGCGAGCTCCCGCAGCCGCGGCGAGGCGGCCAGCCGCTCGAGCATTCCATCCACGAGCGGCGGCCTGCCGTGGCTGGACTTCACCGCGCTGCCTTCGACGGTGACCATGCCGTAGATCACGTTGTCGCTCGGATGGTGCATCGGTTGGCGCCGCGCGCGGGGGCGAGGTAGCGCTGCGCTGGGCGGATATCCGCCGACGTCGGCCGAACCCCCCGCATCGCTGGGCGAGGGCCGCTCGCCGTGCATCAGCGGCTCGTGGTAGCGCACGTACGCTTGCCACTCCTCGCCCACCAGCTCGATCGTGCGGCACTCGCCGAGCGTCTCGCGCAGCGAGCGCCACAGCGCGATCGTGCGCAGGTGCTGGGTCGGAAAGCCGTCCGCGCGCGCCAGCAGCAGCCGTGGGTACTCCTGCTCCCGCGTCTCGTACACCACCGCCCCGCTCTCCGTTCGCGTCAGCACCGCGCCCGCCACGCCGCGGTCGAGGATCCACTGCGTAAGGGGACGCGAGTCGGACTCGTACACCCACCGGTCGATGCGTACGCCGAGCGCCGCGAGCGTTTCTCGCTGACCCTCCAACGCCCACCCGCGCAGCCGCCGCCAGTGCTCCACGATCTCCGGCTCGCCGGCGCTCACCCGTTCCAGCAGCGCATCCGCGAGGTCGTTGCGGACGGCCGCCTCGGCGCTCAGCGCCGGGTCATCGGAGCCCTCGGCGTCCGGTCGCGCGACGAGGCGCGCGGCGTAGCGCCCGAAGCATTCGCCGACGAAGTGGTCGCTCTTGACCCCGAGGCCGGGCGGGCTGGTCCGCTCGGGCAGCTCCATGTAGCCCGCCAGCGCTTCGCCCATGCTGCGGCAGTAGTCGCTCACCTGGCTCTGGCGTGTCACGTGTGCCCCCGCCGCCGCCAGCGCGCCCGCGAGCGCTTGGCCGAGCGCGATGTTACGCAGGTGGCCCACATGCATCGCCTTGGTGGGGTTGGCGTCGCAGAAGTTGACCACCACCTCGGCTCCGCCCAGCAGATCGTGCGTGTCCAGCAGGCCCTCGCCGCCGGACTCCAACCGCTCGCCGAGCGTCGCGATCGCCGCATCGGCGAAGCGCACCGTCAGCGAGTCGGCGCGCGCGCTGACGGTGTCCACCTCGGGAAGCGCCGCGAGCACCTCGCTCGCCGCGGCCAGCTGGACCTCACCCTGGGTCGCACGCCGCCTCGAGCCGTGCGCCGAGCCTCGCATCGCGCTCGCCACCGCGCTCGTCCCGCCGGAGGGACCCCGGCCCAGTGAGCCCCCACCGCGGAAGATCTGCGCGTCGGCTCCCCTACGTGGGTTGTGGAGGGGGATCACCGAGAAGTTGGTCTGCGGCGCAAGCGCGATCAGCGCCTGTAAAAGCTGATCGAGCACTTCAAGGGTTGCGGTGGCTAGAGGGTGGCGCAGTCGGCCGCAGGCCGGCTGGCCGAAACGGGGACCGATTGGGGAGACACACGCTCCGCTCGCATCCCCAAATCGGCCAGCGCCGAAGGCGAGTGTCCCCCGGCTTCGGTCGGGCCCCTCGTTTTTCAGTCAAGAGGTACGCCCGGCGGGGCTCGAACCCACATCGGCGGCTTAGAAGGCCGCTGCTCTTAGACCGGCGACTCGCGAGGGCTGTCTCATACCAAGCGGCCGCGACGCGGCAGATAGCCGCCGGCCGGCGAGCCTCACGGGCACAAGGCCCGCGGCTCGTCGCCGGTTGCGTGACTACACCTGGAGATTCGGCGCCACTGTTGTCGTGGCCGTTAGCCAGTTGAGCTACGGGCGCATGAGGTGATTCGATCATCGCGATCGAGGGTAAGCCCGGTACGAGGATCTCGCAACGTAAATTGCGAGGGACCTCTGTCGGCCGTCCGCGGGCCTCATGCGAGCCTTCGCATTTTCCCTGCATACACGGGAAATTCGACGCTTGCCGACTGGGTGGCCGAGGCCCAAATAATGGGAAACACCGGGCGCTGTGCGCGGCGCAAATCCCGATCAGGGGCTGGAAAACACCTGCCTACAGCACACGAGATAGGCTGGACAATGAGAAGATAGCGCCGAAGGTAAAGATCAAGCTTGCCGCCGAGGAGAGGAAGACGTCAGGGTGCACAAGCCAGGGGGTCCGGTGGAGAATGACGAGCGCACACGCATCTTCAGGGCGATAGCCGCGACCGTCTGCGCCCGGGGTGGCAGCATGGCGGGGGGGCAGATCACCCTCGCTGACATCGCCGCGCAAGCTGAGATCTCGCCGCGCCGGCTCCGCGGGCAGTGCGCCGACGTCGAAACATGCTTTCTCGGCGCCTTCGAGTGGTGCTCGGAGCGTGCCGGCGCCGCGATGGAGCAGGCCTACGCCGGCGAGCACGGTTGGGTCGAAGGGATCAGGTCGGCGCTGGCCGCCGTACTCGAGCTGATCGAGCGGGAGCCCGACCTGGCGCGTCTGTGGATCGTCTACCCCCTTGGTGCGGGTCCGCGTGTGTTGCACAGCCGCGCCGCGGCGATCGCGAAGCTGGCCGAGTACGTCGATCGGGGGCGGTTGGAATCGAGAGTCCGCGCCGAGCCTCCCGCGATCACCGCCGAGGGGGTGGTGGGCGCGCTGCTGGCGGTCCTGCAGACCCGTCTGCTGGCGCCCGAGCCCGAGCCTCCCACCACGTTACGAGGCGAGCTGATGGGCCTGATCCTGCTTCCCTACCTGGGCGCTGCCGCCGCGAGACGCGAGCTTGCTCGGCCCGTCGGCCGCTCGGCGGCTCCTCGACGTTCACAGCCCACGCGCGGCGGGCGCGTGGCGGGGGAGGGCGTGGGTCCGCGGCTCACCTACCGCACCGCACGCGTGCTGACGGCGATCGCCGAGCGGCCCGGATCGAGCAATCGCGAAATCGCCAACCGCGCCGAGGTTGTCGACCAGGGGCAGATATCCAAGCTGCTCAGTCGTCTGGAGGTCCAGGGCCTGATCGCCAATGTCGGCGGCGGCGGTCTGCGCGGCGCCCCCAACGCGTGGGAGCTCACGCTCCGCGGCGAGCAGCTCCAGCACACGATCGCGGACGTCGCCGTCGCGGTCCCCGAACGCTCGGGGCGAGGGTAGCCGTCATGTGACGATCCGGCGCACCGATGACGGGCGCCGGAGGGCTGTCCGGGCGTGCCGGCCCTTTTTGAAGCATACACTTAGGGCACCCTAATTAGGGCCACCTAACCTGTGCTACGGTTCCCGCTGAGAGCATAACCTAGCAACGAGGTCGGGATTGGAACCCATGGAGCGCGCGGCGTCCCCGGAATCTGTCGAGAACGCGGCGCACACGCAACCAGTCGCACCAGAGGCAGCGCCTCCGATGCCGCCAAGCACGCGGCGCGTGGCGGGTACACAGGCGAGCATGTACATCTGGACCGCGGTCGTGCTCGCGGTGTCCGTGACCGCGGTGATCCTCGGCTGGCACGCGCATGGGGGCACTCCTGACCCAACGGATCCCTCCAACCACATCGGGGGGCGCACGAGCGCGGTGCTCGACAGCGGCGTGCTGGTGTTCCGCGAGGGCCTGGAGACGATCCTCGTGCTGGCCGCGATCACCGCCAGTTTCCTCGGCTCCAACCGCGCCTACCGCAAGCCGGTCGCGGTCGGCGGCGGACTCGCGCTGCTGGCGGCGGTCGGCACCTGGTTCGTGGCGGTGTGGTTCATCGGGATGTTCGGCGGCAGCGGCCTCGCGGTGCAGGCCGCGACGGGCATCCCGGCGATCATCGTGCTGCTGGTGGTGATGAACTGGTTCTTCCACAAGCTCTACTGGACCGGCTGGATCTCCCACCACCACAAGCGCCGCCGCGGGCTGCTCGGCGGGGCGGCGCAGAACGGCGCGCGCGCCACGATGCTGGGGTTCGGCCTGCTCGGCTTCACCTCGGTGTACCGCGAGGGCTTCGAGATCGTGATCTTCCTGCAGGCCCTGCGCGAGCGCTTCGGCTCGAGCGTCGTGCTGGAGGGCGTGGTGCTCGGCCTGCTGTTCACGGCTGCCACGGGCGTGCTGACCTTCGGGCTGCACCAGCGGCTGCCGTACAAGAAACTGCTGATCATCACCGGCGGGATGCTGCTGGCGGTGCTGTGGGTGATGGTCGGCGAGGAGGTCAACGAGATGCAGCTCGCGGGCTGGATCGGGACGACCCCGATCCCCGGCGTGAGCCTGCCCGGCTGGATGGGGACGTGGTTCTCGATCTTCCCCAACGTCGAGACGATCGTCGCCCAAGTGGCCGCGGTGGGCGTGGTGGTCGGCTCCTACTGCGCCGCGCAGTACGTGCGCGTCTGGCGTCCCCGCCGGCGTGGCGAGCAGGTTGCCCACCGCGCCGAGGCCCCGCCAAGCCGTGGCGAGGCCTCCCCGCGGCGACGCGCCGGGGGCGTCGCCATTCCGCACTAGAACCGTTGGGAAATAAGCGGTGCGCCCAAGGGGCAGCCGGGCGTGCCGATCTTCTCGCAACCGGTTCTTTGGCCAGCCACGTCCTACCCGAGCAGGAACGTCAGCGACCGCGCGGCGCCGTGTGCGGGGCGCAGCGTGAGCCGGTAGCGCCCCGCCGGAAGCGTGCCGTGGCCCCGCAGATGGGACCGACCGCGGCCGCGACCGGCGGTCAACGTGAACCCGCCCCGCGCTGAGACCCAGCGCAGGCGCCCGTCGATGCGCCGCAGCCGCGAGAGCTTGACCCCCACCCGAGCGGGGGCGCTGAGCGTGAAGGCGAAGGCCACCTGGGAGATGGTGGGCAGGCCGCGCGCGAACACCGCGCTCGCCCGCGCGGTGAGCGCGAGGTTGGAGAGCAGGACGGTGCCGTGGCCGGAGTTTGCCCCCCCGGCGCTCGCCGCCACCGAAGGGGAGCCGCTGGGTTGGCCTGCCGTGGCGCCGCTCGGGGAGGCGTTGCCCGTTGTACCTTCGTGGCCGCTCGCGCTGCCTGTCGGCTCTCCTCCGTTGGCCTTTTCTTCTTCGATCTTCTTGGCGGCATTTCTTTCCGCTTCGGCCCGTTCCAAGGCCTGTTGCGTTTCTTTGGCTTCACTGGCTTCCCGGACTTCTCTGGCTTCTTGGCTTTCTTTGGCCTTCCTCGCCGCGGCCGCTTCTTCTTCGGCTTTTTGTTTCTTGATTGCTGCTTCGCTGCCGAGCTCGAAGGCGCCGATCCCGTTGGGCGTGCCGACGCCCGTGGGGCCGTCGTAGCCCACGGCGGCGTTGCAGATCAGCGCGCCTTCGCCGCAGTCGAAGGGGGAGAGGGGCCTCATCGAGCCCGAGCAGGCCGCGTAGTCGTCGTCGCAATCGCCGCTGCCCCCCACCGTGACGTCATGCAGCAGGCCGGTGCCGAGATGCGAGTAGAGCGTTGCGGCCGGATAGGCGACTTCGTGCGCGCCACCGGCGAGTGCGAACATCGAAGCGATGATTGGCGAGGCGACGCTGGTGCCGCCGATCGGCACCCAATCGAGCACCTCGGTTTTCTTTTTGCCCGATTCTTCGTAGGGATAGGGGACCGAGTCGTAAACCGCGACGCCGCTGTCGGGGTCTGCGTCGGCGGAGACGTCCGCTACGGCGCGCCGGTCTTCGCAGCCCACGGCCGCCCAGTCGGCGACGGCTTGCTGCCACGGCTGCGCGGGGAAACGCAGGCTGCAGCCTCCTCCCGTCGCGCCTTCGTCGAGGCCTTCGGAGTTGGGGTCCTCGTTCCACACGCGCTCGCTCCCCCACCCGTCGCCGCTCATCGTCAGCTTGGTGCCGCCCACCGCGACGACGTTCGGGGAGGAGGAGGGAAAGTCGGGTTCGTCGAAGTCGAGCGCTTCGCCTTCCCACTCGTCCCAGCTGAGGTAGCCGTCATCGCCGGCGGATGCGGTGATCACGGTGCCGGGGCGATCGAAGGCGGCGACCTCGCGGTTGGTCACTTCCGCTTCTGAGCCGCCCCACGAGTTCGACACCTCGCTTGCGCCCGCCACGCCCGTCGCGGTTTTCTCGGCGGCGACGAGGTCTTCGATCGAGGGGTTGTCGGCCTCGACGAGCACGATGCGGCAGTTTTGACATACGGCGTGAGCGACCTCGATGTCCGTCGCGATCTCGAGCGCCCAGCCCTCAGCTTCTTCTTTTTCCGCTTCTACGGCGACTGGGGGATGGCCGGCTTCGCCACTCTGGTTGAGCTTCTTGAAGCAGCCGTTGGCTTCTGTGCAGGCGGGCAGCTTGAATTCTTCGTCGTAGACCTTGAGATCGCTTTCGGCGTGGGGGTCGTCGTAGGCATCCACGAGCGCGATCGTCTGCGGCTGGGATGCCGGGGCTTCGGGCTTTTCGCCGGGGAAGTACGCGTCGTTCAGATCGGCGGGAGTGAGACATGCGGGGAACTCCGACGCGCATTTCGCGGCGCTCGTCGCCATCCCGATCGCGGTGCTGTGCGCCATGCTCCGAGGTTGGGTGCGTGCGCGCGCGGTCGCGGTCTTCGGAGCCAGCACCAGTGCCAGGCAGCTCGCGTCGCCGCGGGCAGGGGCGGAGCAGACGTGGCGGGCCTGATATTCCGAGGCGGGGGGCGGCGCGGCGCTGGTCGTTGCGGGCAGTCCGAGTGCGAGCATCCCCATCGCCGGGAGCGCTCTGCGCAGCATGCGGCCGCACGGCCTGTGGGTTGTGTGGCTGTGCGTGTTGAGCATCCCTGAGCGCCGCCCCTCGATCGGGTCCACCTCTCATCATCGACGGTAGCGGATCGATTTATGAGCGGTCACGCTCTTCGACGGACGGATAAGACCGCGCCCGGGCCAGCCCGCGGCCGGCTGCGCCACCCTCTACGCTGAGGCCCGTAATGTCGCGCAAGCTCGGCATCGTCCCGGTCCCCAACTCGCGCTCGCGCCAAGAGGCGCTGGAGCGCCGCCGTGAGGCGAGTCTCGTGCTGGAGATGGCGAGGCTGCTGCTGAAGGGGGAGAGCCTCGCGCAGGTGCTGCCGACAGCCGCGGCGCGGATGGCACAGGCGCTGGAGCTGCAGTCGGCGGCGATCGTGATGGAGGCGGTGGAGCCCGATGCTCGCAGCGTGGCGTTCCCGCTGCGCGAGGGCGACCGTCGCCTGGGCACCGTGGTGGTGGGGGCCGACAGCTCCGAGCGCAGCCTCTATCGTCTGCAGGAGCGCGTGGTGCCGGCGCTCGAGGCGTTGTTGAGCGCGGCGCTGGAGCGCGAGACGCTGCAGGGCGGGGTGGTGGAGACCGCGGCGCTGCGCCAGGCGGACGTCGTCAAGACGGCTCTGCTGCGAGCGGTGTCGCACGATCTGCGCAGCCCGCTGACGGCGATCTCGACGGCGGCCGAGGCGATCGCGCTGCCGGGCGTCTCCGCTCCCGAGCGCGAGGAGCTGGCGAGTGCGATCCTGGCGGAGACGCGCCGGCTCTCGCGCCTGGTGGACAACCTGCTGGACCTCTCGAAGCTCCAGGCGGGCGCGGCCGAGCCGCGGCGGGAGTGGCTGTCGGTGGAGGAGATCCTCGGGATGGCGCTGGAGGACCTCGCCCCGCCGCCGCCCGCCAACCACGCGACCCCATCCTCATCCGCTCAACCACCGCACGAGGATTTCCACGTCACGATCGACCGTGACCTGCCGCTGGTACGCGCCGACTCCACGCAACTGGAGCGGGCGTTCGTGAACGTGCTGGAGAACGCGCGGCGGCACTCGGGTGGCCATCCGGTGTCGGTTAGGGCGCGGGTCGTGCGGACGCTGGCGGGCGAGGGCGACCGCCTGATCGTGCGCGTGGTCGATCGCGGCCCAGGGATCCCGCCGGCGCAGCTGGAGCGCGTGTTCGAGCCGTTCTACTCCGCCGGCACGGCGCGCGGCGGGCGCCGCGGCTCGGGCCTTGGGCTGGCGATCGCGCGCGGCTTCCTCGAAGCGAACGGGGGCTCGCTGCACGTCGAGTCGCTGCCGGGGCAGGGGGCGACGTTCGTGTTCGAACTGCCGCTGGAGCGGGGCGGCCAGGAGGCGGCTACGGCGGCACGTGGGGTGGGGGCGGCCGAGTCGCAGGCCGCGCCGGCACTGGGTGCGGAGCCGGCGACACAGGTGTCGGGAGCGCCGGCGCCGGCACGGGGATCGGAGGCGGATGGCAACTAGAGGGTGGCGCAGCCGGCCGCAGGCCGGTGAGCCGGGCCCCTCTTTTTCGGTTGACGCCGCCCCGGCGGTGCCGCGGGTGCTGGTCGTCGACGACGAGTTGCAGATCCTCCGAGCGCTGCGCGTGGTGCTGCGCGAGGCGGGCTTCGAGGTGATCGCCGCGCAGAGCGCTCCCGAGGCGCTGGATCTCGCCGCGGTGAAGGCCCCCCGCGCGGCGATCGTCGACCTCGTGTTGCCGGGAGGGGACGGCGTCGAGGTGACGCGCAGCCTGCGCGAGTGGAGCGAGATGCCGATCCTGGTGCTTTCGGCGGTCGGGGAGGAGGAGCAGAAGGTGCGCGCCCTGGAGGCGGGGGCTGACGACTACATCACCAAGCCGTTCGGGACGCGCGAGCTGGTTGCGCGGTTGCGCGCCGCGCTGCGCCGCAGCGAGGGGGCGGGCGAGGAGCAGCCGACGATCGTCGCGGAGGGCCTCGAGATCGATCTCGCGGCGCACGCGGTGCGCCGCGACGGCGAGCCGGTGCACCTGACCCCGATCGAGTTCGAGCTGTTGCGCGTGCTGGCGCAGAACCGCGGCCGGCTGATGACCCACAAGGCGCTGCTGGGAGAGGTGTGGGGGCCGGGATACGTCGACGACATGCAGGCGCTGCGCACCCATATCGCGCGGCTGCGAGGCAAGATCGAGCCACAAGGCGGGCGCCCCCGCTACATCCTCACCGACCCGGGGGTGGGGTACCGGTTCGGAGGGTGAGGGCTGACTCTGATTGCCGATGTGATCAGCGGTCCGCCGGCAGGATCGTGAATGATCCCCCCTGCAGCGGGGTCACAGCGCGGAAGTGTCGTTCGTCGAAGGTGACGATCTGCGTGGTGTCGTAACGACTGGCGAGCACGACGGTTGCGCAGTCGGCGAGTCCCAGTTCGAGGTCGGCATAGCGGGCCTCCAACTCGCCGACTGTCGCGTAGTCCTCGCGCTCCAAGCAGGCGACCGTGTACCTTCCCGCAGCCAGATCTTGCAGGAAGGCGACGCGAGCGGGTCGGCCGTAGCGTCGGCCGAGGAGGTAATCGACCTCGGCCGTTATCGGTGCCGGCATGATCAGCGCGCCTGGCTCACCCTGCATGATCTCGAGAATCTCCGCCCTCCGTGGGTCGCCATGATCGGGGAGCGCCACCAGGGGAGGGGCGTCGAGGATGAGCGTCACTCCCCGAAGCCCTCGAGCAGCTCCTCGTCGGGTATTTCTGAGATCGAGCGCGGGTCATCGTCGATTCGACGAAAGCCGGAGCCCGCCAGCGCGAAATTGCGATCCGGCGACGGCTTGGGCTGGTACGCCGCCACGGCCTCGCGCAGGATCGCCGCCTGCGAGGTTCCCTCTTCGCGCGCGAGCCGCGCCAGCCGCTCGGTCAGCTCGTCGTCGAGATACACGCTTGTCTTATGCATGACCTCATTGTAGGGCATGGTGTAGGGCATTGAGCGCAAATACGCTAAGCGGGGTGAAGAGACTCCCGACCGCACTGACCGTAGCCGCGCTGGCCGCGCTTGGGGCGCCGGTCGTGACCGTCGCCCCAAGCGCCGGCGCCGCCCCCATCACCGGCTACCTCGCCGCCCCCACCGAACAGCTTGCCGTCCCGGGGCTGGCGGGGGTCGCCGAGGTCACGCCCGAAGGCGATCTGTACACCGGCTGGGCCGAGTACGAGCTGCGCTTTGGTAAGCGCCTCCAAGGGTGGAACCAGCCGACGCGCACGCTGCCCGACCCGGGGGTGCCGCTGCTCTCCAGCGCGCTCGCCGACGGGCCGGTGCGCTACACGGTGACGCTGTTCGCGGTCCCGGTCGGCGGGCGGCCGGTGGCGTACGAGACGGTTACGGCCGCCAACGACTCCGGCCGACCCCAGCAGGCGCGGGTGGCGATGGTGCTCGCCTACACCCGCGGCCGTCAGATCCGCGGCCCGCACGCCATACTGACCGGCGCGTTCCGCTACGAGCGCCCGGTGGGCCCCAGCACCCCCGGCGCCTACGAACAGCCCGGCCAGCCATTCTCGAGCGCCTTCAGCTACACCGTCGCTGGCCGTGACCTCGACCGCTCGGGCCTGCTGCTGGCGCGCGGCCCGGCTGCTCCCAGCCGACCGCTCGCGACTCCAGCCCTGAACACTCCCACCACGCCTCACGACGGCCGGGTGTTAGGCACGCGCCTGGCGGCTCACGCCAGCGTCAGCTTCACTTGGCGGATCCCGCTCGACCCGCCCCCGGTCGGCGCCGGCGCCGACCATGCACTCGATGCCCTGCCGCTGGGTGCCGCACGCGCGGCGCTGCGCTCGCTGTGGGCCGCCCAGGAGGCCGGGATGATGCGCATCGAAGTGCCCGAGGCGAAGGTGGATGCCACCTACCGAGCGGCGATCGCGGAGATGCTCGAATCGCGCATCCAAACTCCCACAGGCTGGGAGCAGTGCCCCAACCGCCTGCAGTACCGCGCCTTCTGGGTCCGCGACGCGGCGCTCGAGACGCAGGCGCTCGACCTCGCGGGGCTGCACGCCGCGGCGGCGCAGAACCTGAGCTTCATCGACGCCTTCCAACAGCCCGACGGCCTTTTCATCAGCCAGGCCGGGCAGTACGACGAGTGGGGACAGGCGCTGTGGGCGCTCGCCCAACACGCGGAGCTCTCCGCAGAACCGGCCTACGCCGCCGCACAACTCGGGCGGATCGGCGCCGCGATCGATTGGCTGTCGGCGGCTAGCGCGGCCGATCCGCTGGGGCTGTTGCCCGCGAGCAACCCCGACGACAACGAGCTGGCGTACGGGCACATCACCGGCGACGAGCTGTGGGCGGCCGCGGGGCTGCGCGCGGCGATCGCCGCCGCCACGCTGGCGGGGCAGGCCGCCGGTACCTCCGCGACGCCGGCCGCAGCGCATGCCGCCGCGACACCGGCCGAGGCGAGCGCCGACGTCGAAGCAAGCGCCGATGCCGCGGCGTGGACCGCCGTAGATGCGCGCTTCGAGGCCGCGCTCGACCACGCGCTCGCCGCGGCGGTGGCGCGCGAAGAGGGTGGCGCAGGCGGCCAAAGGCCGCCGAGCCGGGCCCCTCTTTCTCAGTCGGCGCACATCCCCCCGGTGCTCGACGCGAAGGGCGGCCAGGATTGGGGCAACTACTGGGCGGCCTTCCCCGTGCAGGTGCTGGGCGCTCGCTCCCCCGCCGTCACGGCCACGCTGCGTTGGGCGCGCGCGCACATGGCCGAGGGCTTGCCCACATACCTGGGCGGCAGCGAGCTGCACGACTACCTGGGCTTTCGCATCTTCCAGACCGAGCTCGCCGCCGGCGACGCCGCGGACGCGGTGGCGGGGCTATACGCGGAGCTGGCGCACACCACCGCCACCGACGGCGGCTGGGAGACCGGCATCGCGCCGTTCGGCGCGCGCGCCTCGGCCACCAACCTCGCTCCGCACGGCACATTCGCCGCCGAATACGTGGCGCTGCTGCGCAACATGCTGGTGGCGGACACGCCCGCCGGTGGGGTTCAGCTGCTCGCCGGCGCGAGCCCCGCGTGGTTGGCCCCTGGGCAGCGCATAGCCGTGACGAGGGCGCCCACCGACCACGGGGTGATCTCCTTCGCCCTGCGCTCCATGCGGCGCGGGGAGACACTCACCTGGCATGGAACCCTGGCCGCCGGCACGCCGCTGAGCTGGACGCTGCCGGTGTGGGCGCGGGACGCGCGCACCGCGAGCGGACCGGTGAGCGGCGGGGCGATCGCGCTGCACGGCGACTCGGGCTCGCTCACCGTGACGTTCGGCGGTCGCCGTCCGGTGCAATCGTACGCGCGGACGGTTGCCGCGCTGAATGCCGAATACCGAGCGCGTGGCCGCCCCGCGCCACTCGTGCCAGCCCCCTGAGAGCACGTCTGCCAACGGCGTCCGCCATCGAGTTGCAAGACGGGTGTCAGGGAGGTGAAGACTGCCCCACGGTGCCTGTGCGGCCGACAACCGCAGGACCGTAACGAAATCGTTATACGCGCGAGCGAAATCGTCACACCCCCGTGATGGCGTAGCGGGAATAGTGCACGTATGGACCTGGTGGCGGTGGTGATCGGGATCGCGATGTTCGCAATCCTGCTCGCGATAATCGAGGGGATCGACCGGATATGAGCACGCCTCCGGTGGGCGCATTCATCGCGCACATGAGCGGCGCCGACTTCTTCGGCCTGCTCGTCACCGTGCTGATCATCGCCTATCTCTTTTACGCACTCATCCGCGGAGAGAATCTCTAGGCGATGACCTTCTACGGCTGGCTGACGATCGCGCTGTTCGCGATCATTCTCACCGTGCTCGCGCTGCCGCTGGGCAACTACCTGGCGAGGGTGTACACCGGCCAGCGGGTATTCCTGACGCCGCTGTTTGCGTGGCCGGAGCGGATCCTCTACCGGATCCTGCGGGTCAATCCGAAGCTCGAGCAGGACTGGAAGGCGTACGCGAAAAGCCTGATTATCTTTTCGCTCGCGGGGTGGCTGCTGCTGTACCTGATCCTGCGTACACAGGACGCCTTCTGGGTGCCCCACGCGCTCAACCCGCTCGGCTACCACTCGCCGTCGTGGAACGTGAGCTTCAACATCGCCTCGTCGTTCATGACCAACACCAACTGGCAGTACTACAGCGGTGAGACGACGATGAGCTACTTCACCCAGATGGCGGGGCTCACCGTCCAGAACTGGCTGTCGGCCGGCGTCGGGATCGTCGTCGCGGTGGCGCTGGTGCGCGGCATCGTCGGGCGCACCAGCAAGAGCCTCGGCAACTTCTGGCAGGACATCGTGCGCACGATCCTGTACGTGCTCGCGCCGCTCTCGGTGTTGGTCGCGCTGGTACTCGCCTCCCAGGGGGTGATCGCCAACTTCTCCGACTACCTGGTCGTGCACACGATCACCGGCCTGCAGCAGACGATCGCGATGGGCCCGGTCGCCTCACAGCTGTCGATCAAGATGCTCGGCACCAACGGCGGCGGCTTCTTCAACACCAACTCGGCCCATCCCTTCGAAAACCCGACGCAGTTCACAAACTTCTTCGAGATGCTGTGCGTGCTGCTCATCCCCGCAGCGCTCGTGTTCATGTACGGGCGCATGACCGGCAACCGCCGCCAGGGGTTCGCGATCTACGGCGTGATGATGTTCATGTTCCTCGGCGCCGTCTGCGTCGCCTACATCGCCGAGGCGCACGGCTCGCCCGCACAGCACGCGGCCGGCCTGCACACGGGTGTGATCAACGGCTCGGGCGGCGGCAACATGGAAGGCAAGGAGCAGCGCTTCGGGATCGCCGGGTCGGCGCTGTTCGACGTGGTCACCACCGTCACTTCGTGCGGCGCCGTCAACAGCGCGATCGAGTCGTTCACCGGCATCGGCGGCGCCGTACCGTTCGCCAACCTGTCCGCCAGCGAGGTGATCTTCGGCGGCGTCGGCACGGGTCTGTACTCGATCCTGCTGTACGTGCTGCTGGCGGTGTTCATCGGCGGGTTGATGGTCGGGCGTACGCCGGAGTGGCTGGGCAAGAAGCTCGAGGCGCGCGAAATCAAGCTCGCCGGCCTCGCGATCCTGATCACGCCGCTGGCCGCGCTGTTTGCCACGGCGCTGGCGACTGCGAGCAAATCTGGCCGCGCGTCGATCGCCGAAGTGGCGACCTCCGCCAAGCTCGGCACCCATACGCCGCAGGCCTTCTCCGAGACTTTCTACGCCTACCTCTCGCAGGCCAACAACAACGGCTCGGCGTTCGCCGGCTACACCGGCTACATCCAGCCCAACGCGGGCAACCTCGGCGCGCACGGCATCACCTTCGCCGATCTGCTGGGCGGCTTCGACATGATGTTCGCGCGCTACGCGCCGATCCTGTTCGCGCTCGCCGTCGCCGGCGCGCTGGCGGGCAAGCGCGTCACCCCTGCCGGCCTCGGCACGATGCGCACCGACAACGGCACGTTCGCGGTTCTGTTGATCGGCGTGATCGTGCTCGTCGGCGCGCTCACCTTCTTCCCCGCCCTGCTGCTCGGACCGATCGTGCAGGGCCTGACCGGACACCTTTACTGAGATGAAACGCGACATCAACACTGAGATGGGGGAGGGCAGGCCCGGGAGGGCGGGCCTCCAAACTCCCTCCCATTTGAAATGAAACGCGACATCGTCACTTCGATAATCGGCATCGTGGTGTTCACGATCCTGCTCGGGCTCATCTACCCGCTGGCGATCACCGGCATCAGCCAGGTCGCCTTCCCCGGCGACGCTAACGGACAGCAGATCAAGCTCGACGGCAGGGTCGTCGGCTCGAAGCTGATCGGCCAGAACTTCGGCACGCCGGTGCTCGAAAAGAATGGCAAGCCCAAGGAAGTGAAAGGCGCGGTTGTGACCGAAGCCGACCCGCGCTACTTCCAGTCACGTCCCTCAGCCACCGAAGGCGGGGCGTACAACGCCGCCGCGAGCACCTTCTCCAATCACGGGCCCAACAGCGTGAAGACCAAGGAAGCCAACGAAGAAAACATAAAGGCCTACCTCGAACTGAACAAGAACCCGATCACGAAGATCGAATACGACCCCGGTCTGACCGTGGCGAAGATCCCTGTCGACGCGGTCAACAGCTCCGCCTCGGGGCTTGACCCGGAAATCTCACAAGCCAACGCCTGGATCCAGGCCTACCGCGTCGCGGCGGTGCGTCATCTCGTCCTTGTCTTCGTGAACAGGTTGATTGCAAAGTACACCTCCGGGCGGGGCCTCGGCTTCTCCGGTGAACCGGGAGTAAACGTGCTCCAGCTGAACCTTGCCCTCGACCGTAAAAACCTGGGCGAATGTCTACATCTCTTCGGGCGTAGCTCGCCACCATCTAGGTGCAGAAGGGTAATAGGGGGTTAGGCGATGACTGACGGAGTCGTGAGCCACGAGCGCCAGGCGGTGTCGCTGTTTCAGCGCGAGATCATCGGGCGCGCGCTGATCGACAGCTTCAAGAAGCTCGACCCGCGCGTGCAGATCCGCAACCCCGTGATGTTCGTCGTCGAGATCGGCGCGGTGATCACGACGGGGACGTGGCTGATCCAGGCCTTCGGCGGCAAGCCGCTCGGCGGCGGCCACGAGCCGGCGTGGTACACGTTCACGATCGCCTTCTGGCTGTGGCTGACGGTGATCTTCGCCAACATGGCGGAGGCGTTCGCCGAGGGACGTGGCCGCGCGCAGGCCGACACGCTGCGCTCGATGCGCAAGGAGACGGTGGCGAGGATGCGCGACGGCAGCACCAAGGCCGCCTCGGAGCTGACCCGCAGCGACGTGGTGGTGGTGGAGGCGGGCGAGCTGATCCCCGGCGACGGCACCGTGATCGAGGGGATCGCGACGGTCGACGAGTCGGCGATCACGGGCGAGTCGGCGCCGGTGATCCGCGAGTCCGGCGGCGATCGCAGCGCTGTCACCGGCGGCACGCGCGTGACATCGGACCGGATCGTCGTGGAAATCACCCAGGAGCCCGGGCACTCCTTCCTCGATCGCATGATCGCGCTGGTGGAGGGCGCCGAGCGGCGCAAGACGCCCAACGAGATCGCGCTCAACATCCTGCTGGCCGCGTTGACGCTGATTTTCATGGTCGTCGTGGCGACGCTGCGCCCGTTCGGCCTGTTCGCCGGCACGGCGATCTCCGAGACGACGCTGATCGCGCTGCTGGTCGCGCTGATACCCACCACGATCGGCGCGTTGCTGTCGGCGATCGGGATCGCGGGCATGGACCGCCTCGTGCGCCGCAACGTCCTTGCCCTCTCCGGCCGCGCCGTGGAGGCATCGGGCGACGTGGACGTGCTGCTGCTCGACAAGACCGGCACGATCACGATCGGCAACCGTCTCGCCTCAGAGTTCATCCCGATGCCGGGCGTGGCCGAGTCCGACCTCGCCGAGGCGGCGCAGCTCTCCTCGCTGGCCGACGAGACGCCCGAGGGTCGCTCGATCGTGGTGCTCGCCAAGCAGTATGGGCTGCGCGAGCACGACATGAGCACGCTCAACGCGACGTTCGTGCCGTTCACCGCGCAAACCAGGATGAGCGGCGTCGACTTCGACGGCCAGCAGCTGCGCAAGGGCGCGGGCGACGCGATCGTCGAGTTCGTCACACAGGAGGGCGGCTCGCCGCCGCCGGAGCTGGAAGCACAGCTGGAACGGATCGGCCGCGAAGGCGGCACGCCGCTGGCGGTCGCGCGCGACAGCCAGGTGCTCGGCGTGATCTACCTCAAGGACACGATCAAGGAGGGGATGAAGGTCCGCTTCGACCACCTCCGCGCGATGGGCATCAAGACCGTGATGGTGACCGGCGACAACCGCCTGACGGCGGCCAAGATCGCCGAGGAGTCGGGCGTCGACGACTTCCTCGCCGAAGCCACGCCCGAGGCGAAGCTCGCGCTGATCCGCGAGCAGCAGCAGGAGGGGCGCCTGGTCGCGATGACCGGCGACGGCACCAACGACGCGCCGGCGCTCGCGCAGGCCGACGTGGGCGTGGCGATGAACACCGGCACGCAGGCGGCGCGCGAGGCGGGCAACATGGTCGACCTCGACTCCAACCCGACGAAGCTGATCGAGATCGTCGAGGTGGGCAAGCAGCTGCTGATCACGCGCGGCGCGCTGACCACCTTCTCGATCGCCAACGACGTCGCCAAGTACTTCGCGATCCTGCCCGCCGTGTTCATCAGCACCTATGCCACGAGCGCAGGTGGCAAGGGCCCGCTGCACGTGCTCAACATCATGGACCTGGGCACGCCCGAATCGGCGATCGTCTCGGCGATCATCTTCAACGCGCTCGTGATCCCGCTGCTGATCCCGCTCTCATTGCGCGGCGTGCGCTACCGCCCGATCGGCGCGAGCGCGCTGCTGCGCCGCAACCTGTGGATCTATGGCCTCGGCGGCCTGATCGCTCCGTTCATCGGGATCAAGCTGATCGACCTGGTCGTGCACAACCTGCTGGGGGCGTAACCCCCGTCGGTCGCCGGTCGTGGCCGGG
Organism: uncultured Solirubrobacterales bacterium; assembly: GCA_963764915.1. Taxonomy (GTDB): domain Bacteria; phylum Actinomycetota; class Thermoleophilia; order Solirubrobacterales; family Solirubrobacteraceae; genus Palsa-744. Next base: position 51,660 of record CAVXUO010000019.1, on the reverse strand, counting down.
TATGGCTTCGACTGCCCCCTGGTTGCCCACGCCGAGCATGGCCGGTCTCGACCCCCGGCTTCGGTCTGCGTCAGAGTGCCTACCTGACCCGCGAGCGCTGACGGGCTTCCAGCGCCATCGCCTGCGCCACCTGCTCGCGCAGTGCCCGCAGCTCGCGCTGGCGTGCGATCACCCACAGACCCAACAGCCCCACGACGAGCAGTCCGACGAAGCCGAGCAGCGAGCCGACTTTGGCGAGGGTGCTTGCCTCGTGGGCCGCGGGCGGGGGCAGTTTGAAGCTGCGGGGCGTTACCGGCGCGTGTGCGCCGGCGGTGGCGGTGCCGATCACCGGATGGGTGGTCTCGGCGATCGCCAGCATCTGCTGCGGCGAGAGGTTGTTGGTGAGCGTGTTTTCGATCCAGTAGGCCGCACCCCCTTCGCGCCAGGCGATCGTCTTGAGGTGTTCGCCGTCGTAGAAGAGGCTGTAGGTGCGCGAGCCGACGTGGATTTCCTGGTTGGGGTCGCTGAGCAGCGGCGAGTCGGTCCAGGTGCTGCCCTGGATGTCGTAGTACTGGCCCAGTTCGCCCTCGTCGACGACCTCCACATAGGCGGGGTACAGCTGCCGGCCCGGGCCCGCGATGTCATACCAGCGCACCACGTCCGGTTCGGATTCGGCGGTGGTTTCCTGGCCGCGCGGCACCTGCACGGCGAACGGCAGGCGCGGGGCGATCGCGCGCGCTTGCACGAGCGTGGCGCTTGGGGTGGGTGACAGTGACGGCGGGGGCGGGGGGGCCGCGGAACGCCCTCGCGTGGAGTGGTGCTCGCCGCCACCGGAGCCGTGCAGCCGATGCGGCGCGATCGCGGCGGTGCCGCTGAGGAAGGAGTGCGCCGCTTCTTCGAGCTGCCGCGGGGTGGCGGTGTCGTAGGTGCTGTGCAGCTCGACGTGGAAGGGCACCTGGCGTACCGGCTTGCCGGCCGATTCGACCAGCAGCTCCAGCAGCTGCAGCACCTGCGCTTCGCTGTGCAGGTCGGTTTCGACGGCCTTGCCGACGATGCGCTCGAACTTTTCACGGTTTTCAAAGAGCGTCGGCCCGTACTGGGCCTTGACGTCGAGCAGGAAGCGCTGGTCGCGGGCGTCGCGGATCAGCGAGGTGCTTTCGTGGCGGTTGGCGACGAATTCGAGCGCTTCCTGACCGCACAGGCGCTGGTAACCGGGCTGCAGGTTGATTTCGAAGTACTGTTCGCCGCCCGGTTCGTTGACGTGGTGGTAGGGCTTGTCGACGGTCATGTACACGCAGCCCATTTCGTCGACGGCGCGCTTGAAGCGTTTGAAGTTGGTGACGAACACGAGGTTGGGCGTGATGCCGATCACTTTCGTGAGCGTTTCGACCATCAGCTTCACGCCGCCGGAGGTGGTTTCGCCGCTTTCCTCGTAGCCGAAGGTGTAGGCGGAGTTGATGCGGTTTTCTTCCAGCTGCCCGTTCAGCCGCGTGAACGGCACGCGCAGCTCGCGCGGGATCGAGAGCATCGAGATCGTCGGCTTGCTCGGGTCGATGCGCACCAGCAGCATCTCGTTGGAGTGCGGCAGCACGGCTCCACTGGGGTTGCTCTTGGGGGGCGGCCGTTCGTCGTTGCCGACCAGCAGCAACGTCTCCGGCGCGCCGCTGGCCGCCTGCGGCAGGATGTTCGCGGCGACCTTCACCGGCTTGTTCTGACGCAGCGCGGCCACCACCTTGCTGACCTCGTTGCGCGCCAGCACGGCGCTCGCCGCGCCCGAGAGCAGCACGACTCCGATCCCTCCGAGCAGCACGCGCTTGGCCATCCACCAGGGACGGCGCGGGGGCTCGGGAGGGAGTGGGCCGGGCGGCGGCGCCCCCAGCGGAGGTGGCGGCTGTGTGGCGATGGCGCTCAAATGACTCGACCTGGAGAGTAACGGCCCGGCCCGATCTGCTCGCTATGCCCCGCTCACCGGCACCAGCCGCTATGCCCCGCTCACCAGCACCAGCGCGAACGCCACGTAGGCGGCGATGATCAACGCGCCGGGGAGGCGGCGCAGGCCGCGGTCCAGGTAGGCGATCGCCAGCGCGGCGGCGGTCAGGCCGAGGTAGCTGACGGCGACGAACGTGGTCGGCCCGGACGGGGTGCCGAGGCCGACGATCGCCCCCGGGATCAGCAGCCCCGCGACGACGTTGAGCGCGTTGCTGTTGAGCGCGGTGCTGAGCGTCGCCGCCCCCCGGCCGCGGGAGGCGAGGTAGACGGCGGCGACCGCGTTGGGCAGGCTCGTGACGGCGGCGAGGATCAGGCCGCCGACCACGATTTCGGGGATCGCGTGGCGCGCGCCGAGCTCGGAGCCAGTGCGCTCCATCGCGATCGAGGCGCCGACCACGACTAGCACCGCGAACGCCGCCAGCGCACCATCGCGCGCGCCCCCGCGGTCGGGGTGGATCGCCACTTCGAGCTCCAGCTCCTCCTCCCTGACCGCCTCCGCCAGCCAGCGCGACCACGCCTCGGGGAGCGCCAGACCCGCGAGTCGCTCGCGGCCGATGCCGAGGATCGCGAGATAGGGCACCAGCAGCACCAGCGCGGCGAGCAGTCCCACCACCGGCGCCAGCGCCCCGACCACCACCAGCACGCAGACCCCGGCGATCCACAGGCCCACGGCCCCGCTGAGCTCGATCACCCGTCGGTGCAGCGAGATTCGCCCGGCGATGACCGCCGCCAGGCCGAGCAGCGCCGCCAGGTTGAAGACGTTGGAGCCGATCACGACGCCGGCGCCGATGTGCGTATCGTGCCGGGCGAGCGCCGTCACCGCGGCGGTGATCTCGGGCGCGTCGGCGGCCAGCGCCGCGAGCATCCCGAGCAGCGCCTCGGACAGGCCCAGCCGCGCGCCCACGCGCTCGAGCCGCACGACCAGCGCCCACGACGCGCCGAGGCTGACGAGGACGCCGGACGCGAAGACGGCGCTCAGCAGCAGATCAGACATGCTGTCGGGGCGCTGCGATTGGGGTCTCGAGCTGGCTGCTGATCACGTGAGCCTCCACGGCAGTGGCACGCCGACCAGACTTCCCGGCTCCCCACGGGCACTCTACTGGCCGGCGCTCGCCCGGCGCGGCCATGCCGGCGCGGCGCTTGCTCGGCGCCGAGAGGCCGGCGAGCCGGGCCCCTCTTTTTTCAGTCATCAAGGACAATGCCGAGCGATGCCCGGCGATCGCGGACACCTGAAGGTCTTCATCGGCATGGCCGCCGGCGTCGGCAAGACGTTTCGCATGTTGCAGGAGGGACAGGCCGAGGCGGAGGCGGGGCGCGACGTCGTGGTCGGCTACCTGGAGCCGCACGGCCGCATGGAGACCGTCGCCCAGGCGGAGGGAGTGGAGATGGTGCCGCGCCGCAGGGTGCGCTACCGCGACACCGAGATCGAGGAGATGGACCTGCCGGGGGTGCTGGCACGCGCCCCCGAGCTGTGCCTGATCGACGAGCTGGCGCACACCAACGCGCCGGGGGTGGAGCACGAGAAGCGCTACGAAGACGTGCGCGACGTGCTGGAGGCAGGCATCGATGTGTTCTCCACCGTCAACGTGCAGCACCTGGAGAGCCTCAACGACCAGGTCACGCAGCTGACGGGGGTGCGCGTACGTGAGACGATCCCCGACGCGGTGCTGTCGGCCGCGGACGAGACGGTGCTGGTGGACATCACGCCCGAGGCGTTGATCAGCAGGCTGCGCGCCGGCAAGGTGTATGCGCCCGAGCGGGTGCAGGCGGCGCTCAGCAACTTCTTCAAGATCGAGAACCTCGCGGCGCTGCGCGAGACGGCGCTGCGCCAGGTGGCGGAGGGCGTCGAGCTCGAGCGCCGCGGCCGCGAGGCGCCGGTGGTGCGCCGGCGCGAGGACAGCCTCGTCGCTAGGACCACCCCGCAGGTGATCTCCGAGCGCCTGCTGGCGCTGGTGACACCGACTCCCCGCTCGCAGCGGGTGGTGCGTCGCGCTTGGCGCTCGGCGCAGCGGCTGGGGGCGGAGCTCGACCTGCTGGTGGTGCGCCCGCCCGGGGCGACGCCCAGCCGCGAGGAGCGCGAGCAGCTGGAGGCGCTGCGGCGTCTCGCCTCGGTGCTGGGCGCGCACCTGTTGATCGAGGAGGCCGACGAGGTCGCCGAGACCGCGGTCCGGGTGGCGCGGGGGCGGGGCACCACATACCTGTTGATGGGCACGCCCAAGCCGCGCAACGCGTGGCGGCGCCTCAGCCAGCCGGCGCTGCCGTTCCAGCTGCTGAAAGGGCTGCCGGGCGTGGACCTGCGGATCGTCGCCGACCGCACGCTGCTGCCCACGGACGAGGTCGCCGAGGAAGAGGGGGCGGCGCTGTGAGCAATCGAGGCGGCGGCGGACTCGCGAGGACGGCCCGCGCAAGGGCCCGAGGAGCCGGGGGGGTGCGGCGATGACCCCGCTCGCGGCGGCGTTGATCGTGGTGGCGCTGGCGACCGGCTTCGGCGCCGCCGCGGTGGTCGAGCGGTGGCGGCGCGAGCGCGCGTTGCGGGTCGGCGAGCGGGTGCGCCGGATCGCGTTCCCGTTCACCGGCGAGGGGCTCTCCGAGCCGGCGCTGGCGGCCGCGCTGCGCCTGGCGCGCGCCGAGGGCGCGACGCTGATGCCGGTGTACCTCGCGCTGGTGCCGCTGCGCCTGTCGGTGGAGGTGCCGCTGCGCAGCGAGTGCGACGTGGCGCTGCCGATGTTGGAGGCGATCGAGCGGCGCGCGACCCGCGCGGAGGTGCCGGTCGATGCGCGCATCGAGCGCGGGCGCACGGTGCGCCATGCGCTGCGCGAGCTGGCCGCGCACGAGCGCTTCGATCGGATCGTCGTGGCGGCCGGCGCGGACAGCTCCGGAGAGGGCTTCACGCCCGAGGCGGTGGCATGGCTGCTGGCCAACGTCCCCGGCGAGGTGATCGTGCTGCGGCCCGCCAGCGCGGCCCCACAGACCGCATTGCAGCCGGGAGAGGGAGCGCAGGCCGCGTTGCACAACCCGGGGGAAGCGGCGCCACCGCAACCCAAGGGCGCCTAGCCTGTTGCGATGAACATGCTCGGAACTTTCCCCCGCTTTTCCCCTCCCGGGCCGATCTCTCATCGGTCCACAGCCACGCTGCTCTGCGTGGCGCTGATCGGCGCGCTGGCGCTCGTCTGGGCGCTCGCCCCCCCCGCTGGCAGCGCAGTCACCAACGCGAGGCGTGCGGCCGCCGCCAAGCACACGGCCAGGCAGGCCAGCAGCCACGGCGAGTGGTACATGACCGGCATCAGCGACTCGCGCGAAGAGATGTTCACCAACAAGCTTTGGCAGCAGCTGCACACGAAGATCTCGCGACTGGTGATCCCATACGACGTGGCGGTGCGCCCGTACGACCTGCATCAGGCCACCACCTGGATCCGCGACGCGGAAGCGCATCACCAGAAAATCCTGGTGGCGTTCTACCACTCCGAGTACACGAAAACGAAGCTGCCGAGCGTTACGACCTACAAGCGCGACGTGGCGAAGTTCGTCAAGCTCTTCCCTCACGTCCGCGAATACCAGGCGTGGGACGAGGCCAACCGCGGCTACGTGAGCGACGGCAGCGCCTCCTTCGTCAGCCCCTCGGCGGTGCAGGACGCGGAGTACTACCAGGTGCTCAAGCGTGCCTGCATCCCCTGCACGGTCGTCGGCCTGGACGTGCTCGACCAGGACGACATCTACCCCACGATCGACTACATCGAGGAATTCAAGCGCGAGATCGGCCGCCTGAAAACGGTGATGCCGACCGTGTGGGGTCTGCATGACTACTCGGATCTCAACCGCTTCGAAAGCTGGCGCACGCACGACCTGGTGGCGGATCTGGGCGGCGAAGTGTGGCTGACCGAGACCGGCGGGATCGTGAAATTCGGCGGCGACTTCACCAACAGGAACGGCGCGGGCCTCAGGCGTGCGGCGAAAGTGCTGCAGTACATGTTCGGCGTGGCGGCCTCCACCCCGCGGATCAAGCGCCTCTACATCTACAACTGGGTCGGCGGCACGCCATCCACCCGCTTCGACGCGGGCCTGACCAACGCCCACTACAAGCCCCGCCCGGGCTACGTCGTGGTGTGCAAGCAGCTGCACGCCGCGCACTGCAACGTCAAGACGGTCGATAACTGATCGGTTTTAGGAGGGGAGCGTCCGCGCGGCGGCGTGGGGCAACGGGGTGGCGGGGGCGAGGCCTCCATGCCTCGCCGCGTCGGTCGGCGACTCCCCGTCCCCAGGCACATTGCGCCAGACTCGCGCCCCGATCAGCGCAAGGAGCGCGAAGCCGCAGGCCAGCGGGACGAGCGCGCGCAGCGGGTAGGGGCCGAAGTAGGCGCCCTTGGTGAGCGCCTTCGGATCGCCGGAGTGGAGGATGTCGAGCAGACCCTGGTGGTCGATGCCGAGCAGCGTGGGCGCGAGCGCCGCGTACACCGCCCAGGCGCCGAGCGCCAGCAGGCCGGCACGCAGCGAGCGGTTGCTCAGGCGCATGCGGGGGGTGACGTACGCGGTGAGGACGATCGCGCCGAGCGCGGGGAGCAGGAAGACCCAGATCTCCCCCCAGCCGCGGCCGAGGCCGTAGGCGCTGGCGATCGTCGGCTGGAAGTAGCCGTTGAAGAGGTGGCGCATCCAGACGACCGGCTGCGTGTCGTAGCCGATCAGCGGGTGGGCGATCGTGGCGAGCACCGCGCAGGTGACCGAGACCGCGGCGAGCGCGATCGTGGGGCCGGGCCAGCGCTCGAAGGCGATCGCCAGCCCTAGCGCGAGGAACGGCAGTGCGGTGGCGAGGAAGCGCGGCCCCATGAATGCGCCCCCGAAGGGCAGGTAGTAGCCGGAGTTGTAGGTGAGGTACAGCAGGCACACGCCGCCGATCACCAGCGCCTCCGCGCGGCGGCCGCGGCGGTACAGCGCGACCGCACCGAGCGCCCCCATCACCAGCACCGGAGAGAGCGTGAGTAGGCCGCGCGAGTCTCCGAGCAGCGTTGCGGCCACGCGCAGGGAGGGCGCGGTGATCCCGAAGAAGCCCTTGTGCTGCTGAGGCACGTTGGCGTAGGCGACGTGTGTGAGCGAGTGGAAGGCGGCGAGGTTGTAGAGCGCAAGCGGCACCATCCCCACGAGCGCCCCGGCCGCGAAGGCGCCGCCGCGGCGCACGACCCCGAGGGGGGTGAGCGTGTCGCGGCGCGAGAGCAGGTACAGCCCGAGCACGCCGGCGAGCAGCGCGAGCGGGTACTCGGAGGAGATCGCGTAGCCGAGCGCGAGGCCAGCCGCCCCGCACAGCCACGCGCGCGGGGGGCCACGGCGCTCGCGCATCAGCATCGTGAACGCGGCGAAGCCGAGGCAGGCCGTGAAGATGTGTGAGAACAGCAGCGTGGAGAGGCTCAGCGCGATCGTGCCGAGGCCGAGCGTGATCGCGGTTGCCGCCCCGAAGCCGGGTTGCAGGCGCTCGGCGGCGCTCCACACGAGCAACAGCAGCACCAGGCCGGGCAGCACGTTGCCCCACAGCCCGACGAGATACACCAGCTCGTCGGGGCCGGGCTGCGCCGGGGATTCTTCCGCCCACCGCGCGGCGTCCACCCCGTTCAGCACGGTGAACCACGGCATCACGAATAGCGCCAGCCCGGGAGCGCGCGCCGAGTAGAAGTGCCCGTGGTAGCGAACCTTGTCGCCCGTGTTCTTCGCGTACGGGTCGATCGTGGTCTGTTCGTGGTAGAGCGCCTGCAGCAGGTCGAAGTGCGAGGTCTGGTTCCAGGAGAAGTTCTGGATCACCGTGGCGTAGGAGAGACCCACGAGCAGCACCGCGGCAAGCGCGAGGCGCTTGTTCCTACGTTTCGTTGTCTGCTCCGCTGGAATCGGGGCACAGGATATGCGACGTTGTGGCGGTGGGGTCTCGGTCGGGTTGGCCGTTCCGGGAGATGGATCTGCGCAACACTCCTGGTATGGGGTCTTCGAGGATGAGGAGGTTCGACAGATGCGAGTCCTGGTCGTAGGAGCAGGAGGTGTGGGCGCGGCGTTCGCGGCGATCGCGCAGCGCCGGCCGGCGTTCGAGCACGTGACCTTGGCGGACGTCTCCCCGCAGCGCGCCAGGGACGTCGCCGCGCGGCTGGACGAGGCCGACCGCTTCTCCGCTGAGCAGGTGGATGCGTCAAGCCTTGAGCAGCTGGTGGCGCTGATCGGCAAGGTGCGGCCCGACGCGGTGTTGAACGCCTGCGACCCGCGCTTCAACGAGCCGATCTTCGGCGCCTGCTTCGAGGCGCGGGTGACGTACCTCGACATGGCGATGACGCTCTCAAAGCCCCACACGCAGCGCCCATACCAGCTGCCGGGGGTGATGCTCGGCGAGCACCAGCTGGCCCAGCACGTGCAGTGGGAGCAGGCCGGCCTGCTGGCGCTGGTGGGGATTGGCGTCGAGCCGGGGTTGTCGGACGTCTTCGCGCGCTACGCCGCCGACGAGCTCTTCTCGCAGGTCGAGCAGGTGGGGGTGCGCGACGGCGCCGACCTGGTGGTCGAGGGGTACGACTTCGCGCCGACCTTCTCGATCTGGACGACGATCGAGGAGTGCCTCAACCCACCCCTGATATGGGAGCGCGAGCGCGGCTTCTACACCACGCCGCCCTTCTCCGAGCCCGAGGTGTTCGAGTTCCCCGAGGGGATCGGCCCCGTGGAGTGCGTGAACGTGGAGCACGAGGAGGTCGTGCTGATCCCCCGCTGGGTGGCGTGCGAGCGGGTCACGTTCAAGTACGGGCTGGGGGACGAGTTCATCGGCGTGCTGAGCACGCTGCACAAACTGGGACTCGACTCGACCGAGCCGGTGACGGTGCGCGGCGTGCAGGTCGCCCCGCGCGACGTGGTCGCGGCCGCGCTGCCCGACCCGGCGACGCTCGGCGAGCGGATGAGCGGGCGCACCTGCGCCGGCACGTGGGTGACGGGCACCGGCCGCGACGGCGCGCCCCGCTCGACTTACCTCTACCACGTGGTGGACAACGAGCGGACGATGCGCGAGTACGGCTGCCAGGCGGTCGTGTGGCAGACCGCGATCAACCCCGTCGTCGCACTCGAGCTGCTCGACGACGGCAGCTGGCGCGGCACCGGCGTGCTCGGGCCAGAGGCGTTTTCACCCGGCCCGTTCCTCGAGCGCCTCGCGGCGTTCGGCTCGCCGCACGGCCAGCGCGAGGAAGCGGTGTAGGGGCGTCCTTACACCGGCACTGCCCGCTCGACGGTACCCATCTACCTTTTGCGCGGAGGGAGCGGGAGGTGGCGGTACAGCACGACGGTGCAGCAGGTCGCGCAGATGAGCACAAACGCCCACAGGGGTGCGCCCAGGATCAGGACCCCCGCCGCGACGAGGCCGAACAGCAGCGAGAGGGCTACGTCGTAACGGTCGAAGTCGTCGTTCATGAACCAGTTCATGAGACGACCCTAGCGACAAACAGGAAGAAGATCAATGGCCCGAAGAGCACGCCGATTCGAAAGCCGAAACCAAGGCCGCGATTGATCAGATCAGCGCGCACACGGGCGGGGGTGGTGTCCAGTGCGAACAGCGCCGCGGGCAGCCCCGAACAGAAGGCTGTGGCGCCGCCCAGCACGGTTGCCCAAGCGAGCAGGCCGTTGACCACGGCTGTCCCCAGCGAAAGGTTGGCCTCGCAGAGAATGCGGATGACGGCTGTGACGGGCATGTTGTGCACCGTACGCACCGACGGCGATGGAACGCTCCCGCGAGGGCCGGGTGGCCCACGGATCGGCCGTGTTTGCGGAGCGTCGGCTCCCAAAGTTGGCGCGAATGGGTCCTTCGCACATCGGCGGCAGGCTGCGCGCCGCCGCGATCCCCTCGGGGCTTGACAGTTGCGCTGCGGTGCGTTACGCTGCGTCAGGAGTCCGGTTCTCTCACTGTTGGGAGCCGGGTACATAGGGTCTGGTTGGGGTCATACCGCCTTGTGGTTGACGTCAAAGAGCGCTCGCAGGGTTTTTGTGGCTGTGGGAGAGGGTCTGGATCAGAGCGATGAGGGAGTTGTTTGAGCGTGGTTTCTAGAGGGAGATTCATGATGGGGATGTGCGCGTTGGCCCGTGGGGCTGATGCTAGATGCGCCAGCTTGGCGCTGTCGCATCTCTCTCTCTCTCTCTCTCTCTTCAGCTAGTGGTCTAGCCGAAGAGGCTCCTCATCGGGCGCAAACGCGCCGCCTTTGCTTCGTCCCCGCGGGGGGTGGGCCTGGGGCGGCTTTGATCGGGCCCGAGCCCGCGCGCGTGTGGGAGGCGCGCTGATGGCGGCCCCGGCGCGTGGTGGCGCGGGGACGGCTGTGCGCGTCGCCGCGGGGCGGGCCACGCCGGTCGAGCGGCACTCGCGGCGCGGGCGGATACGTCTGAGGGTGGCGGTGGGCACGCCGCGGGTGCACGTGGAGGAGATTCAGCGCTCGCGGTTGTTGGCCGCGGCCGCGGCGGTGATCGACGAGGTTGGTTATGAGCAGACCTCTGTGCAGGGAATCGCCACCCGGGCGCGGGTGTCGCGGCGGACGTTCTATGAGCTGTTCGGTAACCGCGAGGCGTGTCTGGTGGCACTGCTGGAGGAGGTGGCCGAACGGGTCGAGCGGGAGCTCGAGGCAGCGGGCCTTCAGAGCCTGGGGTGGCGTGAGCGAGTGCGCGGGGGCCTGTGGGCGATGCTCTCGTTCCTGGATGGTGAGCCGGTGCTGGCTCGGATCTGCGTGGTGCAGGCGCTGCACGGCGGCCCGGTGGTGATGGAGTGTCGTGAGCGGATTCTCGCGCGGCTGGCGGCGGTCTTGGATGAGGGTCGCCGGGAGGGCCAGCGTGGGGAGGAGTGCACGTTGGTGACCGCGGAAGGCCTGGTCGGCGGCGCGTTCGGTGTGGTGTATGCGCGGTTGCGCAGCGGTGATCGTCGTCCGTTGACAGGTTTGCTGGATGAGTTGATGGGGATGATCGCGTTGCAGTATCTGGGGGCGCGGGCGGCGCGTCGTGAGCAGCAGCGTCCTGCCCCTGGGCCTGTCCGGGTGCCGCGTGCGCCTGTCAGTGTGAACGGCGCGCAATCGGAGCGCGACCCGTTGGGGGATCTCCCGATGCGCCTTACGTATCGCACCGCGCTGGTGTTGCAGTGCATCGCCGAGCGCCCGCTGGCGAGCAACCGTTTGGTCGCGAGTAGTGCGGGGGTCGCGGACCCGGGGCAGATCTCGAAGCTTTTGCGGCGCCTGGAGCGCCTTGGTCTCGCGGTGAACACCGGCGGGGGGCACCAGAGCGGCGAGCCCAACGCGTGGAAGCTGACGGCGCTGGGCCATGAGGTCGAGCGGCGGCTTAATGTCGCTGCGCCGCGTGGGGAGCGGGTCCAGTAATGGCCTCTCGCTGTATGTGTGCCGAGGGCGTTCGACAGCAGGATCGGTTTGTGTCAATTCGCGTGCGTAACGCTGAGCGTTGGCGCGTCCTCAAAGGAGAGTGAACAGATGTTCTCAGCAATACGCAAGCATTTGAGTCCCGCAACGGTTGTGGCCTTCATGGCCTTGGTTTTCGCGATGACGGGTGGTGCGTTCGCTGCGAGCAGCGGTGGGGGTGGTACGGGCGCGAAGGCGACGGCCTCCGTCGCACGGGGTGCCACGGTCGCGATTGCGGCCAAGGCCAAGCCGAAGGCGAAGGCCGGTCCCCGGGGTCCTGCGGGCGCGAAGGGCGCAACCGGGGCGACCGGTACCACAGGACCAGGCGGTGCGGCTGGCGCCAAAGGCGAAAATGGCGCGGCGGGCGGTCAGGGTTCGCAGGGTCCTCAAGGCGCGACAGGCTCGCCGGGCGCGGCCGGCGCCGCGGGTCCGGAAGGAAGTTTCAATAAGACCCTGCCCTCCGGCAAGACGCTGAAGGGCGCTTGGGCCATCCAGGCAAATGTGGCGACGGCCAAGTCATTCCTCGAAGGCGCAGCGTCTACCGAGATCAGTTTCGGCATTCCGCTTGCCGTCGCGCCGACTCCCGTCTACGTCGGCGAGGCCAGCGGCGCCGAAGGTACCGGCGACCTCACCCCAGGTTCCAATGTGATCACGAACGCCATCGCCACCAGCGGCTCATTCACCAAGGACTCCGTGATCACCGGCGGCAGTCTGCCTTCCGGCAGCAGGATCAAAAAGGTCGAAGAAGAATCCCCCGGGCACTTTTCGCTTACTGTCAACAAAGGACCAGAAGGATCGACCGAAACCGGCGTTGCGCTGACGGCCGCTCTGCCGGCTGGTTGCGCAGGCACCGCGGGAGAACCGAGCGCCGAACCAGGTTATCTATGCATCTACTCTGCCGGCGAGTTCAATAACTCTGGCCTACCCGGTATCTGTGCCCCAGAAGAATCATTGCTTGGCTGCTTGGTCGCAACGGGAGGCAATACCCCCACGGCCGGTCGTACGGGTGCTTCTATTGTCACGGTCGCGGAATCGACGGCGTCATTCAATGGGTTGCTGGTGCTAAATGGCACCTGGGCGGTGACCGCGGAATAGCCATCGCTGAACACCCAGTGCTCCCCGGGACCCGCGCCAGTAGGCGCCTGTGCCCGGGGAGCACGGGTTCTCAGGTCGAGCAGAACTTATGCACAACAGACGAGCCAACTTACGACGCGCAGGAGATGACCACGTGACACCTCGAGTGAAAGCAGTCTCATCGGAGTCCGAGCAGCGCCCGGCGTCTCGTGCGGGCCGGTTCTTCGGTGCGTTCGCGAGTCGTGTCGCTGACGGGGTCAAAGGCGTTGGTGCGGGCCGCTCCCGTCGGTCGCGTCGTGGCGTGGCTATCATAATCGCGCTGCTGGCGTTGATCGTTGGTTTTACGACGCAGCTGATCCCGGCGCTCGCGTCGAGCCCGCCGAGCATCGGGGCAGAACTTTACGAAGAGGCGGTTGGTTCGACGCGCGCTCATATCGAGGTGCAGCTGTTCGCGGGTGGGAACAACGTCGAAATAAGCTGGCGTGGTGAATACGCGACCAGCGAAGCGCTGTTGAACGAAGGCAAGGGAATCGTCGCTGACAGCGGGCACACGAGCGAACACGAAGGAGGAAACGCAGGGCTATTCCCAGATGAAGCAAGAACCTCTCTTGGAACTGAAGATGCGATCTCCTCCGACTCGAGTGCTAACAACACCAATAACATGTTGCATCATCTTCAGCCGAGTACTATGTATTATGCGCGTTTTCATGTAGAAAATGTGGCTAAGGAAACGGTCTCCAGAACGTTTTCGTTTACGACCCGGCCCGCGGCTGCTCCCGAAATCGCTCATTACACGGTTGAGAGAGAAGGTGTCACCACTTTTACCGGCGGGAGCACATTTCGTTTTGAAACGACCGGTCGTACCGGTGCGTTTGCTAAGGCGCAGATCGAGTCGAATGGGGCGCAGAGCGAATACACGTTTGAATACGCGCCTGCCGAAGGCGGTCATGCCCCGGCAGAAGGCAGCCCGTCGTGGGCGCCGTTCACCTCCGGCGCCGGCGGCACGGTCACCGTCGCCGAAGATTACGCCGATCCGGAAGCCAAGCTCACGGGTCTGGCGCCGGAAACGGCGTATTACGCTCGGATCAAGCTCCACAGCGAACTTGGCAGCGTGGTCGAACATCATACGCTGGAGAGCGAAGAAGGACTGGCGGAAACCTTCTCAGCTAAGCCGTCCGTCGGGGGTGCGCCGGGGGTTAGTAATGTCACGAGCGGCTCGGCCTACCTCACTGAGCAGGTCGTGCCTCGCGACGCGGAAACTCAGTGGCAGTTCGAATCGGCCGAATCCCCGGGTGGTCCGTGGACGCCGATTTCCGGCGCGCAAGGCACAATCACGCAAGCCGAAGCTGAAGCCTTGCCTGAAGACGCGAATGCTCCCGGCATCGAAGGGCCAATCGCGGGGCTGAAGCCGGCCTCCACCTATTACGTCCGCCTATCCGCAAAAAATACGTTCGGTGAAGCAACCTCGCCGGTCGAAAACTTCAAGACCTCCGGTCCGCCGAGCGCGAGCACGCTGTCTGTGCATGGGCTTGATGGCGAAGCGCTGCGCCTGCTCGGAGCCGTGAACCCCGAAGGATACGACACGCACTACCATTTCGAATACCTGCCGCAGAAGCAGTTCGAAGCGGAAGGCTTCGCGCACGCGGCCGTTACCCCTGAAGTCGACGTGGGCGCCGGCCGCAGCCCGGATTACGTCGGTGCTGACCTGCCGAGTCTGACGGCGGGCGAATCGTATCGTTTCCGGATCGTCGCGACGAACACTTTGCCGGGGAATCCGGTTGTGCGCGGCGAAGAACAGGTATTGACGGTTCCACCGGTGCCCGCGCCGGAAGCGCCGGGTGCTTGTCCTAACGAAGCGCTGCGGACGGGGCCCTCGGCGTTGTTGCCGGATTGTCGTGCGTATGAGCAGGTGACGCCTGCCGAAAAGGATGCCACGCAGGAACTCTATGCCTATGGTGCTCATGTGGGGCAGGAAGGTGCTGTGGTCGGTGAAGACGGCGACCATCTCGAGTATGGGTCGGAGTTCGTGAAGTTCGGCGATGCGGTCGGTTCTGGCCAGTCGCCGTATTTCTTTACTCGTACGGAAACGGGTTGGCGGATGACTGCCGGGACGCCGCAGCCTGAAGCGGGGATCGACCGCTATGAACCGGTGATCTTCAGCCCCGATCTGACGGAGTTTGGTTTTGAATCGCTTTTTCAGACGAGCGCGACGAGCAAGTCTCCCCAGGTCGAATTTCGCGCGGGGCCTCCGGGCGGGCCGTATGCGACCGTTGCGACGGTGACTCGTAAGGCGGCCGAAGGCGGTGGCTGGGTCGCGGCCTCCGAAGATTTCTCCAAGTTGCTGCTCCAGCTCGAGGATCCGACGCTGCTCGGCACTAGCACCCACACCCAGTCCGGCGATCCCGACCTCTACGAATACTCCGCCGGCGAGTTGCGTCAGGTGAACGTAACTGGTACGGGCGCCACGATCGGCTCCTGCGGCGCGACGATCGCGCGCGGTGCTGAAGGGATCGCCAACGAAAATGGGGGCCGTGCTGGCTTCCCGGACGGTAGTCGTCATGCCGTCTCCGCTGATGGCTCGCAGGTGTTCTTCGAAGCGACTCCCGGAAGTGACTGCTCCCAGCCGAAGAATCTCTACGACCGCGTCGACGGCGGCGGGGAACACCCCGAAACGGTCGACCTCGGCGCTTATAAGTTTCGCGCCGCTAACGCTAAAGGCACCACGCTGTGGCTTGTCAAGGACGGCGGTGGCGAAGTACTCGGCTATGACACTGAAAAGCACGCGATCATAACGCGGTCGAGTACTGAACTGGCGACCGAACGGGAACTGAGTCTTTTCGGGATTGCCGACGGGGTCGAACCCGAAGGCTCGGACGCCTTCGCTCACCCTCGCTACACCTATTTCACCGGGGTGGTCGGGGGTATGCCGGGTGGGGGTCAGGTGCTCCAGACTCCAAACGCCTCGACGAAGGGGCAATCCACGCAGGTCTACCGTTACGATCGCGAACAGGCGCTTGTGCAGTGTGTTTCGTGTGCGTCGTCGTTCGACCCCGAACCGCGTGAGAGCGCGTTTTTTGCTGCTGAAGGGGCGGAAGGCGCGAACTACACGGTGCAGGGTATGCCGCGTAGTACTACGGCGAGCGCGAACGGGGACTATGTGTTCTTCGATACCGCGGCGGCGCTGGTTCCTTCTGATGTCGACGGTGAAATAACACCGGAAATAAACGACGAAGGGGTCTTCGGGGTTAACAGCTCTCCGAATTTTTCGGTGTCGAGCGATGTGTATGAGTGGCGGCGCGACGGGCTGAATGGGTGTGCGCATTTGCAGGGCTGCCTGGCGTTGATCACGACAGGCGGGGGCGGCTTTATGAACGTGTTGATCGGTACGGCCGATGAAGGCCGCGATGTGTTCTTCGCGACCAAAGAATCCTTGCTACCTTCCGATAATGATTCTGCGGAGGACATCTACGATGCGCGGATCGACGGCGGTTTTGCCGAACCGGCTCGTCCGGTTGAATGCGCGGGCGATGCGTGCGCGTCGCCGTTCGCGCCCCCGGGCGAAGTGACGCCCTCGAGCTCGACCTTCCAGGGCCCCGGCAATCCCGCCCCCGCAACAGCTGCGCCCGCAGTGAAAAAGAAGGCGGTCGCGAAAAAGAAGCCCAAGAAGAAGGCGCACAAGAAAAAGAAGGTCAAGAAGGCTAAGGAGTCGGCGAAGGGGAGGAAGTAGAAATGTTCAGCCGATCCACACTCAGCATCCCTCTCGTAGCCTGTCTCGCTCTCCTGGCCTGCCTGGCGTTCGCCGGGTCGGCGGCGGCGGCCCCGAGCAGCACGCCGTTCGCTTTGGAACCGGGCTCGTTTCATGTCACCACCTCGACGAGCCAGGCCGCGGCGCACGCTGATCTCACGGTCGCGTTCGATTTCGCTCACGAAAAATCCGGGAAGACGTTCAACGACGTGCGTACGATCACCGTGAACCTGCCGCCCGGGTTCATCGGGAACAACACCGCCGTCCCGACGTGCAATATCCAGCAGCTCCTCGGCCGGCGAGAGGCAGGGACTTCGAATAATCCGGAATGTCCGCCGGCGAGTCAGGTCGGCACGCTCAGCCTGGAATGCTTCGGCTGCGCGTCCGGCGGATCGCACATCGAAAAGGTCCTGGTACCGGTCTACAGCATGGAAGTGACGAGCTTCGGCGTGACCGCGGAGCTGGGGTTCAACATTGCCGGCAACGTCATCCAGACGCTGCTGGTGACCGTCCGGCCCGGTGACTCGGGCATCACGGTGACGACGCCGAACATCGAAAAGGTAACCGAAGCGCACAACATCAGCCTCACTACGTGGGGGCTCCCGGCATCGAGCGTCCACGACGCCCAGCGCGGCCTCGAATGCTACTCCGGCTTCGCCGAAGAATGCAACGAAGGCAAGAAGCAGGCGAACATCCCCGTGAAGGCGTTCCTGTCGAACCCAACGAGCTGCGAACCGCATCTTGCGACGATCGAAGCGTACTCGTGGGAGGAACCGCTGACACCCTCCAGCGCGCAGGTCGAAGCGACGCCGAGCACCGAATGCGAACGTGTCCCCTTTGACTCCTCGATCGATGTGGAACCGACGACCCGCTCCGCCGAATCATCGAGCGGCCTGAATATCAGTCTCGAGGTCCCGCAGACGTGGGAAAACCCGTATGGGATCGCGACTTCGAACCTGAAGGACTCGACCGTCGCGCTACCCGTCGGCTACACCGCCAACCCCTCCCTCGCCTCCGGTTTGGGGACCTGTACCCCGCAGCAGTTCGAAGCCGAAACATCCAACAGTCCGCCCGGCGCGGGCTGCCCGCCGGAATCGAAGATCGGCGTCGTCAACGTCGAAACACCCGTCCTCACAGAAAACCTCACGGGCAACATCTACATCGCGACGCCGTTCGATAACAAGTTCGACTCGCTGCTCGCCCTCTACATCGTCGTCAAGGATCCGGCGAGGGGGATCATCGTCAAACTCCAGGGCCAGATCGAACCGAACCCCGTCACGGGGCAGCTCGTCACGACGTTCGACGAAAACCCGCAGGTCCCGTTCAGCAAGTTCACGCTCAAACTCAACCAGGACCAGACCTCGCCGCTGGTCAGCCCCCCCGCATGCGGGGCCTATGCTGCGCAGGCGGCCCTCACGCCGTGGTCTGCTCCGCTCACGCCCCAGCTCGTCGGCAGCCAGCCGTTCGCGATCGAAGACGGCATTGCCGGTGGCGCCTGCCCGGCCGGCGGCATCCCACCGTTTCACCCCGCACTGACCGCGGGCACGCTCAACAACAACGCCGGCTCCTACAGCCCAATGGACATCCACATCACCCGTAACGACGGCGAACAGGAGATAACAGGGTTCTCCTCCCAGCTCCCGGCGGGGCTGACCGCGAACCTCACCGGGGTCCCGTTCTGCTCCGAAGCGGAGATCCAGGCGGCGAAGGGACGCACGGGGCCGCACGGAGGCGAAGAAGAGGAAGGGGACCCCTCCTGCCCCCAGGCCAGCGAAATCGGGCATACCCTCGTCGGCGCCGGCGTCGGCAACGTACTCGCATACACCCCCGGCAAGGTCTACCTCGCCGGCCCCTACGAAGGCGCACCATTCTCGATCGCCGCGATTACCAGCGCTAAGGTCGGCCCGTTTGACCTCGGGACCGTCGTCGTGCACCTGCCGTTGTTGATCAACCCGCTGACGGCGGCGGTCAGCATCCCCTCGGGTGCGGCGAACCAGATTCCGCACATCATCAAAGGGATCATCATCCACGTCCGCGACATCCGCGTCTACATCGAACGCCACAACTTCATGATCAACCCGAC
Organism: uncultured Solirubrobacterales bacterium; assembly: GCA_963764915.1. GTDB lineage: Bacteria > Actinomycetota > Thermoleophilia > Solirubrobacterales > Solirubrobacteraceae > Palsa-744. Next base: position 33,404 of record CAVXUO010000019.1, on the reverse strand, counting down.
AAACTGCAACCCCCAAACCTTCTCCGCAACCGTCATCGGCGGCGGCGCGGACCCCACCAACCCGGCGGATAACACCCCCGCAACGACGAACGACTCGTTCCAGCTCGCGAACTGCCAGAACCTCGAATTCAAACCCAAATTCTCGGTCTCCACGAGCGGGAAAACGAGCAAAGCCAACGGCGCGAGCCTCACCGCGAAGCTCACCTACCCCGTCGCCGCGCAGGGAACCCAGGCGGACATCAAAGAGGTCAAGGTCGACCTCCCCAAACAACTCCCCTCCCGCCTGCCGACGCTGCAGAAAGCGTGCACCGCCGCCCAGTTCGACACCAACCCGGCAGGGTGCCCGTCGGCGTCGATCATCGGGCACGCCAAAGCGACCACCCCGATTCTCCCGGTCCCGCTGGAAGGTCCCGCGTACTTCGTCTCCCACGGCGGCGAAGGGTGGCCGAGCCTGGTTGTCGTCCTCCAGGGCTACGGCGTCACAATCGACCTGGTCGGCACCACGTTCATTAGCAAAGGCGGCGTCACGTCAACCACGTTCAAGACGGTCCCCGACCAGCCGGTCACGAGCTTCGAACTGACGCTCCCCGAGGGCTCCTACAGCGCTCTCACCGCCCTCGGCAACCTCTGCTCGGCTACGAAGACAGTCACGGTCAAGAAGAAGGTCACGGTCAAGGTCCACGGCCGCAGGAAGACCATCACCCGCAAGGTCAAAAAGACCGAGCCGGCGACGCTGCAGATGCCGACCGAATTCGTCGCCCAGAACGGCGCCGAAATCCACCAGGACACCCCGATCACCGTCACCGGCTGCCCGAAGGCAGTGCGCCATGAGCGTCAGAAGAACCACCGAAAGAAGCGTAGGAAGTGATGGTGGGTTTCTTGTTGCGTTGTCGTGTAGGAGATGGAGGTGGGCCCTCCGTGGTCGCTCTGCAGGGAGTGATCACAAACCACCCGCGAGCTGCTGCGGTCAAGAGCCGTGGTGGGAAGCGTCGCGGGAAAAGGCGTGCCGTTGTGAGTGCGTCAGGTGAGACCCGATGAAGGCGAACGAGAGTGAACCGCAGGTGAGTTGTCGAAAGGCATTAGATGGCATCAAAACCGGGGCATTGTCTTTGTCTCGGGATGAGTCTGGCGGGTGCCTGTTTATTGGCCAGACGGTGCCCGGCATGGATGCGGCGCGAGCGCGGGTCAGGCTCCTGCATGGAACATGGGAACCTGTCGTCTCACGAGATGGTCGGCCAGTGGCTTATGGCCTGCGGTCGGTGGTCTCAGGGAAGGCTCCAAGCGGACGAAGCCGTGAGGGGCGAGTTCCTGTTGTGGGGCACAGGGGCGGACCGTTCGGTAGTAGTGGTGAAGGTCCTGTAATGGGGCTGGAGCGAAGCGGACGGGCCATTCAGGCGAGGTTGACGGTCAACCACGATTGTTGTGGGAGGAGCCGGTGACTGAGCCAAAGTTGAAGGCGAAGTCGTTTGTTATCAGCAAGAAGGTTGTTCTGGGGGCCTGGGAGGATGTAAAGTCCAACCGGGGTGCCCCTGGTGTTGACGGGGAATCGGTCGAGGACTTTGAGGGAGACCTTGAGGGGAATCTCTATAAGGTCTGGAATCGGTTGTCCTCGGGGTCGTATATGCCGCCGGTGGTGCGGGCGGTGCAGATACCGAAGCCGCATGGGCTTGGGGTTAGGACTCTTGGTGTTCCCACTGTCGCTGATAGGGTCGCGCAAACGGTCGTAAAGAAGTACCTGGAGCCTGGGGTGGAGCCTGTGTTTCATCCGGACTCATATGGGTATCGGCCGGGACGTTCGGCGCATAATGCGCTGCGGGTTTGCCGGGAGCGGTGTTGGAAATACTTTTGGGTGATCGATATTGATTTCCAATCGTTTTTCGACTCTCTTGACCACGAGCTTGTGTTGAAAGCGGTTGCTGCCCATACCGACGAGCGGTGGATTCTCCTCTATGTGGAGCGGTGGCTGAAGGCCTCGGTCCAGCGAGAGGATGGCACTGTGGTGGCGCGTGATCGCGGGACCCCGCAGGGTTCGGTGATCTCTCCTGTGCTGGCGAACATCTTTCTTCATTACGCGTTCGATATGTGGATGGCTCGGGAGTTCCCGGCTATCCCGTTCGAGCGGTATGCGGATGATGTCGTCGCGCACTGCAAGAGTGAGTCTCAAGCGCAGTTCGTGCTCGACAGGATCAAGAAGCGGATGCGCTCGCTGAACGTTGAGCTGAATCTCGACAAGACAAAGATAGTGTATTGCAAGGATTCTCATCGTTTCGGCTCTCACGAGCACGAGCGGTTTGATTTCCTGGGGTACACGTTTCGTCCTCGCTCGTCCCGTGATGGGAAGGGTGCGATGTTTGTCAACTTCAGTCCGGCAGTCAGTGACGAAGCCGCGAAGAAGATCCGTCGGCGGATCAGGCGATTGAGGATTCATCTGTGGAGTGGAACAACCCTCACGCGGATAGCACGAGAGATCAACCCGATCGTGCACGGTTGGATCAACTACTACGGGAAGTTCTACCCGGCAGTGTTGGCCAAATCGCTCAGAAGCATCGAGATGTATCTGGTGCGCTGGGCGATGCGTAAATACAAGCGACTGCGAGGCCACTACATGCGAGCATGGAGATTCCTGGACCGCGTGGCAAAGCGCGAGCCGAGACTCTTTGCTCACTGGCGGCTAGTGCGCGCCCAAAGCTGGATGGTGGGAGCCGTATGACGGGAGACTGTCACGTACGGTTCTGCGAGAGCCCGGGGCTGCAACGCCCCGGGCCACTCACCGTGCGCCATGAGCGTCAGAAGAACCACCGAAAGAAGCGTAGGAAGTGATGGTGGGTTTCTTGTTGCGTTGTCGTGTAGGAGATGGAGGTGGGCCCTCCGTGGTCGCTCTGCAGGGAGTGATCACAAACCACCCGCGAGCTGCTGCGGTCAAGAGCCGTGGTGGGAAGCGTCGCGGGAAAAGGCGTGCCGTTGTGAGTGCGTCAGGTGAGACCCGATGAAGGCGAACGAGAGTGAACCGCAGGTGAGTTGTCGAAAGGCATTAGATGGCATCAAAACCGGGGCATTGTCTTTGTCTCGGGATGAGTCTGGCGGGTGCCTGTTTATTGGCCAGACGGTGCCCGGCATGGATGCGGCGCGAGCGCGGGTCAGGCTCCTGCATGGAACATGGGAACCTGTCGTCTCACGAGATGGTCGGCCAGTGGCTTATGGCCTGCGGTCGGTGGTCTCAGGGAAGGCTCCAAGCGGACGAAGCCGTGAGGGGCGAGTTCCTGTTGTGGGGCACAGGGGCGGACCGTTCGGTAGTAGTGGTGAAGGTCCTGTAATGGGGCTGGAGCGAAGCGGACGGGCCATTCAGGCGAGGTTGACGGTCAACCACGATTGTTGTGGGAGGAGCCGGTGACTGAGCCAAAGTTGAAGGCGAAGTCGTTTGTTATCAGCAAGAAGGTTGTTCTGGGGGCCTGGGAGGATGTAAAGTCCAACCGGGGTGCCCCTGGTGTTGACGGGGAATCGGTCGAGGACTTTGAGGGAGACCTTGAGGGGAATCTCTATAAGGTCTGGAATCGGTTGTCCTCGGGGTCGTATATGCCGCCGGTGGTGCGGGCGGTGCAGATACCGAAGCCGCATGGGCTTGGGGTTAGGACTCTTGGTGTTCCCACTGTCGCTGATAGGGTCGCGCAAACGGTCGTAAAGAAGTACCTGGAGCCTGGGGTGGAGCCTGTGTTTCATCCGGACTCATATGGGTATCGGCCGGGACGTTCGGCGCATAATGCGCTGCGGGTTTGCCGGGAGCGGTGTTGGAAATACTTTTGGGTGATCGATATTGATTTCCAATCGTTTTTCGACTCTCTTGACCACGAGCTTGTGTTGAAAGCGGTTGCTGCCCATACCGACGAGCGGTGGATTCTCCTCTATGTGGAGCGGTGGCTGAAGGCCTCGGTCCAGCGAGAGGATGGCACTGTGGTGGCGCGTGATCGCGGGACCCCGCAGGGTTCGGTGATCTCTCCTGTGCTGGCGAACATCTTTCTTCATTACGCGTTCGATATGTGGATGGCTCGGGAGTTCCCGGCTATCCCGTTCGAGCGGTATGCGGATGATGTCGTCGCGCACTGCAAGAGTGAGTCTCAAGCGCAGTTCGTGCTCGACAGGATCAAGAAGCGGATGCGCTCGCTGAACGTTGAGCTGAATCTCGACAAGACAAAGATAGTGTATTGCAAGGATTCTCATCGTTTCGGCTCTCACGAGCACGAGCGGTTTGATTTCCTGGGGTACACGTTTCGTCCTCGCTCGTCCCGTGATGGGAAGGGTGCGATGTTTGTCAACTTCAGTCCGGCAGTCAGTGACGAAGCCGCGAAGAAGATCCGTCGGCGGATCAGGCGATTGAGGATTCATCTGTGGAGTGGAACAACCCTCACGCGGATAGCACGAGAGATCAACCCGATCGTGCACGGTTGGATCAACTACTACGGGAAGTTCTACCCGGCAGTGTTGGCCAAATCGCTCAGAAGCATCGAGATGTATCTGGTGCGCTGGGCGATGCGTAAATACAAGCGACTGCGAGGCCACTACATGCGAGCATGGAGATTCCTGGACCGCGTGGCAAAGCGCGAGCCGAGACTCTTTGCTCACTGGCGGCTAGTGCGCGCCCAAAGCTGGATGGTGGGAGCCGTATGACGGGAGACTGTCACGTACGGTTCTGCGAGAGCCCGGGGCTGCAACGCCCCGGGCCACTCACCCGCGCGGCGAAGAAGCCCAAAGGCGGGCGAGGGAGGCGTTAGCCCGTCACGCATCAGCCGCATGCAGAGAAGAGCGGGCGCGCGGCCTGCACGTCGGCGCCCGCTCCTCTGCCCCCAGGGCAGCTTCGAGAACCCCCTCAGAACTCCACGCGGCTGGGAACCGGCCCGGTCGGCGGTGGCTGGTTGAGCAGCCCCGGCGGCGCCGTTTCGGTCTTGCGCGAGAAGAACTCTTTGAAGAACGGTCGCGATACGATCATGACGACGGCGCCCAGGAGCATCCCGCCGATGCCCATCCACAACGGCAGCGTGATGCCGAGGATCGGCTTCGACGAGACGTTTTCGGCATGGCCGTAGTAGATCGCCGCCTTCACCCCGATCCCGAACAGCATCAGACCGCCGATCAGCGGGCCGAGGCCGAGCAGCAGGAAGTTGCGCGCGCTTTCCAGCAGGTCGTGGCGGTAGTACCAGCCGCAGGCGACGCCGGTGAAGCCGTAGTAGAAGCAGATCGGGAAGCCGATTGCGGTCAGTGAGTCTTCGAGCACGCTGCTGGAGAGCAGCAGCAGGACGATCGTGATGATGATCGAGAGCAGACCAAAGCCGAGCGTCGAGACGGTTGGCGTGAGGAAGCGTTTGTGGACGCGGGCGAGCAGCGCGGTGACCGCTTTCCAGTGCGCCATCGAGAGCGTCGTGCGGGCGGTCGGCAGGATCGTCGTCTGCGTCGAGGCCGACGCCGAGGTGAGCACCGCGATGATCAGCAGCTTGTCGAGGCCGCTCCCCAACACGCCGCCGCCGAGCGCGCTGAGCACGTCTTCCTGGTTGGCTTCGCTGGTCAGGAAGCCGGTCCCGTGGAACGACTGTGCCGCGGCCGTGACGACGACGTAGATCAGCACGAGCAGGATCGTCGAGACGACCGCGGCCTTGCCCGGTCCCTCGGCCGGGTCCTCTGACTCCTCGTTGACCGCTACCCCTGAGTCCCACCCCCAGTAGATGAAGACCGCGAGCAGCAACGCGACGACGAGGTCGCCGAAGCTCATCGCGAACGGGTTGATCCAGTCGAGCGATGGCTTGATCGAGCCGGCCGGGGGGTGGCTGCCGTAGACCTTGACGAACGCCACCACCGCGAACAGCCCAAGGATGAAGACCTCGGCGCTGAGCAGGAACTGCTGAATACGCGCCGAGAGCTCGATGCCGCGGTAGCAGATCCACGTCATGATCGCGATCCACAGCACCGCAGCGATGATGATCGCCGCTTTCGATTCCCCGAGTTCGGTGAAGCCGAAGAGCTTGAAGGTATAGATCGCCGCGATCGCCGCCAGCGAGGCCATTACGATCACGTCCGAAAGGAAGATCGCCCAACCGTTCAACCAGCCGGTCGTCGGGCCGAACGCGCGCGTCACCCACGCAAACGTTGTGCCGGCGTCGGGGTCGGCGCGATTGAAGTATTTGTAGGCCGCGGCTACGAGCAGCATCGGGATGAACGCCACGAGCATCACCGCGGGGGCGTGCACGCCGACTCCCTTCACCGCGACGATGAAACCCAGCGTCGCCGCCAGCGAGTAGGCAGGCGCCGTGGAGGCGACGCCGATCACGATGTTGGAGAGGTAGCCGATCGCGTTTTTCTTCAGGCCCTTGTCCATCACCCCCGATGGATCGGGTGCACCGGATTCCGCGACGCTTGCAGTTGCCATCTCATCTCCTCCGCTTCGAACGATGGACGGTCCACAAAAAAACGGTAGGCGTGGGCCTCGTGGCAAACGCTACGACCCCCCCGGGCGAGGGACAATGGGCGCGATCCCCAAAGTTTCCGCCATCGCTTGTACATTCTGTACAAGGAGGGCAAGCGCCGTTGAACTTGTAGCGCATTGATACATGCTTGAGCGCGGAGTATGGTTGTGCTAAGTGTCTATCCGTACTGCATTGAGGGTGGCGCAGTCGGCTGAAAGGCGGTAAGTGGCGCCCCTCATTTCAGGCAGATGTTCCGATAGAGGAGACAGGCGATGGCAACCACCCACCTGAGCGATCCGATCACCATGGGAACGGAGTCCGCGTCGCCGCCGCCGGCAGCGGGCGGGGGGGACCTCCAGGAGCTGGCCAAGCGCCACCTGTGGATGCACTTCACGCGGATGGGCGCCTACGCCAAGCACGAGGTGCCGGTGATCGTGCGCGGCGAGGGGTGCTACGTGTACGACCAGCACGGCAAGCGCTATCTCGACGGGCTCTCGGCGCTGTACTGCGTCAACATCGGCCACGGCTGCGCCGAGCTGGGGGAGGCTGCCGCGCGTCAGGCGAAGGAGCTGGGCTTTTACACCAACTGGAGCTACGCCCACCCCCGCTCGATCGAGCTGGCGGCGCGGATCGCGGCGCTCGCGCCCGATGACCTCAACCGCGTGTTCTTCACCTCCGGCGGCTCGGAGGCCGTGGAGAGCGCGTGGAAGCTTGCGAAGGCCTACCACGCCGCACGCGGGGAGCCCCGTAGGCACAAGATCATCTCCCGCAACCTCGCCTACCACGGCACCTCGATGGGCGCCCTCACCGCGACCGGCCTGCCGCCGCTGCGCGAGCCGTTCGAGCCGCTGACGCCGGGGGGCCACCACGTTGCCAACACCAACTCCTACCGTTGGAAAGAGGACCGCGAGGAGCTGTGGGCGGCCGACGCGATCGAGGAGGCAATCCTGTTCGAGGGCCCGCACACCGTCGCGGCGGTGATCCTCGAGCCGGTGCAGAACGGCGGCGGCTGCTTCGTGCCGCAGGAGGGCTACTTCCAGCGCGTGCGCGAGATCTGCGACCGCCACGGGGTGCTGCTGATCTCCGACGAGGTGATCTGCTCGTGGGGGCGCCTCGGCCACTGGTTCGGGTGCGAGCGCTTCGACTACGCGCCCGACATGATCACGACGGCGAAGGGCATCACCTCGGCGTACGCGCCGCTCGGCGCGGTGATCGCCTCCGACCGGCTGATCGAGCCGTTCCTGCACGGAGACGCGATCTTCAACCACGGCTTCACCTTCGGCGGGCACCCGATGTCGTGTGCGGTCGCACTGGCGAACATCGACGTGATCGAGCGCGAGGGACTGTGTGAGCGCGTGCGCGCGCGCGAGGGCGAGTTCCGGGCGATGCTCGACAGCCTGCGCGACCTGCCGATCGTCGGCGACGTACGCGGTGCCGGCTACTTTCACGCGATCGAGCTGGTCAAGGACAAGGAGACCAAGCAGATGTTCGACGACGAGGAGTCGGAGTACCTGCTGCGGGGCTTCCTCTCCGGCGAGCTGTACCGCCGCGGGCTGATCTGCCGCACCGACGACCGCGGCGAGCCGATCGTGCAGCTCTCGCCGCCGCTGATCGCCGACCGCGAGCAGTTCGAGGAGATCGAGGCGATTCTGCGCCCCGTGCTGAGCGAGGCGTGGGAGCGGATCAGGGATCGGTAGGGCGCAGAGGATGGATATGCGAAGGGGAGGGGGCCAGGTGCTGAGCGTCGCAGAGCCGGGCGCGGGCGCCGCGGCCGGGGTCGGTGGGCCGGAGGCAAGCGCGATGCTGACCATCGAGGGCCTCGCCGCTTCGTGTTGCCCGGAGCCGATCGGTTGGAAGGGAGCGTGATGCTGACCGTCGAAGGTCTCGTCGCCGAGCTCGGCCTGACGCTCGTCAGCGGCGAGGAGTCGGCGCAGGCGCACATCCGCTGGGTGCACTCGACCGAGCTGCCGGACCCCACCCCATGGCTGCGCGGAGGCGAGCTGCTGCTGACGACGGGGCTGCAGCTGCAGAGCGCGAAGGCCCAGCGCGAGCTGATCGCGCACCTGGCCGAACATGAGATCGGCGGCCTCGGCTTCGGCACCGGCTTCGCGCACAAGCGCCTGCCGCCCGCGCTCGCCGCTGAGGCGCGCAAGCGCGCCTTCCCGCTGTTCGAGGTGCCGTACGAGCTGCCGTTCATCGCGATCACCGAGCGCGTGTTCGCGCAGCTGCTGGACGAGCGCTACGAAATGCTGCAGCGCAGCATGGCGGGCGACGTGCTCGCGGAGGCGCTGACGGGACGCCTCTACCCTGAGGAGCTGCAGGCGCGACTGCGCCCCTTCGGGATCGGCGAGCGCGCGGCGGTGCTGGCGTTCGCGCCGCCCGACCCCGCGGTGGCCGCCCCCCTGGTCGAACGGCTGCTCGCGCACGAGAAGCCCCCGCTCGCCGGCAGCCTGGTGGCGATCCGCACCGGCCTGCTGTGCGCGGTGGTCGACGGTGGCTCGCCCCCGCCGGCCAACGGCGCCCACGCTGTCGAGCGCCATGGCGCTCCCGGTGAGCTGGACCCGATCGCGCTCGCCCGCCGGATCCGCACCGACCTCACCGCCCGCCTGGGGGGCGAGGTGCGCGCCAGCGCCAGCCGGGTGGCTCCGACGCAGTCGCTGCGCCTCAGCTTCCACGAGGCGCGCTGCGCGCTGGAGGCGATGCGCTTCAATGCCCACCCCGCCCACCCCAACGGCGCGGAGGTGGTCGGCTCCTACGCCGACCTCGGCGCCTTCCAGCTGTTGCTCTCCCTGCAGGACGACGACGCGCTGCTGACCTATTGCCGCGGCGTGCTCGGCCCGGTGGAAGCGGGCGAGGGCGAGTACGGTGACGAGCTGCTGCGCTCGCTGGACGTGTTCATCGAGCACAACGGCCACTGGGAGAAGGCGGCCAACGCGCTGTACTGTCACCGCCACACGCTGCGCTACCGCATCCGCCGCGTGGAGCAGCTCACGGGCCGCGACTTCTCGACGGCGCGCGATCGGATCGAGTTCTGGTTGGCATTGCGAGGACGGGAGTTGGCGCGATGAAGATCGGAGTCCCCAGCGAGATCAAGTTGGACGAGTACCGCGTGGCGCTCACCCCCGCGGGCGTGCGCGAGCTGAGCGCGCACGGCCACGAGGTGGTGGTGCAGGTGGGCGCGGGCGAGGGCAGCGCGCTGGCGGACGAGGAGTTCGTCGCTCAGGGCGCGCGGATCGTGCCCGACGCGCGCGCGGTGTTCGCCGAGGCGGAGCTGGTGTTGAAGGTCAAGGAGCCCCAACCGGGTGAGGTGTCGCTGCTGCGCGAGGGGCAGACGCTCTTCACCTACCTGCACCTCGCGGCCGAGCCGAGCCTGACGCGCGGCCTGCAGGCCTCGGGCGCCACCTGCATCGCCTACGAGACGGTCGAGGACGCGCGCGGCAACCTCCCCCTGCTGGCGCCGATGAGCGAGGTGGCGGGCAAGCTCGCCACGCAGGCGGGAGCCTTCATGCTTGAGAAGCCGCTCGGCGGCCGCGGCATCCTGCTCGGCGGCGTGCCCGGCGTGGCGGCCGCCACGGTGCTCGTGATCGGCGGCGGCGTGGTGGGGATGAACGCGGCGATCATCGCGATCGGGATGCAGGCCGACGTGTTCGTGTTCGACCGCTCGATCGACCGTCTGCGCGAGCTCGAAGTCGCGTTCGGCGGCCGCGCTTCGACCGTGTACTCCTCGACGCTCGCGATCGAGCAGATGCTGCCGTCGGCCGACCTCGTGATCGGCGCCGTGCTGATCCACGGCGGCCGTGCTCCGCACGTGATCAGCCGCGAGCAGCTCGGTCTGATGCGCCGCCACGCGGTGCTGGTGGACGTCTCGATCGACCAGGGCGGTTGCTTTGAGACCTCGCACCCGACGACCCACTCCGATCCCACCTTCGAGGTCGATGGGATCACCCACTACTGCGTCGCCAACATGCCGGGCGCGGTGCCGATCACCTCGACGTACGCGCTCACCAACGCCACACTCCCCTACGTCCTCGCGCTCGCCGACCACGGCGTGGAGGAGGCACTCGAGCGCGACCCCGGCCTGCGCCTCGGATTGAACGTGCGTGACGGCCAGATCACGCATCCCGCGGTGGCGGAGGCGCTTGGTGCCACCGTCGGTCAGGGCATTTGAGTCGATCCCCGGTCACGGAGAGATTGCGATAGTAGATACAGGATCCCAAAAGAAAAAAAGAGAGGGAGAGAGAAAGGGGCGAGGAGCGAGGAGGGGGGTATGTATGAAAAATTCAGAAGGTGTGCGCAATTGCTATCGGGTAAAAAAATTTACATATAACCCCCCGACCCCCCTTGTGGGGGTCCCTATTAAAAACCTCTCTGCCCGCTAGCGTGTGAATTCCATCTCCGAGGAGGCAACCGATGGCCACCCAGATCGAGACCCTGAGCAACTTCATCGACGGTGAGCGCGTCCCCTCCGACGGCGACACCGAAGCGATCCTCAACCCCGCCACCGGCGAGGAGCTGGCACGCGCGCCGATCTCCAGCCCCGCGGATGTGGACCGCGCCGTGGGGGCCGCGCGCCGGGCGTTCGCGGGGTGGTCGACCACCACGCCCGCCCAGCGCGCGCAGGCGCTGCTTGCGATCGCCGATCTGATCGAGGATCACGCCGAGGAGATCGCGCGGCTGGAGGCGCTCAACGCCGGCAAGCCGATCGCGGCCGTCACCAACGACGAGCTTCCGGTGATGGCGGACAACCTGCGCTTCTTCGCGGGCGCCGCCCGCTGCCAGGAGGGGAGGGCCGCCGGCGAGTACATGGAGGGGTATACCTCCTTCACCCGCCGCGAGGCGGTCGGCGTAATCGGGCAGGTCACACCATGGAACTACCCGCTGATGATGGCAATCTGGAAATTCGCTCCCGCGCTGGCGGCCGGCAACACGGTCGTGCTGAAGCCCGCGGAGACCACCCCGATCACGACCGTGCGCCTGGCGGAGCTCGCGGCCGAGATCCTGCCGAAGGGCGTGCTGAACGTGGTCACGGGCCCGGGCCGTCCGACGGGCGAGGCGCTGATCGCCCACCCCGACGTGGACATGCTCGCGCTGACGGGGTCGGTGGACACGGGCAAGCACTTCGCGCGCACCGCCGCCGACACGCTCAAGCGCGTGCACCTGGAGCTCGGCGGCAACGCCCCGGTGCTTGTCTTCGACGACGTCGCGATGGAGTCGGCAATGGAGACGATTGCCGGCACGGGGTACTACAACGCCGGTCAGGACTGCACCGCCGCCACGCGTGTGCTCGCCGCCGAGAAGGTCTACGACGACGTGGTAGCCGGCCTCGCCGAGCAGGCCCAGGGCCTCGTGATCGGCGACACGCTCGCCCGCGACACGACACTCGGCCCGCTCAACTCCGCCCGCCAGCGCGAGCGCGTCGAGGGCTTCCTCGCCCGCCGCTCCGCCCACGCCGAGATCGTCACCGGCGGCCGCGAGCCCGAGCGCCCCGGCTTCTATCTCGAGCCGACCGTGGTCGCCGGCTCCCAGCAGGACGACGAGTTGATCCAGCGCGAGATCTTCGGCCCGGTGATCACCGTGCAGCGCTTCGCCGACGAGGAGCAGGCGATCGCCTGGGCCAACGCCACTCGCTACGGCCTCGCCTCCTCGGTGTGGACGCGCGACGTGGGCCGCGCCCTGCGCGTGTCAAAAGCGCTGCGCTTCGGCTGCGTGTGGATCAACGACCACATCCCCCTGGTCTCGGAGATGCCCCACGGCGGGTTCAAGGAGTCCGGCTACGGCAAGGACCTCAGCGTGTACTCGCTGGAGGACTACACCGTCGTGAAGCACGTGATGGCGAACCTCCAGTAGGTCGATGGGCGGCGCCTGGCTGCGTCCTCGGTCGCTCGTGTGCCAAGCACACCTCTCGACCTCCTGGAGGGGCGTGATTGCTTTATGGGCGGCGCTCGGGACGTGGGTGGGGACCCTACAAATCTGATTTATCTGATATGGTGAATGAATGGTCCGCATGACCGCAACCGATGTCTCCCGCAACTTCTCCGCGGTCCTCAATCGCGTGAATGAGGGTGAGGAGATCGAGATCGTACGAAACGGAAACCCAATCGCGGAGCTGCGCCGGCCCACGCGGCCGCGTGGGCTCTCCGGCGCCGCGTTCAAGGCATTGATGGAACGTCTCCCCGTACTGGACGAGGACTTTGCGCGTGACGTGGAAGAGGCCCGGGAAGCCCTTGGGCCGCCTGTGAACAAGTGGCCATCCAGCTGATCGACACATCGGTTCTGATCGATGTGGAGCGAGGCGCCCTGCCCCTGGAGCCACTTGTGACCGAGGGCAAAGCGATCAGCGTCATCTCAGTCAGCGAGTTGTTGCACGGCGTGCATCGCGCCGAGGACGCCCCTCGCCGGCTCAGGCGCGAGGCGGTGGTCGAGCAGATCCTCGGCGCGGTCGAGCAGGTTCCAATCGACTCGGAAGTCGCGCGCGTCCACGCCAGTGTCTGGGCGGGACTCGAGGACTCGGGGAAAATCATCGAGGCGCACGATCTCTGGATCGCGGCGACGGCCCTGACGCATGGGTTGGAGCTTGTCACCACTAACGCGCGACATTTCGAGCGAGTGCCGGGCCTATCCGTGCTCGCTATATGAGTCGAGTGAGCTCGGAGCCTCCTCGTCCGTTCATCTCGTCGCAGCCGTTGCCGTGCTGATGTCTCTGGCGGCCGCTAGGCCCGCCGGGGTGGGCGGGTTCCCAGTATTTGGAAGATCGAGGTGAAGCCAGTGGCGAAGCCGTTGCGCGCCGCGCGCAGGTAGAGGCGCCACACCCGCACACGCTCGCCGCCCGCCAGCCGCTCGGCCTCCTCGAGGTTGGCGTCCAGCCGCGCGATCCACTCGCTGAGCGTGTCGACGTAGTCCTGGCGCAGGCCCTCTACATGGGTGGGCTCGATCCCGGCGCGCTCCAGCGCCAGCAAGACGCGCGAGACGTGAAGCGGGGCCGCGTCGGGGAAGACGTAGCGCTCGGAGAAGGCGCCCGCCTCGGGGTCGCCGTGGCGCAGGCGAGCGATGCCGTGGTTGAGCAGGCGGCCGCCGGGCTCCAGCAGGCCGGCGAGCTGCGCCGCGTAGGCGTCGATTTTGCTGGCGCCCACGTGCTCGACCATGCCGATCGAGGCGATCGCGTCGAAGCGTTCGCCGCCGTGCCCCCCGAGGTCGCGGTAGTCGCATAGGCGAATCTCCACGCGATCCTCCAGGCCCGCCTTCGCCACGCGCCGGCGGGCGAGCTCCGCCTGGTTGGGGGAGAGCGTGATCCCAACGGCGCTGACGCCGTGGCGGGCGGCGGCGTGCAGCACGAAGCTGCCCCAGCCGCAGCCCACGTCGAGCAGGCGCTCGCCCTCGCGCAGCCCGAGCTTCGTGCACACCAGCTCGCGCTTGGCCAGCTGCGCGTCCTCCAGCGTGGTGGCGCCGCGCGAGAAGAGCGCGCAGGAGTAGGTCATCGAGGAGTCGAGGAACAGCTTGAAGAAGTCGTTGGAGACGTCGTAGTGGTGGCGCACTGCGCGCGCGTCGCGCGCGCGACTGTGGCGGGCGCCCCGCGGGCGCAGCTCGCTGGCCGGGATCCGCGGCGGGCGCGTCAGGCCGCACGCCCGCGCCGCGGCAAGTGAGAGGCGCAGGCGCGTGGCGCCGTCGATCGCGGGCGCTTTGAAGCTGTCCAGCAGCCCGATCACGCGGTCGAGGTCGTCGGCCTCCAGCTCGCCCGCGGCGTACGCGCGGCCGAGGCCCAGCTGCCCGGGAGCGCGCAGCAGATGGGCCACCGCGGTGGGCGAGCGCACCGTGAAGACTGGGCCGTCGAGCGCTGTCGCGGGGAGCTCCGTCCCGTCCCAGAAGCGCAACGCGAAGGGGCGCTCCGGCAACGTTGCCGCCAGCTCGCGGCGTAGCGGCTCAGTACGGGCGAACGGCACCGGCGACGGAGTTGGTCTGGTATTGGGCGGGGGGCGCGGTCACAGCGTTGGGAAGATCCTCCGAAGGGCATTCGTGTCGGGTGGCGTGTGCTGTCGGGTGGGGGCCATCGGCGTTGGGTCGTTGCCGTCCGGTCTCGACGGTACCTTGATTGCGACAGAGTAGAGCGATGCTTGCTAGCTTGCCTGTAGGCCCCGACATGATCGACACCCAACTTCCCGGCGCTCTGGACGAGGATCTGCCCGGGCCAAGCGACTCTCAGCCACTCCCTCTCAGCGGCGATGGCATCCAGTTTGCCACCCCGGGGCCGGACGACGTCCAGCCGGTCATCAACGAGACGCTAAACCGCGTGCTCACCGCGCTGATCACGATCGGGCCGATGGTCGCGCTTGGCTTCGCCGCCTGGCAGATGTGGGATGGGCTGCTGCACCGCAGCGATCTGATCGTGTTCGCGATCCTCTACTTGCTCACGGGGCTCGGCGTGACCGTTGGCTTCCACCGCCTGTTCACCCACCGCTCCTTCAAGACCTACCCCGCGGTGCGCGGCGTGCTCGCGGTGCTGGGGTCGGCGGCGATCGAGGGGCCGATCATCTCGTGGGTGGCCGACCATCGCAAGCACCACGCCTTCTCCGACAAGGACGGCGACCCCCACAGCCCCCACGTCGACCACGGCGTCGGCCTGCGCGGCGCTCTGCGCGGCCTCGCTCACGCGCACGTAGGTTGGCTGTTCATCCACACCGAGCGCGGCTCGCGCGAGCGCTACGCCCCCGACCTGATCGCCGACCCCGTGGTCGAGTTCGTGGACCGCACCTTCTTCGTGTGGGCGATCGGCGGCCTCGCCGCCGCCTTCGGCCTCGGCTACGCGATCGGCGGCACCTGGCAGGCCGGGCTCACCGGCCTGCTGTGGGGCGGCGCGGTGCGGATGCTCGTGTTGCACCACATGACCTACTCGATCAACTCGCTGTGCCACTTCTTCGGCCGCCGCGACTACACCACCGAGGATCACTCCCGCAACCTCGCTTGGCTGGCGCTGCCGACCTTTGGCGAGGCGTGGCACAACAACCACCACGCCTTTCCGACCTCCGCCAGCCACGGCCTCAGCTGGCGCCAGCCTGATGTCTCGGCGCTGGTGATTCGCGGGCTGCAGCGCACCGGCCTCGCGTGGGACGTCGTCAGCGTCCCCGAGGAGCGCCGCGCGCGCAAGCGGGCCTACGCTTGATTGCATGACCCCCGCTCCCATCCCCACGGTGCGCGAGATCATCGCGTCCCGGACGGGGGAGGAGCTGAAGCTGAACGACCGCCACCTCAACCCGCAGATGGGGCGGATCCTGCGCACGCTCGGGTTCGACAGGGTGTGGGTGGGGGGCGAGGGCGCGCACCTGATCGACTCCACGGGCGAGCGCTACCTCGACCTGTTCGGCGGCTACGGCGTGTTCGCGATCGGGCGCAACCACCCCGAGGCGATCGCCGCCGTCGAGGAGGTCATGGCGGCGCGTACCGGCAACCTGCCGCAGCTCGGTGTCACGCTGCTCGGCGGCGTGCTGGCCGAGCAGTTGCTCGCGCGCGCCCCGGCAAGCGTGGCGGCGATGGTGCCGGCCAACAGCGGCACCGAGGCGGTCGAGGCGGCCGTCAAGATCGCGCGCGCGGCCACGGGGCGGCCGCGGATCCTGTACGCCGAGCACGCCTTCCACGGGCTCACGCTCGGCGCGCTATCGCTCAACGGCGACGCTCACTTCCGCGACGGTTTCGGCCCGCTGCTGGCCGGCTGCGACCCCGTCCCGTTCGGCGACCTCGACGCGCTGGAGCGCGAGCTCGCGCGCGGCGACGTCGCTGCGTTCATCGTGGAGCCGGTCCAGGGCAAGGGCGTCAACCTGCCGCCCGAGGGCTATCTGCCCGGCGCCCAGGAGCGCTGCCGCGCCGCCGGCGCGCTGTTCGTCTGCGACGAGGTGCAAACCGGACTCGGACGCACCGGGCGCTTCCTGGCACTCGAGCACTGGGGCCTGCAGCCCGACATCGTCTGCGTCGCCAAGGCGCTCTCCGGCGGGCTCGTGCCGATCGGGGCCGTGCTCGTTTCGCGCGCTGCCTTCGAGCGCGTCTTCGACGGCATGGAGCGAGCCGTGCGCCACGGCTCCACCTTCGCCGGCAACGACCTGGCGGCCGCCGCCGGCCTCGCCACACTGCGCGTGCTCGATCAAGAGCGCCTGGTGGAGCGCGCCGCGCGGATGGGCGCCCTGCTGCTGGAGTTGACGCATCCGCTGGTCGAGCGCCACGCGATCGTGCGCGACGTGCGCGGCCTCGGGCTGATGTGGGCGATCGAGCTGGGCCCGCCCGAAGGCCACGCCGCCCGCGCGGCGTGGAACGCGCTGGAGCGGGCGCAGCCCGGCCTCTTCTCGCAGCTCGTCACCGTCCCTCTCTTCCACGAGCACCGCATCTTCTGCCAGGTCGCCGGCCACCGCATGAACGTGGTCAAGGCGCTGCCGCCGCTGGTGATCGAGGAGTCGGAGATCCGCCGCTTCGCCGCCGCGCTGGAGACGGTCGTGGCCGCGGCGGAACGGATGCCCTCGGCCTTGACGCGCTTTGGGTTGCGCATGGCGCGGAACATGGCTGGGTCACGTGAGTGAACTGAGGACGATCGCGGGAGTGCGCATCGTCCGTCAAACGGGACGGACGATGCGCGGGTAGAGGGTGTACCTGGTTACAGGCGAACCTATTTAGCCGACCATTTGTCTCCCGAGGAAAGTTTTACGAAGAAGTCGCCTTCGAAGAGGACTTTGGTCGAGCCGAAAAATGCTTCGCTGCCGGTTTCCGAGTTGAACAGCAGCTCGTGTTCTGTTTTTTCTGTTTCCACTCCCGGGTAGTTGCACGCCATGCCTTTGCTTGTGCCGCTCGTGATGGTGTACGTGCTCGCCACGGCGCACGTGCCGCCGCTGCTTTTTATAACCACCACAGCCAGCGTTCTACCGCTCACTGGTTGGAAGTTCAGTTTCAGTTTCGCGCCCGTTCCTTCGAGCGGGAACACCAGTGGTTCTGAGCTGAAATTGGGAACTTCACAGTGTGACTGACTGACGACCGAACAGTTTTCGAATGCGAATGTGCCGTTATTTGAGTTACCCGGCCTGATGATCCCACGCTCTACTTTGACGGCCGAGCACGTGACCGTGACGATACCGCCCACCTTGAACGTTGGCGCCTGTTTGACCGTAACCGCTTCCGCGACCGTTTCCGCTTTGGCGATTTCACTGCCTTCCACCCACCATTCGGGCGAGGCCGCCGAGGCGGGCACCGCCGCGACCGCGCCGATGACCACGAGCAGCAGTAGGCTCAATTGAACGGTTTTTACTGTCTTTGCCATTGTATCTCCTTCTGATTTAGGAATCCCAGATGCCTTTTTTGGCTTGAACGATGACACCCGCTCGACGGGCGTCAAGGCTGCGCACGAGCCGCCGTGTGTGGGGTGGGCGTCAGGGCCAAAGCGCCTAGGTCGAAATGTTTCCAATCAGCGGACTCATGAGATCTTGGTCTCCGGCGGCCCGCTCGTGCGCGAGACCGGCTCGATCCAGCCGCTCGTCCTATCTCTCGCTAGCCTGTCGGGCCGTGCCCGTACCCCGCAATGACATCCGCAACGTCGCGATCGTCGCCCACGTCGATCACGGCAAGACTACGCTCGTCGACGCCATGCTGTGGCAGTCGGGCGCGTTTCGCGTCGGCCAGGACGTGGCCGAGCGGGTGCTCGACTCGATGGACCTCGAGCGCGAGAAGGGGATCACGATCCTCGCCAAGAACACCGCGCTGCACTACGGCGGGGTCAAGCTCAACATCGTCGACACCCCCGGCCACGCCGACTTCGGCGGCGAGGTCGAGCGGGGGCTGACGATGGTCGATGGGGTGCTGCTGCTGGTCGATGCCTCCGAGGGGCCGCTGCCGCAGACGCGCTTCGTGCTGCGCAAGACGCTGGAGGCGCGGCTGCCCGTGATCCTCGTCGTCAACAAGGTCGATCGCCCCGACGCGCGCGTCGCCGAGGTGATCGACGAGGTGTACGAGCTGTTCCTCGACCTCGACGCCGACGAGTCGCAGATCGAGTTCCCGATCGTCTACTGCAACGCCAAGGCGGGCGTCGCGTCGCTCGCGTACGACGAGTCGGTGACGCGCGCGGCGGTTGCGAGCGGGAATCGGGCTGTAGCCGGTGGCAGCGGGGCAGATGGGGGCGGCTCCGAGGCGGGTGCGGGGCCAGGCGGCGGCAAGGGGAGCCTCGCGCCGCTGCTCGACCTGCTGCTGGAGCGCATCCCCGCGCCGACCTACGAGCCCGACCACCCGCTGCAGGCGCTCGTGACCAATCTCGACGCCTCCCCCTACGTGGGGCGCCTGGCGATCTGCCGCGTGCGTCACGGCACGATCAAAAAGGGCCAGCAGATCGCCTGGTGCCGCGCCGACGGGACGATCTCGCGTGCGCAGGTCGCCGAGCTGTATGTGACCGAGGCGCTCGATCGCGTCGACGCGGCACAGGCGGGGCCGGGGGAGATCATCGCCGTGGCCGGGATCGCCGAGGTCACGATCGGCGAGACGCTCGCCGATCCGGATGATCCGCGTCCGCTGCCGGTGATCATGGTCGACGAGCCGGCGATGTCGATCACGATCGGCGCCAACACCTCGCCGCTGGCGGGCAAAGACGGCAGCAAGCTGACGGCCCGTCAGATCGAGGCGCGCCTGAACCAGGAGCTCGTCGGCAACGTCTCGCTGCGAGTCCGCGAGACGCACGGGGTGGGTGGGGAGTCCAAATCATTCGAGGTGCAGGGTCGTGGCGAGTTGCAGCTGGCGGTGCTGGTGGAGATCATGCGGCGCGAGGGCTTCGAGTTGACCGTGGGTCAGCCGCATGTGGTCGAGCGGGAGATCAACGGCAAACGTCACGAGCCGATCGAGCGACTCTCGGTGGACGTGCCCGAGGAGCATGTCGGCACTGTCACGCAGCTGCTGGCGACGCGCAAAGGGCGGATGGAGCACATGACCAACCACGGCACCGGCTGGGTGCGCATGGACTACCTCGTCCCAGCGCGCGGGTTGATCGGGTTCCGCACAGAATTCCTCACGGAAACACGCGGTACCGGCATCATGCACCACGTCTTCGAGGGCTGGGAGCCGTGGGCGGGCGAGATCCTCACGCGTACGAGCGGCGTGCTCGTGGCCGACCGCCGCGGCGAGACCGTGACTTTCTCGCTGTTCACGCTGCAGGAGCGCGGGTCGCTGTTCGTCGGCCCCGGCGAGGAGGTCTACGAGGGGATGATCATCGGCGAGAACGCCCGCTCTGACGATCTCGACGTCAACCCGGTCAAGGAGAAGCATCTGACGAACATGCGCTCCTCCACTTCCGATGTGCTCGTGCGCCTCGACGCCCACCGTAAACTGACGCTCGACGAGGCTCTGGAGTTCGTGCGCGAGGACGAGTGCGTCGAGGTCACCCCGCGGAGCGTGCGCATGCGCAAGGTCGAGCTGGGGAAGACCGAGCGGATGAAGGCGGCGCGCATCAGGCGGGGGAAATGAGCGCCTGCGTGCACGCTCGTGACTGTCCGCGCGGAGGCGACCGCGGCGCGGGGGAGTGGTGTGCGCGCCTGCGAGGGCTGAGGCGCAACCGGTGAGCGCCCGCGCGATCGAGGTCGCGGGGCTGCGCAAGAGCTACGGCTCGGTGCACGCCGTGCGCGGCATCGACATCGGGATCGACGCCGGCGAAACGGTCGCACTGCTCGGTCCCAACGGCGCCGGCAAGTCCACCACGATCGACATGATCCTCGGTCTCTCCAAGCCCGACGGCGGTACCGTGTCGGTGCTCGGTGGCACGCCCAGTGCGGCCGTCGACGCCGGGGAAGTGGGCGCGATGCTGCAGACTGGCGCGCTGATCCGCGACCTGTCGGTCGGCGAGCTGGTGGCGATGGTCGCCTCGCTCTATCCAGCCTCGCTGGAGGTGGCGGAGGCGCTCGAGCTGACGGGCCTCAGCGAGATCGCCGGACAGCGCACGCAGAAGCTCTCCGGCGGGCAGGCCCAGCGGGTGCGTTTCGCGGTTGCGCTGGTCTCCGACGCCCGGCTGCTCGTGCTCGACGAGCCCACCGTGGCGATGGACGTCGAGGGCCGCCGTGCGTTCTGGACGACGATGCGCGAGCTCGCCTCGCGCGGCAAGACGATCCTGTTCGCCACTCACTACCTGGAGGAGGCCGACGCCTACGCCGATCGCGCGGTGCTGATGGCGCACGGGCTGGTCGTCGCCGACGGGCCGCCCACCGAGATCAAGGCGATGGTCGGCACGCGCACGATCCGTGCCACGTTGCCCGGCGCCGACCTCGACGCGCTCGCGCGGCTGCCCGGCGTCAGCGGCGCCGATCGCCGCGGCGAATCGGTGGTGTTGAGCTGCACCGACTCCGACGCGGCGATCCGCGCGCTGCTCGGCGCCTATCCGGATGCACGCGACATCGAGATCGCCGCCGCCGGCTTGGAGGAGGCGTTCCTGCAGCTCACCGCGGACGATGTCGACATCAACGGATCTGGCGGCGGTGCTGTCGTGGCTGGCGGTGCCTCCGTGGCTGGCGGTGCCGCTGGGGCTGGCGGTGCCGCTGGGGCTGGCGGTGCCGCTGGGGCTGGCGGTGCCGCTGGGGCTGGTGGCAGCACCCCGGCCGGTGGCGCCGAGGCGGCGTTTGGGGGCGGCGAGCGATGAACGCGCTCGCCTACACGCGCTACGAGCTGCTGCGCACGTTCCGCAACCGCCGCTTCTTCGTCCTTTCGCTGGGGTTCCCGCTGGTTCTGTTCTTCCTGATTGCGGGGCCCCAGCGACACAACCACGACCTCGCGGGCACGGGCGTGTTCGCGCCGCTCTACTACATGATCGGGATGGTGTCGTTCGGCACGATGAGCGGCATGCTCTCCAGCGGCGCCCGCATCGCCGCCGAGCGCGCGGTCGGCTGGAATCGCCAGCTGCGCATCAGCCCGCTCTCCACGCGTGCCTACCTGCGCGCGAAGGTCCTCACCGCGTACATGATGGCGCTGCTGACGATCCTCGTCCTATACGTCTCCGGTGCGGTCCTCGGGGTCTCGCTGCCGGCCGGCGAGTGGCTGCACATGACCGCGTTGATCCTGATCTGCCTGATCCCCTTCGCCGCGCTCGGGATCGCGGTCGGCCACATGCTCACCCCCGACTCGATCGGGCCGGCGGTCGGCGGCGGTGTGGCGCTGCTGGCGTTCCTCGGCGGCACCTGGTTTCCGATCCCCGACAGCGGCTTCCTGCACGACGTCGGCCAACTGCTCCCCTCATACTGGCTGGTGCAGGCCAGCCACGTGGTGCTCAGCGGACACGCCTGGCCGGCCAAGGCGTGGATCGTGATCGCTGCCTGGACCGTGGTCCTGGCGCTGCTCGCCCAGCGCGCCTACCGGCGCGACACCGGGCGGGTGTAGTGCCGCCCGGCTGCGACTGTCCCTCGCTGGAGCCCAGGCTGACACCAGGCGCTAGGGTTCCCCCATGACTCGCTCGATCAGATGCCTTGCCCTGACTGCGGTATGCGCGGCAACCGCGCTGGGACTTGCCGCGTCCCCCGCGTTCGCCACCCACTTCCAGCCTGAGAGCGACTCGGAACTGCTGACACAGCTGCACAAGCGCGAAATCGTCGCGATCGTGCTGCACCCGACGGGCCCCAGGGCGCACGCCTCGGCGAGCAACGGGCAGCACTTCACAGTCACCTACACGCCGGCCGAGGTGGGGCCGCTGCGCGCGGCGGCGACGGCGGGCGGCTCTTCGTTTGCGATCGCCACGGCGAAGCCCAAATCCACCGCGACTCACCACAAACTGCGCTACGTCGCGGGCGGGGTGCTGATCGTGGTGATCGTCGTTGTGCTGGTCGTGCTGCTGATCGGCCGCCGCCGTACGTTGGAGGAGGAAGGCCCCGGCGGCGAGGCGGCCTCCGCGTCTCCGCCCGCCGGCCCGAGCTGAGGCCGATCGCTCAGAGGTGAGTCGCTTTCACACCGAAGGCGGACACGCCGGCAGCAACGAGGAGGGCGTGGGGTCCGCTGCCCGCGCGGGCCACGCGCGGGGGCCGGGTGCCGACGCCGGGCATGCACGGGGGGCGGGTGCTGACGCGGGGCACGCACACGGGCACCTGCACGGCCCGTTCCACGGCCCGCCAGCCTCCGCGCGCCGGGTCGGGGCGGCGCTGGTGGTGATCCTGGGGTTCATGGTGGTCGAGGTCGTGGCGGGGGTGCTCTCGCACTCGCTGGCGCTGATCTCCGACGCGGCGCACATGCTCACCGACGCGGCCGCCCTGGGGCTCTCGCTGGTGGCGCTGCGCCTCGCGGCACGCCCGGCGCGGGGGGCGATGACCTACGGCTTCCTGCGCGTCGAGGCGCTCGCGGCGCAGGCCAACGGGATCACGCTGCTGGTGCTCGCCGCGGCGATCGTCTACTCGGCTGTGGCGCGGCTGATCTCACCACCGACGGTCTCAGCGTGGACGGTGGTGGGTGTGGCGCTGGCGGGGATCGTGGTCAACGGCGCCGCCACCGCCGCGCTCGCCGGCGCGGGGCGCGAGTCGCACATGAGCATCGAGGGCTCCTTCCAGCACATCCTCACCGACCTGTTCGCGTTCATCGGCACGGCGCTCGCCGGGGTCGTGATCCTCCTGACGGGCTTCGAGCGCGCCGACCCGATCGCCTCGCTGGCGATCGCCGCGCTGATGTTGCGCTCGGCCGTGGGCCTGCTGCGCGCCTCGGGACGGATCTTCCTGGAGGCTGCCCCGCCGGGCCTCGACCCGCAGGAGATCGGGCACGCGCTGGCCGCTCACCCCGGCGTCGTCGAGGTCCACGACCTGCACGTCTGGGAGCTCTCCGCGGGCTTCCCCGCGCTCTCCGCGCATGTGTTGGTCGCGCCGGAGGCCGACTGCCACGCGGCGGGGCGGGCCTTGCGGGAGCTGCTCGTGGAGCGCTTCGGTGTGGAGCACACCACGCTGCAGGTCGAGCACGCGGGGGGCGGGGAACTGCTGGAGCTGGAGTTGCCGGAGGGATGATCGTCGAGGGGTGATGGTCGCTACGGTACCGCCGCTGCTGCGCCGGTACCCGCGGTACCTCACCGCTGCTGTGCCGGTATCGCGGCTGGGGTTTGTTCTTTTTGGGCCCTATACAAATAAGAACAAGACTTAGTCTTATTTATATGGGCTCCCAAAAGGTTGTTTGACCCCTCGCCTTGGCCCCCCTCCCCACAGGCTGGCTGCGCCGGGTGCCGCGGCTGGGGTCTTGTTTCGTCCCCCATATAAATAAGAACAAGACTTAGTCTCATTATGGTAGGGTGGCCGCATGCTCGCCACCCGACCTTCGGAGTGGACCCATGATCCACGCACGCTGCAGGACCTCGGCACCGTGATCCACGCATGCTCCAGGACCTCAACACCATGATCCACGCACGTTCCAGGACGTCGGCACCATGATCCACGCACGCTCCATGACCCGTCTACGTGTTGCCCTCGCCGCGGCGCTCTCACTGGTTGCCGTGCTTGCGGTCGTGGCGGCCGTGGGCTGTGGAGGCACCAGCTCGGCCGGCGCCTCCAGCGGCGTGATCGTAGCCGTGGGGGCTGAGAACGAGTACGCGAACGTGATCGAACAGATCGGCGGCAGGTACGTCAAGGTCACCGCGATCGAGAGCAACCCCAACACCGACCCCCACACCTTCGAGGCCAGCCCGAGCGTCGCCGAGGCTGTAAGCGCCGCCGGCCTGCTGATCGAAAACGGTGTTGGCTACGACACCTACATGGAAAAGATCGAGTCGGCCTCGGGGGGGGTGGGATCCAATTCCCAGCGCAAGGTCATCAACGTCCAGCACCTCCTCGGCCTCCCGGACTCCACCACGAATCCGCACCTCTGGTACAAACCGCAGACGATGCCGGCGGTCGCCAAGGCCCTGGTCGGCGATCTTGCGGCGTTGCAGCCCGTGCACGCGGCGTACTTTCGGGAAAACGCCAAGCGCTTCGAAGCATCGCTGAAGCCGTGGTACGAGGCGATCGCGAAGTTCAAGGTCGCCTACCCGAACACGCCGGTCGCGACGACCGAGCCGGTCGGCGACTACATGCTCGAAGCCGCCGGGACGCAGAACATGACGCCGTTCACGCTGCAGGCGGCGATCATGAACGGCACCGACCCGGCTCCCCAGAACGTGACCTTGCAGAATGGCCTGTTCTCAGGGCACCAGGTGAAGGTGTTCGTCTACAACCAGCAGGTCACCGACTCGCTGACGGCGTCGTTCAAACAGGCCGCCAAGCGTGCCGGGATTCCGGTGGTCGGGGTTTATGAGACCATGCCAACGCCAGGCTACAACTACCAATCGTGGATGCTCGCCGAGGTCAAGGCCCTGGAAAAGGCCGTGGCGCAGGGTATCTCCACCGAAGAATTGTGAGCTCGGACGGCGCACCGGTGAGCAAGGCAATCGTGGGCTCGGACGGCGCGTCGGTGAACAAGGCAAGCGTGAACTCGGACGGCGTACCGGTGAGCAAGGCAATCGCGAGCTCCGACGGCGCACCGGCGAGCAGGGCCATCCTCGCGGTGCAGGGGGTGAGCGTACGGCTATCGGGGCGCACGATCCTCGATCGGGTCGACTTCCAGATCGCGCCGGGTGAGTTCACGGGCCTGATCGGATCCAACGGGGCGGGCAAGACGACACTGTTCCGGGTGATCCTCGGCCTGCAGGCGGCGAGCACGGGAGGAGTGCTTTTTGGTGGGCCCGCCCACCCCCGCGAGCACGGACGTCGCCATCGACTGATCGGCTACGTGCCGCAGAAGTTCCTGTTCGACCCGGACGTTCCACTGCGCGCACGCGATCTCGTGGCGCTCGGCATCGACGCACACCGTCTTGGGGTGCCACTGCCCTCCCGGACCAGGCGGGCGCTGGTCGAGGAGATGCTGCACGCAGTCGACGCCACCCGCTTCGCCGACACGCGTGTCGGCAGGCTCTCCGGCGGCGAGCAGCAGCGCATCCTGATCGCGCACGCGCTGATCGCCCGGCCGCGGCTGCTGCTTCTCGACGAGCCGCTCGCCAGCCTCGATCTGGGCAGTGCCCACGAAGTCGTGGCCCTGCTCGCGCGCATCGCCCACGAGCAGGAGATCGCCGTGTTGATCTCCGCGCATGAGATCAACCCGCTGCTGCCCGTCATGGACCGTATCGTCTACCTCGCCGCCGGGCGCGCCGTCAGCGGCAGCACCGAGGAGGTCGTCCGTGCGGACGTGCTCAGCCAGCTCTACGGTCATCACGTCGACGTCTTGAACGTCCACGGCCGCGTGCTGATCGTCGCCGGCGCTGGCGAGGACCACGACCTCAGCGGCCACGAGGGCGTCTTTCCCGGAGCTGGGATCCAGTCGTGAGTCACTATTTCCTGTCCCCGATCTTTGGCCTCGGGTTCTTCGCAAGCGTCTCACGTGGCGCCGGCCTGCACCTGGCCGTCGACCTGTCCCCGATCTTTGCCTCCGGGCTCTTCGAAAGCGAAGCCGTGCAGATCGCCCTCGCCGTCGGAGCGCTCGTCGCCGTCGTCACCGGGGTGGTAGGCGTGTTCACGGTCATGCGCGGCCAGTCCTTCGCGGGTGAGGCGTTCGGCGATCTGGGAACCACCGGCGGCTCAGGTGCGTATCTCGTGGGCATCGGGACGCTCTGGGGCTTCGTGTTGGGCAACGTGATTGCGGCGGGCACGATGGAGGCGATCGGCGTGCAGCGCTCGCGCGGGCGGGATCTCGCCACCGGGATCGTGCTCGGCGCCGGAATCGGGCTCGCCGCCCTGTTCCTCTACCTGTACACCAACCAACACAGCACCACCGGAGCGACCGTCACGATCCTGTTCGGCTCGGTGTTCGCGATCGCGAGCTCGACGATCCCGCTGATCCTGCTCCTGAGCGCGATCGTGCTGGCGATCGCGCTCACGATCTACCGTCCGCTGTTGCTCAGCTCCATCAACGCCGAGATGGCATCGGCCCGCGGGATCCCGGTGCGGCTCGTCGGCGCGCTCTACCTGCTCGCGCTCGCGCTCGCGGCGGCGCTCGCGGCGATCACGATCGGCACGATCCTCTCGACGGCCCTGCTCGTCGGGCCGGCGGCGAGCGCGCTGCGACTGACCAGACGCCCGCTCACCGCGCTGCTGAGCGCCGCGGGCATCGGCATCGGCGCGATGTGGCTCGGCATCATCCTCGCTTATGACAGCTACCACTGGCCGCCCGCCGGACAGGGATGGCCCGTGAGCTTCTTCGTGGTGACGCTCATATTCATCACCTACCTGCTATCCGGGCTCCCTGAAGCCAGACGCCGCCGCCGAGCGCAGCGTACTCCGTCTACGCCCCTGCTCGCGCCGCCGGCGACCCCGAGTTAGGTGCACGACATGTTCTCCGGTTTCATGGTCAACGCTTGGGCGGTCGCGAGCATCGTCGCGGTCGTCGCGGGAGTCGTAGGGTTCTTCACGGTTCTGCGCGGATCGGCGTTCGCGGCACACGCGATCCCCAACGGGTCCTTCGCCGGCGCCGCCGGCGCCAGCCTGATCGGCGTAAGCACGCTCCTCGGCCTCGGCGTCTTCTCGCTCGGCGGCGCTCTTACTATCGGCCTGCTCGGCCGCAGGGGCCGCCACGACGTCGCGACCGCCCTCGCGCTCGTGGCGATGCTCGCGCTCGGGGCGCTGTTCCTGAGCTTCAGCGTCGAGTACGCACCAGAGGTCTACTCGCTGCTGTTCGGCGAGGTGCTCGGAATCAGTTCCAACGAGATCGCTCCGACGGCGATCCTCGGCGCTCTCTGCATCCTGGCCATCGCCGTCCTGTACCGGCCGCTGATGCTCTCCTCGGTCCTCCCCGAGGTGGGAGAGGCACGCGGCGTCAGCGCCTTCCGGATGGAGATGCTCTTCCTCGCCGTCCTCGCCCTCGCAACGACGATGACGGTGCCCGTCGTCGGGACGCTGCTGATCTTCAGCCTGATGATCGGCGCTCCCGCCGCCGCGCGCTCGTTTACCGACCGGCCGCTGCCGGCAATGGCTCTATCGGTCGCCATAGCCCTGCTGATCGTGTGGATCGCGATCGCTGCCTCCTACGAAACCAACTACCCCGTGGGGTTCTTCGTCGGCAGCGGCAGCGCTGTCTCCTATGCGATCGGGCGCCTTTGGGCGGCGTGGCGCCGCGGCAGGGGAACGGTTCTCTACGCTTCTACGATCGTTCTATGAGCAACGGCTCTCACACCGATGCCTGGGCCGACCGCGCCGAAGCGGCGCTGGTTGCCGCAGGCCGCAAGTACGGTGCCGCGCGCCGCGCGCTGCTGGAGCTGCTCGGAGAGCAGCAGTGTGCGCTCACCGCCGCCGAGATCGAACAGGAGCTGCGCGCTCGCTCGCCGCGGCGGGTGAGCCGTGCGAGCGTCTACCGGATCCTCGACGAGCTCGAGCGCGCCGGTTTGGTGGCCCGTGTGGAAACCGGGCAGGGGGTGGTGCGCTACGAGCGGGCGCGCGACGCCGAGGGCGCCCACCACCACCACCTCGTGTGCGACAACTGCGGCGTGGTGATGCCGTTCGCCGACGAGGCCTTGGAGCGCGCGATCGATGAGCTCAGCGAACGCGTGCCGCTGGCCGTCTCCGAGCACGAGATCGTGCTGCACGGAGCCTGCCGCGACTGTTCCACCTAGCTTTAGACTCCGCGCCACCACTTGGCGACGGCGCCGCTGCTCCCAGAAGCGCTACGAGCCCTGTGGGCGCGACCACGCTTCGCCACTCGGCAGCAGCACCTCCCCACTGCTACTCCCGCCTCTCAGCCGACCTTCTCGCGCCTGCGGGCGGCGCCGTTCAACGCGAGCGCCTGCTCCTCGGCCGGCAGTGTGCGCACGGAGGTGCCCTCGATGTTCATGCGCGGCAAGCGCCGGTCCAGCGACGCTGGGAATCGCCAGGCGCGCGGGCCGACGATATGCAGCAAGGCGGGCAGCAGCATGCAGCGGACGATCAGCGCGTCGAGGAACACGGCGCTGGCGAGGCTGAGGCCGAACTCCTTGATGACGCGGTCTTCTCCCAGCACGAAGGAGAGGAACACGCACACCATGATCGCCGCGGCGGCGGTGATCACGCGGCCGGTGAGCGCGAGGCCCTCGCCGACCGCGCGGCGGTTGTCGTGGGTGTAGGTCCACTGCTCGTGGATGCGCGAGACGAGGAACACCTCGTAGTCCATCGAGAGCCCGAACACGATCGCAAACAGCATCACCGGGATGAACGACTCGATCGGGCCCGGGCTGACCCCCAGCAGCCCCGGGAACCAACCCCACTGGAAGATGACCACGATCACGCCCAGCGAGGCGCCGATGCTGAGCAGGTTCATGACGGCCGCCTGCAGTGGAATCACCAATGAGCGGAACACCACCATCAGCAGCAGCGCGGAGAGCAGCACCACCACGCCGATGAACAGCGGCAGCTTGTGGGCGAGCACGGTGGCGAAGTCCACGCCTCCGGCCGTCACGCCGCCGACGTAGGCGACCACACCGGTGCGCGCGGCCACCGGTGGGATCACGTGTTCGCGCAGATCCCTGACGAGCACGGTGGTGGCGTACGCCTGGGGCGAGGAGTCGGGATACACCGAGAAGGTCGCCACTTCCCCCGTCGGGTTCAGGCGCGGCGGGGTGACCGAGACGACGCCGCTCGCCGAGGCAAGCTCGCCCTGCAGTTCGCGCAGGGCGCTCGCGTCGTCGCGGTGTGGCAGCTTCACGACGACCTGCAGGGGCCCGTTGAAGCCTTCGCCAAAGCCCTCCGCGAGCAGGCGGTAGGCCTGGTAGGTGGTGGTGTTGGAGGGATCGTTGCTGGCGTCGCTGGAGCCCAGCCGCAGCGCGACCGCGGGAGCGGCGATCAAGAGCATGATCAGCGCGGAGGGCACCGCGACCCGGTGGGGGTGGCGCCCCACGAAGTTGCTCCACCGATGCCACATCCCCTCGCGAGGCGCGGGCGCGCCGTTCCCCGAGACGGTGCTGCTGCCACCGGCCGCCGTGGCTGCGCCGTTGCCGGAGACCGCGGGCGCTTCGTTGCCGGCTGCTCCCGCGGCAACGCCGCTGCCGTCCACCGCTGCGCTTGTTGCCACCACCGCGGCTTCCCTACCGTCGCCGACGTCGACCACGCAGACTCGTAGTCGATCCGCGTTCGGGTGCTGCTCGGCCTCGAGCACGCGGCCGATCACGAAGTTCTCGAGCGCGGCCACGCCGTGGCGCTCGATGCGCTCGACCTCGGTGCCGGTCATCGCGAGCCGCTCGGCCAGCGCGGCCGTGTCGAGATCGGGCTTCACGTATTCGTTCAGCCATTCGAGCGGGACGCGCATCAGCCGAACGTCCCAGGAAGCGGACGTCGTTGTCGTACAGCAGGCGCAGGTCGGGGGACAAATCGCACCCCGTTCCGAGAGTGGGGCCGTTCTCATTTCAACACCGAAGCCACGAGGTCCGATGATTGCCCGGTTCGTTGTGTTGTTTGCTTCGTCGTGCTGATTCTGGAAACGCTGCTGCGTGGGGGTGGGGGCCGGCACGAGCAACGGGAGCCGGTACTGCCAGCGGCACGATCCGAGCCGTGGAACGGAAGTTGTATTTGCGGATCCTCAGCACGACGCTTGCACTCGTGCCCCTTGCAATTGCTGCTTTCGCTTTCTTCATACTGGTCCACTACGAGAGTACCGGGAACTTGCTGGGGTTCCTTCCCTCAAATGCGAAACACTGGGTTGAAGAGGCGGCAGGAGTCCCAGCAGCGCAGCCCGGCGAGGGAACCAGGTGGCGACTCGAAGGCTTTACCGCGTTTGTTCGGAATGCGGTCATGGATCGTCGCATCGTGCTTGCCCTTGCCGCGATTGGGGTTGTGCTCACGGTCATTGTCTATCGTCTGGAACGTCGAGCGGTGGCGGGATTCCGCCGGCTCGTTGTGCCCACGTTGTTCGGCCTTGCCGCGATCCTTCTGGCACTTTTTGTGATCTTGCCGCAATTACGGCTGGCCTTCGACCGAGAAGGTTGGCCGGAGGTGGTGATCCTGATCGACACTTCCGCCAGTATGAGCACCATGGATAATTTGAAGGATCCGGCCGTACGGGCGAAGGCCCAGGAACTGCTTGGAGCGGCCGGTTTGCCGCAAGCTCAACGATTAAAACTCGCGCAAGCTTCTGCTCACGCGTCACGGATGCCGATTGGTTGGATCGGCTCCTTCACGAGAAGGAAGTCAAGGTTCACATTTATGCCGTGGACACGACGACGCGTCCGATCGTTTCACTCGATCAACCGGCGATTCCGCAGATGGCCGCGAGCCCTCATGAAGCTCACAGCCGAAGGCGATTCCTCCCGTCTTGGGGAAGGTGTTGAGTCCGTTTTGAAAGCATTTCAAGGTGGTTCGCTAGCGGCGATCATCATGTTGACCGATGGAGTCACCACCGCGGGCGATGATTTGCCGAAAGCGGCACGGGAAGCCTCTCGAGCCGGAGTACCGCTCTTTTTGGTCGGAGTTGGAGATGCGTGGGAACCGCCGGATCTGGAACTCACCGATCTACAGGTGGAGGACACCGTTACCGTTGGCGATCGAGTTGGTGTTCGATGCCCGGTTGATGACTCACGGACAAGTTCCCAACTGATCCGCTACCGATGATTCTCTACGAAAAAGTTCGCGGGCAACTCGTTGAGAGAGGGCGGACGACCATCGCGCCGGACTCGGCCGGGATACCCGTTCCCATCACGATCTCGCACACGCCGATGGAACCGGGCGAGAAGACGTTCGTTCTGGTCGCACCCACTGTTCCCGGTGAAACCGATATCACAAATAACAAGCTCGAACGCACGGTGCTCGTCACCGACGCGAAGCGGCTTCGCGTGCTTCTATATCGAGGGATACCCACGCTACGACTTCCGCTTCGTGAAGGTGCTACTAGAGCGTGAATCGGAACGATCGGTGGGCGGCAAGGGCGTCGAGATTGAAGTGGTCTTGCTCGATGCTGCAAGGGCTGGACAGGATATCGACAGATCGGCGTTCCGGGGCGACTTTCCGACTCGGGATCAGCTTTTCGGTTACGATGTGATCGTCCTGGGAGACGTTGATCCCAAGCAACTACCACGCACGTCGCGGACCCTTCAGGATCTCTCGGACTTCGTCCGCGTGAAGGGAGGGGGCTCGCTCTTCCTCTGCGGCGAACACGGCACTCCCGCGGCTTTGCCGAAACGCCTCTGGCGCAGATTCTTCCGGTCGTTCCCGGAGATGGTTCACAACATAACAACGAGGAACCCGAACGAAGAATTCCTCCCCAAGCTCACCAGCCTCGGCCGTCAGCACTCGCTCTTCCGATTCTCGCCCGATGAAGCGGAATCCGCCAATATCTGGAATCAGCTTCCACCTCTCTTCTGGTATGCCCGCGGCTATCGACTGAAACCCAATACGCAGCGTGCTGGCTGTCCATCCCCGCGAGCCAGCCGAGGGGGGCAGGCCCGGAGAAGGCATACCCGCTCGTTATTCAAGCCCACGTGGGGGCTGGGTCGGTGTTGTTCCTGGGCTTCGACGACACCTGGCGGTGGCGATTCCGCAACTTTGAGGAACATTTCGATCGCTTCTGGATGCAGGCATCCGCGTCTTGACGCATGCCGCGGGTGCGACGGGTGGAACTCAAAGTGTCCCCGAAATCCACTTTCCGCCGCGATGAGAAAATGACTGTCGTGGTTCGTTTCCCGGTTGAGGCACCTCCTCCTCCTGCCGGGCAGCCAATCCGCGTTACCCTTTCTCGCGGCCCCCTCACGAATCCCGATGGCACCACGGGCCCGGATCAATCGAGACCACATTGCTCACACTGGCTCGCTATTCCTGGGCCCGGAGTCCAGTTACGAGACGACATCACCCGCACCCCCGAGGGCGAGTATCGATTCACTCTCACCGACCCCGAGCCTCAACCCGGGATTCGGCTCCATCGGTTACGGTTCGGTGTCTGCCGCCTCTCAACGAACGGGATCGCGTGGAGATGAACGTGCCCGACCTGACAGCAGCCGCAGCTCTTTCAAATGGTGGCTTCTATACCCTTGCCACACGCCGACAAAGTGTTCGACGACCTCAAGAATCTTCAGAAAGTGCCGTTGAATCAGCCGTGTTCGCCGATTGAATTGTGGAATCATCCTGCCACTTACTTGCTGATTCTGCTGTTGCTTGCCGCCGAGTGGCTTTTGCGGAAGCGCGAACGGTTGTTATGATTTGGTCATGGGCGATGTATACTTGATCTGGGCAACTCTGACACAAGCCCGAAGCGCGAGCGAGGGAAAAGCTGTCCCTCGCTCGCGCTTCGGGCTTGTAGGGATGGTGCTTACGCACCTCGGTTCAACTGTGGACCTTTGGGCTTGAACCATAAGCCCAACTTCAAAACTGGCGATTCGGGCTTGTGTCAGAACAAGCCTTGCGAAGTATGAAATGTCAGCGAATCGTGAGAGATTTTCGTTATGCGATTACACCCGGCTGTGGCAACTGCTCTTATGCTGGTTGGCGGCGTGATGCTCGTTCTGCCGGTGTTTGCGTGGCTCCTGCTCACCAGTGGCCGTTCAGCCATTGCCGACATCCCTTCCTCGCTGTTGGCGTCTCGATGTTGAGTGCGGCCACAGGGCTGGTGTTCATCCTGGTTGCCGTGGTGTTCTCGTTTGAGTCGCGGCCGGGATCGGGTGGATTCCGCCTAACCCGACGTTATGAGACGGATCGCAGTAGGCGAAGGCGTATGCAGGTTTACCGAATGCTTATTCCGTGGGCAATCGACGGTGGGTGTGTCTCCGATGCGACATCGAGAGCCTTCGCAAGATGATATGGCCCTCATTCCTCCGGCCGCCTGGGAGTCAAGCGAATTCTCCGGAGAGCTCTCCGACCTTGGCAGCACCCGCAAGAGGGTGACTGTGGCCACCGGATTGTTCGCGTTCACCCCGCTGGTCATCTCCTGTTGTATTGCTGTAGCTTGTGGTCTGGATGCTGGGTTTCACTTGCCCCCGCTGGTCCGTGGTTCTTGGCTCGTTTCGATCCTCATAACCGGAGTGTTCTGGTC
>CAVXUO010000018.1:0-973995 GCA_963764915.1 uncultured Solirubrobacterales bacterium | reverse complement strand
AACAGCGGGTTGTCGTTCCCTCACTTCTTCCTTCTCTCGTCCTTGGCCGCGCGTCGGGCTTGAACGCCCGGGCTCGGCTTTACGAACGACGCTTTCGGGTCTTCTTGTGGTTGCTTGGTTTACACCCTGACACCGAGATGATCGTCGACTGGCGGAGAACGGCACCATTCTGCGCTATGAAACTCGTGGGCATTACTAGCTTTACAGCAACATTCTTATGCAGAGTACGCGTCTTGCCATGCACACGCCTACGAACAGTCACCGTGCGAGGGCAAAAACTACCGTTGGCAGCCAGGGCGCTATAGGGACCTTGAGGAAGCGTTAGTTCAAAGCTTCCTACTGGCACATCAGGAACCGAACCGAATGTCGAGGACGTTATTTCATCCTTGCCGATAAAGGTTTCTCCCTTCAAATAGACGGTTACCCCATACCCCTGGAGAACCACGATCAATTCAGGGAACTGCTGACCTCCGTGACTGACAAAGTAGGCGGGGCCTTCCAGGGGGACGGGCAGGATCGGCGTGATCGCCTTGGCGTGCCCGACGATCGACGCGGGCGGGCATCCTGCTGGGTTTGCTTCGAATTGCGCGTCAGTACACGCCTTTTGCAGAGTGGTCAACCGGGCCGGGAGCTGCTTGGGAAGTTCCACCTTGACCGACTTGATGTTTGCGTCCCGGCCGACCGCGCCGGTCGGGTAGGTGAGCTTCACCGAGAGGCTCGCGCCCTGAGTCCGCGATGTCTTGCCCGAGGTTGAGACCTTGAAAGCGGGTTTGAACGCGAGCGCCTGGCAGCTGGAGACCTGGAAGGGATCTGAGACGCTCGCGGTGATATCGGCCGGGTTGGTGAAGGGGGCGGCCGAGCCGGTCATCACCGAGGCGAGGGTGAGCGGTTCACAGCTCGTGGGGTTCAGCGTGAACTCGGGACGGTTGATGTAGACGCGAATGTCACGCAGGTGGAGCGGGATGCCATCGATGATGTGGGGGATCGGGTCAGAGCCCGCCGAGTCGATCGAGGCATCGGCGGTATAGGGGTCGATGCGCAACGCCGAGCGGACGATGACGACGCCGAGATCAAACGGGCCGACCACAGCGGGGTCGATCGCGACGATCGAAAACGAGGCGCCGTGATAGGGGCCCGCGAGGTACAGCTTGCCGGATGCGTAGGCGAGCGCCGAGCCGACACCGTAGCCGGTGCTCGTGTGGCCGATTTCGCTTGTCGCGGGGCAGCTCGGGTGTTCCAGCTCTTCGGTCCCGCTCTCCTGCCTTGCCGCTTCGATCGCCGCCTCGGGACAGAACGCTACCCCCGACAGGTTCGCGATCAGGCCGGGGGGCAGCACCGCCGAGTAGGAGGTGATCTCCTGTTCGGAGTCGCTGCGCGAGAGGTGCAGATAGAACGGGGAGTAAGCGCCGGCGACGGAGTTGAGTGTACCGCCAGCCGCGGTCGGCCGGAAGGGAACGGGCCCTTCGGGACAGGGACCGCCGCCGATCCCCGTTTCGATCGTCGAGAAGGCTTTGCGGTGGAATTCGCCGAGCGCGCCGAGCCACGGCGTGAGCGAGGAGTACGTGTAGTAGGTGCCGCAGGCAGACGGTGTCACCAGCGGAGCGTGCTGGCCTTCGCGGAAATGGATCTTCAGGTTGGTATAGGGAAACTGAGGGAGGTCTTCGAAGGTAGCGGTGAGCTGGCCGCTCTGAAGGTTCGGGACGAGCTCGCCCGCCAGCTTTAGGAGGATCCCGCGCTGCGGCTCCTTCGCGACGAGATAGACGGCGAGCAGCGTATTGAAGGGGTTATCGGCGCCGGCAGCGCTCGTCGCGGAGCTGTCGGGCTCGGCAAGGTATAGGGCACCACCGATTTCTCCTTCATAGAGCGGGCTTTCAACGGTGAATTCACCGATCTTCGAGCTGTTCGGGCAACCCGCGCCCTGCGGAGAGAACGCCGTCTCAGAGGCATATTGTGCAGGCGTGCAGACGCCGAGACCGGCGCCGAGCGAGGGATTGACCGTGACGCCTTCGGGCAACGACACCACGGCGGTCTTCGTCTGCGAGGGGGCGCGCACGATGGAGCCCAGGAGCCCTTCGTTGTTGTTGGTGAGGATGTATTCGAAACCGGTCGGCGAGGACGCGCGCGGATCGGTCAGGGCACCCACCGCCTGGGGATCGAAGGGAACCGTTTCGCAGGCCTGCAGGGCGGTGGCTTCATAGGTCGAAGAGACGCCGACAGGGTCTTGCCAAGAGTCCGCATAAGCCGTGAAGAGCAACGGCGCACCGCAATAGGTGGGCAGGCTGAGGTAGGGCGGTGGCGGGACATAGACTCTTTCGCATTCTGCTTTGGTTTTGCACTTTTCTTCACTTTTTTCGCCCTTCTGCTGGCTGAGCTGGCATTGCGCCCACGGAGCCGAGGGGTCCGTCTCGTTCAGGCAGTTGCCGCGTTCACCGTCGTGGCCGGTCGCCCACGGGACGCCCCAGATCGTCATTTCAAGCGAGTACAGGTCTAGTGACTGGTGGAGGTTCTGAGCTTCCCAG
The DNA here is from genome assembly GCA_963764915.1 of uncultured Solirubrobacterales bacterium. GTDB lineage: Bacteria > Actinomycetota > Thermoleophilia > Solirubrobacterales > Solirubrobacteraceae > Palsa-744. The sequence goes on along the minus strand of CAVXUO010000018.1, from coordinate 971,476 downwards.
GTGATGGTGTATTCGCCGCTGGCGCCGGGAAGCAGTCGGGAGGTGAAGGTGACCGGCACCCCATAGGGCGCGAAGCCGAAGGCGGCGGCGACACCCGGTGGCGGCGTCAGGTTGAACACGCCGAAAGTGCGGGTCTGCCCGCCGTCGTAGGAGGTGTGCAGGGTGACGACGCCGATCTGGGACTGTTCGGGACAGCTCTCACCCGAAGCGCTCTGTTCGTAAGAGGAGACGCGCGGGACCGAGAACTGCGCGGCGGCGCACTTGGGCAGAATGTCGGGGTTTTCGATCAAGCCGCGGGGCAGTTCGATCCGCAGATCGCGCAAGTCACCTGCGGTGAAGACGCCGGGCTGGGTCGGTTCTTCGCCGGCCAGATCGAAGGCGACCTTCATCTCGAGCGCGTAGGGGTGCGCGCCGGCGGCGGTGTCCGGCGCGCCGCCTTCGACGAGCGGAGCGACCGAGAAGCCGCTGAACCCGAAGCCGGCCTGAGCGCTGGCGGGCAACCAGACCGCCACAGCCATCACGATCGCGACGCTGACGCCCGCCGCGCGGCGCACGCCGATCACCGGGCGCTCCTGTGCTTGCGGGCGGAGCGCCGGCGCGAACGCTTGCTGGGACGCTTCTTGTGGCCGGGCTTGGTCTTGCGGCGGGGCTTGAGGACACAGCGGCCTTTCGTGAGGACGCGGCCCTTGGCGCATTTGGTCACGCCGGGCGAGCTGAGCGGTGACGGCGACGGGGGGTTGCCGGGGCCTTGGCGCAGCGTTCCGGGTTCGGGGTCTTCGGGTTCGGAGGGAAGCGTCTGGCAGGCGTCGCCCTGACAGGGGATCTCACTCGGCGGTTCGGGGAAACCGCCGCCTTCGCGGGCGTCGTAGAGGTCGACGGAGCCGGGGTCGGAGGGCACCAGGGAGCCCGCGGTGAGAAAGAAGGCGTCGGAACCGTCGGCGGAGGCATCGACGAAGACGGCGCCGCTCTGGGAGCGGCCGCTGGAGACGAGGCTCAGGCACCCACCGGCCTGCCGACAGGACCCTTCCCCCTGGACCTCCCACTCATAGACGTCGGGGGCGTTGTCGGTGTCCTGCAATACGAGCGCGTCGCCGGAGTCGAAGAACAGGCGGCGCCCATTCGCTGAGAGGACACGCGGCTTATAGGCGTCGGTCACGATCTGGCCCGCGACGGCGGCGCTCTGCTCGCCGTCGGCGATCGCCCCGGGGATCGTCGAGGGACCCGACGGGCGCTCGTCCGTCGGGTTGCACGACACGCACACCAGTTCATGGGAGCCGGCGTCATACAGGAAGACCTCCTGGCAGGGTTCGGTCTTGAACACCCCAGCGGTCACCTGTCCACAGTCGGCTGGTTCGGACGGTGTGTTGTCATACCCCGTGAGGCGAGCCTGCGAGAGGAACACGAGTTGTGTGCCGTCGGCGCTCACCCGCGCCGTCCCCGTGCTCGGCGGCCAGTCGCTTTCCTGCACCGTATCGGCGCCGGGGACGACCTGGGTGGTGCTGCCTTCGCGCCACTGCTCGAGGCCCGCCGCGTCTTGGAAATAGACGGTGGAGCCGTCTTCGGAGGCGCCGAGAACACCGACCACGCCGCCGACGGGGGTGAGGTCTGTGGCGGCATGGATGGCGGCGTCGTAGCGGTAGAGGTGGCCGGCCTTGGTGAAGAAGGCGAGCGAGTCATCAGCGACTGCGGTCTGGAATTCGCCGCCGCCGCCCTGGGCTTCGTCGGGCCTGTATGTCGTCCCCGCTTCGCGCAGATAGAGGTTGCCCTGGTCGGTGAAGTACACGCGGGAGCCGTCTTCGGATACGGCGCCGCCCTGCGCGGCGAGCTTCGCGCCCGGGGTTCCCGTGGTTTTGCCCGGCAGCACGTTGACGAGGTGCAACTGGCCCGCGCTCCACTCATACAGGTTGGCCCCGCCCGCTTCGCAGCCTTCGGGACCGGGCGTTTCGCTCGCTTCACTGGTGAGCTTCGCACAGGTCGAGAGGATCACGTGGCTCAGGTCCGGGGAGGCGCCCGCGAGCGCAAGGTCAAACCAGTCAGGGCTCTCGGTGAGCGAGGGGCTGTTCGCCTGCGTCACAAGCGCGGTGAAGGCACCGGTTTCGTCGTCGCGCAGGTAGTAGTCCTGGTAGCCGGGCGGGGCTTCGCTCCCCGCCAACGGCGGGTTCGCCACGGGGCAGCTGGTCGGCTCCTGCTCGCGGCAGTGCTCGCCGTTGAGCACGATGCCAAGTGCCAAATCGCTGGAGAAGAGCTGGTAGGGGACGCCGTTGGGATGTTCGCCGGAAGAGCCGGAAGCCATCGGCGTCGTGATGTTTTCGGTCAACCAGCCGCCGGGGGTGCGGCGCGATATGTACTGGCTTGCGGCCGGGGCGCCCTGGGCATCCGCCCCGAAGGATGCATTGGAGGAGTACGTCACGGCTTCGCCATCGGATGCCACCTGCAGCACCCCACCGCCATCGATTTCACCGGGGAGTTGGATCTGCCCGCCGTTCTTTTCGATCGGGGTGACCATCTCCCATCCGCGATCATCGGCGAGCAATTGCCCCGAGCCGAGACCCTGAGTCGTGAAGGAATAGGGGGCGCTCGCTTCGCTGCCCGCGCTGTCGGTGGCCTGGACGCGGTAGCGGTAAGCCGTTTCGGGCGAGAGGCCCTCGATCGACTGGAACACGGCGACCTTGGCGGCGCCTTCCCCGATCGAGGCATCCTCCCCCGCGGGCGCCCTGACGGCGCCGGCGAAGCCTTCGCGGCCGGCCGCCACGTTGGCTTCATAGGCGATCTGGGCGATGTAGTCGAAGTGGTAGCTGGTGGTCGAGCCCGCCGGGTTGATTTCGGCGCGCAAACGGGCGGAGGTCGCGACCACTTCGCTCGACCAGACAGCCGCGATTTCCGGTTTGACCGTCGCCCAAGCCATCGAGGCTCCCGGGCCGAGCGCCAACACGCTCAATGCGAGCGCGAGGAGACCTGCAACGCCGTTGAGGCGATCGCGATGTTGCGGCTGTGAGCTATGCACTTAAACTCATCAGTTCGGCCCTAGTGATGGTGCTTGCCTGACTTACGGTGTCGAGAGCCCTTTGACTTCGACTTCAACTTCTTCGCTTCAGGGCAACCCACGACGCTTATCTTCGTGTTCTGTGTCAGCACAGCGCCATTCTGCGCGGTGAAGTCGGTCGGCATGACCAGCGGCGCGGTGACCGTGGTCTTGACGTTGCGCGTGACCGTCTTCTTGCGGCCCTTGACGCGGACGGTCACCCTACGCTTGACGAGGACCGTGTCCGTAGCCGCGCAGAAGTCTCCGTTGGCGGCAAACACCGAGTCCGGTCCCTGCGGCAGCGTCAGTTCGAAGCTCGTGATCGGCTGGTCGGGGACCGCGCTGAATGTCGAGCTCGTCACGCCGGCGGAGCTAATGAACGTTTCGCCGTGCAGGTCAATCGTGATGCCGTCGCCCTGCAGCACGACGATCAGTTCTGGGTACTTTTGATTTCCGTGACTCACAAAATAAGCTGGCCCTTCCAGAGGGACAGGAAGAAGTGGGGTCAGTGCTCGTGCATACCCAACCTGCGACAGAGAGGGGCAAGCAGCAGGATTCCGTTCGAACACAGTATCCACACAAGCGTGCTTCAAAGTGGACAGACGAGAAGGAAGGGCCTTTGGCAGTTCAACATGAACGCTCTTGATATTCGCCTGTGTGCCCTGTGGAGCATTTGGATAGGTCAACGTCACATGCAAGCTGGCTCCATCTACACGCGAGGTCTTGCCGGATGTGGAGCCACTGAACTGCGGTTTGAAGTCGAGCGCTTCGCAGCCCCCCACCTGGAAAGGATCTGAGAGCACGGCGCTCTGACCGAGGACCGAGAGCGCTTCGCCGCCCACCGACATCTTTTCGCAGTCGGTCGGGTTGAGAGTGAAGTCGGGCCGTCCCATCTTCACTTCGATCGTCCTCACGTCCAGCGGGATGCCATCGAGGATCGTCGGGATCGGATCGCTCTTCACAGTCACCTGGGCGGTTTCGGGGTTCACGAACAGCGCCGCCCGCACGACGACGGTGCCGAGATCGTACGGTCCCGCCACCGCGGGCGTGATGATCGCAAGCGAGAATGGAGCGCCCTTATACGGACCCGCGAGATAGACACGACCCCCGGCGAAAAACGGCGCAGGACCAGCACCGGCGCCCACAGTGACCGTCCCGACTTCAGAGCCGGCCGGACACGACGGGCCTTCCTGCTCCTGCCTGCCCGTCTCGCCCCTAGCCGCTTCGATCGCTGCATCCGAACACTCCGCGACCCCCGCCAGCTTCGCGGTGAGACCGGGCGGCAAGACCGTATTGATGCCATTCAGTTCCTGCGAGTCATCACCACGACTCAAATGAAGGACGAACGGCGAGTACGAGCCGGCGACCGGGGTTTCCGTGCCTCCGCTGAAGCTTGGACTGGCGGGCTCTTCGGCTGCCTTCGCGGGACACGGGGCACCGCCCGGAGCAGAGATGATCTGAAACGGATCTGACCAAGTGACCGGTGGCCCCGATTCAGGCGCCGACCACGGTGTCATCACCGACGTGCTTTCGTAGGTGCCGCAGGTCGGCGCGGTGCGCAGCACCGCGCGCGGCCCGCCGAAGAATTCGAGCTTGAAGTCTTCGAAAGGCAGCTGCGGCGTTTCTTCAAAGGTCGTCGTCAGCTGACCGGTTTGCGGGTTCGCTTCGATGTGGCCGGCGAGCTTGACGACGACTCCCGTTTCGGGGTCGTCGATCGCGACATAGATCGCCAGCAGCGAATTGAACGGGTTGTCGTAGGGCGTCGCGACATAGACCGCGCCCGGCAAGGGGTGTGCGACGAGCGGCGTGTCGACTTCGACCCGCCCGATCTTCGAGGCGTCGGGGCACTGGGCCGGTTCAGGGCCGTGCAGTTCGATCTGGGCCGACGAGCAGGCGGCGAGGCCCGAGGCTGAGGCCGGGTTGACGATCAGGCCCGGCGGAAGGGTGACCTTGGTGTCCTTGAGGTCCGCGGTCGCGAGGCCGTGGGGGTCTTCGAAGCCTTCGCTCGTCAGATCCTGGGGGACGTGGAGATCCACTTGCAGACCCGACGGCGAGTCGCCGACGTTCGTCGTCGGCAACGCTTCCAGGGTGGGGTTGAACTGCACCTTGTTGCAGCCGGTGAAGCCCGGCATTTCGGTGCTCGCCTTCACGTACTCGCCGGGTTCCTGCCAGCTGTCGGCCGTGGCCGTCAAAGTGTGGGGACCGGTGCAGGAGGTCGGGTTCGTGAGCAGCGGCTTGAGCGGCTGATCGCTGGAGCAACCGTAGATGTAGCCCCCGTGACCGTTAACGCAGGTTCGCTCAACGTCATGAGCGGGATCGGCAGGCACACCCCACACACGGACGCGTATCTTCTCGGGCACGGCGAGGCCACTGATGTTAATCGAGTCCGCGGTGATGCCGTAGTCGCCGCCTGTGCGGACGTGGAAGATGATCCAGGCGCCGACCTGGCCCTCGATGAAGGCACCGAATTCAGCCGGGGAGCGAAGGGAGGGCGTCAGGTTGTAGAGAGGCTCGTCGTAAGCGGGTGCTTCGTTCCTTTTGCTGTTCCCGCCTCCGCCAAATGCGATGTTTTCGTCCAGCCAGAGTTCGATTCTTCCTACCATAGTGTCTCCGGGGCATTCTTCAGCGTTCACGAGGAATCGGCTGCACTTCGGCGTAGCGCTTGGATTGCCGACCAGACCCGGCGGAAGCTCGGCCTGGATGTCCTTCGTGTTGAGGCCAGTGAAGTTCGTCCATTCGGTTTCGTTCCCGTAAGCTTCAGAGAGAACAGTTGTCTTACTAAGTTCAACAGTTGAGACGAGTTCGTAAGGATGGGCACCAGCTTGGGGAGTTTCGGGTTCGCCGGGCGACCATTCACCGCTTGCGGCGACGTGGGAGCTTTTGAGCTCTTCCAGCGAGTACCTTTCGATGCCATACGTCTCGAAGGTGCCACCGGGGTCGTCGAAGACACCGGCTTCGTTGCTCACCAGGAAGCGGTAATGGTAAGTGGTTTCGCGAGCCAAGCCGGTCGCTTTGAACTTGGTCCTGACATCGCCGAATCCTGAGCCGAGGTCTGCAGGCTGGCAGGGCTGAGTCGTCGCGTCTGCCCAACTTGACTCCTGGAAGCTCGCGGCGGGAACATACTGAACCTGGCACGTGGTGTCGTAGCCCCACGGATTGATCTTCGCCAAGAACGTGACCGACGTGGTTCCACCTTCCGCGACCTCATGATCGACCGTAGGCGCGCCGGAGGTCGTCAGAGTCTCGTCTTCGCCCATGCTCGGCATGCCGTTGGCGTTGGCCGTCTCGAGCCGGAAGTGGTAGGTACTCGCGGGCTGCAGGCCGGCGAGATTGGCGCTGACGTCTTCGGGACCCGAGTACGATGGCCCGGGCGAGCAGGGTGCCGTCTCCCCGTAGGCGTTCGTAAGGCCATATTCGAACTGACAACTGGTCACGTCGCCGCCGTGGTGAGCCGCGTCGGGGTCAAGGTGGCCGTGCAGCGTCGCGCTCGTCTTTTCGACGCCAGTGGCAGCCTGCGTGGTGACGGTCGGGACGACGAGGTCGGGGCCGTAGATAAGCACATTAATGGCGGCACCGACCTCTCTGCTGAGTTCCGCAGCGTAGACTTTGCCCGTCGGGTCGACGGCTAGGCCGAGATAGCCGATCCCGAAGCCGTGGGTGGATGATGGAGCGAAGACGTCGAACAGGGCACCGGATGGTTCGTACTCGGCGATCTCGCGTTCGGGTTCCGCTTCGTTGTTGACGATACCGACGTAGACATAGTTGTTCGCTGGGTTAACCGCGACGCCCGCCGGGGAGTTGCCTTCGTCGAGGACCGAGACGAAGTGGCCGCTCGAATCGAACTTGACCACGTTTTCATTGAAATTAGTGACGTAAAGGTTGCCGGCCGAGTCGAGTGCGATGGCGTCGACGCCGCTGAGATGAGGGTCCGTGATCTGTGTCTTGTATTCGCCGGAGGGACCGAAGACGTCGATCACTTGGTGGGCTTGGTCGGCGACGTACAGATCGCCCGCGGAGTCGACAGCGAGGCCGGCTGGTTCGATCGAGCCGCCGGAGGTGAGACTGCCGGCGGCGCCATTGCACTCGTGCGCTACTTCTTCGCCAGAGACCGGCGTCTTTCCTGTGATCTGACATTCGAAGGTACCCGAGCTGCTGAAGCGATCGACGACGCCATGACCGGTGTCGGAGACGTAGAGATCGCCTTTGTGCGGGCCTGAGGCCGTGTTGTCGACGGCTATCCCTGGGAAAATGCCAAGGCCGAACGAGAATGCGCCCTGGGGGGTGCTTGCGCCGGTGATCTGGACGCCGGCGTATTCGCCTTTCGAGTTGAACTTATCGACCACTTCGGTCTTACCGAAAGAGCCGAAGAACTTCGCTTCGGTGACCCACACGTCGCCGCTTGACAGATCGACAGCGGCGCTCGGGAGCAAGTTTTCGAAAGTTCCGAAAATCGGGCGTTCGGAGCCGTCGAAGCTGCCTTCGGACTGGTGGACGATCTTGGCGGCGGCCGGCGTGGCGGCGAGCGCGAGCCAGGCGCCAAGGGTGCAGGCAAGAGCAAGAACCGGACGAGCACCGCGCAGGCGAAGCGACACCGACGCGGGAGCTGTAATCAGGCTGAGGTTCATCGTGGTGGTCTCCTTGTTGCTCTTGCGCCGGTTAGCGACAAATGAGTCGGGCTTCGCTCGGATGCGAGACATCAGGTTGCGACGCTGCCCTCGCTCCGCGCTCATCGGCCGGCCCTCCGGATTGACTTCTTAGCCTTCTTAAACTTTTTCTTCTTAGACTTCTTCTTGCGCTGCTTCACGCATTTGCTCTTCTTCTTCGCGAAGCCCTTCTTGCACTGAGCAGCAGGGTTAGGGTTGCCTTTGCCTGCGGGGTGAACATTGCCCGTGCCTTCGAAGGAGGCGCTACTGGGCAAAGAGCTCGTCGGGGCACCAGGGTAGGATGGGCGGCAACCTTCTGCTTCACACTGAGGGATCAGCGGTTCGGAGAAACCGCCGCTGACCCGAGCGTCGTAAAGATCGTAATCAGAGCGGGTGTCGGAGCGAACCAGCGACTGGGCGGTGACGAAGAAGACATCGCTGCCGTCCGCCGTCGAATCATCGAAGTAGGACGGCAGTTCGCTCTTGCCGCTCGAGATCAGGTGCAGCTGGGCGCTCGGTCCTTCGCCACCAGCGTACTCGTAGACGTCCCAGGTCCCGTTTTCATCGATGGGCACCAGCTTTTCCATGGTGTCGAAGAAGACCTCGCCTGAGTCAGAGACGTTGTGGCTCAGCTGCATGCTGTAATTGCCGGAGCCGACCCCGCGCCCCGCCTGTTCGATGACCGACCAAGCGAAGTCATCGGCGGCGGGGGGAGCGCCGGTCGGGGTGCAGGAGGCGCAGGTGAGTTCGCCATGCCCGCCGCTCGCCGCCGCGTAGCGGAAGGCCTCCATGCACGGCTGGCCCGGCACGTACGTGAGCTCCTCGCAGGCTTCGGGGTGGACCGGGTTGTTGTCGTATCCGGTGAGGCTGTCAAACGAGTCGAAGGCGATGAAGGCGCCGTTGGAGGAGACACGCGAGGTGAGGCAGTACGCCGTCCAGTCGCATTGGTCGCCCCCCGCGGCATTGAGGGTGGCAATAAAGGTGGTGGCGCCCGCGTGGCGCAGATAGAGGTTGGCTTCGCCGGCCACCGCTTTGGCGTCGTGGCTGTTTTCCTGGCCGGCACTGAGGACGCCCTTGGCGACGAAGTACACGTAGGAGCCGTCTTCGGAGGCGCCGCTGACGCCGAGCACATCAGCCGCTTCTGAGGCGTTGACGGTCAGGTCGGTGAGGCGCTGGCCCTGGGGCTTTTCAAGGTCATATTCGTAGAGGTCGAGCTTACCGGCTTCAGCGGTCGAGTCGGGAGTGAGCTTTTCTTCGTCTGTGAAGAAGATCTTCGAGGTTTCGGCGTTTGCCCACTGGAACTGGCCGTCGCCGGGCGAGCCGGAGGCTCCCGACTCGGGGACATCGATTTGGATTGTGCACGCCATCGCCGGTTCAGTGCATTCCTCAGCACCGTTGAGCGCGCTCTGATCGGCGCCGGGATGTTGGCGCAGGTAGAGACCGCCGTGAATGTAAGGGGCATCTGTTTCTAGTCTGTATTCGACGGGGCCGAACTTGAATCCGCCGCCGCCGTAGAAGAGGATGCGTTCGCCGTCGGGTGAGACTGCATGGGTGAAGCTAGCGCTCTGCGGGGGCAAAGTATTGCAGCCGCCGCCCGAGAAAGGGTGGGCACCCGCGAGGGTGCCATGCACCGCCGAGCCGTCAGGGAGGACGGTCAGCAGATGGTCCGTGCCCGCGCTCGCGACGTAGACGTCGCCGAATTCTCTTGAGCAGTATTCGTTGTTGTTTTCTATGGGTTCGGGCGGAGCATCGGGGGTCAGCAGCGCCCTCGACTGGAAGACCACGTGACTGCCGTCGGCGGAAATGGCGGCGAACCACGGATCGTAGGACCTGACTCCTGGGGGCGTGACATTGAGGAGCTGGAATGCGCCAGTTGAGGTATCGCGCAGGAACAGGTTGGACGATTCTTCGGACTCGCCGGGAACGAGGCGCGGTTCGTCGTGGCCGCAATTTTCGACATAAGCGGACTCCCCGGCTTCATTTTCGCTGAATCCATCCCTGAAGACGATCTCTTCGAGATTCTGAGAGAACCCGCTGTAACCGGCCACTAGGCAGAGGAAGCCATGCCTTGATTGAGGAGGCTCGACGTTTTCAGCCACCCACCCGCTGGGTCCGCGCCTTGAAAGGTTGTTGGAGTAGCCGTCCGCCTGCGAGTTTGGTTCGCCCGCACTGATCAACGCGGCGTTGCCGTTGACGGCGATCGAGACTGCAGTCCCCGCCTGGGGCACCTGCGCTGGCTCCAGGGGGGGCGAGAAGCCGGTGTCACCCAGGGGCGCCACGCCGTTGAAGTAGTGGGTGTACTGGGGGCTGGGCATGTACGGTGGGCTGACGAGCTCGTACGCACGGCAGTCGGGCAGCGCGCGGCCGGCGGCGCCCTGTTCTTCGCGGCGCGCTTCATTGGGGCAGCCTTCTGATGCGCCGGCGGGTGCGACCGAGGTGAGGAGGATGGCGAGAATGGCGATCAGCGAGACCGAAGTCGCGAAGGCAAACACCAGGCGGCCACGGCCGGCTGCGGGCGCACCACTCCCGTGAACGTCGCTGGAGACACGGAGAGCGCAGGCGACGCGCTTGGCCTCCCGGCCTGCACCGGAGTGATTGAAGATAGCGGTAAGGCGTGCCTTTGCTTTCACGTCACTCTCCTTTTCCTCTCTTCCCCACCGTGGCTCTGAACTGCATACCTTTATTACCCCCAAAAGGAGACTATGCATTGCTGGAACCTTCCAATCGCGTTTTAGGTACGAAACGCTCGGCTGTTGAGATCAAAGACGACAGGGTCAGAAAGAGACCGCTACTTCGCGACTCAAGGGCAGGAGTGACTGGCGTCATGTCACCGCGTCCTGGTGAATGTCCGCGCTGAGCGCAAGCTGCTCGGTGACGCGCTCCCCCGGCGCCGTAAGACGCCACGCGTTCGGTTCTCCCTTGGCGTGCCCCGCCCCTGTGTTGACAAGCAGCCCAAGACGCTCCAGACGACGCAGAAGCTTCGAGATCTGCCCCGGGTCAGTGATCCCCGCGAACGTCGCGACCTCGCGGTTGCTGGGATCCGAGCCGCGTCCACCCAGCTCGGCGACACCCTCGAGCACCCTGGCAGTCCGGTGAGTCAACCGCAGGTTCACGTCCGCCAGCGGGTCACGCGCGCTCCGCGGAGCAGTGGGTGCGGGCGTCCTCGGTGTCGCCGCAGGCGCGGTGAGCGCCGGACGGGTCCGCTCGCGGCGCGCCGCCGCGGGGCCAAGATACGGCAACACGATCATCGCCATCAGTTCGACCAGCAGACCTGCCAACGGCTCACCATCCCGGTGTGACAGCCGCGAGTAGACGATCGCGAACGCTGCCCCCACCAGGCCCTCCGCAGTCAGCGGAGTAGGGCCCTCGCCGCGAGCGCCCTCCTCACAACCCTCGTCCACCGCCGCCGCCATCCGTGCGAGCGTTGCCTCCCGGCGCTCCAGCACCAGCGGGCCAGCACGCAGCGCCTGCACCACACACACGCGCGCAAGCGCCGGCTCACGGTCGAGGAACGCAAGGATCGTCCACACGCCAGCGCGGACCCGCTCGCGCCACGGCAAGCGCTCCAAATCCGCCGCGGCCAACTCGGCCCCGACGACGGCGACTACCTCATCCAGCACCGCCGCGAAACACTCATCGCGGTTGGCGAACATCTGGTAGAAGGTGCGCCGCGAAACCCGCGCACGGGCGGTGATCTGCCCGACCGTCGCTCGCGGGTAACCGAGCTCGTCGATTGTGGCAGCGGCACCGGCCAGCAGCCGCGAGCGCTGTATCTCACCCACCCGCGTGCGGGGGTGAGTCACGTCACCCATACGCGCACGCGCCAGCGCCGACTCATGCGTCGGTACCGCACGAGTACGCCCGGCTCGCCCCGGCGGTGCGAGCGGGCCCAATACCCCACCGCTGCCACGCGCGGGGCTCACGACAGCCTCCCCAAGCACGGCCCGGGCCCACCCCACACTGGGAACGCTGCGAGGCCCGTTAGGACCCGAAGATGAGGGGCCCCAGCCCTTAGCGGGCTAGGACAAGAGAGAGAGAGAGAGAGAGATGCGACAGCGCCAAGCTGGCGCATCTAGCATCACTCCGCTGACGGGACGCGCACATCCCCATTACGTATCTCCCACTCGAAACCACGTTAATTCCCAACTCCCTCATCTGTTGCGACCCGGTCCCTCTCCCAGCCCATCTTTACACCCTGCTAGCGCTTGGAGTCAACCACAAGGAGGTGACCCAACCCGATCCTATGTTTGTCAGTCATCCACCAGGGATGACCATGACAAAGGAGACCGTACACCACCACCCCCGGCTTGTCAATACCCAACACCTAAGCTCTTTCCATCACCCCCGAATTCGCCCCCGGGCGCAGCTGGGACCCTCACGCCACGCGCGCGAGCCACAACTCCGGAGCCTGCAGCTCGGCGGCGGTGGGGAGATCCTCCGCCGAGCGCCACGCGCGCGCCAGCGCCGCCGGCCCGCCGGCGAGCACGACGGCGTCGCAGAAGCGACGGCCCTCGTCGTACTGGCGCATCTTCAGCTCCAGCCCGAGGAGGCGCTCCAGCACCCGCCACGGCAGCCCGCGGTGCTCGCGGCGGCGGGTCATCGCCGCGCGCAGGCGCGGCAGCGAGGGCAGCACCTCGGCGCCGACGGCGTCCATCACGTGCTCGGCGTGGCCCTCCACGAGCGACATCGTCGCCTGCAGGCGCTCGACCAGCTGCCAGCGCTGCTCGCCGAGCGTCAGGCGCACCAGTTCACCGTGGCGCAGGCGCTCGGCGAACGCGCGGGCGTCGCCGGCGCTGGGGAGGCGCAGCAGCGCGCTCAGCGACACCGTCACCTGCAGGCCCGCGATCAGCTGCCGCATAATCCCCGCGAGGTGCTCGCGCAGCCACGGCGCCCCGGAGAACTGGACGGCGTGGGTGATCTCGTGGATCGTCACCCACACCAGCAGCTGCTCGCTGTCCACCTGCATCGTGCGCGCGGCCTGCGCGAGGTTGGGAGCGACCAGCAGCAGGCGCGGCGCGACGGTGGGGTCGAGCAGGGCGAGGTCGTACTGGCCCAGCACCCGCTGGGAGAGCATGCCCGCCATCGCCCCCACCTGCGCCCCCATCAAGAGGCCGCCGGCGGCGCCGAGTGCGTCATACAGCGGCCCGAGGTCCTGTCCCGGGCGTTTCGAGCTGAAGCGCATGCGGCGGGGGGAGCCGCCGCCCGGGCCGAGCCCCTCCGCGGCCAGCGACTCGAGCACCGGGCGCATCGTCTTCAGGTTGGCGGCGATCCAGCCGGGTCGATCGACCGCTTCCAGGGGGGGCAGCTCCGCGGGGAGCTCAAGGCCGGAGTACTCGCCCACGCGGCGGGCAAACCGCAGCGCCAGCGGCTGCACGGTCTCGACGAGGATCAGGGCCCGCCCGCCCGTCGCGCTCTCAGTCGCGGGAGACCCGGCGATCAGCTCCCCTACGCGCTGCGCCGTGCTCCAGTCGATTGCGTCCACACCTGGAGGGTAGCCCGGCACAGGGGCCCACATCCATATCCTGCTGAGGGGTGCCCTCCTCGCTCGATGACCCACAGGACGTTCCCTGGCTCGAAGGCCCCGCGGACGCCGCCCGGGTACTCGGCCCGCAGGGCACGTCCCGCCCGCTCGAGCGCCTGTCGCGGGAGGACCGTGGGGAGCACACGGCGCCGCGTGCGGAGCTGCTGAAGCGAGCGGAGGTGCGCGATGTGCTGGCGTGGATGCGTCTGCTGGTGGACCCGCGGGACGCCGCGGCGGCGGTGCGCGCGCTGGCGCGCCCCCCGATCGAGCTGCGCCAGGTCGACTTGGCGCGGGTGATCCAGATCGTTCGCCGCCAGCGCCTGGAGGTGGTGGCGGCGCTGGCGGCCGCGATGGAGTCTCCCCAGCTGCCGCCGCAGGCGCGCGAGCGGGTCGGGCGCTTCCTGGAACTGCACCGCTGGGCGGCCGGGGGGCTCGACACGGTGCGCGCCGACCTGTTCGTGGGGCGCCTGATCGAGCGCCTGGGCATGCGCCGCCGGCAGCTGCTCGCGGCCGATGGCGAGGACGCCCAGCGGCTCGCCGGTCTGGCGGGGCTGTGTGAGCTGGCGGAGGAGTTCGTGGGCTCCTCGCCCCGGCCGACGGCGCGGGCGCTGGCGATCCACCTGACGGCGGCATCGGAGCAGGGAGGCCGGGGCGCAGCGGCATCGCCGGCGGTACCCCGGGGGGAAGGGGCAATGGCTGGGCCCCGGGACGGAGATGCGGTGGAGCTTCGGGACGGAGAGGCGGCGGGGCCCCGAGGCGAAGCGGCGGCCGAGACTCGGGATGAGCGGCCGGCGATGTACGCAGAACCCGAGGAGACGCTGCAGAGCACGCTGCGGATGATGCGCGAGGAGGTGCTCGGGGATGTCGCGCGGATCGCCGGGCGTCTCGGGGAGCTGCGGCTGGACACCGAGCTCGACGTCTCCCACGGGGTGGTGAGATACCTGGAGCTGCTCAAGCTGGCGACGCTCGCCGAGCGCCCCGCGGGGGAGGCGGGAGAGGCCGCGCTGCAGGACGTGAATGCGCGCCTGCGCGCGGCGATGACACCGCTGCAACGGGAGATTTACGAGAGCTCGCCGCTGGATGAGCTGCTGCGTGAGGACCACGCCGGCGGCGATCCGCTCGCGGGCGGGCAGGGCGAGCGGCGTGGGCGCAACGCACGCGCACTGGCGGTGGCGGCGCGCGACGAGCCGACGCTGGAGGCGTTCCTGCCCCGCAAGGGCGAGGGTCTGGTGCTGTCGGCCTCAGACGTCGAGACCTACCGCGGCTGCCCGCTGCGCTACAAGTTCGCGCGGGTCCTGAAAATCCCCACCGAGCAGACGATCCACCAGCGCTTCGGGATCGTGGTGCACCAGGTCCTGGAACGCTTCCACGCGGCCGCGCAGGACGGCGATGGCGCGGGGCGTGGCAGCGGCGCGCAGGGAACGCTCCCCGAGCTGCTCGAGCTGCTGGACACCGCGTGGCGCCGGGCGGGCATGGGCGAGGAAGACGCGCGGGAGCGCGAACTGCTTGGCAAGGCGCGGGCGGCGCTCACCCGCTACCACGAGCGACTGCGCGAGGAGCCGGCGCGGCCGGTGTGGTTCGAGCGTCCGTTCGCCTTCGATTTGGGACCCCACCACGTGCGCGGGCGGGTCGATCGCGTGGACCGCCTGCCGGAGGGCGGATGGGAACTGATCGACTACAAGACCGGGTACGCCAAAACCGCGGAGGAGCTGGGCGAGGACATCCAGCTCTCGCTCTACGCGATCGCGGCCCGGGAGGCGTGGGATCTCACGGACACGCGCCAGGCCTACTACTACGTGCTCGACGACCGCAAGGTGCCGGTCCCGGCCGGCGCGGGCAGCGGCGAGTGGGTGAGGCAGGCGGTACTGGACGCGGGGGCGGGGATCCTCGCCCAGAGCTTCGAGCCCACCCCCTCGCCCACGGCGTGCGCGCACTGCGACTACCGGATCGTGTGCCCCGCGGCGGAGCGGTAGTCGAGTTCTGCGAAGATGGGCTCGTGCCCACGCGCGAGCAGATCCTCGAGGCCCTGGAGGTCGTGATCGACCCCGAGCTGCGCCGCTCGATCGTCGAGCTCGACATGGTGCGCTCGATCGATGTCAGCGCCAACGGCGTCGTCGACGTGACCGTTTCGCTGACCACGCCGGGCTGCCCGATCAAGGGCCACTTCCAGACATCCGTCGTCCAGGCCGCCTCCACGCTCGAGGGCGTCACGCACGTCAACGTCTTCTTCGACGTGCTCACCGACACCCAGAAGTCCGCGTTGCAGCAGAAGCTCGGGCGTGGCAGCCTGCCCGAGGGCGCGCTCGCGCAGGTCTCGAACATCCTGTGCATCGGCTCCGGCAAGGGCGGCGTCGGCAAGTCGACGCTCACCGCCAACCTCGCCGCCGCGCTGACGGCGGAAGGCAAGCGCGTGGGCATTCTCGACGCGGACGTGTGGGGCTACTCGATCCCGCGCATGTACGGGCTCGGCGCCACCCGCCCGCCCGTCTCGGCACAGCGCAAGATCATCCCGCTCGACGCGCACGGCGTGAAGGTCATGTCGATCGGCTTCTTCGTCGAGGAGGACGCCGCCGTGGTGTGGCGCGGGCCGATGCTGCACAAGGCGCTCACCCAGTTCCTGCAGGACGTCGAATGGGGCGTGCTCGACTACCTGCTCGTGGATCTGCCCCCGGGCACGGGCGACGTGTCGATGACGCTCGCGCAGCTGCTGCCGCAGGCTCAGTTCGTGATCGTCACCACGCCGCAGCCGACCGCGCAGAAGGTCGCGCGGCGCTCCGCGCACATGGCGCACAAGGTCGATCTGGAGATCGGCGGCGTGATCGAGAACATGTCGAGCTTCACCACGCCCGCGGGCGAGCGCTTCACGATCTTCGGCGAGGGCGGCGGGCAGGCGCTCGCCGACGAGCTCGACGTGCCGCTGCTCGGCAAGGTGCCGCTGACGATGCCCCTGCGCGAGCACGCCGACAGCGGCGTGCCGCTCGTGATCGAGGACCCCGACGACCCCGCCGCGCAGGCCATCCGCCAGGCGGCGCGAGGCCTGATCGCGATGGCCCCGCTGGAGCTGCCGGTGCTGAACGGCAACGGGGCTACCGACGGCGGCGAGGCGGCCACCGGCCCGCCACCGCCGAGCGCCCAGCCGGTCGGCATGTCGCTGCCGATGGCCTGAGGCCGAGAAGCCGCCCCTCGTCGTGGGGCAGGAGGCCCCACGCCCACGCACCGGGGCCCTCAGCCACCCGCGCGGATGATCCCTCTCCCACCCCGTGTGCAGGTCGGCGAGCGAGGCGTCCAGCTAGCGGCTGTTGGCGAAGTACTCGGCGTTGATCTGCGTGTACTTCTGCCACTCCTCGGGCAGCTGGTCCTCCGCGAAGCAGGCGTCCACAGGGCAGGCCTCCACGCAGGCGTCGCAGTCGATGCACTCATCGGGGTCGATGTACAGCATCTCGGCGGCGTCATACCCGGGCTCGTCGGGCGTTGGGTGGATACAGTCCACCGGGCACACCTCGACGCAGGAGTTGTCCTTGGTGCCGATGCACGGCTCTGCGATCACGTAGGCCATTCGCTTCCTTCTCAAGTCGTTGTTGGCTGCTTGCGGGAGAAGGGATATTAGCGGCGTCCGTGCGCTCGCCCGCCGCGGCGGGCCGTGGCGGTTTGCGCCACCGGACGCCTTGCGTCAGGGCTGCTTGGGGCCATAGTAGCGCGGGCGAGGCAGCGGACAATAGTCCTGGGCGCCCGGCGCCCCCGGGTTACCGACGCGGATCCACACACCACTGCCGTCGTCGAGCGTGACGCAGGGGGCAAGTTCGTGCGGAGTGATCTTTCCGTGTGCCATCACCGCCTCGCGCCGGCCGAGGGAGGGTGTCGGCGTGGCGGCCGGTGTCAGCTGGGCGATCTGCGCGAGCGCCGCCACACCGCCGTTGGAGAACGACGTTTCGTATATGCCCTGCCGCTGGTTCCACACGATGTAGCGCACGCCGCCCCGCCGCAGCGCCCTCAGCGTCGCGAGCAGGTCTCCATCCCGGTGCGGCCCCGAGACCAGGAACCCGCCCGGGTACAGCGTCAGGTAGCCGGGCTGCTGGAGCGCGGTGGGGGAGGCTCCCGGCAGGGTGATCCGGTACTGCTTGCCCACGCCGAACGTGCTTCCGAGCGTGTTCGCCACCACCGCCGCCGTGAGCGCCGCCACCGCGATGGCCCGCCGGCGGCCGGTGAAGTGCGCGATCCAACCCCCCGCGAACACCGCGGGGTAGAGCAGCAGCGGCATGCTGTAGCGGGTGTCGTGGAAGTAGGTCTCGGTCAGGATCAGCCACGACAAGAACGCGCCCACCGTCAGCTCCAGCGCCAGCGGGCTCACGGATGGCCGCTCGGGCACTGTCTGTGCGACGGCGGCCCCACCGCTCTCGCGTGAGCGCCAGCTTTTCGGGCGCACGGGCGGGGCCTTCCCCTTCATCTGCCCGCCCCTCCCGCCGCGCCCCTGCCTGCTGCTACGCGGCTCGCTCGATGCCCGTGCGGCCGGCCGCGCCCGTCCTGTCCCGCTGCCCGCGCGCGGGCGCGAGCGCACCAGGCCGGCCACCGTCCACACGAAGCCGGCCGCGGCAAGCAGCAGCAGCGGCAGCCCGAGCTCGACGTTGTCGAGGTTCCACAGGTACCACTCGAGGTTCGCGATCGACAGGCGCGGGGGGGCGATTTCTTTGGGGCCGGGGCCGGGCGAGTTCGGGTAGGCGCTGGAGGAGGCCGTTGCCTGGTCTCCGATCCCCTGGATCAAGCTGTGCTCGTGGACGTACCACGGCAGCGCGATCGCCAACGCAATCGCGGCGAACACCGCGACTCCCGGCCACGCGCGCCGGCCGCCCCGGCCTAGCGTCACGAGACACACGCCCACCACGAACACCGGGAACGGCTCCTTCGTGAGCATGCCAAGACCGACCGCCACACCGGCGATGGCGCACGCGCGCAACTTGGTGAACCCCTCGCTGGCGACGATCAACCACACCGACACCGCCACCATCGCGGTCTCGGGGGCGTCGGTCATGAACACGTGGAACTGGGCGGCGATCAATGGCGAGCCAAGCGCAAACACCACCGCCAGCAGGCCCGCGAGCGGGCTGAACGCGATCCGTCCGACCTTGTAACAGCCAAGCGCCAACGCCGTCACGAACACGAGGTTCTCGGCGAGGATCGGCGGCGCCACCCCCACGCCGCCGAGCGTGATCCCCAACGAGCCGACGAGGTACGCGAACGGCGGGTAGGGGACGCTCAGTGTGAGCGCCTTGCCGAAGTTGCCCGCCGCCAGTTCCTGGTGGACGTTGAGCACCAAGCTCAGATGCAGCCCGGCGTCGAAGATCGGGATGCTGCGATCCTGCGTCAACCACCAGCACGTGATGCCGATGAACGTCGCCGTGACTCCGATCGCGCCCCACGCGGCCGCCGGCCAGCCGAGTTCGACGATGCGCGCGATCGGCGTGGCGCGCGCACGAACCCGGGGGGCGGTGATTTCGCTCGCCATCGGCCCAAGTTAGTTCGCGATCTCGGCTGTTGCAACAATTTCGGCCTCTTTGTTTCTGACGTTTGGCTCGCTCCGGTACTTCCGGGCCGGCCGGAGTTGGGGCCGCCACACCGCTCGCGCGCTCGCCGTCTCGCGGTTCGCTAGGTTGGGGCGACATGCTGTTGCTAACCGGCGCCACCGGCCAGGTGGGCTCCGCCCTCCTCGGTCGGCTGCTCGCCGAAGGCATTTCGGTGCGCTGCCTGGTGCGCGACCCCCGCCGCCTGGGCGCCACGCGAGTGCGGGTGCAGATCGCGCTCGGCGACCTCGCCGACCCGCCGTCGTTTCGCAACGCGATGCGGGGCGTGGACACGGTGGTGCATCTCGCCGCCGCGATCCGCGACCAGCCACGCGGGTCGATCGAGGAGCTGGGGGGAATTGCCACGTGGCGCATGGTCCAGGCCGCCGAGCGCGCGGGCGTCGAGCGCTTCCTGTTCTTCTCGGCGCTCTCCGCCTCCACCCACAGCCGCGCGCGCTTCCTGCGCGCCAAGGCGCTCGCCGAGCAGGCGGTGCGCGAGGCCGGGATGCGCTCGGTCGTCTTCTCCCCCTCGATCGTGTACGCACCGGGGGATCGCTGGCTGACGCTGCTGGAGCGTCTCGCGCTGCTGCCGGCGATGCCGATGTCGGGCGGTGGTCGCGCGCTCTACCAGCCGATCTGGGCCGAGGACGTGGCGGACTGCACGATGGCCGCGCTGCGCGACGGCGAGCTCACCGGGTCGTTCGAGCTGGGAGGCCCGCAAACTCTCAGCCACGCCGAGATCGTGCGGGAGGTCTTGCGCGCGCTGCAGCGCAACCGGCCGCTCCTGCACGTGCCCACGCCGGTGGTCGCCCGGGGGCTGCGCCTGCTGGAGGCCGCCTTTGGCACGCACGCACCCGCCACCTGGGACGAGGCAGAGCTGATGGAGGTGTCGATGGTCTCCGCCCGCGGCACCGCCGACGCCGAGCGGTTCGGCGTCGCGCCGCAGCCGATGGCCGCGGTCCTGAGCTCGCTATGACACCGCCAACTGAGGACGGCGCTCGGCCCACGGCCGCGCCGCTTCCAGCTGCGTGGCGAGCGCCAGCAACGGCCCCTCCTGCGCCGGGCGGCCCACCAGCTGCACCGCCAGCGGCAATCCATCCTCGCCGTGGAACAGCGGCAGCGAGATGCCGGGCTGGCCGCTGGCGTTGAACATCGGGGTGAACGGCGTGAACAGGCCCGAGCGGGTGAACGTCGCCATCGGGTTGGGGGCCTCGGGATCGAGCGTGCCGAGTGGGAGCGGGCGCTCGGCGAGCGCGGGGGTGAGCAGCGCGTCGTAGGGCTGCAGAAACTCGACCAACCCACGGGTAAACGCCTGCAGCTGCACGGTCGCGCCAAGGCCCTGCACGGCATTCATTTTCTGCACCATCGAGTAGATCGCCCAGCTCATCGGCTCCATGTCCTCGGCCGTCGGCTCGCGGCCGGCGACCGTCCCGGAGAACGCGATCGCGAGGCTGACATGGGTGCAGAACACCGCTCCGAACAGCTCCCGCACACCCTCCACCTGCCATGGCGGATCGACCTCCTCGACCTCGTGGCCGAGCTCGCGCAACAGCTCGGCGGCATCGTCGACGGCTTTCGCCGCCGCCGGGTCCACCACCGCGTCGGGCACCGGCGGCAGGGTGGTGGCGGCGATTCGCAGCGGCGCGGGCTCGCGCGCGGCGGCGCGCGCGAACGGCGTGGGCGGTGGCGGCGCCCAGGTGGCGTCGCCCGCCTCGTACCCGGCGAGCACGTCGAGCGCCGCCGCGGTGTCGGCGACGGTGCGCGTCAGCATCCCGTCGATCCCGAGCATCGAATCGCCCAGCTCGGGCGCCGAGGAGATGCGCCCGCGCTGCGGCTTCAGCCCCACCAGGCCGCAACACGCCGCGGGAATGCGAATCGAGCCGCCCCCGTCGCTGCCGTGCGCGACCGGCACCATGCCCGCGGCGACCGCCGCGGCCGAGCCGCCGGAGGAGCCGCCCGGGGTGCGCTCCAGGTCCCAGGGGTTGCGGGTCGCCCCGAACAGGCGCGCCTCGCTGGTCGGGAGGATGCCGTACTCGGGCAGCGTGGTGGTGCCCACCACGATGAACCCAGCGTCCTTCAGGCGACGCGTGACGTTGTGGTCGTAGCCGGCCACGAACTCGCTCATCAGCGAGCACCCGTACGTGAAGCGCAGGCCCTCGACCGCGCGGAGGTTCTTGATCGCGATCGGCACCCCCGCGAAAGGGCGCCTGTCGCCGGGCTTCACCTCATCGGCCGCCGCGAGCGCGCGCTCGCCATCGACCTGCACGAACGCGTTGAGGGTCGGGTTGAGCTCCTCGATGCGATCGAGCGAGGTCTGCACGAGCTCGCGCGCGGAAAGCTCCCCGGCGCGCACCATGCTCGCGAGCTCGCTCGCGGAGCGGAACATCAGATCGCCGTCGGGCACCGTCTCCTCCTCCTGGACACGTGAGACGGACGAGCGTCCGCCGCAGCAGAGCGTAACGCCCTTCGGTGAGCGGCGGCTGTCGCCTCGATTCCTGCGACGATATGCGCTGCCCACAAGGCAGCCCGGTCGGTCGCGGCGCAACTCGCGGCAGCCGGCCTTACGTCACGTAACGAGCCCAGAAAGCGAGTGCCATGAGCGCGGTTCAGACAGAACCTGAGGTCCAAGCGGGCCTGGAAGGCGTGGTTGCCTTCGCGACCGAGATCGCCGAGCCCGACAAAGCAGGAGGCGCGCTGCGCTACCGCGGCGTGGACATCGAGGATTTGGTGGGGGCCGTCCCCTACGAGCAGGTGTGGGGCCTGTTGGTCGACGGCCACTTCAAACCGGGGCTGCCCCCGGCCGAACCGCACCCGCTGACGGTGCGCTCGGGTGACCCGCGCGTCGACGTACAGGCCGGCCTGGCGATGCTCACACCGGAGTGGGGCTTCGGTCAGCTGATCGACATCTCCGACGAGCAGGCCCGCGACAATCTCGCGCGCGCCTCGGTGATGGCGCTCTCGTTCGTCGCCCAGTCCGCGCGCGGCGTCGGACAGCCGCCAGTGCCCCAGGATGAGATCGATCGCGCCCGCTCGATCCCCGAGCGCTTCCTGCTCCGCTGGCGCGGCGAGGCCAACCCCGACCACGTGAAGGCGATCGACGCCTATTGGGTCTCCGCGGCCGAGCACGGGGTCAACGCCTCCACGTTCGTCGCGCGCATCACCGCCTCCACCGGCGCCGACGTGGCAGCGGCGCTTTCGGCCGCGGTGGGGGCGCTCTCCGGCCCGCTCCACGGTGGGGCACCGTCGCGCGTGCTGAAGATGCTCGAGGAAGTCGAACGCACCGGAGACGCCGAGCGCTGGGTGAAGGACGCACTCGATCGCGGCGATCGGCTGATGGGCTTCGGCCACCGCATCTACCGCGCCGAAGACCCGCGCGCGCGGGTCCTGCGCCGTACCGCCGGCGAATTGCGCTCCCCACGCTTCGAGGTCGCCGAGGCGCTCGAGCAGGCCGCGCTCGCGGAGCTGCACGCGCGCAAGCCCGACCGCGTGCTCGCGACCAACGTCGAGTTCTGGTCGGCCGTCGTGCTCGACCTCGCGGAAGTGCCGGCGGAGCTGTTCACGCCGATGTTCACCTGCGCGCGGGTGGCCGGATGGTCGGCGCACATCCTCGAGCAGAAGCGCGAAGGCAAGCTGATCAGGCCGACGGCGAAGTACGTGGGCGAGCCCTCGCGGTCGGTCGGGGCGGTCGAATAGCCGATCACGCACGATCCCGAACAACCCTGATCACGCTTCCACGAGTCGGAAACAGGGTCCCAACGGCATTGATGGCTCTGTCAGGATTGCTGCGCAAGGCGCCTTCACGGCGCCTCCTCGGATCGATGGTCGGGGAGGACCCCTCCGGCGGGTGGGGGCTCTCAGCTCATCTCTACGAGGACGGCGGATCTGCCCCCCAGGGCTGTAAACCGCGACAGGGGCCCGGCATGACGCCGGGCCCCTGTCCTTAAATACGAGAGGGGGCGCTTGGGAGCGCCCCCTCTCGGCCGGCCCTACAAGGCCTGTGCCTACATCATCCCGCTCATGTCCGGCATGCCGCCGCCACCGCCGCCGCCGCCTTCCTTCTCCGGGACCTCCGCCACGATCGCCTCCGTGGTGAGGATGTTCTTGGCGATCGACGCGGCGTTCTGCAGCGCCGAGCGGGTGACCATCGCCGGATCGATCACGCCGGCGGCCACGAGATCGACGATCTCGTTGGTGGCCGCGTTGAGGCCGTGGCCTTTCTTGGCCTTGCGCACGTCGTTGACGACGACCGAGCCCTCCAGTCCCGCGTTCTCGGCGAGCTGACGCAGCGGCTCCTCGAGCGCGCGCAGCACGATGCGCCCGCCGGTTTTTTCGTCATCGTCCTCGGCGCCACCGCCGTTGGAGCTGATCGAAGCCGAGGCCTGCAGCAGCGCGACGCCGCCGCCCGGCACGATGCCCTCCTCCAGCGCCGCCCGCGTGGCCTGCAGGGCGTCCTCGACGCGGTGCTTCTTCTCCTTCATCTCCGTCTCCGTCGCCGCGCCCACCTTGACGACGGCCACGCCTCCGGAGAGCTTTGCGAGACGTTCCTGGAGCTTCTCCCGATCGAAGTCCGAGTCGGTGTTCTCGATCTCGTTTTTGATCTGGTTGATGCGTCCCTTGATCGCGGCGGCGTCGCCGGCGCCGTCGACGATCGTGGTGTTGTCCTTGGCGACGACCACGCGACGCGCGCGTCCGAGCTGCGAGACCTGCGTGTTCTCGAGCTTCAGGCCCATCTCCTCGGTGATCACCTCGGCGTTGGTGAGGATCGCGATGTCCTCCAGCATCCGCTTACGGCGATCGCCGAAGCCGGGTGCCTTCACGGCCACGCCGGTGAACGTCCCGCGCAGCTTGTTGACGACCAGTGTCGCCAACGACTCGCCCTCGACGTCCTCGGCGATGATCAGCAGCGGCTTACCGCTCTGGATCACGGCCTCGAGCACCGGCAGCACGTCCCTGACCGAGCCGATCTTCTGGTTGGCGATCAGGATGTAGGGATCCTCCAGCGTCGCCTCCATGCGGTCCTGGTCGGTGACCATGTAGGGCGAGATGTAGCCCTTGTCGAACTGCATGCCCTCGGTGAACTCGAGGTCCATGCCGAACGTCTGGCCCTCCTCGACGTTCACGACGCCGTCCTTGCCGACCTTCTCGATCGCGTCGGCGATCACGTCGCCGATCTCCTCGTCGCCGGCCGAGATCGTCGCCACACGGGCGATCTGCTCCTTACCGGAGACCTCCTTGGCCTGCGATTTGATGCTCGCAACGACCTGGTCCACGGCACGCTCGATGCCGCGCTTGAGCGCCAGCGGGTTGGCGCCCGCGGCGACGTTCTTCAGCCCCTGGCGCACGATCGCCTGGGCCAGCACGGTGGCAGTCGTGGTGCCGTCGCCGGCCACGTCGTTGGTGGCGGTGGCCACCTCGCGCACCAGCTGGGCGCCCTGGTTCTCGAAGACGTCCTCGACCTCGATCTCGCGAGCGATCGTCACGCCGTCATTGGTGATCGTGGGGGCACCGAACTTCTTGTCCAACACTACGTAGCGGCCCTTCGGGCCCAGCGTGACCTTGACCGCGTTGGCCACGGCGTCCACGCCCGCCTCCAGCGACTTGCGCGCTTCGGCGTCGTACTTGATCTCCTTGTGTGCCATGTCTTTTCAGTTCTCCTTATCGCGCCTGCGCGCAGTTTGAAAAACGAGGGGCCCGGCTCGCCGGCCTGCGGCCGGCTGCGCCACCCTCTTACGCGATCTTGGCGAGGACGTCGGACTCGCGCAGCACGAGCAGATCCTCTCCATCGATCTTGATCTCGGTCCCGCCGTACTTGCTGTAGAGGACTTCGTCGTCCTTCTTGACATCGAGTGGGATGCGCTTGCCGTCATCGTCGATCCGGCCGTCGCCGACGGCGAGGACCTTGCCCTTCTGCGGCTTCTCCTTGGCTGTATCGGGGAGCACGAGACCGCTGGCGGTCTTTTCCTCCTCCTCGATCGCCTGCACAATCAGGCGATCGCCCAGGGGCTTGAGCTTCATCTTGGTGAGACCTCCACTATCTAGAGAGTTCAATCGCGGGGCCCCCAAACTGGCGGTGTGGCCCCTGGTTTTGGCACTCCTCTTGGCTGAGTGCCAACAGTCAGCCACTATACCCGACCGCAGCGGCAATTCAAGCGCCTGCTGGCACTTTCTTGCTCAGAGTGCCAGACGGGGCACCAATGGCCACTCTGGGCGCGCCGTCGAAGCGCCTTCATCGCCTACTGGTAGTTGATGCTCGACCGCCAGCGACGCTCGCGCCGCGAGGGCCCCGCGGGGCCCTCAGTTCTGGGCGCCGCCGAAGCCCTTCATCGCCTCGGTCATCCCACTGGGGTTCTCGAGAATCTGCGAGAAGCGAACAACAGTAACGGTGTCCTCCGGAGACACGGAGCGACCGTAGATCTGCTCGAGGAAGTTGATCAGCTCCTCGTGGCGGCGAAACTCGGGGTTGTCGTGCTTGATGTCGCGCGGGGAGAGATCCGCGAGCTTCATCACCTCGACCTGGTCGATCACCGCCTCGAAGATCCGCTCGCGCGGGGAGTACTGGTAGCCGATCGTCACCAGCACCAGCTGGTTCTTGCGGTACTTGCCGGACTTGTCCCCAAGGCGGATCGTGGCCGTCTTGCGGCCCCGCTTGAGCTCGTCGGCGAAGATCGTGGAGTAAAAGTTGAGTACCTGCACGACAGAGCAGGCTATCGATCTGACGCGCTCAGCGCGCGCACGGCGATCTCGCGTTCGCCCGGATAGGTGAGCTCGGTGCACGCCTGCGCCAGCGGAATCCAGCGCGCCTCCTCGACCTCGTCATCGTGGTCGGCGGTATCTCCCGCGAGGTAGCGCAACAGGTAGAAGACGACCGACTTGGGCACGGTGCGGCCCTCGCGCCTGTACCAGTAGCGCACCTCACCGAGCTCCTCCACCAGCTCTGCGTCCACGCCCGTCTCCTCCCGCACCTCGCGGATCGCCGCCTGCAACGGGGTCTCGCCGGGGTCGATGTGACCCTTCGGCAACCCCAGCACACGCGTGCCGTCAGCGGCGCGGCGACACGGCACGATCACCAGCAACTGCCCTTCATGCACCACCGCCCCACCCGCCGAGCGCTCCTGCGGCCTCGCCGGCTGTCGCTCAGAAGACATACGAGCGCAGCGCCTCGGGGTCATGCACGACCAGCTTGCCCCGCCCCTGGGAGATGACCCCCGCCCGCTCCAGCACCGCGAGGAAGCGGCTCGCCGACTCCCGCGAACTGCCCGCCAGCTTCGCCAGGTCGGCCTGGGTGGCGAGGATCGGAACATCATGGTCGGACTGCTCGCGGTTGGGCGCGCCGGGCGCCGGTGCGGTGACCGGCCGCGCCTGTGCAACCAGCTCGCTCAGCGCCGACGCCACGCGGCTCTGGACCGTCTGGAAGGAGCGGCGCGCGAGGCGCTCGTTGCTCTCTCGCAGACGCCGGGCGAGCGCAATCAGCAGACGCATCGCGATCTGTGGATGTTCAGCCATCAGACGGCGCATGTCCGGACCGAGCACCGCCAACGCGCTGGTCGGCTCCAGCGCCTCCACGGTGGCCGAGCGGCGCTCGTCCTCGAACAGCGCCAACTCGCCGAAGATGTCTCCCGAGCCGAACGTCGCCAGCGTGATCGTGCGCCCGTCGCCATGGTCGTGCACGGCACGCGCGCGGCCAGCGTGCACGACATAGCAGGTGTCGCTCCGATCGCCCTCGCGAAAAACCACCTGACCGGTGTCGAAGCTCCGGGGCACCGCCAGCTGTGCGATGCGCCCCAGGTCGGCCTGCTCGAGCGTCGAGAACACGGGCACGCGGCCCAGCAGCTCCACGACCTCCGCTGAGCTCGGCGCCCGCATCGCAAGAGTGGATAGCACACCTCTGGCGACCGACGTTCCATTCCCGTGCGCCCGCGCCCCCGTACGCGGCGGTTGTCACTGCCACCTGCCACCGCAATCGGGGGTCCCTTCCCGCAGCTCTGGGTGTGTGGCGGCCCGCGTCCCCCGCGGCGCTATCTTCAGAAGATGGTCTCATCGTGGAGGATCGTGCCGGCGCTGATCGTCGCCGGAGTATTCGCGGCAGCGGCAAGCTCGCTCGCTCGCCCCGCCTTCACACCGCTGGCCAAGTCTCCCGAACTCTGGGCAACTGTCGATATCTGCAACGCACCTCACCATCCCAACACGATCGGCATCCGCGGCTCGATGCCAACCGACGGACATCCACGCGACGCGATGTACATACGTTTTCAGGTGCAGTCGCTCGACGCCACGACCAAGCAGTGGGCCGATCTGGGCAAGAGCGCCGACTCTGGTTTCGTGCTGATCGGCGCCGCCGCGTACACCCGCCAGGCGGGGCGCACCTTCGAATTCAAACCGACCCCGAGCGCCTACACGCTGCGCGGCCAGGTGGAATTCGAGTGGCGCCGCGACGGCCACCCTGTGCACCTCGTGAGCCTCTCCACCACCGCCGGGCACAAAAGTCTCGCCGGCGCCGAACCAAAGGGGTTCAGCGCAGCGAGCTGCATGCTGCCCTGAGAGATCCCGACAATGCGGTGAGCGCTTGGTGGGGCTTGGAACGTCTTTCAAAAGGCCGGCACGCCGGATGCGCCCCTGGACGCTCCGTCTAGTTTGAAAGACGTCCAGTGGGCCAACTCTCCCGGCGCTCAGCCGAAGAACAGGCGCGGATCGTTGGTGATGATTCCGTCGACGCCAATCGCCGTCATGCGGCCCATCAGCGCCGCGTCGTCCACCGTCCACACGTACAGCTCCCCGCCGGCGGCTGCCACCGCGTCCACCAGGGCCCGGGTCACCACTCGCCAATGCGCCATGATCGCGTCGAAGCGGCCCGCCCGCAGCGCTGCCCTCGCGCGCCCGGGCAGCCAGACCCGATAGCCGGCCAACATCGCCAGCGCCGGGATCGCCATCAGCCTGTCCTCCGTGTAGTCGCGGCGCGCGCGCGGCACCGACCATCCCACCCGCAGCGACGGCTCGATCGCCCGCATCGCGTCGAGCTCCTCGGGGTAGGTGCTGCTCACCAGCGAGCGCTCGATCAGACCGGTGTCGCGCAGCTCCCTGACCACACGCTCGCCGTAGCCCGGCAGCTTCACGTCGACGTCGAGCTCGATGCCCGCATACTCCTCGCCGGCGAGGTGCTCGAGACCTTCGCGCAGGGTGAGCGGGGGCGGCGGACCGCGGAGCGCCTCGTAGTCATGAGCCAGCAGCAGCCGCCCACTGCCATCCGGGCGCTCGCTGAGCACATCGAACTCGATCATGTCCACGCCCGCGCGTAGCGCCGCCTCGAAGCTGGCGAGCGTGTTACCCGGCGCCAGGTGCGCGGCGCCCTTGTGCCCGACTCTCCGCGGCGTGGTGCTCGTCGAGCCTGGGGCGCTCATCACCGCCCCAGGATAGGAGCTGTGGCCCTTAGCCGCGCTCGTCGCGGGCGAGGCTTCTGCGGGTGGCGTCGATTGTCTGGCCAGCCGCCTTCGGGCCGATGTAGGGGGCGAGCACCAGGAACACGAGATGGTCGGTCAGCGAAGGCAGGTACCGCACGCGCTTGCGCACCGCGTAGTTGCCGATGATCGCCCACAGCGCGCCCGCGACCGCCTCGTGCGCAAGTAGCGGCGAACGGCGCGGCTCAGGCGAGTTCTCCTGCAACATGCCGGCGAGCTTGCCCAGCGAGGAGCCGATGCTGTCGGTCACCGCGGGGCCAACCTCGAAGATGTCCTCGAACGCCATTCGCGTGAGCCCCGGATGCACGACGAAGTGCTCGATCCCCGCCTTCACGCCGAGGTAGACCGCCTCCGGCCAGTTGCTCGCACGGGCCGACGCCGCGACAACCACTTCGATCGTTTCGTCCACGAACTCGTCCAGCGCCGCCAGGAAGCACTCCCGCTTGCTGGGGAAGTATTTGTGGAACGATTCCGTCGACATCCCGGCGAACTGCGCGATCTGAGGATCGGTCAGCTCGTGGTAGCCCTCGTCGAGTGTGAGGTGCACCACCGCACCGAGCACGCGCGCGCGTTTCTCCTCGCTTTCCAGGAAGCGAGCCGGCTCGGCAGGCCGGTGCGGCGGCGGCGTACGCGACACCCCGATCCGCGCCGCCGGCGAGCGGTAGGCGCTGATCCAGTCCAGCAGTTCGTCGGTCAACATCGGCAACTCCGTCGCGCGGTTGGTGCGCAGCCGCTCGAACATCATGTAGCGCCCGCCGCCGACGATCGCCTTCGGCCCCAGCGGCGGGAGCTGCACGCCGTCGGGCGCCGCTCTGAATCCGTCGGCCAGCACCCGCTCGAAGGCGACCGCCGAGCGCATCAGCCGTTCGCGGCTCTTCACCCCGAGGCCAAGCCCCTCGATCAACACCAGGCGCGAGGACTTGACGTTCCTGCACGCGTCTTCCACAAACGCCTGGCAAGCTCTGTGCACGCGGTTGGCCCATCCGCGCTCCGTCATCCAGCCGTCCATCATCCGTCGCTTGGCGCGCGCCACCGCGATGTCGTAGGTGCCGAGGAAGCAGTCCTCCTTGTTGGCGAACTGCTCGTAGAAGGCGCGCCTGGAGACGCCCGCCAGCGCGATCACGTGCGCAACCGTCGTGGCTTTGTAGCCCTGGCGGTGAACCGCCTCGATCATCGCCCCGAACAGGCGTGCCCGCTGATGACGGGCGACCGCGTCGCGACCCATTCCGTGGGGCCCATGCGGCAGACGCCGGTACATCGCGCTCAGCTCCCTCTCGGTTCCACTCATCCCCACACTTCCGACCATACAGGATTGCCCGAAGATTGCAAGTTAAAAATTCTTGATCTATCCGACGTTTCCCATCCATCCGGGGACAACTCGTTATTGGCCAGATTGCCAATCTGTCCGAATAGATGCTTCCCACGGTTTATAGCGCGATGAGCCGCGCGTTGCACTCGCGAGGCCCACGCTGGCCTGGAACGGTCCTAGCAGTCGGTGGCTCTGGGCGGGCCTAGCGCGCACCGAGTTCAACGCGGCGCGGGCCCACGCGGAAGCCCGATCGCTCGAGCACCGCCTCCCACCGCGAACCGAGCACGGGCTCGCCGTCCACCCGCTCGAGCGCGATCCGGGCCGGCAACCGACCCGTGCGTGCGTGCTCGGCAAGCGCCGTCAACGCCCGCTCGACGCGCGCGTCCGTGGGGAGCGACTCGCGCGCATCGGGCTCGGCCAATACCCGCAGCGTCCTGCCTCCGCGCTCCAGGTAGAGCACCGGCTGCGCGTCCACCAGCACCACACTCGCGCCCGGCGCTCTCGCCGGCGTTTGTCTCTGACCGAGGCCGGGGGATGCGCGCCGGCGCGCATCCCCGGTTCGCTCAGCATCCCCCGTTCGATCGGCATCCCCGAGCCGGCCAGCAGCGGCCTGCCCCTGACCCGGCCACGACAGCGCCGCTCCGTAGGGCTGTGCCGGATCGGTCGCCGCGAGCACCAGCGGCTCCCCATCCTCCCGCTGGGCGCGCAGGCGCTCGACGGCCCCCGCGAGCGCGAATTGGGCGCCCCCCAAACCCTCCACGAAGTAGCCGCGACGCGCGACGCCCAACGTCTCCAAGCGGCACAACTCGGGGTAGAGCGCGGCGAAACCTCCCGGCACTCCCTCCGCGCGCACCAGCTCGCGTGTGAGGATCCCGTAACGCTCCAGCAGCAGTTCCGCCAGCGCGCGCAGGCGCTGATCGGAGACCCGCTCGTCTCGGCCGCCCGCGGCCTGCCGACCAAGTGCTCCCTCGCCCGCCGCCGCACCGAACAGCGGCGCCGTCAGCGACCAGCGCCCGGGCGGATGGCCGACCCGCCCGCCACCGCGGGCAGCGCTTGCACGGTGCGCGAAGCGACCTCGGCGCCGGGGCATCGCGGATGGAGCGCCCGCCCAACCCGAAGTTCGCTCGCCACCACCCGGCAGCGGGAGCAAGCGGGCCGACGAGGCGGCGGCCTTCGGCGTCGTGTGTGGCGCGCGCAGCGGGGCGAACGCGTCGTTGGTCACCTCACCCGCCCACACCAGGTCCCACAGCGCCTCCGCCAGCTCCGGCGCAGCCAACTCCACGTCGGCGAGCAAGTCGGTGAAGAAACATGACCCTTCTATTAGACGCGCGCGCACGCGCGTGTGGCCCTCGCCATCCGGCGGTGGCGACCCACCCCGGCGCGGCGGCGCTCCCAACAGCCCCACATCCTCGCGGAAGTACAGCGCCACACGGCCGTCCGAGCGTCCGAGCGCACCCGCGCCCACCCACACCAACTCACCGGCGGCGCACAGCTCGTCCATCCACGTCGTCGAGTAGGCGCCCACCCGGCGCGGCAGCACCTCCAACTCCCACGTGCGGGGGGTGAGCGCGAGACCCTGCAGCGGCATCAGCGCTTCGCGCAGACGCTCGATGCCCGCGCCGGCCGCGGCGTGGCGGTCGACCCCCTGCCACGCCGGCAAGAACGCCGCGAACGCACGGCGCTGCGCCGGCTCGATCTCGCGGCGCAGCGCTGCCAGCGAGGCCCGCCGCAGGCGCCGCAGCACCTCGACGTCACACCACTCCCGCTGGCCGAAACGGGGATGCTCGCCGGAGGCGTGCGTCCCCGTGCTTCGGTCGCCTCCCGACGGAGATGTCACCGAGGAGCGCGGGCCGCCGGGCGTGGACGAGCCGCCGGGCGCTGCCGGGGAGGAGGGCGAGCCGCCGGGTGCGGACGACGCGTCAGGCGCAGCCAAAGACACGACATGACGTAGCGCAGCCGGATCGGGGTGAAGCTCGCCACGCACAAGCACCCCGGATCGCTCCAGCTCGCGCAACCCCGACTCCGCCACGGCGCCACCGAGGCCGTAACGCGCCCGCGGCTGCTCGCTCGTGAACGGGCCACGGGCCGCCGCGTAGCGGCGCAGCAGCCGCCCCAACGCATCCGGCACGTCGGCCAGGAAGGCCTCGGGCAGACCGCCCGGCGGGACCGCCCCCAGCGCATCGCGGTACAGGCCGGCGTCAGCCGCGTCGACATAGCGCTCCTCACCGCCGATTCGCATCCGCACCGCCCGCCGCTCGCGCTCGAGCGCCGCCAGCAACGCCCCCGCGTCGACGCCATCCAGCACCCGCTCCGCAACCTCCGCGGCGCTGAGGTCGCCGAGCAGACGCAGCGTGTCGTGCAGCTCGTCGCGGTTGGCCGCCCGCAGCAGCTCGCCGCGGCGCTGCAGCTGCTCCTCCATCCGCTCCAGCGCGCCGCGATCGAGCAGCTCGCGCAGCTCCTCCTGCCCCAGCAACTCGCGCAGCAGGTCCCTGTCCAGCGACAGCGCCGCCGCGCGGCGCTCCGCGTTGGGGGCATCCCCCTCGTACATATACGTCGCCACGTAGTCGAACAGCAGCGAGGAGGCGAACGGGGAGGCCGTGGCCGTCTCCACCTCCACCACGCTCAGCTCGCGGCGGTGCAGCCTGCCCAGCAGCTCCTTGAGCCCGGGCAGGTCGAGCACGTCGCGCAGGCACTCCCGGTAGGCCTCCAGCACGATCGGGAAGTCCTCGTAGCGACGCGCCACCTCCAGCAGCGTCTGCGCCTTCAGCCGCTGCTGCCACAGCGGCGTGCGCCTGCCCGGATACGCCCGCGGGATCAGTAGCGCCCTGCCGGCCGCCTCGCGAAAGCGGGCACCGAACAGCGCCGAGCCACCGAGCTCGCCCACGACCAGGTCCTCGATCTCCTCCGGCTCGATCATCACCAACTCGACCGCCTCGGCGGGGGAGTCCAAATCCTCTGTCTCCGGCAGGTGCACCACGATCCCGTCGTCCGACCACAGCGCGTCCGCCTCCACTCCCAGCCGCTCGCGGATCCGCGCCGAGAGCGCCAAGCCCCACGCCGCGTGGATGCGCCCACCGTAGGGGGTGAGCACGCACAGCCGCCAATCGCCGATCTCGTCGCGGAAGCGCTCCACCACGATCGTGCGGTCACTGGGCAGCACACGCGTGGCGTTCTGCTGCTCGCGCAGGTACTCCACCAGGTTGCGCGCCGCACTGGCGTCGAGGTCGTACTCGCGCTCCAGCACCTCCGCCGGCTGTCCCACCGCCCAGCGCGCGAACGCCCCGATCGCCTCACCCAGCTCTTTGGGGCGGCCCACGCCCTCGCCCTTCCAGAACGGAACCGCCCCCGGCGCGCCCGGCGCGGGGGTGACGATCACGCGGTCGCGGCCGATCTCCTCGATCCGCCACGCCGAAGCCCCCAACAGGAAGACCTGCCCCGGCCGCGCCTCGTAGACCATCTCCTCGTCGAGCTCTCCCACCCGCCGTCCGTCCGGCAGCGTCACCAGGTACAGCCCCCGGTCGGGGATCGTGCCGGCGTTGGCCACCGCCAGGGCGCGCGCGCCCTTGCGTGCGCGGATCGTGCCGGCGAGGCGGTCCCACACGATCCGCGGGCGCAGCTCTCCGAACTCCGAGGACGGATAGCGACCGTCGAGCATGTCCAGCACGCCCTCCAGCTGCCGGCGCGGCAGCTCCGCATATGAGTAGGTGCGCCTGACCCGCTCGTACAGCTCCTCCACCGCGAGCTCCTCCTCGCAGGCCGCCATCGCGACGATCTGCTGCGCCAGCACGTCGAGCGGATTGCGCGGCACCACAGTCGGCTCGATCGCCCCTTCGCGCATCCGCTTCACCAGCACCGCGCACTCCAGCAGGTCGGCGCGGAACTTCGGGAAGATCCGCCCCCGCGAGACCTCGCCCACGCCATGCCCGGCGCGGCCGATCCGCTGCAGGCCGGCGGCCACCGACTTCGGCGACTCGACCTGCAGCACGAGATCCACCGCGCCCATGTCGATCCCCAGCTCGAGGCTCGAGGTCGCCACGATGCAGGGGATCTCTCCCCCCTTCAGGAGCTCCTCCACCACCAGCCGCTCCTCACGCGCGAGCGAGCCGTGATGAGCGCGGGCGATCTCGCGCGGTGGCGGCTCCAGTCCCCCGTCCGCCTCCTCCGCGGCCGCCAGCTCGTTCAACCGCAGCACCAGGCGCTCGGCCGAGCGGCGGCTGTTGACGAACACGATCGTCGAGTTGTGCTCGCGGATCAGCCGCAGCAGCTCCGGATAGATCGCCGGCCAGATCGAACCGTGCAACGGCTGATCGGAATCCCCATGGACCACGCCATTCAACTCCGTCATCGACTCCACCGGCACCTGCACCTTCACATCCAGCGGCTTGGGCGCGCTCACGTCGACGATCTTGCACTTGCGCCGCGGCCCCACCATGAAGCGCGCCACCTCCGCCAGCGGGGTCTGCGTCGCCGACAGCCCGATCCGCTGCGGCTCGCGGCGGCCCGCTTCGCGGACGAGCGCGTCGAGGCGCTCCAGCGTCAGCGCCAGGTGCGCGCCCCGCTTGGTGGCGGCGACCGCGTGGATCTCGTCCACGATCACCCACTCGGCGCCTGTCAGCATCTCTCGCGCGCGCGAGGTCAGCATCAGGTAGAGCGACTCCGGAGTCGTGATCAGAATGTCCGGCGGCTCTTTGCGCATCCGCTGACGCTCGCGCTGGGGGGTGTCGCCGGTGCGGATCGCCACCCTGATGTCCGCTGCGACTGGGTGGGTTGGGTGGGGCCCGGGGGTCGATCCGGCGATGGGCGGGCGGGATATCCCAATCAACGGCGCCCGCAGGTTGCGCTCGATGTCGTAGGAGAGCGCCTTCAATGGCGACACATACACCAGGCGGGTCCGCCGCTCGGTCGAGGGTTCAGCTGCCAGCCGGTCGAGCCCCCACAGAAACGCCGCCAGCGTCTTGCCCGAGCCCGTCGGCGCCGACACCAGCACGTGCGCTCCGCTCGCAATCGCCGGCCACGCCTCGGCCTGGGCCGGAGTGGGCTTGGCGAAGGATGCTTCGAACCACTCGCGCACCCGAGGGGTGAAGGGGGGGGCAGAGGGAGACACTTGGTTTGGCACAGGCGGAAGGTCGGGAGAGGGCTGGTCCCCTCCCGCTCAGACACTCTTGCAAGCGAGGCTAGCGTGCCAGGCGACCCCTCGTATTCGCAACACGAATCGTGGGGTTTTTCCAGTAACCTCGAATCATGGCCACATCCAAGCTGGACCTCGATCAGGGGCTCGTCGAGTCCTGCCGCCAGGCCGCCGCGCGGATCGCCGCCGACGTCGCCGAGCAGATCGCCGGCATGACCACGCTGTCGGTCGAGCGGACCGTTGCGCGCCTGTTCGGTGTCGATGGGGCCAACGACCTCGGCGCCCCTCTGCCGAACGTACTGGTCGACCACGTGCGCGCCCGGGGCGGGCTCGGCAAAGGCGTCGCCTACTGGATCGCCAACGCGACGCTCCAAGCCGAGGGGATGGAAAGCCCGCCCGCCCACAACCCGCCCGCCTGGGAGGGAGCCCAGCAAATCGCCGAGGCCGTCGAGGCGAACACCCTCGACCTCTGCGCACTGCCGCTCGCGCCCGAGGCGGCGATCCGCGAGCGCGCGCGCACGGAGCTCGCACGGGGTCTCGGGGAAATCGACTCGCGCATGGAGACCCGCCGCGCCCTGCGCGAGCGCCTCGGCGAGAGTCCTCCGCCCCTGCGCTACGTGCTCACCGCCACCGGCAACGTCTACGAGGATGTCGCCCACAGCCTCGCCGTCGCCGAGGCCGGGGGGGACATCGTCGCCGTAATCCGCTCCACCGCCCAAAGCCTGCTCGACTACGTCCCCTACGGTCCCACCACCGAGGGCTACGGCGGCACCTTCGCCACGCAGGCCAACTTCGCGATCATGCGCGCCGCGCTCGATGAGTGGTCCGAGCAGCACGGCCGCTATGTGCGCCTGTCGAGCTTCTGCTCGGGCCTGTGCATGCCGGAGATCGCCGCGATGGGCGCGATCGAGGGACTCGACAACATGGTCAACGACGCCCTCTATGGGATCCTCTACCGCGACATCAACCCGATCCGCGGGCTGCTCGATCAGCGCGTCTCGCGCACCGTCAACGGCTACTTCGGGGTCGTGATCAACACCGGCGAGGACAACTACCTGCGCACCGCCGACGCATTGGAGGCCGCCCCCTCCGTCACCGCCTCGCAGTTCATCAACCATCAGCTCGCTCGCGCCTCGGGCGTGCCCGACGAGCAGATCGCGCTTGGCGACGCGTTCGAGATCGACATGCCCGTGGCCAACGGGCTCCTGTACGAGTGGGCCCAGGCGCAGCTCACCCGCGAGCTGTTCCCCGACTGCCCCGTCAAGTACATGCCTCCGACGCGGCACATGGACGGCAACCTGTTCCGCACCCATGCCGCCGACACGCTGTTCAACCTCGTCACCGTCGCCACCGGCCAGGGCATCCAGACGATCGGCGTCCCCACCGAGGGAATCTTCACCCCGCACATCCACGACCGCGTGCTGGGGTTGCAGAACGTCAACTACGTCTTCAACGCCGCCCGCGACCTCGGCGAGGAGATCGAGTTCAAGCGCGGCGGCATCATCCAGACGCGCGCCCAGCAGGTGCTGCGCGACGCGCATCTGATGCTCGAGCGGATCGCCGAGATCGGGCTGTTCAAGGCGATCGAGGGCGGCGTCTTCGGCGACGTCAGCCGCCACCGCGAAGAGGGCCGGGGGATGGAGGGCATCGTCACGACCGAGGAGGGGTACTTCAACCCCGTCACCGAACTGATGCGGGGAGCGCTCAGCGTTGCCTGACCAGGCCGAGGAGGAGCACGTCAAGCCCTACGCCGACCACCACGGCGACGGGATCGTGCAGCTCAGCTTCACGCTGCCGGTCCCCGACGGCCTCGCCGCGCGCAAGGCCGCCATGGAACTGGCCGGCAAGATGGGCTTCCAGCACCCCGAGGTCGTCCACCACGAGCGCCTCACCGACGGCCACACCTACTTCGTGATGTATGGCCACACCGTGCACTCCGTGGACTACGCCACACTCGCCGAAGAGGGGATCGACATCGTCCAGTACATGACCGAGGAGGAGGTCGAAGCGTACGCTCAGGAGCACGTCCGCCGGCCGATCGTCGTCGTCGGCGCCTCCACCGGCACCGACACCCACAGCGTCGGGATCGACGCGATGCTCAACCTCAAGGGCTTCCACGGCCACAAGGGCCTGGAGGGTTACCGCGCCTTCGAGGCGCACAACCTCGGCAGCCAGGTGCCCAACGGAGCACTCGTCGCCAAGGCGATCGAGCTCGAGGCCGACGCGATCCTCGTCTCCCAAACCGTCACCCAGCAGAACCTGCACATCCACAACCTGACCGAGCTCGTCGAGATCGTCGAGGCCGAGGGGCGCCGGCGGGAGATGATCCTCGCCTGCGGGGGGCCGCGCGTCTCCAACGAGCTCGCCAAGGAGCTCGGCTACGACGCCGGCTTCTCCAAAGGCACCTATCCCCACCATCTCGCCACCTTCCTCGTGCGCGAGCTGGCGGCGCGCCTCGGGCAGGGCGAACCCGAGGAGGACGCGCGCGACGTGCCACCCGCCGGGCGCGCAACCTTCGCCGAACACCGCGGCGCGCGGCTGGCAGGCTAGGCTGAGCCCGATGCAGCAACTAGCCGAGCTCACCGCGTCCGCGCGTCGTCTCGCCCTCGTCGGCCTGGCAAAGAACACCGGCAAGACCGAAACGCTCGCCGCGTTGTTGCGCGAGCTGCAGACGCGCAGCCGTCGCGTCGGCGTCACCTCCGTCGGGCGCGACGGCGAGGAGCGCGACGTGATCGACATCCGCATCGAGAAGCCGCGCGTGGAGCTGTGCGCCGGCAGCCTCGTCGCCACCACCGACGCGCTGCTGCGCGCCGGCGCGATTCCCCACGAGATCGTCCAGGAGACCGGGGTGCGCACCCCCCTCGGGCGGGTGCTGATCGCGCGCCTGCTGACGCGCGGCACGATCGAGGTGGCCGGCCCCAGCGCCGCCGCCGACGTACGCGAGGTGTGCGACACGATGCTCGCCCATGGAGCCGAGCAGGTGCTGATCGACGGCGCCATCGACCGCCGCGCCGCCTCCTCCCCGGCGGTCTCCGACGGCCTCGTGATGTCCACCGGGGCCGTCCTGCACGATGAGATCGAGCAGGTCGTGGCGCGCACCCGCGACGCCGTCGAGCTCGTGCGCCTGCCGGAGCTGAACGAGCCGCATGTACATGAGCTGGCAACGTCGAACGCCGCCAGCATGCTGATCGGCGCGACGGGCGAGGAGCCGCTCACGCTGCACCCGCGGTTCGTGCTCACCAGTACGGCCGCGGACATCGGGCAACTGCTGCGCGCGCGCCCCACCGCCAGCCACCTGCTGGTGCGCGGCGCCCTGTGCGAGCCGTTTCTGGCGGAGCTGCTGAGCGCCCGCGATTTGGCCGCGCCCACCCGGGAGCTCGAGCTGGTGGTGGCTGACGCGACCAAGGTCTTCCTCACCGACCACGGCGTCGAGTGGTACCGCCGCCAGGGCCTCTCGATCGCGGTGCTCGCCTCGATCGATCTGCGCGCGATCACCGTCAACCCGGTCGCGCCGCAGTCGCACCGCTTCGACTCACCGCGCCTACGCGGCCTGCTGGAGGAGGCGATCCCCGGCCTGCCGGTGCTTGACGTGCGCGACCCCACTCACCACCTGGTGCCGGCGGCATGAGCACGCCGGAGGAGTTGGAGGAGCCGGTCGAGCAGGCCGCAGCGGACCTCGGCGCCGGGGCGTCCGAGCGTGCGAGCGAGCCGGCGGGAAATGGTGCCGGCGAGCCCGCCGGAGCCGACGAGCGCCGCGCGAAGATGGAGCGCCTGCGCAGCGAGGGCGTGGAGCCCTATCCGCACATCTCCTCGCGGATGCCCCGTACCTGGGTCGCGGACATCCAGGCCGCGCACGACCCCGCCGCGCTCGCGGCAGGGGTGCACGAGGGACTCGTCTACCGCGTGGCCGGGCGGCTGATTGCGCGCCGTGGCCACGCCAAGTACACGTTCTTCGACCTGCGCGACCAGTCCGGCACGATGCAGGTGGTCGCGCGCCGCGAGGAGATGGGCGAGGAGGCCTACGAGCACATCGTCGGCCTCGACATCGGCGACATCGTGACCGTCGAGGGCGCCGTCTACATCACCCAGCGCGGGCAGCTCGCGCTCGCGGTGAGCGCCTGCACGCTGCTCGCCAAGGCGCTGCGCCCACCGCCCGACCGCTACCACGGGATGGGGGACCAGGGCACGCGCTACCGCTACCGCGAACTGGACCTGCTCGCCAACGAGCAGACCCGCACGATGTTCTTCAGGCGCACGAAGATGATCGAGGCGATCCACGACTTCCTGCGCGGACGCGGCTTCACCCAGGTCGAGACGCCGATGCTGCAGACGCTCGCCGGAGGCGCCGCCTCGAGGCCGTTCGTGACGCACCACAACGCGCTGGACGTCGACGTCTACCTGCGGATCTCGGTCGAGCTCTACCTCAACCGCTGCATCGTGGGGGGCTTGGAGAACATCTACGACCTCGGACGCGCGTTCCGCAACGAGGGGATCTCCCCCAGGCACAGCCCGGAGTTCACGATCCTCGAGTGGATGATGAGCTACGCCGACTACTGGGACGTCGCGAAGTTCACCGAAGACATGGCCGAGAGCGTCGCGCTACAGACGCTGGGGACGACCAAGGTCGAGCAGTACGACGGGCAGGTGGTCGACCTCGCGACCCCGTGGCGACGGATCACGCTGCGCGAGGCGATCGCCGACGCCGTCGGGATCGACTACCTGGAGGCCTCGCGCGAGCAGCTGATCGAGGTGGCCGGCGAGGCGACGGAGGGCGGGGATGGGCGGGATTCCGATCTCACCTGGGCAAAGCTGGTGGACGCGATCTACGTCAAGCACGTCGAACCGACGCTGCACCAGCCCACGCACGTGTTCGACTTCCCCGTCGACCTGTTTCCGATCTGCAAGCGCCACTCCGAGGATCCCCGACTCTCCGAGCACTTCGACTCGGTGATTCGTGGGATGGAGATCCTCAGCGGCGACACCGAGCTCAACGATCCGGTCGATCAGCTCAACCGGTTCGTGATCCAGCGCCAGCAGGCCTCCAGCGACGGGGGTGACGACGGCGACCAGCCGCAGCCCAACGACGAGGAGTACGTGCGGGCGCTGGAATATGGGATGGCGCCCACCGCGGGCGGGGGGCTCGGTGTCGATCGGCTGCTGATGGTGCTGACCGGCGTGGAGTCGGTGCGCGAGGTCGTGCCGTTCCCCACGCTGCGAGCTCGGGGTTAGGGCTGGCACCAGCCGGGAAGGGCCCCCGCTTCAGCCTGAGCTGGCTAGTACCTCACCCGTCTTTCCGCGGTAAATGTGAGGCCCGCCGCACCATACATCAGGGCGGGCGGGCCTCAATCTACTTCCATACTGCCACTACAACTAGTGGTTGCTGAACCGCTCGACTGCTATTCGCTGGCCTTCACGGCTTCCGCCACTGCCTCTTCGAGGCTACCGCTCAGGATCGCGGTGTTGTTCCCCGCCGCTGCCGGCAGGCCGAGCTCTTTGTTGACAGCTTCGTCGACAATGCCTTCGAACAGTTTGCCGCCGCAACCGTGTGCACCGGGCGCCGCCCATGCGTTGTCCACGAGCGAGCCTCCCGAGAGACGCACCAGATTGCCTTCTTCGAGGATTTCCAGGGCGCCTGCACTGCCTTTGATCGGTTTGTTCGGCGCCGGCGGGCTTGTCGTTCCGGTCGTTAGGTGCAGAATGATCGGGCTCGCTTCCGAGCCGACGTAGCATTCGTTGCCCAGGAACACGTTGCCGAGCTTGACCTTGATCGGCAACTGCAGCGCCACGCCGGTTTCGAAGATCAGGTTAGTCGTGTTCAGCTTGATCGCGCTCGCGGGTGCCGCGAGTTCGGTCGTCGCCGTAACGCCGGTGATGCCTTCGTTGATGACTTTTTCGAATTTTTCTTTCTGTTCTTTGTTGAGGAATTCTGGCGCAACGATGTTGAGTAGGCCGCCGGGCACGAACAGCGGCGTTTTCGACAGCGTTTCAGCGCCTTCGGCCGCGATGAATTCGAGTTCTTCCGTTTTTTCGTTTTCGTGCAGGCCGCCCTGCAGCGTGATCGTTTTGTTGATCGGCACTGTCCGTTTGCCGACCGTGAATGAGCCGCTGGTGGTGTTCGCTACGGTGCAGAGCTCCGTCGCTTTGTTGCTCAGCGGACAGTACTTGAACGGGGCGAAGTTCCCCGTCGGATGGTGTTCGGTCGCCGAGGCCGACGACGCGATCGCCAGCGAGGCCAGCACGGCCATCGCCGAGATCAAGATGCGCCCGCGGAGACCCGCGACGCGCCCGATGTGATGCTTAGTCATATACATCTACCTTCCTTGCATGGTCCTAGAGGTCCAAGGGCATGCTGCTCTTCGAACCTATCCGACCCACAGGTCGCTTGCAAGGAATGTTTCCGACATGACGGAACATCCTGGCTGGGGCTATCAGCCTCGCACGAATAGTAACGGGGCCCGCCGCTTCGCGCGACGGGCCCCGTTTGCGGCACTCCACTTCAATTACTGCTCTTGACTGCTATTCGCTGGCTTTGACGGCTTCCGCCACGGCCTCTTCGAGGCTGCCCTTGAGGATCGCCGTGTTGGTGCCCGCTTTCGACGGCACGCCGAGGATTTCGTTGACCAGCGGATCGACGGCCCATGAGAAGAAGATGCCACCACAGCCACTGGCTCCTTCTTCAGCCGCGAAGGAGTTGTCGACCAGTGCGCCTCCGGTGAGACGAACCAGATTGCCTTCTTCGAGGATTTCCAGTTTGCCTGCCGCGCCTTTGATCGGTTTGTTCGGCGCCGGCGGGCTCGTGGTCCCGGTCGTCAGGTTCAGGGTGATCGGGTGCGACGAGGAGCCCACGTAGCATTCGTTGCCGAGGAACGTGTTGTTGAGCTTGACCTTCACCGGCAGCTGCAGCGCCACGCCGGTTTCGAAAATCAGGTTGGTCGTGTTCAACTTGATGTCGCTCGCCGGCTTCGCGAGTTCGGTGATCTCCGTAACGCCCGTCAGGCCTTTGTTGATAACGTATTCGTTGAAGAGTTCCTGCAGGATCAGCGGCCACCAGGTGGGAGCTTTGATCCCGAGCAGGCCGCCGGGGACGGTCTCTTCGGTTTTCGACAGCGTTTCGGCTCCTTCGGCCGCGATGAATTCGAGTTCTTCCGTTTTTTCGTTTTCGTGCAGGCCGCCCTGCAGGGTGATTGTTTTGGTGATCGGCACCGTCTTTTTGCCGACCTCGAATTCGCCCGCGTTCGTGTTGGCCACCGTGCAGAGCTCAGTCGCTTTGTTGCTCAGCGGACAGTACTTGAACGGCGCGAAGTTCCCTTTCGGGTGGTGTTCGGCCATCGCCGGCGAGGCCATCGCCAGCGGAGCCAGCACGGCCGCCGCCGCGATCAACATGCGTCCGCGGACACCCGCGAAACGCCCATTATGGTTCCTGGTCATCTAGTTCCTACCTTCCTCGTCTAGTCCAAGGGCAATTGCCTCTTCGAACCTATCCTGTCCGCGGAACGCTCGCAAGCAGTGTTTCCGACATGACGGAGTATTCTGGTTACTGCCGCCGAGCCAAAGAGGGTCGGCTGGTAGGAGAAAAGGCGCGGCCCGCCGGGAGAGGGGAGGCGGGCCGCGCGTCGGGCGCCCGAGAGCGCCCAAGACTTGTGTCTTTTGATGCCGGTGCGCCGGTGCGTCAGTGGCGGCGCACCGACTTCTTGCCCTTCCCCTTGGACTTAGCTGGTTTCTTGTGCTTCTTCTTCGGGCAACCGGCGATCGCAACCTTCGTCGTCTGCTTGACCTGAGCCCCGTTCTGCCCCACGATCGTCGTCGGCATCGAGAGGCTCGCGGAGCCGCACACTCCTTTGGGCGTTATGCCCGCGAGCGCCGAGTCGGGGCCCTCCGGCAGGTTGGCTTCAAAGCTCGTGATCGGAGCGTCCGGCACCGTCCCGAAGGTGCTCGAGGTGATTTTGGTTTTCGAGTTGATGTGCGTTTCGCCCGCGAGGTCGATTGTCACGCCGTCGCCCTGCAGCACGAACACCAGTTCCGGGTACTGCGCCCCGCCGTGCGAGACGAAGTAGCCCGGGCCTTCCAACGGGACCGGCAGCACCGGCGTGTGTGCGATCGCCTTGCCGACATCGGACGCGGCCGGGCAGTTCGCGGGGTTCGCGTCGAAGGTTGCTTCGGTGCATGCTTTCTGGAGGGTGTGCAGACGTGCCGGGAGCTTCTTCGGGAGTTCCAGGTAGACCGAGCGGATCGCGGCTTCGCCGGCCTTCTGGCCTACTTTGACGCTGAGCGAGGCTCCGTTACCGATGTCGCTGGAGTTGCCCTGGGTGGTGGCCGAGAACGACGGTTTGAAGGGCAGCGCCGAGCAGTTCGCCGCCTCGAAGCG
The DNA here is from genome assembly GCA_963764915.1 of uncultured Solirubrobacterales bacterium. Lineage (GTDB taxonomy): Bacteria > Actinomycetota > Thermoleophilia > Solirubrobacterales > Solirubrobacteraceae > Palsa-744. The sequence goes on along the minus strand of CAVXUO010000018.1, from coordinate 928,481 downwards.
GCTCGCGGGGCTTGCGGTGGCACCGCTGGTACTCGTGATGGACGAGGTCACGTGCATTTCTTCGCAATTGGTTGGGTTGAACGTGAATTCGCTGCGGTTGATGCCCACATCGATCGTCCTTACATCGAGAGGCACGCCTTCGATGATCGTCGGCAGCGCTTCGCTCGTGATCGTCAGAGCGCCCGTCTTCGGGTTCACGGCGATCGACGCGCGGGTGACCTCCCTGTCGAAGCCCTCATTCCCCTTGAGCGTGAACGGTCCGGCCGTCGTCGGATCGACAATTGAGAGGCCAAACGGTTGGTGGTCGTATGAACTGGTCAGATAGACGCGACCGCCTTTGAGCCAGTAAGGGTCTTCGCCGGGGCCCACTGCCACGGTCGCTTCCCCGATCTTGCTTTCTTCGCCGCACGTGCCCTGGCTCGCCTGCGGTTCTCCGCAGAGCGGGACCTTCGAGAGCAGTCCCAGCAGGCCCGGAGGCGTAGTGACTGTGATCCCACCCAAGTCCTGTTCGCCGCTGTTGCGGGCGATCGTGACCGTCTCGTTGCTGAAGCCTCCTGCCTGGGGGTTCGTGGTGCCGGCCGTCAGCGTGGGGGCGAAACTGTGGGTACAGCCTTCGGAGACCGTGAAACTGCTGCCCGAATGCGCCGCCGGGCTGGCCGGTTCGAGCAGCGGTTCCGCTTCGCTGCCATATGGCGTCAGTAGCGACGTGGTTGTGTACGTGCCGCAGGCCGAGGGAGTCACGAGCGGCGCCCTCGGTCCGCCGAAGAAGCGCATCTTCAGTTCGCTGAAGGGGAGTTGAGGTAGGTAGAAACCCGTGGCAGGATCCTTACCGAAGCTTGCGCTCACCTGCCCCGTAGTCGAGTTGAGCTTCACTTCGCCAGGGAGCTTGACGATCGCCCCGCTGCCTTCGGCGACGAGGTAGAGCGCCAGCAGCGATTCGAAGGGGTTGGAGCCGTGGCCCGCCAGGTTGCCCTGTTCGGCGACGTAGACCGAGCCCTTCAGGGGCTGTTCGAGCAGGGGGGTGGCGACTTCCACCGAGCCTAGCTTGGACGCCGGCGGGCAGTTCGCCGGCTGTTTTGATTCGAAGTTGATGCCGACTAGTTCTTTATTGCTTTCTTTTCCTTCTTTTTCCGGTTCTCGGCCTTTGAGTAGCGGGCATGCTTCAAGGTTATTTGCTGCCGATGGGGAGACAGTCATCCCGACCGGCAGGGTGACGACCGCTTCCTTGAGGTCCGCCTGAGCGAGACCTTCGAGACTTTCTTCCCGAGGGATCGTCAGGTCGACTTCGAGTCCGGATGGGGATTCCGTCGCCGACTCCGCTGGTTCGTATGGTCGCACCGATAGCTTTGGTTCGAAATTGAGTCCGGCACAGCCCGTCACCGCAGGAGCGCTTGCTTCTGCGGAAACGAACCTTTTGGGTTCTTCCCACGAGTCGGCACTGATGGCCGCAACCAGCGGGTTGCCGGTGCAGGAGGACGGCAGGGTCAAGAACGGCGCGTTGACCTGCTGCACAGGACAGTTGAACCTATAGTCGCCTTCTTCCGCTTCGGGCGGAAATGGGCTGAGCGGTTCACCACGTTCCTTCTGTTCTGCCCGTCTTTCGTTCGCTTTTTTCAGATGTTCTTCCCATTCTCCCCTTTCCCTCTGTTTTCCTACGAGTATACCTTCTTCTATCGGCGGGCTCAACGCGCATAGGCCGCGTTCTTCGTTATGACTCGGCGAGGACGGGTCGCCCCACAGGGTAACAACCGCGCCGTAGAAAACGCCCTTCTCCAGGATATCCGAGGTCGTGGCAGATAGACCGTAGTCCCCTCCGGTCTGAGTGTTGCCGGCAATATAAACGACGATGCCAGCTATCTCGAAGCCGAGTTCAGCCGGAACGCCGTGAGTAGGAGCCATACTAAAAATCGGCACCTCCCCGGAAGCCCCGCCATTCAAAAGGGCCAGCTTCGCTTTGACAATCCCCACTACGGAGGCATTTGGACATTCGAATTTGGTGTCAAGTTCGGTATCCGTGCACTTCACCGGAGATGCATTGGGGTCTACCATAAGACCCGGGGGGAGCTTTACTTCCAGATCCTTCACGAGGCCATTGGGCGCCGGCTTCAATTCGGCTTCTTCTTCTAGCGATCCTGGTTCGGGTTCATGGTTTGCGAATTCAAATGTGGTTGTCATCGCATCAGGATGCGAGCCTGCCCGCATGGGTCTTTCGCCAGTATTTGGAAGGATTATATTTTCAAAATTATGGATTCCAAATGGTTCAGCAGCCAGGCTGCGACCTGGAGCAAAGAATGCAAATATAGCGAACGACAAGATGGTCGCCAACAGCACCACTACCAAACCAAACGCAAGACCTCGTACGACGCCTTCGCTTTCCGTCGCAAAATACATAAAGAAAACAAGCGACAAGACGGTCGCCAACAACACTACTACCAAACCGAACGCAAGACCTCGTACTATCTCTTCACTTTCACTCGAAAAACACATAAAGAGAACGAGCGATGAAACAATGACCATTAGCGTCGCCGCCAATGCGAACGCAAGAATACGCCAACGATCAACCATCACTTTCCTCCCCCGCCGCTCTTCTTGATTGTCCCTCCATACTTCTTCTCGGCCTGCGCCTTGCAGCGAGCTTGCTTCCCAGCTGGCCTTTTTTTGCACTCCTGCAGCGCCTCATCGAGCTTTATTACACGTCTTGTAGTTTTCGACTTTTTGGTCAATACTTTCTGTTCATAAGCTTGCTTCGGTGGCAGGTTCCCGACTCCCGACAGCGTCACACTTGCGGGCGCCTCGAATACCGGTGCGGGAACAGACGTACCTCGGCATCTTTCGCCTTCACAGACACTCGGCGGGACAAGATTCTGGCTTTCGATGCCTCCATCTTCGCGCGCATCGTAGATGTCGATGCTGTTGTCTCGGTCCTGACCCACCAACGATTGGCGCGTGAAGAAGAAGACGTCTTCGCCATTTTCGCTGGCGTCGCCGAAGTACGACGGACTCGTGCTCTGCCCGGTCGAGATCAAATACAAGCAGCCGCCGTTATCCACACCTTCGCCGGTGCCACAACTGCCAGTGCCTTCTTGCTCCCACTCATACACGTTTTCCTGCCCATCTGTAGCCTGGGGTACCAAGGCTTCCGTCGTCTGGAAGAAGATCCGCGTACCTTTCGTCGACATGTTGCGTGTCGTGAGCGAGAAGTGTGACGCCGGAGCAGAATCGACCTCGTCGTTGGCAAGAAAAGTCTCTGCCGTCGCCGGGGCTACGGTTGGGTTGCAGGAAACACAACGCGGATTAGTCGGTGATAGCAATTTGGTTGCGTCGTACAGGTAGATCTCCTGCTCGTTGGCATTGTCATAGCCGGTCAGTGCACTCGTCGAATCGAAGAGAACCTTCGTTCCATCGGGTGAGACGCGCGAAGCCTTATATCCCTGATCAGGCGTGCCCGCCCGGTCGTGGCTGAACCCCTCCCAATCGGTTGCGTCATTGTTGTTGAGGACAGCGATAAAGCTTGTAACGCCATTGTGCCATTGGTAAAGATTGGCTTGGCCAGGTTCAGCCTTTTCTCGTTCCCCCGTTGTTGCATTTATTATGTGGCCGTTTTCGTTAGCAGCCAGTACGCCTTCGGCGACGAAGTAGGCATACGAACCATCCTGGGATACCCCAAGCATCCCCAAGACCCCGGCAGTCCCCGTGGTGATAGGGGTGCGCGTCATAGTTTCAACGTCATAGGAGAATAGATTTTTGTTTTCGGTATAGAACGCCACTGAGCCATCTGATGTCGCTGCCCGCCACTGCGCGTCACCTTCGGAGACTTCGATCGTCCTACTCAAATCCAGTTCGCGCATATAGACCTTCTCGCCTTCACCTAGTTCCGAGAAGAAGACCCGCGATCCGTTTTCAGAGATTGCATTCTGCTCATAGGCCTTTTCCGCCCCTCCCAGTTCTTCTGATTCGTTCGGCCCTGCAGCCACCCCTTTCTGTGGAGCTTCCCCGTTTACTACACCGATGAGGCTGGTCTGCCCAGTTTCACGGTCCCACTCAAAAAGATAGGGCACAGAATTCGGATCGGTAACTCCCCCGAGTTCTTGTCCTTCGCCGAGGGTCGCCGAAAAAAGAAGGAGGGAGCCATCGGGCGTTGCTCCAGCAAAGGTGACCCCAAAAACACCTGGTGCGATCAACTTGTATTCTTCCGTGAGGTCGTTGCGAAGATAAAGATTCCCTTTGTGTCGCTTTGCGCCAGGCGCTAGTAGCAGGCCTTCCTCTCGCGATATCCACTCAATGGCTTCATTATTATTGTTCGTCAGACCAAGTACTTCGCCTACTGCATCCAGTTCAGTCAGAGGGAGCAGACCTTGCGTCAGCCAGCTATCGCTTGTACGCATGGAAAGATAGCTTGGGAATTCCGATGAGCCCGAGATACCGGGAAACGGTGCAACCGAGTAGTAACTCACGCTTTCTCCAGACGACGAACTCTGCACAAAGCCTGGCTGCCCCATGGCATCCGTCGATTTCTTATCAGCCGGGGACACCTGCTCATATGCCCGACAGTCCGGTAGTCGTTGAGCGTAGGGCTCGGCCTTACGAATCAGTTCTGTGCCTACCGGACACGCCTCCGCCGACGTCGCGGCGATCAGCGCGACGCATGTTGACACCAGGGCAATCCCCAACATTGATCGCCTGAAGCAGACCCTTGGCATGAAGCACCTCTCCTCTATCCTCTATCCATGTGCGCTGCATTTAGTCCCAGTTACTCGGCTGCTTGTATTAATACCATTTCGTGGGTGACTCGTCCAGGCGTGTTTCTGACTTGATCGCGGGCGCCACCATCGACAGTGCATTCGTGCGCGCGCCTTCTTGACGGTTTCCGGCGCCCAGAATAGGGCGAGCGTGGTCGCGCCATTCTGCTGGCACGACCACGCTCGTAGTCTATCTACGGTATTGACGCACCCCAACTATCGTCGTTATTTAGGTCGATGCTCACTTTCCCTTCATATGTGGCTACTTCGGTGGTGTTGAATTTCAAATGACTTCCTGACGTTTTAAACGTGAGTTCTGTTAATAACTTTGCGCCGGTCGAGGGCAGTTCGACTTCCGCATTTTGTGTTCCTGTGACCGGGAACGTCCCTTTCTCCGTGCAGGATTTTTCGCCTTTATTTTTCAGTACAATGTTCACAAACGTTGTACCTGTTTTGGGTTTGAATTCGTCTTCGATTTCAGTAGCCGACTTTTCGACTAGCTGATCAACAAAAAGGAAATTAATATTAGGGACTTCGCAGTTTACCAGTTCTTCTTCTTTTTCTTTGGTGATGGTGTGTGCCGTACATTTTTCATACGTCACTTCACCCGTTGATAAACCTTTTGGCCCAATTTCACCCGTAAACTTGCTTGTTTGGCACTTGATGATGATTGGCGCCCCAAGGAGGGTCGACTTTAGGGTCGAAAGGCCGCCAGTACCGTTGACTTTTAAGTTTTCGGTGACTTCGACTAATTCAAATTTTCCGCTGCCACTATTTTCTTTTGCGCAGTTACGGTCTTCGAATTTTTTGCCGCTGCCTGCTTTTTCTAAACAGACTAAGAAGACGGGCGTGATGGCCGACGCCGACGCCGACGCAAATGCGCCCACGGCAAACATCGCCACAACGCTCATCATGATCAACTTGAATCGAGACATTGACGAACTACTCCTCTCTGCCCCAGCGACCGCCGGGGCAGTCTTTATGTTTTGAGTCCGTACGTGCTGCCCGCCTAGGTCGGGCAGCACGCTGGTCCTCTCTTATCTGCCTTTGGCGGGGGCCCCTACCGTGATTCCTTGGGCTCCGTTCGAGGCAAGACCACCATGCACGATTTGGGCCTCGCCGTCAAGTCTTGACGCGCAGATCTCCGTCTTTCCGCCGTCCGAGCTCGTTTGTTGAGGATGGGTTGCACGTGGAATCACCAGTATCTGTCGCCTTTCCCCAGGACGAGTGGCATCGCCCAAAAATAGGAGACATTTACTTGAAACTGAGTAAGAGACATCGCCGGGAAGGGGTGGTCTGGATCGATCGCTGCCCCCACCGCCTGTGTTTCTTGTCGGGCGGCGGAGCCGCCCGCACCCATCAAAGCGCCCAGGGACATCCGTATGACTGGCCGGTGGTCGCACCCGATCGAGCTGCGTGACCACCGGCCTCTCGTTCACCTGCTATTCCACAGCCCAAGCGTCGTTTGACGCCGTTCCGATACTCCTGTCACTTTCAAATGTGGCGACTTCGCCATCGAAAGCCAGATGACTACCTGCCGGTTTACAGGCAATTTCATGCGTGACGTTAAAAATTTTGCCACTTGAAAATTCGCATATCTGTGTTCCTTGGACGGGAAAAGTACCTTTCTCAGCACATGATTTTTCGCCTTTATTTTTTATTACGAGTTCAACAAAGGTCGTACCAGAGGCCGGTTTGAATTCCTCTTCGATTTCGCTTTTAGCACTTTCTACCAATATGCCGCGTAATTTAAAATTTATGTTCGGTACCTCACAGTTGAGAAATGCTTCTTTCCCATTACCGATACTGCATTCTTCAAGAGTCACTTCGCCTTTGCCAGCGCCCGCGGTTTCGAGTTCTCCCGCGTAGACAGCCTTGTTGCAGGTGATGAGAATTTCGGCTTTCAAGAGACTTGATTTCAACTTGGAAATACCGCCTGTGCCAGTAAATTTGACGTTGGCGATTTCAAGCTTTTCCCATTCTCCGCCGGTTTTGGCTTTTTCGCATTTGCTTTCTTCGTACGTTCCTTTGCCAGCTTCGGCCTTTAAGCACTCGACATACCGGTGTGCCGAGGCTGTCGCAGACGCGATGGCGCTCATTACGACTACGGCCATGACACTCAGCAGAATGAACCTTATTCGTGACATTTATGGTCCCACTCCTAGTTTGCACGGCTATCAGCCGTGGTCTCGATTTATTTCCGACTTGCCGCCCATGCAGTCGCGACGCGTCGGGCCTGTTCTTCCATCTCGGCGGCCCTTTGGGGAACGGCCCGCCTAGACAGTCATCCCAGGATGCGCCGTTGTCCCGCCGACGTCAAACGGCCGTCGACCCGGACCCGATCGGCACGCTCCTCCGGCCCCTTGCGCCACCCACCCAGGAAACCTGCTAAGCTTCGACTAAGATTTCAGCAGCGGATTACGCTCAGTGCGGTTTTCCTAGCCCACAAACCGGGGCCTGACAGCCACACCGAGCGACCGCCGCAACCCAACTACCCATACCCGAACCAAGGAGCACCCAAGCAAATGGCCAAGACCATAGGCATAGACCTCGGCACGACGAACTCGTGCATGGCCGTCCTCGAGGGTGGCGAGCCCACGGTGATCGAGAACGCCGAGGGCGGGCGCACGACACCCTCCGTCGTCGCCTTCGCCGCCTCGGGTGAGCGGCTCGTCGGGACCGTCGCCAAGCGCCAGGCGGTCACCAACCCGCAGAACACCGTCTTCTCGATCAAGCGCTTCATGGGCCGCAAGGAGGCCGAGGTGCGTGAGGAGGAGTCGATTGTTCCTTACAAGGTCGTCTCCGGCCCCAACGGTGACGCGCGCGTGGAAGCCGGGGGCGAGCAGCACTCGCCGCCTGAGATCTCCGCGATGATCCTGCAGAAGCTGAAGACCGACGCGGAAGCGTACCTGGGCGAAAGCGTCGATTCCGCGGTGATCACCGTTCCCGCGTACTTCAACGACGACCAGCGTCAGGCGACCAAGGACGCCGGCAAGATCGCCGGGCTGGATGTCAAGCGGATCATCAACGAGCCCACGGCCGCCTCGCTGGCTTACGGCCTCGACAAGGAAAACGACCAGACGATCCTCGTGTTCGACCTTGGCGGCGGCACGTTCGACGTGTCGGTGCTGGAGATCGGCGACGGCGTGTTCGAGGTCAAGTCGACCGCCGGCGACAACCACCTCGGCGGGGACAACTTCGACAAGGCGATCGTCGACTGGCTGGTGGCGGACTTCAAGCGCGACCAGGGGATCGACCTCTCCGCCGACCCGATGGCGCTGCAGCGGCTCTACGAGGCCGCCGAGAAGGCAAAGATCGAGCTCTCCACGACGCAGGAGACGCAGATCAACCTGCCGTTCATCACCGCCGACTCGGCCGGGCCCAAGCACCTCGATACGCGCCTGACGCGGGCGAAGCTCTCCGAGCTGACCTCGGCGCTGCTCGATCGCGTCGTGGCGCCCGTGCGCCAGGCGCTCGACGACGCCAAAGACAAGGGCGTCAAGGAGGTCGACCACGTCGTGATGGTCGGCGGCATGACGCGCATGCCGGCGGTGCAGGAGAAGGTCAAGGAGCTGACCGGCAAGGAGCCCCACCGCGGGGTCAACCCCGACGAGGTCGTGGCCGTCGGCGCCGCGATTCAGGCGGGCGTGCTCGCCGGCGACGTCAAGGACGTGCTGCTGCTGGACGTGACCCCGCTGACGCTCGGGATCGAGACCAAGGGCGGCGTGATGACGAAGCTGATCGAACGCAACACCACGATCCCGACGCGCAAGAGCGAGGTGTTCTCGACCGCCGAGGACAACCAGCCCTCGGTCGAGATCCACGTGCTGCAGGGCGAGCGCGAGATGGCGACCTACAACAAGTCGCTGGGCAAGTTCCAGCTCACCGGCATCCCGCCGGCGCCCCGGGGAATCCCGCAGGTCGAGGTCGCCTTCGACATCGACGCCAACGGCATCCTCAACGTCTCCGCCAAGGACCTCGGCACCGGCAAGGAGCAGAAGATCGAGATCAAGGCCGGCTCGGGGCTCTCCGAGGAGGAGATCAAGAACATGGTCTCCGATGCGGAGTCCCACGCCGAGGAGGACCGCCGCGCGCGCGAGCTCGCGGAGGCCCGCAACAACGGTGAGAACGCCGCCTACCAGGCCGAGCGCCAGCTCGCCGACCTCAGCGACCAGGTTGACGCCGACTCCAAACAGCGGATCGAAGAGGCGATCAAGGAGGTGCGCGACTCGCTCGAGTCGGAGGACCCCGCCGCGATCAACGCCAAGACCGACGTGCTGCAGAGCGCCTTCCACGCCGTCTCGGAGGCGATGTACCAGCGCGCCCAGGAGCAGGCTGCGACCGCCAGCGGCGACGGTGGCGCCTCGACCGACGGCAACGGCGCGTCCGCGGGCGATGAGGACGTGGTCGATGCCGAGGTCGTCGACGAGACGAAGGCCTGAGCGCAATGAGCGATATCGAGGAGGTCGCACAGGAGAAGGAAGAGGAGTTGGAAGTGGAAGAGGAGTTGGAAGTGATCGAGGACTCCGATGAGGTGGTCAGCGAGCTCGAGGGCGACCTCGACGAACTGGTTGCGATCGCTGCGCAGCGCGACGAGTACCTCGCGCTCGCGCAGCGCACGCAGGCCGACTTCGAGAACTACCGCAAGCGCGTGGCAAAGGAGGCGGCCGCGGCGGCCGAGCGTGGCGTAGCAAAGCTCACCAAGGAGCTGCTGCCTGCGCTCGACAACCTCGACCGGGCGCTGGAGGCGGCAGACAAGGAGGACCCGCTGCTCGAGGGCGTGCGGCTGGTGCGCGCGGAGCTGAGCGCGGCGCTCGCACGCGTCGGCGTCGAGTCGTTCGATCCCAAAGGCGAGCAATTCGACCCCGTCCATCACGAGGCGATGGCGCAGCAACCGGTCGAGGGCGCCACCAGCGGCACGGTGGCGGCGGTCTACCAACCCGGGTATCGCCTGAACGGCACCGTGATCCGCCCCGCGCGCGTCGTGGTGGCGGCTTAGGAGGCGCGACGATGGCGGCCAAACAGGACCTGTACGCGACGCTGAGCGTCGATAAGAAGGCAACTCCCGAGGAGCTGAAGAAGGCATACCGCAAGCTCGCGCGCCAGTACCACCCCGATCGCAACCCCGACGACAAACAGGCCGAGGCGCGCTTCAAGGAGATCTCGCACGCCTACGACGTGCTGTCGGACCCCGAGAAGCGCAAGCAGTACGACAGCGGCACCGGGCCCTACGCCACCGCCGGGGGCAATGGCTTTGGTGGCTTTGGCAACTTCGACTTCGACGCCTCCTCGATGGGCGACATCCTCTCCAACCTGTTTGGAGGGTCAGCGAGCGGCCGGCGCACGCGCCCCCAACCACGCCCGGAGCGCGGGCGCGACCTAGAGACGCAGGTGTCGATCACCTTCGAGCAGGCCGTGTCGGGCGCACAGGTGCCGCTCTCCGTGGCCACGCAGACGATCTGCCCGACCTGCCACGGCACCGGCGCCAAGCCGGGCACGACGCCGAAGGTATGCCCGAAGTGCGAGGGGCGGGGGATCGAGACCCAGGGCCAAGGGATGTTCTCGATCTCTCAGCCTTGCTCGCGCTGCGGCGGCTCCGGCACCGTGATCGAGGATCCCTGCCCGACCTGCAACGGCTCGGGCGCGGTGCGCACCGTGAAGAAATACCGCGTGAACATTCCCGCGGGGGTGAAGGAGGGCTCTCGCATCCGCCTGCCCGGCAAGGGCGAGGCCGGCCCGCGCGGCGGCCCGCCGGGGGACCTGTACGTGATCACGCACGTGTCGCCCTCGCCTGTGTTCAAACGGCGCGGCGACAACGTCGAGGTCGAGGTGCCTTTGACGATCCCGGAGGCGCTGCGCGGTGCCGAGGTGAAGGTGCCGACCTTGGACGGCACAAAGACGCTGCGCGTCCGGCCCGGCACGATCCACGGCACGGTGCAGCGCCTGCGCGGCGAGGGCCCGCCGAAGCTCGGTGGCAAAAACCGCGGGGACATCCACTACCGCTTCGTGATCGACGTGCCCGACGAGCTCACCGAGGAGCAGGGCGCGGCGGTGCAGGCGCTCGCGGACGCTTCCAACGGCAGAGACCCGCGGGCGCGCCTGTTCGAGCAGGTGTCGCAATGAGCGAGCGTGAGCGATCGGAGATCGAGGTGGCGCCCGACCGCGGCGTGTTCATGATCTCGGTGGCAGCGCAGCTCGCCCAGATGCATCCGCAGACGCTCCGCACCTACGAGGCGCGCGGCCTGATCGACCCCAAGCGCTCGCCCAAGGGCACACGCCTCTACTCGCGCGAGGACGTCGAGCGGCTGCGCCGCATCCAGGAGATGACCGCAGAGCTCGGCCTCAACCTCGCCGGCGTGGAGCGCGTGCTCGACCTCGAGCACGAGATCGAAGATATGCACGCCCGTATCGAGGAGTTGGAGGTCCAGGCGCTGCACGCCCAGGTCGAGCTTGCCGAGCGCCTGGAGGAGGTCCGCCGCTCCTTCCGCGCGGAGCTCGTGCCGTTCCCCAACTCCCGCCCACCCAGCAGGGAGATCGTGCGCGCGGCGGACGTACGGCCGCTCGGCCCCATGACACGGCGGCGATACCAATAGTCGATATAAAATCTGCTAAGCTGGGACTTAGATTTGTCGATACAACCAGATAGATTCACGATCAAGTCCCAGGAAGCGCTCGCGGCGGCCACGCGCCTCGCGCAGGAGCGCCGCAACCCGCAGGTCACTCCCGCGCACCTGCTGGCGGCGCTGCTCGATAGCGAGAGCGCCAGCGGACCAGCGTACGCTGCCGGCGGCGTGGTCGTCCCAGTGCTCACGAAGCTGGGGGTCCAGCTCCCGGCGCTGCGCGCGGAGTCGAGCCGCGCCCTGGAGGACCTCCCCCGCCTCGGTGAGAGCTCCTCCACCGAAGGCGGCCAGCCCTCCACCGAACTGACGGCGGTGCTGCGCGATGCGGAGAAGCAGGCGAAAGATCTCTCCGACGAGTACATCTCCACCGAGCACCTGCTGCTGGCGCTCGCCGAGGACAAGAGCCGCGCCGGCCAGGCGCTGCGCGCGGTCGGGGCCAGCAGGGACCGTCTGCTGCAGGCGCTCGCCGAGGTACGAGGCCCGCACCGCGTGAGCGACCAGAGCCCCGAGGAGAAGTACCAGGCGCTCGAGCGCTTCGGACGCGACTTCACGAAGCTCGCCGAGGAGGGCGCGCTCGACCCGGTGATCGGCCGCGGCGAGGAGGTCCGCCGCGTGATCCAGGTGCTCTCGCGCCGCACGAAGAACAACCCGGTGCTGATCGGCGAGCCGGGCGTCGGCAAGACCGCGATCGTCGAGGGCCTGGCCCAGCGGATCGTCTCCGGCGACATCCCCGAGTCACTGCGCGACCGGCGCGTGATCGCGCTCGACATCGGCTCGCTGATCGCCGGCGCCAAGTACCGGGGTGAGTTTGAGGACCGCCTGAAGGCGGTGCTGAAGGAGGTCTCCGAGGCCCGCGGCACGGTGATCCTGTTCCTCGACGAGCTGCACACGATCGTCGGCGCGGGCGCCGCCGAAGGCGCCGTGGACGCCGCCAACCTGCTGAAGCCGATGCTCGCACGCGGCGAGCTGCGCTGCGTGGGCGCCACGACGCTCGACGAGTACCGCAAGCACATCGAGAAGGACGCGGCCCTGGAGCGGCGCTTCCAGCCGGTGATGGTCGGTGAGCCGAGCGTGCAGGACACGATCGCGATCCTCAGGGGCCTGAAGGAGCGCTACGAGGTCCACCACGGCGTACGCATCCAGGACAGCGCGCTGATCGCCGCGGCGACGCTCTCGGACCGCTACATCGCCGACCGCTTCCTGCCAGACAAGGCGATCGACCTGATCGACGAGGCCGCCTCTGGCCTGCGCATCGAGATCGACTCGCTGCCTACCGAGATCGACGAGGTGGACCGCCGCGTGATGCAGCTGGAAATCGAGCTCACCTCGCTGCAGAAGGAGACCGACGAGGCCTCCGCCGAGCGCCGCACCACGATCGAGCGCGAGCTGGCCGAGCTGAAAGAGCGATCGGCCGCGATGAAGGCGCAGTGGGAAAGCGAGAAGCAGGCGATCCAGGGCGCCAGCGACCTCAAGGCGCGCCTGGAGGAGGCCCGCCTGGAGGCCGAGCGGGCCGAGCGGGGCGCCGACCTGCAGCGCGCCGCCGAACTGCGCTACGGCGAGATCCCCGAGCTGGAGAGGCAGCTTGATGGCGCCGACCAGAGCCCACACAAACCCGTCTTCCTCAAAGAGGAGGTCGAGGCCGACGACGTCGCCGAGGTGGTGGCGCGCTGGACGGGCATCCCGGTGAGCCGCATGCTGGAGGGTGAAGTCGAGAAGCTGATCCACATGGAGGAGCGCCTGCACGAACGCGTCGTCGGCCAGGACGCGGCGATCGAGGCGGTTGCGAGCGCGCTGCGCCGCTCCCGCGCCGGCCTGCAGGACCCCGACCGCCCGATCGGCACGTTCCTGTTCCTCGGCCCCACCGGCGTCGGCAAGACCGAGCTCGCGCGTGCGCTCGCCGAGTTCATGTTCGACTCGCAGGACGCGATGATCCGGATCGACATGTCGGAGTACATGGAGAAGCACACGGTCTCGCGCCTGGTCGGCGCCCCGCCCGGGTATGTCGGCTACGAAGAGGGCGGCCAGCTGACCGAGGCGGTGCGCCGCCGCCCCTACTCGGTGGTGCTGCTGGATGAGATCGAGAAGGCCCACCCCGACGTGTTCAACACGTTGCTGCAGGTGATGGACGACGGCCGCCTGACCGACGGCCAGGGTCGCACGGTGGACTTCAAGAACACGGTGCTGATCATGACTTCCAACATCCGCGTCGGCGACGACGCCGCCGAGGCAGTGGACCCGGAGAGCGTGGGCACCTCCTACGCCGTGAGAGGCCCCCGGACGGGAGCCGAGTCGGTGGCGGCGGACGCAAAGCTGCGCGACGCGCTCCTGGAGCATTTCAAACCGGAGTTCGTCAACCGCCTCGACGACATCGTGCGCTTCAAAGCGCTGAGCCGAGGGCAGATCGGACAGATCGTGGAGTTGCAGGTCGAGCGTGTGATCGCACGCGTGCGCGAGCGCGGGGTGGAGGTGACGCTCACCGAGGCCGCACGCGAGCTGCTCGGCGACATGGGCTACGACCCGACCTACGGTGCGCGCCCGCTGCGCCGGGTGATCCAGAAGCAGCTGACCGATCGCCTCGCGCTGTCGCTGCTGGAGGGCAGCCTGCGCCCGGGCGATGCGATCCGCGTGGATGCCGTCGACGGAGAGCTCACGTTCGAGCCCGTGCCGGCAGCCGCCGCAATTCCGAACTGAGGTTCTAATTGAAACGAGGGGCCCGGCTCGCCAGCCTTCGGCCGGCTGCGCCACCCTCTAATCTCCGGGTGCCCCCATCGACGCCCCGTAAAGACTCCCCAGGAGGAGGCCCCATGCCCACGTACATCATGCTCGCCAACCTCACGCCGGAGGGCGTGCAGACTGTCAAGAACAACCCGCAGCGGATCCGCGAGGTCAACCGCGAGGTGGAGCAGCTGGGGGCGAAGGTGAAGGCGCAGTGGGCGACGCTGGGGCGCTTCGATTTCGTCAACATCGTCGAGGCGCCGGACGAGCAGACGATGGCGCGCGTCTCGCTGGAGCTGGGCTCGCGCGGCACCGTGCGCTACGAGACGCTCACGGCCATCCCGGTCGACGACTTCATCACATCCCTGTGAGCTGATGCGCCTCACCCCACCTATGGCTGCGTCGCCGCCGACGGGCCCGTGCCGAGCACTGTCACCCCGCCCGCGCTCCTATTGCCAGCACGACGAGCCACCACTCGCGGGAGCACACATCCAATGAGGGTCCTCGTCGTCGGTAGCGGCGGGCGCGAGCACGCGCTGGTGCGTGCGCTCGCACGCTCCGAAGAAGAACCGGAGCTGATGTGCGCTCCCGGCAACGCCGGCATCGCACAGGACGCGCGGCTGATCGACGTGGCGGCCGACGACGTCGAGGGGATCGTCGCGGCGGTGGAGCGCGAGGGCATCCACTTCACCGTGGTGGGGCCCGAGGCGCCGCTGGTGGCGGGCCTCGTGGACGCGCTCGACAGGCGGGGCCACCTGGCGTTCGGCCCAAGCGCGGCGGCGGCACGCCTGGAGAGCTCCAAGGCGTTCGCCAAGCAGCTGATGGAGCAGGCGGGCGTCCCGACCGCGCGCTGGCGCCACGCGCGCACGCTGGAGGAGGGCGTCGCGGCGGTCGCGGAGCTCGCCGACCCGGGGGTGGTGGTGAAGGCCGACGGCCTGGCCGCCGGCAAGGGCGTGACGGTGGCGGATTCGCCCGAGCAGGCACAGGAGGCGTTGCGGGAGATCTTCGTCGAGGGCCGCTTCTCGGTTGCTGACCCCGCCCACCCCTCCGATGGGGCCGGCACGAGCGCGGTCGTCGAAGAACGCCTGGTCGGCAGGGAGATCTCACTGATGGCGCTGTGCGACGGCAAGGGCGCCTACCCGCTGGCGCCGGCGCGCGACTACAAGCGCATCTTCGACGGCGACCGCGGTCCGAACACCGGCGGGATGGGTGCCTACTCACCGGTGGCGGAGCTGGGCAGCGAATGGGAGTGGCACCTCGCGCCGATCATCCACGCGCCGATCGTCCAACGGATGAGCGAGAGAGGAACCCCCTTCCACGGCGTGCTGTACGCCGGCGCGATCCTGACGGCGAAGGGGCTGCACGTGCTCGAGTACAACGTGCGCTTCGGCGACCCCGAGGCGCAGGCGCTGCTGCCGCGCCTCGAGTCCGACCTGCTGCGCCTGCTGTTCCGCGCCGCACGCGCCGGCGGCCTTGGACAGACCGAGGAGGAAAGCGAAGATGCGTTGCTGTTCAGGTGGTCCCCCCAGTCGGCGGTGACGGTGACGCTCGCAAGCGGCGGCTACCCCGAGTCCGCTTCCAAGGGCGATCCGATCGCGGGCCTGGATCGCGTACCCGCGGAGGTGGAGGTAACCCACGCGGGCACGGCGCGCGCGGACCACGAGCTCGTGACCGCGGGCGGGCGGGTGCTGAACGTGACGGCGCTCGGCGACGGGCATGAAGCGGCCCGCGAAGCGGCGTATGCTGCGGCGCGGATGATTTCCTTCGAGGCCATGCAGATGCGCGATGACATCGCCGCGGCGGTCGCACCCGAGCCGGGCCTGCGGGATGTCGAGGAGTGGATGCGAGCGTGGTACGAGGACGAGCCGGGCGCGGGTGTCGGCGCAGAGGTGGAGTATGGGTGACGTGACCCCGATCGCGACCGCGCTGAGCGAGACCGAGGTGCGCGCGCAGCTAGAGGAGCTCGACGTGGATGCCCCGCGCGTGGGGATCGTGATGGGCTCGGCAAGCGACATGGAGAAGATGCAGAAGGCCGCGGAGGAGCTGCAGGCACGCGACATCATGCACGAGCTGCGGGTGATGTCGGCCCACCGCGAACCGGACGTGGTGGCCGAATACGCCAAGAACGCGCAGCTGCGCGGGCTGCGCGTGATCATCGCGGGCGCCGGCATCTCCGCGGCGCTGCCGGGCGCAGTGGCAGCCCACACCGACCTGCCTGTGATCGGCGTACCGCTATCGGGCCGCCTCAGCGCCGCGGGCGGCCTCGATGCGATCCTCTCGATCGTGCAGATGCCGCCGGGCGTGCCGGTGGCGTGCGTGGGCCTCGACAACGCCCGCAACGCGGCAATCCTCGCAGCGCAGATTCTGACGGCGTAATGATCGCGCGCTACACCCGCCCACAATTGGGTGCGCGCCTTGTGGGAGGGGGGCAAGCCTCCCTCCCGACCACCCCCCTGGGCGAAGAAGGTCAACCGGCGTGATCGAGCGCTACACCCGCCCCGAGCTGGGCGCGATCTGGACCGACGAGGCCCGCATGGAGGCGTGGCGCGAGGTGGAGGTGGCGGCGTGCGAGGAGCTGCCGTTGCTCCTCGGTGAGGGCGAGGGCCCCAGCGAGGCGGACCTGGAGGCGATCCGCGGGGCGACGTTCACCGTCGAGGCGGTCAACGAGCGCGAGCGCACGACCGACCACGACATGGCGGCGTTCGTCGACGTGCTCGCCGCCTCGGCTGGCGAGGCGGGGCGCTGGATCCACTTCGGGTTGACATCCTCGGACGTCTTGGACACGGCGCTCGCGCTGCAACTGAAGGCAGCGGGAGCAGTGATCGTGCCGGGCGCCCGCGCACTCCTGCAGGCGCTGGCCACCCGCGCGCGCGAGCACATGCAGACGCTGTGCGTGGGGCGCACGCACGGGGTGCACGCCGAGCCGACGACCTTCGGCGTGAAGCTGGCGGGCCTGGCATTCGAGGCACACCGCAACGCGGAGCGCCTGGAGCGCGCCTTCGCGCAGGTGTCGGTGGGCGGGATCTCGGGCGCGGTGGGCACATACGCGGCCACCAGCCCGGAGTTCGAGGAGCGCGTGCTGGCACGGCTCGGGCTGGAGCGCGAGCCGGTCTCCACGCAGGTGGTGGCGCGCGACCGCCACGCGGAGCTGCTGAGCGCGATCGCGCTCGCGGGCGCCGGCATGGAGCGCCTGGCAACCGAGGTGCGCCACCTGCAGCGCACCGAGGTGCGCGAGGTGCAGGAGCCGTTCCGCGGCGGCCAGAAGGGCTCGAGCGCGATGCCGCACAAGCGCAACCCGATCAAGGCCGAGCAGATCTCAGGGCTCGCGCGCGTGCTGCGCGGCAACGCGCAGGCGGGCCTGGAGAACGTGGCGCTGTGGCACGAGCGCGACATCTCCCACTCCTCGGTCGAGCGGATCGTGCTGTCGGACTCCACGATCCTGATCGACTACCTCCAGCACCGCGCGACGGCGCTCGTGGAGGGGATGACGGTGGACGCCGAGCGGATGCGCGAGAACCTCGAGCTCACCTACGGCGCGATCTTCTCGCAGCGGCTGTTGCTGGCGCTGGTCGAGAGCGGCATGAGCCGCGACGACGCCTACTACGGCGTGCAGCGCGTCACGCAGCAGGCGTGGGACACGGGCACCCCCCTGCGTGAGCTGCTCGCCGCCGACGGGCGGGCGGGTCTGATCCCTGCCAAGCTCGACCTCGACGCGATCTTCGACTACGGCCACTACGTCCGCTACGCCGAGGAGATCGTGGGACGGTTGAACGAGATATCGTCCGCGACGTGACCGCCCTCGCTGACCTGCCCCTGCTCGCCAGCGGCAAGGTGCGCGAGCTGTACGACCTCGACGACCGCCTGCTGATGGTCGCCAGCGACCGCATCTCGACCTACGACGCGGTGCATCCGACGCCGATCCCCGACAAGGGGAAGGTGCTCACCGGGCTGTCGGTGTTCTGGTTTCAGAAGACCGAGCAGATCGTCGCCAACCACCTGATCTCCGCCACCGAGGGCGTGCCCGAGGAGGCCCGCGGCCGCGCGTTGGTCGTGCGCAAGCTGAAGATGCTGCCGGTCGAGTGCGTGGTGCGCGGCTACATCACCGGCTCAGGCTGGAAGGACTACCAGGCGACCGGCGCCGTCTCGGGGATCGAGCTGCCGAGCGGCCTGCGCGAGTCCGAGCAGCTGCCCGAGCCGATCTTCACGCCGAGCACGAAGGCCGAGGTCGGTCATGACGAGGCGATCGACTTCGAGCGCGCCGCCGAGCTGGTCGGCGACCGCGCGCTGATGGAGCGGGTGCGCGAGGTGTCGATCGAGCTGTACGCGTTCGCGGCTCGGCACGCGCGGGAGCGCGGCGTGATCCTGGCGGACACGAAGTTCGAGCTGGGCTTCGACGAGGACGGCCAGCTGGTGGTGGGCGACGAGGTGCTGACGCCCGACTCCTCGCGCTACTGGCCCGCCGACGGCTACGAGCCCGGCAGGGGCCAGCCGAGCTTCGACAAGCAGTACGTGCGCGACTGGGCCGCGGGCAGCGGCTGGGACAAGCGCCCGCCGGCGCCGGCGATCCCGCAGGACGTGGTCGAGGGCACCCACGCGCGCTACGTCGAGGCGTACGAACTGATCGCCGGCGAGCCCTTCCAGGCGTGGCTTGACCGAACCGCCCCCGGCGATTGATGCGCGCCCGGGTGCTGATCCGCCCGAAGGCGGGCATCCTCGACCCGCAGGGGATCGCGGTCGAGCGCGCACTCCCCGCGCTCGGCTTCGCCGGCGTCGCCAACGTCCACGTCGGGCGCCTGGTGGAGCTGGAGGTGGAGGACGAGGCGCAGCTACAGCCGATGTGCGAGAAGCTGCTCGCCAACCCGCTGGTGGAGGAGTACGAGGTGCAGCTGCTCGACGGCGGGACACGATGAGCCGGCGCACGCCCCCGACCGCGCGGTGAAGTTCGGCGTCCTTCAGTTCCCCGGCTCCTGCGACGAGGTCGACGCGCTGCAGGCCGCCCGGCGCGTCGGCGACGCAGAGCTGCTGTGGCACGGCGAGCGCGACCTCAAAGGCGCCGACGCGATCGTCGTGCC
This sequence comes from uncultured Solirubrobacterales bacterium, assembly GCA_963764915.1. Taxonomy (GTDB): domain Bacteria; phylum Actinomycetota; class Thermoleophilia; order Solirubrobacterales; family Solirubrobacteraceae; genus Palsa-744. Next base: position 909,335 of record CAVXUO010000018.1, on the reverse strand, counting down.
CGGCGGCTTCTCCTACGGCGACTACCTGCGAGCCGGGGCGATCGCGCGCTTCTCGCCGGTGATGGAGGCGGTAATCGATTTCGCCCACGACGGCGGGTTGGTGCTGGGGATCTGCAACGGCTTCCAGGTGCTATGCGAGGCACATCTCTTGCCGGGCGCGTTGCTGGGAAACGCGCACCTGCGCTTCACCTTTCGCCAGGTCACGCTGGAGGTCGTCAACCCTGGTAGCGCGTTTACGCGCGCATGTGGATTGGATTGGAGCGAGGAGGGCGCTCGCGCCTCGCAACCCACGCTCCTGAGCATCCCGGCGAAGCACTCGTGGGGGCGCTACTACGCCGACGAGCCCACGCTCGACGAGCTGGAGCGAGGTGGCCAGGTCGTGCTGCGCTACGCGCCCGGCGAGAACTTCAACGGCTCGCTGCGCGACATCGCCGGGGTGCAGAACGCGACCGGCAACGTGTTCGGGCTGATGCCCCACCCCGAGCACGCGGTGGAGGAGCTCACCGGTTCGACCGACGGCCTGTGCATCTTCGAGTCGATGCGCCTCGCGGCGGAGGGCGCCCATGCCTGAGCGCCGTATGCCGCCGCCTCCGGGCGAGTCTGGGTGCCAGGCGCCGAAGGGTTGAACCGTGCCTGAGAACGCCGTGCTCCCCACGGCGCAGGACGCGCTCGCGCTCGGCCTCACGCGTGCCGAGTACGAGCTGATCTGCACCCACCAGGAGGGGCCTCCCAACCAGGTGGAGCTGGCGATGTACTCGCTGTTGTGGAGCGAGCACTGCGCGTACAAGCACTCCAAGAAGCTGCTGCGCACGCTGCCCACGGAGGGACCGCACGTGGTCATGGGCCCTGGCGAGAACGCGGGCGCCGTCGATGTCGGCGGCGGCGTGGTGTGCGCCTTCAAGGTCGAGTCGCACAACCACCCGAGCGCGGTCGAGCCGTTCCAGGGGGCGGCCACCGGCGTCGGGGGCATCCTGCGCGACATCTTCGCGATCGGGGCGCGACCGATCGCCGTGCTCGACTCGTTGCGCTTCGGCGAGCCGGGCGCCACCCATCCCGGCGGAGCCTCTTTAGAGGCGGAGCCCCTTCCCTCCCCCCCTTCCGCCGAGCGTCCCCGATCACCGAACGCGACGGCGGGCGCCGCGTCCACACGCGCGCGCTACCTGCTCAACGGCGCCGTCTCCGGCATCGGGCACTACGGCAACTCGATTGGGGTGCCGACCGTCGGGGGCGAGGTGTACTTCGAGGGGCCCTACGAGCAGAGCTGCCTGGTCAACGCGATGGCGCTCGGGCTGTGCGAGCGCGAGCGCCTCGTGCGCAGCGCGGCGGCAGGGCCGGGCAACGCGATCGTGCTGTTCGGGGCATCGACCGGGCGCGACGGGATCGGGGGGGCCTCGGTGCTGGCCTCCGCGGAGCTGGGCGGAGCCGACACTCCGTGGGGAGATACCCCCCAAGGGGGGCATCTGGATAAGGAAAAAATCGTGGACAAGCGCCCCACGGTGCAGGTGGGCGATCCCTTCGAGGAGAAGAAGCTGCTGGAGTGCTCGCTCGAATTGCTGGAGCGGGGCCTGCTCGTCGCGCTGCAGGACCTCGGCGCGGCCGGCCTCACCTCCTCGGCCTCGGAGATGGCCTCGAAGGGCGAGGTCGGCATCGACATCGACGTGGCGCGCGTGCCGCTGCGCGAGCCCGGGATGGAGCCGTTCGAGATCATGGTGTCCGAGTCCCAGGAGCGGATGCTGTGCGTGGTCGCGCCCGCCGACGTGCCCGCGGTGCTGGCGCTGTGCGAGAAGTGGGAGGTCGGCGGCGCGGCGATCGGGACGGTCACCGAAACCCGCCGCATGCGCATCTTCGACGGCGAGCGGCTCGTCGGCGAGATGCCGGTGCGGGCGCTGGTGGACGAGTGCCCGCTGTACGACCTGCAACCGGCGCGGCCCACGGCGCCAATCTACGCCACGCCCGAGGCCACGCTCGCGCCCGACGCGCCCCCGCGCGAGACTCTGCTGGCGCTGCTGCGCTCGCCCAACATCGCCTCCCGCCGCCCCCTGTTCGAGCAGTACGACGCGATCGTGCAATCCCGTACGGTGCGCCGCCCCGCGCAGGCCGACGCCGCGGTGCTGATGTTGCGTCCGGAATCCCGGGGTGAGGAAGCGGGTGAGGGAAAAGGCTCCGCCTCTGAAGAGGCTGCGCCGGATGGGTCACGCACCGCGACACCGGCGCTCGCGGTCAGCATCGATGGCAACGGCCGCCGCGTGGCGGCCGACCCCTACCGCGGCACGATCGAGGCGGCGCTCGAGTGCGCGGCCAACCTCGCGTGCGTGGGCGCCTCACCGCTGGGCACGACCAACAACCTCAACTTCGGCAACCCCGAGAAGCCGCACATCGCCTGGCAGCTGTGCGAAGCGGTGCGCGGACTCGGCGACGCCTGCCGCGCGCTCGCGGCACCGATCGTCGGCGGCAACGTCTCGCTCTACAACGAGGGCCCCGCCGGCCCGATCTACCCGACGCCGGTCGTGGGCATGGTCGGCCACCTGCCCGACGCCGCGCGCGCGGGGCGGCTCGGGTTCGCGCGCGGGGGGGACGCGATCGCGCTGGTGGGACCGTTCACCCCCTCGCTGGCCGCGAGCGAGCTGGCGAAGCTGCACGGCCAGCCGCTGCCCGACGGGCTCGCGGAGATCGACCTGGATGCGGTGCTGGCCGCGCAGGCCGCCGTCCGGGAGGCGGTGCGAGCCGGGGCGCTGAGCAGCGCGCACGACGTCGCCGAGGGCGGGCTTGCGGTCGCGTTGGCCGAGTGCTGCCTGGCCGGCGCCGTAGGCGCAAAGGTCTCGCTGACCGCCCACACGCTCGCGCCCGAGCACGACCACGACCCCTCCGACACGCTTACGCGGCTCTTTGGCGAGGGGCCGGGCGGCTTCGTCGTCTCCGGTCCCGGCGACGCACTGGCGGAGCTGGCCGGGCGGACGCCCCTCCGGATGTTGGGCACAGTCGAAGGCAACGGGTTGACGATCTCGACAGATGCGGGGACGCTGAGCGCAACCCTCGCCGAGCTGGCCGAGGCTCACGCGGCGCTGGCGGAGCTGTTCCCGTGATGCCCGCCCACCCCCACGCGGCGAGAACGTCGATGTGCTGCTCGTCTCTCACTGGCCGGACGTGGAGCCGGGCCGCGGCCGGGGCCACCGACCCTACGACAGGGGCTGCTAGCTTGTGCGTGTGAGGCCCACGCCTGGCCGCGTCGAGGATCGCGATGGGCCGCGCGACGAGTGCGGCGTCTTCGGCATATACGCACCCGGCCACGAGGTCTCGCGGCTCTCCTACTTCGCGCTGTACGCGCTCCAGCACCGCGGCCAGGAGTCGGCGGGCATCGCCGCGGCCGACCGTGGCGGGCAGATCATCACGCGCCGCGAGCTGGGCCTGGTCAGCCAGGTGTTCAGCGAGAACGACCTGCGCACGCTCCGCGGCGAGCTGGCGATCGGGCACGTGCGCTACTCGACCACCGGCTCCAACGCCTGGGAGAACTCCCAGCCGGTGCAACGCTCCGAGGGCACCCACGGCTCCCACCGCGAGCTGGCGCTGGCGCACAACGGCAACCTGATCAACGCCGTGCAGCTGCACAGCGAGCTGCTCGAGCGCGGGGTTACGTTCAGCTCGACCTCCGACTCGGAGATCATCGCCGCGCTGATCGCCACCCACCCCGCCGAGCTGATCGAGGACGCGATCGCCGAGGTGCTCCCGCGGTTGCGTGGCGCCTTCTCGATCGTGGCGATGACCAAAGACCGCGTGCTCGCCTTCCGCGATCCCCACGGCCTGCGCCCGCTGACGATCGGCGCGCTGGACGCCCCCGGCTCTACCCACACGGACAGGGCCGGGAGGCAGGACCCCGACGCCACCCATGCGGGCAACGCCGGGACTCACGATCCCGATCCCGCGACGGGGATGGGCGAGGCCGACGGGACCGCCTACTGCGTGGCCAGCGAGTCGTGCGCGTTCGACATCATCGGCGCCCGCCACCTGCGCGAGGTGCAGCCCGGCGAGCTGGTGAGCATCGGCGAGGACGGCATCCGCAGCCGCCAGGTGGTGGAGGGCGCGCGCAAGGCGTTCTGCGTGTTCGAGTACATCTACTTCGCCCGGCCCGACTCGCGCATGAACGGCCAGGCGCTGCAGGTCGCGCGTGGGCGCATGGGCGAGATCCTGTGGCGCGAGGCGCCGGTCGAGGCCGACCTCGTGATCGCCGTCCCCGACTCCGGCAACCCCGCCGCCCGCGGCCTCGCGCGCGCCGCCGGGCTGCCCCAGGACGACGGCTTCGTCAAGAACCGCTACGTCGCCCGCACCTTCATCCAGCCCGGGCAGGAGCTGCGCAAGCACGGGCTGCGCCTGAAGTTCAACCCGCTCCCCGAGGTGATCGCCGGGCGGCGGCTGATCGTCGTCGACGACTCGATCGTGCGCGGCAACACCACCCGCCAGATCGTGGCCATGCTGCGCGACGCCGGCGCGCGCGAGGTGCACATGCGCATCTCCGCCCCCCCGATCAAGCACCCCTGCCACTACGGCATCGACATGTCCACGCGCGAGGAGATGATCGCGCACGGTCGCACCACCGCGGAGGTCGCCGCCGAGCTCGGCTGCGACTCGCTGCACTACCTCTCGCTCGAGGGTGTCTACGAGGCCGTCGGGACCGGTGCCCACCCGCCCGGCGGGCGCCAGTCCCACTGCGACGCCTGCTTCAGCGGCGAGTACCCGCTGGCGGGAACCGGCGGGGCGAACGGGAAGTACGCGCTGGAGGAGCCGGCCGGGTCGGCGCTGCCGCTCGTACGCGCGTAGCCTGCGCGTGAACCTTGGCTTTGAAACGTCGCCGACGATTGGCGGCCGTGGCCGACAGTATCGTGGCACGGGGTGATCGAGCGCCTTCCCATAGCTGTGCTGGTCTCCGGCACGGGCACCAACCTGCAGGCGCTGCTCGACACTGTGCACGGGCGCGAGGCTGAGGTCGTCGCGGTTGCCGCCAACGTGGCCGGGGCACCTGCACTGGAGCGGGCCGCCGCACGCGGAGTGCCGACGGGAGTGTTCGCGCGCGCGGAGTACCCCGATCGTGAGGCGCGCGACCGGGCGCTGGCCGACTGGCTGGCCGAGCGCGGCGCGCGGCTGGTCGTGCTGGCCGGCTACATGGAGCTGGTGGGCGAGTCGTTCCTGGCCCGCTTCCCCGGCGCGGTCATCAACGTGCATCCCTCGCTGCTGCCAGCCTTTCCGGGGCTGCGGGCGATCGAGCAGGCGCTCGCCTACGGGGTGAAGGTGTTCGGCGTGACCGTGCACTTCGTCGACGCCGGCGTGGACTCGGGGCCCGTGATCCTGCAGCGCGCGGTCGAGCTGCCCGACGCGCGCGAGCCCGATCGGGTGCTCGCGGCGCTGCGCCCGCTGGAGCACGAGCTGCTGCCCGAGGCGGTGCGCCTGTTCGCGCACGGCGCGCTGCACGCCGACCCCGAGAACCCGCGTCGGACACTCGTCGATGCCGCCGCAGGCAGCGCCGGCGACGCGTTGCCCGACGGAGGCGGCTTGGGTGAGGCGCTCCGCGCAAGCGAGGGATAGGCTGCAAGCGTGAGCCCCGAAGGCGATGTCATGACCAATCGTCCATCCGGGGTGCAGCGCGCGGCTCCCGGCGAGGTGCGCGTGCGGCGGGCGCTGCTATCCGTGTCCGACAAGCGCGGGATCGTCGCGTTCGCCCAGGGACTCGCGGACTTGGGCGTGGAGCTCGTCTCCACCGGCGGCACCTCGCGCGAGCTGGCCGGCGCCGGGATCGCGGTGCGCGCGATCGAGGACTTCACCGGCTTTCCGGAGATGATGGACGGGCGCGTGAAGACGCTGCACCCGCGGCTGTACGCGGGCCTGCTGGCGCGGCGCGACGAGGACGAGCATCTGCGGGCGGCCTCCGAGCAGCAGATCGAGCAGGTGGACCTCGTGTGCGTCAACCTGTACCCGTTCGAGCAGACGGTCGCGCGCGGCGACGCCTCCGAGGAGGAGGTGATCGAGAACATCGACATCGGCGGCCCGACGATGATCCGCGCGGCCGCGAAGAACAGCGCGTTCGCGGCCGTCGTCGTGGACCCACAGGATTATGAGCGCGTGCTCGGCGAGCTGCGCGAGTCCGGCGGCAGGCTGTCGCTGTCCACGCGCAAAGCGCTCGCCGGCAAGGCGTTCGCGTGCACCGCGCGCTACGACGCGGCGATCTCGACGTGGTTCGCGGCGCGTGAGGGCGAGGGCTTCCCGGCGAGCTGGCGCGATGCCTACGAGAAGGTGATGGACCTGCGCTACGGCGAGAACCCGCATCAGCAGGCCGCCTTCTACGCGCGTGCTGGCTCACCCACGCATCTGCTCGCCGGAGTCGAGCAACTGCACGGCAAGGAGCTGTCGTTCAACAACCTGCTCGACCTCTCCTCCGCGCGCGAGCTCGTGGAGGAGTTCGCCGAGCCGGCCTGCGCGATCGTCAAGCACAACAACCCGTGCGGCTGCGCCGTCGGCGCAAGCGGCCGGGAGGCCTACGAACGCGCCTTCGCGTGCGATCCCGAAAGCGCCTACGGCGGCGTGATCGCCGTCAACCGCCCCGTCGACCTCGCGTTCGCTGAGGAGCTCGGCAAGCAGTTCATCGAGGTGCTGCTAGCTCCCGGCTACGACGCCGCGGCGCTCGAGGCGCTGCAGGTCAAGAAGAACGTGCGTCTGCTCGAGCTCGGCGACTGGCCGGCGCCGCGGCGGGAGGTCGAATCCAAGCCTGTGATCGGCGGCCAGCTGGTGCAGACGCACGACGCCGTATCGGAGACGCGGGAGCAGATGCGCACGCTCAGCGCCCGCCAACCGAGCGAGGCGGAGTGGCGGGACATGCTGTTCGCGTGGACCGTCTGCCGGCACGTGCGCTCGAACGCGATCGTGCTCGCGTCCGGCGGCGCCACGATCGGCATCGGCGCCGGACAGATGAGCCGCGTGGACGCTGTGCGTATCGCGGTCCAAAAGGCCCAGAAATTCCTGCCGGACGCGCTGGCGGGCGCCGCGCTCGCCTCAGACGCTTTCTTCCCCTTCGCCGACGGCCCGCAGATTGCGTTGGACGCTGGTATCGCCGCGATCATCCAGCCGGGCGGCTCCGTGCGCGACGAGGAAGTCATCGCCGCCGTGGACGCAGCGGGGGCGGCGATGGTCGCCACCGGCGTCCGCCACTTCAGGCACTGATCACCCTCCCCAACCAGAGGCCACCACTCGCTGCCTGATCGCGCCTCTGGAGGCCGTGCTTGCGGAGGATGGCCTTTGGTTTTTTATTACGCGATATATCGTGCTACTATCGTGATGTTCCAACGATAGGAGTAGATATGCACAAGCATTATCAGTACGCAACACGAGAAGGACACTGCCGCCATCGCGGCGAAGGCGGGCCCCGCGGCGGCTTTGGCGGATTCCCGTTCGGCGGACCGGGCGGTGGCGGACCGCCGTGGCGAGGCGGGGGCCGCAAGGCCCGGCGCGGAGACATCCGCACCGCCGCGCTGCTGCTGCTCGCCGAGGAGCCGCGCAACGGCTACCAGATCATGCAGGAGGTGCAGGAGCGAAGCGAAGGGGCGTGGAGTCCCAGCCCCGGCTCGGTGTACCCCGCCCTGCAGCAGCTCGAGGATGAGGGCCTGATCCGCTCCGAGGAGGTGGATGGGCGCAAGCTCTTCCGGCTCACCGATGAGGGTCTCGCCAAAGTCAAAGAGCGCGATCCTGAGCAGCCCGCGCCATGGGAGCAGATGAGCGGCGAATACAGCTCGAAGGCGCATGAGCTCGGCAAGATCATGCGCGAGGTTGCGTTCGCCTTCATGCAGGTGATGCGCGCCGGCAGCGAGGAGCAGCAGGAGCAGGCGCGCAAAGTGCTCGTCACCGCGCGTCGCGAGCTGTATCGCATCCTCGCCGACGGGGCCGAGCCCGAGAGCAGTTGAACTCCGCTAGCGTGGGCGCCGTGAGCTCGGACACGGCGCCCGCAATCTCCGTGAAAGGCCTCGCCAAGCGCTACGGCGAGATCGAAGCCGTACGCGAGATCGACTTCGAGGTATCCCGCTCCGAAGTGTTTGGGTTCCTCGGTCCCAACGGCGCGGGCAAGTCGACCACGATCAACATGCTCTGCACGCTGGTGCGCCCCACCGGCGGATCGGCGCTGGTGGCGGGACACGACGTGGTCTCCGAACGCGACGCTGTGCGCCGCAACATCGGGCTCGTGTTCCAGGACACCACGCTCGACGGCTACCTCACCGCCGAGCAGAACCTGCGTCTGCACGCCGAGCTGTACGGCGTCCCTCGCGATAAGGTCGCGCCGCGGATGCGGCAGGTGATGGAGATGGTGGGACTGTGGGAGCGGCGCAAGAGCCTCGTCGGCACCTTCTCCGGCGGCATGAAGCGGCGCCTGGAGATCGCGCGTGGCCTGCTGCACTCGCCGCGTGTGCTGTTCCTCGACGAGCCGACCGTGGGCCTCGACCCGCAGACACGCAGCTCGATCTGGAGCTACATCGACCAACTCAAGCAACGCGAGGACATCACGATCTTCCTCACCACCCACTACATGGACGAGGCCGAGTACTGCGACCGCATCGCGATCATGGACCAGGGACGCATCATCGTCCTGGACACCCCCGAGGCGCTCAAGGCCAGCGTCGGCAAGGACCGCGTGCAGATCTCGACACCCGACGACCCCGCGGCGATCGCCGCCCTGCGCGAGCGCTTCGAGCTCGACGCCACGGTGGCGGAGGGCGCCGTCACGTTCGGCGTCTCCAACGGGGAGGAGTTCGTGCCGCGACTGTTCGCCGAGCTCGGCCTCCCAATCCGCTCGGTTTCCGTCTCACGCCCCTCGCTCGACGATGTGTTCATGTCCTACACCGGCACCACGATCCGCGACGCCGAGGCGACCTCCACCGATCACATGCGCAACGTCGCGCGGATGATGGCCCGCTGATGGCCGCCCGCCCCCCGACACTCAAGCCAACCACCGCGGTGACACCGGCGACCGGCCGCCACGGGGAGGCCTCACACACTGACCGCAAGCTTGACCCCGAGAGGAGGATCACCTGATGGCCGCAACCGAGACCGCCCCCACTCCCACTGCGGCGCCAGTCCACGAGGTCGCCGGTGTACGTGTCCCCACGCGCAGCGTCGCCGGCGAGCTGCGCGCAATCCGCGTCGTGTGGCGGCGCGAGCTGATCCGCTTCTCACGCGATCGACTGCGGATCGTCACCTCGCTCGTGCAGCCCTTCCTGTTCCTGTTCGTGCTCGGCACCGGCCTCTCCTCGCTGGTGTCCGCGGGAACCCACGGGATCAACTTCAAAACCTTCATCTACCCCGGCGTGCTCTGCATGGCGGTGATGTTCACCGCGATGTTCTCCGCCGCCTCGATCGTGTGGGACCGCGAGTTCGGCTTCCTGCGCGAGATGATGGTCGCCCCCGTCCGCCGCTCCTCGATCGTGCTGGGGAAGTGCTTCGGCGGCGCCACCGTCGCCGCCTTCCAGGGCGTGATCGTGCTCGCCATCTCACCGCTCGTCGGGATCCCCTACTCGCTGCCGCTGATCGCCGAGCTGTTCGCACTCACGCTGCTGCTCGCCTTCGCGATCACCGCCTTCGGCATGATGGCCGCTGCGCGCATCACCCAGATGCAGTCGTTCATGGCGCTGATGCAGATGGCGATCATGCCGATGTTCTTCATCTCCGGCGCGATGTTCTCCGTCGTCGACCTCCCTCGCTGGCTGGCGATCCTCAATCGCCTCGACCCGCTCACCTATGCAGTCGATCCGATGCGCCGCGCGATCTTCGCCCACCTCGACATCCCCGAAGCCACCCGTCTCGCGCTCGCCCCCGGCGTCACCTGGTGGGGCTGGCACGTCCCCAGCCTGCTCGAGGCCGCGGTGATCGCGCTGCTCGGACTGACGATGCTGCTGATCGCCATCGCCGAGTTCAGTCGCACGGAGTAAGTAGTCACCGGCGGCCACGACCGCGTTGGTGGCTACGGTGTGAGTGTGCGTATTCGTGTGGCGCGGCCCGACCATCCCGAGGTCTCTGAGGTGATCGCCTCCGAGCACTGCGTGGTGCGTTTTCGCAAACGCGGCAGAATCCGCACGCCCGGGCTCGATGCCGTGGGCGAGGCGCTGCAGCACACTTTCGAGGAGGCCGACATCACGCGCTGGGCCCCCACCTGGGTTGACACCAACAGGCAAACGCAGATGTGGGCGTTGCACGAAGATCTCGCCTTTCCGCTGACTCCCGCGGGCGAGCCCGGCAGCTGGCTGGCGACGACCTGCCTGGTGCGCGGCCACAACTGACGCCACGACATCCGCTCCCCGGCGAGGAAGCGAGGCGGGCGCCCAGCCGAAGCGGCCCCCCATCCACGCAGGGGATAGGCTGCGAGTCACTGTCATCGTCTGGGTTGCCGGGCGGTGGTATCCGACCGTGCCTCGCTTGACATAGGAGCAACCAGTGCCCGACCCCGACGTCCACAGCGCCTACCGCCAGGCCGGCGTCGACTACGCCGTGCTCGACGCCTCCAAGCGCAGCGCGCTTGGGGAGGCGCTCGCCACTTCCCACTGGCTCGCCGCCGGCGGTGCCCGCGCCGTGGACGGCTCCCGCGGCGAGCCCGCCTTCGTGCTGCGCTTCGCCGGCAGCACGCTCGCGTTCGTGCTCGAGACGCTCGGCACCAAGTCGATCGTCGCCCGCGAATATCACGAGCTCGCCGGCGTCAACCGCTTCGACCACGTCGCCTACGACACCGTCGCCGCCGTCCTCAACGACCTGATCTGCGTCGGCGCACTGCCGTTGGTCGTAAACGCCTACTTCGCCACCGGCTCGAGCGCCTGGTACGAGCACGCCGAGCGCGCCGACGCGCTGCTCGCCGGATGGCGCCGCGCCTGCGACGACGCCCAGTGCGCGTGGGGCGGGGGCGAGTCCCCCTCGCTCGTCGATCTGCTCGCCCCCGCGGAGATCGAGCTCGCCGGCAGCGCGCTCGGGTTCGTGCCCCCGCCCAGCGAGCCGCTGCTCGGCGAGGCGCTCGCGCCGGGGGATGAAATCGTGCTGCTCGCCTCCAGCGGCCTGCACGCCAACGGCGCCTCCCTGGCGCGGCGGATCGCCGCACAGCTGCCTCGGGGGCTCCTGACCGAGTTGCCCGACGGCGCCACCTTCGGCGAGGCGCTGCTGGCTCCCAGCGTCCTCTATGTCGAGCTGCTCCGGCGGCTGCTCGGAGATGCGAAGGTGCGACTCACCTACCTCTCCCACATCACCGGCCACGGGCTGCTCAAGCTGATGCGCCCGCAGCGCGAGCTCACCTACCGCATCCGTGCGCTGCCACCGGTGCCGCCGGTGTTGGCGTTCCTCGCCGCGCAGGCCGAGCTGGATGCCGCCGCCGCGCACAGCACGCTCAACATGGGCGCCGGTTTCGGCGTTTACTGCCGCCCCGGGGGCGGCGCGCGCGTGGTGGCTGCCGCAGAGGAGCTGGGCTTGGGCGCGCTACTTGCCGGCGACGTCGAGGAGGGCCCGCGTCAGGTCATCCTCGAGCCCGTCGGAGTGACCTTCGCCGGCGAGCAGCTCGCGCTGGCGCCCGAGCGGGGGCCCTGAGGCCTTCCGGTCCTCGGCACGACGCACCCGCCTTCTGGACTTCCCTGGCCGGTCTCTATAGCGTCGATTCGTGAACGCCCCAGCCGGCACCACGCGATCGATTCTGACGGCGGACGCCGATTACGCCCCCGCGCCGATCGAAGCACGCTGGCAAGCCAGATGGGCGCAGGTGGAGGCGTTTGCGACGCCGCCGCCCGCGGACGCTCGCGAGCCCGCGTACGTGTTCGCGGGCAGCCTCTCCCCCGCCGAGGACCTCCAAATCGGACACATTCGCGGCTACACGATCGCCGACGCCTATGCCCGCTTCCTGCGCGCTCGCGGTCGGGCCGTGTTGTTCTCGTTGAGCTTCGACGCACGCGGGCCGTCGCTCGAGAACCAGGCGCGGCAGCGGGACATCCCTCCGAACGAGTGGGTTGCGCAGCGCTGCGCGCGGCTGCGCGCCCAGTTGCGGGCGCTGGGCTGCTCCATCGACTGGGCGCGTGGCTTCGTCCCCTCAGAACCCGAGCAGCACCGCTGGACACACCGGTTGTTCCTGGCGCTGGTGGAGCAGGGGCTGATCCACCGCCGCGAGGGGCCGGACGGCGATTGGCGCCTGCGAATCACCGCCTATGCGCGCGACAGCGAACGCGATCTCGAGGCGCTCGATGGGTGGGACGAGGCCGCGCTCGCGGCCCAACGCGAGGTGCTGGGCCGGGTGGACGGAGTCGAGCTCGACGCCACCACGTTCGACGGCGCCCTGCTCACCGTCTTCACCCCCCACCCCGACGCGATCGCGCAGGCGGCATTCGTGGCGGTGGCGAGCGACCATCCGGACGCCGAGCGCTGGCGTACGGACGCGTTCGCCACCGTGCCCGGCGTGGCGGGCGTGCTGCCGATCGTGGTCTGCGAGGAGGTGGCCGCCCGCTTCGGAACGACCGCGGTGCTGGGAATTCCCGCGCGGGATCCCGCCGACGCCGCACTCGCGAAACGATTGCCCGAGCCGGCGGGAACCACCTGGAGGGCATCGAGGACAAGCGCCGTGCCGCGACCCGCGGCGCGCTGGCGGGTGCGCGACGCAGCGATCTCCAGTCAGAGCCGGGTGTGGTCGTGGCTGGCGCTCTGCGTCCCACCCGGGGAGCGCAGCGAGGAGCTGCCGGGGCACCCCGAATACGCGCGCTGGCTGCCAGCGGCGCAGATCGTGCGCTGCGCGGACGCGGGCGAGGAGACGCTCCATCAGCGCGTGCTCGCCAAGGCGCTGTGCGACACCGGCCAGCTCCCCGAGCTGCCCGGCCGCGAGCCGTTTGCGGGCGCCCTCACGCACGGAGCGGTCCGCCTGGACGACCGCGCACCGAGCACGCGGTTCGGCAATGTGCGGGAGCCGGACGCGCTGCTGGCCACGGTCGGCGCCGACACCCTGCGCCTGGCGCTGCTGCACGCCGCCTCCCCGGGAACGACGTTCGCCTGGAACGACCAGCCGCTATGCCACTGCAACAACTTCCTCGAGTCGCTGTACGGCTACGCCGCGCGGCGGCTGCCGGCGTGGAGCCCCGCACCTGAGTCTCGCCCACCCGAGTCCCGCCCACCCGAAGCACGCGTCGATGCGTCCGACGCAGCCGTCGACCCGCCCGAAGCGCGTATCGATGCCAGCGACAAACTGCGCCGTCGCCTCGCCACCTGGTGCCGCGTGGGGTGCGAGAAGGTCACCGAGAACCTCGAGCGCCTGCAGATGCAGCGCGCGGCCCACAACACGATGCTGCTCTTCACTCGCATCCAGGACTTCGAGCAGCGAGCGCTCGAGCAGCGCGGCGGCGAGCTCGAGCCGGCCGACCGCGAGGCGATCGTCGCGGCGCTGCTGCTGCTGGTGCAGATGCTTTCCCCACTGACCCCGCACATCGCCGAGGAGCTGTGGTCGCTGGCGGGTCACACCTCGCTGGTGAGCAACGCGCCGTGGCCCGCACCTCTCCGACACTCGGCGCAGGAGGCACCCCCGTGCCTGGCGAAGGAGGGGACGCGCAGCAGCGGGTGAGTCGTCACGCTCCAGCGTCGGCGGCGGCGAGCTGAGCCTGCATCGCCTCCGCCAGTGCCAGCGCCCCCGACAGTGGCCTGACCATCACGACGAGCTCGTCGATCTGGCCATCCTCGTTGGTATGCAGAAAGTCGCACCCCTCGACCTGGCGGCTGCCGACGCGCGCCTCGAAGACGAGCGCGTGGTCGTGCGCGTCGGGGGCGCCGAGCTCGCGGATGTAGCGAAAGTCCTCGAACACACGCGAGACCGCGCGCAGCAGGATGGCGGTCTGCTCACGACCCCGGTAGGGCTTGAACACGATCGGGCTGCGGAACACGACGTCCTCCGCCAGCAACCCCACCGCCCGCTCGATGTCTTGGGCTTCGATCGCGGCTCGGAAGGGAGTCATCGGCACGAGGTCATCGACAGCCCCCAGACTACGCCAATCCGCCATCTCAAGCTACGCCGATCCGCTATCTCACGCCACGCCGGCCGGCACCGCGCGCAGGCGGGCGACGGCGTCCAGAACAGCTTCGCGAGCGTCCTCGGGCTCCAGCACGGCCGCGTCGCCGGCTTCTCTGAGCACCTCACGCACCAGCCAGCGCACGCCGGCGAAGCTCAGCTCGACGACCACCGAGCCGTCGGCGCGCTCCTCCACCACGCGGCGGCTCTCGCGCGCCCAGCGCGCCCGCTCGGGTGAGATCCACAGGCGCGCGACACGCGAGGCCTCCACCTCGCCGGTGCGCATCCAGCCGTCCACTTCGGCCGCCGGGTCGACCTCCGCGCGGGGCTCGAAGTGCTCTTGGGTGACCTCCGCGCGCTTGATGCGATCCAGGCGGAAGTGGCGCACGTCCTCGCGCGCGGGGTCGAACGAGGCCACGTACCAGCCCTCACGCCCGTTGACCAGCGCATAGGGCTCCACTCGCCGCTGGGAGAACTCGTCCTCGTTCTCCTTGTAGTAGTCGAGCTCGATCAGCCGGTGCTCGACGATCCCGCGCGATATCTGCCTGGACACATCGGAATCGTCGCTGCGGCCGTGTGCCACCTGCAGACCCTGTTCCATCGGGTCGCCCCCGAGCGCGGCGACGATCTTCTCCCGTGCGGATGTCAGCGAGCCCTCGGGGATGTGCTCTCCGATCAGGTCGATCGCCGCGATCAGTGCCTTCGCCTCCACCGGCAGCAGTCGCGCGGGGCGATCGAAGTTGTCGCTGTAGGGCTCGGGGTCGACCTCTACGACGTCGCCCTCCTCCGTTTCGAGGATTTCCGCATACAACACGTACGAGCCGCCGCCGAAGTTGACCACGTTCAGCACGTCGATGTCCTCGCGCAGCTCCTCCTCGCTCAGCTGCAGGCGCTCCCGCAGGTCGACGAGCGACTCGCGCCGTCCCTCACGGCCCGCGTGGATCAGGATGCCGGCGAGCGTCACCAGGCGCGCGAAGCGCTCCGGGCGGATCGCCGCCTCCACGCGGCGCGACTCCTCCGGAGATGCGTCTGGGTCGGTGGGCGATCCGCCGCGGCGGCGGCGGCTCTTGGTAGGCCGTACCTGCCCGACTCCATGAGGAGCACCACTCGAATCCCCCGCGCCGGGGCGAGGTGGCAGGTGTTCCAGGAGCGGGCTCTCGGCGTGGCGGCGCCCCAGCAGCTCGAGGCGCCCGGCCAGCTCCTCGGCCAGCTCGGGCGGATCCACCAGGCGGGCGTGCTCCCCCAACCCCAGCACCCACGAGACGAGCATCCGCGGCGCTGCGTAGGGAGTGAGGAAGGTTCGATCCCCCGATCCCTCGTCGTCTACGGGGCGGATCTCCCCGTAGCGTCCGAAATGGCGCTCGATCTGCCACGCGATCCGCTCGGACAGCAGGATCTCCGCGACCCCCCGCTGCTCGCCCAGCTGCCACTCCGCGCGGTTGGCGTAGCCGCGCGGGTCGAAGTCGGCGGGACGCCTGAAATCGTGCTCGGCCTTGGTCGCGTACGCCACTTTGCCGCGGATGCGCGAGAGACGAAAGACGCGGATTGCCTTGCGCTCATGGGCATGACCCAGCAGGTAGAACTCTCCGCCCTGAAACAGCAGGTGGTAGGGATCCACGCGCCTGCCACTCAGCTCGTCGCGCTCCATCGAGTAGTAGTCGAAGGTGATCGTCTTCTGGCGGAAGATCGCCGTCTCGACCTTCGCCAGGCGTGCTGAGAGCTCGTGGCCGCCGGCGGAGGCGGTGATGCCGAGCGCCACCGAGCGCTGCTGCTCGGGCGCCCGCAGCGGGCTGGGTCGCCCCCAGGTGATCTGCTGCAGGGCCAGCCGCAGCGGCTCGGCGTAGGCGAACTCCCCGTCCAGCAGGTGCAGGGCGGTCTGCAGCGCCGCGAGCTCCTCGTCGGTGAACTCGATCGCGGGCAGATGGAAGCTCTCCGAGCGCAGCGAGTAGCTCTCCTGCTCGGCCGCCGCGTCTGCGGGCCGGTCGACGGTGAGCTGGATCCCCAGCGATTCGAGCTCGGCGCGGTCCGCGTAGAAGCGCCGCGCGAACGCGTCCTCGTTCATTGCGCTGTACCCCTCCACGTCACGCCGGATCTCCAGGGCCGTGACCGGCCGGCGCTCGGCCATCAGGTAGGAGATCAGCGAGAGCTGGCGGATCAGCTTCTCGGTGTCCTTCGCCATCCTCGCCCAAAGATAGAACCCGGTGGCGAGAGAATGCTCGCGGCCGGCATCTACCGAGCGCTATTTGCGGAGTTTTGGGCGCCGGCGGCGAGTTCGTGGAGCTTCGCTACGCGGCCTCGAGCGCTTCGGACTCGAGCTCCCGACCGGCGGGGAAGTAGGCCGCGGCGGCCAGCGCGCGATCGTACGCCGACCATTGACGGCCGGGGGCCAGCTCCTTCTCCAGGCGATCGAAGCTGCCCAGCCGCCCGCCGAGGTTGTCGATCATGTGCACCAGGGTCGCCTCGCGCGTGCACGGCACCACCGGGCTGCCATGCTCGAGCGAGCCGTGGTGGGAGAGAATGATGTGCAGCACCGCCCACGCGAGCTGCTCGGGGAAGCCTTCGATCTCCTCGATCTCGCGGCGAATGCGGTAGTAGCCGAGCGCAATCTCCCCATGCAGGCGGCCGAGGTCGGTGAGGTCGATGGCGCTGTCGTCCTCCGTGTAGGCTTCGAGCTTGCCGATGTCGTGCAGCAGCGCCCCGGTCACCGCCACGTCGCGGTCGATCCCGGGGAAGGTCGCGGAGGTGGCGCTGACCGCCTGTGCCACCCCGAGACAATGCTCCAACAGCCCGTGGGGGTAAGCCTGGTGGTAGTACTTCGCGGCGGGTGCCGTCCGGTAGCCGGGCCACATCCGCGAATGCTCGCCGAGCACCCGCTCCAGCAGGCGGCGCAGGTGGGGATCCTGGACCGTGAGGATCAGCTCGCGCAGGTCGCGCTCCATCTGGCCGGGCTCGCGCAGCGGCCCGGCGAGCAGATCGCCCGGCGAGAAGCTCCCGGGGGCGGCGACATCGAGCCCGCGTAGGTTGATCTGCGGCCCAAAGCGGGGGTGGACCGAGTAGCGGCCGCGAACGTGCACGGGCTCCCCGGCACGAGCCACCGTCTCGACCTGCTCCAGGCCCTCCCACACCATCGTCGGTACCGCCCCGGTGCGGTCGCCCAGCAGTAGGCGCAGGTAGTCGCTGCCGTCGCGGCGCGGCCGGCGCTCGAGCTGGCGCACCAACAGCACCTGGTCGAGCTCCATGCCATCCGTCAGCTCGTTGATCAGCATGGGATTGAAGGTAGTCGTCGCTGCGGACGGTACGACGGCGCGGGAAACGATGCGCTCGCCAGCGGGCGGCGCTCTGACCGGGGCACGTATCGGCGGACCGGGGCCTCTCAGTTTTAGTCAGGCTCGTTTACGTCGGTCAGTGACCGCATCGGTATATGGGTGTGCCAAAACGTCTAACCACGCTTTGCGAGTTCCGCCTCCCGGTACCTAGACGTTTCCAAAGCACCTCCCTACGTTGTGTAAGGCAGAGTTTTGTAAGTCAACGTTTATTCGTAACGCCGGGAGGAACGGAGATGACGATGACACCGACAGCGACACAGACAGAGAACATGCGGGTGGTCAGCTGGAACGTCAACGGGATCCGCGCGCGCTGGCCACGCTTGGCGGAGCTGCTCACGTGCGAGCGGCCCGACGTGGTGTGCTTGCAGGAGACCCGCTGCTCGGAGTGGCACTTCCCGAGCGAGCGGTTGCGGGAGATGGGCTATCAGTCCCGCCACAGCCCCGGCTCCCAGCAGGGCGGTGGCGTGGCGATCCTGGTACGCGAGGATCACCCGATCGCCGAGCGCCGCGTGGAGCTCGACCACCGGCGCGACATCGCCGCGGGCCACTGGATCGAGCTCACGACCGAGGGCATCACGATCGTCTCGGTGTACGTACCCGCCGGCGCCGCGGCCGGCGAGCACAGCGATGCGGGCAAGCTCGCCTTCCTGGAGGCGGTGGCCCGCCATGCCTGCGACGAGCACTCCCGCCCGCTGCTGATCGCGGGCGACTTCAACGTCGCGCCCACCGACGAGGACGTCTACGAGCCGGCATGGTTCGTCGACTCCTACCAGACCGGCGAGGCCGAGCGCGCCGACCTGCGCGCGATCCTCGACGAGGGAGAATTGGTGGACGTCTACCGCACGCTGCACCCCGATGAGCGCGGCTTCACCTGTTGGGAGCAGCGCGAGGGCCACTACGGGCGCGACTATGGCCTGCGCATCGACCTGGTGCTCGCCAGCGCGGGCCTCGCCCCACACATCGGCGAGTGCGAGGTCAACCACACCTACCGCAGGGGCTTCCGCCCATCCAACCACGCACCAGTGGACGTCGAGTTGCAGGACGTACGTGCCTGCGCCAGTTGCCTCGGGGGACAGGAACAGCTCGTCGGGATGCAGGAGCAGCTCAGCGGGCTGCAGGGAGAACTGATCGCAGCCTGAGAGAGGGGTCACGGACCGCGGTCGCGCTTCCCGGCACACCAGCGACCGCGGTCCGTTAGGTTATGGTACGGGCCGTTACCCGACTCCTTCGACCCGCCAGTTGCCGCCTTCCTTGACAAGTTTCAGCGTGTTCCTGCTGGTCTTGCCAGACCAGGTGCTGCGCACGCGCGCCGTGGCCCTGGCGCCGCTGACGGCGATCTTTTCGACGGTCAATTCGTAGTCATCGATCGATCCGAGTTGGCGTTTGAGCGCCTGCTTGCAGGTGTTGCCAGCGGTGCTCAGGCGCGCGCGAGCGGCGCGCGAGAAGTCCCGTTCGCAGATCTTCTGCTCACTCAACGCGGAGACGTCCGACTGCAGGTCGGAGATGCGCTGCGCCACCGCGTGGGCTTCGCCTTTGAAGCTGCTCGTACTGACGGTGCTTCCGCAGGCGGCGATACCGAGCGCGAGCAGGACGGCGACGAGTAGGGAGCTGGAGCGCTTCACGACCACCTCATGATTGTGCCCGAGTGGGCGAGCGACCTGCCGAGAGTTGTGCCCCAACCCGCGCCCGGGCGGCTTGCCGGGAGTTTTGCCCGAGCCACGCCCGAGCAACCTTCTGAGAGTCCACGCCAGCCAAGAATCCCGCCATGAGCCTACGGCTCCAGCCGGTTGGGACCGCGATAGAGGAAGGTGACCTCGCGTACGTTGTCCTGCCCGAGCATCTGCATCAACAGGCGCGTGAGGCCGAAGCCGAAGCCGCCGTGCGGCGGCGCGCCGTAGCGGAAGAAGTCGAGGTAGTACTGGATCGGCTCGGTCTCCACGCGCTTGTCGCGCGCCTGCTCCAGCAGCACCGGGAGGCGGTGCTCGCGCTGGGCCCCGGTTGTGATCTCGATCCCACGCCACAGCAGGTCGAAGCTCTTGGTCAATCCCGGCCGGTCGGGGTAGCGCATGTGGTAGAAGGGCCGCACCGCCGTCGGGTAGTCGGTGACGAACACGAACTCGTGGCCGTGCTGCTCGGCGACGATCGCGCACAGCGCGCGCTCGCTCGGCGGATCGAGGTCATCGTCAGGGCCCGGTACGTGCTCGTGCCCGTGTTCGCGCAGCAGCGCCTTGGCCTGGTCGATCGTCAGACGCGGGAACGGCAGGCTCGGCACCGCGAGCTCGACGCCAAAGGTCTCGCGGATCGCGTCGCCGTGCTCGGCCGCGACGACCCCGAAGACGTGCGCGAGCCACGCCTCCTCGAAGGCCATCACGTCCTCGTGCGAGTCGATCCACGAGATCTCGACGTCGACGCTCGTGAACTCCGTGTCGTGGCGCGAGGTGAACGAAGGGTTGGCGCGGAACACCGGGCCGATCTCGAAGACCTTGCCGAAACCGGCCGCCATCGCCATCTGCTTGTAGAACTGGGGTGACTGCGCGAGGTAGGCGGTGCGCTCGAAGTACTCGACCTTGAACAGCTCCGCGCCGGACTCGCTCGCAGAGCCCATGAACTTCGGCGTATGCAGCTCGAAGAAGCCCTCAGCTCGCCAGTGCTCGCGCATCGCGTGCTCGATCGTGGTTTGCACCTCGAAGATCAGCCGCCGGTCGGGTCGGCGCAGGTCGAGGTAGCGCCAGTCGATTCGCTTGTCGAGCGCCGACTCCGGCGTGACCGGCAGTTCAGGCTCGGCGGAGGAGTCGACCTCGAGATCGTGCAGGCGGATCTCGACACCGCCGAGGCGCACGCGCTCGTCGGCGACGACCTCACCGGTCAGCGTCACCGCGGACTCGTCGGTCAACTCGGAGACGCGCTCGTTGAGCGCGCTCGACGGGTCGGGCTTCTCGAGCACCACCTGCGCGAGCCCGGTTTCGTCGCGCAAGATCAGGAACTGCATGCGCTTCTGGTCGCGCACCGCGTTGACCCAGCCGCGCAAACGCACAGTCTCGCCCACCTTCGCGGGGAGATCGGCTATCAGGGTTCGTTCCACGCGGCCGATCGTATAGAAGGCCGCACTCGATAGCCTGCACCTTCAGGATGAGCCGGCGGGAGCAGATCAGGATGGAGGCCGGCGAGGTCGCCGCGTTTCTCGAGCAGGAGCGCACCGTCGTGTGCGCGACGGTCGGGCCGCGCGGGTGGCCGCACCTGATGCCGTTGTGGTACGTACCGCGTGAGCGCACCGGCGGACGGCCGGGGCCGCAGTTGTGGGCATGGACGTACGCCGCCTCGCAGAAGGTGCGCAACCTGGAGCGCGATCCGCGCGCCACGCTGCAGGTGGAGGCGGGCGAGCTCTACCAAGAGCTGCGTGGGGTGATGCTCGAATGCGAGGTGGCGATCCACCGCGACCTCGAGATCGTCAAAGCGTTGGGGCACGAGCTCTTCGCCCGCTACGCCTCTCCTCGCGGGCAACCCCCGGCGGCCGAGCTGCCGCAGGAGATCGAGGCAATCGTCGACCAGCAGGCGAGCAAACGGGTGGCGCTGCAGTTCATCGAGCTCGACCGGGCGACGTGGGATCACCGCAAGCTCGACGGGGTCTATTGAGTTGGTGAGACCAATGGAGCCGCTGAAGGGACTCATACTTTCGGGAGGCAAGGGCACATCCCTCGAACAATGCCCGCCCGCCCAGGCAGGCCCGGGAGGGCGGGCGCTAATACCCCCTCCCACGATGGAGATGCAATGGACGCACTGAAGGGTTTGATTTTGTCCGGAGGCAAGGGCACGCGCCTGCAGCCGATCACGCACACCAGCGCCAAGCAACTGGTGCCGGTGGCGAACAAGCCCGTGCTGTTCTACGGGATCGAGGCGATGGCACAGGCGGGGATCGAGGAGGTGGGCATCATCATCGCCCCCGAGACCGGCCCCGAGATCGAAGCGGCCGCGGGCGACGGCTCACGCTTCGGGGTACGAATCACCTATGTGGTGCAGGATCAGCCCGCGGGCCTGGCACATGCGGTGCTGACCGCGGAGCAGTTCCTGGCGGGCTGCCCGTTCGTGATGTACCTCGGGGACAACCTGTTGCAGGGCGGCATCTCCGATCTCGTGGCGGCCTTCCGCGAGCACGCACCCGACGCGCTGATCCTGCTGACGCCGGTGGCCGATCCCGAGAACTACGGGGTCGCGGAGCTGGCGCCGGCAAACGATCGTGCCCACCCACCCCACGCGGGCACGGGACGGGTCGTGCGGCTCGTGGAGAAGCCCGCTAAACCGGCGACCAACCTGGCGCTGGTGGGTGTATACATGTTCACCGCCCAAATCCATGACGCCGCGCGGGCGATCGAGCCCTCGGCGCGGGGGGAGCTGGAGATCACCGACGCGATCCAGCACCTCGTGGACGCGGGCCTGCGCGTGGAGCCCCACATCGTGCGGGGCTGGTGGAAGGACACCGGCCGCCTGGAGGACATGCTGGAGGCCAACCAGCTGATTCTCGACAACATCGTGCGCAGCGTGGAGGGCGAGCTGGTCGACTCGCAGGTCGAGGGCCGCGTGGTGGTCGAGCGCGGCGCGCGGCTGGAGCGCACGCGGGTGCGTGGCCCGGCCGTGATCGGCGCGGGGGCGCAGCTGCGCGACTGCTACATCGGGCCCTACACCGCAATCGGCGAGGGCTGCGCGATCACCGGCGCGGAGGTGGAGCACTCGATCCTGCTCGCCGGCTCCTCGGTGTGCGATCTCGACGGTCGCATGGAGTCCTCGCTGCTGGGCCGCAACGTAAAGATACGCCGCGGCGATCGTCAGCCGCGCGCCTACCGCTTCATGGTCGGCGACAACTGCGACATCTCGATCCTGTGAGGAGTCCTTGGAGCCCGCGGCGAAGCCATTGGGACTGCATTGGAGCCCTGACTTGACGATGGACGGCTGCGGATGAAGATCTTGATCGCCGGTGCGGCCGGCATGTTGGGTCGCGATGCGCAGAGCGCCGGCGAGCGCGGAGGACACGAGCTGGTGCCGGTGGATCTGCCAGAGCTCGATATCGCCGACGCGGGGGCGGTGGAGGCGTTCCTGCGCGAGCGCAGGCCGGAGGCCGTGCTGAACTGCGCGGCCTGGACCGACGTCGACGGGGCCGAGACCCATCGCGAGCAGGCCTACGCCGTCAACGCCGCGGGCGCCGGCAACCTCGCGCGGGCCGCGGCGGCAGTCGAGATCCCGATGCTGCACATCTCGACCGACTACGTCTTCGACGGGGGGGCGCCGCTCGATGCCGAGGGCCGCAGGCGCGCTTACCTGGAGTCCGACCCCACCGGCCCCAGCTCGGTGTACGGTCAGAGCAAGCTGGCGGGCGAGCAGCAGGTGCTGGCGGCTTCGCCACGCCATGCGGTGGTGCGGACGGCGTGGCTGTACGGAGTGCACGGGCGCAACTTCGTCGACACGATGCTGCGCCTGGCGGGCGAGCGCGAGGCGGTGCAGGTGGTCGACGACCAGATCGGCTCTCCCACCTGGTCGGGGCACCTGGCGCCGGCGGTGCTCGGGCTGCTGGAGCGCGGGGTCAGCGGCCTCGTGCACCACACCGGCGCCGGCGCCGTCTCGTGGAACGGGTTCGCGCAGGAGATCTTCCGCCAGAGCGAGCGCCCCTGCCGCGTGGAGGCGGTCAGCAGCGAGCAGATGGCACGTCCGGCGCCGCGTCCGGCGTGGTCGGTGCTCGAGAGCGAGCGTGCCGAGGTGTTGCCGATGCCGGACTGGCGCGAAGGCCTGGCGGGGTACTTGGCAGCAAGAGCTGGGATGATGCGCGTATGAGACTGTTGGTATGCGGCGGCGCGGGCTTCATCGGCTCGCACTTCGCCCGCGTGCGCGTGCACGAGCACGGCGACGAGGTGGCGGTGCTCGACAAGCTCACCTACGCCGGGCGCGAGGAGAACCTGCGGGACATCGCCGACGCGGCCGGCTTCCGCTTCATTCGCGGCGGGATCGAGGATCCGCAGGCGGTTGCCGAGGCGCTCGACAACGCTGCAGACGGCCAGCGGCCGGAAGCGATCGTGAACTTCGCGGCAGAGACGCACGTGGACCGCTCGATCGCCGAGCCCGACGCGTTCGTGAGGACGCACGCGCTCGGCACCTACGTGCTGTTGGAGGCCGCGCGCGAGCGAGGCCTGCGCTATCTGCAGGTCTCCACCGACGAGGTGTACGGGTCGATCGAGGTGGGCACCTTCACCGAGGCCTCGCCGTTGCGACCGTCTTCGCCGTACTCGGCGACCAAGACGGGGGCGGATCTGCTGGTGCAGAGCTACTTTCACACCTACGGCCTGCAGGCGAGCATCTGCCGGGGATCCAACAACTACGGCTCCCACCAGTACCCGGAGAAGCTGATCCCGCTGATGATCCTCAATGCGCTGCACGGAGATCCCCTGCCGGTGTATGGGGACGGCAGGCAGGTGCGCAACTGGATCCACGCCAGCGACTTCGCGCGGGCGATCGGCTGCGTGCTGGAGCGGGGCGCGCCGGGCGAGGTCTACAACGCGGGTGGCCCCGACGAGCTCGCCAACATCGACGTGGTGCGACGCATCCTCACGCTGACCGGCGCGGATGAGTCGCTGATCGAGCACATCACCGATCGCCCCGGGCACGACCGCCGTTACTCGCTCTCCTCCGCCAAGGTGCGCGCGCTGGGTTGGGAGCCGCGGGTACGCTTCGAGGAGGGACTCGAGCAGACGGTCGCCTGGTACCGCGAGAACGAGTGGTGGTGGGAGCCGATCCGCTCCGGCGCCTATCGGGAGTACTACGAGCGCCAGTACGGCCGCGCACTGAGCTAGCCGCGCCCTGACGGCCGAATGATCGGCGCATATCTTCGTCCTCGATCGCTCGTGTGCTGAAAGCACACTTCGCTCACTGCGTCCTCGATCTGCTTGATCCTCGACCGTCAGGGGGGCTTTGTGGGCCAACCGTGCGGGCCGGCCCACGCGAGCCTGTGTTACTCCTTCTCGTCGTCCCGGCGATAACCGAGGCGCGCCGAGATGCGGTCGGCCGTTGAGACGAGGTGCGGCCCGAGGTGCTCGACGAGCTCTTCGAGGGAGATCATCGAGCTGTGCGCCGCCATGTTCACCGCAGCGACGACCTCGCGTGACTCCGCGCGCACGGGCGCGGAGATCGAGTGCAGCCCGGGCACGAGCTCCTCGTCGTTGACCGCGAAGCTCTCCTCACGTACGTGCTCGAGCTCCGAGCGCAGGCCCTTCTTGCTCGTAATCGTGTTGGGACCGCGCTTGGCGAGTTTCATGTCGCCGAGCAGGTTGCGCTGCTCGTGCTCGGGCAGATACGCCAGCAGCAACTTGCCCATCGAGGTGCAGTAGGCAGGCAGCCGCGAGCCCAGCGAGAGCCCGAGGTCGATCTTGCTCTGCCCGCGGCGGAAGCTGCGGGCACGATCGACGTAGAGGATTTCCGGGCCGTCGAGCACGGCGAGGTTGACTGTGTAGGAGGTGCGCTGGCGCAGTTCCTCCAGGTACGGGCGCGAATGCTCGCGCAGTCCGGTGGAGTTGAGCGCAGACATCCCCAAATCGGTGACGCGCAGCCCCAACCGATACTTGCGTGAGGCGCCCTGCTCGAGATAACCGAGCGCGACGAGCGTGATCACGTAGCGGTGGGTGGTGCTGCGGCTCATGCCCAGTTCGTCGGCGATGTCGGCGATACCGAGCACCGGCCGCTCGGGCGTGAAGCAGCCCAGAATCGCAAGCCCGCGCTCCAGCGACTGCGAGTAGCGCGGTTCGCGCAAACTCGGAATTGCGGGCACCCATTCCCCGTCGGCGTTGAGTCTGTCAGTATGTGAGCTTGTTCTTGGCATTTGTACGGTGGACCCCTGTCCTTAGTCCCGGGTAGTCTGGACCCCCTGCTGGGGCCAAGCATGTCTGAACAACGATCATACTTCGAAGTTCGGATGTTCTCAATCATAAGCTCGGGCTTTCTGCGGACGCTCGTGTGGTATTCGCCCGGATCGCGGGCGATATCGACGCTTACGCCCCGTTGCGCGCACCCCGGCGACCCCCGCGACATACCCGCTCCGGCGGCCATCCCGCCATGGCCGGTGGCGGCGCAGGCGGCGCAGGCCGCAACCTCAAACGGCTCGCACACACAGGCCTGCTCGAAAGCGCACGAGTCCTCGCACACCCAGGAGTTCGTGCGCCTACGACGGCCCCGCTGGCCCAGACGACCGCTCTGAGACTCAGCGGAAGGCAGACCGGCTCGGGCACATGCGCGCCAGCGCGCATTCGCCGCAAGCGGGCTTACGCGCGTGACAGGTGCGGCGGCCGTGACGCAGGAGGTTGACGTGCAGCTCCAGCTCCTCCCCGGGAGGGGTGAGCGCGAGCATCTGGTCGTGCAGCTCCTCGAACGGGGCGCCCGCACGCAGCAGCCCCAGGCGCACCCCGACGCGCGACACGTGGGTGTCCACGGGAACATCGCGCAAGCCATACGCGAACAGCAACACGCATGCCGCCGTCTTGCGCCCGACGCCGGGAAGGCTGGTCAGGTAATCGCGCGCCTGCGCAAGCGGAACCCGCGTCAACCACTCCAGCGAGAGCTCGTCCGAGCGATCGCCCACTCTGGTTGGAGCCCCATTCAAACCATCCGTTCGAGCCTCGGAGATTGCGCATAGGATCGCTTGGATGCGCCGCGACTTCACCTTCGAAATGCCACCCGGGCGGATCGCCTCCTCGACCTCCGCCAGCGGCGCGTCGCGCACCGCCTCCCACGTGACCAGCCGCGCGCGCAGGCGCAGGTAGGCCACGTCGCGGTTGCGGTCGTTGGTGCTCTGCGAGAGCACCGTCAGCACCAACTCCGCCAGCGCGTCGCCGTGCGGAGCCATGCGCGGGATCCCATACACCGCGCGCAGGCGGTCGCGCGCCGCGCGCACGCGACGACGAGTAGGCGGGACCCAGGTGGCCGTGGGCACCGCGCCACCGTAGGGCATGCGGCCGGCGTGCACCGGGGCCGGTTATGCTCGGCTCGGTGCTTGAGGGTCCGTCATGTCATATCTGACGGCCCCCCGCCATCCATGCCATGACGAACCAAGCCGTCAGCGAGCACACCGCCCAGCTCGGCGAGCTGCCGATCTTCTGGCGCAGCGCGCCCTCCCCCGGGGACGAGACCCCGGTGCTGTATCTGCACGGCGTGCCCACCAACTCCGATGACTGGCTGGGCTCCCCGGCGTGCAGCGAGGAGCCCTCACCGCCGCGGTGGCGGCGATTGCCGTGGCGATACCCGCAGCGCGAGGCCGCCGCGAGGACGGGGTTCCTCGAACGCAGCGGAGGACTCGCGCCCGACCTTCCCGGCTTTGGGCGTTCGGGCAAGCCCGGGCATTTCGACTACACGATCGACGGGTATGCGCGCTTCGTCGAGCAGTACCTCGACCTGCTCGAAGTCGAGCGCGTGCGGCTGGTCGTGCACGACTGGGGCGCGGTGGGGTTGGCCTTCGCCCAGAGCCACCCCGAGCGAATCGAGCGGCTGGCGGTGATGAACGCCATACCGTTCCTCCCCGGCTACCGCTGGCACCGCACCGCGCGCCTGTGGCGCACGCCGCTGGTGGGGGAGATCGCGATGGGCGCCACCACACGTTTCGCGCTGCGCCGCTCCACGCTCCACGCCAACGCCACTCCGGGTCCGCTGCCCGACGCCTGGCTGGACTCGGTGCTCGACCACTTCGACCAGGGCACCCAGCGCGCGATCCTGCGGCTCTATCGCAGCTCCCCTCCCGACGTGCTAGCCCGGGCAGGCTCCGAGCTTCACCGGCTGGAGATGCCCGCACTGGTGGTATGGGGCCTGCGGGACCCCTACATCCCTGCCCGCTTCGCCACCGAGTACGCACAGGCACTGCCCTCCGCTGAGCTGATCGAGCTGCCCGACGCCGGCCACTGGTGGTGGCTGGACCGGCCCGACGCGATCGAGCGGGTGGTCGATTGGCTGGCGTCCAGGAGCTGAGGACCCATCTCCATAGGTCCGCACGCCCGGATAGGCCCTCAATGCACAACACCGACACCGCCGAGCTCACTCGCCCGCCGGCGCACGCCCCGCAGCCGACGGGAAGGGCGAGCGCACGCCGATGGAGCCCATCGACGCTCGCGTTGGCGACCGCGATCCCGCTGGCCGTCGTCTACACGATCATGCAGCCGCCGAGCGGGGACCTGGCGGCAGCCACTTACCGCGGCGAAGTCTTCGCTCACGCAGGGCTGACCCTGTGGGACAACGGCTGGTATGGCGGCCACTATCTCCCCGGCTACTCCGTGTTCGCCCCCGCCCTGGGGGCGCTTGTGGGCGAGCGGCTGCTGTTGGGGCTCTGCACGATCGCCGCGGCCGGGCTGTTTGGCCTGATCGTGGAGCGCGTCTTTGGCATCGGAGGAGCGCGGGTCGCGGCCGTGTCATTCGCGCTCGGCGCCTCGGTGACGATGCTCTCCGGGCGGGTAGCGTTCACTCTCGGGCTGGCGGTGGGACTGCTCGCTGTGGTGGCGCTCCAGCGCGGACGGCCATCGGCGGCTGTGGTGCTCGCGGGGCTCGCGAGTCTCGCCAGCCCGGTCGCCGGCGCCTTCCTCGCGCTGGCCGGTGTCGCCTACGCGCTGGCGGGCGTGGGTAACCCGGCGCTCCTCCAGCGAGTGCTCGGGCATCGCCCCGCGCTGGAGGGCACGCGCGAGGCCGCGACGGGACAGCAGATATGGCGCGGGCTCGCGATCGCCGCCGCGGCCCTGGCTCCGATCGCAGTGTTCGCGCTCGTCTTCCCCGAAGGCGGGTATGAGCCATTTGCGCCCTCGGTGTTCTGGCCGGGGGTGGCCGGCGTGGCATTGATCGCGCTGATGATCCCCCACCTCGACGAGGACCTACGACCGCGCGCCGCGCGCACACTCACGTGGGGGGCGTGGCTGTACGCGCTGGCGCTGGCCGGCTCCTTCGCGCTGCACACCCCGGTGGGCAGTAACGCGGCGCGGCTCGGCGAGCTGTTTGCGGCGCCACTGGTAGCAGGGGCGCTGTGGGAGCACCACCGCTTGGCCTTGCTGGCGCTCGCACCGGTCCTCCTCTACTGGCAACTGGAGACCCCCATCAGCGATGTGTCGGAACTGGTGGGCGACCCGTCGGTGAACGCCTCCTACTACGTCCCGCTGTTGGGCGAGCTGCAGCATCGCGCGCACGGGGCACCGCTGCGCGTGGAGGTGCCGCAGACGGGCGCGCACTGGGAGTCGGTGTACCTGCCCGAGCACGGCTCGATCCTGTTGGCGCGGGGGTGGGAGCGCCAGCTCGACACCCGCTACGCCGCGCTGTTCTACGCACCGACGCTCACGCCGGCGGCCTACCGCGGGTGGCTACACGAAAACGCGGTCTCCTACGTGGCCCTCCCCGATGTGCGCCTGGACTTCTCGGGCGCCGCGGAGGGCCGTCTGATCGCACGCGGGTTGCCCTACCTGCGCGAAGTATGGCGCTCGCCGCACTGGCGTCTGTTCGCGGTCGCCGGAGCGCCGGCGCTGGCGACCGCCCCCGCCCGACTGACGGCCGTCGGCGCCGACTCCTTCACGCTCGCCGCACCACGCCCGGGCAGCTACGAGGTGCGCGTGCGCTACACCCCCTACTGGGCGCTCCAGCGAGGCCACGGATGCGTGCATAGCGCCCCGGGCGGCTGGACCACGGTGCAGGCACGCACGGCGGGCACCTTCCGGGTGGGCATCGCCTTCTCTCTTACGCGGATCTTCAGCCAGGGCCCCCGCTGCGCCTGAGCATCGATTAGGCTACTTCGATGGTCGCTCGGCTCGGCGTCATCCAGGCACGCGTGCTACCCAAGGGCTGGCTCGACCTATTTCGCCAGTTGGCGCTGTTCGGGACGGCCTATCTTGCCTACCGCGTGGTGCGGGGGATGGTCGAGGGGCGGGCCACCGCCGCGTTCCAGCACGCGCGCGAGCTGATCCACGTCGAGGAAACGCTGCACGTGTTCGTCGAGCCCTCGATCCAGGCGTGGGCGGCGAGCAGCCACCTGTTGATGGACGTCTCGAGCTGGCTGTACGTCAACGCCCAGACCAGCGTGACGGTGGGTGCCCTGATCTACCTGTACCTGCGTCACAACCGCTCGTTTTACTTCGTGCGCAACATGCTGATGATCTCGATGGCGATCGCGCTCGTCGCCTACGCGGTGTTCCCGACGGCGCCCCCGCGGTTCATGCCGGAGTGGGGCTTCTTCGACCCGGTGGCGGACTTCACGGGGGTGCGCATCGACACGGTGCACGGCGGCAGCGGCACGAGCGCCGCGCTCACCAACCTCTACGCCGCGGTGCCCTCGATGCACGTCGCGTTCGCGCTGTTGATCGGCTGGCCGCTGGCGCGCCTGGTGCGTTGGCGGGTGCTGCGCGTCGTGTGGCTGCTGTACCCGCTGCTGATGGCGTTCGTGATCATCGCCACCGCCAACCACTTCATCCTCGACGCCCTGCTCGGCGCGCTGACCGCCGCGCTCTCCGCCTACGGCGCGCTGTGGCTGGCGCGCGCGCGTCCAGCCGCGTGGCGCTTCTCCCCCGCGCGGCTGGAGGGAGTGGGCACATTGGAGGGAGTGGGCACTTAGGGGTTGTAAGGTGGTCGTCCCGGGGGCACGTGCACACGCGCCCTCCCGCAGCCCACCCGCACGCTCCCGCCGACCGAGATGCCTCCGCGACACGCTCCCCCAACGAGACCAGCAGGGCGGCGCAGCAGCGGCCGATCTTCATTCGGCGCCGCCCAGCGAAGCCGTCGTCGTGAGCGCTCCGCGCGCTCGGGGCGCGTCTTTCGCGGCAGCGGACAGCGCCGCGAGTTGGTGCGCAACCGTCTGATCGAGTCGCGGTTGACTCCCAACGCGATCTCGTTGACCGGCCTGGCGCTGAACGTGGTGGCGGCGGTGCTGGTGTGGGAAAGCCTGTTCTTCCTCGGCGGGATCGCGTTCGTGGTGGGTTCGGTGATGGATACGCTCGACGGTCGCTACTCGCGCATGTCCGGCAAGGGCAGCCCGTTCGGGGCGTTCCTGGACTCGACGCTCGATCGCATCGAGGAGGGGATCGTGCTGACCGCCGTGGCCGGCTACTTCGCGCTGCAGGGCAACCGCGTGGCCGCCGCCGCGGTGGTGGTGGCGGTGCTGGCGTCGCTGATGGTCTCCTACACCCGTGCCCGCGCGGAGGCGCTGGGCGTGGAGTGCAAGGTCGGGATCGCCACGCGCCCGGTGCGAGTGGTGATCCTCTCGATCGGGCTGATCTTCGCGAAAGGCGCCTCGCTCGGTCACTTCGAGCTGCTGCAGGCCGCGGTGTACGTGCTGGCGGCACTCAGTGTGGTGACGGTCTTTCAGCGCATCTGGCACGTGCGCCGCGAACTTTCGAGCCCACCGGTTTGAGAGCCCACCGGCTCGAGCGCACAGCCCCACCCGCAGCCCGACGCCGGGGTTTGCGGTGCGCACGCGCGGAGGCGGAGGGTGTTACCGAGCGGCGCGCGCAGAGTAGTCTCCGGGGATGACCTCAACTAACGACAACGGCGCCGCCGCCAACGGCAAGGCGCGCTACCAGGCCGACAAAGTACGGGTGGCGATCATCGGCGTGGGCAACTGCGCCTGCTCGTTCGTGCAGGGCGTGCACTACTACGCCGACGCCGACCCCTCCCACGCGCGTGTGCCCGGCCTGATGCACGTGGACCTCGGCGGCTACCACGTGCGCGACATCGAGTTCACCGCCGCCTTCGACATCGACCGCGCGAAGGTCGGCAAGGACCTCGGGACGGCGATCTGGGCAGGGCAGAACAACACGATCAAGTTCGCCACGGGGGACCGCGGGGTCCCGAAGAAGCTCGGCGTGCCGGTGCACCGCGGGATGACCCACGACGGGCTGGGCAAGTACCTCAAAGAGAAGATCACCAAGGCCCCCGGCGAGACCGCGGACATCGTGAAGATCCTCAGGGATACCCACACCGACGTGGTCGTCTCCTATCTGCCGGTGGGCTCCGAGCAGGCGACCAAGTGGTACGTCGAGCAGGTGCTGGAGGCGGGCTGCGCGTTCGTCAACTGCATCCCCGTGTTCATCGCCCGCGAGGACTACTGGGACCGGCGCTTCAAGCAGGCGGGCCTGCCGATCGTGGGCGACGACATCAAGTCGCAGGTGGGGGCGACGATCGTGCACCGCGCGCTCGCACGGCTGTTCGGCGACCGCGGCGTGCGGATCGCGCACACCTCGCAGCTGAACGTGGGCGGCAACATGGACTTCTACAACATGCTCGAGCGCGAGCGGTTGGAGTCGAAGAAGATCTCCAAGACCAACGCCGTCACCTCGATCATGGAGGACGCGCTGCCCGCGCACGACGTCCACGTGGGGCCGTCGGACTACGTGCCGTGGCTGACCGACCGCAAGTGGGCGCACATCCGCCTGGAGGGCCAGGCCTTCGGCGACGTGCCGCTGACGGCGGAGCTGAAGCTCGAGGTGTGGGACTCGCCCAACTCCGCGGGGATCGTGATCGACGCGGTGCGCTGCTGCAAGCTGGCGCTCAACCACGGCGTCGCCGGGCAGCTGGACGGGCCGTCGTCGTACCTGATGAAGTCCCCTCACCGCCAGCGCCCGGACGACGAGGCGCGCACGGAGACGGAGAAGTTCATCGCCAAGTACGCACGCGGATCCGGCCCCCTCGGATCCGGCCCCCACCCGCCCAAGCGAGCGATCGCACCGGTGCAGGGTCGCAAAGCCACGCGCGTCGCCGCCGCCGCGAAGACCTCGCGCACCCCGAAGTAGCCGCGCCGCGCCGCCCGCGGTGGCCCCAGCCATAGGCGGGGACAACTAACCTGGATGGTGATGGCCGCGCCGTTTGCGATCGCCCACGTAACCCCCTACCCATGGGAGGCGCGGGAGAACGAGGTCAACGTGTACGTGCGGATGGTCGCGGAGGAGCTCTCGCGGCGCGGGCACCGCGTGCTGATCCTCGCCCCCTCGCGTTCGCAGGAGCAGGTGCGCGCGTCGCGGCGGGCGCTGCGGGCAGCGCGCGAGCAGCCACACAGCCTGCTGGAGAGCACCGACGGCGGTGAGCCGCGGGTGGTGGCGGTGGGAGAGGTACTGGATGTGCCCACCGGTTCGAGCAGGCCGGCACGGGCGCTGCCGATCGACGTGGCGCGCACGATCGAGGAGCTGATGGGCACCGTCGAGCTGGACTTCGTGCACGTGCACGAGCCGTTCGCCCCGAGCACCGCGAACGCGGCGCTGCGCCACTCGCGGGCGCTGAACGTCGGCTCCTTTCACGCGCCCACCGAGCGGCTGCTCTCCACGCTGCTGGGGCGCCGCTTCGTGACGACGTTCTTCGGTCGGCTGGACGCGCGCACGGCGAGCTTCCCGGAGACCGCGCAATTGATGGAGCGTCACTTCCCCGCCGACTACCGGCTGGTGGCCCCGGCGGCGAGCGAGGCCGACCAGACGGGCACGATGAGCGCCGCGAACGCCGGCTCGGGCGACTCGCCGGGGGCCGGCACGGACGGCTCGCCGCGCGCCGGAGAGCACGGATGGGGCGGCGTCGCAGACGAGATCGAGGAGATCTACCGCGAGCTGGCCGCGCGCCGACGCGACCCGCGGGGGGACCCCACGCTGCGCCGACGCCTGACGGCGAGACCGCTGATCGACGTGGACCTGCACATGCACACCGACCACTCCCACGACTGCGCCACGCCGGTGGAGGTGCTGCTGGCGACCGCCCGCGAGCAGGGGCTGGGGGCGATCGCGGTAACCGATCACAACGAGGTCTCAGGGGCGCTGGAGGCCCGCGCGCGGGCGAGCGGCGTGAAGGTGATCGTGGGCGAGGAGGTGAAGACCGCCGGCGAAGGCGAGGTGATCGGGCTGTTCATCGAGGAGCGCATCCCGCGCGGGATGACACTGGCGGAGACGGTGGCGGAGATCAAGCGCCAGGGCGGCGTCGTGTACGTGCCGCACCCGTTCGACCGCATGCACGCGGTGCCCGACTACGAGCACCTGCTGGGAGTGCTCGACGAGGTGGATGCGATCGAGGTGTTCAACCCGCGCGTGGCGATCGGCGCGTTCAACGAGGAGGCGGCACGGTTTGCCGCCAAGTACCGGATCCCGGCGGGCGCCGGCTCAGACGCCCACGTCGCTCAGGGTCTCGGCTCGGTGAGGGTGAGGATGCGCGACTTCGAGGGGCCGCAGGAGTTCCTGCAGTCGCTGCGCGACGCCGAGATCGTGACGCGCCCGACGAGCCTGCTGTATGTGCAGGCGCTGAAGTTCCTGGAGACCCGCGCCACACCGGCCTCGGCGCGGAGGGCAAGAAGGGCGCGACGGGTGCGGCGCGCGACGGGTGGGGAGCGCAACACCTGATGCAGCGCCAAGGACAAGCCGGCGCGCCGTCAAAACCAACGGCGTCGATGCCCGCCACCGATGACGAGATCCGCGAGAAGTACCTGGAGCGAGCGATCCGCGAGCTCAACACGCTCACGCGCGATCTGCAGACCTGTCCGCACTGCCCGCGCGGCAACCTGATGCCGGTGCTCGGCAGCGGCCACCCACAGGCGGACGTGATGCTGCTCAAGTACGCCCCGATGCCCTCGGAGGTCGAGGAGGGCGTTGCCTTCTACGGCCGCGCGGGGGGCGCGCTGATGAAGTCGCTCAAGCGCCTCTCGATCGACCCGCTGGCGGTGTACGGCACGTTGTGCGTGAAGTGCCCGTTGAGCGACTCCTCGCTGGCCGAGGGGTGGGCAGGGATCGACTCCTGCATCGCGCGCGTGGTCGAGGAGATCGCGATCGTGCAGCCGAAGATCGTCGTGGCGATGGGCGAGGAGGCGCTGGCGGCGCTCAACGACCTCGAAATCCCGCTCGGCAGCCCGCTCGCCCCCCGGCTGGGCGAGATCCAGCAGTTGACCCCTTCGATCGACGCGCTGTACGTGCCCAACATCGACGAGTCGCTGGACGGTCAGGAGGCAAAGCGCGCTTTCTGGGAGGCATTCCGGGCGCTTGGCGAGTGGTGGGCCGCGCAGCCTCCGTATTGACCCGGGAGGGTTGGGAAGGGCCCATCCGCCCAAGCCCTGCCCAGTGGTTGGGGCCATCGGGCTGTTCCCACCGGCGCATGCGCCGACCGAAGCCGGGTGACACGCGCCTTCGGCGCGAGTCCCCGTTTCGGCCAGCGGGGTAGCGCATGCGCTACCCCGGACCAGGCCGCATGCGGCCTGGTCTATGAAATGTCGAGGATGATCTTGCCGAGCTTGCCGCCGGCCGCGAAGGAGTCGTAGGCCGCGGCGGCTTCGTCGAGCGGGAAGGTCGCGGCGATCGGCACCGTGAGGGCACCCGACGACGAACAGCGGCAGCACCTCGCGCTCCAGCGCGCGGGCGGCGAGCGCTTTCTCCTCCAGCGGCCGTGCGCGCAGCGTGGAGCCGTGGATACGCGCGCGCTTGCCCATCAGAGCGAGCAGGTTGAGCTCGCACTTGACGCCTGCGCTTACGCCGATTACCGCGATTCGCCCGCCGGTGGCGAGCGCGTTCAGGTTGTCGGCCATGTTGGGGGCGCCGACCAGCTCGAGGATCACGTCGAACGGCCCGCGCTCGGCGAAGCCCTCGGGCGCGATCGCCTCGGCCCCGAGCGCCGCGACCTCGGGCCGGGACTCCGCGTGGCGCACGGTCGCCGTCACACGCGCGCCGCTCGCACGGCCGAGCTGGATCGCCGCGGTGCCGACCCCCCCGGCGCCGCCGTGCACGAGCAGATGCTCTCCCGGACGCAGGCCGGCTTGCGTGAACAGCGCGTCGTGGGCGGTCGTGAACACCTCGGCCACCCCACCGGCGGCGGGCCAGTCGAGGACGTCGGGGACCGGCATCAGCTGGCGCTCGTGCACGACGCACAGCTCGGCCTGCGCGCCGCCGCCGACGATCGCCATCACGCGCTCGCCGCGCGCGAAGCGCTCCGCCTCCGGGCCGAGTGCGGCAACCTCGCCGGCCAGCTCCATCCCGGGAATGTCCTGCGGCGAGCCGGGCGGCGCCGGGTAGAGCCCGCGGCGCTGCATCATGTCGGCGCCGTTGAGCCCCGCCGCACGCACGCGCACCAGCACCTCCCCCGCGCCAGGCACCGGGTCGGGGTGCTCCTCGATCACGATCTCCTGGTCGCGGATGGTGGCGGCGCGCATCGAGCGAGAGCCTACCCGTCGCCGACCCACGGCTCGCCTTCGGCGCTCGTCCCGAGGCCCGCCGCGGCGTCTGGCCCGGGAGAGGGATCCGCGTCCGAGGAGGCATTGGCCGCTGCGGCGCTGCCTTGGCGCTCCAACAGAGCGACGCACTCCACGTGGTGCGTCTGCGGGAACATGTCCACCGGGCGCACCTTGCGCAGCGTCCACCCGGCCTGCGCCAGCTGCGCGGCGTTGGGCGCGAGCGTGGTGGGGTTGCAGGAGACGTACACGATCCGCCGCGGCGACGCCTCGATGATCCGGCGCACCACTTTCTGGGAGAGCCCCGCGCGGGGCGGGTCGACGACGAGCACGTCGGGGCGCCCGGCGCGGGCAAGCAGCTCGGGCAGCGCCAGGCGGGCGTCGCCGGCGAAGAAGTGAGCGTTTGCGATCTCATTGCGCCGCGCGGCGGCGATCGCGTCGGCGACGGCCTGCTCGATGAGCTCGATCCCCCACACCTCGCCGGCGCGGGGCGCAAGCGCCAACGCGATCGTGCCGGTGCCGCAGTAGAGGTCGTACACGCGCTCCCACCCCTCCAGGGCGGCGTACTCGGCGGCGATCCCGTACAACACCTCCGCCATCTCGGTGTTGGTTTGGAAGAACGCTTCGGGTGAGATCCGCAGCTCCAGCTCTCCGATGCGCTCGGGCAGCTCCGCATCGCCCCACACCAGCTCGGTCTCCCCGCCGGCCGTCGTCTCGGCGAGCTGGCGCGAGCGCGTCCACAGCACCCCCGAGAGCGTTTGCTCGCCCAGCTCGGCCGCGAGCGCCGCCGCCAGCGAGGGCGCGTCGAGCTCGCCCTCGGTGGTGACGATGCGCACCTGCAACATGCCCGTGCGCCGGCCCTCGCGCACCACGAGATTGCGCAGCAGCGCGCGGCCGTCGGGGCCGGGGCCGGTTCGCTCCTCGCCGCGCGCCGCCCCCCGTCGGCCTGGGCCGGCAGGGCCAGGCCTGGTTCGCTCCTGTGCCGACGCAGCCTCGCCACGACGGGGTGCGCCTTTGCCCGCGAGCTCGCCGTCCGGTGCGGCGCCCTCCGCTGCGGCGCCGTTGCGGCCAATGCCACTGTGGGTGCCGTCTTCAGGGCGATCGCCGAGGCCACCGCCCTCCTCCCCGCCGCGGCTCCACGCGCGCAACCCCTGCTCGCGGCACCAGCGCATCGCCACGCGACGGGCGTGGTTGCCCACCTCGGATGCCAGCAGGCAGTCGTCGATCGCCAGCACCATGTTCCAGCCCGCGGGCGCGTGAAAGCCGCACACCAGCTCACCGGTGTGCAGGTCGTGGCCGAAGGAGTACTCCAGCTTGTTGCGGTAGCGCCACTGTTCGAGTGCCGGCACGATCGGCTCGACCGTGAAACCCTCAAAGCCGCCCAGCCGCCGCAGCGCGTCCTGCACTTGGGTTTGCTTGATCTCCAGTTGGCGCTCGTAGGGGAGCACCTGCCACGGCACGCCTGGGTGCTCGGCGCGCGGAGCGATTCGCTCGGGACCGGGCTGCAGGATCTCGAGCGTGCGGGCGTGGGCGTAGTTGCGCTTGCGCTTGTACACCACCGCGCGCACGCGGTCACCGGGGACCGCGCCGGCGACGAACACCACGTAGCCATGCTCACCCAGCCGCGCCACGCCCTCGCCGCCGTAGGCGAGCGAGTCGACGGTCAGCTCCAGCTCCTGGCCGCGCTCGGGCCGCTCACTCATGTGGATGCGCCGCCCACCGCATCCAGGTCCGTCAGCCACTCGAGCAGCGCCTTCTGCGCGTGGCGGCGGTTCTCCGCCTGCTCCCAGATGCGCTGACGCGAGCCGTACATCACCTCGGGCGTGATCTCCTCGCCGGGGTGGGCCGGCAGGTCGTGCATCGCAAAGGCCCCCGGCGCCGCCGCGTCCAGCAGCGCGTCGTCGACGCGGTAGTCCGCCAGCGCCTCCCGCCGCTCGCCCACGGTGGCCTCATCGCCCATGCTCACCCACACGTCGGTGTACACAGCGCAGGCTCCCGCCACCGCCTCGTAGGGGTCGGAGTGCAGCGTCAGCCGCCCGCTGGCGCCATCCGGCAGGGCGAGGTCGGGCTCCAGCGTGTAGCCGGCGGGGGAGGCCACGGCGATGTGCATCCCGGCAAGCGTCCCCAGCACGGCGAGCGAGCGGGCGACGTTGTTGCCGTCGCCCACATACGCCAGTCGCAGCCCCTCCAGCGCGCCGTAAGACTCGCGCAGCGTGAGCAGATCTGTGAGAGCCTGGCAGGGATGGTGGCGAGCGCTCAGCATGTTGACGATCGCCACCGTGCTGTAGGCGGCGAGCTCCTCGAGCAGATCGTCTGCCCCGGTGCGCAACCCCACTGCTGCGACA
Source organism: uncultured Solirubrobacterales bacterium (assembly GCA_963764915.1). Taxonomy (GTDB): domain Bacteria; phylum Actinomycetota; class Thermoleophilia; order Solirubrobacterales; family Solirubrobacteraceae; genus Palsa-744. The sequence continues at coordinate 871,466 of CAVXUO010000018.1, read as the reverse complement.
TGCCTGGAGAGCACCAGCGCCGTGTCGCGCGGCGACTCTCCTCGCGAGAGCTGCAGCTCGTCGCTGCGCAGCACCACGGCGTGGCCGCCCAACTCGTGGATTCCCACCTCGAACGACACACGGGTGCGCGTGGAGGGCTTCTCGAAGATCAGCGCCACGCTGCGCCCGGCGAGCGCGCGCGAGCAGAGCGGGTCGGCCTTCAGCTCGGCCGCGCGCGCCAGCAGCCCGTCGAGCTCGGCGGCACTCAACTCGGCTCCGGTGAGGAAGTGGCGCGGGCCCGTGGGCTCCCCGGGACCCCACGTCGCGGCGCTCTGGAGCGCGGCCGCGCTGCTCGGTGGCGATTCGTGAGATGCCATGGGAGCGCCAGTCTAGGCTAGGCTGGGATGCGGGGACAGCAATTGGATCGACGTCGCCGTATTGCAGGCCGACGCACGGAGGAGCATAATGGCGCGGAAGGGAAGGTTGACTGTGAGAGCAGAGCATGGTGTGTTGCCCGTGGGGGGCAGGTCGCTCGCGGTGGCCTGCGCAGCGGTATGTGCAGCGCTGGCGCTGGCTGCCACGGGTTGCGGATCGAGCGGCTCGACGACCACGACCACGATCGCGACTCATGGCACCGTCACGACTAAGTCCAAAACCGCCGCCAGCAGCGGCTTGAAAGCGGTCACCGCCCCGAAGTACGCCTCGCCCACCTCCTCCGAACCAGCGAAGAGCGGCGTGGTGCAGATCGCCTACCGCAACATCGCGATCGACCCCGACACGGTGCGAGCCAAGGTCGGCAGCACGATCAAGTGGACCAACGAAGATCCCGAGAAGTGCAACGTCACGAGCGAGGGCGGGCCATACAAGTTCGCCTCCAAGGGCCTCGGCGAAGGCGGCAGCTTCGAACTCAAACTCGACAAGCCCGGCGTGATCCACTACGAGTGCACCTACTACCCGACGACGATGAACGGGTCGATCGAAGTCGTCGGGTAGCAAGCGTACGCGCGTGTCCTACCGAAACTCGGCCAGGCCCTCCTCGGGCGTGGAAGCCGTGGCGTAGAGGCGTCGCGGGATGCGTCCGGCGGTGGCGGCGAGGTGCCCGGACTCCACAGCGAGGCGCATCGCGCGCGCCATGCGCACAGGGTCCTCCGCGCGGGAGATCGCCGAAGCGGCCATCACGGCATCGCAGCCGAGCTCCATCGCCAGGGTGGCGTCGGAGGCCGTGCCGATGCCGGCGTCCAGCACCACCGGCACGCGCACCGCCTGGCGCAGGAGGGCGAGGTTGTAGGGGTTGCGGATGCCCATGCCGCTGCCGATCGGGGCCCCAAGCGGCATCACCGCGGCGCAGCCGACGTCCTGCAGGCGCCGGGCGAGGACGGGATCGTCGGTTGTATAGGGGAGCACCGTGAAGCCCTCGTCCACCAACTTCTCGGCGGCGCGCAACAGCTCGGGCGCGTCGGGCAGGAGCGTGTCCTCGTCGCCGATCACCTCCAGCTTGATCCAGTCGGTGGCGAACGCCTCACGAGCGAGCTTGGCGGTGAGCACGGCGTCGCGCGCGGTGTGGCAGCCGGCGGTGTTGGGCAGCAGCCGCACGCCGGTGTCGGCCAGCACGTCGATCAGCGAGCCGCGAGGATCGAGATTCCCACCCGGGTGGGCGGGCCCCAATCTCCGCAGCGCCACCGTCACCAGCTCGCTGCCGCTTGCCCGAATCGCCTCCGCCATCAGCTCCAGCGAGGGAAAGCCGCCCGTGCCGAGCAGCAGGCGGGAGCGTATTGTGGTCCCGGCGATCGTGAGGGGATCCGCCAGAGTTTCATTGCGCTGTGAGCCGGCAGACGAAGTGTCAGAGCTGACAACACCGTTGGTGAGGCCGGCAACGGGAGCGCCGGAGCCGGGGGCAAGCCGGTCGGGGCCAGGCCGGTCGGGAGATGCCGAGTTGATGGTGCTCATCGTCTACCCATCATCCTCCCTGCATCGCGGTGAGCACCTCCACACGGGCAGTGGCGGACAGCGCGAAGCTCTCCCACGCCGTCCGGGGCACGACCTCGCCATCGACCGCGACCGCCACGCCGCGCGCATCGACGGGCAGTCCGAGCCGGCCAAGCGCGCCGGCCACGGTCGCGCCGGCCGGCAGGTCGGAGCTCCGCCCATTCAGGTAGATCACGCGGCTACCCCCACCAACGCCTCGGCGACGAGCTCCGCGGTGAGGGGCGCCAACAGGATCCCGTTGCGGTGGTGCCCGGTGGCCCACACCAGCCCCTCCACCGCGCCGGGGCCGATCACGGGCGTGTTGTCGGGGGTGGACGGCCGGAAGCCCACGGAGAGCTCCTCGATCTGCAGCTCCAGCACGCCGGGCACCAACTCGCGAGCGTCGCGCAGCAGCTCGTAGACGCCGCCCACTGTCGGGTGCTCCTCGAAGCCGCACTCCTCGACGGTGGCGCCCAGCACGTAACGCCCGTCGCCGCGGGGCACCAGGTAGCCGCCCTCGAAGCGCACCACCCGCTCCAGCAGCCCCGGACCGGCCGGGTCGCGCAGCCGCAGAATCTGCCCCTTCACCGGACGCACCGGCACACGCGCATGCTCCGGCAGACCGGCGATCTCGCCACTCCACGCGCCGGCGGCGACCACGACCCGCCCCGCGCTCACGCGCTCTCCGGTGGCGAGCGCCACACCGGTGACAGCCCCCTCCACCTCGACTCCGGCCACTGGCGTGTGTTCACGCAGCCGCACCCCAGTAAGCTCGCACACACGCCGCAGCGCGGCCATCACCAGTCGCGGATCGACGCTGTGATCGTCAGGCGCCTCCAACGCCAGCCGCACGGTCGGCGCCAGCGCCGGCTCGAGCTCGCGCGCGGCGCTGGCCCGCAGCCGTGTGGCGCGCAGATCGAGCGACTCCCGCAGCGCGAGCTGGCGCTCCAGCGCGCGGGCCTCGTCCTCGTCGCGCGCGACGAGGAGCGTGCCGCTCTGGCGCAGCCCGACCTCGACGCCGGTTGCCTTCACCAACTCGGCCGCGAAGCTCGGCCACATCTCCGCCGAACGCAGACCTAACTCGAGCACGCGCCGTCCCGCCTCCCCGAACTCGACCTCGGCGACCGGGGCAAGCATCCCGGCGGCGACGCCCGAAGCACAGTCCTCGCCGATCGCGGCGCGCTCCAATACGGCCACCGACAACCCTTGCAGCCGCGCGCGCCAGGCGACCGCGAGGCCGACGATGCCGCCGCCGACCACCACCACATCAAACGCTCGATCGTTGCCGGGCATGGGTTTGATGCTAGCCCCCGGGTGGCCATGCGAGACTTGGGTCGATGGCCACCCACGACATCGGCACCGAGCGACGGGCGCGCCTGGCGGCGGCGCGGCTGTACCTGGTGTGCGACTCACGGCCTGGAGGGCGTGCGCTCTCCCAAGTCCTGCACGCGGCGATCGCCGGCGGCGTGGACATCGTGCAGCTGCGCGAGAAGCAGTTGGCTGACGAGGCTCTCACAGAAGTTGTGAGCGCTGCCCGCGCGATCTGCGAGCGGATGGGATCGCTGCTGATCGTCAACGACCGCCCGGCGGTGGCGGTGGCGGCTGGCGCCGACGGAGTGCACGTGGGCCAGGACGACATGCCGGTCGCACAGGTGCGCGAACTGGTCGGCCCGGATGTACTGATCGGCCTATCCACGCATTCGCTTGCCGAACTGCAAGCGGCCGACCCGGCACTTGTCGACTACATCGGCGTCGGGCCCGTGCACGCAACACCGACCAAGCCCGGGCGCCCGGCGGTGGGACTGGAGTTGGTAGGCCGCGCCGCCGCCCACGCGCAGGTGCCCTTCTTCGCCATCGGGGGGATCGACGACTGCAACCTTCCCGAAGCGATCCTCGCCGGGGCACGGAGGGTGGCAGTGGTGCGAGCGATTGCACACGCCGCCGATCCCGAACGCGCCGCACGTGCTCTGCGCAGGTCGCTCGATCCACACTCCCGGGAGAAGGCGCTTGCAAGAGCCGCCATCACCGGCGCCTGACAGCGACCGCATCGCTCGCGATGAGCGACTGCGCGCAACGCTGACGCCTCTCGCCGAAGACGAGCGGCCGGCAGCGTTGCTCGTCGCCGTGGCCGTCGCAGGGCTGGTCGCAATCGGGGTAGCGGTGGGCGCGCTCACGATCCACGACCTGCGCAGCCACGGTGGCTCGGCGCCCGGCGGCATCTTCATCGCGCTCGTGCTGGCCGCGTTGGCAGTGGGCATGTACCAGCGGCGCTACTGGGCGGTGCTCGGCTTCGAGGCGCTGCTGGCCTTCCAGATCCTCGTGACCTCGCTGGCGTTGGTGATCGCCACCACGATCCTGGCTGCCGCCCTGTGCCTACTCAGCATCGGGCTGGGCGGCTGGCTGTTCTGGAAGCTGGTACGCGTGATGGGGCGGATACAGGCGGGCGAACGCGCGCTACCGCCCGAATAGGCTCAGACCATCGGGCAGCGGAGCACGGCGAGACTCGACGCGCGGCTGCGATAGGCTCGGCCCACCGTGGCGGACACCTCCTATGACTGCATCGTGATCGGCGCCGGACCAGGCGGGTACGTCGCCGCGATCCGTGCCGCGCAACTCGGGAAAAAGACCGCCGTGATCGAGCAGGACAAGGTGGGGGGGCGCTGCCTGAACTACGCGTGCATCCCCGCCAAGGCGGTGCTGCGCTCGGCCGATCTGCTCAGCGAGATCAACGAGGCCGGCGACTTCGGGCTGCGCGTGGCGAGCGTCGAGGTCGACTACCCCGCCGTGCAGGCGCGACGCGAGAAAGTCGTCGGGACGCTCACGGGCGGCGTGGGCGGGTTGTTCAAGAAAAACGGGATCGACGTGATCGCCGGCGAAGCCACGCTCGTGCCTGCCTCCGGTGGGCCGGGAAGCACGAGCGGCGGGCAGGGAGCGGGCGGGGGCCCAATCAAGGTGCGCGTCGGCGAAGAGGAGCTCGAGGCCGCGACCGTGATCCTCGCCACCGGCTCCGTCGGGCGCTCGATCCCCGGCGTCGAGTTGGGGGGACGTGTGATCGGCACCGAGCAAGCGTGGGCGCTGCCCGAGCTGCCACGGCGCCTGGCGGTCGTCGGCGCCGGCGCGTCGGGGGCGGAGATCGCCTCCGGCTTTGTGCGGCTGGGCAGCGAGGTGCTGCTGTTCGAGGTGCTCGATCGGGTACTCCCGACTGAGGACGCCGACATCTCACGCCTGGTCGAGCGTGGACTCAAGCGCCAGGGCATCGAGGTGCTCACCGCCACGTCGATCGGGGGGGTGCGCGCCGGCGAGACGGGGGTGAGCTTCACCTACGCGCGCGGCTCCGCTGGAAGCGGCTCCCCCGGGAGCGGTGGTTCCGGGGGCGAGAGCTCGGGCGCGGGCAGCGCATCCGCGGGTGAGTCTGCCGAGGTCGACTACCTCGTGATCGCCGCCGGGCGTGGACCTGACGTGGACCGGCTCGGCCTCGCCGCCGCCGGAGTCGAGCTCGACGAGCGCGGTCTCGTGAAGGTGGACGGGGCGCTGCGAACCACCGCGGCGGGGATCTACGCGATCGGCGATCTCGTCCCGGGCCCCGCGCTCGCGCACAAGGCCTCCGACGAGGGCATCATCGCCGCGGAGGACTCCGCCGGGCTGCCCACCCACCCGCTCGCCTACATCGACATCCCCCGCGCCACCTTCTGCACACCCAACGTCGGCTCGTTCGGCCTCACCGAGGAGCAGGCCCGCGAGCAGGGCCACGACGTGGTCGTCGGCAAGGTGCCCTACGGCGCCGTCGGCGGCGGCATCGTCTACGGCGATCGCGCCGGCCTCGTCAAGCTGGTGGGCGACGCCAAGTACGGGGAGCTGCTCGGCGGCCACATCGTCGGCAGCCGCGCCACCGAGCTGATCCAGGAGCTCGTCAACGTGCGCGCGCTGGAGGGCGGCTTCCCCGAGGTCGGGCGCATCGTCCACGGCCATCCCACCCTCTCCGAGGCCGTGATGGAGGCCGGGCGCGCCACCGACGGCTGGCTGATCCACGGCTGAGCAGCCATCCCGGCATCGATACCGGCCTGCCCAAAGACGCGCGATGGCAGGCGCTCTCATCCCACATGAGGGGGATACGCTCTGCGTGGTGAATGCGGCCTTCTACTTCGATCTCTCGAGCCCCCTGGCGTACCTCGCCGCCGAGCGAGTCCTGCAGGTGATTCCCGGACCGCTGGAGTGGCGGCCGGTGCTGGCGCGCGAGCTGCCCGGGGCGGAGCATTTCGAATCCTTCCGCTGCGAAGCAGAGGTCCAGATGTTCCGCGCAGACGTGCAGCGCCGCGCCGAGGAGCTGGGCCTGCAGCCGCTGCGCTGGCCCGAGCCATTCCCGTTCGACAGCGATTTGGCGATGCGCGTCGCCACCTACGCAAAGGGCATCGGACGGGTGGTCCCCTTCGCGCAGGCCGCCTTCCGCCAAGCATTCGCCGCCCGGCGCTCCCTCTCCGATCCGGACACCGTGCTGATCGCCGCCGCGGCCTGCGAGATGCACCCCCAGGCCGTTCTGCGCGGCGCGGAGCTCCACTCCGTGCGCGAGCAGCTCGCAACCGCCACTGCCGAGGCGGCGCGGGCGGGTGTCGGCGACGTTCCCGCGGTGCTGACCGGTCGATCGCACGGGCATCGTGTGCTGGTCGGCGAGCGCGCGCTGGAGCAGGCGGGGGAGCTGCTGGCGGGCGCCGCCGCGCGATGAGGGCCAACCGCGCCTACCGGCTGATCGTCAGACGCGGCGGGTGGATGCCGGCGGTGCTGGCCGACCCGACGCGGATCGATCACATCGAGGTGGTGGAGCTCGACAGCGGCGAGGTGGTGTTGTTCTGGGACCTCCATCCGCAGGAGGCGGCGCGCCGTGCACGGGCGCTGCGAGCCGACCTGGCGCAGCTTCAGGACGAGGAGTTCATCGCCCGCTGGGCCGCCGTGGAGCACTGATGAGTACCGGGGCCGACCAACACGGCGGCTGGGCGAGGAGCGCCCCCCGCTGGGCTACCGTGGAGCATTGATGAACACCACCCTGCCCGACTCCCACACGGCGCGCGAGTGGCTGGCGACGATGACGCTGATCCGCCGCTTCGAGGAGCGTGCCGGCGAGATGTACGCGCGGGCGAAAGTCGGCGGCTTCCTGCACCTCTCGATCGGCGAGGAGGCCACGATCGTGGGCGGCGCACGGGCGCTTCGCGCCAACGACTACCTGATCTCGACCTACCGCTCGCACGGGCACGCGCTGGTGCGCGGGACGCCGCCCGGGAACGTGATGGCGGAGCTGTTCGGGCGCGTGGACGGCTGCTCCGGCGGGCGGGGCGGCTCGATGCACATGTTCGATCTGCAGCGCCGCTTCATGGGCGGCTACGGGATCGTCGGCGGCAACCTGCCGATCGCGGCGGGCATCGCGCTGGCGAGCGACTACCGCGGCGAGGACGACGTCACGCTCTGCACGTTCGGCGACGGCGCCTCCAACCAGGGCACCTTCGGCGAGACGCTCAACCTCGCCGCGTTGTGGCGCCTGCCGGTCGTGTTCATGGTCACCAACAACCAGTTCGGGATGGGCACCGCGCTGGGGCGCCACTCCGCCGTCACCGACCTCCAGCGCAAGGGCGAGAGCCTCGGCGTCCCCGGGATGCGCTGCGACGGGATGGACGTGCTCGATACCCACGCGGTGCTCAGCGAGGCGCTGCGTCGGGTACGCGAGGAGCGCCGGCCGGTGCTCGTCGAGGCCGTCACCTACCGCTTCCGCGGCCACTCGATGGCCGATCCCGAGGAGTATCGCTCCAAGGAGGAGGTCGCCCACTGGCGCGAGCGCGACCCGATCCCCGTGTTCGGCGATCGGCTGGAGCGCGAGGGGATCGTTGACGCCGCCGCACGCACACAGATCGACGAGCGAGCGCGTGCGCAGGTCGACGAGGCTGTCGCTTTCGCGGAGGCATCTCCCTTCCCGCCGCCCGACTCGCTGTATGACGATGTGTACGTGCTCGGCAACCAGGTGCACGGCTGGTACTCCTTGCGCGCCCCCCAACCCGAGTACGGTGGCGTCGATGCTTCGCCGCCGGCAAACGGCCCCGGGGCAGCCAGCACGGGGGAGATCCCGCAGCAGATCACGAGCGCCCTGCAAGCGGGGGAGGACGCGTGAGGGTCTCGCACCCCGACGCTCTGCAGCCGCCTCCGCCACCGCGGGAGCCAGGCATGAGCGGTGTGACGGGTAGGAGCCTCGGATGACCGCTATGCGCTACCGCGAGGCGTTGAACGCCGCCCTGCGCGAGGAGCTGGCCCGCGATGAGCGTGTGATCCTGATGGGCGAGGACATCGGCGTGTTCGGGGGCGCCTTCAAGGTCACGGCCGGCCTATTGGAGGAGTTTGGCGAGCGGCGCGTGCGCGACACCCCGATCTCCGAGAACACGATCGTCGGCATGGGCGTCGGCGCCGCGATGGTCGGCCTGCGCCCGGTAGTCGAGCTGATGACGATCAACTTTGCGCTGCTGGCGCTCGATCAGATCGTCAACCACGCCGCCCACATCCACTACATGTTCGGCGGACAGGCGCGCGTGCCGCTCGTGGTGCGCATGCCCCAGGGCGCCGGCCACCAGCTGGGTCCCACGCACTCGCACTGCCTGGAGGCGATCTTCATGCACGTGCCCGGCCTGCTCGTCGCCACGCCCTCCACCCCCGCCGACGCCAAGGGCCTGTTGAAGGCCGCGATCCGCGACGAGAACCCCGTGATCTTCATCGAGCACGAGTCGCTCTACGGCCAGCGTGGGGAGGTGCCCGACGGGGAGGAGCACCTCGTCGACTTCGGGTGCGCCGCCGTGCGCCGCGAGGGCGCCGACGTGACGATCGTCGGCATCTCGCGGATGGCGATCACCGCGGAGCGGGCGGCGCAGACGCTCGCGGACGAGCATGGCGTGCAGGCCGAAGTGATCGACCCTCGCACGCTGCGCCCGCTCGACCTCGACGCCGTGCTGCGCTCGGTGGCCAAGACCAACCGCTGCGTGGTCGTCGAGGAGGGCTGGCCGCATGGCGGGGTCGGCGCCAACCTCAGCGCGCTGATCGCCGAGCAGGCATTCGACGATCTCGACGCTCCCGTGCGGCGCGTCACCGGCGCCGACGTGCCGATGCCCTACTCCAAGCCGCTGGAGGAGATCGCCTTCCCGCACGAGCCACAGGTGGTGCGCGCCGCGCTGGAGGTGCTCGGGCTGAATCCGGGGAACACGTCTCCGTTTCAGCCGGCGCCGGCGCAGGGCGACGCGGCGGGCGCCACGAACGGCGTGGGCAGGGTCGGCGGTGACGCGGACGGCGGGAGCGCCACCGCCGCCGGACAGGCGGCAACTCGGTGAGGTCCCGATGTCCGAAATCGTGATGCCACGTCTCTCCGACACGATGGAGGAGGGCACCGTGCTGCGCTGGCTCAAGCGCGACGGCGAGCACGTCCGCCGCGGCGAGGAGCTGGTCGAGATCGAGACCGACAAGGCCGCGATGGTGTACGAGTCCGACCAGGAGGGCCTCCTTCGAACTGTGGCCCATGAGGGCGACACGCTCGCCGTGGGCGCGACGATCGCGCATGTCGGAGAGACGAGCGCCGTTGCGAGATCGAGTCCCGACTCGCTGCCCGCGCCAGGTGACGGGTCCCCCCAACAGGCGGGTGGCCCCACAGACACTTTGGTATCTCGAGGCGAGCGAGAGCCGCCTGCGCCGGCAGACGCCGCTGTACATGAGAGCGGTGATCGCGTGAGGGCCTCGCCGCTGGCGCGGAGGATCGCCGGCCAGAGCGGCGTGGACCTGCACGCGATCGCCGGTACTGGCCCCGGCGGGCGGATCGTCAAGGCCGATGTCGAGGCCGCGGGAGTCGCGGCGGGCCAGTCTGCGTCCGGGGTGCGCTCGACGCCTGGCATGCAGGCTCCGGAGTCCGGCGTCGCACCCACGGCGACCGTGGCCGCCGCCGACATCGCCGAGCGCGTGGCGAGCGCCAAGGGGGAGACGACCGTCGTCGAACTCACCCGCACCCAGCAGACGATCGCGCGGCGGATGGCCGAGTCGAAGGCGACGATTCCCGACTTCTCGCTGCAGGCCGAGATCGACATGGAGCGGTGCGTGGAGTTGCGCTCGGAGCTCAAGCGCCTCTCGCCTGAGGAGGCCCCCACCTACAACGACATGGTCGTCAAGGCGTGCGCGCTGGCCCTGCACGAGCACCCTCGCGCCAACGGCAGCTACCGCGACGGCAAACTGCAGTTGCATTCCCGCGTCAACGTCGGAGTCGCGGTGGCGGTGGGCGCAGTCGGCAGCCCGGAGGCGATCTCCGCGGAGGCGGGCATGGAGGGCGCGCTCGTGGTGCCCACCGTGTTCGACGCCGCGCTGAAGTCGCTCGGGGAGATTGCCCGCGAGACCCGGACACTTGCCGAGCGCGTGCGCGCCGGCACGATCACGCCGCCAGAGCTGGGTGGTGGCACCTTTACGGTCTCCAACCTCGGGATGTACGGGGTGCGCAGCTTCAGCGCGATCGTCAACCCTCCGCAGGCCGCGATCCTCTCCGTCGGTTCGCTGGCCCCCCGCGCCGTGGTGCTGCCCGGCGGCCCAGACGGCAGTGGCGAGATCGCCGTCCGCCACACGATGGCGGTGACGCTCGTCTGCGACCACCGCATCCTCTACGGCGCCGACGCCGCCCGCTTCCTCGCGCGTATCAGAGAGCTGCTCGAGGAGCCGGCCGCGCTCACACTGTGAACAAAAGAGAACGCCCGGCGAGCCGGACCCCGACAGACGAGCAACCCTACGGCGCTCATCTTGGCGTGAGAATTATGCTACCACCAGAGACGGCAATGAATCGAGGCTGTCACTCTCCCAACGACATCTGGGTCTGCCAGCTCGGCACGATCTCCTATCGCGAGGCGCTCGCCACGCAGGCAGAGGTCGCCGCCCGGCGCCAAGCGAAAGAGTTGCCTGACACGCTGCTGCTGCTGGAGCACCCGGCCGTCTACACCCACGGGCGCCGCTCCCAACCAGGCGAGCTGACCCTTGGCGAGGACTTCTACCGCGCACGCGGCATTGACATCGTGCCCACCGACCGCGGTGGACGCGTCACCTACCACGGCCCCGGGCAACTGGTGGGCTACCCGATCATGGGCGTCACCGACGTCGTCGCCCACCTGCGCACGATTGAGAACGCGATCGTCGACGCGCTTGCCGGGGAGGACATCGCAGCTCGTTCGCGCCCGCAGGACGGCCCCGACTATACGGGTGTGTGGGTCGAGGACCGCAAGATCGCCTCGCTCGGGGTGCACGTATCGCGCGGAGTCTCTACGCACGGGTTTGCGATCAACGTGGACAACAATCTGGAGCCCTTCACCTGGGTGGTCGCCTGCGGGCTGCCCGGCGTGGAGATGACCTCGATCGCCGCCGAGCTGGATGGTGGAGCCTCGATCGAGCGCTTTCGAGCACGCATGGCGGCGAGCTTCTGTCGCGTGCACCACCGCTCCCCGCGGCTGGTCACTGCCCAGGAGCTTGGCATCGACGCCACCCACCCCGCGGAGCTCGCCGCGGCATGAGCGCCACCCGCTCCCGCGCCAACCCCGGAGGGATGGATGTGCTCGAGGTGCTCGGCTCCAACGTGCGCCCGCTGCGGGAGCGCAAGCCCCCTTGGCTGAAGGTGCCGGCGCCCGGCGGCGAACGCTACCGCGCGCTCACGCAGCTGATCCGCGACGAGCAGCTGCACACGGTGTGCCAGGAGGCGGCCTGCCCCAACGTCGGGGAGTGCTGGGAGCGGGGCACCGCGACGTTCATGATCCTCGGTGACACCTGCACGCGGCGGTGCGGATTCTGCAATGTCAAGACCGGCCGCCCCACCTGGAACGACCCACTCGAGCCGGCACGCGTGGCGCGCTCGATCGCGCGCATGGGACTGCGCCACGCGGTCGTCACCTCGGTGGACCGCGACGACCTGCCCGACAAGGGCGCCTCAGCGTTCGTCGGGGTCATCCGCCAGGTGCGCCACCAGGCTCCGGGCTGCCTGATCGAGGTGCTCACACCCGACTTCCAAGGCCAGGAGATGCCCCTCGCCAGGGTGATTGCCGAGCGACCCGATGTGTTCAACCACAATGTCGAGGTCGTTCCTCGGCTGTACCCGCTGGCGCGGCGTGGCTCCTCCTTCGCGCGCTCCTGCCGCGTGCTCGCACTCGCCAAGCAGCTGGGGGGAGCCGCGGTCACCACGAAGTCGGGGCTGATGGTTGGTCTCGGCGAGACCCACGAGGAGCTCGTGGATGCGTTCGCGGCGCTGCGCGAGCAGGGTGTGCAGGTGCTGACCGTCGGCCAGTATCTGCGTCCCTCCGCGCGTCACCTCCCGGTCGTACGCTATTGGCACCCCGAAGAGTTCGCCGCGCTCGAGCGCGCCGGGTACGACCTCGGTTTCGAGCACGTCGCCGCCGGCCCACTGGTGCGTTCCTCCTACCACGCCGACCAACACGTGGCGCAGCCGGGACGGAATCCCCGCTCACCCATCGGCCCCTTGGCAACCGCGGCGCCGGCGTTGGCGGGAGCGGCCCGCGGATAGTCTCCTCCGATCCCTCCCGCCGCAGACACCCCCTCCGGGCCATGACCCGCCTGCTCATCCTGGTTGTGGCGACGCTGTTCGTCGTCGGCTTCGCCTACCTCACCCTCCACACGATCGTGGCCCAGAAAGGGATCTCGGCGGGCACGGCGATCTCCGTGTTCATCGTGGTGCTGATGGGCGTCGGAATCTTCGGCGCCCTGCTCGACCGGCGCCGCTGAGTCACGCCCCCTGCGCACCGACCCACCGCTTGGCGCACGCAGACCCGCCCACACCTCGACACGCGCGCAGCCGGAGGTAGTACCGTGTACGAGGCGATTGACTGGTCAGTCAACCAAGGAGGCGCAGCAGTGGATCTCGACGACACACCCGAGCAGGCCGCCCACCGCGCACAGGTGCGCGCGTGGCTGGAGCAGCACAAGCCCGAAGCGCCCGTGTTGGCAGGCGAGGGGGCGCCGAAGGACGAGGATGAGATCGTCGCCGCGCGACGCGCCTGGCAGGGCAAGCTCGCCGAGGGCGGCCTGGCCGGAGTGACGTGGCCGGAGGAGTATGGCGGCCAGGGTCTCGGTCCGATCGACCAGGTGATCTGCAACCAGGAGCTCGCCCGCGCCGGAGTGCCGGGGATCCTCGACGCGATTGGCGTTGGCATGCTGGGCCCGACGATCATCGCGCACGGCGCCGAGGAGCAGAAGGCCCGCTATCTCGGGCCGATGCTGCATGGCGACGAGGTGTGGTGCCAGCTCTTCTCCGAGCCCGCCGCCGGCAGCGACCTGGCGGCGGTGCAGACCCGCGCACGCCTCCAGGACGACGGCAGCTGGCGCCTGTCCGGGCAGAAGGTGTGGACGACCAACGCACAGTTCGCCTCCTACGGGCTGCTGCTCGCGCGCACCGACGCCGACGTGCCCAAGCACAAGGGCATGACGATGTTCATCGTGCCGATCGACGCGCCCGGCGTGACGGTGCGGGGCCTGCGCCAGATCTCCGGCGAGGCGGAGTTCAACGAGGTGTTCTTCGACGATGTCGCGCTCGACGCCGACGCCGTCGTGGGGGGCGTCGGCAACGGCTGGGGCACGGCGCTCACCACGTTGATGTTCGAGCGCGTCACGATCGGTCTGGGCGGCGAGGGTCTCGGCTACAACTCGGCACGCTTCGCCCGCGCGATCGCCGCCGACCCACACGCCCGCCGCGACCCCGAGGTGCGCCGCCAGTTGGGTGAGATCACGAGCGAATTGATGGCGGTGCGCTTCACCGGCTACCGCACCCTCACCGCGCTGCAGCAGGGCCAGATCCCCGGGCCCGAGGCCGGCCTGGCGAAGGTGACGATCGTCAACGGCGCGATCAAGTCGGGGGATCTGATCGCCGACGTGCTCGGCCCGGATGCGCTAGCGCAGGACAGCGAGTGGGCATACATGATCTCCTTCCTCCCCGGCCTGAAGTCGGCCGGCGGCACCGAAGAGATCCTGCGCAACACGATCGGCGAGCGGGTGCTCGGCCTGCCCACCGAGCCGCGCCTGGATAAGGGCATCCCATTCTCGGAGCTGCGCGCAAAGGAGGCGGCACAGGCATGAATCTCGCATCTGAGGCGGGATTGGAGCCCGCCCACCCGGCCCCCCTCCCGCCCTGCACCCAAAGGAAGGCCAAGCCATGAATCTCGCACTTTCGGACGAGCAGGTGCTGCTACGCGAGGCCGCCCGCGGGGCGCTGTCGCGCTTCAAGACGCTCCAGGAGGCGCGTGCGGCGCTCGACAGCGGTAACTCCCCCACCGACCTGTGGCCGACGGCGAAGGAGGCCGGCTGGCCAGGGCTGCTGATCGACGAGGCCCATGGCGGGGCCGGCCTGGACGTGTTCGACGCGATGCTCGTGCTCGGGGAGTGCGGGCGCACGCTGGCCGCGGTGCCGCTGCTCGGGCATCTGCCCGCGACCGCGATCCTGAACGACGGGGCGGGTGAGCTCGGCAAAACGTCTCTACTCGATGAACTGGCGAGCGGGGAGCGCCGCGCGGCCTACCTGGCGGCACGCCCACCGGATGACATCTCCGAGCGTTGGAGCGTCGACCCGGCAAGCGGGATGGAGCGACCCGCCCTGCCGAGCGCCGTGCGCAGCGGGGAGGGCGAGGCTCGCGTGAGTGGACGGATCGCGTTCGCGCCCGACACGCCCGGTGCGGATGTGCTGGTGGGTGTGGCGCTCCTGGATGGACGCGCGGCTGGCTTCGCGATGGAGTCCTCGGCGGAGGGCGTTTCGATCGAGGCGGTACGCCGCTACGACGCCACCCGCGCGCTTGGGCACGTCACGCTGCACGACGCGCCCGCGACGATTCTCGACGTCCCTGAGAGCGCGCTCGCCGAGGCATGGCACCTCGTGCAGGCGCTGATCGCCGCCGAGTCGCTCGGCGCGGTCGAGAGTGCGCTCGACGTGTCGGTCGCCTACGCCAAGGAGCGCTTCACCTTCGGACGCGCGATCGGCTCCTACCAGGCGGTCAAGCACTCACTCACCGAGGTGCTTCGCCAGCTGGAGAACGGCCGCTCGTTGCTCTACTACGCCGGCTGGTCGCGCCACGGAGCTCCCGCGGAGTTCCCGCTGGCGGCGAACGCCGCACGCTCGGTTGCGGGTCGTGCGCTCGATCACGCAGCCCGCACGATGATCTCGGTGCACGGCGGCATCGGCGCCACTTGGGAGCACGACGCCCCGCTGTACTTCCGCCGCGCCCAGCTCTCCCGCCGCCTGCTGGGCGGTACCGCACTCGCCAGCGACCGCGTGGCGGGCGAGCTGATCGCGCAGGGGTGAGCCAGCCCTGCAGGGTGCGCCGCATGCGGCGGCCGGGAGCGGTTTGCCGCCGAAGGCCAGCATCGGCGCGAGCGCGACTGCGATAGCGTCCGGTGCATGCCGGTTGACGAGCTTTGCCGATCGTAACGCAGACGATGCGCTATAACCACGACCGACAGGGCTGGGAACATAGGTTCGCATGGGCCTGGGTTTCTGTCCGATACAAAAGCCAAGCTCCACTGGTGCATGGACCGCTGCGATCCGGGATCTGTGGCGACGCGTCGGTGGCAAAGGCCGAGCGATGAAGCGGCGCGACTGGCTGTTGCTGTTCGCCGCGTACAAGGGTGCACCAGACGGGCTCGACCCGATTCGCTTCCAGAAGGGCCTGTTCCTGTTCTCCCAGCGTGCCCGCGTACCCGCGCGGTCGAAATATGCATTCAAGCCTTATGCCTATGGTCCGATGAGCGCCGGAATCTACGACGATCTCGACCGGCTCGTGGACGAGAAGCTGCTCGAGCGCGTTCCCGTACCCGGGAAGCACTGGTCGCGATATAAGCCCAGCCGAGTCACGTTTCGCGAAGGAAGACGGATCCTGAAACAGGTCGAAGACGAGAAGCTGCACGACGCCGCGCGCGAGCTGTTCATGATCAAGCAGGACGTCTCGAACGTCGGCTTCAGCGAGCTACTCGATCGTGTCTACGCCGAGTATCCCGAGTTCGCAGTCAACTCGGTTTTCCGCAGGTCCGCCTGACCGGAGTCGGCCATTCGTCGCAACCATCGGATCAAATCGCGATGATGCAGTGCTCATGAAGCCTGCCCTACATTCCGAAACATCGACATGAGATGACCCTCATCGCAGCTTTCCGCCACCGCGATGGGCTGATCCTCGGCTCCGACAGCCAGGAGACGCGGGGGGAGCTGGGCCGGCGCCTTGCGCGTACCACGCAGAAGGTGTACGTGCCATGCCGGGGCTTTCTGCTTGCCTGGGCCGGCCCACAGAACGTCGCCCAGGGCTTCGCCCTGCGTCTCGCTCGCACACGGATTTCACCCAGCGCCGACCGCCTCGATATCGAGGGCCGGCTCAAAGCGATCCTCGCAGACCTTCGTAGGGACGAGAGCATCAAGGAGCGGAGCGACGTCGTCGAACTTTTCCTCGCGTGGTGGTCGCGCGCGGAGAACAAGCCGCTCGCGCTCCGCCTGTTCAGCGGTGGAGCAACCGAATGGGTGGACAGCTGGGCCTTCGCCGGCGCCAAAATCGGGGTCGAGAACGCGAGCTTTGCGATGGGCGCGCTGCGCTATCTCGATCTGGGCGCGCTCGAGCTCGACCACGCCAAGGTCGTGGCGCTCAAGGTGCTTCGAGACGTGATCGCCACCGCGGCCGAGGGCATCGGCGGTCGGGTTCAGATGGGCACGGTCCAGAAAAGCGGTGTCCAGCGCGTGGAGGAGGCTGACATGCGAGGGCTGGACGACACAGTCAATCTCTGGGAGTCGCGATGTGTCGAACTTCTCCTGGGAGCCACCCCACCGCCATCTGCCAGCGCCACCCCCGACCGTGGGGTTGGCCCGCCGGGTTGAGTCATCTACCGCCGGCGACGCGGGTGACGAGAGTGCCGCGCGCGAGCGACCGTGGCAGCGGTATACGTCGCCATTACCGGCGCGCCGTAGGCGTTGTAGACGGCCTGCGCCAGCGCTGGCTGCACGCCGCAGTTGATGCAGAAGCCGTGCTGAGACCAGCCGATCGCGCGGGCGAGCACCTCGTCGGCGTATTCCACGCCGTAGGCATCGTGGCCGTAGTAGTCGTACGCCGCCCACCACGCGGAGTCGTCCAGCGCACTGCCGGCGCCGTCGGAGTACAGCAGCCACGTTGCCGCCATGATCGCGTCGTAGTCGTCGTAGATCGAGGGATGCCCAGCCGTGCGGTGGTCGTACACCGCGGGGCGCACACCGAAGCGGTAGGCGCCCTTCACCAGATCCCACGTGCTCACCGGCCCATTGGTCACGTTGAACTGCATCGGCCCTCCACAACAGCCGGCGAAGTTCAGGCCGTGGTAGGTGGACGGCGCCGTGGAGAACGCGGTCTCCTGCATGTGGATCGAGGCGAGCAGCAACCAGTTGACGCCGAACACGCGCTGCGCCTCCGCGTAGATCGAATAGAAGCCGGCCTCCCACGCCGCCGAGATGTGCGCTTCGGGTCCCGGTGAACCGGCCGCCACGTCCTTCCGCCCGCCGGGAGCGCGCGCTACGACAGCTCCCACCGATGCCACGGCGGACGATGCGTTTCCACCAGACCCGTGACGTGCATCCGCGTACGGTCCCGCCGCCGTGCCCCGCCCCGCGCGCAACGCCGCCTCGGAGGCGCTCGCCGCGGTGGGCGTGACAGCGCCCACGAGCACCGTCGGCGGGGCTGCCGCAGGCGCCCTCGGAGCGGTGCCGATCGCACCACCAAGGATCGCCGCCAGCACGCCGGCGCCGAGCAGGCACAGCGCAAGTGCCACCAGCCACGCCCTACGTTCGGAGGGCGGAGTGAGTGTGTGGACCCCCTCGTACACAGACATTGACGGTAGCGGCGCCACCTAAACGGAGCCTCACCCGCGGGGTGTACCTTGACACGATGCCCGAGGGCACCGATCCCAAACCGACTCGAACCCCGCCTGTGAAGCACTCCGCGCCAATCTCCGACCGCAACGGGGGCCGGGACGACGTGCTGTCGGTCGAGCGCCTGCGCAAAGCGGATGGGCGGCTGTTGATCCTTTACGTCCACCGATCCAACGCCCGGAGCGAGGGCTCGTGAGGCACCAGCGCACACGACGAGCCGAGGAGGCGAGCGTCGCGGATGGGTGAGCTGCGCTTCGAGGAGCTGCGCGGGGAGTGGGTGGACTACGCGATCCATCGCCAGGAGCGCACGTTTCTGCCGAGCGAGGAGCTCTGCCCGCTGTGCCCGACACGCCCGGGAGGCCCGCCCACGGAGATTCCCTTCCCGGCGTTCGAGATCGTGGTCTTCGAGAACCGCTTCCCCGCCTTCGAGTCCCCGCGGGGCGCGGCGGAGGTCGTCGTCTACACCGACCGCCACCATGACTCCTTCGCCACACTCGCGCCGGAGCGTGCGCGGGCGCTGATGTGGGTGTGGCGGGAACGCTACGAGGAGCTGGGGGCGCGCGAGGACGTGGAGTACGTGCTGATCTTCGAGAACCGCGGCGTGGAGGTAGGGGTGACGCTGCACCACCCCCACGGACAGATCTACGCCTATCCCTTCTTGCCCCCCGTGCCCGCCGCCGAGCGCGCCGCCGACGCGCGCCTGGGGGGTTGTGCTCTGTGCGTGCTGATGGGGCGCGAGCTCGAAGATGGGCGCCGGATCGTGTTCGAGAACGAACACGTGCTCGTCTACGTGCCCCACGCAGCGCGCTGGCCCTATGAAGCGCACGTGGTGCTGCGCGCCCACCGACCCACCTTGGGGCACTGCGCCGCCGCGGAGCTCGATGCGCTCGCCGACGCGCTCCAGGCGCTCGCGCGAGGTTACGACGCACTGTTCGAGCGACCATTCCCGTACCTCATGGTCGTCCACCAGGCGCCCACGGCTGCCGGCGCCGAGCGCGAGGGACACCTGCACGTCGAGTTCTACCCTCCGCTGCGCACAGCGCACAAGCTGAAGTACCTGGCGGGTTCCGAGCAGGGCGGCGGGGTGTTCATCGTGGACACGCTCCCCGAGGAGTCCGCCGCGGCACTGCGCGAGGCGATCGGCCGCGCCGCACGTGGCGCCGCCGAGACAAGGGCGCGCGGGGTGTGAGTGTGGGCAGGAAGCGCTGAGTGATGACACCATCCGCGGTGCGTGCCTTTGCTCCGGGCCGCGTCAATCTGATCGGCGAGCACACCGACTACAACCGCGGCCTCGCCCTCCCGTTCGCGATCGTAGAGGGCGTCACGGTGCGGGCGCGGGCGGCTGCCGAGGGTCACATCCGAGCGCGAGCGCTCGACCTGGACGAGTGTGAGGACTTCGTCCTCGCTGATCTTGCGTCGCTCCCGCCCGCAAAACACCCTGATCCGGTTCCCCGAAAGGGACAGCGGGGGGACGGTTGGCGCCCATTCGTGCGCGGTGTCGCCGCCGAGCTGCTGCGTGCGGGAGTGGCGCTTGGCGGCGCCGATCTGGAGATCCACGGCGAGGTCCCACGCAACGCGGGGCTCTCGTCGTCGGCGGCGCTGGAGGTCTCCCTGGCGCTTGCCCTGCTGGGGATCGCGGGTGTGGAGCTGCACGACGATGCAGGCGCCGAGCCCGGCCGCGCCGGACGGGCTCCCCGTGCAATCAACGACCGCCGCGGGCTGGCGCAGCTGTGCTCGCGTGTGGAGAACGAGTGGCTGGGCGCCCACACCGGCCTGCTCGACCAGCTCGCCTCCCTCTACGGCAAGGCCAACACCGCCCTGCGCATCGACTTCGCCGATCTCGACATCCAGCCGGTGCCGCTGGCCCTCGCCGACGGCTGGCGGCTGGTTACGCTCGACTCCGGTGACCCCCGCACGCTGGCGGCGTCCGGCTACAACGACCGCCGCGCGGAGTGCAAGCGGGCTTGCGAGCTGCTCGGGGTCGAGTCGCTGCGTGATGCACAGGAGGGCACCGTCGATCGGCTGCCGCCGGTGCTCGCCCGCCGCGTACGGCACGTGCTTGGGGAAAACGCTCGTGTGCTTGCCACCGTTGCGGCGCTTCACCGCGGAGCGCTCGAGGAGCTGGGCATCTTGCTCGACGCCTCTCACGCCAGCCTGCGTGACCTCTACGAGTGCTCAACCCCGGCCGTCGAGGTAGCGGTGCGAGCGCTGAAGGAGGCCGGGGCGCTCGGTGCACGCATGGTCGGCGGCGGCTTCGGCGGGCACGTATTGGGACTCTTCCCACCGGGCGCCTCCCCACCCGCACATGCACGCGAGGTGCGACCCTCGCACGGAGCCCACCTACTCGCTTAGAGGGTGGCGCCGCCAGCCGTAGGCCGGTGAGCCGGGCCCATCTTCGCCCGTTAGGCGACGGCCAACGCCGCCTGCTTGTCCGCCAGCGCCGCGATCAGCTCCTCGAAGGACTCCGAGAATTTCTGCACCCCCTCGCGCTCCAGCGTGTCGGTGAGATCGTCGTAGTCGACACCCACCCGCGCCAACTCGTCGAGCAGCTTGCGCGCCTGCGCCACCTCTGCCTGCAGACGCGCCTGCGGACGGCCGTGGTCCTGGTAGGCGCGGATCGTCTCCTCCGGCATCGTGTTCACCGTGTCGGGGCCGATCAGCTCCTCCACGTACAACGTGTCCAGATAGTCGGGGTTCTTCGTCGAGGTCGACGCCCACAACACGCGCTGCGGGGTCGCCCCCTTGCCCGCGAGGAACTCCCAGCGGGGGCCCCGGAAGACCGAGCGGTAGTGCTGGTAGGCCAGCCTCGCGTTGGCCACCGCGAGGCGGCCCTTCAGCTGGTCGAGGGCCCCGTCCTTCCCCGCCGAGCGCAACTCGTCCAAGCGCCGGTCGGCCTCGGTGTCGATGCGCGAGACGAAGAAGCTCGCGACCGACGCGACCTTGCCGGGGTCCCCGCCCCCGGCGATCAGGCGCTCCAAGCCGCGCACATAGGACTCCGCCACCTCCGCGTAGCGGCGCAGCGAGAAGATCAGCGTCACGTTGATCGAGTGACCCTGCGCAATCACGTCCTCGATCGCCGCCAGTCCGGGCTTGGTAGCGGGGATCTTCACCATCAGGTTCGGCCGATCCACCGTCTCGTGCAGACTGATCGCCTCGTTGAAGGTCGCCAGCGTGTCGTATGCAAGGTCGGGCGCCACCTCCAGCGACACATACCCGTCGCGGCCGGACCCCCCGTCCCAGATCGGACGGAAGAGATCGCACGCATCCTTGATGTCGCGCTCGGCCAGCCGCCAGAAGCTCGCCCGCGCGTCCAGGCCCTCGTCGGCCAGCTCATGCAACTGCTCGTCGTAGGCATCCCCTGCGGTCATCGCCTTCTGGAAGATCGTCGGGTTGGAGGTCGCCCCCACCACCGCATCGGCGTCGAGCAGTTCCTGCAGGTGGCCGCCGCGGATCGACTCGCGCGAGAGGAAGTCCACCCACACGCTCTGCCCGAGTGCGGAGAGGCGGTGCAGCGGTGAGAGGGTCTGGGAGGATGGCATCTGCATCTCCTTGTGGGGTCGCTTGCCTGCAGGCTCTGCCTAGAACGTCTTTCAAAATAGACGGTGCGACCGGGGCGTTCCTGGACCAAGCTGGGCGACGCGGGCCGGCGCAGCCCGTGCTGGTAGCACGGGCAAGACGGACCGTGGCGCCCAGCGCAGCGTCCAGGGACGTATCCGGGCGTGCCGATCTTTTTGAAAGCCGTTCTTAAGCCTATCCCTCGGATCCGTGCCCGCAGAACTAAAGCAGCGCGCGGGCGCGTGCGGCGATGTTCTCGACCGAGAAGCCCAGCTCCTGCAGGACGCGAGCGCCGGGCGCGGAGGCACCGAAGCGGTCGATGCCGAGCACGTCTCCCTGCGTGCCCACCCACTTCCACCAGCTCATGCTCGCTCCAGGCTCGACCGCCAGGCGGGCGCCGACAGCGGGCGGAAGCACCGTGTCGCGGTACTCCGCGGACTGAGCTTCGAACAGCTCCATGCAGGGCATCGACACCACCCGCACCGCCGTACCCTCCCCCGCCAGCACGCGGGCGGCCTCCAGCGTGAGCGGCACCTCGGCGCCGGTGGAGATCAGGATCGCCTCCGGGGCGGGCGCGGAGTCCCACAGTACGTACCCCCCGCGCTCCAGCTCGCTCGCCGCCGCCAGCTGCCCGTCCTCGCGCTCCAGCACCGGGATCCCCTGGCGGGAGAGCGCCAGCGCCACCGGGCCGTCCTCGCGCTCCAATGCCACCCGCCACGCCTGCACGGTCTCGTTGGCGTCGGCGGGGCGGATCAGCCACAGGTGCGGGATCGCGCGCAGGGAGGCGTAGTGCTCGACCGGCTGATGAGTGGGGCCGTCCTCGCCGAGACCCACCGAGTCGTGTGTCCACACCCACACCACGGGTAGCCCCATCAGCGCGGAGAGGCGCACCGACGCGCGCATGTAGTCGGAGAAGATCAGGAACGTCGAGCCGTACGGCTTGACGATCCCCCCGTGCGCCGCCGCGCCGTTGACGATCGCACCCATCGCGTGCTCGCGGATCCCAAACGGCACGTTGCGGCCCGTATGCACCCTGGAGAACTGGCCGGCGCCGGGGAATACCGTCTTGGTCGACTCCACGAGGTCGGCCGCCCCGCCCGCCATCGTGGGGGCGTACGCGGAGAAGGCCGCCATCGTCTTCTGCCCGGCCGCGCGCGTGGCCAGCTTCTGGCCCGCCGCGAAGCTCGGCAGCGCCTCGCGCCAGCCGTCCGCCAGGCGACCCGCCCAGCCGCGCTCCCAATCCTGTGCCAGCGCGGGATGCGCCTGCCGCCACGAATCCCACCGTGACTGCCACTCGCGCTCGGCCTCCGCGCCGCCCTCCACGAGGCTCATGTGCTCGTACACCCGCTCATCCACCCAGAAGTTGCGCTCCGGGTCGAACCCCATCGCAAGCTTCGCCGCGCGTACCTCCTGCTCACCGAGCGGGGCGCCGTGCGCAGCCGCGGTGTCCACCGCGTGCGGGGCGGGGTAGGCGATGTGCGAGCGCACCGCGATGAACGACGGTCGCTCGGTTTCCGCGCGCGCGGCCGCGAGCGCCGCGGTGAGAGCCTCGATGTCCTCGGAGTCCCCGACTCGCTGAACGTGCCACCCATCCGCCGCCAGCCGCGCGACGTGGTTCTCGCCGTCGAAGGAGATCGCGGTGCTGCCGTCGATCGTGATGCGGTTGTCGTCGTAGCACACTGTCAACCTGCCCAACCCGAAGTGCCCGGCGATCGAGGCGGCCTCCTGGCTGACGCCCTCCATCATGTCCCCGTCGGAGCAGATCACATAGGTGTGGTGGTCCACGATCTCCTCGCCGGGGCGGTTGTAGCGCTCGGCCAGGAAGCGCTCTGACATCGCCATTCCCACGGCGTTGGCAAAGCCCTGCCCGAGCGGCCCCGTGGTGATCTCTACGCCCGGGGTATGCATGCGCTCGGGGTGCCCCGGGGTGCGCGAGCCCCACTGGCGGAACTGCTTCAGGTCCTCGGCCGAGAGCTCGTAGCCGCCGAGATGCAACAGCGAATACAGCAGCACGCAGGCGTGCCCGGCACTCAACACGAAGCGGTCACGATCCGGCCACAGCGGGTTGCGCGGGTTGACGCGCAATACGCGCTTGAACAACACATACCCCAGGGGCGCCAGCGCCATTGCCGTGCCGGGGTGTCCCGCATTCGCTTTCTGCACCGCGTCCATCGACAGGCCGCGAATCGTGTCGATCGTGAGGCGCTGCAGCTCGGGCTCACCGCGGCCGTCCATCCCCGTGCCATCTGACCGCACACCGACCGGTTGATGCCTCACCGTCATTGCGCTCGATCCTAGCGGGCGCTCGCGTCGTTGGTCAGCCCCCCGGCGGTCAGCCCCCGGCGCGCGGCCGGCTCAACGACCGCACGGACGCCGGCGCGTCGGCGGTAGCGCTGGAATCGAATGCGCCCGGCCGCGCCTGTAACAGCCTGCCCGCGGACGCACGCTCACCAACCAGTGCAGATCATGGCGGCAGTGCGAGCGCCGGTATGGCCACCGGGCATGCAGCGCCCGGAGCATTCGCCGCTCCTCACAGACGAACATTTTCATGACGATCCCACCTCCCTACCCCTCGCGATTGGCCCGCGCGGCCGAAAGAGCCCTTTGATTTGGTCCGTAATGTAGTAGCTAATAGTACGCTCCCTACAGAACAAGGCCAACGAACCTCGCGCAAGAGCAGCGCGTGTCCGAGCGGCGCCCTGTGACCCCACGGTCCCCACTAATATGGAGCAACCCTTTGGTTTACTTCCCTTTGCCTGCACTTCTTCCCCCGCCGATCCCTTTTGCCCCTCGCCAAGTTGCCTGCCCTTGACCCCTTCCCCGTAAACACATATAAATCATGTTTTACTCATCCTGTCAACTTCTGACGAGAGAGAAGCGTAGTGTCTGCCCACCGATCAAGCCCATTGGCACGCGTCCCGCCGTCCACTAAGGTGGAACACGTGGCTGAGGGACCGGGGCAGAGCGGGGGCGGGGAACAGAGAGCTGATGGCCGCCAGACCAAGGGGCCCGACAAGCGTGGCAGCGCCGACGGGTCCCGATCGAAGAACCCGAATGGCCGCGGAAGCACAAACGCCCGGCGGAGCGTCGATGGCACCCGGAAAGCGCGTCCACGCCGGAGCAAAGACCCCCAGAAGGGCCTGCCTCGCGGTCCCCAGGCGCTCCCACGTGAGCGAGTGGTCGCACACCAGCGCGAGCGGCTCCTCGAAGCGATGGTGCAGGCGGTCAGCGAGCGCGGAGTGGTCGCCACCACGATCTCCGATCTCGTCGCCCGCGCGGGCATCTCGCGGCGGACCTTCTACGAACACTTCGACAACAAGGAGGATTGCCTGCTGGCGACCTACGACACGGTCGTCGAGACCGAAGTCCAGCGGCTGCTCGGACTCGCCGGCGCCGAGGTCGCCTGGCGGGAGCAGCTGGAGGGAATCATCCGCGCACTGTTCGACGCGATCGCGGAACGTCCCGACGCCGCGCGCCTGATCTGCGTCGAGATGGGCGCCTCCGGCGAAATCGGGGTGCAGCGCTGGGCGGATGGGGCAACCCGCTTCGAACTCTTCATCAGCGCCGGGTTCGAGCGCGCGCCGGGGACTGGGACGGTGCCCGATCCGGTGGCCCGCGCGGTGGTGGGGGCACTGCGCAAGATCATCTACACGCGCGTGCGCGAAGAGCGCTCCAACAAGTCGCTGAAAGCCGAGCTCACGCGCATTGTTCCGGAGCTGATGGAGTGGATCGACTGTTACTACCCCACGCCGCCCGGAGTCCCGCGGCGGCCCCGCCCATACAAGCCGCGCTGGCTGGAGGGCGGGCGTGCACCCGGGACCCTCTCGCCGCCGGCGCCGTGGGGGGTGCGGGGGCTGCCGCGCGGCGAGCACAACCTTCCGCGCGGGTTCGTGGAGTTCAATCAGCGTGAGCGAATCTTCGATGCGATCGCCAAACTCACCGCCAGAGACGGCTACCAGGCGCTGAGCCTGGAGGACATCGCCGCGGCGGCCGCAGTCTCGCTGCAAACCTTCTACAGCCACTTCGAGAACAAGGAGGAAGCGTTCCTCGCCACCTTCGAGGTTGGCCACACCCGGGCCAAAGCAGCAGTCAACCGGGCACTCGCCCACCAGACCGATTGGATCGGGGGCGTGCGTGCGGGTGCGCTGGCGCTGCTCGAGTTTCTCGCTTCAGAGCCCGCGCTCGCGCACCTGTCGTGTGTGGACATCCTGATCGCCTACCCCCACGTCGCCGGCCGCGTGGCGGAGGCCAACGCCGCCTACGCCGAGTTGCTCGACATGGACCTCGGCGAGGGTGCCCCCTCGCAAACCTCCACGCCGATTGTGGGCGAGGCGATCGTCGGAGGGGTGTTCGAGCTGCTCTACGACTACATCCTGCGGGGCCAAACCCGCCGGCTGCCCGAGCTCGCCGACCACGTCGGCTACATAGTCCTCGCTCCGTTCATCGGCAGCGAGGCCGCTGCCGAGGCGATCGCACAGCGCTGAGCACTGAGAACGCCGAGGCACTGCGGCAGGGACCTCCGAGCCTTCGACTGCCGATCGGAAACATTGCGAGCAAGGTCTTGACCAACACGGTACACGACCGTAGCCTTACTCAATGCCCCCGAGTCGCGACAAGCAAAACGGGCAGATGAGCGACAGCGGGGCACTCGACGACGCAGGCGCGACTCACCACATCGCCGAGGCCAACCAAGGAATTCGGATGTGCCTGCCGCTCGACGACCGGGAGGACTTCCAAGACGCGCGTCGCGGCTTCGTCGCGGCGCTTTCGCCCGCGCTCGTCACCGGGACGGGAGGACGTGTGGTGTGGGATATGGAGTCCTACGCATTCCTCGCGGAGGAGTACCCTGACACCGTCAACCCGAGCCTATGGCGTCAAGCGCAGCTGAACGCGATCCACGGCCTGTTCGAGGTCGTCCCTGGGATCTACCAGGTGCGCGGCCTCGACCTTTCCAACATGACGATCGTCGAGGGCCGCGAGGGCGTGCTCGTGATCGATCCCCTGATCTGTGCCGAGACCGCAGCGGCGGCACTGGCGCTGTATCGCGAGCACCGCGGGCCACGAGCGGTGACGGGCCTGCTGTACACCCACAGCCACGTCGACCACTTCGGCGGGGCGCTGGGCGTGATCGATGTCGAGGACGTCGCTGCCGGGCGGATTCCGGTGCTGGCACCAGAGGGCTTCCTGGAGCATGCGATCAGCGAGAACGTGTACGCGGGCACCGCGATGGCCCGTCGCGCGGCATACATGTTTGGCACGGCGCTGCGGCGCGGCCCGCGCGGCCAGGTGGGCACCGGCCTGGGCATGACCGTCTCCACCGGCTCAATCGGGATCGTGCCCCCCACGCGCGAGATCGCACGCACCGGTCAGGAAGAGACGATCGACGGAATCGAGATGATCTTCCAGATGACCCCCGGCAGCGAGGCGCCGGCGGAGATGAACTTCCTGTTTCCCAACCACCGCGCGCTGTGCATCGCCGAGAACGCCACCCACAACCTCCACAACATCACCACCCCACGCGGCGCCCTGGTACGCGACGCGCGCTTGTGGTCGCGTTACCTGGGCGAGGCGATCGACCTGTTCGGCCAGCACACCGAGGCGCTGTTCGCCGGGCACCAGTGGCCACGTTGGGGACAGGAGCGCATCGTCGAGATGCTGGCACAGCAGCGTGACCTGTACGGCTACCTGCACGACCAGACGCTGCGCCTGCTCAACAAGGGCTACGTCGGCAGCGAGATCGCCGAGCTGCTGACGCTGCCGGCGGCGCTCGCGCGCGAGTGGCATTGCCGCGAGTACTACGGGACGATCAGCCACAATGTGAAGGGCATCTACGAGCGCTACATGGGCTGGTTCGACGGCAACCCCGCCCACCTCTGGTCGCACCCGCCCGAGCAAGCCGCTACGCGCTACGTGCGTGCGATGGGCGGCGCCGAGGCCGTTCTGCGAGAGGGCCAGCGCGCGTTTGCCGAGGGCGACTACCGGTGGGCGGCGGAGTTGATGTCTCACGCGGTGTTCGCCGATCCCTCCGACCTCCAGGCGCGCGAGCTCGAGGCCAGGGCTCTGGAGCAGCTCGCCTACGGCGCCGAGAGCGCGCCGTGGCGCAACTTCTTCCTGACGGGTGCCCGCGAGCTGCGCGAGGGCGTCACCGAGAGCGGGAACACCCCCTCCAGGGAGATGGTCGCCCTGCTCTCGAGCGAGCAACTCTTCGACGTGCTGGCGATCCGCATCGACGGCCCTCGCGCGGGGGAGCTGCAACTGAGCTTCAACTGGATCTTCACCGACACCGACGAGCGCCATGTGCTGAAGCTCAGCAACGGGGTGCTGATTCACTCCGCCGATCGGCACGATCCGCAGGCGGATGCCACCGTGATCGTCGAGCGCGCGGCCTTGAACGAGCTGTTCGCCGGGATCACTCCGGTGGCGGAGCTGTTCGGCGCGGGACGCCTGCGCGTCGAGGGCGACGCCGCCAAGCTCGGCGAGCTGCTCGGCCTGCTGGACGAGCCCGACCCCTCGTTCGCGATCGTCACGCCGTAGGCTCACGAGGTCGGGAGATCGGGCTCCATCTGCGAAGATCGGCCGATGCTTCGAGCTAACGCTTTCAACGTGGACTGCGAATGTGACGAGCACGACCCCGACGGCTACCGAGCGGGCTCGGCAAACATCAGCAAGGTCGTGGGAGGCGAGGCGATCGCAGCCAAGGTCTACGAGCTTCCGGCGGGCGAGAGCGTATGCCCATACCACTACGAGTACGAGGAGGAGTGGCTCCTCGTACTCGGCGGTACCGTCATCGTGCGCATACCCGAGCGCGAGGAGGAGCTTGCTCGCGGCGAGGTGGTCTGCTTCCCGCCAGGTCCCGCCGGCGCACACAAGGTGACCAATCATGGCAGTGCCGTGGCGCGAATCCTGATGTTCTCGAGCGCACGCGAGCCGGCGGTCGCCGTCTACCCGGATAGCGACAAGATCGGTGTCTGGCCGGGCAATACCGACGACGAGGTGATGCTACGGCGGCCCGATGGAAAGGTGGACTACTGGGACGGCGAGCGGTAGCGGGGGCGCTGCGCGCTTTGTGATGATGGATGGGCCGTGCGTACGCAGTCCCCCCGTGCAACTGATCCAGGACTTCGCGCTTGCAGCGTAGCGCCCGGCCACACGTCCCCAGCGTCCCCACATATCCCAGCCGCGCTCCACGCGGCACGGGTCTCGAGAGACGGCCGGCGGGTTACTTCTTCTTGTGCTTTCCCTTTCGTCTTCTTGTGCTTGTTCGCCGGTGTCGCTTTCGGGCAGCCGGTGACGCTGATCGGGGTGTTCTTGTGGATTTCGGCGCCGTTTTGGGCGATGAATAGTGTCGGCATGACGAGCTTTGCGGCGATGTGCTTGCTGGTCTTGATCGTGGCGCGGCGTCGTTGCTGTTTGGCGTCGCGGATTTCCTTCTGTTTGATGTGGGTCACGCGGGTGAGCTCGCACAGGTTCGCGTTGGCGGCGAGCGCGGAGTAGTTGCCTTGCGGGATCGTGATCTGGAAGTTGCCGACGGGCTCGTCGGGGATCGTCTTGAATGTCGTGGAGGTGACGCCTTGGGGGCTGATGTAGGTGGCGCCGACGATGTCGATCGTGAAGCCGTAGCCTTGTAGTACGAGGATCAGGCTGGGGAACGCTTCGCCGCCGTGGCTGACGAAGATCGCTGGGCCTTGCAGCGGTACCGGCAGGATCGGGGTGTCCGCGCGCGCGTGTCCGATGAACGAGGCGGGAGGGCATCCGGCGGGGTTGGTGTTGAACTGCGCTTCGGTGCACGCTTTTTGCAGCGTCGTGAGGCGTGAGGGCAGTTGTTTTGGTAGTTCGACCTTCACCTCGCGAATGTTGGCCTGTGTACCGAGCTTGACCGGCATCGTCAGCTTTACGGTCAGGCTCGCGCCGGCCGTGCGGCTGGTCTTGCCGTTCGTGGACGCCTTGAACGTGGGTTTGAACGCGAGTTCGTTGCACGCTTCGGGGTGCAGCGGCGTCGAGGTGCTCGCGAGCGCTCCGAGACTACTCGTCAACGTGCTCGATATCGGGCGCGGTTCGCAAGCTGTCGGGTTGATCGTGAAGTTGGATCGGTCTATGGAGACCTGAATATCGCGGACGTGGGTGACGATCCCGTCGATGATCGTCGGTATCGGTTCCGATCCTGTCGGGTCGATCGATACCTGCGCGGTGTAGGGGTCGATATGCAAACCGAAACGCACGACGACCGTACCGAGGTCAAACGGGCCGACCACAGCGCTCGTGATCGACACGACCGACAACGGGTCGCCACGGAACGGGCCCGACAGATACAGCTTGCCGGGGACGTAGTCGAGGATCGCACCGACCCCTGTCCCGACCAGGGAGTGTCCGATCAAGCTAGCTTCCGGACATGAGGGATTCTGCTCCTCTTCTATCCCGGTCTTCGCGCGTGCTGCTTGAACATCGGCTTCGGGGCATTGCGGCACACCCGTCAAATCCGCCGTCAAACCGACCGGCAGAACGGTAGAGAACGAGGATATGTACTGCATCGCATCCGTTCTCGACAGATCCACATACACCGGGCTGAACGTCCCGGCGTGGTTCGTCAGCGTCCCGGCTTTGATCGTGGGAGCGAACGGAGGCTCGCCGTCCGGGCAAGCAGAGCCCTCCGAGCCCGACGTGACCTGGAACGACGCCGTGTCCGTCAGCGGATCTTCCGGCGCGGAGTACGGGAACAGGTCGGCGCTCGTCGTGTACGTGCCGCACGCCTGAGGGCTGATCAACGCCGCCTGCGCCCCTTCACGGAAATGAAAATTGAAACGATCGAACTGCAGCGGCGGATCGCCTTCAAACGTCACCGTCAAGCGACCCGTCGCCGGGTCTGCCGCGACCCTCCCCGCGAGCTTGACGAGGACCCCCCGTTCGGCCCTGCTCTTCGCGACCACATACACCGCGATCAACGACCCACCCGGATGCCCCGGTTCAGGAAACGGATTGTCATAGGGTTGCGCGACATACAACGACCCATACACGGTCGTAAACAGCAACGGCGTTTCCACTTCCACCGTGCCGAGCTTCGAATCTTCAGGACACCCCGCGCCCGCAGGCGAGCTGAGCGTCACTTCCGCATACTGGCCGGGCGCGCAAGCTCCCAATCCCACACCCGCGGACGGGTCGATCGTCAAACCTTCAGGCAAACTCACGACCGTCTTCTCAACATTGGACTGCGCGATGCTCGTCCCGCTCGTCAGGCCTTCCCTACTAAACGTCAAATCGAACGCGAACCCCGACGGCGAGGACGCCGAACCCGTAGTCGTCGCCGTCGAGATCGTCGGGGAAAACGGCACATTCCCGCAGCCCGTCAACGGCGCCAACGGTTCGCTGGCCCGGAAGCTCTGAAACACGCCGGGCGCCGCCCACGAATCCGCTTCCAAGCTCGACGCAAGCGAGGAGGTGCACGACGTCGGCAACGTCACGAACGCAGGCGGTTCCCGTTCTTCAAAATGGACACACCCCGCTTCTTCATAAACATCGCTACGACCACGCGCTTCCGCCAAACAACCCCACCCGCGCGCACTGTCATGCAGGGCACTACCCGCGACACCCCAAAACGTCACACGCACACCGGAGATCCCACTATTCTGCGGGAGCTCACTCGAAGACAGATCCACACCCCAATCTCCTTCGCTGCGCACACTCGTGTTCAAGAAGACCGGCACACCATCCACGGGAACGTAGAACCCGAATCTTGCCGGTTCCCCCGCTTCGGGTTCGATATTGAACACGGGTGTCGCGACCGTGCGCGTCACCCCACCCTGATCGAACGTGACCGACGCGACACCCACAGCCGACTGGTACGGGCAGCGATCCTGTTCGCCACCACCAACGCTTTCCGTGAACTGGTAAGCCAAGCAGCGCGGCACAGCGCTCGGGTTCGCGATCAACCCCGGTGGCAAACGAGCCACCACTTCCCGCGCGGGAACAGCCGGACCCGCATTTGGCGTGCTGGTGAGCGACGCGGCGTCTTCTCCCTGGGCGAGCAGGATCGAGCCGGTCACCTGGAACGGATGCGCGCCGGCCTGCGTAACCGGCCCGCCGCCTTCAGCTTCAGCCGTAAGCTCATAACCTTCCACGCCGAACCCGCCACTCGGACCGATCGTGACCGGCCGCGTGACCTGAACAGGCCGCGCGCCTGCGCCCGACACCGTAACCGTGTTCGCTTCACCGCTCTCCGCGCCCGGAAGCGCTTGCACCCTGATCCGTATTTCGATCGCGTCGAACGGGGCGAGCGGGCCCCGTGCTTCACAGCTCAAATGTTCAAGCGAGCACGAAATCGGGACGGTTTCCCCTATCGGCGGGGGAACCTTTTCGAAGCCCCCTTTTTCGAACTTCCCCGAGCCGGGCGGAGGTTCTTCTTTGACTTCTTCGGCGCACGTGGAGTTCTTGTACCTCCCTCCTTCGCCTTTCACCGCGACGCACTCTTGGCGCGCCGGCTGCACACCCGCGATTTCCACCGCCCGCAACCCGCCCGGCAACACGTCCGTGACCGTGACCTGACCGAGCGCCTGCGCGTCACCCACGTTCTCAACCGTCACGACAAGCTCCCCACTACCACCCGCGGGAATACTCGCCGGACGCGAACCGGAATCCACATGCCACCACGCCTGCGCGCCCAGCGCGGGCGTGGCACACACGAGCGCCAGCAAGACCGGGCACGCAGCCGTGAGAAGCAGGCGACGGATACCTCTCACCTCACTTCCCCCCCTTCGACTTCTCGCCCGCGCGCTTCTTAGGGCCCTTCGTCTTCTCGACCGGGCCGTACTTCCGCTGGGCGGCCTTTTCGCACGTTTCGCGCTTACGCCGCTTCGCCTTGCTCTTACCACGGTCTTTCGTGCGGCACACCTTCAACGCGGCCTTCAGCTTCTGCGCGCGCGTCAGGGCCTTCTCGACGACCTTCGCGCGGGTGGGAGGGCATCCAGTAATCCCGAGCTTCGTGGTCTGTTTGACGACGGCCCCGTTCTGGCCCGTGAGGACCGTCGGCATCGTCAGGCTCTGCCCGCAGAGGCTGTATTTAGCGCTCGCTGGCAGGTTCGCCCCGAGAATCGAATACGGCCCTTGAGGCGCGTTCAGTTCGAAGCTCGTGAAGGGCGCGTCGGGGACCGCTTCGAAACGGCTGTACGTGACGCCGCCTTTGATGTCGGTGTCGCCGGCGAGGTCGATCGTGACGTTTTCGCCCTGGAGTACCAGCACGAGCTCAGGGAATGCGGCGCCACCGTGGGAGACGAAGTACGCCGGCCCCGTGAGAGGCACGTTCAGGATCGGAGTATGCACGGTCGCGGTCGCGACATCCGACGCTGCCGGGCACCCCGCCGGGTTGATGTTGAACTGCGCTTCGGTACACGCTTTCCGCAGCGTGGTCAGACGCGAGGGAAGCTGGCTGGGGAGCTGCACGTCGACTTTGCCGACATTCGCTTCCCCGGGGCTCGCGACGAGCTTGACATTGAGGCTCGCGCCCTGCACTCTACTCGCCTGCCCGCTCGTGGAGGCCGTGAACGACGGATTGAATGGCAGCGTCGCGCAACCACCAGCCTGAAAACGATCTGAGAGGACCGCGGTACTCCCCGCCGTGCTCAACTCTTCCCCAGTCACGGCCATCGTCGCGCAACTCGTCGGGTTCAACGTGAACTGGCTGCGATTCATATCCACGCTGACATCGCGAATGTCCAGCGGTACCCCATCCAGGACCCTCGGGAACGCATCGCTCTTGACCGTCACCTGCGCTGTGCTCGGGGCGATATACAAAGCCGCCCGCACAACGACACTCCCGAAATCAAATGGGCCCGCGAGCGCCGGCGTCACGATCACCAAACTAAACGGCGCGCCCTCATACCGACCAGCAAAATACGCATGGCCCGCCACGTACTCCGGAGCACCGGAGCCCGTACCGACATGCACCACCCCGACTTCAGAGCCAGCCGGACACGACGGATCAGCGAGCTCCACAGCACCTTCGCCTTCATGACTGCGCCCCTGAGCCGCTTCAATATCGGCCTGCGAGCACTGTTCGATCCCCGCGATCTTCCCGAGCAACCCCGGCGGCAACGTCACACTCAACCCACCGAAACGCTGCGAAGCATCTTCGCGCTTCAGCTGGAGCACGAACGGAGAGTAGGAGCCCGCGACCGGGCTCGCCATGCCCGCTTCAAACACGGGAGCATTCGGCGCCTGCGCTTCACTACCCACGCACGCCCCACCACCCGGCGCGGTCACACCGAACGGCAGGCTCGACGGTTCAGCATCCTTGCCTTCCGGCGTGCTCCACGGCGTCAAAACACCGCTGGCCGCATACGACCCGCACACAAGCGGTGTCGTCAACGCCGCACGCGACCCGCCGAAGAAATCAAGCTTGAAATCACTGAACGGCAACTGCGGGTTTTCATCAAACGTCGTCGTCAACCGGCCCGTCACCGGGTCAAGACTGACCTTCCCCGCCAGCTTGATAACCACACCCGAAGCCGGATCATACACCGCAACATACAACGCCAACAACGATCCGAACGGGTTAGCATCCTGCGCCGCGACATACACGCCACCAAGCAACGGATGATTCACGAGCGGCGTGAACACTTCAACAGTGCCGACCTTCGCCCCGTTCGAGCATTCCGCCGGTCCAGACGTGAACTGCTGATAGCCCACTTCCACACTCTTCTGCGCCAGATAACCAACCTGCGCCTCCGAACACGCTTCCAACCCATCAGCCGAAGACGGATCAACGACCATCCCCGCCGGCAACACCACCGTCGCATCCCTCAACTCAGCCTCCGCGAGCTCGCACTGCACCCCCCCGCCTTCTTCCTTACAGCCTTCCGGCTGGGGCACGTGCAGATCAACATTCAAACCACTCGGCGAATCGGCGAGCGTGCTCGTCGGCCGCGCTTCCAAACCCGGTTCGAAAGGAAGCTTGCCACAGCCTTCCACGGCAGCCTGCGTCGCTTCCCGGGAGACGAAATTGCCCGGTTCCTGCCAAGAGTCGACTTCAATCGACGTCCGCAGCGGCGTGCCCGGACAGGCCGTCGGCATAGTGAGGAACGGCTTCAACGGCGCGGTCGAAGGGTTCGGGCCTTCATTGGTGCCCGGAGGGCCGGTGCACACCGCTTCTAGCCCCCCGATATTCTCGCACCGTTGGTCGTCGTGGCTCGGGTCCGCCGGCACCCCCCAGAGGGTGACCGGGGTTTCCATCACCGAGCCTGTCTGCGAGATGCCGCTGGCCACGACGGTCACGCCGTAGTCCCCGCCGCTGTGCAGCCGGGCGTTCAAGCGCGTTCGCACGTGAATACCACCGATGTTGTAGCCAAAGGCGAACTGGGCCGGGACTCCGGTCGGCGGGACCATGTTGTAGACCCCGGTTACCATCGGTCCTACGCCGGCGCAATGAGGACAGGTTACGCCACCAGAGAGGTTGATGTGGCTCACCCCGATCTGGGAGCTTGGCGGGCAGACCTGTTCTCTGAACTGGTCCTGGGTACACATCGGGATCGCCTGCGGGTTGCCGATCAGCCCCAGCGGCGGGCCGACCAGGATGTCCTTGACTTCGCCGCTGACCTCGCTCGGGTCTCCGAGGAAGTTCCCGTGTTCGCTTCCGGTGGTGTTGAGGGAGATGTTCGTCGTGAACGAATACGGGTGGCCGCCGGCCTGGGTGTCCGGCGTGCCGTCCGGGAAGACCGCCGGGGCGCTGAAGCTCGCAAGACCGAACGGCAGCGCCGAGCCGACCGTGGTCGGTTCGGTGGTCGAGAGGGGCTGCGCACCGCCGCCGCTGACCGCCACCGTGTTGGTGACGGTCCCTTCGACGGTCGGCGCCACTTCCACCTTGGCCACGTGGATTATTAGGTATGCGATCTCACCGGGTTGGAACACGCCCGTATCGGTCCAGGTGACGGTCTGGCCCGAGATCGAGCAGGAGTTTGCATGTTCACAATCCGTCGGCGTCAGCCCGTTCGGGAGCGTGTCGGTGATCGTCACTTCGCTGCCATCGGTCGGTCCGCTGCCGACATTCGTGATCTTGATCGAGTAAGCAGCGGGTTCACCCGGCACGAAGTTGGTGGGCTGCGAGGTGGCGAAGATGCCCCAGGCCGGCGTCGGCGGGGACGCAACCGCGGGGCTGGCCGTGAGCAGGCACACGCCCGCCACCACACAGCTCAGCGCCAGCACAAAGCTAGAAAGAGTTCCCAGGGCCCTTAGAGACTTATTAGCAATAAACATAATCACTTGGCCTTTCCAAAGCTCTTGTTCGCTTGCTTCTGGCACTTAGCTCGCTTCTTCTTCGGCTGCTTCTTACAGGCTTTGAGTGCCTTGGTGAGCTTTTCGGCTCGGATCTGGGCAGCTGTCTTTTTGACCGCTGTTGTGGGCACTTCAGGCGGGGTGACGAGGTTCCCCGGGCCTTGAAGTTCCGCCGAGGCAACGCTCAATTGCGCGGGCGGTTCGCTCAGCGGCGACAGGCACCCTTCCAGCGACGTGCAGGCCGGCGGCACGACCGGTTTGTCCTGCGAGGCGAAGCCACCGTCGACACGCGCGTCGTAGAGGTCGTTGTAGCTGTCTTCGTCCTGGCCGACGAGCGAAGCGCCGGTCTCGAAGAAGAGGTCGTTGCCGCTCGCGCTGGCGTCGGCGAAGTAGGAATTCGAGGCGGCGCTGCCGTTCGAGATCAGGTACAGGCAGCCGCCGCTGTAAGTGGAGCTCTGGCAGCTGCCGGACCCGTCGGCCTCCCACTCATACACGTTGTAGAGGCCGTTCGTGTCGCCCGGGAGGAGGACGTCGCGCGAGGTGAAGAACAGGCGGCTGCCGTCCGCACTGAGGTTGTGCGGCCGGTACACCTGCGACCCGGCCCAGTGGAGTTCCGAGGGCCCGATCGGCCTTGCCCCGCTCGGGTTGCACGACGCGCAGATCAGCCGGTTCGCGGCGGCGTCGTAGAGGTAGACCTCTGTTTCGGGGTTGCCGGTGTTGGCGTCGGTGTTGTCGTAGCCGGTCAGGCTCGCCGTCGAGTTGAACGCGAGGTAGGCGCCGTCTGGAGTCACCCGGGTGGGCTGCTCTGAGACTTCGTTGGTGATGTAGGTGGTGGCGATGAAGGTCGTCTGACCGCCGTTCCAGAGGTAGAGGTTCGGCTGTCCGGCGACCGCCGTGCCGCCGTGCGAGTTCGAGTTGGCGGCGAGGACGCCGTCGGCGACGAAGTAGACGTGTGAAGCGTCTTCGCTGATCCCGGCGAGGACCTGGACCCCGGCTTCGTTGGCAGCGGTGAGATCGGTCAGCTGGCCGGTTTCGACGTCGTAGTCGTAGAGGTTCTCTCCGCTGCCGGGGACGGCGTCGTTGGTCAGCGCCCCTTCGCTGGTGAAGAGGACGTGGGAGCCGTCGACGCTCGCATCCTGGTAGTGCGCGCTCGGGCTACCGGGTTCGGGAGAGGTGCGTTGGGAGGCGGAGACGTCAACCGTCGTGGTGGCGTTCAGGCGGTCGTAGATGTGCTTTTCGGATTCTTCGTGGCCGGTGGAGAAGACGATCCGCGAGCCGTCGGCGGAAATCGCGTGTTCGGCAAGGGTGGGAGTCGCCGGATTTCGCCCTCCGGCTTCCACCCCGCCCGCGGGGGTGCATTCCGCCCCGGTGCAGCTCGCGCCCGAGGTCGGGATCAGGCCGACGAGATGCAGCTGGCCTTCCACCCACTCATACAGATTGTATTCGAAGCCGTGGGTGGGCCACGATGCTTCTGGCGTCAGGGCGTCGTTGGCATAGAAGATGACGTGGCTGGAGTCGGTCGAGGCCCCCACAGGGACTATTTCGGAGTTGGCGCCGGTCTCGTTCGGCGGGTTGACGTCCGTCACCAGTTCGTAGGAGCCCGTGAGGAGATGGCCGACGTAGAGGTTCCAAATTTCGGGGCCCGGGGCGTCTGCGACAAGCGCCTGGGCGGTCCTGATGACACCAGTCGACAGATCGGGCGAGAGCGGTAGGGAATACTCCACATATGGTCCCCCCGGACCATGGATCGAGGTCAGCGGGAGATCGACCGGTCGCGTCGACCAACCGCTCGCTCCCCGCGAGGCGAGATACTGGTTCACTATGATTCCCTCCGGCGACCCAGGAAAAGCGCCATCGGATTCGTAGAAGACCCGTTCCCCGTTCACAGAGCTCTGCTGCGAAGTATTGCCTTCGAAGTCGTTCTTGACGTCGCTGTCGTTCTTGTCGACGGGCGAGACCTGCTCGTAGGCGCGGCAGTCGGGCAACGAGAGCGACAAGGCATTTTCCACCCGCAGCTGTTCGTTCGGGCAGCCCACGGCGGAGGGCGTGGCCGTCTGGTAGACGAACGTGTGGTCCTGGCTTTCGGTGGTGCCGATCGAGTTGGTCGCCACTACCCGCCAGTGATAGGTCGTGTTCGCGCTGAGGCCGCTGAGATGCTGGCTGACGAGCACATCGCTCGACCCCGAGCCGATGTCCGCGTCCGGCACGGGCACGCTGTTGCCGTAGCTCGTGCTGGTGCCCCACTCGAAGTGGTAGGTCGTATCGAACCCCATCGGGTTGATTTCAGCGTTCAGATCGACCGAGCTTTCGGTCAGGTTGGTGGTGTAGGCGGCGTCGATCAGCGGGCTGGTCAGCGTCGTGAACGTTTCATCCAAGCCGGCGTCGGAGCCGGCGTTGGAGCCGTCCGAGTAGGCCGCCACCAGTCGGAAGTGATAGGTCGTGTTTTCCGCAAGGCCGGTGATGTCGGCGCTTACCGCAACCGGGCTCGAGCCCGACGGCGTGCTCGCGCAGGACTGGCTTTGGCCGTAGCGTGTTGTCGGGCCGTATTCGAAGTGGCATTCGGTGATCGTCGCGCCATCCGGGTCGACCGTCCCGTTGAGCGTCGCGCTCTTGCCGGTCACGTTGCTGGCCTGGCCGGTCACCGCCAAGGCAGGCGTGGTGAGCGTCTGATCGGAGCTGTAGCTGACGACTCCGTTCGAGTTGCTTGCCGCAACCCGGAAGTGGTACGTGGTATCCGGCGAAAGAGCGGACAGGCTCGCGCTGACATCGGTCACGCTGGCGTACGGGGTGGCCGGCGAGCAGGGGGCTTCCTCAGCTGCTTCGAACCCTTCGGCTTCGAAGTGGGCCTGGGTCACGTATTCGAACTGGCAGCTTTTCACGTTCCCGCCGCCGGCCGGGCCGACTTCGCCGTTCAGCGTCGCGGTGAACTGCTTGAGTTCGGTGGCCGCGGTGGCAGTGACGTCTGGGACCACGACGTCGGACCCGAACACGTCGACCACGGCGTTCACGTAGTCATCGGCGTAGACCTCACCGCTCGAGCCGCGCACCGCCAGCCCAACGGATACTTCACCTTCACGGCCGAACGTGTCGACCAGGTTGCCCGACGGGTCATACTCCGCGATCGGCGTCTGACTAGCGTACTCGGCGACATACACGTGAGCGGTGGCCGGATCGACAGCGACGCTAAGGGAGGAGGAGTTGCTATCCAGCGTCCTCACGAACGCGCCCGTGGCATCGAACTCGACCACGTTGGATAAAAAGTTCGTCACATACAGGTTGCCGCTCGAATCGAGCGCGATCGTCGCCGGATTGGTGATGTGCGAACCGGGGATCTGATGGCCCGTGTAGTTGCCCGCCGAGTCGAACTCATCGACGACGTCGTGCGCGGAATCGGCCACGAACACGTTGCCGCTCGAGTCCACCGCCAGACCGGTCGGAGTGATCGACCCCACCCCAGCCTCGCTGGTCGAGCACTCATGAGTCGGATCGGTGCTCGCGCTCCCCTCCCCAGTGATCTGGCACACAAACGTACCCGAGGCGGTGAACTTGTCGACCACGTTGTCATTCGTGTTGGCCACGTACACATCCCGATTGGACGCGTCCGTGCCCAGACCGGAGTTGTCGACCGCGACGCCCGAGGTAAATCCGAAGGAAAACGACCCGGCCGGCGTGGACGCACCAGTAATCTGAACACCGGCATACGCGCCAGCGGCGTTGAACTTGTCGACGACGGAGCGGCCGAAGTCGAGGACGTAGACGGCAGCCCCAGCCTGATCGAAGGCCTCGGCCCCAGGATCCGAGAACGGCCCGGTCGGCGTGTCGGTTACGTCTGAGCCGTTGAAGTTGAACTCGAACTCGTGGGTGACCGCCGCCGACGCCGGCACGGCGCCAACCCCCAGCAGCGCGCCGCACGAGAGGACCACCAACAGCAGCGCGCGACCGGACGTACCGAGCGCTCGACGGGCCGCTTTCTGGCTCCGGGCGGCGCCGGGGCGGTTGAAGAGGGACGCGACTAAGACCCGTGGCTCACTCATGCTTGTGCCTTTCTTGGGTGGTGCGAGAGAGATGTGTCAGCTACGCAACCTGGCTGGATGTCAACCGGCCTGTTTGTGGAATGAAAGGACGCACTGGTGCCTTTGACACCTCCCACGCGCAGCATCACGCGGCCTCGCGCTGAGATGGGGTATGCATCTGGATGCTCCGTGTGACCTGCTCGCCCTTCGCGGTCAGACTCCAGGCGTTGGACTCGCCCTTCAGATGCGCGCCGTGGCCGGTGTTCGCGAGCAGCCCGAGACGCTCCAGGCGACGCAGAAGCTTTGAGACCTGGCCGGGGTCCTGGATCCCCGCGTGGTCCGCGACCTGGCGGTTGCTCGCCCCCGGGTGCTCCCGCGCCCCCTCCAGCACCCTCGCGGTGCGATACGTCAAACGCATCGGGACACCATCCAACGGATCCGGCTGCCCCCTGACCGAAACGGCCGCGGCCCGCACGAGCGCGAGGCTCCTCACCGGCTCGGGACGAGCCTGCTCACGCCGCGCCGCAGCCGGGCCGAGATAGGGCAACACGATCATCCCCATCAGCTCACCCAGCAGGCCAGTCAACGGCTCACGCTGACCTTTCAGAAGCCTCGCGTAAAGGATCGCCATCGCAGCACCCACCAAGCCCTCCGCGGTCAGAGAAGTGCACTCCCGCGCACGAGCGCCACCCTGAACGCGGCCCTCACCCACAACCCGCGCCAGCCCAGCGAGGACCTCCTCACGACGCTCCAACACCGCAGGGCCACCACTCAACGCCCCCACCACACAAACACGGGCGAGCACCGGCTCACGATCAAAAAACTCAAGGATCGTCCACAGCCCCCTACGCAGCCGCTCACGCCACGAGAGGCCCCCCAGAGAGGCCTGGTCCAACTCCGCCTCGATCAGCGCGAGAGCATCCTCCAGAACCGCCGCCAAACACTCTTCGCGATCAGCGAACATCTCATAGAACGTGCGCCGCGAAAGCCGCGAACGCGCGACGATATCCGCGACCGTCGTATTCGCATAACCACGCTCATCCGTAGCCCTCACCGCCGCCGCCAGCAACCGCGAACGCTGAATCTCAGCGACCTGCCGACGCGGCACACCCCCACCCGTCAGCCGCTCACCCCGGCCCGCCTCGCGTACACGCGCCAAACCACTAGCGCGTACCTGCCCGCCACCAGAACGCCCACTCGCCCGGGGCACCTACACCACCCCCCGCAGCAACCCAGCGAAAGACTCATGAGCCCGACCGCAACGAGAACGACCCCGCCCCCCAGGCAAACACTCAAAGCCACCCCAGGGCGACCCACCAAGCCACCCCCGACAGCACACACAGGCGCCCTCCCCCCGTAGCGGAGAGCCCAGGCGGCGCGCTCGCGCCGAACGACGCCTTCTAGCTGCCGGCCCTAGACCCCAAGAGAGAGAGAGAGAGAGAGAGATGCGACAGCGCCAAGCTGGCGCATCTAGCATCAGCCCTTCCCCGGCGCCCAGCACCTCTCCGAACGTCTGTTCTCACCGAACTCACGCTAAACCCCTGCTCCCTCATGCATCGTGACCCAGCCCTCTCCCAAACCGACACCCTGCAAGCGCTTGACGTCAACCACCGAGGCAGTATGACCCCAACCAGACCCTATGTACGCCCGGCCCCCACAAAGGATGACCATGACAAAAATGACCGTACACCAACCCCTCCCACTTGTCAACACCCATACAGCTCTGACGCACTGCGGCGTCGAGAGCGCGCCTACGATGGTGTTCTCCGCGTAACCCATTTCGCGGAGGTCATCAAGTGCCCTGGCGACGTCCTTGACTGTGATTTCGCGCAACAACCGCCCGCCAAACGCGGGCAGCAGATGGTGCTCCAGGTGGTGGCGGCAGGAACTCGAGGGTGCGCTCGCACCGCTGCCCAACGGCTACCCGCCGCTCGAAACGCTCGACCCACCAGTCCGCAACATGCCTAAAGCGGAGGCGCGGCGCCGCAGCAAGCACACCCCAGCGAGCCGCTTCCACGAACGCACACAACTGTTTGGTACCCAAGGCGGGTACCCAAGCGGGATGATCTCGTTTCCGCATGAGGCCACCGCCGTTAGTTTTTGCCTTGCTTACTGTGGATTCGTCAAGTGGGCCGTGCAGGAATCGAACCTGCAACCTTGGGCTTAAGAGGCCCCTGCTCTGCCGGTTGAGCTAACGGCCCGCGGGGACGCGACGGTAGGACATCCCTGAGGAGGTGGCATTTTAGCCCAGGTCATCCGCCGGCCGCGTCCCAGGTCCCACGCGCCCCTCAGAACACCACTGTTCGCCCACCGTCGGCGATCACGCGGTCGTCGAGGTGCAGCGCGACCGCGCGAGCGAGCACCATGCGCTCGATGTCGCGACCGACGCGTTCGAGGTCGACGATGCTCTGGCGATGGTCGACGCGCTCGACGCCCTGTTCGATGATCGGGCCGGCGTCGAGCTCCTCTACGACATAGTGCGCGGTGGCGCCGATCAACTTGACCCCGTGCTCGCGGGCGCGGCGGTAGGGCTCCGCACCGGGGAAGGCCGGGAGGAAGGAGTGGTGGATGTTGATCACCGGCGCACCCACGCGCTTCAGGAAGTCGCCGCTGAGAATCTGCATGTAGCGGGCGAGCACCACGAGATCGGCGCTGCCCGCCAGCAGCTCCAGCAGCCGCGCCTCCGCCCGCGCCTTGCCGGCGGGCTCGACCGGCACGTGGTGGAAGGGCACGCCGGCTCCCCGCGCGTGGGACTCGAGGTCGGGGTGGTTGGAGATCACGGCCACGACCTCCGCATCGAGCTCGCCGCGGCGCCAGCGCCACAGCAGATCCACGAGGCAGTGGTCGCGGCGGGAGACGAGGATCGCCATGCGACGGCGCTGGCCCCAGAAGCGCAGCTCCCACTCCATCTGAAAGCGCGCCGCCACCTCCGCGTCGAAGCGCTCCCGCAGACGCTCGCGTGCGTGCTTGGAGTCGAGCAGATCCTCGAGGAAGAACTCGGTGCGCAGGAAGAACCGGCCTCCGGTGGGGTCCGTGGAGTACTGGTGGGAGGAGACGATATTCGCCCCCAGTTCGAACAGGAAGCCGGAGACGGCTGCCACGATGCCCGGCCGATCGGGGCAGGCGACCAGCAGGCGCGCGGAGTAGCGGGGGGAGTCCTCCGGCTCGTCGGCGGGTGCGCCCTGCCGTGGCCGAGCGGCCATCTCGGGGTCCGGATTGCCCGCCACGCGCTCGGGGCGGGCCTATTTCTTCCCGGTGCTCGAAGTCTGCCCGGGAGTGCTGGAGGTGAGCCCGGCGGCAGGCGTGGACGAGGTGGCACCGGCCTTCCCCGCGGCGCCTTTCGCCGCCGTCGGCGTGGCGCCGACTTTTGGAGTGGCGCTGACATACCCGCCTTTGCCGTTCGACTTGACGGTGTAGGTCTTACCGCCCTGCGTCGCGACCAGAGTTCCGTTAGCACCTTTGGTGATCGTGGCAGGCGTGTGGCTGAGCGGGTTCTTCCGGAGTTCGGCCAGGTACTTCTTTACTTTCGCGCGTTCGGCCACCGGCGCCAGGCTGACCGTCTTGCGCGCCGCGGCGTCGCCCACCTTCAGGTTGCCGGCTTTGTATGCGGACACGGCGAGCGCCGAGTACAGGCGCACGGTGGGGTTGCCTTTGACCGCAACCTGCAGCGCCTGTGTTTCGGACGCTGGCTGATTGAGAGCCTGTTCGCCGAAGATGCCGGAGATCCGCGCCGCCAGTTCGGTGTCCGGGTGGGCGGCTGCAAGCTCGAGATAGGTGCTCCACGACTTCGCGAGCTTGGTGAGCAGCGCCTTGCCTTGCGCGGTGTATTTTTCGGTTTCCCCCACCGTGGCGATGTTGCCGGGTTCGCTCGCCTGATGGAACTGCGCTTCGACGAGCGACCTCCAGGCAGCCGCTTCGGTCGGGTGCTGCTTGGTGTGCTTTTCCGCAGCCGCCACCTTGGCGGCGAAGTTGGCGCTGTTGGAGCCGCCGTTTTCGGTGAGGGCGTTGAAGATCCCGCCGCCGCCGCCGCCGACGCCCACGCCGAAGCCCACGAAGCCCAGCAGGAACAGCAGGGCGAGGCCCAGGTAGAC
Organism: uncultured Solirubrobacterales bacterium; assembly: GCA_963764915.1. Lineage (GTDB taxonomy): Bacteria > Actinomycetota > Thermoleophilia > Solirubrobacterales > Solirubrobacteraceae > Palsa-744. Next base: position 827,697 of record CAVXUO010000018.1, on the reverse strand, counting down.
GACCTGCACGGTTTTGCGTCGGCCGCGGGCTCGCAGGTCGAAGAGCATCAGTCGGTGAGCTTCCTGTCCATGTGGTCGATTATGGCGTTCACGCTGGGGTCGGTGTCGTTGTTCGTGGTTGTCGCGCTGGACTCCGGGGGGCTGGTGACCGGTGGCCCGCCCCCACCGGGAGCGTCCGGCCCACCCTCGTCGGCGTCCGCACCTGGCGAGGACGGTGGATCCCGCCGAAGGCTCCCAGCCGTCGCCTGTGCTCCACCCCGCGCCGCGTCGCGTCGCGCAACGAACGATGCCAACAGGATACTCGCCTCGTAGAGAATGTAGAGGGGGACGGTCTCGAGGATCAACGTGACGGCATCTCCCGGCAGGAAGGCCGCGACCGCCGCGCACGCCACGATCGCATAGCGGCGGCCCTTGCGCAGCTGCTCGGGCGTCACGAGTCCCGCCCGTGTGGCCCCCAGGATCACAACGGGGACTTGGAAGACGAGCCCCATCGCCAGCAGCACCGTTGCGGCGAACTGGTAGTAGGGGTTGGCCTGCACGATGATGTTGAACTCGCTGCTGTTGAAGTTCACGAGGAAGCGCAGCGCAGCGGGCAGCACGACGAAGTAGCCAAACGCCACGCCCGTCGCGAAGAGGAACGGGACCGCGAGCAGAAGCGGCCTCACCGCGCGTCTCTCACTCGGCTGCAGCGCGGGCAACACGAAGCCGTACAGCTCGAACAGGATCACCGGCAGCGAGATGATCAGCGCGAAGAAGAAGACGACCGTGAGCGTCGTGGTGAACGGCTCGCCGACCCCCAGCGTCGTCAGCTTTTCCGCGGGGGGAGCGGACGGAATCTCGGCCGTGGCGGCGCGCAGGCCGGCGAGCTCGTCCGTCAGCTGCGCACGAACCGCCGCGGGCAGGTGGGTGCCGGGCGCAGCGAGGATCCGGACGATGCTCTGCACCTCCCCGGACACTTTGAGCACCGCCTGCTGCGCGAGCACCGCCTGGCCGGTTGGACCCTCGCCCTTTGCGACCTGGCCCTGCTTCTCGCGTTCGTACGGGCGGTTGATCAGGTGCAGCAGGGCGTGGTTCTGCCACAGGCAGACGCCGAACACGACCCCGAGCACGACGCCGCTGACGATCAGCCGCGTACGCAGCTCTTCGAGATGCTCGACGAGGCTGAGGCGGTCTTCGTGGCCGATCGTGCGGATCGCGGTGGCCATATCTGCCTCTCACCATATATCGCGACCGAGGTCATCGAGCGGGTTGTCCGTGGTTGGAGGTGGGCAAACCTCGGCATTCGTGCGCACGCACTAAAGACCGCCCCGAGGGCAGTCGATGACTCGTTCGAGGAACGCAATGCCCGCCGACGAGAGCCATCACCAAACCCGCCATCACGTGCAGCTGCCCAGCGGCAAGCAGATCGAGGTCGTCTATCTGGACAACCCCGCGCCGCCTTCGCTTGGACCCGCCCACACCGACCAGCGGCAGGCCGATCCAGCGGCGGAGCCGCTCCACGTCTGCTTCTACTGCGGCGGCGAGCTCGTCCATCCAGTGGATTGGGCCGAAGCCGGCGAGCGGCAGTGGCGGATCCTGCTGCGCTGCCCCGAATGCGAGGCCACGCGCGAGGGCGTTTTCGAGCAGGAGGCGGTGGAAGAGCTCGACGACGAGCTCGACCGCGCCGCCGGATCGCTACTCAGCGACCTGCAGCGCGTCACGCACGCCAACATGGCCGAGGAGATCGACCTCTTCATCCGCGCGCTCGACGCCGATTTGATTCAGCCCTGCGATTTCTGATCGCTCAGCGGTAGCGCTCGACCACCGCGTCGGCGACGAGATCCAGCAACGTCGCGCGGCCGTTGGGGAGAAGCGCCGGCAGCATCGCCTTCGCCTCGGCGACCAGCGCCAGCGCCCGCTCGCGGGCCTCTTGCAGCGCGCCGGTCGCGGCGATTCGGTCGCACAGCTCACCGGCCTGCTCGGGGCCATCAAGCGAGGCCAGATCGACCTTCGCCAAACGCTCGTCACGCTCGCGCGCGAGAATCAGCGGCAGCGTGACGGTGCCATCAAGCAGGTCGGTTCCACGCGGCTTGCCGGTGCGCTCCACCGGGCCAGAGACGTCGAGCACGTCGTCGAGCAGCTGGAAAGCCAGGCCGATGCGTCGCGCAAACGCCCCGAGCGCCTCCGCCAGCGCCCCGGCCGATGCGCTCGCTCCGCCTCCGCCTGCCACCAGCGCTCCCAGACAGCACGCCGCCTCAAACAGCGCTGCCGTCTTCAGCTCACAGCGGCGCAGGTAGCGCTCCACCGCGACTCGCGGGGCGTAGGCGTCCTCGCGCTGCAGGAGCTCGCCCTCGGCCAGCGCCGAACTCGCGTCCGAGAGAGCACGCAGCTGCGCAATATCGCCATTGCGCGCCAACTCCGCAAAGGCTCGTGAGAAGAGCAGATCGCCGGTCGCAATCGCCGTGCGACGGCCCGCCCGCGCAACCACCGAGGGGTGCCCGCGCCGCAACTGCGCACCGTCGATCACATCATCGTGCACCAGTGTGGCCGAGTGCACCAGCTCGACCGCGACGGCGGCTCGCACCAGGGGCTGGCCGAAACGGGGATGCTGGTGGTCAAACAGGGCATGCTCGTCGAAACCGGGATCGCTTGGGGAGACACTCGCTGCGCTCGCATCCTCAAATCGGCCAGCGTCAGAGGCGAGCGTCCCCTGGCCGCGGTCGTCGTCGGTGATGGGCACCCGCTCGTCCGCGCTTGGCTGGCCCGCGGCGATCGCGGCCAGGACGACCAGCAGCGGCCGCAGGCGCTTGCCGCCCGCCAGCACCGTCGCTGTGGCGTAGGCGGCCAGCGGGGCGCCCGCCTCGGCGGCCACTCGCTCGAGATGCTCCTCGGTGCGCACCATCCGCTCACGCAGCAGCGCCCCGCCGCGGCGCATGATCTCCGCTACGGCCTCTTCGTCCTCCGCCGCCTGAGCTTGTGCCTGTGCTGTGCCGCTGCTCACTGTATTCATCATGGACCATTCGTCACGGTGCCGGCGTGGATCGTGATGATGCCCCCGGCCGTCAGCAGGTAGCCGATCTCGCCGATACCTGCCTGCTCCATCTCGGCGGCAAGGATCGCGGGCGCCGGGAAACGCTTGACCGAGTTGGGTAGATATGAGTAGGCGTCGGAATTCCCCGCCAGCCGCCCCAACAGCGGCACCACGCGATCAAACCAGAGCGCAAAGAAGGTGGACAATGGGGGACGTGTCGGCGAGGTCATCTCCAGCACCACAACCCTGCCCCCCGGCCTCACCACGCGCGCCATCTCCCGCAGGCCGCGGGCCAGATCAGAGAAGTTGCGCGCGCCGAAGCCCACGGTGGCGGCGTCGAAGGAATCATTCGCGTAAGGCAGTTGCAGCGCGTCGCCCCACTCGAAGCGCACCGATGCCGGCGAGGAGCCAGGAGCCGAGGGTCGATTCCGCTCCCACTTGGCGCGTGCGCGAACCAGCATCTCCTCGGAGAAGTCGCTGCCCACCACCTCCCCGCCCGGCGCCACGCGCCGGGCGAGCTCGAGCGCCAAGTCGCCGGTGCCAGTGGCCAGGTCCAGTACGCGGCTGCCCGGGCCGACGCGCGCAAGATCAACCGCGCGTGTGCGCCAGCGGTGGTGCAGGCCGGCGGTCATCACACCGTTGAGTGCGTCGTACACCCAAGCGATGCGGTTGAACATCGCCTGCACCTGCTCGGCCTCCAGTTGGCCGGCGCCGGCGCCCTGCCAAGCCTGAGAGCCCTCAGCCATGTCCCTACGCTACTTCAGCTGCGAAAGGAACTCGACGGCCGCTTCGAATTGCTTCGGTGGGAGGTGCTTGAACGAGGGCATCGGCTGCGTCGGGTTGACCAGCGTGCGTGCGAGCCCCTGCCGCGGGATCCGCGAGCCGACGTGCGTCAATTCGGGGCCCGGCCCGTTGTTGCCGTTGTCGCCGAGCTTGTGGCACGCCAGGCAGCCGCTGGAGGCGATCACATTGCGGCCGTCTTCGAACTGCGCAAGCTCCTGGCCGCCGGCGTGGCGCACCGCCGCCGGAGTGGCGATTTCCACCGAGAACGGCGAGCCCGTGCTGGCGCCCTCCCAGGTGAGGTAGAACATCGCCCCGATCACGAACAGCGCCGTGATCGTCGCGATCGGCCGGCGCTCGGGTCGGCGCTCGGGGCCACGGTCGTAGAAGGGCAGCAGGAACAGCAGGATCATGGCCAGCGTGGGGACCCCGATCGTTGCCATCCCGACCATGCTGGGCGGCTTGATCACGCGCAGCAGCTCAAACAGGAAGAAGAAGTACCACTCCGGACGCGGCACGTAGGTGCTGGTGGTGGGGTTGACCTTGGAGCCGAGCTCGGCGCCGAGCACCAGCGACATCGTGATGATGCACGCCATCACGATGCATGCCATGACCGAGTCCTTGACGACCGCGTAAGGGAAGAATGGTTTCCCTTTCGTCTTCAGGAGCGCGTACTCGCGGAGGTACTCCTCCTTCTCACGCTGGTTCATCGCGGCATCACGCCTCGGACTCGCGCAGCTCGGGGTCTTTTTCGGCTTTCGACCACGGCGGCGCGGTCGTACCGAGCTTGGCCACGAGGTAGAGGTGCGCGCCGATCAGGGCGGCGATCAGCCCGGGCACGAGCAGCATGTGGATCGCGTAGAAGCGCGACAGCGTGGTCGCCCCGATTTCCGAGCCACCGCGCAGGAAATCGCTTAGATAGGGGCCGATCAGCGGCCCGGTGCCGTTGATGTTGACGCCCACCTGCGTTGCCCAGAAGGCGCGCTGGTCGAAGGGCAACAGGTAGCCGGTGAACGACATCACCATCGTCAGGATCAACAGAACGACGCCGATCACCCAGTTGAGCTCGCGCGGATACTTATAGGCGCCGAAGAAGAAGGTGCGGCCCATGTGCAGGAACACCAACACCACCATCACGGTCGAGCCCCACTTGTGCATGCCGCGTACGAACTGCCCGAGAAACACGTCGTTGGTGACGTAGCGGATCGATTCGTACGCGCCGCCCGAGGCGTCGGGGCGATAGTACATCGCCAGGAACACCCCGGTGACCGCCTGGTTGAGGAAGGCGAACATCGTCGCCGAGCCCAGGGTGTAGAACCAGTTGGTGCCCTTGGGCACCTTGCGGAACATCATCCAGCGCGCCGCGCCGCTCAGCGAGGTGCGCTCATCGACCCAATCGACGACCGCGGTGCCGGCGTTGGCGGCGTGATCGACCGGCCGGACGGCGCCATTGCTCTCCTCCGGTCGCGGCGGCGGCGCCTTCAGCGGCGCGGGGATCGGGGGGGCTGGGAGTTTGGGCACGATTTAGCGCCGGATCGAGGGACGCGAGGGGTAGGCGTACTGGCCGAGGCCGTCGATCGGCTCGCCCGGGTCGCGCGGCGAGAAGCGGCGCAGCTCGCTGTTGACGCTGAAGCGCGAGCCGATCTGCACCATGCCGTCCACCACGCGCGTGTAGAAGCGGTCAAGCGGACGCGGCGGCGGCCCGGCAACGCGGCGGCCGAGCAGGTCGTAGACGCCGCCGTGACAGGGGCAGATGAACCGCTCGGCGGCGGGCACCCACCGCACCGGGCAGCCGAGGTGCGCGCAGCGCGAGGTGATCGCGATATAGGGGGTGTTCTTGTCGTAGGGATCGGTGTCGATCGCCGGGTTTTTCTGGCGCACGTACACGAGTCCCTTGCCGGCCTCGCCAATCCCCGGTGTGAGCGTGATCACGGTGGGGATGTAGTTGTTGTCGGGGAACATATCCGTCGGGCCCACCGTTTCCCAGACATGCGGCTTGCTCTTGAAGATCGGCCCGATCGCGAAGCCCAGCGCCGGCAGCGTGAAGGACAGCGCCGCCACCGCCCCGGCGGCGTGGGCGGAGCCGGTCATGAAGCGCCGCCGCGTGACCGTCTCGCCCTCGAACGCGCCCGGGATATTGCGGTCGAGGGTGTACTTGGAGGGGTGCTTGTCGTGCTTGCTGGCCAAGGGGGCCTAAGAATACCGCCTGCGGGCCGACGCTGGGCGTGCAGCTCACCAAAGGCGATGGTGCTTATCGTTACAAATACTGCGGATTGGGAGCCTGAAGAACTGCCTAGCGTCGCCCTCTGGTATCGGCTGGCGGTCAGCTCGGGGGTGACTCCCCTTCGGCAGCCTCGCGCATTGCCCGCAGTGCTTCGGGGTCCCGCGCGTGGACGAGGGTCTTGGCTCGGCGGTGGGAATCGCTCGAGCCCCAACCGACGGCGCGCGCACCTGCCGCCCACACCGCGAGCGCTAGATCCTCACGGTTCTCCCCCTGGGCCAGCGCGGTGAGCGTGATCACATCCGCAAGCTCCTCCACAGCAGCCAGGTCGCCGAGCGCCACCAGGCGCGCAAGGCCAAGTGCGTAGAGCTGATCGCCGGCCAGCAGGCCGAGGTCAGCCTCCGGCGGGCACACGACGCGCGGAGAGCCGTAGTGCAGCAGATAACCCTCATAGACCGCCTCCACCAGCAGCTCATACTCCTCGGAGTGCGCTTGCGCGCGCGGGCCCGCAGCCGCGATCTGCGCTGGGCCGGCGCCGTTGAAGACCGGCCCAGCGCCAAGGGGTTGGGAGGTGGGTCGTCGCCGGGTGACACTCTCGCCAGCGGGACGGGCGTCGATGGGATCCCCGTCAACCAGGCTCGCCATCAGGCCGCCCTGCTCGCGCAGCAGCGCCTCCAGGCGGGTGAGGGCCGGGACGCTCATTCACGCTCCCCACGCCTGGGACTTGATTTCGCCCGTCCAGCCAGCGTGGCGACAGACATCAGGCAAGCTCCCCAAACGCCGCCGCGGCGGCGGCCACGGTGCGCTCGATCTGCTCGGCGGTGTGGGCGAGCGAAGGAAACCACGCCTCGAACTGCGAGGGCGGGGGGTAGACCCCGCGCGCCAGCAACCCCCGACACCACGCGGCGTGCGCCTGCAGATCGCATGCCTGCGCTCCCTCCAGGTCATGCACGGGACGCCCGCTGAAGAACACTGTCAGCAGCCCAGGAAGGCTCGCAATCTGGATCGGAAGCTCCGGCGCGCGCTCGCCCGCCGCCTCACGCAGGCCGGCGGCGAGCTGCTCGGTGATCGCCGCCAGACGCGCGTATGCCGACTCGTCGAGCAGCTGGAGCGTCGCGATGCCGGCCGCCACCGCCAGCGGGTTGCCCGACAGCGTGCCGGCCTGATAGACCTCGCCGGCCGGCGCAAGCAGCTCCATCAACTCCGCGTGCCCTCCCACCGCCGCCGCGGGCAGGCCGCCGCCGAGCACCTTGCCCATGATCGTCAGGTCGCCGTGCACTCCGGTCAGCTCCTGTGCACCGCCCCGAGCGACGCGGAAGCCGCTGATCACCTCGTCGAGCACCAGCAGCGCCCCGCTCGCGTCGGCCTGCTCGCGCAACAGCTCCAGGAAGCCTGCGCGGGGGGGCACGAGGCCCATGTTGGCGGGGATCGGCTCCGCCAGGATCGCCGCCGGCTCGTGCCGGCCCACCGCCTCCACCAGCGCCTCGGAGTCGTTCCACGGCACCACCACTGTGGCGGCGGCCACGGTGGTGGGCACCCCCGGGCTCGTGGGGATCGCTTGCGTGGCGAGGCCCGAGCCGGCCTGCGCGAGCAGTCCGTCCACGTGCCCGTGGTAGGCGCCGGCGAACTTCACGATCCGCTCGCGACCGGTCGCAGCGCGCGCGAGCCGCAGCGCGCTCATCGTCGCCTCGGTGCCCGAGGAGGTCATGCGTAGCATGTCCACGCCGGGCATCCGCCGCGTCACCTCTTCCGCCAGCTCGACCTCCCCAGCCGTCGTTGCCCCAAAGCTCGTCCCCCGCTCGGCCGCCGCATGCACCGCCTCGAGGATCTGCGGGTGGGCGTGGCCGTGGATCAACGGCCCCCACGAGCAGACATAGTCGACGTAGCGGTTGCCATCCACGTCCACCAGCTCGGCGCCCGACCCGCGGGCGATGAACAGCGGGTCGCGCCCGATCGCGCGCATCGCGCGCACAGGCGAGTTGACACCACCGGGAAGCACCCGCAGCGCACGCCGGTAGAGCTCCGCGGAGCGGGTGTCGGTGAGCGACAGCGTCACAGGGGTGGGTGGGCCCACATGCTCAGGCGTTTTGCGCTTCCCACCGCTTGTAGTCGTCGGTGAAGTAGAGCAGGCGGATCTTCTTGAACTCGGTCGATGAGTACAGCGTGGCGCGCTCCTCGATCCCGGTTTGCTCGGCGATCGCGGTTAGGATTGCGTCGCACTCCTCCTTGGAGCGGCCGTGAGCCATCGTGAAGACCGAGTAGGGCCAGTCCTCGTAGGTGGGGCGCTGATAGCAGTGGGAGATCCCGCGGTAGGACGCCATCCGCGGGCCCAACTCCATGATCCGCTCCGGCGGCACCTTCCACACGCCCATCCCGTTTGCGGAGAAGCCGGCACGGCGGTGGAAGAGGATCGCCGCCACGCGGCGCAAGAGGCCGCGCTCGCGCATCCCCTCCATGTGCTCCAGCAGTGTCTCGACGTCTATGCCAAGCCGCTGCGCGGCGGGCGCATAGGGCTCACCGATCACCGGCATGTCGCCCTGGGTGGCGCGGATCACCGCGATGTCGTGCTCGTCGTAGGCAACCGACTCGAGCACCGCCTCCGGCTGCGGAGCCCCCTCGCTGGCGAGCGCCTTGGTGTCGCCCTCCATCTCCAGATCCATCCTGATCTTGAACAGCTTCAGCGTCGGCAGCTGGCGGATCGACTCAGCCCCGGTGAGCCGCTGCAGCAGCTCCAGCGTGCCCCCCAGGCCGAGCGGCGAATCGGGCTCGGTGGCAAGCGTGAACCACATGTTGAAGTCGTGGTTGCGCAGGTAGTTGTGCGAGACCCCGGGGTGGGAGTTGACGATCTTCGCTGCCCGCCACGGGTGCTCGGGATCCACCTTGGCTGCCACCAGCATCGAGGAGTAGCCGAGCGCGCGTGTGTCGTAGATCGGGGTGACCTGGCGGATGATCCGCTCTCCCAGCAACCGCCGCACGCGCTCCAGCACCTGCTCCTCGGAAATCTCCGCGGCCAGCGCCACCGCCGCGTACGGCCGGGGGTCCAGCGGAAAGCTGCCCTGCATCAAGTTGAGCAGCCTGCGGTCGAGCTCGTCGAGCGCCACGGCCGCGCCCTCGGCGCGGCTGCGGGTCTTTGGAGTGGCGGCACTCGCGCGATCCACGGCGGCGGATCCGACTACCGGCGGTCGCGAGAAGCTGGCCGCTGGAGGGGCTGTCGGACCGGGGACGGCCGGGGGTTGCACTGGGATCTCTACTGGTTCAGCCATGTTGCCGCGTCCTTCGCGTGGTAGGTGATGATGACGTCCGCGCCCGCGCGGCGCAACGAGGTGAGGATCTCGAGCACCGTGGCGCGCTCGTCGATGTGCCCCGCGGCGGCAGCCGCCTTGACCATCGCGTACTCCCCGCTCACGTTGTAGGCGACCACCGGTAGACGCGTTTCGCGCCGTACCGCACCGATCAGATCGCCGTAGGCGAGAGCCGGCTTGACCATCACCATGTCTGCACCCTCCCGCTCGTCGAGCAGCGTCTCGCGCAGCGCCTCGCGAGCGTTGGCGGGGTCGAGCTGGTAGCCACGGCGGTCACCGAACGCTGGCGCCGAGCCCGCCGCATCGCGGAAGGGGCCGTAGAAGGCAGAGGCGAACTTCGCCGCGTAGGCGAGGATCGGGGTGTCGGCGAAGCCCTCGTTGTCGAGCTCCGCCCGGATCGCCCCAACGCGGCCGTCCATCATGTCCGAGGGCGCCACGATGTCCGCGCCGGCACGCGCGTGGCTGACGGCGGTGCGGACCAACAGCTCCACCGACGCGTCGTTGTCCACGCACGAGCTCTCGTCCAGCACGCCGCAGTGACCGTGGTCGGTGTACTCGCAGAGGCATACGTCGGTGATCACCGGCAACTCGGGCAGCTCCTGCTTGAGCGCTCGCACGCACAGCTGCACCACGCCCTCCTCGTCCCATGCCGAGGAGCCCCGCGCGTCCTTCTCAGCTGGGATCCCGAACAGCAACACCGCCCCGATTCCGAGCTTGGCCGCCGCGCGTGCCTGCGCGACCGCGGCCGAAATCGACAGCCGCGCGAGCTCCGGCAGCGCCGCCGGCGACCGAAGCCGGGGGACACTCGCCTCCGGCGAGCCTCCCCGTTTCGGCCAACCATTGTCGCCGGCGGGTTGCTCCTCCACAAACAGCGGCAGCACCAACTGCTCCGCACGCAGGTCGGTCTCGCGCACCATGCCGCGCAGTGCGGGGGAGGCACGCAGCCTGCGCATGCGCGTCTGGGGGAAGGCCATCACCCGTCGAGGATACCCCTCGCGAGGAAACCGCTGAGCGGGCGGCCCCGTCGAGAGCACAAGGTGGTGGAGGCATCAAACGAGCTGGTGGAGAATCAATCCAGCCGTCGCAGCCCGAGTCGCGCCAGAATCGCGAACAGCGCGGTCAAACCCAGGAGGTGCACGAGCGAGATCGCCAGACCCGGCGAGGAGCGGTTGACGGCCGCGTCAAGTGCCTCGAGCGCAGCCTTGTAGGGGAACACGAATGAGATCGCGCGGATCGCGTCGTACAGCCCGCTCGCCACCGCGCCCGCCGGCACGAGCGCGAGGAAGGCAAGCGGCAGCGACAGCAGGAAGGAGAGCAGCGAGGCCGCCCGCACCTCGCGCGCCAGCGCGCCGATCGCCGCTCCCAACGCAGCGAATGCGAACCCGCCAAACGCCAGTGCCACAAGCCACTGGCCCACACGACTCCATTGCAGACCCACGAACGCCCCGATCCCCGCGAGCATCGCGAACGCCACGACCGCCGCACAGCCAGCTGCCAGCAGCAGCTTCTGCGCGATCAGCGACTCGCGCGTGATCAGCACACCCCCGCGACGGCCGGATGCAAAGGTGGAAGTCGAGGAGGAGGAGGAGGGACTGGGCGAACCTCTGACCAGCCGCGCGAGCGTGTGCTCCTCGCGCTCCATCGCGATCCCCCCCGCGGCGAGCAACACGCAGACGAACATCAGCGAGATGCTGACCGCCACGACCACCGCGTACGCGTCGAGCGGAGTGCGCCCCCCCTGCAGGTTGGTGCTGTCGATCTGGATTGGCTGGCTGACGGTGCTCAACACGTCGCGGCTGACCCCCAGGTTCTGGGCGGCGAACTCGGTGAACTCGACCAGCCTTTCCAGCTGCGCGTGATCCGCGTCGTGGGGGTGGCGAGCGATGATGCCGCGCAGGATGTCGGGTATTTCGTCCAGTCCCGGCAGGTTCTGTGGCGCACCCGCCACGCCGAGGTCGCCGCCCCGCACGAGCGCCCCGATCACCTGAGCCGCCACTCGCCTGATCTCGTTGGAGAGTTCGAGGTTAGCCCGCGCAAGCGAGGATTCGATCGTGGAGTGCACGAAGCTCTGCTCCAGCGCGTCGCCGTTGTAGATCACTTCCACGTGCGCTTGGCTGACGACCGAGGAGAGTCGTGAGGCGATGTTCGCAGGGATCACGATCGCCGCCAGTGCCTGCCCCGACCTGACCGCCTGGACGGCCTCGGCGCGGGTTGCCGCCGGCACCGGCTGCACCTGGTCGAGCAACTGGTTGTAGTAGTGCGCGATGTTCAGGCGCGTGCCGCCCAGTTCGACCGTGGCGGATGGCGGTGCGAGGTTGACGATCGCCACCTTCGGCTTGGAAGGCGCCCGCGAGATCGCCAGGCCGATCAGGAGCGCCACCGCAACCGGGTAGAGCACCAGCACCGCCACCAACACCCGCGAGCGGGCGAGGATCAGCAGGTCCTTCTTGAGCATCCACCTCATCGGCCGGCCTGTCCACGAGAGAGACCAGCCGACGCCGACGGGCACCGGGCTGCGAGGCGGTCGAGTGCGCAACCCACTAGTGGCCTCGCTCGCGCAGGAACTCCACAAACGCTCCTTCGAAGTCCGGGTACGCAGCACTCGGGGGACCGGAGTCCCCCGCAATGGGCTGCGGGGTGGGCCGCTGTGCTTGCGCGAGCTCGTCCGGGGAGCCGTTGAACAGCAACTCGCCGTCGGCCAGCACCACCACCCGCTGGGCGTAGCGCTCGGCCTCGGCGACGTTGTGGGTGGAGAAGACCACGCACCTGCCTCGCTGCGAAAGCCCGCAGATGAAGCTCCACAGGCGCTCGCGCTGACGGGGATCGAGCGAGGAGGAGGGCTCGTCCAACACCAGCACGGTCGGCTCGGAGAGCAATCCGATCGCGATGTTGACGCGTTGGCGGTTGCCACCGGAGAGGCGCTCGACCCGCTCGCCGGCACGCTCCCGCAGCCCGGTCTGCTCGAGCATCGCGGCGACCGTCGCGGCGGGGTCGAAACTCCCACCCGACCCACGCTCCAGACGGGCGAACAGCTCGAGGTTCTCTGCCACCGAGAGGCGCGAGTAGAGCGCCGGCTGCTGCGGCACCCACCCGACCTTGCCCGGCGGCAGCCTGACGCCGCCAGTGGTGGGCGGCTGGACGCCCGCGAGAATCGACAGCAGCGTGGTCTTGCCGGCGCCGTTGGGCCCAATCACCGCGACCATCTCCCCAGCGCCCGCCTCGAAGCTGACGCCACGCAGCGCCTCGCGCTCGCCATAGCGCTTGGTGACGCCGTCAACCTCGATCAGGGGGGACGATGGGGTCACGCCAGACCGCCCGGGCTTGTTGCAACGCAGCGCAGCGCCGGGCGGCGCGGCACGAGGCTTGGCCTGATCACGCCGATCCACACGGGTTCTGTGCAGCACGACGCATCAGTGGGCGGTCGGGCGCATCGCTTGGCCTCACAAAATTCTGCCCGGGGAGCGCTCCCAGGACTCGAACGTCAGGTGGCGACTGAGGTAGACGAAGGTCTCGCGCAAGACAGCGAGGATCGGCAGCGCGACCAGCGCGCCGACCACGCCGTAGAGCTGCAGGCCGAGCAGCAGCCCGAAGATCACCAGCAGCGGGTTGATCCGCAGTGTGTGTCCAAAGATCTGCGGCGCCACCACGTGACCCTCGAGCTGCTGCATACCGACGAACAGCAGGCCCACCCAGATCGCGGAGATCGGGTCGGTGAGTAGCGCCACCAGCACCGGCGGCAGCGCGCCGAGGATCGGCCCGATGTAGGGGATCAGCTCCATCACGCCGTAGAACATCGCGAACGCGACCGCGTACTTCTGCCCATCCGGGAAAATCCCGATCACGCCGAAGACGTACAGCGCCAGCCCGGTCGAGGCGCCCATCACGAAGCTGAACAGCAGCTGCCCGCCCACATAGCGCGAGACGGCGTGTTGGGCCAGCGTGGGGTAGTCGTCGGCAGGCGTGCCGTCGCCGTCGGGCATCGCCCGGCGCACCAGGCGCCCGATGCGTTCGCCGTAGAGCAGCATGTAGACGGAGAGCACGAAGATCAGCACCAGGTCGAAGATCGCGCTGGCCACTTCGGTGATCAGCCCACCGCCGAAGGCGGCGATCGAGCCGGCGCTCTTGGCGAGTTTCCCCTGGATCGTCTGCAGCGCCGTTTTGCCCTGGTTTTTGAATTTGACGTGGACGCCGTGCCGGTTCAGCCAACTCTGGATGTTGGCCAGGCTTTCGTTCGCTTCGTCGACCAGCTTGGGCAGGTTGTGGGTGAACGACTGCACCTGGTGGAAGATCGGGTTGCCCAGCAGAAAGCCGATGCCGGCCAATGTCAGGAAGAATGCAACGTACACGGCGAGCACCGCCAGGCCGCGGGGGAGGCGCGAGCGCTGGAGGAAGGCCACGGCCGGGTTGAGGATCAGCGCAATGAGGGCCGCTACGACGAAGATCACAAACACTTTGCCCGCCGCCCGCGCGAGCGCCCACAGCGCAAGCAACGCCAGCGGCAGCACCACCAACTGCACCCAGCGGGGCACCACCACCCGCGGAGGCGTCGGAGGTGCGGCGAGCGCCTCTTCGTCTACCAGCTCCCGCTCCTGCGCTTGCGGCGGGGCTGCCTCGGTGGTCTCCTCGACGGTCACACTCCTGCCCTCATTGGCCAAGTATGGCTGAGGCCGAGGCGACGATCCTGTTCGTCGGCGACCTCGTCGGCAGCCTCGGCAGGCACACGCTGCTGGAGTGCCTGCCGCTGCTGCGCGAGCGCTACGAGCCCACGTTCGTGGTTGTCAACGGCGAGAACGTGGCCGGCGGGCTGGGCATCACGCCAAAGACCGCCAAGCAGCTGCTGGCGGCGGGCGTCGATGCGATCACGCTCGGCAACCATGCCTACCATCATCGCGAGATCTACCCGTATCTCGACACCGAGCCGCGGATCGTGCGCCCCGCCAACTACCTGCGCGGACAACCGGGCCGCGGCGTGTGCGTGGTGGAGAGCGCGGAGGGAATGCGCCTCGGCGTAATCAATCTCAGCGGCAGCCTCTATCTGCGCCCGGGCCGCTCGGCGTTCGTCGAGATCGACGGGGCGCTGCGGGAGTTGGGCGAGGTGGAGCACATCCTGGTGGACATGCACGCGGAGGCAACCAGCGAGAAGGTCGCGCTCGGGTGGCACCTCGACGGGCGCGTGAGCGCCGTGGTCGGCACCCACACGCACGTTCCCACCGCCGACGCGCGCGTGCTGCCGGGCGGCACCGCATACATCACCGACGTCGGCATGACCGGCCCACGCGGGGGCGTGATCGGGGTCAAGCGCGAGCTGGCGCTGGAGGCGATGGTCACGCAGATGCCGGTGCGCTTTCAGACCTCCGAGGAGGACCCGTGGCTGAACGGCGTGGTGATCCGCTGCTCGAAGCCGTTGCGAGCGGACTCGATCGAGCAGGTCCTGATGCCACGCCCCGCGGCGCCGGCGTCGGCATGATACCGGGCGCCCAGCCGTCTGCCCGGTCGGCGTCGAAGTCGAGCAGGTCGCGCTCGGGGTCAGCGGAGATCGCGCGGTCGGGAGCCGCCAGCAACGCGACCATCACCAGCGGGAAGAACCACACGACGTAGAGGTAGAACCAGTATTCGAGCCCCAGCTGCAGCGCGATCAGGACCGCGGCGCAGGCCGCGGCGAGCGCGGGAATCCCACGACGGCGGGGGAGGACCGCGAGGCCCAGCGCCAGCGCGACGGCGCCGGCCTGCGCGAGCGTCTGCCAGCTCTTCATGCCGCCGTACAGCCCCCACACCGAGAAGGGCGCGCCGCGGTTTGACTGGTAGACGATCGTGCGCTCGTAGATCTCGCGCAGCGAGTCGTGTGTGAGCGCCGGAATCGAGACGACCGCGACGGTGAGCGCGAAGGCCAGCGCGAACAGCACGAGCGCCCGCCCGCGTCGCTTTGATTGGCCGCCCGGGCGGGCCTGGATATCTCGCAGTCCATACGTGGCGAGCAGCGGCGCGAGCGCCAGGGGGGCAAGCTTGGTGAGGCCAGCCAGCGCGGCGAACACGCCGCGCGCGGGCGGTGAGGAGGCAACGAGCAGCACCGCCAGCAGCAGCACCGCCACGAGCGTGTCGTTGGAGTTGCTCTCCAACACGAACAGGGTGAAGGGATAGGAGACCCACGCATAGGCGAGCGCGATCCCCAGCGTGGGGCCGCGGATGCGCAGGCCGAGCAGGAAGATCAGCCCGACCGCAAGCAGGTCGAAGGCGATCGCGGCGGCGTGCGCCGCGGGCAGGTCGTCCCACAGGCCGCTCCACCCAAAGACCTGATCGAAGGGCACGTAGGCCTCGTAGTTGACCGGCCCGTAGGTGTCGCCGTGTTCGTTGTTGGAGGGGTAGCCCCCGTACAGCGGCTTGCCGTCGGCGATGCGGTGCGCGCCGATCACCCCGGCGTAGCCGACGTCGATCACGTTCCCGTCGGTGACGTTGAGGCCGATGCGAAAGCCCAGCAGGAACACCACCCCCACCGCCAACCACGGCGCGGGGATCAGCAGTTTGAGATCGGAGCCCCCCCCACCCGGCGGACGCGCACCGGATCGCAGCAGCATCATCATCCGCACCAGCAAGTAGATCAACGGCGGGTAGGCGAGAGGGACGGATTTGTAGATCTCACCGTGGTTGAAGTACGCCAGCGAGACCGAGAACGAAAGCAGCATCAACAGGTCGAGGTGGCGCAGCGCGAACGGGCGACGCCACTCGATGAACGGCAGCAGGAACAGCACGCACAGCGGCAGCCACACGTAAAGCGCGTTGACGTGGCGCCCAAACGCGCCGGTGTAGCCCCGCGCCATCGTCCACGCCACCTGGAAACCGGTCCACTGTTCGAGCACCCGTCCGCTCGCGTCGGAGATGATCACCTGGCCGATTTCCTTGCCCTTGCGGGAGAAGTAGCTGACCTGCCAGCGGCCGGGGCCTTTCAGGTAGGCGCCGTCGTAGGATCCGGGGTAGTCGGAGCGCACCCGGCGCATCTTCGGCAGCCGGCCGGCGATTTCCAGAACGTCGTCGGGTGAGAGCCGCCGGCCTGCGGGGGGTACGACCGAGGGCGCAACCGGCACCGGTGTTTCCGAGTTGGTGGAGCTCGTGGTGGTGGTGCCGTGGGTGTGCAGCCCGGCAGTCAGCCGCCTTGCCGGGAGAGGGTGTCGAGGCGCTCCGGTTGCCGGCGGCGGCGCCTGCAACAGACAGGCGCCCACCAAGAGGGTCGCTGCGAGGGACCGGCTCACAGACCGAGGGTACCTGCCGCGCCCGTTACGGAAGCCCCTTTGCGGCGCACTCGCTCCCCGCGGTCACCGCCAAGCCGAAGTGCCGGAGGATCAGCGGCGTGACATCGCGGATCGACCACTGCGCAAATGTCTCCGCCGGAAGGTCCAGACCACACAAAATCAGCGCACCGAGCGAGTCTTCGCCGCGCAGCGAGCCGTGACTGCCGCCCCCCACATGCCCCTGACGGCCCCAGTCGAGGAACTCATGAAAGGGCTCCGCCGAGAACAGCACATCTCCTGACGTGGGACAGCTCAATGCCGACCAAACGCGCGTGAGCGCGTCGGGATGCTCGGGAGTGTCGAGCACTCCGTCGCGAACCGCCGCGCCGAGCACCGTCAGCTCGCCCTCCAGGCTCCACCGTGCACCGCGCGGGTCGCGCACCTCCCCGCCCGGGCGGAAGCGCAGCTCGCCGATCGAGGGCCGCGCGATCACGCCCTCGGCCGGCGCGCCGTGCACGTCGCGCTCCAGCCACATCACCAGCTCCACGCCGTCGAGCGCCAGTGCGCGGCGCACCACGTCGGAGCGCAGCGCCTCGGGGTGGTGGTCGGTGAGCACGTACACCATCGCCGCTCGCTGGGTCGGGCAGACGGCGATTCGAGCGCCGCCCACCG
Source organism: uncultured Solirubrobacterales bacterium (assembly GCA_963764915.1). Taxonomy (GTDB): domain Bacteria; phylum Actinomycetota; class Thermoleophilia; order Solirubrobacterales; family Solirubrobacteraceae; genus Palsa-744. The sequence continues at coordinate 810,489 of CAVXUO010000018.1, read as the reverse complement.
CGCTCGCGCGCGCGGACCCGCCCGCCTTCATTGCCGATCCGGCGTGGGCACGCTCGGTGCCCCGCCCACCGCGTCCGGGCTCGAGCACGTCGAGCTCGGAGAGCACGTCCTGCAGCGCGACCGTGGCGCGCACCGGGGCCTGCGAGTGGTCGGCCATCACCACCATCGCGTGCGTCTCCAGGAAGCGCTCCAGGCCGCCCGCGGGCGCCATCATGCGCGCAAGCTGCTGGTCGGCGAGCGCCAGCGAGCGCAGCTGCCCCTCGGGACCGTGCTTGTGGGAGTGCCAGTCGTTGTCGGGCAGCGAGAGCAACAGGAAGTCGAACAGGTCGTGCTCGACCAGGTGGGCAGCGACGCAACCGGAGTGCTGGTCGCGCACCCCGGGCATCCCCAGGCCCGAGCGGCAGCCGGTGCGCCGCGAGGCGAAGATGTCGGCGTAGAACAGCTCACGTGGGCCCATCACCGCGTGGCGCAGCAGCGTGGCGGAGGCGATTCGCGTCAGCGCGGAGTCGCGCTGGGGCTCGTGGCGGTGGCGGCCGCGGTAGATCAGGTAGGTCGTACCGGCGGTGCGCACGCCCGCATCGTCGAGTGACTCGAACACCGTCAGCGGCTCGGGCGCGAGGTGGGCGCGGTTCATGTTGTAGACGGTGTCGGTCAGCTGGCGCGCGATCCCGAAGCGCTGCGAGGCGCGGAAGGAGGAGCCATACTCGATGTAGCGGGCCTCATCGCGGTGGTACCAGTTCATCGCCGGGATCAGGTGGCGCTCCTGCCCGGCGCCGGTCGTGATCGAGGCGGCGCATACCGGCGTCACCGAGGGAAAGGCGGCGGCGCAGTCGGGAACATAGAGCCCGCGGCGCATCAGCTCGCCGAGCACCGGCGCGGCCCCCTCGGCGACCGCCCGCTCGAGCATCTCGGGCGCCATCGCATCGATCACGCAGAGGACGAGCTTGGGTGCGGCCATCATCAGCTCGGCGACTGGACGCACTCATGAGCGGCGCGTAGGCCAAGCCTCGCAAGGACGCAAGGAGCGATGTGTGCCGAAGCCGGGAGACGCTCGCTTCGCGAGCATCCCCGTTTCGGCCTGCACACGAGCGACTGAGGACGCCGCGAGGCGCCGGCATACGCGCCGCTCATCGTCCGAGGATGCGCAGGCCGGCGTATTTGCGCCCGGCGCGGCGCCGATCGGCGAGCAGCAGCCATCCGCACAGCGCGAGCGCCACGTAGCCGAGCGGGTGCAGCAGCGCGACCAGCGCCGCGAGCACGAGCGAGGCCGCGTCGAGGTAGATCGTCAGTGCCTCGCGCGCCGCGCGGTCGGCGAGGCGTCCGCGCGCGCGGACGATCACCGGCCAGCAGGCGCGCTGGGAGAGGCCGGCCGCCAAGCAGCCGCCCACCAGCCCCGGCCACACCGCGTCGCCGTGTGCCGCCAGCGTCCCCGCAAACAGCAGCGCCCCCGTGCCGATCCCCACCCCGGCGAGCGCGGCGGCGAGCGGATCGAGGGGCTGCGAGCGGTCGCTCGGGTCGATGACCGGCACCAGCCTTGCCGAACCGGCCAGCAGTTGCAGCGCGTAGGAGAGCACCAGCGCGACACACACGGCGAGCAGCCACCAATCCTCCTGCAGGAAGTGGAAGGTCCCTTGCCCGAAGCTGACTCCGAGCGCACCGGCAGACGCCAGCGCGCCGGCGAGCAGCGCGGGCACGAACGGCCGCAGCCCGGCGGCGAGCGCAAGCCCGAGCCCAAGTCCTATGTAATACACGAGGCCGTTCATCGTTCGGCTACCGTACGAGGCGCCATGACGATAGAGGATGAGCACCCACCCAGCCGCGGGGCTCGCCCCACCGCGCACGAGCTGGCTCGCTACGAGCGGTTGTTCGCCGCGCGAACGCGCGGGATGCGCTCCTCGGCGATGCGCGAGATGATGGCCCTCACCGAACGGCCCGAGGTGATCTCACTCGCCGGCGGGCTGCCCGACACCTCGACGTTCCCGCCCGAGCTGTACGCGAAGCTGATGGCGCACATCGCCGCCGACTCGACCGCGCGGGCGCTGCAGTACGGGCCGACCGAGGGGATGGCGGCGGCGATGGAGTGCATCGTGCAGGTGATGGCCGAGGAGGACACCTCCGTGGGCACCGAGGAGATGATCGTCACCACCGGCGGCCAACAGGTGATCGACCTCGTCTGCAAGACGCTGATCGATCCCGGCGACGTGATCGTCGCCGAGGCCCCCACCTACCCTGGGGCGGTGCCCACGTTCGGGGCCTACCAGGCGGACGTGGTGCAGATCGAGATGGACGCAGACGGGATGCCGATCGACGCCCTGGAGGCGACCCTCGACCGCCTGCAAGCGGAGAACCGGCGGCCGAAGTTCATCTACACGATCCCCAACTTCCAGAACCCGGGCGGTGTGACGATGTCGCTGGAGCGCCGCCGGCGGCTGGTGGAGATCGCGCGCGAACGGGAGCTGCTGGTGCTGGAGGACAACCCCTACGGCCTGCTGCGCTACGAAGGGACGCCGCTGCCGACGCTGTACTCGCTGGACGCGGCCAACTCCGGCAGGAGCGGCAAGTCGGACTTCGTCATCTACCTGGGAACCTTCTCGAAGATCCTCTCCCCGGGCATTCGCCTCGGCTGGGCGGTGGCGCCGCGACCGGTACTGGAGAAGCTCAACCTCGGCAAACAGGGCGCCGACCTCTGTTCATCCTCGATGACCCAGTTGTTCGTGGCGAGGTACTTCGCCGAGTCCGACTGGCGCGGGTATCTGCGGGAACTGCGGGGGCTGTACTCGCGCAGGCGCGATGTGATGCTGGCGTCCCTGCGAAAGCACTTCGGCGAGGAGGCCCACTGGACGACGCCGCAGGGCGGTCTGTTCATCTGGGCGACGCTGCCGCCGTACATCGACACCACCAACCTGTTGGCGCAGTGCACCAACGTGGCATTCGTGCCGGGGCGCGCCGCCTACATGGACGTGGAGGGGCTGCAGGGCTCATCCTCGATGCGTCTGAACTTCGCCGGGCTGCCGGAGGAGGAGATCCGCGAGGGGATCGAGCGAATCGCCGCAATGGCCGAGCGGCCGATGCGAGTATTCGGTGCGGTCACCAAAACGCCACGGCCGCAGCGCTCGACGACGCACGCGCCGGGACCCCCGGTTGCGCCCGCGACACCCGACGGCAAGCCGGGGCGCGAGCTGGGGCAGCCGGGCACGGCGCGTGAGGCGACGCCCGGCGAGCCACGCGGCGAGAAGGGCCTCGCCGACGTGGTGGAACTGCGGCGGCGGCGCGCCGGCAACCGATGAGGGTGACGGTGCTGCAGGGCGGGCGCTCGCTGGAGCGCGGCGTATCGCTGCGCTCGGGGACGCACGTGCAGGAGGCACTGCGCCGCGCCGGGCACGAGGCGCTGGCGCTCGACACCGGTCCGGAGCTGGTGGCACGCCTGCGCGAGCAGGCGCCCGACGCGGTGTTCGTGGCGCTGCACGGCAGCGACGGCGAGAACGGCACCGTGCAGGGGCTGCTGGAGCTGCTCGGCATCCCTTACACCGGGTCGGGGCCGAGCGCCTGCACGCGCGCTACCGACAAGGCGCTCGCCAAGCACTTGATGGGCGAGGCGGGCGTTCCCACGCCCGACTTCCGCTCGTTTGCCGAGGAGTCGCTGGAGGGCCTAGGACTCGCCGAGGCGCTCGACGAGCTGCAGCGCAGCCCCGGGTATCCGCTGGTGGTGAAGCCCGCCCATGGCGGCTCCGCGCTGGGCGTGAAGTTTGCACCCGACGCCACCGAGCTGCCGAGCGCGCTGGTGGCGGCCTTCTCCTATGACGATCGCGTGGTGGCAGAGCGCTACGTGAAGGGGCGTGACCTCGCCGTGTCGGTGCTGGACGGCACCGATGGAAACCGACCCACCCGCGAGCCGCAGGCACTGCCGGTCCTCGAGGCGATCCCGCGCGAGCAGGACTTCTACGCCTACGAGTCGCGCTACGAGATCGGCATGACCACGTTCGTGTGCCCCGCCGAGCTGCCCGCGGAGATCTCCGCGCGGGCACAACAGCTGGCGCTTGAGGTGTACCGGCTGCTCGGCTGCCACGGCGTGGCGCGGGTGGATCTGATGCTGGCGGAGGAGAGCGGGGAACCGACGGTGCTGGAGACCAACGTAGTGCCCGGCCTTACCGAAACCAGCTTGCTGCCGCAGGCGGCGGACGCCGCGGGGATCGGCTTCGACGCGCTGGTTGACCGCATCCTGCAGAGCGCATTTACGCGCTAGGAGTCCCCTGCGGCAAAGTCCTCTGGTGAGACCTGATCGAGGAACTCCTTGAACTGCTCGACCACCACTGAGTTTGGGGAGGGCAGGCCCTCCCCCAAGACCCCTCCCTCAGATCAGGAATCACCAGCAGCGAAGTCCTCGGGGCTCACCTGGTCCAGGAACTCCTTGAACTGCTCGACCACGTCCTCGGACTCCTCCTCGTTCTGCTCGAATTCGATCGCGCTCTCCGCGATCACCTCCTCGGCCGCGAAGATCGGCGCGCCGCTGCGCACCGCGAGAGCAATCGCGTCGCTGGGGCGGGAGTCGATTTCAAGCTCCCGGCCGTTGACCGAGAGGGTGATCGAGGCGAAGAACGTGTTCTCGCGCAGCTCCGTCACGGCGACCTGCGTGCAGCGCACCTCCAGCTCGCCGAGCACGTCGCACAACAGGTCGTGCGTCATCGGGCGGGGCGTGCTGGCGCCCTGCAGCTTCATCAGGATCGACGCCGCCTCAGGGTGTCCGATCCAGATCGGGAGGAACCTGTTGCCCTCAACCGTCTTCAACAGCACGATCGGCTGCTTGCCGACCATGTCGAAGCTGACGCCGTAGATGACCATCTCCTGCACTGCTGCCGTTCCTCCGCGGTGGGGGGGGAATCCAGAGTATAGGTACCCGCTGGGGCTGCGAACGGCGCTTTGCGGGGAATAGGGCCCCACCCACCCCCACCCACCCGGGGCACACCCACGTCCCGGCGGCGGCCGTCGGCGGCGCTCACGCCCGCGCGCGGAAGCTCCAGAGCTTGTTGCCAACGAAGTTGAGCGGCATTACCGCCGCCACAGCCAGCGCCTGCGCCGCCACCTTCTCCATCCCCGCGCCCTCCACGAGGATCGTCAGCAGCCCCAGGCTGAAGCCCTCCGCCACGAGGCTGACGAGGAAGAAGCGGATCGCCTGCAGCCGGGCGCTGCCCGCGGCGGCGTCGAAGGTCCAGTGGCGGTTGAGCACGAAGTTGTTGAGCACCGCCACCAACCATGCGATTACGCTGGACACCTGGTAGTCGATGCCCAACGCGTGCACGCACAGCGCGTACACGGCGATGTTGACGACGAACCCGCTGCCCCCGACGACCCCGAAGCGCACCAGCTGCAGCCAGTTGGCGGGCTTGCGCATCCCGTGCAGCAGCCGCAGGTGCGGCTGCTGGCCGAGACGGGGTCCGCCGGAGGCGAATGTCTCCCGGCTTCGGTCGGTACTCGTGGGAATGCTCGCGCGTGGCATCTCGACGGCCGTGGCGTCGTCTTGCATCCGCCCAGCGTAGCGAGAGCAGTCCGCGAGGGGCTGCAACCCAGGCCGTCCTTGGCCCGCACGCGCAGCGGCGCCGGCTCGAGGGGCGCGCGCTAGCCTTGCTGGGGTGAGTGTCCAGCAACGGACAGACAGCGCGCCGCAGGGAGCGCCACGGCTGGGCTTTTCACGCCGTCGAGTGGTAGGGGCGATGGGGGTGGCCGCGGTGGCGGGCGCGGTGGTGGCGCTGGTGGTTCCCAGCTCTACCCACCACGCCGCCGCGCACTCCCACACCCCAGCAGCGAAGCGTGCGGGCACGGTCAAATCGTCCCCCAAGGTCGAGCTCGCCTCGACCAAGCCGGTCGCCGAGGCGCGCGACCCCGAAGAAGCCAAGAGCTTCCCGGTGTCGGGGTCGGTGCACCACTCTGCCGCCGCCACCCCCGCCAAAGTGGCCGAAGAATACGTAGCCCCCGGCGCACAGTCCAACGCCGAAGTGCGAGCCGAGCTGGGGCACATGCACGCGATCGAAAGTGCCGCGCGCGCGCAGGCGCACGCCACCCTCGCGACCGTCCCCGGCGGCGACTCCGTCGGGGGCAACGGCACGATCACGATCCCGGCCGGCATCCCCGAAGTCGTGCAGCGGGTGATCGCCGGCGCCAACGCGATCACCGACTTCCCCTACGTGTACGGCGGCGGGCACGCCTCGTTCGTCAGCAACTCCTACGACTGCTCCGGCTCGGTCTCCTACGCGCTCGCCGCGGGCGGGCTGCTGAGCGCGCCGGAGACCTCGGGGACGCTCGAGAGCTGGGGCGAACCGGGGCCGGGGAAGTGGATCACGATCTACGCCAACGCCGGCCACGTGTACATGTACGTGAACGTCGGCGGGCGCTGGATGCGCTTCGACACGGTTGGGCGCTCCGGTCCCTACGCGTCGCGCTGGCAGCCGGAAATCCGCTCCAACGCCGGATTCGTCGCGCGCCATCCGCCGGGGTTCTAGGCCCCGCGCCAGATTCTCCGTCACCGTCGCCGACCGGCACCGGTCAGTGGGTGGCATGCGGGCACTCGTGCAGTGGCATGCGCCCGCCGCGGCGAGCCCCCGCAGCCATGCGCGGCCACCCCGATGGCCGTCAGCCAGCTCAGCCGTGCAGTACCACGGTGCTCATCACCGTGGTGAACAGCGGGTTCTGCGCGGAGGCATTGCGCGCAGTGAGGCGCAGCGTGAGCTTCACTTTGTGCGCGTGACGCAGGTGCTTGGCGACGCTCGGCGAGAACTTGATCCTCACCGAGCTCTTGCCGCCCTTGGTGGTGACCAGCAGCGCGTGGCCGATCACCAGCGTCTTCGGCGAGCCGGTCGGCAGGCTGGTCGCGACCGGTCCTCCGATCCCCAGATGGTGGGCGGCGGCGGCTTCCAACAGCACTTCGAAACGGCCCGCCACCTGCTCGTTGACGGTGTAGTGAACGACGAGGCCATTGCGCGCCACCTGCTTGAGCGAGCTCGATGTCGCGGCCGCCGTCGCCACCGGGCGGGGGAGCGAGGAGGAGCCCGTGCTGCCCGAGCCGGCCGGCGTGAATACGCCCGCACCGGAGCCGCCCGGGCCCGAACCGGAGCCCGACGTCCCCGGCGCCGGTGGGCCCACCACAGTGATCTTCTGAACGGTTGAGGCCGTGTTGCCACCGACGTCGGTAACAGTCAGGGTCACTTCATATTCGCCACCGTACTTGTAGGAGTGAAACGTGCTGCCCGCGCACGGCGCCAGCCACGGCGCTTCGCACAGCGACGACGGCGGGTTCCCCGGCGCCTGTCCCGGTGCGTACCCCGTGACCGTCGACGTGCCGTCGCCAAAGTTCCAGGTGTACGTCGCGTAGGTGGGCTTGGCTTCGTCTTTGGCGTTGTACGCCGTGCCCGCGTCGAGCGCGATGTCGGACTCCATTCCGTCGAAGCCCACGATTTCTTCGGAGTTGACGGGGTTGGGCGCGGTGAACTGGGGAATCAGATTTACCCCACCGAGACAGGGAACCGCGGGGTAGGGCAACTTCAGGGCAGCGAGGTTGAAGGCATTGTTGAGGTAATAGCTCTTGCTCCCCACCTTCAGGTTGGACAGCGTCCCCGCGTCGGTGTATTCGTTTGCCGAGGCGCTGCCGCTCACGCCCCCGCTGGCGAAGAAGTTGCGGCACTCGTCGGTGGCCTCGTTACCGACCGAGTCCTGCCACCCGTCGAGCAGCGGGTCGGTGACGGTGTTCTGTTGCTCGACCGCAATCTGGTTGATGATCACGTCGGACAAGCCGTGGTCGTGGGTACCATCCGGACCGAATTCGTCGAGCAGCTGGTTGGGCTCCTCGACATGCGGCCCTTCGAGCAGCCGTTCCTTTTCTTTCAACTCTTTTTCTTCGGGTTTCGCGCTGTTGAATTCTTCCTGTTCCTTTTCGGTCAGCGTCTTTGGTTTCTCCGGCTGCTCGATCTGCGGCTTGCTGATCGGATTGATCCCGCCGTCCTGGCATGGGTAGCCGGGCCGCATCGATTCTTCACCCAACAGGCCCAGGTGGGCGTCGCCGAAGCCGCCGGCGGTCCACGGGATCACGGCGTACAGGATCGTGCTCGCGTCCCCGCTCGGCGCTTTGTCGGGGTCGATGTCGGAGTGGTAGCTGCAGAAGCTGTTCTCATAACTTTCTTCGCCAGGTTCTCCTTCGTAGTCCGAACAGTGCCCCGTGGAGCCGGCCGCTTCGTTGAGGCAAACCGTCACCCCGGGAGGGGTCAGCAGGTAGAAGATCGTGCCCATTCCCTTCAGTAGCGAGTGCTGGCCGATGAACGATTCGAGCTGAGTGCGGATCTGCTTATCGGTTAGGCAGGCGATCTGGTTGGGTTCGTGGCCCGGGGAGCTCGTGCCCAGCAATGGGTGAGGGTCTGTGCAGGTGCCGGCCGGGTATTTTTCGGTGTCGGTCACCGCCCCCATGAACGTGGAGCGGTAGGAGGCGTGCTGGTTGGCGGCGTCGGTGTACTGGGAGTCGACCGCGAACACGCTTCCGAGCGAGCCGCTTCCCGAGCCCATCGCCTGCATGAAGGCGTCGATCGAGTTCTGCCAATCGCCGTGGTAGTTGTCGGTCGGGTCCCAGTAGATCGCGTACACGCGACTGGAGGCGAGCACTGGGGCGCCGCTGGGATTGGCGAACTTTTCGGGGTACGCCGGGTCTTTCGGGTACAGGGGCACGCCGGCTTTCGCGGTTTCCCCAGGGAGCAGCAGCGTGCTGCGCGGCTGCTCCCCGACCTTGACGCCACCGGCTTCGGCAATCAGCGCGCTCGCGGGCGCGACCGCCGGAGAGAGCGCGAGCGCGCCCAGGGCGGTTGCGGCAAGCACCAGCCTGCGCACGAGAACAGGCACCGGGCGAAAGCGGAGACGAAGCGTCACCCGACCTACATCGGCAGCGCCTCCGGCTCGCATTAGCGCTGCTGGCCGAATCGGGGATGCGAGCCCAGGCTCAGCGCGAGAACAGCGCCGCCTGCCCCTGCCCGACACCCACGCACAGCGTGGCGAGGCCGAGGTGGGCGTCGCGGCGGCGCAGCTCGTGGGCCAGGCTGACGACGAGGCGCGCGCCGCTCATGCCGAGCGGGTGCCCGAGCGCGATCGCGCCGCCGTTGACGTTCACGCGCGCAGGGTCCAGTCCCAGCTCGCGGATCACCGCGAGGCTCTGCGAGGCAAACGCCTCATTCAGCTCCACGAGGTCGATCTGCTCCACGGCGGTGCCGGTGCGCGCCAGCAGCTTGCGCACCGCCGGGATCGGGCCGATGCCCATCACTCGCGGATCGACGCCCGCGGCGGCCGAGCCGACGAAGCGCACGAGCGGTTCGGCGCCGAGCCGCTCCGCCATCGCGGCACTTGCGACCACGAGCGCGGCGGCCCCGTCGTTGACCCCGCTCGAGTTGCCCGCGGTGACCGTCCCGCCCTCGCGGAACACCGTGCGCAGCTTCGCCAGCGCCTCAGGGGTGGACTGCGGGCGGGGGTGCTCGTCGCGCACGCACTCGCCCACCGGCACCAGCTCCTCGGCGAAGCGCCCGGCGGCGTCGGCCGCCGCCCAGCGGCGCTGGCTCTCCAGCGCGAACGCGTCCTGGTCGGCGCGGCTCACGCCCCAGCGCTCGGCGACGTTCTCGCCCGTCTCGCCCATGCTTTCCAGCGGGAACAGCTCCGCCATCGCGGGGTTGGGAAAGCGCCAGCCGATCGTCGTGTCGTACACCGTGCGATCGCCGCGTGCGAACGCTTTCTCGTCCTTGCCCATCACCAGCGGCGCGCGGCTCATCGATTCCACACCGCCCGCCACCGCGAGCTCGATCTCGCCGGCGCGGATTGCCTGGCAAGCGCACACCACCGCGGCGAGTCCGGAAGCGCACAGCCGGTTGACGGTGATGCCTGGGATCTCCTGCGGCAGCCCGGCGAGCAGCAGCGCCATCCGCGCGACGTTGCGGTTGTCCTCGCCTGCCTGGTTGGCGCAGCCGAGGTACACCTCCTCGATCTCGCCCGGGTCGAGGCTCGGCACGCGTTCCACCGCCGCGCGCAGCGCGATCGCCGCGAGGTCGTCGGGGCGTACGTGCGCGAGCGCCCCGCCATAGCGCCCCACGGGGGTGCGCACGGCGGCGATGATCACTGGTTCGGGGGTCGCGGTCATGTCACGGGGCCTCGGAGGGTGGTGTCATCGGTCGGGGACTCCTCGGGTCGAATGGAAATGCCGGTTTCCGCCCGGTTCCACGGATCGGGGGCCGCCAGAGTATCGGTTAGTGGCCACGAACCCCGAGCAGCTTGCGCGCCTCGTCCGGCGTAGCCACGGGCCGCCCGAACTCCTCCGCCAAGCGGACGACCCGCTCGACCAGCTGTGCGTTGCCGCGGGCCAGCTCCCCGCGGCGGTAGTACACGTTGTCCTCCAACCCCGTCCGCACGTGCCCGCCGTACAGCAGGCTCAACACGTTGACCTCCAGCTGGTGGCGCCCGATCCCGAGCATGCTCCACCGTGCGCCCTCCGGCAGCCGGCTGAGCAGGTAGCCGATCGTCTGCAGGTCGGGCGCCGCGCCGCCCGGAACACCGATGCACAGCTGCCAGAAGCCGGGGCCGCGGATCAGTCCTTCGCCGATCAGCCTCAGCCCGTTGCGGATCATGCCGCTGTCGAAGGTCTCGATCTCGACGGCGACCCGCAGCTCGAGCATGCGCGCGGCGGCCGGCTTCAGAAAGGTGGCGTAGGGATTGCCGAACACCCAGTCGTCGCCGAGGTTGACCGAGCCGCAGTCGAGCGTCGCCATCTCCGGCGCCAACTCGATGCAGGCGAGGCGTTCCTCGATCCCCGCGCGCCCACCGGCGCTACCGGTGCTGAGGTTGACGATCGCCTCGCACCCGCGTTCCCGGATGCGCGCGATCAGGCTGCGAAAAAGCGCCACGTCCTGCGTTGGGGTGCCGGCCTCGTCACGGGCATGCAGGTGAATGATCGCCGCCCCGGCGCGCCAGCTCTCGAGGGCCGCCTCGACGATCTGGTCAGGGGTGAGCGGGAGGTGGGGAGAGTGTTTCCCCGAGGCGATGCTGCCGGTCACCGCGGCGGTGATCATCACGGGCTCGACCATCGCCCCAGGGTATAGAGCGCTCGTCGACGGCCATCCCTCCCAAAGCTCATTTTTCTCTTCCGCCGGCTCTCTATCCCTTCGCCGGCCATCCCGTTCGTGGGAGCCTATGCTTCGCTTGAGGCAGATGGCCGCCCCCACGCCAGTAACTTACGAGACCTTCGCCGCCGGCGAGCTGGACACTCGCGCGTTCGGTGCGGCGCTCGAGGAGCTGAGCGGGCGGCTGGGTGAGCAACATCCCTTTTACGTCGACGGGGTCGCGTGCACGGGCGATGGGTGGGTGCCGGAGCACTCGCCAGGGGACCGCCGCGTGCTGGTGGGGAGCTTCGCCACCGCCTCGCCCGAGGACCTCGATCGCGCCGTTGCCGTCGCGCGGGGCTTTGTGGGGGAGTGGGCGGCGACCGATTGGCGCGAGCGGGTGCGAATCGTCGGTGGAGTCTCGGCCGCCGTCGTCGAGCGCCGCCACGAGCTCGCGGCGATCCTTGCGCACGAGATCGGCAAGCCGCTGCTGGAGGCGCTGGGCGAGGTCGACGAGTGCGTGGTGCTGATCGACTACTACTGCGAGCAGATGACCGCCCACGAGGGCTTTGCCGCGGAGATGGGACCCACCGGCGGCGCCGAGCGCAGCTGGAGCATCATGCGCCCGTACGGCGTGTGGGCGGTGATCGGGCCCTTCAACTTCCCGATGGCGCTGCTGCTGGGACCGATCGCCGCGGCGCTGATCGCGGGCAACACCGTCGTCGCCAAGCCCTCGCCGTACGGCTACCTCAGCGGCCTTGCGGTGTATGAGCTGTTCCGCAAGGCCGGCGTCCCCGCGGGCGCGCTGCAGCTGCTGACGATTCCCGACGAGCGGCTGGGGGCGGCACTGTACAGCCACCGTGGCCTCGACGGACTCACCTTCACCGGCTCGCACGCCACGGGGATGCAGGTCTTTCGCGGCTTCTCCCGCGACTACCCACGGCCGGCGATCTGCGAGATGGGCGGCAAGAACCCGGCGATCGTCACCGCCTCCGCCGACCTGGGCAAGGCGGCGCTCGGCGTGGCACGCTCGGCCTTCGGCTTCAGCGGGCAGCGCTGCTCGGGCTGCTCGCGCGTGCTGGTCGCGCGCGAGGTTCACGACGAGTTCGCGGCGCTGCTCGGCGGGCGCCGCCGCGAGGTCCAGGTCGCCAGCCCGCTCGACCCGGCGACAAAGGTCGGGCCGGTGATAGCTCCAGAGTCCGTGCAGCGCTTGCTCGACGCCGCGCGCGAGTGCCGAGCGGCCGGGTGGATGGTGCACGGGGGCGGCGCCCTCCTCGAGGGAGAGCTGCGGCACGGCAACTACGCCGAACCGACCATCGCGGAGATACCGGCCAATTCGCGGCTGCTGCGTGAGGAGCTGTTCACGCCGTTCGTGGCGGTTCATCCAGTCGCCTCGCTTGGCCAGGCACTCGAACTCGCCAACGGGCTGGTATTTGGGTTGACGGCCGGCCTTTACGCCGAGGACCCGGCGGAGATCGAGCGCTTCGAACGGGAGATCAAGGCGGGAGTCATCTACGTCAACCGCGAAGCAGGTGCCACCACGGGGGCGTGGCCTGGTATACAGTCATTCGGAGGTTGGGAGGGTTCCGGAAGTACGGGACGGGGAGCCGGTGGACTCCACTACCTCCAGCAGTACATGCGAGAGCAGAGCCTGACTGTCGTCGGTGGTTGAGCCGCCGCGGCGAGAGCTGTGGCGTGGCGAATGAACGAGAAGATCTCAGTGGCCATAGTGGGAGCCGGGGCCGTTGGCCTCAGCACCGCCCGTGCGCTCACCGACCTGGGCGTGGAGGAAGTCGTCGTGCTCGAGCGCGCCCACCTCGCCGGCGGCTCCTCGGGGCGTTCGGTGGGCGTCGTCGAGACCCAATACGTCGCAGCTTTCGACATCGCCCTGCGCGTGCCTAGCAAGCGGGTCTTCGAGGAGCTCGAGCGCGACCACGGGCTACGCTTCACGCGCAACGGCTACCTGCGCATCGGCCACACCGACGAGGACGCCGCCCGCTTCGAGCGCAGCGTCGCGGTACAGCGCGAGCTGGGGATCGAGGACGCGGTGGTGCTCGACCCCGCGGGGATCGCCGAGCGCTTTCCCGATGTCCGCTGCGATGACATCAGCGCCGGCCTATACGGCCCCAGCGACGGATTCGTCGACGGCCACCTCTACTGCGGGCTGCTCGCCGAGCTCGCCACGGCGAAGGGCGCGCGTCTGCTGCAGCACACCAAGCTGACCGGCCACGAGCTGCTCGCCGACGGGCGCCACCGCCTGCGGACCTCGGGCGGCGAGCTCACCTGTGAGTACGTCGTCAACGCCGCCGGCGCTTGGGCGCAGGAGGTCGGAGAGCAGCTGGGCGTGGCCACGCCGATCCTGCCCCAGCGCCACGAGGCCGTCGCGATGCACCTGCCGCGCAAGCTCCACTACATGATGCCCGAGGTGATGGACTACGCGCCCGCCGAAGGCCGCTCGGGGCTGTACTTCCGCCACGAGACCTTCGACATGTTCCTCGGCGGCCTGCATAGCGAGGAGGCGGTCCACCCGGTCGTCGACCCCGACGAGTGGTTCGAGGGTGTGGAGCAGTCCTACCTCGAGCAGCTGGCAGAGCTGCTGCCCTACCGCTTGCCTTCGCTGGCGGATATCCGGCTCGGCCGTGGCTGGGCGGGGCTGTACCCGGTGAGCCCCGACGGGTGCCCACTCGTGGGGCCCTGTCCCGGAGACGCCACTGTCATTGCGGCCTGCGGCGTCGGCGGCTATGGAATCCAGGTCTCGCCGATCGTGGGGCGCCTCGCCGCCGAGTGGATCGTGTTCGGGGAGGCGCGCAGCCTGGCGGAGGCGGGAGAGCTGCTGCCCGGGCGCGCGTCGCTGTCGGGCCATGTGAGCACGCAAGCACCGTCAGGAGAGGGGTAGTGGGATGAGCACTGCGACCGTGGGGAGGAAGACATGAGCACAGAGGCATACAGCGCCGAGGCCGGCACGTCGAAGGCACACGCCTCGGAGAGACGGCAGGACGAGATCCTCGAGCACTTCGGCTACGAGCAGCAGCTCGACCGGGAGATGGGGTGGTTCTCTTCGTTCGCGGCCTCGTTCTCGGGCGTGTCGATCACGACCGGGGTACTGCTGACGCTGCCGTTCGTGCTGACACAGGCCGGCACTGGCGGTCTGTGGACGTGGATCATCTCGGCATTTGGCTGCATGTTGATTGCGGCGATCTTCGCCGACCTCGCCGGGCGGATCCCGATCGCGGGCTACGCCTACCAGTGGGCCAGCCGCCTCACCAACCCCAACTTCGGCTGGTTCGTGGCGGTGTGCGGGTTGATCGGCTTCGGCGTGGGGGCCGCGGGGACGGCGTACGGGGTAACTCCTTACTTCCTCTCGGAGTTCGGGATTGAAACGACACGCAACGCGACGATCCTCGGCGCGGCCGCGCTGACGCTGATCGTGATGCTGATCAACATCGCGGGAATTCGCATCGCCACCACCCTCAACAACGCGGCGGTCGTCACCGAGATCATCGGCGGCGTCGGCGTGGCGATCGCGCTGTTGGTGTACGCGATCGTCGAGCACCCGCATCCGGCCTCCTTCCTCTTCCACCAGCAGCCCGGTGCGCACGGCGCGTACATCGGGGCGTTCCTGCTCGCCTTCCTACTCGGCGCCTACACCTTCGCCGGCTGGGAGCTGCCCGCAGACCTCGCTGAGGAGACCCGCAACGCGACCACCGTCACGCAGCGGACGATCCTCGCCTCGGTGCTCGCGGTGGCGGTCAGCGGCTTCATCCTGCTGATCGGCTTCTCCTACGCCAGCCCCGGCATCTCCAAGACCCTGGGGGAAAGCACCCCGGTGCTCTCGATCATCCAGTACCAGTGGGGCACGACCGGGAGGGAGCTGGTCGACATCCTCTTTCTGATCTCGTTCGTCTCGGTCGTGCTGCTGATCCAAGCCGGCGCCGCGCGGCTGCTGTTCAGCCTCGGGCGCGACAACATGGCGCCGTTCGGCACCTTCTTCGGCAAAGTGCACGTCCGCTTCAAAACCCCCTACACGGCACTGATCGGGACCGCGGTCTTTGGGATCGCGATGTTCACGGTGCCCGCGTTGATCTCGGCGAAAGTGCTCGAATACATCCTGGGCACCGCCTCGGTGGGCTTCAACCTCGTGTACGCGCTGATCGCCGGGACCTACCTCTTCATGTCCTACCGCGGGACGCTGCCAAGGCAGTTCGGCGGCTTCACACTCGGCCGCTGGGGTAAGCCAGTCGCGTGGGTTTCGCTGATCTGGCAGATCTTCCTGGTCGGGACGCTGACGCTGCCGAAGATCAACTTCAAAATCGGCGTCACCACGCTGGCCATGATCGTGGTGGGAGCGGTGTGGTTCCTCGTCTGGGTGCGCCCCAAGGTCAAAGCCGGCTTGGCGGGACCGCACCGCGAAGTCGCCGTCGAGGATCTCGAAACGGCGGCGTGACGCAGCTCGAGCAACGGTATGAGCGCAGCTGGCCGCGCGCGCGTGCGATGTATGAACGAGCGCTCGCGTCGCTGCCCGGCGCCAACACGCGCACGCAAGTGCACGTGGAGCCGTTCCCGCTGTACGCCGAGCGGGGCAGCGGCTCGCGGATCCAGCTGCTAGACGGGGCGGAGGTCGACGACTTCCTGCTGAACTACTCCGCCTCGGCCCTCGGCCACTGCCACCCGGCGGTGACGGCCGCCATCCACCGCGGGGTCGACGCCGGCGGCCCCTTCGGCCTGTCGGTACCGGCGGAGGTGCAGCTGGCCGAGCGGATGCGCGAGCGCTTTACCGGCGTGGAGCTCGTGCGCTTCACCAACTCCGGCTCGGAGGCGACGCTGCAAGCGGTGCGCGCGGCGCGGGCCTTCAGTGGGCGCCCCCGGATCGCCAAGGCCGAGGGCGGCTACCACGGCAGCCACGACCTCGTCGACGTGGGGATCACCCGCTTCGGCGAGTCGCACGGAGAGGCGATCGGGGAGACGCGGGGGATGGCGCCCGAGGTTGTGGCGGGGGTGAGCGTGTTCCCCTACAACGACCTCGACGGGGCGCTGGCGGTGCTCGACCCGCAGGCCGAGCGGCTGGCGGGGGTGCTGATCGAGGTGTTTCTCAACTCCTCGGGAGTGATCCCGGGGCAGCCGGAGTTCCTGCGCGGCATCGCCGAGTGGTGCGCGGCACACGGGGTGCTGTTGATCCTCGACGAGGTCGCCAGCTGGCGCACCGGGTATCGCGGCGCGGGCGCCGAGCACGGGCTGCGCCCGGATCTGATCTGTCTCGGCAAGGCGCTCGGGGGCGGCTTCCCGATCGGCGCGCTCGGCGGACGCGCGGAGGTGATGGCGATGTTCGACCCGCGCGGCGGCAGCATCGTGCGCCACGCCGGCACGTTCAACGGCCACCCCGTCGCGATGTCCGCTGGCCTCGCCGTGCTGGAGTCGCTCGACGAGGGCGCGATCGCGCGCATGAACGCTCAGGGTCGGCGTCTCGCCGAGGGGGGGGATCGGATCGGGCGCGAGCGGGGGCTGGCGCTCACCGCCACCCACTACGGAGGCCTCGGGCGCCTGCACATCGCGCGCGAGCGGCCCCGCTCGGCGCGCGAGGCCGCCGTGCTGCCGCGAGAGCCGCGCATCGACATCTACCGCGCACTGCTGGAGCGCGGTGTGCTGGTATCGCCCGACTGCCGCTTCGCCACCTGCACGGCCACCTCGGACGAGCAGGTGGCACGGTTTCTCGCCGCGCTCGCCGAGGCGGCGCCGGAAGCGCTCGGGAAATGAAGCCCCGCCGGCCAGCATAGGACGCAGCCAAACTACCTGGCGTGTGCGCCGCCCACCACGAAACCCGGAGGTTCCATGAGCAGTCCACCATCCTCGCCGCACAGCCCACAGGGCCCAGGTCCGGAGCAGCCCGCGATCCCGTTGGAGGGCCTGGGCGCGGACAGCGTGGTCGCAGCCGCGCAGCTGATCCGCACCGGGCGCACCTACGACCTCGACTGCGGCCGCTGGCCGAGCATGCCGCAGTGGGACGGGCACGCGCCGTTTCAGGTGCTCACATACCGCACGCCCCGCGGGGTTCGTGTGCAAAAGGACTGGGACTGGCTGGGCACGAACACCGTGAACTTCGGGATCCACAGCGAGCTGCTCTCCGGCAGCGCCCACACCGGCACGCACATCGACGCGCTCTGCCACGCCACCTGCGGCGCCGACGACCACTGGTTCGGCGGAAGTACGCCGGAGGATCACCTGGGTGACTTCGGCCCGCTTACGCACGACGCGGCGGCAATTCCGCCGATCTTCACGCGCGGCGTGCTGCTCGACGTCGCCGGCGCGCTGGGGGTTGACGCGCTGCCCGCGAGCACCGAGATCGGGACGGTCGAGATCGAACGCACGCTAAGCGCGCAAGGCAGCGAAATCCGCCCGGGGGACGTGGCCTTGATACGCACGGGATACCTCTCCGCGTGGCCCGACCGCGAGCGCCTCGCCGAGTACGCCGATGCCGGGATCAACCTGCAGGCGGCCACGATGCTGATGGACGCCGGCGTGGTGGCGTTGGCGGGGGACACCGAGTCGCTGGAGTGCCTGCCCTCCCCCGACCCCGACAGCCCCCACCCGGTCCACCTCGCCGCCCTGATCGAGCGCGGCGTGTTCATCCTGGAGATGGTCTACCTCGAGGAGCTCGCGCGCGATCACGTCTACGAGTTCGCGTTCGCCTGCCTACCGCTGAAGATCAGCGGCGCCACAGGGTCGTGGGTGCGACCGCTGGCGCTGTGCTGAGCACTCACGCGTGGCGCGCCCCCGTTCGGTTCCCGGCGGGGTCACTGCCGCCAGCCCCCATGGGCTGTGGCTGACTTCGCAGCGTCGTTGAGCGCTGGAGCGCCCCTTGACACGCAGCCGCTCCCCGCGCTACGCTGAACCATATGGTTCAGTATCAGCCCGAGCTCGACCGCGCTTTTGCAGCTCTCGCGGACTCGACGCGGCGTCGCATCCTGCACCGCTTGGGGCAGGGCAGCGCCACCGTGACCGAGTTGGCGGAGCCTCTCGGAATGTCGCTGACCGGATTGAAGAAGCACGTGCAGGTGCTGGAGGAGGTTGGGCTCGTGACCACGGAGAAGGTTGGACGGACGCGAGTCTGCAGTCTCGGGCCAAGACGCCTGGACGATGTACAGCAGTGGATCGAGACCTATCGAGGCATGGTGGAGGAACGCCTCGACCGCCTCGGCGAGCTGCTCGAGAGCACCACAGGCGCAGCGGCTGCGCACGGCGACCCACAGGGATCGGCGAGCGGGAAGCCACGAACAACCACCAACGATAGGTAGGAGGAACCATGGCTGGAGCCACGACAGTGACAACCCCCACCGCTCGCGAGATCGTCACCGAGCGGGTGTTCGACGCTCCCCGCGAGCGCGTGTTCGCCACTTACACCAACCCTGCGCTGATCCCCCAGTGGTGGGGCCCACGGCGCATGACCACAACCGTCGACCAAATGGACCTCCGACCTGGGGGCAGTTGGCGGTTTGTGATGCGCGAGGCCGACGGCCCGGAGATCGGGTTCAATGGGATCTACCGAGAGGTCACGCCGCCAGAGCGCATAGTCCAGACTTTCGAATGGGAGGGGATGCCAGGCCACGTGCTCGTCGAGACCCACACCTTTGAGGAGCTCGGCGAGCGCACGAGGGTGAAGACCACCTCGCTATTCCACACCACCGAGGAACGCGACGGCATGCTCGCCTCTGGCATGGAGGGCGGCCTCACCGAAACCCACGAACGGCTGGCGGAGCTGCTGGCGGCGGGGGCGTGATCCGCTAACGAACCAACAGGAGCCGCCGGGCGGGATCGCAAGCCGCCCTAAAGCAAGAGGTCGAGCGAAAGCACCTGAGATCGCGGACCTAGCGGCCGGGCAAGTCCACTCTGGGAGCCTTTCGATTCCTCTACTCACACATGCATTGGCCCTGAACCCCCGAAAATAGACGAGACCTTCGTCCAGACGACTCCCCCGCTACCACCCAAACCGGCGGGTCGGCTGCCATCGGCCTGCCCGACGACGGAGCGACCCCCGACCTCGGCGTGAGATACGTCCGGGCCGAAGGTCACACGACTCCCGCCGTTTGGGGCGCCCCCCGTCCTCCCGCGCTCTCGACCACCGACTCGCGCGTCCCCCCGGTGCTGCTTTTGTTCGCGTTGCGTTCCTTGGATTAACGAGCCCACCCGCGGCAGGGCGCCAAGCTGCCTTGCCCGCGTGATGCGGCCGCTCGGCAATGGCAAGAAACCCGTGTGCCTGGCGAGAGACAACAGCGGTCAAGTTCCAGCCACCCGACTAGGCTGTTTGGGCCTTGCACGAAGTGGTTCGCCGACAGAGCCGCGATCGATGACCTCATCCGAGCTACCGCGGTCGTCCTTTCGTTAGTATAGTCCTGCACATCAAAATGATGCCTAACGACAGAGAAGGAGGCAGACCATGCGCAAAAAGCTGTTGATCGCCCTGTCGCCGCTGCTGGCAGTGGCGGCGATGGCGGCGGTGCCGGCGGCGGCGTATGAAGTCGAACACCACTTCTGCAACCAGGAACTGGCGCCAGGCGGCACCTGTCCACCGAATGGCAGCAGTGAGTATGCACATCTTTACATCATCGAAGGTGACGCCGACGGGGCTAGCCACGAGACTTGCATCGATTATTACGGTACGAATAAAGGAGGCTACTCGGAACAGACATGCATGTACTACGGGGGCGAAGAGGCCAAAGAGACACCCGGCGGGGAATACGGATATCCGCGTGCGTGGAACGGAGGAACCGTGACCCACGAGGTAGCCGCGACCGAGTACGGCAACAAATAGGAGATCCAGATGATTAAGCGATCAAAGCATTCTGCAGTTCTCGCCTCTGCGCTGGTCGTCATCGTGGCAGCCATCGCTGTGGCAGCCGCAATGGCATCATCCAAAGGTCCGGCGACGACGAAACCCGTTGCCGTGCCCAGGGCCCACGCATCGGCGCGACTCGACCAGCTGTTCAGTGTCCTGCACAAGCAGGTTCGGGCGCACAGTGCGTCGGCCGCGACTGAACCGCCGCTGCCGGCAGCGATCGAGGAGGGCATAAGCCCCCAGTCGACCCTGGACCCGTCTGCCGAGGTTTTCGCGGGAGGGACATACCCAACCTGGGTCATACCCGGCGCAACTGAAATCTGCCTCATGGCCAACGCGACAAAGCCGGGTGGCACCCCCGGCGGTATATGCGGCACTATCCCGTCGGTAGAACAGCGCGGAATCGCGGAGACCACCGAAAGCGCGTCCGGTTCCCCGATCGTGCTCGGGCTCGTGCCCAACGGCAACAATTCGGTCGATGTGACCAATGCAAACGGCACCAAAGACACAGTGCCGGTCACGGACAACGTGTACGAGATCACCAGCGGCGATCCCGTCTCAGCGACGCTCAAGAACGCGTCGGGAGCAACAACGACTCGGCACTTGCCGGTCCTGTCCGACCCGCCGCCCTCCGCACCAGCCGCCGGCTGAAGCAAACCTCTAGCCAGCCTCCCGTTAAAGGGCGCCCTAGCTGCCCGACCACCGGCACGCTGCGGGTTGAGCACTTGGACTTGAGGCGTCCATCTTCTAGGGGAACGCGCTAGCCGACCCGATGCCCCCGACTACTTGATTGCCGCACCACTGCCTACACAACGCGAAGCGATCGAGACACGCTACCAATTTGCTACCAAGTACCGGCTGTGATGGCAAGAATCCCCAATGCTGTTGCGGCTTACTATCGATGGGCGATCCTGGATTCGAACCAGGGACCTCTTCCTTATCAGAGAAGCGCTCTAACCGACTGAGCTAATCGCCCGGAGCGAGGGATTCTAGCGGCCGTCTTGTGATCGACGCCGGCCCTCAACGTCATGAGCGCTGGGCGCGTGCGCATTGGATAGACGGGCGCTCAATCACGTACCCGCGCGAATCCCCAGCCGACCAGCCAACGCCAGCGCCTCCTCGGAGGACTCGAACGAGAGCTCGACCCGATAGCTCCCGTCTGCCCGCGGGCGAGCCTTCACCTCGGCGCCCAGCGCTTCGCCCCAGGTCGCCTCGATCTCGGCCGCGGCTGCGGCTTGGTCAGGGTGCACCCCGCGAGTCGCCCGAGCGCGCCGCCGCTCGGCCGAGTCGTCCCCCGCTTCCCCGTTGCTGCGCCGCGCGCGATCCTCCACCGTTCGCACCGACCACCCCTCCGCCACCGCGGAGCGCGCCAGTTGGCGGCGGGCGGCATGATCCTTGGCGAGCAGCAAGCCACGGCCGTGGCCCTCGCTGAGCGCACCCCCCTCCAGCAGCTCGAGCGCCTCGTCCGGCAGGTCGAGCAACCGCATGAGGTTGGTAACCGCGACCCTGCCGCGGCCAACGCGGCGGCCCACCTGCTCGCGCGTGAGGCCGAGCTCCTCCACCAAGGCGGCACAGGCGCGCGCCTCCTCGACTGGGTTGAGGTCCTCGCGGGCCATGTTCTCGATCAGCGCCAGCTCCAGCGAGGCCGCGTCGTCGTGGGGGCGCACGAGCGCCGGGATCGTCGTCATACCGGCGATCCGCGCGGCCCTCCAGCGCCGCTCACCGGCGATCAGCTCGTAGGTGCCGTCCGGCTTGGGTCGTACGAGCACCGGCTGCAGCACCCCGCGCTCTCCCAGCGACTCCGCCAGCGCGCTCAGCGCCTCTTCGTCGAAGCGCCGCCGTGGCTGGTTGGGGTTGGGGGAGATCGACTCCACCGGCACCTCACGCAGCTCCTCATGTGCGGCGCCGGGCGATGACACCGACAGAATCGCCTCCAGACCCCTGCCCATCCCGGGCTTTGGTCTAGCCACGCGCCGCCACCTCCTTCGCCAGCTCGAAGTACGCCTCCGCCCCCGTGCTGTGCGGGTCGTGATGGGTTACGGGCAGCCCGTAGCTGGGCGCCTCCCCGACGCGGACGTTGCGCGGAATCACCGTCTGGAACACCAGCTCGCGGAAGTGCTCGCGCACCTCGCGCTCCACGTCACGTCCGAGACGGGTGCGGCTGTCGTGCATCGTCAGCAACATGCCGGCCACGGTCAGCCCCGGGTTGAGCTCGCGGCGCACCAGCTCCAATGTCTCCAACAAGCCCGCCAAGCCCTCGAGCGCGAAGTACTCGGTCTGCACCGGCACGATCACTCTGTCCGCCGCCACCAGCGCGCACACCGTCAGCGGACCGAGTGATGGCGGGCAGTCCAGCAGGATGTACTGAAAATCCCCCCTGATCGGCTCGAGTCCCTCGCGCAGTTGCGCCTCGAACTGCCCCAAACGAGGCAGCTCGACGTTGGCTCCGGCCAGACCCGCGCCCGCCGGCAACAGCGCCAAGCCAGCGATAGTCGTCTCCACGACCGCATCCCCGGCCGTGCGCGAGCCAGTCAGAACCTCATACAGCCCGGGCGCCTGCGTTCGCGGAAAGCCCAAACCCACTGTTGCGTTCGCCTGTGGATCAACGTCCACCAGCAGCGTGCGGTAGCCGGCCTCGGCGATGCATGCCCCCACGTTCACCGCCGTGGTTGTCTTGCCCACCCCACCCTTCTGGTTGGCGATCGCGTAGACCGTTCCCATGTCAGCGGCACGCTAGCGCTGATCGCGGTCGAGCGCGGCGCCCCTGGACAATGGCCGCTTACGGGCGATTCCCGCGCGGCGAGGGAATCCACCAGGCGTTTCACGACTCTTCAGATAGATGTGGAGATGATGGTCTCTGGCTCCCGCGTACGGCTCGACGTGACGGATCTCGTCGAGATCCATGCCCAGCTGCCGGGCAGCGTCGGACCCCAGACGCTCGGGCTCTGGCTCACGGCGTCCACGCCAGTCGACCAATGAACCCCCGACGCGCAGGAGCGGTGCGGCGTACTCGACCACGACCGCCGGCGTCGCCAACGCCCGGGCGAGCACCACATCATTGGCTCCCAGCCCCTCCTTCCACTCCTCGACGCGGGCACAAACCACGCGCGCGTTGGCAACCTCAGCCTGCGCGAGGAGCCCTTCCATGAATCTGCACTTGCGTGCCCGCGACTCGATCAGCCGAACCTCGGCGGCCGGGAGCGCCACCGCCAGCGCCAATCCCGGAAAGCCGGCGCCGGCGCCGAGGTCCGCGATTGTCCGCGCACCGGTAAGCACCTCCACCTCCAGGGCAGCGAGCGAGTCGGCAAGGTGCACATCCACCGCCGTCGCCGGATCGCGCACCGTCGTCGGGGATCGCTCGTCCGTCGCCACTGCCAGCAAGATCGCCTCCAGCTGCGAGCGCTGCGCTGCGCTCAAGCGATAGCGCTCGACCAAGCCATCGAGCTTGGGTGAGGCGGGGGCAACAGGCCCCTCGCTTTCACGTGAAACAGTCCTCGGGTGGGTCCCAGCAGCCCGCAAGCCCTACTCCGCCAGCGGCGAAACCACCAAGTACCGCTCAGGCTCCTCGCCCTCGCTATGGGTACTCACATCCCCACGCTCGCGCAGGTGTTCGTGCACCACGCGCCGCTCGGATGCTGGCATCGGCGATAGCTCTACCCGCTCTCCCAAACGAAGCGCCTCCTCTGCGGCATCGTCGGCGTCCTGTTGCAGCGTGTGCGCCCGCCGCTCACGGTAGCCGTCGGCATCGATCACCACCCGAACCTTCGAGCCGCCGCCCCGAAAGAGGATGCGCTGCGCCAAATGCTGGACCGCGTCGATCGTCTGGCCGCGGCGTCCGATCAGCAGGGCCACATCCTCTCCCTCGACGAACCCGCACAGTTCGCCATCCCGCTCCTCCACGCTCACCCCACAATCCAGGCCGAGGCCGTCCACCACCTCCTCGAGCAGCTCAGCCAGAAGCTCGGCCGAGTCCTCCTGCCCATCGGGTCCTGACTCCAACCGCTCACTCATCGTCGCCGGCCCGAGCGTTTCTTCTTCTTACGCGGCGGGGGCGGAGGAACGCCGCCGATACCGACCCCCGCCAGCGCGGGCTCGCCCGTTGGGCCACCCGATCTCCCCTTCGGCCCTTCGTCATCGCCGCCTCTCCCATTCGACGACGAGCCCCCACTGCCGGGCGGGGGAACCCCCTTGCCAAGAGGCGCCGGAGGCGGCCCAATACGTCGCCGCACTATAAAACCCTGAACGATCGTCCACAGGTTGGTGGTGATCCAGTAGATCAGCAGCCCCGCCGGGTACCTGAAGAGGATCACCACAAAGATCAGTGGCAGACCAAGCATCATCCAGCGCTGACTTGGTTCGGCGCTCGCACTCATCAGTAGCGTGGAGACCACCTGCGAGGACAGATAAAGCGCGATCAGCACGATCAGCACGATGCCGGTTGCCTTCGCCGTGATGTCCGGCACGAACAGGAATTTCGCGGAGCCCGGGTCCACGCTCTGGCAACTGGTCTTTTCGATGTATTTGGCGGGCAGATGCGAGACACTCGTGACTGCCGCGTGGTGCATCGCGTTGTAGGCGGAGACAAGGCTGGGTCCACAGATGTGCTTCTTGAGATCCGTGCGCAGCATGTAGAAGAGGGAGATGAAGACCGGCAACTGCAGCACCAGCGGCAGACAGGAGGCAAAGGGATTGATCCCCTTCTCCCGGTAGAGCTTCATCATCTCCTCTTGCTGACGCTGTTTGTCGTCCTTGTACTTCTCTTTCAGCGCCTTCAACTCCGGGGCGACCAGCTGCATCTTGCGCATCGACCGGAACTGGCTGAACGTCGCCGGCATCATCACGGCGCGCACGATCACCGTCAGTCCCACGATCGCTAGCCCCCAGCTGATGCCGGCATGGTCGTGAATGAACACGAGCACAGCTTCAAACAGGCTGATCAGCGGCGAGAACGCTTCCTGGATGATGTTCGCGAGGATCGGCATCTGAGTTTCGTGGGTCTTTCTGCTCGTCGCCTCGCGTCAGCGGCGAGCTCGAGGCGCTGACTCAACCGGGAAAAGCCGCTGTGCCCCCACCGGGTCAAACCCGCCGCGACTCCACGGATTGCACCTGAGCAGGCGCCACGTGGCGAGCACCAAGCCCCTCAGTATGCCGTACTCCGAGAGTGCCTGAACCGCATAGCGCGAGCATGTCGGCTCATATCTGCACCGTCGCGGCAACCCTGGCGAGATCACGCGCTGGTAGCCCACAATCGGAGCGCTCACAAGCATTCCGGCAAAGCGCGACACGCGACCAAACAACCACTCGGGGCGGCTCTCGGCCGGCGGCTCGGCGGGAACGCTCACCGCCGAGGACCCTCCGACTCTCTTGCGGCACTGTCGCGCATGCCCGCCTTGGCGAGCAACTCGCCAAGCGAGGCATCGATGCCCGCCAACCCCTCGCGCTCGGCGAGCTCACTCACCGGCGGGCGGGCGACGACCACGACGTCCTGGCCGGGGATCAGCTCCTCCTCGACGCTGCGAAACGCTTCGCGCAAAAGCCGCTTCACGCGGTTGCGCTCAACCGCCCCGCCCACCTTGCGCGAAACCGAAAGCCCCAGCCGGGGGCGCTCCGCTGCTGAGTTCGGGAAGCTGTAGAGCACCAAATGGCGATTGGCTGAGGAGCGACCATGGCGATACACCCGCTCGAACTCCGCACTATGGGAAAGACGTCCCCGGTGGGCAGCGCGACGTGGCACTCGCGGCGCCATCCCCGTCACGCTGACAAGCGCTTGCGGCCCTTGTCACGCCGACGCTTGAGGATCAGTCGGCCGCCGCGGGTAAGCATACGCGCGCGAAACCCGTGCGCGCGGGCTCGCTTTCGCTTCTTGGGCTGGTAGGTACGCTTCATCAGTTGCCTTAGTGTGCAGCCCACGCTCGCCAAACGACCCGTCGCGCGGGCAGTGCCGCTCGCCAGTATAGGGCCACTCACGCCAAGAAGGAGCCACGTCCGCCAAACGGCCGGGCACTCGATTTTTCTCGCCATTTGCGCCATCGGTCGAGCGACTCCATCAGCCGCACTCGAGCTTGGGGTATATTCAGCCGGCCGGGTCCCCGCGACCTCCCCCTCAGAAAGCCCACACCTACTCCCGAAGGAGCGGATTGACGCTGCCGTGAACACCGAATTGGAGCAGATCTGGTTGCGGGTGCAGAGCAAGCTCGAAGCAGCGGTCGACGACTCCACCTACCGTGTATGGCTAGCCCCTCTGCGGCCGCGCGAAGTAATCGGTGGAACGCTCACCGTCGAGGCCCCCGAGCGCTCGTGTGCGTGGATTCGAGAACGCTTCGGACGTCTTCTGCAAACCTGCGCCGCAACAGTGCTGGGCCCCGACGCAACCGTCGAGGTCATCCACTGCCAGCCCCAGCACGCCAGCCGGCAGTCTCCCGCGCAGGCGCGCAATCCCAGCGCGGCCGGCACCCGCCGCGCTAGAGGGCTCAACCGCACCCAGACCCCTCGCGGTGAGCGGACCCTCTTCGAGCTCGATTCGACGGGCAACCCACGGTTCAGCTTTGAGCACTTCGTCATCGGCGACTCCAATCGGCTCGCTCACGCCGCAGCGCTCACAGTCGCCGAGCTACCAGGCCAGGCCTATAATCCACTGTTCATCTGCGGCGCACCGGGACTCGGCAAGACCCATCTACTACGCTCCATCGCCAACCTGTTGCAGAGTTGCAACCCCGGCCTGAGCGTCCTTGCCAGCACGGGCGAGGCCTTTACCAGCCAGTTCCAAGCTGCTCTTGCGAGCGGGGGCATGGACCTCTTCAAGAGCCACTTCCGAGACGTGGATGCGCTGCTCATCGACGACGTCCAATTCCTCGAGCGCAAGGCCCGGACCGAGGAGGAGTTCTTCCACACCTTCAACACTCTCTACGAAGCTGGAGCACAACTGGTGCTCACCTCCGATCGGCCGCCGCGAGACCTACAAGCGCTCGAAGACCGACTGCGCGAGCGCTTCCAAGCCGGACTCGTCGCCGACATCCATCCCCCGGACATCAACACCCGGCTCGCCATCCTTCGCAAGCGAGCCCATCAAGACGGGATCGAGAACCTCCAAGCCGGCACACTTGAGATCATCGCCCAACGCATCGCCCTCGACGTACGCGCCTTGGAGGGAGCCCTGATCCGCGTGGTCGCCTTCAGCTCACTCACCAGTCGCCCCCTCACAGCCGAACTGGCCACAGAGGTCCTCAATGGCCTATATCCCCACAACACCTCGCGTACCCATACCCTTGCCGACATCCAAGAGGCAGCCTGCAGGCACTTCGAGCTCTCGCCAGAGGAGATCGTCTCCCCGTCGCGCGCCGTGAGAGTCGCCTGGCCTCGGCAAGTCGCGATGTACCTCGCACGAGAGTTGACAGACGAGTCCCTACCAGCCATCGGGCGGCACTTTGGGCGACGCGACCACACCACCGTCTTGCACGCCGTGCGTCGTGCCGAGCAGAAGATGATCACCGACTCCTCGTCTCGGAAGGCTGTGGATGACCTTCGCTGCGTACTGCAAAGCACGGAGTCCTGACCGCCCCACTTGCCACACTACGCCTCCAACACTCCACACCCCCTCTCAGCGTACATGGGGGCTACCCTCACACAATCCACATCTCCACAGGCCCTACTACCTCTCTATCAACAACCGTTACGTAGATGAAGCTAACCCTCCCCACATCAGAACTGCTCACCCAGTTGCAGACGGTCACGCGAGTAGCCTCCACCCGCAGTGCGGTCCAAGCACTCTCAGGGGTGATGCTCTCAGTGACCGACTCCGGTGCAGAACTGCTCGCCACCGATACCGAGGTTGGGCTGCGCGTTCCGCTATCTGCTGATGTGGTGCGTCCAGGCCAGGCTCTGCTGCCTGCACGTCTACTGCTCGACGTGGTACGTGCTCTGCCAGCTGAGGAGTCGAGCTTGGAGCTACGACCATCTGAGCAAGATGTGGAGCTTTTGTGCGGTGGTGCCATCTTCCACCTACGCACTCTGCGCGCCGAGGATTTTCCAGCGTTGCCAAGCGCCGCTGAGGAGTCGCGCATGACGCTTCCGGCCGCCGCCTTCGTGCAGACCATCGAGCGGGTTGCACGCTCGGCATCGCACGATGAGACCAGGCCTGTGCTCACCGGCATCCTGATCTCGGCTTCTGACCGCGAGCTGCGCATGGTGGCGACCGACTCCTACCGCTTGAGCGTCAAGCGCACGGCGCTGGAGGTTCCGTTGCAGGGAAGCTTGGAGGCGAATGTACCGGCTCGCGCGCTGCAGGAGCTGGCTCGCGTCGCCCAGCAGTATCAGTGCACTGAGCTCACGCTTGGCCTGGGGCAGAACCAGGTGATCTTCGAGTTGGGCGGAGCGACCCTCTCTTCGCGGCTGATCGACGGGCAGTTCCCCAACTACCGTCAGTTGATCCCCGAGTCCGCGGATCACGAGCTGACGCTTTCCGCACCGGAGCTGACGGGCGTCGTGCGGCGCATCAGTCTTCTCGCTCAGAAGAACGCTCCGCTGCGCTTGGCCTTCAGCGAGGGCGAGCTGACGGTCTCCGCGCAAACCCCCGACGTGGGTGAGGCCAGCGAGACGATCCCCGTCCCTTTCCACGGGGAGTCGTTTGAGATCGGCTTCAATCCCGAGTTTCTGCGCGACGGGGTGGAGAGCATCGATACCGACGAGCTTGTGATCAAGCTGATCAGCCCGCTGCGCCCGGGGCTGATCGAGTCCCCCGAGGCGGGCGATTTCGTATATCTCGTGATGCCCATCCGTCTCAACACGTGACCGGAACGAGACGTCATGGTCAAGCAGATCAAGTTATGGGGAACCCACCCACCCCGCGCGGCGTGCTTTGCACGCGAGCGACTGAGGGCGCCGACCGATCGGCGCGCAGATACGCTCGCCGGATCGGTCAGCGCCGGCCATGACGTCTCGTGTGCGCGTCGTAAGCGTCTCACTGCGTGATTTCCGCACATATGCCCGTGCTGAGGCGTACCTGGGAGAGGGCCTGACCGTCCTGCATGGGCCCAACGGTGCGGGCAAGTCCAACCTGTTGGAGGCGCTGTACTTCGGCTGCACCGGGCATCCCCTGCGCACGCGCAACGAGCGTGAGCTGGTGCGCTTTGGTCAGCAGGCAGCCCGCGTCTCGGTCACCGTCCTTGATGGTTCCGAACGTCACGAGCTGGCGGTCGGGTACGGCATCCGCGAGGGCGAGGAGCGCGCGGTCAAGCGAATGTCCTGTGATGGGGCCGCCGTCGAGCGTTTGCTGGACGTCGAGACGCGGCCGCTCCTGGGTGTCTTCGTCCCCGACCGCCTGGAGCTTTTGAAGGGCTCTCCCGCGCCCCGCCGCGCCCACCTCGACCGCCTGGTGGCCGCCCTATGGCCACCCCGCGTGGCGACGCGTCAAGCCTACGCACGCGCACTGGCCCAGCGCAACGCGCTGCTGGGCAGCATCCGCGCCGGACGTGCCTCGCACTCGACGCTACCGACGTGGGACAGCGAGCTGGCGCGGCACGCGATTGCCCTGCGCGAAGACCGCGAACGCGTGGTGGAGTTGCTGCATGAGCCGTTCGCCATGCGGGCCACCCAACTTGGCTTGAGTGGTGAGGCGACGGTGCGCTACCGCCCACGCTCGCGCGCGGCCTGCGTCGATGAGTTCGTCGCCGAGTTGCGCGAGCGTCTCCCCGGCGAGCTGGAGCGCGGCTACGGCGCGCATGGTCCTCACCGCGACGAGCTCTTGTTCCTGCGCGACGGTCGCGAGCTGCGTAGCTATGGCTCGCAAGGCGAGCTGCGCCTTGCTCTGCTGGCACTGTTGCTGGCCGAGCGAGGTGTGTTGGCTGAGTTGCGCGGGCGTACCCCGCTGTTGTTGCTCGACGATGTGATGAGCGAGCTCGACGCCGAGCGCCGAGAGCTACTCGCCTACGAGCTCGCCGGTGGTGGCCAGAGCGTGATTGCGACCACCGACCTCGCTCACGTCCCCGGTGTGAGCGCTGGGCAGGGGGCGGCGGCGCGGTCCAGTAAGGCGGGGGGGATCACCAACGGCGCGAGTATCACCCGCCTGCGGATCGCGCCGGGGACGGTTCTCCAGGAGGCGCTTGCTGCGTGAGTCTCGGTAGGCAGGCTCCACGCCCGCTCTCGCTGGCGCTCGAAGGCTTCACGGCGACGCTCGCCCCGGCGAGCACGCTTGCTCGTGTGCAAGCGTGCTGGGAGCAGGTCGTGGGGCCCGCGATCGCCGCGGCGGCGGCGCCGATCTCCGAGCGCGATGGGATGCTCAGCGTGCGCTGCGAGGCGGCCGTCTGGTCACAGGAGCTGGAGCTGATGGCAGCCGATCTGCTTGCCCGCTTGAATGCCGCGCTCGATGAGGAGCTCCTACACAAGTTGCGTTGCCGGGTGAGTTGACCTCCAGGGGTCGTTTTCCCTGCTATTCAACGGCATTTAGGGGTGTCTGCGGGCCTAGCTGAGGGGCTCATTGTGCTATCGTTTGGTAGACAACGCACGGCCCCGGTCCGCGGTCTGTCGAACTCGGATTCCGGGGCTTTCTCACGTCTTCTGGAGATGGAAGTGGAGGCCAATTGGCCGTAGAGAACACAGATGCGCTCGGAGGAGCTACACCGGGTGCCGCCAACGACCCAGCCATGGGCGCCAATGCAAGCTACGACGCTCAGGACATCACCGTGCTCGAGGGCCTGGAGGCTGTCCGCAAGCGCCCCGGCATGTACATCGGCTCCACTGGGGTCATGGGCCTCCACCACCTCGTGTACGAGGTTGTGGACAACTCCGTGGACGAGGCGCTCGCTGGCTTCTGCACCGAGGTCGCCGTCACGATCCACCCCGACAACTCAGTTACCGTCGTCGACAACGGCCGCGGCATCCCCGTCGCCATGCACGAGAAAGAGGGCCGTCCCGCGGTCGAGGTGGTGCTGACCGTCCTGCACTCCGGGGGTAAGTTCGGAGATGGAGGTGGCTACAAGGTCTCCGGCGGCCTGCATGGCGTCGGCGTGTCGGTCGTCAACGCACTCTCCGAACGCCTCACCATCGAGATCCGGCGCGATGGTCATGTGTGGACGCAGGAGTATTCGCGGGGCGCCCCTCAGTGCGAGCTGCAGCGAGGCGAGGCGCTAGCCGCCGAGGCGCCCACCGGCACGGCGATCACGTTCCTACCCGACGCCGACATCTTCGAGAGTCTCGAGTTCGACTTCCGTACGCTCGAAGAGCGGCTGCGCGAGACGGCGTTCCTCACCCGTGGTCTGCACATCTCGATCGTCGACGAGCGCGCCGAGGGTCACTCCGCTGAGTTTCGTTACGAGGGGGGGATCGAGGACTTCGTCGCCTACCTCAACGAGAACAAGGACACCGTCCACCGCAAGGTCGTCTTCTTCGCCGGCGAGAGCGACGAGGGCGCGGTGGAGGTCGCAATGCAGTGGAACTCCTCCTACCAGGAGTCGATCCACTCCTTCGCCAACAACATCAACACTCGCGAGGGCGGCAGCCACATGTCGGGCTTTCGCTCGGCGCTGACGCGCACGCTCAATAAGTACGCACGCGACCACAGCCTGCTCAAGGAGAAAGAGGACAACCTCTCGGGTGAGGACGTGCGTGAGGGGCTGACCGCAGTCATCTCCGTCAAGCTCCGCGACCCCCAGTTCGAGGGCCAGACCAAGACCAAGCTTGGCAACCCCGGCATGGCGGGCTTCGTCGAGTCGATCGTCAACAGCGGCCTGGGGGAGTTTCTCGAGGAGAACCCGAGCGAGGCGCGCGCGGTGATCATGAAGTCCGTGCAGGCCCAGCGTGCCCGTGAGGCCGCCCGCAAGGCGCGTGACCTGACGCGCCGCAAGTCGGCGCTCGAGAACTCCACGTTGCCGGGCAAGCTTGCCGACTGCTCGGTCAAGGACCCCTCGCTCGCGGAGCTGTTCGTGGTCGAGGGTGACTCCGCCGGGGGCTCCGCCAAGCAGGGCCGCGACCGCAACACCCAGGCGGTGCTGCCGCTGCGGGGGAAGATCCTCAACGTGGAGAAGAGCCGCATCGACAAGGTTCTGCAGAACACCGAGATCCAGGCGCTGATCACCGCGATCGGGACGGGCGTGCGCGACGAGTTCAACCTCGAGAACGCCCGCTACCACAAGGTCGTGCTGATGACCGACGCCGACGTTGACGGCGCCCACATCCGCACGCTCGTGCTGACGCTGCTCTTCCGCGAGATGGAAGAGCTGATCAAGGCCGGTTACGTCTACATCGCCAAGCCTCCGTTGTACAAGCTCAAGCAGGGCTCGCGCGAGCGCTACATCGAGAAGGAGACGGAGCTCGAGGAGATCTTGCTCACCGACAAGTGGGAGAAGCTCCAGATCGCCGATCGTCACGGCGCCCAGTTCAAGCTGACTGACAATCGCTGGCAGCGCTTCACCCGCTTGCTCAAGCAGTACGAAGGCTGGGCCTCCTCGCTGCGCGCCGCCCACGGCCACGACATGGTGCAGTTCCTGGAGGAGTCCACGCTGCTGGGCGAGCGGGTCACCAGCGCCGAGCAGGCGGTCGAGCTGCTCTCCCGTGAGGGCCTGGAGGGAGAGACGCACGCGACCGAGCTGCTCGAGGTCGATCAGGTGGAGCTGCGGGTCAAGGCGGTGGAGACGCGCACCGGCTTCGCGCGCACCCACCGCATCAAGCGGACGCTGTTCGACTCCCAGGAGTACCGCCAGCTGGCCGCCGTGCACGAGCAGCTGATCGAGCTCGCCGGCACGCCCGCCTTCGAGGTGCGCCTCGGCGATGCCCACGAAAGCGCCCCATCCTTCGAGGCGCTGCGCCAGGCCGTTTTGAACGTGGCCCAGAAGGGCGTCAAACTGCAGCGCTTCAAGGGGCTCGGCGAGATGAACGCCGAGCAGCTCGGCGAAACCACGATGGCACCGCAGACGCGCACGCTGGCGCAGGTGACGCTCGAGGACGCCGCCTCCGCTGACAGGATCTTCTCGATGCTGATGGGCGACCAGGTCGAGCCACGCCGCGCCTTCATCGAGGACAACGCACGCGCCGTCGTAAATCTTGATGTCTAGGGAGGTGAGGGATGGCCAGCGCTGACGTCATAGGCGGCGGGAATATCGAACCGCGCGCGCTCGAGGAGGAGATGCGCACCGCCTACCTCGACTACGCGATGTCGGTGATCGTCGGCCGCGCGCTGCCCGACGTACGCGACGGCTTGAAGCCCGTGCACCGTCGCGTGCTCTACGCGATGAACGAGCTCGGGCTCAGCCCCAGCCGCTCCTACTCGAAGTGCGCGCTGATCGTCGGCGAGGTCATGGGCAAGTACCACCCGCATGGGGACTCGGCCATCTACGACACGCTCGTGCGTATGGCGCAAGAGTTCTCGATGCGCAACGAGCTCGTCGACGGGCAGGGCAATTTTGGCTCAGTTGATGACGATCCAGCGGCCGCGATGCGCTACACCGAGGCTCGTCTCGCCCGTATTGCCACCGAGATGTTGCGCGATCTCGACATGGACACCGTCGATTTCGTGCCCAACTACGACGGCTCCAAGCGCGAACCGCTGGTCCTTCCCTCCCGCTTCCCCAACCTGCTTGTCAACGGCTCCTCCGGAATCGCGGTCGGCATGGCCACGAACATCCCGCCGCACAACCTACGCGAGGTGATCGACGCCACGGTCGCCTACATCGATGACCCCGACATCGAGGTAGAGGGCTTGATGCGCCACATCAAAGGCCCTGACTTCCCCACCGGCGGGATCATCCTCGGCCGCGCCGGCATCAGGGACGCGTACGAGACTGGCCGCGGCCGTGTGCGCGTGCAGGCCCGCGCACACGTCGAGCCGCTCAAGCAGGGCAAGGAGGCGATCGTCGTCACCGAGTTGCCCTTCATGGTCAAGAAGGGCGGCCCCGGCAACCTGATCGAGAAGATCGCCGACCTCGTCCGCGACAAACGGATCCCCGAGATCTCCGACCTGCGCGACGAGTCCGACAAGCGCGGGATGCGCCTCGTGATCGAGCTCAAGCGCGACGCGATCCCCAAGGTCGTGCTCAACAAGCTCTACAAGCACACCCCGATGCAGTCCACGTTCGGGGTGAACATGGTCGCGCTCGTCGACAACGTTCCCCGC
The DNA here is from genome assembly GCA_963764915.1 of uncultured Solirubrobacterales bacterium. Lineage (GTDB taxonomy): Bacteria > Actinomycetota > Thermoleophilia > Solirubrobacterales > Solirubrobacteraceae > Palsa-744. Next base: position 776,453 of record CAVXUO010000018.1, on the reverse strand, counting down.
ACGCTCAACCTGCGCGCGGTGATCCACAACTACGTGGCTCACCAGCGCGAAGTGATCGTGCGCCGCACCAAGCACGAGCTCTCCGAGAAGGAGGCCCGCGCCCACATCCTGCTTGGACTGTTGATCGCGCTGGACAACCTCGATGCGATCATCGAGATGATCCGCGCCTCGCGCGACCGCGACGCGGCGCGGGAGCAGTTGGTCGAGCACTTCGAGCTCAGCCACATTCAGGCCAGCGCGATCCTCGACCTGCGCCTCTCCCAGCTCACGGCGCTGGAGGCCGACTCGATCCAACAGGAGCACGCCGACGTGACCGAGCGGATCGCCGAGCTGCGCGCGATCCTCGGCGACGAGGCTCGTGTGCTGGCGGTCATCAAGGAGGAGCTCGGCGAGATTCGCGAGCGCTTCGGCGACGAGCGCCGCAGCGAGATCACCCACTCCGAGGACGAGATCGACATCGAGGACCTGATCGCCGACCAGCAGATGGTGATCACGATCACCCGCACCGGCTACATCAAGTCGCTGCCGCTGGCGACCTATCGCCAGCAGCACCGCGGCGGTCGCGGCGTCACCGGGATGGACATGAAGGACGGCGACTTCATCGAGCACCTGTTCGTCTGCTCCTCGCACGACTACCTGCTGTTCTTCTCCAACCGCGGCAAGGTGTATCGCTCGAAGGTCTACGAACTGCCCGAGGCCTCCCGTACCGCCAAGGGTCGTGCGCTTGTCAACGTGCTCCCGCTGCGCGAGGGGGAGCGGGTGCAGTCGGTGCTCGCCACGCGCGACTACGGCGAGGGCGCCCACCTCGTGTTCGCCACGCGCCAGGGGATCGTCAAGAAGACGGAATTCAAGGCCTACAACACGCCGATCAACGCCGACGGCATCATCGCGATCAAAATTCGCGACGACGACGAGCTCGTCGCGGTGCGTCGCACCAGTGGCGAGGACGACATCCTGATGGTCTCTCGCTCTGGCCAGGCCGCGCGCTTCCATGAGTCACAGGTGCGGGCGATGGGCCGCGACACCTCGGGCGTGCGCGGCATGAATGTTTCCAAGGCGGGCAACTACGTGCTCGCGATGGACGTCGCCCGCGACGACCAGGAGCTGCTCGTGGTCACCGAGAACGGCTACGGCAAGCGCACGCCGATCGCCGACTACCCCCGCAAGGGCCGCGGCGCGATGGGCGTCAAGACGATCGCTCTCACCGACCGCAAGGGTGCGCTCGCCGGTGCGCTGGTGGTGCGCGAGCACGAGGAGCTCGTGTTCATCTCGATCGGCGGCATGGTGCAGCGTACCTCGGTGAAGGGCATCAGCCGCTACGGCCGTGCCTCCCAGGGCGTGCGCCTGATGAACCTCAAGGACGACGACATCGTCAGTGCCGTCGCGCTGATCGTCGACGACGGCGAGGAGGACAACGGCGAGGGTGCACTGGGCAGCGAGGGTGCGCTTGGAGAGGCTCTGGATCCTGCCGCGAGCGACCTCGCCGGCGAGTCACAGGGCAACGGCAGGGCGACCAACCCGCCGCTCTCCGAGGCCGACTTGCGGGAGTACACCGAGGACGGCGGCGAGGATGACGAGGAGTAGGTAGGTCCGTAGCCGGGAGGGCGGCGAGCGAGCCCCTCGTGCGATTCCCCCTTGCGTGACGTCACCTCCGTCCGCTACTCTGGCGAGACCAGAGAAAGGAGGTGGTCCGTACGTTGAGTGACAGTTTTTGCGGGACCCTGGAGGTGACCGGCCGCTAGGTCGGCAGGCTGGACCGCGTAGCGGAATCCAACCCGGGACACCCCGAGACGGCCGCCGGGCCTGGTCCCTCCGGCAGCGCAGGCAGTCTCGGTCTTCCAGTCAAGCCATTTTGCGAGGGGCACCGTGGGGGTCGCGGTGTCCCTCGCATTTTTTTCGTCGTGCTCGGCGTTGTGTCGATCGGCCGGCCGCCATGCCGACGCCGCTCCCGCTCCACCGCGCGCTGAGCTGCCTGGGGGCCGGCTACCGCGGAGGCTCTAGGCGGCCTGAGCCGTCTGTGGCAGGTACTGGCGCCAGGCCGCCGGGATCGACGGGCTGGCGACGTGGATGAACACCTCCGCGCGTGGCACTCTCGGCACGTGGCGCGGTTGCATGCCGGCCTGCCGCGGCAGCCGGTCGCCCTTGCGACGGTTGCATGGCGCGCACGACGCCACGATGTTCTCCCAGCTCGACGGCCCCCCCTTGGAGCGAGGGATCACGTGGTCCACGGTGAGGTTCGCGCGCGAACCGCAGTACTGACAGGTCCACCCGTCGCGAGCAAACACCGCGCGGCGAGTGATCTTGCGTTGGTGCGCGTCGCGGGGAACGCGCACGTAAGTCACCAAGCGGATTACCGCGGGTCGTGCCAACGTGGTCTTCTCAGAGTGCAGCTCCCACCGCCCGCGCTCGACCAACTCGGCCTTCTCCTTGAGCAGCAATACCACCGCACGCCGCACCGAGCAGACATTGATCGGCTCAAAGGTTGCGTTCAAAACGAGCACCCGCCCACTCTCAGGCCCGCGCCGCCGGTGCTCGGGTGGCGACACGGACCGAACTGGGTCTGGTGGAATGGTGGTATCCATCCGTGCGCGCAGTGTAGCGACGAACGTGGTCGATTGTGCCCGCTTGCCGCGGCGCTGTCCCGATCCTGCGCCGCGTATCGAAGCTCCCCCCGCGCATCCGGTCGTGCCCGGTCTTTTGACCAGCCGCTCTCAGCGCTCTGCTGAAGGGGAGGGATCAGCCGCCGTCGGGTAGGAGCCCAGCACCCGCACCTGCTCGCACACCGCGCGCAACCCCGCGAGCGCCTCCGCCACAGTGGGATCCCGCGCGCTGCCCTGAAGATCGACGAAGAACATGTAGTGGCCCATGCGAGCTCGCTGTGGTCGCGACTCGATCTTGGTCAGGTTGATCGCGCGCGTGGCAAACACATCGAGGCAGCGCACCAGCCAACCGTGGCTGTCCGCACCCGAGCCCCAGAACACCACCGATGTCTTCCACCCCCCGAGCGGTGGACTCATCCTCGTCCTCAAGGGCGGATCCTCGGCCTTACCCGTCGCCGCCAGCCACACGAAGCGTGTGACGTTGTCATCGTGGTCCTGCACCCCCTCGCGCACGACCGTGGCGCCGTAGATGTCCGCCGCCAAACGCGTTCCCAGCGCCGCCTGACCCCTTACTCCCCCGGTCGCCACCATCCGTACCGCCTCCGCCGTCGAGCTCGCCGGCAGCACTCGCGCGTGGGCGAGCTCTCCCCTCAGCAGTCGCGTGCACTGCCCCGGCACCTGGGGATGGGAGATCACCGTGTCGATCTCGCTGATCGCCACCCGCTGTGCGGCGATCAGCGAGTGCTTCACCGCCAGCAGCGCCTCCCCCACGATCTCCAGGTCTCCATGCGCGTCCGCGAGCAGATCGAGCGTCACCGTCACCGATCCGTCGAGCGAGTTCTCGATCGGCGCCACCGCCCATTGCACTTCCCGCCTGCGCACCGCTACCACCGTGTCGTAGATCGTCGCAAACGCCACTGGCTCGACGGCGTCCGCCGCCGCGCTCGAGAGCAATGCCTCCTCGGTGAAGGTCCCCGCGGGACCCAGGAAGCCAACGCGCGGAGGCATCGCTCAAGCGGACGGCTGGCTGGAGGACACGCCGTTGCCCACCGGGGAGAGCGCCAGCTGCACTGCCTCTGCCTCCTCGGGCGAGAGCTCCAATTCGCCTTTGCCCCCGTGCACCTGCTTGAGGTACACACGCGCCTGGTCGCGGTGGTGGATGCAGGTGAGCACCACGCCCGAGTGGGTGCCGTCGAGCAGCGCGATCGACACCGACTGGTGCCCGGAGAGCTCGTTGTAGGCGTCGTAGCGCACGAGCGCGCGATGAGAGATCGCGCCGTGCAGACCCGTCTCCACGCCTCCCAACCGCTGCTCCAGGCGTTCGGCGACCTCCCCGACGTACTCCCGCAGATCCTCGAAGCCCACCTGCATCGTCGCCGCGTGTGCCACCACATCGCGCTCCCCTTCGCCCAACACGACCTTTTGCGCGCCACGCAGCCGGCGCACACTGAGCGCCAGCGCCACGTATCCCAGCAGCGCCACCACGGCGATCGCGGCGGCCGCGATCGCGATGATTCCCTGCGTGTCGGTCAGGTCGGAGGCGCTCATGCGGACAAGCTATCGCGCGAGCGGGAGCCACCACACCAGAGCCACCCTCTCGCGCGCACGACCGGGCCCTGGTGCGCCAGGGCCCTTACCCACTGAAGACCGCCAGGTAGGTGTCCTTGTTATTTTCAAGGTTGGTCTCCCCCGGAACGGGCTGTACGTAGACGACCACGTTCGCGGCCGCCCCCACCGGCACGCCTTCTACGGGGATGCTCACGGTCGAGGTCACGCCCGGTTCGGTTTTGGCGATCGGGCGGCTGTCTTTGTACTGCTTGCCCCCGGCGGTCACCGTCACTTCGACCTTCACGTCGGTCTCCGAGTTGCTCCCGGAGTCTTCGACCATCACCTTGAACGTCGGGCTGGAGCCGCCGCTGAGGTGGTTGACCGTGCCCGTCGATTCCGGTTGCAGTTCGGTTCCGCCGACACTCACGCCCTTCAGGGCCGAGCCGTGTGTGCCCGGGGCGATCTGGCCGCTCTGTGCCGCGGCCGAGGATTTCCCGGTGAGGCGCTCTTCGACGGTACTCGGTTCCAGCCACCCCAAATTCGGCAGGAACTGCGTGCTCTCGGTGCTTAGTCCGTGGATGCCCCCCGCCGCCAATTCCTGCTGGATCAGCGGCGCCACCCGCTGGGAATAAACCACGTCGGAGGCAAGGAACATCTCCATTGCACCGGCAATCAGCGAGCTCGCCTGCTTGCCTTTCCCCCCCAACGCCTCGCGCACGAGCGGCGCGATCTTCCCAAGCGCTTCCTCGCGCAGATTGAGCGCCAGCGTGAAATTGCGCTGCGCCGCATCCAGTTCGCTTGGGACGCTCAGCCGCTTGGCCTGTTCGGCCTGTCGCTGCGCCACGCCACGCAGTTCGTTGACTTTCTGCTCCACGTTCAGCGGCGGTTCGCTGGAGGCGCCGGCCAGCCCGGCGAACAGCGGATGCGCCACCTGCTGGTCGGATTCGCTCACCAGCTGGCCCGCTTCGCGGTTGTACTTCTTCAACGCTTCTTCCTTGCCGCTTTTCAGGCAGCCGTCGATCAGCAGCACGATCAGGATCAGCACCACCACCCCGACTCCCGCGGCGATTCGCCGCCGGACCATCGTCGTGTGGCGGTCCACGGGCGGGATTGGATGCCCGCCCGCCCGCTGTGGCCGGCGCGGGCGCGGCCGTGAGCGCGACGGATCGGGTCCCCGCCCACCCGCCGCTCCGCCACCCCGCCCGCCCGCGGCGGCCGGTCGCGGCGCTCCTCCCTCGTCATCGTCGAAAAACGACAAGCTGACTGGCTCCTTGTGCTCCTTGCGGACTGCTCACGTTGAGGAAGGCACCAGTATGACCGCCCCTTCGGCCGCCGCGTTCGCGATTGGTGCCATCTGCAACTTCTCGCTCACCCACGCTTCTCCTGCCTGCTTGCGGCAGGGAGCATCCACGTATCGGCGAACGCAGAAGTCGGTGGACTCTCACAAGACCCTGATAGCGCCCGCGCGCGCCCGCCCGGAGCCACGAGCCAGTGACGCGCGGCCGGCGATTGGGTGGGGCGCGCCGGTACTCGGCCGCTACCGGCTGCTCCAACGCCTCGGCGCCGGCGGCTTCGGGGTGGTGTGGCGCGCCCACGACGAGCTGCTCGACCGCGAGGTGGCGGTCAAGGCGATCCCCCTCCCCGCGGGCGAAGACCGCGAGCGCGCCACCCGCGAGGCGCTCGCCGCCGCCCGGCTCGCGCACCCCGCGATCGTCGCTCTGTACGAGGCGTGCGCCGCGGCGGACACCTTCTACCTGATCTCCGAGCTGGTTCACGGTGAGACCCTCGCCCAGCTGATCGCCGACGATGCGCTCAGCGACGAGGAGGTGATCGAAATCGGGATCGCGCTGGCCGATGCACTCGGGCATGCCCACGGGCGCGGAGTGATCCACCGCGACATCAAGCCCCACAACGTGCTGGTACCCGCCCAGCCCGATCCCGACCAGGCCGCGGAGCGCCCGCCGTTGCGCGGTGGCGCTCCCGCCAAGCTGACCGACTTCGGCGGCGCGCTGCTCGCCGGCGAGGAGTCCCTCACCCGTACCGGCGACGTGCTCGGCACGCTCGCCTACATGGCTCCCGAGCAGATCGATGGAGTAGAGGTCGGCGCGGAGGCCGACCTCTACTCGCTCGCGCTCGTTCTCTACGAGGCGCTCAGTGGTGTCAACCCCGTACGCGGCCCCACGCCCGCCGCCACCGCACGGCGCATCGGCGAGCAACCGCCGCCGCTGGAGCGCCACCGCCGGGATCTGCCGCGCGCGTTGACGCGGGCGCTCGACCGTGCACTGCAGTCCGATCCCGAGCTGCGCGGAACGCTGGCCGAGCTGCGCGACGTACTCGCGCACGGTCTGCGCCACGGTCTGCGACGCTTGCCCTGGGGGCGCCACGCGAGCGTTACGGCAGCATCGCTCGCTCGCCCCCTCCAAGCCGGCCCGGAGGGGCCGGCCCAATCTCCCCCACCCCCGCCTCCCGGTGCTCCACCGCTCGTGACTGAGGTGCAGGCGTCACGGCGGGAGCCCACCGAGGAGCAACCCGACGTGACCGGCTGGCTCACGTCCGTGCGGTTTGCCTGGATCGCCGGGACGCTTGCCGTGTGCGTCTGGCGGATCGCCGCCGGCCACCCCGGCATCGCGCTGCTCGTCCCCTGCGCGACCATGCCGGTGGTGCTGCTGGTGCGCCGACCCGGACTCCATTGGCTCGCCGCGCTGCTCGCACCCGTGCTCGGGCTCGTCGGTCTTGCGGGAGCCTTCCCGGCGCTCGCCGGCCAACTCGCCCGGTGGCACGCCCGCGCCCTGCTGGGGGGGCTTGGCTACTGGTGGCTGCGTCTCGCCGGGCTGCCGTTGGAAGGGTCCGTGGCGGGCACCGCCCACGCCGTCGTGCACCTGCTGGGAGTCGCGCTGCTGATGGGAGTGGCGTTCTGGGCGCTCGCCGCGGTGGTTCTTCCGTGGATCGTGCGTGGGCGCTCAGCAATCCTCGACGCGCTCGCGGCGATCCTCTGGGCCGTGGCGCTGGTGGCCGGGTGGACGGGCATTGGGTGGGTGGCCATCCAATCGCACGGCCTTCCCCTGGCCGGCGCTACGCTTCCGTCCCCGCATGCCGTCATCCTCGGCGCCTCGCTTGGGGCAGCGCTCGCGGTCGCTGCGCGAGCGCTGCGCGGGCCGGTGCGGACGAACGTTGCGTGAGGAGCCTTAAAGTGGAGGACGACGGGTTTGGCGCTGTCGGCTCCGCCCGGTGACAGGCTTATATGAATCCTCTCAAGAGCTTCGAGACCACGCTGGCCTCCCTGGTGGAGGGCGCCTTTGGGCGCCTCTTCCGTTCGGAGGTACGCCCGATGGAACTCGCCCGCAAGCTCGCCCGCGAGATGGACGAGCACCGCACAACCTCCGTGTCGCGCGTCTACGCCCCCAACGAGTACGCCGTCTGGCTCTCCCCACCTGACCGCGCTCGCTACGACGGCGTCGAGGACGAGCTGATCGACGAGCTCTGCGCCTACCTGCTCGAGCACGCTCGCAGCGAGGATCTGACGCTCGCCTCCCACCCACTCATCGCCTTCCACACCGACGAGTCGCTGTCGCTCGGTGAGTTCGGCATCCAAGCGCGGCTGGTGCGTCCCGACGGCGCCGGCGAGGCGAACGGCGATCGCGACCCCGACGACGGGGCGTGGGAGCAACCGGCTCGCGAGCGGGATTGGTCTCCCCCCGCGGGTGCTGTCCGCCGCGACGACGAGCATGGGCAGACGATGATCTACAGCTCATCCGCCCGCCTGCGCGAGCCGCTCGAACAGGCTCGCGCCGCCCACTCCCCCCGCGCCCTGCTGCTCGTCGGGGGCCGGCGCCTGGTGGTCGCTCCGGAAGGCGCGGTGATCGGCCGCAGCCGCGACTGCGACGTGGTGCTCGACGATGCCGGAATCTCCCGCCGTCACGCCTGCATTCGCCCCGCCACGCACGGCTGGACGATCGAGGACCTGCGCTCGACCAACGGCGTGCTCCTCAACGGCGAGCGGTTGCACGGCTCGCGCCCGCTGCAGATCGGCGATCGCATCGAGCTCGGCACCACCGAGATCGTCTTCGAGCAGCGATGAACACCCTCCAGCCGGTGTCGGTTGCGCTCAAGTTCGGTTTTCTCGCCGTGCTGTACCTGTTTCTGCTGTGGGTCGCGCGCAGCGCCCTACGCGACCTGCGAGGAGGAGATCGTTCGCAGCTGCCCGGCGGCTACGGTGGCGCGGGACGGGTGGGAGCAGGCTACGCTCCCACCCCGGATGCGACCGGCCTGCAGTCTGCCTCCGCGCTGGGACGTTCCGACATCGCCCGTCGCACCCCACGACTGGTGGTCGCCCGCGCCAGCGGTCACGATCCGGGGATGATCTACGACCTCGACGGTGACCTCGTGCTCGGCCGTGGCGACCACGCGGAGATAAGCCTGGAGGATCCCTTCGCCTCCTCTCGCCACGCGCGCATCTACGTGCAGGCCGGCACGCTTGTGCTCGAGGATCTGCACTCGACCAACGGCACTTACCTCAACGAGGAGCTGCTCGACACTCCGCGTCCGCTGCATCCCGGCGATCATCTACGGATCGGCGAGAGCGAATTCGTGTTCGAGGTGGACTGACGTGCGGGAACGAATCAAGCAAAGGTTGACGGGTGCGCGGGAAACGGGCGCGCGGGAACATACGCCAAAACTTGGACGCCGTCCGAGGACCGTCAGACGGCGGCTGCAACTGGGACTCGACAACTCGGGGAGCCGCTAGCGATGCTGCGCGTGGCCGAACAGTACGCGGGCACCGACACCGGTCTGCAGCGGCGCGCCAACGAGGACTCGTTGCTGGCGCGTTCGCCGCTGTTCGTAGTCGCCGACGGCATGGGCGGCGCGCAGGCCGGGGAGGTGGCCTCGAAGATTGCGGTGGAATCCTTCCAGCCCGGCCTGCCCGACGGCACTCCCCCCGAGGAGGGGCTCGCCGCCTACGCGCTGGCCGCCAACGCGCGCATTCACGCGCTCTCCCGCGAGAACGCCGAGCAGGCCGGCATGGGCACCACGCTCACCGCTGTCTACGTCGGCGAGGAGGAGGTCGCGATCGCCCACGTCGGGGACAGCCGCGCCTACTGCCTGCGCGATGGGGAATTGCTGCGCCTCACCGACGACCACTCGCTCGTGGACGAGCTGATTCGCGAGGGGCGCCTCACCCCCGAAGAAGCCGAGGACCACCCCCAGCGCTCGATCATCACGCGTGCGCTCGGGCCCGAGGAGACCGTCGAGGTGGACACCCGCTCATTCCGCGCCCACGCCGGGGACATCTACCTGTTGTGCAGCGACGGTCTCACCTCGATGATTCCAGAGGCGCAGCTGGCCGAGGTCCTGCGCCTGCACACCGGCGCGCCCCTGCGCGACATCGGTGAGGCGCTGATCGCCGAAGCCAACCGCGCCGGCGGGCGCGACAACATCACGGTCATCCTGCTGCGCCTGGAGGAGGTCGGCTCGCCCAGCCCACCCGCTCCGAGCACCGTCGAGCTCGATCGCGATGCCACGGTGATCAGCATGCCCACGCTGGGGGGGGCAAGTCAGCCGGCGTCGGTCACGGCGCCCGTTACACGCGTCGGCGACGCCGTCCGCGAGGCGCCTGCCCCCGCTGATCCCGGAATTCGGGGGCGCTCGTCATCGCGTGCTCGTCGCGACGCCCATCGCGCGCGCGTCCCCCTGGTCGCGCCGCCGGCGGTGGCCCGCCGCCACCCCCGCTCTCCCGACTCTGCGCCTGCCCCCCCGAAACGGCGCCGGCGGCGTATCGTGTTGCCCGCGCTGATCGCGCTCACGGTGCTCGGACTGCTCGCGGGCGGCGGATACGTAGCGGTGCAGTCGGTGTTCTTCGTCGGCACCGACGCCCGCGGCCTGGTGACGATGTACCGGGGCCTCCCCTACAAGCTCCCAGGCGGGATCGACCTCTACAGCAGCTACTACGTCTCCGGGGTCGGCGCCTCCACCCTGAGCCCCGCCCGGCGTGGCACGCTGCTCGACCACAAGTGGCTCTCCGAAAAAGAAGCCGGCTCGCTCGTGCACTCGATCGAACTGGGAGAGCTGAGCGAATGAACCGCCCGATCCTGCGCCTCTACATGCTGGTGGTGGTGCTGTTCGCGCTGCTCGTCGCCTTCACTTCGCGTTGGACGATCTTCGAGGCCTCCTCGCTGCGCGAAAACCCGCAAAACCAACGCTCGCTGCTGGAGCAGGTGCGCATCCAGCGCGGGGCGATCCTCGCCGCCGACGGCACTGTGCTGGCGCGCAGCGTGCGCACGCCCGAAGGCACCTACGAACGTACCTACCCGGCCGGGGAGGAGTTCGCCCAGGCGATTGGTTATTCCTACCCCCTCTCGCTCGATCGCACGGGCCTGGAGCGCTACCGCAACGCTCCCCTCAGCGGGCAGAGCCAGAGCGACCTGCAGTCGATCCTCGACCAGTTCCAGGGGCGCCCCGAAAAGGGCGACGAAGTGATCACGACGCTTGATCCCGCCGCTCAGCAGGCCGCGCTCGCGGGCCTCGGTGGCCACCAGGGCGCGGTCGTCGCGCTGGTGCCGTCCACCGGTGCCGTACGGGTGATGGCCTCCACCCCCAGCTACGACCCCAACGAGCTGCGCTCCGTCGCCGGCGCCAAACGGCTCAAAGCGGACGGCGAAGCCCCGCTGCTCAACCGCGCGGTGCAGTATGGGTATGCGCCCGGATCGACCTTCAAGGTCGTCACCGCAACCGCCGCGATCGACACCGGCAAGTTCACGTCCTCCTCGACGCTCAGCGGCCGCAACGGCATCGTGGTGTCGGGGCTCCCGCTGAGCAACGACCAAAACGAAAGCTTCGGCGAGCTGACGCTCACGCAGGCGCTCGCCAAATCGGTCAACACGGTGTGGGCGCAGGTCGCCGAACAGGTTGGCAAGCCGACGCTCGCCCGCTACATGCGCCGCTTCGGCTTCGACGCCAAACCGCGGCTGGACTACCCCGCCGAAGAAATGTCGGCTTCCGGAGAGTACGAGGACCAACGGGGGAGCGAACGCCTGCTGTCGCCCCTCAGCCCGTTCGTCGATGTCGGGCGGATGGGCATCGGCCAGGACAAACTGCGGGTCACCGCACTGCAGATGGCCGAGGTCGCCGCTGCTGTCGCCAACCACGGCAGGTTGATGGTGCCCCACCTGGCCGCGCGGATCGTGGACCCCGAAGGGCGCACCGTGCAGCAGATCTCTCCCCACGTGCAGTCGGTCGTGATGAAGCCCTCCACCGCCTCCGCTGTCACCTCGATGATGGAAGCCGTCGTCAACGAAGGCACCGGGGAAGCGGCGCGGATCCCCGGTGTGCAGGTCGCGGGCAAGACCGGCACCGCCGAAACGCAGATCGGCAGCGCGCTCAACAACGTCTGGTTCATCGCCTTCGCCCCCGCCGCCAACCCGACTGTGGCGATCGCCGTGACGGTCAAGGGCGTCCCCGGGTATGGCGCCACGTACGCGCTGCCGATCGCGCGGCGCGTGATGGAAGTGCTGTTGCATGATTGAACGCGTCTCGTCCCGAGACGGTTTCGGTCACCGACCTACACCATCGTGGAGCCGGCGAGCCATGACTGAAGACGCAACCTGGCGCCGAGCCGCCCACCTGGAGGCAGCTGAACTGACGACGACCGCGGTGGCCCGGCGATGATCGAATCCGGCACGGTGATCGATGGGCGCTACGAGGTGCTCTCGCGGATCGGTACCGGCGGGATGGCCGACGTGTACCTTGCGCGCGACCAGCTGCTGGGGCGCCAGGTGGCCGTCAAGCTGCTTCACCACCGCTTCGCCGAAGACCAGGAGTTCGTGGAGCGCTTCCGCCGCGAGGCTTCCAGCGCCGCCGGCCTCTCCCACCCAAACGTGGTGGCGATCTTCGACCGCGGGGAGTGGGACGGCACCTACTACATCGCGATGGAGTACCTACCCGGCCGCTCGCTGAAGGCCGTCGTGCGCGAGCAGGGGCCGCTGGAGCCGGTGGTGGCGATCGACATCGTCATCCAGATCCTGCAGGCCGCGCGCTTCGCGCATCGGCGTGGGGTGATCCACCGCGACCTCAAGCCCCACAACGTGATCCTCGACGAGGAGGGCCGCGCGAAGGTCACCGACTTCGGAATCGCCCGCGCCGGCGCCTCCGACATGACGCTCACCGGCTCGATCATGGGCACCGCCCAATACCTCTCGCCGGAGCAGGCCCAGGGCCACGCCGTGAGCGCCGCCTCGGACATCTACGCGGTGGGCATCGTCCTCTACGAGCTGCTCACCGGCACGGTGCCCTTCGACGGAGAGACGGCCGTTACGATCGCGCTCAAGCAGGTCTCGGCCGCCCCACTGCCGCCGAGCGCGGTCGTAAGCCATGCGGCTACCCATCCGCCTGACGCCGCGTCCGTGCACCCGCCAGCCACCGGCGCGCCCGTACCGGCGCGGGTGGCGATTCCACCGGAGCTCGACGCCGTGGTGCTACGGGCACTCGCGAAGGATCCCGCGGCGCGCTTCGCCGACGCCGACGAGTTCATCGTGGCGCTCCAACAGGTGCGCCACGACTTGACCGGCGCGGGTGAGCGCCCACCAGTTGTGCCCGCCGAAGCCGGGAGACACGCGCCTGCGGCGCGAATCCCCGTTTCGGCCAGCAACGGACCGGTGGCGCCCGCCGCGGCCACCGCGCTGCTGATGGCGCCCGCCGCCGAGGCCCCGGCGCGGGAGGACTCCGAGGAGGACGTGCGTCGTCGTAAGCGCCGTCGCTGGTGGATCGCGGGCGGGGTGCTGTTCGCGCTCGCCGCCGCCGGGGTCGCGCTTGCGCTGCTGCTGCCCTCCCCCAAGCGCCAAGTGACCGTGCCCAATGTTGTTGGTCGTACGGCAACGCTCGCGACCACCGAGCTCAAAGCCGCAAATCTGGTGCCGCTCCCCTCACAGGCGCCCAGCCTCACGGTCGCCGAGGGCTCCGTGATCTCCGTGAGCCCCGCGGCGGGTAGCGTGGTGCAGCGGGGCGCGCACGTGAGCGTGGTGGTCTCCATCGGTCCCGCCAGCGCAGGGGTGCCCGATGTAAGAGACCTGACCAGCGCAGAAGCCGTGCACAAGCTCGAGCAGGCGCACTTCAAGCCCGACGTGCAGAACCGCTCCAGCGCGTCGGTGGCGAGCGGCAAGGTGATCTCCACCGAACCTTCGCAGGGCGTGCCGCTCCTGCAGGGCAGTCCGGTGACGGTGTACGTCTCGAGTGGCCCCATGCAGGTGGAAGTCCCCACGGTGACTGGCCAGAGCGAAGGCGAAGCGCGCGCTTCGCTGCGTGCCGCGGGCCTGCAGGTGGGCACCGTCACCAAGCGCGAAGAAGCGGGCCAGGCGGCGGGCACCGTACTCTCGCAGTCGCCCTCCGCGGGCAGCTCCGTGCGCAGCGGCGAAGCGGTGAGCCTCGAGGTGGCGAAGACCTCGCAGGAAGTGGCGGTCCCGCGCGTGGTCGGCAAAAAGCAGGAACGCGCCGAAGGCGAACTGATCGGGGCGGGCTTCGTGGTGAAGTCCAACACCCGCACCGTCTCCAGCGTTGCTGAAGTTGGGCTGGTGCTCCAGCAGACCCCCGCGGGCGGCACCAAGGCCAGGCGGGGAGCCACGATCAAGCTCACCGTGGGCGAACTCGCGGCGCAGACCACGCCGAGCACCACGACCACGACGACCCCCAACACGGCGACCACCACCTCCCAGACCCCGCCCGCCGCCACACCCGCCGTTCCATGACGAGGACTTTCACCGTCGCCCTGCTGGCGGGCGGGCGCTCCTCCGAGCACGACGTCTCGTTGGCCTCTGCGCGCGCCGTGCGCGAGGGCCTCGAGCGTGCCGGGCACGAGGTTCGCTGGGTGGAGATCGAGCGCGATGGCGCGTGGTGTCACGACGAGGAGCGGCTCACCCTCTGTCCCGGGGAGGGACTGCTCGACGCCGACGTCGTGTTCCCCGTGCTGCACGGGCCCTTCGGCGAGGACGGCGCCGTGCAGGGGCTGCTCGAGACGCTCGACGTCGCCTACGTGGGCGCCGGCGTCGCGGCGTCGGCGATCTGCATGGACAAGGTGCTCTTCAAAGAGCTGATGTCCGCCGCGAGCATTCCCCAGGTGCAGTACACCGGAGTGCGCGCCGAGCGGTGGCGTCGCACTCCCGCTGAGGTGCTCGACGAGCTCTCGACCCTCGGCTTGCCGGTGTTCGTAAAGCCCGCCCACATGGGCTCCTCGGTGGGGATCGTCAAGGTCTCCGATGCTCATCTGCTGGGTTCGGCGCTCGACCAGGCGTTTGCGCATGATCCACTGGCGATCGTCGAGGCGATGGCGAGCGGGATCGAGGTCGAGTGCGCGGTGCTTGGTTGCTTCGCGCGCGCCGATGGCCCGCCGGCGCTGGCGTCCGAGCCGGGGGAGATCGCGTTCGCGGGCGAGTGGTACGACTACAGCGCCAAGTACGACGCCGGGGGAATGGAGCTGCTGATGCCGGCCCGCGCTTGCGCCGCGGCGCGTGCGCGGGTGCGGGAGCTGGCGCTCGAGGTGTTCGCCTATACCGGCTGCGAGGGTCTCGCGCGGGTGGACTTCTTCGTGGACGGCGAGCGCGTGCTGGTCAACGAGCTCAACACGATGCCCGGCTTCACGCCCACCAGCGTGTACGCGAAGCTGATCGAGGCTTCGGGAATCCCCTACCCGGAGCTCGTCGACCGCCTCTGCCGGCTCGGGATCGAGCGGTGGGAGGCCAGGCGCTCCTACCAGTACTAGGCGGGTCGTCGCAGCGGCGAGAGCAGCAAATCGACGAGCACGCGCGGATCGCGGCGGATACGTGCGTGCTCGGTGGGGTGGTGTCTTTTTCCGAGATCGACCTGGGTGGGGTCGCTCAGTTTGCGCAGCCGGCCCTCGGCGATCAGCCGCTCGTCGACCGCCCCGAGGCGGCCCTCAAAGGTGGTGTACACGGGAACGCCCAACGCGACGGCCTCGCGATTCATCGTGCCGCCGGCGGAGATCACGAGGTCGGAGAGCGCGATCAGCGATTGCGCGTCGATTGCCTGCTGGGGAACGAGGAAGCCGGGCACACCGGCGAGCTCCGCGCGTTGGGCCGGGGTGCGGGGCAGCACCACCGGCTGCACTCCCTCCACGCCGGCGGCCGCGTCGCGCAGACGCTCGAGCACCCGCGCAAAGAGGTCGTTCTCGAAGCGGTGGTAGAGCGAGACCTCCGGGGGGGTGCGCACCACGACGACCGGCCGGGCGGGGTCGAGCCCAAGCTGGGGCAGGATCGCGGGGTCGGGCTCGAAGTCGGCGAGGTAGTACTCCTCCTTCAACCCTGCATAGGCGTGCACCTTGCCACGCACGCCGTAACGGTCAAGACGCTCGGGAGGAATCGCCTGGGGCACGACCACCGCGCCCGCCAAGCGGCAGTTGATCTGGTGCTGCACGGTCGCCCACTCGTAGTCGAACATCGTGGCGCTGGGAATCCGCAGCAGCGCGGCGGCCACGCTCACGTCGTTGGAGCCATGGCCGAGTGCGATGTCGAAGAAGCGGCCGGAGGAGGGGGAGGGGGAGAGCTGGGCTCTCGATCTCCGCGCCTCGCCGCGGGCCCAGCGCAGCAGCGCTCCCGAGCGCAGCGCGAGGCCCCCCGCCTTCGCGGCCAGCCGTTCGCCGCGGTGGTGCCCGATCGCGGTGTGGGGTATCTCGAAGCGGCGCAGCAGCCCCAGCGTCTGGGCGAAGTCGCGCGCGGTCACCCGCACCTCGTGGCCATCGCGCTCCAGCGCCTCGATCACCGGCCGCATGACCAGCACGTGGGGGCTGTTGGTGAGGTCGATCCAAACGCGCATCGGCAGACCGTATCGCCGGGCGATGCCGAGCAGGTGCACGGCTGCACGCCGCTGCCGTGAGACGATCCTCATCGCGGTGCGAGGTGCTCTGGCGGATCGGACCCGCGCATCCGGGTATCGTTGACGCGCCCGTGCTCGTCCTCGCCTCGGTCACCGAATCGGTTGTCACCGCCACCTGGCACCTCGTCCGCGAAGGGGGGCTGCCGGCGGTGTTCCTGCTGATGGCGCTCGGCTCGGCCTGCATCCCGATCCCCTCCGAGGTCGTGATGCTGTTCGCGGGCTTTGCGGTAGCGGACCCCGGCGGCGCGGGCGCGCACCACCATCTGACGATGACCGGCATCGTGCTCGCCGGCCTGCTGGGCACGCTGGTGGGGTCGTGGGCCGGCTACGCGATCGGCCGCGGCGGGCGCCTGGAGTTGATGGAACGCCACGGCCATTTGGTGCACATGGGCCCGGCGCAGATCGAGCGCGCGGAGCGCTGGTTCTCGCGCTACGGCGAAATGACGGTCCTCTTCGGCCGCGTGATCCCTCTGGTGCGCGCCTTCGTCTCGCTGCCCGCGGGGGTCGCAAAGATGCCGCTACCGCGCTTCTCCGTGCTCACGGTGATCGGCTCGATCCCGTGGGTGCTCGCGCTGGCGATTGCCGGCCACGCGCTCGGAGGAGACTGGACGAGCGTGCGCAAGGGCTTCGAGTACGTCGACTACGCGGTCCTCGCACTTGTTGTGGTGGGCATCGGCTACTGGATCGTCCGCCGCCGCGCGGGCCAGGCGGCAGCCGTCGAAGCCGCCGGGGAGAACCCCGATCCCTCCGTTTCCTCCCCGAGCCGACGCCCGTAGATTGGCTGGGGGATCTCCCCGAGCCGCGCGGGCACCGAAGCTGCCTCTGCACCACGCACTGCTGCTCGGCCTCGTGCAGGGCCCCACTGAGGTGCTGCCCGTCTCCTCCTCGGCGCACATCGCGCTGCTGCCGCACCTTGCGGGCTGGCCTCATGCTCAGCAGGACCCGGAGCTGCGCAACTCGCTGGAGGTCGCGCTGCACGCGGGCACCGCTGCCGCGCTTGCACTCGCGCTGCGCGAGGAGCTCGAGCAGGCTGTGCGTGAGACCGACGAGAGCGCCCCGGCCCACATCGCGACGGCGCTCGCGCTCGGCCCCCCGGCGCTCGTGGGGTACCTCATGGAGCAACGCCTCGAGCGCCGCCCTAACAGCCCTCGTGTGCTTGCCGCGGGGCTCGCGGTGGGCGCCGCCGCGATGGCCTGGGCCGACACTCGGGCGGAGAACCGTACCGTCGCCGACCTGGGACCTCGCGACGGACTCGCGCTTGGCCTCGCACAGGCGTTCGCCCTGCTCCCGGGCGTCTCGCGCAACGGCGCCACGCTGACCGCCGCGCGTGCCTGCGGCTTCGCTCGAGAGGACGCCCACGCCCTCTCCTGGCGCATAGGCCTCCCCGTGATCGCGGGCGCCGCGGGGCTCAAGGCATCCCGCCTCCGACGCGGCGACCTGCCGGGTGCAGCCGCTGCGCTCGCCGTGGGCGCGGGTGCGGCATTCCTCTCGACACTCGCCTGCGCGCCGTTGATCCGCCCCGGCCGCCGCGGCCGGGCCCTGTGGCCGTTCGCGCTCTACCGCGTGGGGCTGGCGCTGGCCGCGGTGGCGTCCTCGAATTTGGGATAACGAGCCACGGGGAGCCGACGGGTCCAAGCTATGGCATGACGAAACGCGACGATTTCGACCAAATCGTCGTACGATCCATTGAATGGCGATGACCTCGGCTCGCCGTGACCCCGTGTCGCAAGAGCATCGTCGGTCGCGCGCCCTGCTCGGCGCGGTGATGACGCTCGTCCTGATCGTCGTGCTGCTGGTCGTAGCGGTGCTGGCCTTCTCGGGCGTGACGCTGGCGAGCGATTCGACGGCGCTCGCACGTGTTTCGGTACAGCCGTTGGGCGGAACGATCGAGCGTGTTCGTGCGTACGGGCCGAACGGTCGGAGGGTGCCGCTCGCGATCGAAGATGGGCGGCTGACGCCGCTGAGGCGGCTGGCTCCGGGCGAGCAGGTGACTGTGGACGTGGAGGTTCGCCGGCCGGGATGGCTCAGCTGGGCGTTGGGGGGCGAGCGCAACGAGCAGCTGACGCTGCGCGCGCCCGCCGCGCAGGTGACCGAGCGCTGGATGACCGTGCCCTCGGGCTCGGCGGTGCGCGTGAGCTTCGATCAACCCGTGTCGGCGGTGTCCTACGGAAGCGGCGCCGATGGCTTGACCCACCACACGCTGAGCCACGCCCAGAGCTCGGTCTCGCTCGGGCCGCAGGCATCGACCGGGGCGATCGAGATCGCCGCCGCGCCACGCCCCTGGGAGAGGCTCGGTACCCCCACGCAGGTGAGCTGGTTCCCGCCCTCGCAGGCTCCGGTGATGGTCAGCTTTCCCGCGGCCGGCGCGCGCATCTCTCCCGCCACGCCGCTCGACCTGACGTTCTCCAAGCCGGTGAGCGAAGTGTTGGGCTCGGCTCGTCCTCAGCTCTCCCCGAGCACCCCCGGGAGCTGGCGCGAAACCAATAGCCACACGCTCGTCTTCACCCCCTCGGGGTTTGGGGCTGCGCTGGACTCCCAGCTGCAGGTGCGGCTCCCGCGCGCGGTGGCCGTCACGACGGGCGGGGCCGGGCTGCGCACCACCAACCAGATCGAATGGACCGTTCCGCCCGGCTCCACGCTGCGGCTGCACCAGCTCCTCGCGCAAGACGGCTACCTGCCGGTCGTATGGCAGCCATCGGGCGGGGGCGCGGGCAATGTGCCCCGCACGGCGAGCGCCCAGGCGCAGGCGGCGGTCGAACCTCCTAGCGGCAGCTTCAATTGGCGCTATCCCAACACCCCCCACCAGCTGCAGGCGATGTGGAACCCGGACGTCGCTACCTTGATCACCAAGGGGGCGGTGATGAAGTTCGAGAACGAAAACAACCTCACCGTCGACGGGCTCGCGGGGCCGACGGTATGGCAGGCGCTGCTGACCGCCGCGATCGCCGGCAAGCGCCTCACCAGCGGCTACAGCTACGTGTACGTGCACCGCGAAATCCCCGAGACGGCGACGCTGTGGCACGACGGCCAGACGATCATCGCTGCGCCCGCAAACACGGGTATCTCGGGGGCTGAAACCGAACTTGGGACGTTCGCGGTGTTCGAGCACCTCCCCGAAACGACGATGAGCGGCACCAACCCCGACGGCTCGCACTATGAAGATCCGGGGATCAAATGGGTCAGCTACTTCAACGGCGGCGACGCGCTGCACAACTTCGACCGCGCCTCGTTCGGCACCCCGCAGAGCCTCGGCTGCGTCGAGCTCCCGCTCGCGGCCGCCGCGGAGATCTGGCCCTACACGCCGATCGGCACACTCGTCACGATCGAAACCTAGGGCCTACCGGGATCGGCCAGCGGGTCCTCCGGGGGATCGGCTCTCAGGTCCGCGACGGCCCGGCGTGCAGCGGGAGCACTGAATCCGCACGCACCCAAGCTGCCCAGGCCATGGCGCCGGCGACCACCATGACCGACGGCCAGGCTCCGATCACCAGCGCAAGCAGGTGCGAGACGATGAACAAGCCCAGCCCGACGCACCCCAGCGTCGTGGCGGTCCGCGCGCCATGGCGCTGCAGCCAGGTGTAGATGCACCACAGGCCTCCGAGTGCCATGACCAGGCCCCCAAGCGTCCGTGAGTCCGTGGCGACGACTACCGCATAGCCGACGATCAGCGAGGCGCCCGCGATCGGCGCTGTGGGGAATGTGCGCATACGGCGCAGCGTAGCCGGCTAGCAGCTCCCAACTGCCAGACTCACCCCCCGATGCTCGCGATTGCCCTCGCCCTCGGCGCTTCGTTCTGCTACGGCGTGTCGAACTTCCTCGGCCCGCAGTTGGTGCGCCGCCACCAACTGGTGACAGTATTGGTGCTCTCCCAGGTGGCGGCGCTGGCGGCGTGCGTGGTGTACGTGGGACTCGAAGGCGGCCGTGCGTTGCCGTCCAACGACGCGCTGATCGCCCTGCTGGCCGGCGCCGGTAATGCTGGCGGGCTGATTGGCTTCTACAAGGCGGCCGAGCTGGGGCCGCTGTCGATCGTCGCGCCCATCGGGGCCTCCGGCGCGGTGGTGCCGGTGGCGTGGAGCCTCGCGCACGGCGACGCGCTGAGCGTGGCGCAGGCGGTGGGGCTGGCACTGGCGCTGGGCGGGGCGATGCTCGTCGCCCGCCGCACCGGCGCCCACCACCCGGCCCGTTATCCCGACCCGCGCGCCGCAGCGCTGTGGGCGGCAGCCTCGGCGGTGGCGTTCGGCGTCTTCCTCACGGCGCTGCCGAAGGCCTCTGCGCACGGGCGGGCATGGGCGCTGCTGGATGCGCGCGTGGCACTGGTGGTGTTGATGGCGGTGTGGGCCGGCCGTAAGCTGCGCACGATCCGTCTGACATCCGCCAGTGCGCTGTTCGCGGTCCCCGGCCTGCTGCTGGTAGGCGGCACGATCATGTACACCACAGCCGCTGCCCATGGCCAGCTGTCGCTGGTGTCGGTGCTCGGCTCGCTCTTCCCGATCGTCACCGTCGGGCTCGGCATGGGGCTGTTGGGCGAGCGGCTGTCACCCACACAAGCGCTCGGCGCGGTGGCGGCGCTCGCAGGCATTGTGCTGATCGCGCTGTAATTAAAGCCATGTCGCAAGCGATGCTCGGCACTGTGCTCGGCGGCCGCTACCGCCTCGACGAGGAGATCGGCAAGGGCGGGATGTCGACCGTCTACCGTGCCTTCGACACGGTGCTGGAACGGCCGGTTGCGATCAAGCTGATGCACCGCGAGATCGCCTCGGACTCCGACCAGCTCGAGCGCTTTCGCCGCGAGGCGCGCGCGGTGGCGCAGCTCAGCCACGCGCACATCGTGACCGTGATCGACGCCGGGGAGGAGGTGGATGAAAATCCCGCGGATGGCGATCCCACCCAACCCGCGACGCCGTACATCGTCTTCGAGTACGTCGATGGGGAGACGCTGAAGGGGCTGATCCGCCGCACCGGGCCGCTCGAGATCACCGAGGCGATCGCGTACGCGATCGAGATCGCACGGGCGCTGGGGGCGGCGCACGAACACCACATCGTGCACCGCGACGTGAAGCCCCAGAACGTGCTGCTGACCGCGGAGGGCACCGCCAAGATCACCGACTTCGGGATCGCCCGCACGCTCACCGAGGAGGGGTTGACGCTCGACGGGCGGGTGCTCGGCACGACCGATTACGTCTCCCCCGAGCAGGCGCTCGGTCACAAGGTGACGGGGCAGTCGGACGTCTACTCGCTGGGTGTGGTGCTGTACGAGATGCTCACCGGCGCAATCCCCTTCACCGCCGCCAGCCCGGTTGCGGTGGCGATGCGCCACGTGCGCGAGGAGATCCCCGACGTGCAGTACCGCCGCCCGGAGGTGTCGGCCGCGACCGCCGCGGTCGTGGAACGTGCCACCGCCAAGGACCTTGCCCGCCGCTACCCCGACATTCCCACGCTGCTGGCGGACCTGGAGGAGGTGTTGGCGATCGAGGTCGCGCGCGCGGGACAGAGCACCGGGGAGGTCACGAGCGTGCTGCGCACGCTCCCTGCGCCGGCCCGCCGGCGGCTGCCGTGGCGGGTGCGCCATCCGGTCCGCTGGTTGGGCTCGCTGGCGCTGCTCGGCGGCCTGGTGGCGCTCGCGCTGGCGCTGCTTGCCGGCAACACCCACCGGGGCGTGACCCCCGGCGTGAGTGCGCGCCCGGGGTTGACACCGGTCCCCCTGGAACAGACCTCGGCAAACGACTACAACCCGTACGGCAACGAACCCGAACACCCGACACAGGTGGCCAACGTGGTCGATGGCGATCCCGAAACCGTGTGGAGCACCGAGCACTACCGCGAAGACTCGTTCGGGCACAAGCCGGGGACGGGCATCTACATCGACGCGGCCCCTGGGCTGCGTGCCCGTGCGATCGAGGTGCAGACCCCCACACCGGGCTTCACCGCCGCCGTCTACGCCGCCAAGCGCTTCGACACCAACCTTCCCTACGAAGACCCCAAGAGCCTCACCCAGCGCGGATGGGTGGAACTGGTGGGTCCGCACGCGGTTGGCGCGCAGAGCACGATCCGACTCGACACACACGGTGTCCTGTTCCGCTACTACCTGCTGTGGATCACTCGCCTGCCCCCGGGTAGCGAAACGACGACGATCTCGGGGCTGACGCTCTTCAAGTAGACGCCTACAATTCGAGGCAATGCGCCGACGTCTCCGCTCGGCGGGTGGGTGGGCCCCCACCCCCTTCCACCGGCACATGCTGCCCCAGATCGCCGTGGACGGGGTGCTGGTCGCGCTCGCCTACTACCTCGCCTTCCAGCTGCGCTTCGACGAGGGGCTCACCCACCGCTACTCGCTGCTGCTGGAACGCACGATCTGGTGGGTGGCGCTCGGTGGCGTGGTGATGCTCGTGCTCGCGCGCGTGTACCTGCGTAGCTGGAGCTACGCCGGTCAGCGCGACTACGAGGCGATCCTGCGTGGGGTGATCGCGATCGTGCTGCTGGCGGTCGTCGGCGTGGCGGTGGCGCGGCCGGTGCAGATCCCCTACGGCCCCTACCACGCCGGCCGTCCGGCGGGCGTCAGCACGGTGGACCTGCCGCTCGGGGTGATCGTGCTCTTCTTCCTGCTTGCGCTGAGCGCGCTGGTCGGCCTGCGGGTGCTGGCCCGCGCACTGCGCGAACGGCGTCTGCAGGGCGCCTTCCGCGGCGTGCGCGAGGGCGAGCGGGGCGTGTTGATCGTCGGCGCCGGCGAAGGCGGGCGACTGGTGCTGCGCGAGATCGCGCGCAACCGCGAGCTGGGGCTGGCCCCCGTCGGCTTCCTCGACGACGACCCGCGCAAGCGCGGCATGCGGATCGACGGGGTGAAGGTGAGGGGCAACACCGAGGCCGATCTACCGCGCATCCTCGAGGAGGCGGAGCCCGAGGAAGTGATCATCGCGATTCCCTCGGCGCCCGGCTCCACCCGCGCGCGCGTGGTGCGGGAGTGCCGCGCCCGCTCGATCCCGGTGCGCACGCTGCCGACGGTGTTCGAGCTGCTGAAGGATGGGGACCCCACCCACCCCCGCCGGGGCGGCACGGCGCTCAACACGATCGCCCGCCAGGTGCGCGAGGTGCGCGTCGAGGACGTGCTCGGGCGCGAGCCCGTGGTGATGGAGCTCGACCGCGTTGGCGCCTACCTGGCGCGCGAGGCGGTCGTGCTGGTGAGCGGCGCGGGCGGCTCGATCGGCGCGGAGCTGTGCCGTCAGATCGCGCACGTGGGCCCGCGGCGACTGATCCTGCTCGACCACGCCGAGGACAACCTGTTCGCGATCCACCGCGAACTGCTCGACGAGCGTCACGTGCCGCCGGCGTCGCTGGCGGCGGTGCTGGGGGATTGCAAGGAGGAGGAGCGGATGCGCGAGGTGCTCGCCGAGCACCGCCCCACCGTCGTCTTCCACGCCGCCGCCTACAAGCACGTGGGACTGATGGAGGCCAACCCGGTCGAGGCGGTGCGCAACAACGCGATCGCCACGCGTGTGATGGCGCACGTGTGCGGCGAGCTGGGGGTGGGGCGCTTCGTGCTCGTGTCGACCGACAAGGCGGTCGCTCCCGCCACGGTGATGGGGGCCTCCAAGGCGCTGGCGGAGCTTGCGCTGGAGGGGGCCGCCGCGCGCTGGGCAGAGACCGTGTACAAGGCGGTGCGCTTCGGCAACGTGCTCGGCTCCTCCGGCAGCGTGGTGCCGATCTTCCGCCGCCAGATCGCGCGCGGAGGGCCGGTGACGGTCACCGACCGCCGCATGACCCGTTACTTCATGACGATCCCCGAGGCCGTGCAGCTGATCATCCGCGCGGGCTCGCTCGGACTCCCCACGGTGCCCGAGAACGGGCGCCACCCCGTGGAGGCGCTGCGCGGCGGACCCGGCCAGGGGGGCGGACTCGGCCAGGGAGGCGGCGACCGCACCGCCGAGGTGCTGGTGCTCGACATGGGCGAGCCGGTGCGCATCGTCGAGCTGGCGCGGGCGATGATCGAGCTCTCCGGCCTCGACCCCGACCGCGACATCGAGATCGAGGAGGTCGGACGCCGGCCGGGGGAGAAGCTGCACGAGGAGCTGTTCAACGAGTACGAGCGCGCGCGGCCGACCGCCACCGAGAAGATCCTGCGTGCCGAGCGCTCGCCGCTCGCACCGGAGGTGGTGGAGGAGGTGTTCGCTGAGATCAACCTGCTCGTGCTCGAGGGCGATGCCGCCGGCCTGGCAGCAAAGGTCGCCGATCTGACCTCGCGCGTGCGAGAGCCCGTGAACGGGTCCGCGACGCCCGAGCCGGCAACCGCAGGCGCGGCGCCTGTGCCCCTCATACACTCTGGCGACGCATGATCGCACTGCTGCCGGCGCTTTCGCTCTCCAACAAACTGCTCGAGGTTGGGGCCCTCGCGGCCTTCGCGGCGCTGGTCGGGATCGCGATCCTGTCGCTGCTTGTGTTCTCGCAGGCGCGCGAGCTCAAACGCCTGCGCGAGTGGGCCGGCCGCGCACCGGAGCGCGCGGCGGAGCTCGAGCAGCGCGTAGCCGCCGAGGCGGCGATGCGGGCCCAGCGGCCCGCGCAGCCGGTCGTCCCCCGCGCTACGCCGATGATCGCGCGCCAGGTCGCAGGGCAACCCCCCGCCACCGCGCTCACCGCCAGCGGACAGCCCGCCACGGCGATCGCCGGGCAACCTGCTCCGGCGGCTCCCGGTCAGCCCGTCCCCAACGCAACGCCCGCCCCCACGGTGGCGCCGCTCCCAGCTCCCGTCCCCGGTCAGCCGGCGTTCGTGCCCACCGCACAGACCGTGGCGGGGGCGCAGGCGGGTGCGGATACCGCGCCGGCCGGGGAGGCGCAAAAGGAGGCGAAACCGGAGCAGGCTGCCGCGCAGGTGCCCGACCCAAAGCCCGTGGAGGGCGCGAAGCCCGAGGAGGCGCAGCCGCGGCTACCGACCCCGGCGGCAGAGGGGGAGGCTTCCAAGGCCCCGTCCCCGGCCGCCGCCGAGCCCGAGCCCGCCGCCGCCGAGGCCGAGCCAACGCCAGCGCAGGAGCCACAGGAGCTGCTGCCGCCCGAAGCGGAGCCGGCCGTGGCGGTGGGCGCACTTGCCCCGGCGACGGTGGCGGCCGCCGCGGCCTCCACCGCGGTGGCATCGCGTGTCGTGGATTCCCCCCCGCCCGCCGCTCCCCGCGCCCCCGCCCCGCCGCCGGCGAAAGCCGGCGTCCCTCCCGCCCCGGCGGCGGTGAGCGCCAAACCGCTGCCGCCGCGTCCCCCCGCTCCGATAGCCGCGCGCGCGACCGCCGCGCGCCCAGCCCGGCCCGGCAGCGTGCGGGCGCTAGGACGGGATGGGGGAACCCCGGGGGTAAGTGGGGTGGGTGGGCCCAAGTTCTTGGTCGAGGAGGAGCCCTCCTCGCGCAAAACCGTGGCGCTGATCGCCGGCGGCGTGATCGTGGGAGTGGCGGTGCTGGCGGCGGTGCTGCTCTCCGGCGGCGGGTCGAACAGCCCGAGCACGGGTGCCACGGCGCGCTCGACCGCGAGTGCGGGGCACCACGGGCACGCGGTCGTGGCCAGCCCGGCGTCAACGCACGTGGTCGTGCTGAACGCAACCGAAGCGGAAGGGCTGGCGCACAAGCTGGCGGAGAATCTGCGTCAGAGTGGCTTCGCGCTGGCGGTGGCCTCCAGCGTGAAGCCCCCTGGCGCGCGCTCGACCTCGGTCGTCGAGTACGCGAGCGGGCATCGCACCGAAGCGCAGCACGTGGGGCAGACGCTCGGCATTGGCGAAGTGACACCGATGGAAGGGGCCCTCGCGCCGCTGATCGGCGGTGCCAAGGTGGTGGTGATCGCCGGCGCCGACAAGGCCTCGCTGGTGGGCGCCGGCAGCGGCGAAGCACCGAGCGAAGGGGCGGCGGCTGGGTCCCCGGGTGCCGGCGAAGCGCAGGCCAACGAAGCCCCTGCCGCGAGCGAAACGCCCGCCAATGAAGCGTCCGCCGGCGCCGGCTAGTGTCTGCACCGGTGATCGCCCTCGCGAGCACATGAGTCCGGAGTCCCCGTCCAGCAGTTTCCTGAAGCTCCCCGAGCGCTCGGCAAAGCCGCGTGCGCGGGGCATCACGCACGTGCTCGACCGGGGTCTGTCGGGCGCCGAGGTGGAGGGGATGCTGGAGGTCGCCGGTGCGTACGTGGACATCGTCAAGCTGGGGTGGGGCACGGCGCTGGTCAGCGCCAACCTGAAGCCGAAGCTGGAGCGCTATGCCGCGCACGGCATCCCAGTGGTGCTCGGCGGCACGCTCACCGAGCTGGCGATCAAGCAGGGCCGCGTCGAGGGGCTGATCGCGTGGCTGAAGGAGCTGGGGCTGCGCCATGTCGAGGTCTCCGATGGCACGATCGCGCTGGAGCCCGAGGTGAAGGCGCACCTGATCCGCACGCTCGTCGCGGCCGGTTTCACCGTGCTGGCCGAGGTCGGCAGCAAGGACGCCGACTTCATCATGGCCCCGTACGTATGGGTGGAGCAGATCGAACGCGACCTGGAGGCGGGCGCGTGGAAGGTGATCGCCGAGGCGCGCGAGTCGGGCACGGCCGGCATCTACCGCGCCGATGGCGAGGTCCGCAGCGGCCTGATCGACGAGATCGCGCACGCGGTGGACCCCGAGCGGATGATCTTCGAGGCGCCGCTGAAGGCCCAGCAGGTGTGGCTGCTGGACTTCTTCGGCAGTGAGTGCAACCTCGGCAACATCGCCCCGAACGACGTGCTCTCGCTGGAGACGCTGCGCCTCGGGTTGCGCTCGGATACCGTGGAGCGCTTTGCTTTGGATGGAAAGGATTAATTGGATGGGCTCCGCCCCCCGAGGGGGCTCCGCCGGGGGGATGGCGCCTGGTGAGATAAAGGAAGCTCAGAAACTCGCGCGCGTGGTGTTCGCCGTGTTGGTTGTGGCGTGTTTCGTCGCGTTCGTGTTGACCCAGCGGCTCAAGCACACCCCGACGCCCGTGCAGGAATTCAAGATGGATGAAAGTTTCACCCCGACCCGCGTGCCGGCCGCGGCCTGCCGTGGAAGGGTGCCGGCACGACTGGTGAACTCGAGTGAACGAGTCGAGTACCTCGCGTTCAAGATCGCGCAGGCCGATGAAGTGACGGTCGCGATCGTCGATGCCGCGAACCACAACGTGGCCACGATTGTGCGTGACCTGCCGGTGGAACGGTACAAACCGCTGTCACTGTGCTGGAATGGCCAGCTGGGTCCGACGCAAAGCGGAGGTCTGGCGCCGCCGGGTGAATACCACCTGAGTGTGAGCCTGCGCAATCAGAACCTCACGCGCGACTCCACGCACGGCTTCAAACTGGAACAGCGCCCGTGATTATCCCCTGGCGGTGGATCCGCGCCTCAACGCCGGATAGGAAGACCGAAGCCGGGAGACACTCGTCTTCGGCGAGCATCCCCGTTTCGGCCAGCGCTCATACGCCTGTTTCTCAATTCACTCACGTGGATGATCCCAAATGAACACCCTGATATTCGCCACTGCGCACGGTTTTGGGGAGGGGGTCGAGAAGCTCGGCGTAATCGCGGTGGCGCTGCTCGTTGCGGTAGTTGTGCTCGCGCGTCCGCCGCAGGTATCGGAACGCTGGCGGGCGCTCGCGATGCTGGGCGTGCTCGTGGTGACACCGGCGTTGCTGCTGGCCGACATCTGGCACACTTCACAGTTGACACACCTGCGACACCACCCGGCGGAGGCCGGCGCCGCGGTCGTGTTGGGGGTGATTGTGGTACTCGCGCTCGCCGTGCTGATTTACAGAGAACCGCGAGCGTTCCCGCTGCTGGCGATCTTCGCGCTGCCGTTCCGCCTGCCGCTCGCGACGGGTGGCAGTACCTCGAATCTCCTGATCCCCCTCTACCTGGTGGTCGGCGCCGGCGTGCTCGCGTATCTGATACCCCGGCTGCGCAACGACTTCGAGTGCCCCGAGCGGACCGGACCGGTATTGCTCGAATGGTTGCTGCTCGCCGCGGTCGTGCTGTACGCGTTGCAGGCCGCTTACTCCGCCGACTTCTCCAAGGCGTTGGAGAACATGGTCTTCTTCTACGTGCCGTTCGCGCTCTTGTTCGCGCTGCTGCGCGAGGTGGAGTGGACGCGCGAGCTGCTGTTGCAGTGCCTCGCGGTCGCGGTTGCGCTCGCGGTCGTGTTCGCGGGGATCGGCTTCGTCGAGTACGACCGCAAGCAGCTGTTCCTGAACCCGAAGGTGGTGGCGGCCGACCAGTACGGCAACTACTTCCGGGTGAACTCGCTGTTCTTCGACCCGAACATCTATGGGCGCTTCCTCGCGCTGGTGATGATCGGGGTGACGACGGTGGTGCTGTGGGGCGTGCGCCGCCGCGAGGTGCTGTTTGGCGGGACGGTGCTGCTGTGGCTGCTGGCGGGTCTGGTGACGAGCTTCTCGCAGTCGAGCATCGCGGCCCTGCTACTCGGTCTGGCGGTGCTGGCGGCCTACCGTTGGGACGTCCGCGGCACGGTCTACGTGACGGTCGCGCTGGCGGCGATCGCCCTGGTCGCGGTGGCGGTGGCGCCGTCGAGCCTGCATCTCGGGTTGACGGGCAAAGGCGGCTCGGCGAGCAACGCCACCAGTGGACGCACGAAGCTGATCGAAGGGGGGCTGGGTCTGTTCGCCGATCGTCCCCTGCCGGGCTTCGGGCCGGGCTCGTTCGCGCAGGAGTACCGCGCCCACGAACACGTCACCGGCACGAGTGCGACCTCGGCCTCGCACACGATCCCGATCACCGTCGCGGCCGAGCAGGGGATCGTGGGCCTGGCGCTGTACGTGGCGCTGCTCGTCGTGGCCTTCGCGGTGCTGTTCCGCGGCGCACGCTCACCCCCCAGGGTCGCGCTGGCGGCCTGCTTTGCGGCCCTGGTGTTGCACACCTTCACCTACGCCGACTTCCTCGAGGACCCGGAGACGTGGGTTTTGCTGGGGATTGGCGTCGCGCTCGCCTCTGCTTCGGGCGGCGTCGAGCCACAGCGCCGTGAGCCGCGCATCGAGCCGGCGGCGATGACAAGCTGAGGGCGTGCGCGACTACCTGAAGCGCCTGCTCACCACGGGCGCGGCCTACCAGGCGGCCGACATCGTGGCAAAGGGCCTCGCGGTGATCCTGCTGCCGCTCTACACGCGCCACGTGCCGACACAGGGCTACGGCGCCTACCAGTCGCTGCTGACCGCGGTGATCCTGTCGAGCATCTTCCTGCGCGTGGGGCTGGGGGAGGCGTTCGTGCGCTTCTACTTCGCCGACGCGGATGCCGAGCGCCGCGCGCGGATCGCACGCACGGTCACGGCGACGGTCGCATGGACGACGACGGGTGCCGCGCTGGTCGCACTGGCCTTCTCGGCCGAGCTCTGCCAGCTGATCCTCGGCTTTCGCGACCCCGACCTGATGGACTGCGCGATCCTCGGCATGTGGGCCTTCACCAATCTCGAAATGGCCTACGCCCAGCTGCGTGTGGACGAACGCGCGCGTGCCTACCTGTATGCGTCGATGGCCAACGTGGCGATGACGGTTACTTTCACCGTGCTGCTGGTCGTGTTCGCGGACCAGCAGGCCCGAGGCCTGCTGCTGGGCAATTTCGGGGCCTCGGCGGTGGTCGTGCTCGGCCTGTGGGTCGTCCTTGCCCGCGCGCGCCGTTTCTCCCTCCGCTTCCGCTTCCACGACCTGGGCGCGATGCTGCGCTTCGGTGTGCCGACGGTGCCGGCCGACGCGAGTGTGTACGCGCTGCAGGTGGTGGACCGCCTCTACCTCTTCCGCGTCTATTCCGAAAGCGCGGCGGGCCTCTACTCGATCGCGCTGCAGCTCGCCACGGTGGTTTTCCTGCTGGTGCGAGGCTTCCAGTACGCGTGGCCGCCACTGGCTTACTCGATCAAGAGCGACAAAGAGGCCTCGCGGCTCTACTCGCTCGTCACCACCTACTACGTGCTGGCGACGGGGTTGATGGTCTGCGGCGTGGCGCTGCTCGGCCGCTGGCTGGTGCGCCTGCTGGCGGCGCCCGAATACTTCGGCGCCTACCGGGCGCTACCGTGGCTGGCGCTCGGTTGGGCGCTGTACGGGCTCTACCCGGTGTTGATGGTGCTAGCCGGTCGTGCGGGCAACACGGCTCGCAACTTCCCCGCAGCCGCGGCGGGCTTGGCGGTCAATGTGGCGCTACTGCTGTGGCTGGTGCCCGCGGGCGGTGCCAACCTCGGCATCACGGGAGCGGGCCTGGCGCTGTGTGGCGCCTATGTCGCGATGCTCGCTGTGTTCTACGTCCTCACGCGCTCGCTCTTCCACGTGGCCTTCGACTGGCCCCGCCTCGCCTTGCTGGTGGCGATCTTCGCCTCCGTGGCGGTCTCGGGCGAGCTGCTGCTTCCGACCGACGGCCTCGGGGGTCTCGCGCTGCGGGCGCTGTGGTTCATGCTCGCCCCCGCGCTGCTGATCGCGACCCGCTTCTTCACCGCCCGCGAGCTGCGTGGCGCGCGCGATCTCGTGCGCGCGGCGCGTGCTCGGGTCGGGCAGCCGGCCGAGCCCTGAGCACGGGACGTCCAACAGCCGTCACCAGCGACGGTGGAAAGGCGATTACCTGCTCCTCTCCACCTCCAATTTATACCACGCGCGCAGCCTTCATGAAGCCATCGGTTGTGCTGTAAAACCGCTAGCCGAGACCAGTACCTACAGAGATTGGAGTCGCGAGATGCCTGTGTTGTTGTCGACGTATCCGACGGGGGTGTGGCTATGACCGAGCATGCGGTGGTGATCGCGGGAGGCGGTCCGGCGGGGATGATGTTGGCGGCTGAGTTGGCGTTGGCGAAGGTCGACGTGGCGGTCCTCGAGCGGCGCCCGGATCACGTGCTCGTCGGCTCGCGGGCCGGCGGGTTTCACTCGCGTACGATCGAGGTGCTGGATCAACGCGGGGTTGCCGCTCGGTTCCTCGCGGAGGGTCAGGTGGCTCAGACCGCGATGTTCGGCACGACCGTGTTGGACATGAGCGACTTCCCGACGCGTCACCCGTACTCGCTCGGGATCTGGCAGAACCAGATCGAGCGGATCATGGTCGCCTGGATCGCCGAACTGCCGGTGCAGGTCTATTACGGATGCGAGGTGACGGGCTTCGCGCAAAACGACGCCGGCGTCGACCTCGAGCTGCTCGACGGCCAGCCGCTGCGAGCGCAGTACCTCGTCGGGTGCGACGGAGGACGCAGCGTCGTCCGTAGAGCCGCCGGCATCGAGTTCCCCGGGTGGGATCCGACGAGGAGCAACCTGATCGCCGAGGTCGAGATGACCGAGGAGCCGGAGTTGGGTATCAGGCAGGACGCCTTCGGCACTCACGGCATCGGCAGGTTGAACTACGAGATCCGCGACGGCGAGGTGGTCTACGGGGATCGGGGGCCCGTGCGGGTCACGGTGACGGAGAGGCAGCTCGGACCCAGCAGCGAGCCCACGCTGCACGATCTCAGCGACGCGCTCATCGCCGTGTACGGCACCGACTTCGGGGTCCACAACCCCACGTGGATCTCGAGGTTCACCGACATGACGCGTCAGGCGGCTGCCTACCGAGCAGGACGAGTCCTGCTCGCCGGCGACTCAGCGCACGTGCACTACCCGGCCGGTGGGCAGGGCCTCAGTATCGGTGTGCAAGATGCCGTCAACCTGGGATGGAAGCTGGCCCAGGTGATCGATGGGATCTCACCCGAGAGCCTCCTGGATACCTACCAGGACGAGCGTCACCCGGTCGCTGCCCGCGCGCTCCAGTACACGATGGCCAAAACCGTGCTCCAGCGCCACGATGAGCGCATGAAGGCCCTGGTAGGTGTCGTGTCGGAGCTCGTAACGATGGACGAGCCTCGCAAACGGCTCGCCGGGACCATCTCGGGGCTGGATATTCACTACGACCTCGGCGAAGGGCATCCGTTGCTCGGACGCCGCATGCCCGATCTGGACCTCGTGACCGCCGGCGGCCCGCTTCGGGTCTTCGAGCTGCTGCACGACGCCAGGCCGGTGCTGCTGAACCTCGGTGAGCCCGGCGGATTTGACACCACTCCATGGGTTGACCGAGTCCAGCTGATCGATGCTGAATATGCCGGCCCGTGGGAGCTTCCGGTGCTTGGTGTGGTCACCGCCCCCACCGCAGTGTTGATCCGGCCCGACGGATACGTCGCCTGGGTGGGAGACGGCACAGACGCCAGGTTGCGCGACGCACTGACCACCTGGTTCGGAGCGCCGTGACGCGAGGCGATGCCGACGCACAACCGGCCGCTCCACCGCCGGCCGCTCCAGGCCGATCGGGTAGATCAGGCGCCCTGGGAAAGTCGCTCCGCCTGCTCGATCTGCTCGATCTGCCCGGGGTCGATGACCGGGGCGGCGACCGGCAGGGGCAGCGGAGCGCGGTCGGGATCCGAGAACTCGCCGGCCGCATCGCGAGCTCTGCGGCGGCGGTCGGCAAACCCCATGTAGAGCACCAGCTCCCAGTTGGAGACCGCCTGCGCCTCGGGATCGGCGGCCGGTCCACGGGTGCGGGCCGGCGTCGAGTTGTAGCGCTGCGGCTTGTAGAGCCAGGAGAGTACGTTGGCCCAGACATCCACGAGGGAGTTACGCAGGCCGATGAACGCGACGATCGCGTACGCGCCAAGCAGACCGTTGATCGCAGCGAAGATCGCGTTGGACCAGAAGCCCCTGTCCCATGCCAGCTTGAACGTGTAGGCCGAGAAGCCGACCAGCGCGTAGGGAAGCACGACGTAGGCGAACGCTGGAATCGTGCGGTCGCGCACCTTCGGGGTGCGAATGAATTTGCCCTTCGCGCCAGTCAGGGCCTGCACGATCGAGCTGAGGCTGCCCGCGAGGTTGACGGGCAGCAGCAGCAGGTTGAACCCGTATATGCGGGCCGCGTCGAGTCGCCTATAACCGCAGTAGTGAAGGTCGACGGCCATCGCCAGGAAGTAAGGGGCTGCGACCGCATAGGTGAGCGGTGAGATCAAATGACCGCTGAACGGGATCACCATCAGGCACAGGACGAACAGCGAGCTCCAGAAGACCGAGGCCATGTAGTTCATGCGCAGCAGCAGCTCGCCGATGCTGGTGCGCTCTTCGCGCTGCCGGCGCCGGCGCACCGCGCGCACCAGCTTGGGAATGATCAGCAGCCCGCCATTGGCCCAGCGGTGGCGCTGGATGCAGAGCGAGCCGAAGTCGGGCGGCGTCGCGCTGTAGGCAAGACGCTCGGGATAGTTGTGCAGGGTCCAGCCGCGGGCGGCGAGGTCGATCGTCGACTCGGTGTCCTCGATCACGGTGCGGTCGGAGATGTAGCGGTGAATCTGGAACTCGCCCTTGTACTCGATCTCCTCGATGTCGTCGAGCGCGCGCTTGCGCAGGATCGCGTTCGCGCCGACCCAGAAGGACGCCGAGTGGTAGGTCATCCCCTGGTGGATGATGTGCTGCAGGTCGGTGGTCGCGCCAGCGATCCGCTCGATGCGGGTGGCGGCGCCGGGGAACGCGCTGTAGGGGGATTGCGCCACGGCGATGTGGCTGTTCTCCTCCCGCTCGAGCAGGTGGACCAGCCGCAGGCAGTACTCCGGCATGATCACGCTGTCGGCGTCGAGCGTCAGCACGTAGTCGCATTCCGGCACGACCAGGTCTGGCGTGGCCTCCCCCGCTGAAACCAGGTTCAGCCCCGCCGGCGTCTGCACCTCCAGGTAGCTGCCTCCCATCAGCCCGATGTAGCTGTTGAGGTTCATCGCCTTGTTCGGCTCAGCCGAGAGCGAGACGTGGCGCTTGCGCTGGAAGCTCGAGATCTCCGCCCGGAACGTCCAGGCGAGTCGACGGTAGAGCTGCTCCAGGCGCGCCTGCGGCAGCTTGCCGGGATCGTCGTCGGCCGCGGCCCGCAGCGCCTGGCCTGTCAGCGCCAGGTCGGCGGAGAGCCGGCCGAGCACGTGGTTGGTGAAGAAGCGCTCGTTGTGGTCGGAGACCTTGTACTGCTTGGCCAGCGACTGGATCCAGGCGGCGGCATACTCGTACTCGCCCGCGAGTGCGAGGAGATCCTCGCAGCTGGTCTGCTCGTCTGGATCGACCGTGGATTCGAACCGCTCCAGCATCAGATCGAAGCGGCGGCGTGGCTCGGAGAGCAGCCGCTCGACTTCGGAGGGCAGCGCCAGCGCGCTGTCGAGCAGCTGCCGCGGCCCGCTGTAGCGGGGGTTGGGCGGGTCGTCGATCAGCAGGACCACGCGCAGATCGGGGTACTCCTGCAGCGCCGTCGAGAGCAGGGTCATCAGGATCACGCCCGGCTCCTCCTGGTAGGAGGGCACCAGCGCGGTCAAAGTTGGCCGGCGGTGGTCAAAGAACTCGTCGATCTTGGCCCGCGGCATCCGGCGATGCTGCCGGGCGCGGTAGTAGAACCCGAGCCGCCCGAACAGGTAGGCGGTCGCCGAGGCAGCGAGCAGGCTGACCGCGAGCAGGAAGCCGATCGTCTCCAACAGGCTGGCATGACCGGAGACCCCTTCGATCACCTGGCCATTGAGCACCGTCACGACCAGCGCCACCCAGGCGGCCACGGTGAGGACCACGGCCGCGCGACCAAACGCCATCGCCCACTCGCCGGCGACGCGCGGCACCGCCGGCATTGGATCCTCGTGTGAGTCGGCGCCCCACTGGCGTCGGATTCCAGGGCTCGTCTGCTTGTGGCGGTTCAGGAGGGCCATCACCCCGCACCCGCTTCGCTGCCGGAGTCGGTCGGCTCGCCGGGGTACTTGAACAGCGGCTCCCACGGCACATTCGAACTGGAGGGCAGTTCCTCACGGGGCTGTTCGCCGCGGGTGTACCAGCGCGCCTCATATGGCAGCCCCGCGAAGCTGACCCGTTCCCCCTGGTGGTAGACGGTGTCGGCCGACCAGGCCGGCAGATTGCCTGACGCCAGCAGCACCAGCTTCGGCGCATGACTGCCGGCCGGCACCGGGCCGATCAGCTGCCACGGCCCGGTGGGCGAATCCGCCGCCGCGGAGCCCGGCGGGGTGCCCTGGGTCCACCAGCTCGCTTCATAGATTTCGCCCTCCCACACGACCTTGTAACCACTGCCGTATGCGGCCGTCGATCGCCAGATCGGGTAGGGGCTGTCGGCCGGATCGTTGGTTGCGGTCGGCACAGGCTGCTGCGCAACAGAGGTGTTCGCTTCGTTCTGCGGGCGAGCGGTCTTCGTGCCCTTCAGCGAGCTGAAGATGCGGGTGAACTGCAGCGAGGTCTGCAGGACGCCGCTGCACGTGTTGGAGCTGACTTCGGTCTGGGCGAACGTGCCGCCGCACTCGGAGTCGCGGTTCAGCGACCAGGCCGAGACCCGCGGAATCCCGTGATCGGTGACGAAGGTGGCGAGCTCATGGGCGTCGCGGGTGGTGAAGCGCTGACCGGTGACGTCGTTGACACCGAGCATCACCGTCACGCCGAGATGGCCCCAGGCCGCCGCGGCGCCGCTCGCGAGCCCCGCTGCGCCCCAGAGCGACTGCACCTGCGCATGGGTGGCGTAGAGCGCTCGCTCGACGGTGCCCACCATGTCCTGGGCCGCGCCTTCGTCTGGCCCAAAGTCCATCGCCATCGCGTTGACGCCGGCGAGCTTGACGTGCGCGGCCAGCATCGACCGCACCGCGGCGACGCCTTCGGCGGTCAGCCCCGCGTGCGAGACCGGCATCGTCATCCAGACGGCCAGTGGCGCGTGGCGGGCGGCCGTTTGCCGCTGCACCGCCGCGATTGCCTGCGCACGCCGCGCGTCGGCCGCCGTGTCGGCGAGGGTCTGCCCCTCGAGGTCGAGATCGATCGCGTCGGCGTGGTAGCGGTCGATCGGGGCCATGTACGCCTGCAGGAGCTTGCTGGGGTCGGTGCATCCGATCGCCAGCTCGCTGTTGTCGCGACCGCCGTAGGAGACCATCACGCTCCCACCCTGGTTGCGCAGCTGGGCCGTGCGAGCGTCGAGGTCGAGCGACTGCTCGGCCTGTTCGAGCGTGTAGTAGGCACCCCACGAGGGCGTGCACGGCCGCGAGGGGTCGCTGACGATGAACGCGAGGTAGACGCCGGCGACAGGGTTGGCGGAGGGCAGCTGGAATGGGTAGATCGGCGTCTGGGTCACATCGACGTAGGGCTCGTAGACCGGCGCGGCATCGGACCGCGCCTCGGCGGCTGAGGTTCCGTCGCTGATCAGCCTCCACGCGCCGAGCGCGAGCCCGGCGAGCACGATCAGCAGCAGCGCAACGCGGATCGCCGAGATCTCCGGCGCCGCGGGCTCCAGCAATGCCGGGCCGGTCCCGCCGCGAGGCGGAGGCTGTTGTTGCTCGAGGGTGGCCATAGGGACGCTGCCGCCACCGCGCTGCGATGCCGGCACTGAGAAGATCGGCAATCGATGGCGCCGTCTTGAACCACGAGCAGCGCAAGCTCATCGGCGGCCAAGCCGCGCTCGCCGCTCTCGATGCGGCTGAGCGCGGAGTTCGCGACCCCCAAGATGCAAGTGATGCGCACGGGCCGCCCTTTGCGGTGGGCGGCGGGGTTTCTGGCCGAAAACTCGTAGAGGATCCGTTCGCGCTCGGCCTCGTAGGCGTTCACCGCCGGCAGACTGGCGCAGCGCCCTCTGCCCGGCTACATACAACTCGATTCAATTGCGTACAACACGAGCCAAGTTTCAAACGCAGACAAAGAATTGCGCTCACGAGGAGGGCGGGCTGTGCTTTGCTTGCTGACAGTAAGACACTCCACGCTGTGGATGCGATTCGTGCGCAGCACCTGGGCGCACGTGCACGTATTTCGTCGGACACAGTGGAATCTGCCCAAAATCCCTGCAAACCAAGGAAATTAGGAAATTAGAACTCAACGGAATCGTCGGCGGCCGCCAATGCTGCGCCTACGACATCCCAACGGCCCGCCACAAAGAGCTCACTACGTTTGCCTTCGATGAGATCACAGCTGCCAACGACCAAGGCAAAGATCGAACTGGCGCTGCTGGCGTTCGAGCTTGTGGAGCGCTGTGTCTGGCTGGTGCTGGCGGTTGTGGCGGCGCTCTGTGCGCTGCGCGGCTCGCCGTGGCCGCTCCCGGCCGGCACGGGTTTCGCCGCGGTCGGGTTCCGCGTCTTGACCGAGGGCCGCCGTAGCGGGCCGAAGAGTTAGGCGGCTGCGCTGGCTGGGCCGGTCCGAGCGTAGACGATGAGGGATTCGTGGCCTTCGGCTTAGCAGACCGAGGACGGCCTGATCCCCTCCGACCCTAGCGGCGGGATCCGATTCATCGGTTTAGCGTTTGGCCAAGAGCACGGCTGGTCTCAAGGTACCAACGGTCGTCTGATTTCCATGGCGGGCATCACGCCAGGGCAGTTCCGATTTCAGGATGGGTATCGAGAGCGGGGATGATTGACATCGTGGACACCGCCGGTGGGATGGCGCGCCGTAAAGACAGCAGCAACGAAGGGTGCGGGGGGGGAGGGCAGCGTTTTAGGTCGCCGGCACGTCGAAGCGCTGCAGGCCGATACCGGCTGGTTCGCATGGAGTCGGGGTGATGGAGCCAGCCGAAGGCAATGCGAACCACTACGCACCCATCTCCTGTCCAACAAGCTGCCCCGTCTTGCTTATGTAATGGGTCAGTGCGTGTCATAGTTCGCGCAGGAACGCGAGCAACGCTTTGTTTACTTGATCAGGATGGGTCAGATTAGCGGCATGAGAACCGTCTTGGACGCGTACAAGGCTCCTGCAGTCGCCCAGCCCCCTGCACAGAGCCTCGCCGAGCTCGATGTCAATCGACTGATCCGCGGTCCCGTGGATCACCAGCGCCGGGCAATGAATGTCGCCCAGCCGATCGGAGATGTCCTCGCGATCGAACAGACAGTTGCACGGCTCGCGCATGCTCGCTGCGGGCAGCCTCTTCCACTTGGCGATCCATACCTCGCTCAGCACTGGGTCTCCGATGATCAGACTCGCGATTGCCTGCGTGAGCTCGGTCGCTGGTCCGGCCTCGAGCCAGGTTTGTTGCATCTGACGAAAGGCAGGCAGCATCTGCGGATTCTCGGGTCCCGCCTGAGTGTCCATCAACACAAGTGCGCGCACCCGATCCGGCGCCAGCAGCGCTGCCCGCAGTGACAGGAAGCCTCCCTGAGACATCCCACCAAGTACCGCCTGCTCGATCCCCAGGTGACTAAGCAGCCCGAGACAGTCCTTGGCGGAGTCCCAGTACGTAAAGGGCTTCTCATCAAACTGCGTTTCGCCAAAGCCTCGCTCATCCCACGCGATCACGCGAAACTCTTCTCGCAGCACATCGACTTGGGGAGCGAACATCTCACGGTCCATCAAGAAGCCATGAGACAAGACCACGGGTGGTCCCTCGCCCCCGCCGTCCTCGAAGCAAATGCGCTGTCCATTGATTTCAGCAAAGGGCATCGGCGTCTCCAGGTTCGAAGTGGCCTGCTCCCGGCCACGTTGACGATTCAGGTCACGAGTCTCGCAGACGATCGCAGGTCTCGCGAATCTCCCCCGAGGTTTACGCGTCGGCAAGAAAATGGAGCGAACCGGATCGCACCGTGACCTCCTGCTTGCAAAAAGCGCGGCTGCCGATCTCTGCGGGTCCGATCACGACGTCTCCCGCAACCGCCGTCCTTCGGCGTCATCGTTGCTGGTGACCTCACCTGTCAGCAGGCCATCGAAGTAACGCCTAGGACTGGAGGTCTGGACGACGTTTGCATTCCTTTGCGAATGGAGCCAGCCGGGATCGAACCGGCGACCTCCTGCTTGCAAAGCAGGGGCGGTCTTGCTGGAGCCTATGGATACGGGGATTTGGGTCGGCCAATATGGGGTTATAGCTGGCGAAACCGACCTGTGCGGTACTCAAAGCGGTACTCGCAGCCATGTGGTACTCATGTGGTACTCTGTATTAAAAATGGCGAGTGAAGGTAAGCAAAGCGACAGTGATCCAACAGGCGCGCTCGTAGTTGCGGGCCGCGCGAACAGGCCCGCCTACGAGGCCAAGTGGCGGCGCGCAGGGCGACAGGTGAAGCGCCGCATTGGACCAGCGTGGCTTGAGCGCGCGGCCGACGACAGCGGTTGGGTTATGCGGCGAGGGCGAGTGCCGGAGGGCTACTTCGACGAGAAGCGCGCGACCGTGCGCATGGCCGAGATGATCACCGAGCACGACGAGGAGGAGCGCGTGATCGAAGCCGGCGAGCGAGAGCGCCGCGAGCGCGGCGTGACCTTCCGCGAGCTGGCGGCGGAGTGGCTGGAGCACCTGCGGCACGAGCGCGGCGCCAAGCCGTCCACGCTCAGCGACTACAGCTACATGCTCGCCGAGCCCGGAACGCCACACCGCCGCGGCAAGGGCAAGAGCCCTGGAGTGCTCATGGTCGCATTCGGCGACCGGCCCGCGGCGAAGATCACCACGCGGGAGGTCTCGGCGTTCCTGCGCGGGCTGGACCGCCAGGGCGTCTCCCCCCGCTCGGTCAACAAGAACCGGCAGGTGCTCTCGGCGATCTTCGGCTTTGCCTGCCGCGCGGACACACACAGCCTGCCGTCCAATCCCGTGGCGGCGACAACCAAACGCCGTGAGCCGCCACCAGCGGTGCTCGACTTCTACGAGCCGGAGGAGGTGGAGATGATGGCCTCCGCAGCGGCCGATGGAGCGCATCGCGGTGCACAGCCGGCCAACCTGAGCACCGACGAGATCGAATGGCGCGCACGCGAGGACGCACAGGACGGTGAGCTGTTCCGTCTCGCTGCCTACACCGGCCTGCGCCTCGGCGAGCTGATCGCGCTGCGCTGGGAGGACATCGACTTCAACACGCGGCGGATGGTCGTCCACCGCGCCGTGTCCGCCGGTGTGGAGGGGCCGACCAAGAGTTGGCAGGCGCGCTTTCTCCCGCTCGCCGATCCCGCCGCCGAAGCCTTGGAACGCCTACAGGCCCGCGGCGATTACACCTCGCGCGAGGACTACATCTTCTGCTCGCGCCTCGGCCGGCGCCTCGACCCCTCCGCCCTACGCCGGCGGTTCAAGGCCGCACGCGACGCGGCCGGGCTGCGCCCGCTGCGCTTCCACGCACTGCGCCATGCTGCCGGCAGTCTCATCGCCCGGCACGCCGACGCGCGCTTCGTGCAGGAGTTCCTCGGGCACTCGCGGATCACGACCACCGAGCGCTACATGCATGCCAAGGCTCGGCCGGAGGATCTGGAACGGGTCAATCTGGCGTTCGCGGCGAGGTCATCCGACGACCAGGGGTTCCCGCAGTCCAATCCCGCGACAGACAAGTAACTACGCGGCGTACACTGAGGGCACGATATCCCCAGTCACTTCGCTGGCTGGGCGCGAGGCCCGGCCCCAGTGCCGGGCCTCAGCTTTTGTCGGCTGGGCACCGTGGCGGTGTATGGCGGTGTATGGCGGTGTATGGCGGTAATTGGCGGTAATTGGCGCTATGTGGCGGTGTTCCTCCGCTTACGGCGATAGAAGCCTGTCTTGGCCGAGCCCACGAACTCCAGCAGGGCAGCTTTACGGAGAAGGCCAAGATCACGCTCCAGGCTCCTGACGGAAATGCCGGTGCGCCTTTGGATATCCGTCGTATTCGGGCGATAGAGTTCATCAACGGCGGCCAGGATCGCATCACGTCGCTCCTGCGGGGTGAGACGAGTCCGCGTCGTGGGCAGGACGTGCTCTGAGATGCCCTCGGTTGGCTGCGACGACAGGCCGCTGGCCGGATGCGGCCGCAGAACTACCTTGATCTGCGGCCCGTTCTCGACCCATTCAGGCTCCGGGTAGCCGGCGTCGCGACAGGCTGCAACGACGCGGTCGTACCCGCTCCCGTAGCCCTCAATCACACCCAGCCGCATCAGCACTCGCGAAATGGCCTTGTTGCGGCGAAGGCTCACACCCGATTCGAAATCCTCCCGGGAGAAGCCCGGAGGCCAGGTCCCGGGGCTCGAGATCTCAAGTCGATCGGAATACAGGGCAACGAAGATCGAGGCGCCCTCCACGGCATAGTCGGCATGGGCGACGGCGTTGTTGAGCACCTCGCGAACGGCAGGACGCGGATAGAGATCCAGCTCTTCTCGCTGCGTGCGCCCCGTGATCCGCACGATTCGGTCGGTGTTGCGCTCGATGAACCGGATCGCCGCCTCGATCCCGTCGAGCACCGTGTCGTCCCGGTCCTCGCTCTTGACTACAGGCTCGCTCTTGTCGGTGCCCCGAAACTGAACGCATCGGATCTGTGCGTCGGGAAAATGGATGGCCTGCTCACGCCCGAACAGGATGACCCCGGCGCGGGTGGGGTTGAGCTGGCCGGCGTACTCGGTCAGCACGCCGAGCCCGCGCAACTTTGCGTCTGTCGGACGCTCTCCCACCACATCCAGCCACCGTTTGATCGCCGGCCGGTCGAGGGCATCGCGCGTCAGCCCCAGCATCGGCTCTTGATCCCAGGCGCCCATTCGCCGCGCCCGTTCAAGCTCGGCGACCTTCTCCGGACTCGCCGGGAGCGAGTTGCTGCCGATGCGGACGAACGTGCCTCTGTCCTTGCCCTTGTCCTTGATGAAGAACGGTCCCGCCGCATAGGCCGCACGCAGGAGGAGCAGGTCGCGCCTTTCGTGGGTCACGATCTCGAGCTGAACCGTGGGCTGCGGCTCGATCGCGCTGGCCACGGCATTGGCCAGCTTCTCCTCCTGCTTCTCCACGTCGTCGAGCCCGAGGATGACCCTCGTCTGATCCTCGACGCCCACGACGAGCGTCCCACCGGCCGTGTTCAGAAACGAGCACACGGTCTCCAAGACCCGCTTCATGCTCGACAGGTCTTGCTTGAAATCGAGACGAGTTCCCTCGCGCTCGGATAGAAGCTCCGCAACGGACTTTGCCACCACAAGAGCCTAAGACCACGAGCGGTCTGATGCGTACCGTCAGCACGACTGCTGGCGGGCGATGACGTCAAACCCTGGCTGGTGGGGAGCGCACGCGAGATGGGCTCATTGCCACTGGCCGCCTCACGGCCGGCTCCGCACCGCCGCCTCGACCTCGTCGCGCAGAAAGATCCAGCGGCGGCCGAGCTTGCGGCCGGGGAGCAGGCCGGCTCCGAAGCGTTCGCCGTCGCGTTCCCCGGTGCATATGGGCCGTGGGCCGACGCCGCAAAGTTGCTCTACGGCGAGAACGCGTCGGAAGAGCTTACGACCATCGGCCATAAGGTACGCGAGGCTTCCCAAGCATTCGCGACGGCTGCAATCGTGAAGTTCGGCGCGGATGATGTGCCCGAGGACGTGAAGCTGGTCAAGAAACGCCTTGGGGCTGTGATCGCGCGCAATCGCGACTACATCAATGACGCGAAGCGCAAGGTTCTCGAGGATCTTGGTGATCTGTGGGAGAGCACCGTCGATCTGATCCAACGGCAGGAGCACGCCGCGCAGAAGGAGGGCGAGCCCGTCAGCTTCGAGGACGGCAGAAGAGTGGTCAACCTCACGATGTTCCTAATGCTGGAGTTCGTGACGATCCTGGCGGACCGCAAAGTCCCCGACAGCGTCGCGACTCTTGAGGGCGGCTAGCTCGGTACGCGCCTGGACGGGCTGCGCGGCCAAGACCAAGCACTCGCATGATCGTGTCCTCCACCGTAGACCCGACAAGAAAGCCAGGCGAGCCGGCGTTTACCGACCGCGCGGGCTATGTAGCCAGTTCGATGACCGCCCAGGCGAGCGTCGCCGCCGCCGCGAGCGCTCCAAACACCAGCAAGAACACCTGTAGGTTGAGCCAGGACGCCTCCTCCCGGCGCACATAGCGCTCATCGAGCGCGAGCACGTACGTCTGCAGCGTCCGAAGCTGCTGACGCTGATCGTGCAGTTCGCTCTGTACATCACCGAGGCCGTGCCCCCAAGCCCTGCCGAAGCGTCCGATCTGTCCGCGTGGCATCGCGAGCAGCGACGCGGCGATCTGGCTGTGAAGCAGCGGGGCCGAGGGCTCGATCTCCGGCGGGAGGACGATGTAGCCTGGGGAAAGGGGCTGGCGTCTTCTAAACCGAACCA
This sequence comes from uncultured Solirubrobacterales bacterium, assembly GCA_963764915.1. Classification (GTDB taxonomy): domain Bacteria; phylum Actinomycetota; class Thermoleophilia; order Solirubrobacterales; family Solirubrobacteraceae; genus Palsa-744. The sequence goes on along the minus strand of CAVXUO010000018.1, from coordinate 733,480 downwards.
GGCCCGCGACGCAACCCAACGCGAGGACGCCGGCGCCGGCCGCCAGTAGCCACCAAGCGGTCAACTACGCGATCCCGCGGTCGCGCAGCAGCTGGAAATACTCGTCGCGGCTGAGGGTGCAATCCCGCAGCTCGGCGAACTCGCTTTCGCTGACGTGAAGGCTGCGCCGGAACCGCTGCGGCACGGGCCCCTTCATGTCCTTGTTGCCGTGAGAATAATGCACGGGAAGCACCTTGCGCCCATCGACCACTACGAACCCGGCGACATGATGGGTGGACCTCTTCTCCACGACCTCAAGCTTGCGGAAGATCCGCGCGGCCTGCCTCGTACTGATCTGCATCTAATCGCTGAGAACGTGCTCAAAGAAGTGCGCGAGCGACAGCGCGGGACCCTGGAGCTCCTCCGGTGACGTGCCCCTCAGCTGCTCGGCGAACATCCAGAAGACCTCCACGAGGTGGTGTATCGCCTCCTCGGAGGTCGCTCCGACGCCGTACAGCGAGGGCTGGCCGAAGACCTCCGCTTCGTACTCGCCTGTGTCGATAACCTGGCGCACCCAGACCACGAGCGGCCGGCGGGGCAGATGACTCCCGCCCTTCGGGGGGGCCGGGAGGATCACCGACACCTGGTAGCCGGCCGCGGTGAGCGCCCGCTCGATCGAGAGGTCTTCCCCGTCGGCAGGGCTGAACGAGCGAAGAACCTCATACTCACGCTCGGCGAGCTGACCGGAGCGCTCAAGCTCGGAGAGCTGTTCGTCAAACACCTGACGCCGATGGCGCCGGTAGCGCTGGCCCTCATCCAGACAGCGTTCCACATAGTCTCGGATGTCTTGCGTGGAGCCGCCGCGGTGAAAGTAGACGGTGAACGCATCGCGCTCCTCCGCAGTGAGCTCGGCCTCCGCGAAATGCGCCGAGTACCCGATAATCGGAAGCTCGGGACGGATCTGGCGCACGATCACCGCCAGCTCGGCCCCGTCGCGATCGTGCCCGCCGCCGCGCAGCGACACGTCCAGCGAGAGGGCGTCGATGCCAGGATGGGAGATCAGCTCGCGCTCGGCCTCGCTTTTTGTCGCGGCCTGCACGACACGGACGTGCTTGTTCGCGAAGATCTCCGCGGACAGGCGGCGGTTGATGTCGTCGTCGTCGAGCACCAGCACCGCCAGGTCGCCCGCGTCCATGTTCTCGGTTGTCGTCACCGGCATCCTTTCCTCAGTCCGCGACCGGGAGGTCCACGCCGAAGACGACGCGGTTTCTGTACTCCAGCAGCGTGATCGCCGTGGGGGCCCCTCCGCCCGCGAGTTTGATCAGGGTACGCACCAGGTAGAGACCGTACCCCGTCCCGTTGCTGCCGGTTACCCCGGTCTCGAAGATCGCCTGTTCCCACGGCTTGCTGCGGTGCTCCGGCGGGATTGTGAGACGGTTCGGGTCGATGCCGGTGGCGTTGTCGGCGATCGTGACCCGCACCGTTTCGGCGCCGGCCTGTCTGGCGCCGACGCCTACCTCGATCGCCCGCCCGCGCTTGCGGGCTTTCTTAAACGCGTACGCGCTGTTTTCGATCAGTAGCAGGAACGCGATTGTGAGCGCTTCCGGGATCACCTGCACGTAGGTCGCGGGCGGGTAGGAGACGCTGATTTCCTCCGCGTCGAGTTGGCCCGAGACCTGGTTCGTCGAGTTGATCACCAGCTCGCGGAGGTTCGCACGGACAGGGTTCTGGTTCGGTCGGATAAGGGCGTTGGTGCGCATCTTGTCGAGCGCTTCGACTGTCTCCTTCAGTTCCTCCGATGCGCTCTTGACGCCCGCGATCAGTTTTGCGCTGGACGGACTCTTCAGTTCCAGGCCTTCCTCGGTGAGCAGAAGCTGCTTCTGCACGTTGTCGATGCGTCGCTTCGCCTCGTGGCGCGAGGCCTGAGCGAGGAGGTCGCTCAGCGCCCCGGCTCCCGTTTCTGCGAGGCGCCGGACGTTCTCGGTGCTCGCGTGAAGGTTGCGATAGTTGGCCATCGCTACGCCGATGCTGTTCGCGACCGTCTCGAACCCGCGGGCCTCGACACGGGAATAGGTGTAGGGGCATCGCGCGGCGACGCTGAGGACGCCGATGGTCTCGCCGCTGGCCAGTATCGGCAACGCCACGAAGCTGCGGACATCTTTAAGGTGCGGGCTGCGGCGAATGGACTTCAGGTGAGACGCGAGGGTCGTCGGCTCGACGACCGTCGCTCCACCGAGCGCTTGGCGGAAGCTCGGGTAGTCGTCGAGCCTTGGCCAGTCCAGTTCGTGGAATTCGCCTCGCTGCACGGCGAGCCCGACTGCGGCAACGCAGCGAAGCGCGTCGGGCTCGCGGTCGTACTCGCGGATCGCGACGAACTCCATACCGGTCGATGCGCGGATCAGTGCGGCGAGCGCGTCGAAGAACTCCGCACGAGTCTGGTTGACGTCGATGGGCTGCTGCAGCTCGTGCAGGAGCCGCAGCGTAAAGCGCCGCTCATAGATGTAGGAGAGGATTCCCCGGATCAGCCCGCACTGGACGTTCAGGCGCTCGACGTTGATCGGCCGGCGGCTCTCAATGTCGATCAGAGCGATCGTGGTTTCGCCGCGTACGACCGGATCGACGATGCGGTGCTTGGCGGACGGCTCGTGCAGCCGGCTCGGTGCCGTGCGGGACTCGCCCTCGCTCCATTGCGCGCGGCGGCGGCTGCGTGCGGCGACAGCGAGCAGATCCCCGGGCTGCTCGCGTGCGTCTGCGGAATGGCTAGACACCAGCAGGCCTGATGCGTCGGGGTGACGCTCATGCCCCATCTGGCTGCGCTGGTCAAGTGCGCCCGTTTCCAGGTTCAGGAACAGCACGCGGCCGGCGTCTGCCTCGAGCTCGCGCACAAGACCCTCCAGCAGCAGGCGGGTGGCTTCGCTTGTACTCTCGACACGCAGGGCGGCCGTGAGCGCAGAGTTGAGCGGGAAGGTGTCAGGCACGCGTCGTTCTTCGATTGGCTAGCTCATAGTACGGGCGACCGCGCTGCGCGTCGACTGGCTCCAAGTGGCCGACAAGGGGGCCACCGCCTGTGGCCCACCAAGCGACACGAGCGGTTCCCAAGTGGTAGATCGCACCCAACCGCGCGCTGCGCACTCGTCAGCGGACCCCAGTCTTTCGATAATGCGGAACTCACCCGCGACGGATCGTATCCAACTGGCCGGGCCAAAGGGTTGCGCCGCCTGCCCCCCCGGACGAGTGCGACGTATCACCACCTTGGCCGTGTTGCCCGGGAGATGTAGGGCCTGATGCGCGAAGGCCCAGATCGAAGCATCACGCATCAGCCGATGCAGATCATGGGCGCTGCCATCAGCGCGTGGTTTGCGCACAGCCAAGTTTCGCCCTCCTGGCCGGGCTCGAACCCCAACCTCCTGCCTGCCGACCGCCAAATCCCGAATCTCCCCCAAAGCCAGTCTCGATGTGGTACTCACCTGCGGTACTCTCAGCCAAACTGAGCGCTAATCGAGTACCACCCGCCGGCCCAAAACTAGCCGATTTGCAGGCACTTCCTCCAGTGGAGCCAACCGGGATCGAACCGGTGACCTCCTGCTTGCAAAGCAGGCGCTCTCCCAGCTGAGCTATGGCCCCTGGGTCTCCCAATATACGGCGAAGTGAGCTAACCCCCCACCGCGAGATGGACCTCCCCGGCGTCGAGCGCGGTGCGGCCGCCACCGGCGAGCTCGACGATCAGACGCCCGTTGCCATCGACTCCGTCGGCCCGCCCCCGCCCCCCGGCCCACGAGATCTCGCGTCCATGCAGCGCGTCACGTGCGCGCCAGGCCTCGAGCGCCTCGGCCGGCGACTCCCCGAGGCGCTGCTGGAGCGCCGCGAGCAGCCGCGCCAACAGCGGCTCGATCTCCTCCGACGGTAGCCCCAAGCTGGCGGCGCTGTCACGCAGCTCGACCGGCAGCTCCTCCACGCGTACCGCCACGTTGAGGCCGATGCCGAGCACGGCCCAACCCTCCTGCGGGCGGCCCTCGATCAGGATCCCCGCGAGCTTGGCGAGTTTCCCGCTACGTGCGAACACGACGTCGTTGGGCCACTTCACACGTGCCTCGTCCCCGGCCACGTCGCACACCGCGACCGCGGCGATCAGCGGCAGCAGCGGAGGCGGCTCCCGCAGCGTCAGCGACATCAACAGCGCGCTGCCGGCCGGCGCGCTCCAGCGGCGGCCCTGGCGCCCGCGCCCCGCGGTCTGCTCGGCGGCGGTTACGAGCGTGCCGTGCGGCGCTCCTGCCAGCGCGAGGGCGCGGGCCCGCTCGTTGGTCGAGTCGGTGCTGCGCAGGTGCAGGCGGGGATGGCCGAGCGGCGCGCTGTCACTCATCGCGCGAGGCGGCATCCACGAGCAGCACCGCCACCAGGCCGTCGATGTCGTGATCCGCGGCCTCCACGTCGGGCTCGAGGCCGTGCTCGCGCAGGGTGGCGCTGGTGACGGGGCCGATCGAGACGATGCGCGTGGCCGGCGACAGGTCCGCGCGGCCGCCGGCGGCCTCCAGGAAGAAGCGCACGGTGGACGATGAGGTGAAGGTGATGTAGTCGGCCGCCCGCGCCGCGGCGAGCGCCGGCGGGGAAAGCGGCTCCGCGACGGTTTCGTACAGCTCCAGCACGTCCACCTCGGCGCCGCGGGCCCGCAGGGCGTCGGGAAGCACGTCGCGGGCCTCGCGGGCTCGGGCGATCAGCGCGTAGCGGACCGGCAGCTCGGCGAGCGCTTCCACCAGCGACTCGGCCACGTAGCGCTCGGGGACGATGTCGGCGGCGATGCCGTGTTCGGCCAGCGCCCGTGCGGTGCCGGGGCCGATCGCTGCCACGCGCGCACCTGCCAGCGCTCGCGCGTCGGCGGGATGGTGACCTGATCGGGTGAGGCGCTCGAACAGCTGGGCTACGCCGTTGGGGCTGGTGAGGCAGATCAGGTCGTACGGGGAGAGGTCGAGTGGCGGGGACTGGAGGCCCGTCCCCTCATCGGCGAGCGGCTGGATGCGGATCACGGGGGCCTGCACCACCTCGGCCCCCAGCTCTCGCAGCCGCCGTGCCAGTCCGCTGGTTTGGGCGCGCGCGCGTGTGACCGCCACGGTGCGCCCGCTCAGCGGCTGCGGCGCGCGCCACGCGAGCTGTCCGGCGAGCCCGGCGACGGCGCCGACGACGGTGATCGAAGGGGCCCGGATCTCCTGCGCTTGCGCTCGCTCGGCGATCGTGGCGAGCGTGCCGGTGACGGTGCGCTGGTGGGGCAGCGTGCCCCGTTCGACGATCGCCGCGGGCTCGGAGGGGGGTCGTCCGGCGGCGATCAGGGAGGTGGCGATGTGGGGGAGCTGGCGCACGCCCATGTAAAAGACGAGCGTCCCCGGGAAGGCCGCGAGCGCCGGCCAGTCGAGGGCCGTCACCTCCTCCTCGCCACTCGATCCCCCCTGCTTATCCTCAGCAGCTCCGGCCTCACCACCTCCCGCACTCTGCCCTGTGTCACCTGCCTCGCTCCGTCCTGTGTCACCCGCCTCTGCGCTGGCGTCGCCCGCTTCTGCGCCGGCGCCATCCGCCCGGGTGTGCCCGGTGATCAGCGCCACCGCGCTGGCGAGCCCGCGGTGCGTGACGGGGATGCCCGCATAGGCGGTGGCGGCCACGCCCGCGGTGATCCCGGGCACGACCTCGAACGGGATGCCGGCCGCGCGCAGCGTGAGCGCCTCCTCGCCGCCGCGGCCGAACACGAACGGGTCGCCGCCCTTCAGCCGCACGACAACCTCGCCAGCGCGCGCGCGCTCCACCATCAGCGCCTCGGTCTGCTCCTGCGGCACCGACTCTCCCCCCCCTGCTTGCCGACGAACAGCAGCTCGGCGTCCGCGCGCGCGCCCTCCAGCGCCTCGGCGGGGATCAGGCGGTCGTAGAGGATCGTGTCGGCCCGCGCGATCAGCTCTAGCGCGCGCGCCGTCAACAGGCCGGGGTCACCGGGGCCGGCGCCGACGAGGAAGACGCGCCCGTTCACCTGGGGCCTATCCGGGATAGGTCCTTACCACCGTCATCGGTTGCGCCGTCGAGGTACGATTGCACGGGCGCCACGCTAGTACAAGTCTTACCGGCGTCGCCTCCAAACGCCCCGTGAGGCGCATCATCGGCCGACTGAAAGGTGTGACGGCATGGGCGTATGGCGACGGACGGCAGTCGGCGTCCCGCTCGGGATGGCGATGCTCGGGCTGGCGTTGCTGGCCGGCACAGGGCCGGCGGCGGGCGCTGGCGGCTTGGTCAGCGGCGGCGAAGCGACCGCTGTGCAGGCCCAGGAAGTGGCGCGGCGCACCGATCCCGCGGTGCTCGCCGCCTCATCCTCGGCGAGCCTCGAAGGCCAGTCCGTGCAGCCGGCGATCGAGGGCGGCGAAGAACTCTCCTCCACGGGTGTCCTCACGAGTTCCACGATCTCCAGGGAAACCGCGGGGGAATTCGCGGTCAACACCCGGGACGGCGAACTGAGCTCGAGACCGCTGGGCACCTTCCCGGGGGCCTGCACGCCGACCGTTGTCAACGGCGCCGCGGCGCTGTTCGTCGGTGCCTGGTCGGCGACCGACGCGATTGTCCGCCCGGACGCGCTCGGGGTTACGACGATCCTGCAGCTGCGCTCCTCCGAAGCTCCCACCTCGTTTTCGTGGGAAGTCGGCCTCGGCCCCGGTCAGCGCCTGCGGCAACTCGTCGATGGCGGTGTCGCGGTGGTTGAAGGCCCGCCCGCCCCGGTCGGCCCGCCCTGGGGAGGCCCGCTGGGCAACGCCTTGGAAGCGCTGCCCTCGACCGCCCTGGCCCAGGCGATCCCGGGCGAGCTCCGGCCCCAGGAAACCCAGGCCCAATACTCCGCGGCGACGAGCTCGGTGGCGGCGGCGGAGCAGCAGACGGGCGGCACGGCGCTGATGGTCATCGAGTTGCCTACGGCAGCCGACGCCCGTGGCAGCGAGGTGCCAGCGTCGCTCAGTGTCGTTGGAGGTACGCTCACGGTGAGCGTGTCGCCGGAGCCCACCACGGTCTTCCCGGTCATGGTGGCTGCAACGGTCGCCGCACCGACCAACCGAGCCAGCGCGGCTCGCCCCCAGGACCTCCGTTACGGACTGTCCGACCAGCGGGCCGCGGCCTTCGGCCCGGCCTTCGATCGGCGGCTGCTCGAAGGGCCGCTGCACGTCCGTGTCGCGCGGCTGGTGCTCCCCTACGAAGCCGTCCTCAAATCGGCGGAAAAAAAACGGGAAGAGCAAGAGAAGGCAGAAAAAAAGCTCGAATTCACGCAGAGCGAAGCGTTGACCGTGTGGCTGCGGAGAGTCCAGGAAGTGAACGCCAACGGAGAACGCCTCCAGCCCTACATTACGCTGTGGTCGAAGGGCTGCCTGGATAGGACAGCCTGTCGGGCACCGCCGATCAAGAGGTATCGCGAGGCCGTCCGCGTACTCATCAAAGACCATATGAAAGCCGCGGGGGGCCTGCCGGCGGTGAGGCTGTGGGGAGCCTGGAACGAGCCGGATGGAAGCAAATCCTCGCTCTCTGCGGCGCGTGCGGGGGAGCTGTGGCAAGTCGCCCACTCGGTGATGGCCGAACTCCACTGTGGCTGCACGATGGTCGCCGGCGAATTTGCCGAATTCGGGCCGTATGTCTCGCGTTATAAGGAATTCATGGTGAAGCACCATCTCGAGCCGCGGGTATGGGGTCTGCATGACTATCGTGACCTCGTTCCCGGCCCGTCCGATGCGCCGGCAAAATACGAAAACCGTGACGCCAAGGCGTTTGCGAAACTGACGAGCACGCGCTTGGGTAAGCCCAGAATCTGGCTGAGCGAGCAGGGCGTGGAGCTGGATAACGGCTTCAAGCCCACACCGCTCGAGGACAATCCCGAATCGCAGCGTATCTCGGCGGAAGACTTCCTACGCCTTGCGAATGTGTCGAGGCGTGTAGAACTTGTCGACTACTACATGTATGGCGCCCCAAGCCCCAGCGGCGCACATCCGCGCCCCGAAAACGAAGCGGTTTTCGACAGCGCGCTGGTGAACGACAAAAGCGAACCGTCGCCTGCCTACTGCGTCATGGCATTCCCTGGCCACTGGTGTCCGCCGATCGTGCTCGCCGACTCCGCGGCTGGCCGGACGGGGGCCGGTTAGGGTGACCCTCGCTCCGCCGCAGCCGGGGGACGCTCGCCTTCGGCCAACATCCCCGTTTCGGCCAACATCCCCGTTTCGGCCAGCGCCGAGGGGTGTCACCCGGCTGCGCTCAGCAGCTCACCGGCGCCGGCGCTGACGAGGCGCTCCGCCACGCGGCGTCCGAGCGCCTCGGGGTCGTAGAAGCCACCCAACAGCTCGTCGCCGATCCAGGCGGAGCCGTCGGGGAAGCCGACCCACGCGCGCAGGTGCAGGCAGCCACAGCCGTAGTCGACGGCGTGCGCGCCGAGCGGCGTGTTGCAGCTGGCCCCCAGCGCGTGTGCCACCGCGCGCTCGGCCTGCAGGCAGGCGAACGTCTTGGCGTCGGTGATCGCCCGCGCCGTTGCCCGTGTCGTCTCGTCATCGGCGCGTCCCTCCAGCGCGAGCGTGCCCTGGCCGGGGGAGGGGACGAAGCGCGCGGGGTCGAGCACCGCGGTTACCTCGGCCTCGCGACCCAGGCGCACCAGGCCGGCGCGGGCGAGCACGAGCGCGTCGAAACTGCCCTCGCCGAGCTTGCGCAGGCGCGTGTCGACGTTGCCGCGCACCGTCACCACCTCCAGGTCCGCGCGCGCGGATCGCAGCTGCGCGGCGCGGCGCACGCTGCTGGTGCCCACACGCGCCCCGGGGGCCAACTGCTCCAGACCAGTTTGGGCCGCGCTCGAGTCCGGAGCGGGGGGGGAGCGTCCCGCCACGCACAACACGTCCTCGGCGGGCGCGCGCGCAGGCGCGCCGAGCAGCGCGAGACCCTCGGCCAACTCGCCGGGGACGTCCTTGGCGGAGTGCACCGCGAGGTCGATCTCACCGGCACTCAACGCACGCTCCAACTCACTCACCCAGCGGGACTTGTCGCCTCCGGCCGGGAGTCCCTCGTCCACGGGGTGGCGGCTCTCGGAACCGGCCTCTTCGGCGGCTGAGTCCCGGTCCCCGGCGGTCGCGATCGTGACCAGCTCGACGGGGATCGGCGTGCCCGTAGGAGCGGCGGCCAGATGGGCCTCCACGAGTCCGGCGACCAGCCGCGCCTGCGCGAGCGCGAGGGCGCTGCCACGCGTCCCGATCCGCATGAGCCCTATCAGCCCCGTTTCTTTCTCTCTTCTGCCTACGTGCCCTTGCGCCGGCGCCGCTGCAGGTCGTGCACCTCGGCGAGCTCCGCGCCCCTGCCGCCGGCGCGCGCGGAGGTGTCCTCACCGGAGGCCTCCGCCTCGCCGTCCTCCTGCAGCGCGAACAGCTCGCGCACGAGCTGCAACGACGCGTGGGAGCGGTCCTCGGAGAGGCTGCGCAGGCGGATCGTGGGCTCGTGCAGGATGCGGTTGGCGATCGAGCGGGCGAGCGCCTCGACGCGCACGAGGTCGCGCGGGGAGGCGGACTCCCAGCGACCGTCGTTCTCCGCCAGCACCTGCGCCACGATCGCGTCGCCGTGCTCGCGCAGCGCGCTGACGGTCGGCAGGGCATCCAGCTGGCCGAGCCAGCCGGCGAAGCGGCGGATCTCCTCCTCGACGATCTGCTCGGCCCGCGGGACCTCGCTCGCACGAGTGTCGAGGTTGCGCGCGACCACCTGCTGGAGATCGTCGATGTCGTACAGCGTCACCCCTTCCAGCTCGCCGCAGCGGGGGTCGATGTCGCGTGGCACCGCGATGTCGATCAACAGCAGCGGCCGTCCCCCTCGCTGGTCGAGCACCTGCGCGAGCTCGTCACGGCCGAGGATCGGGTGCGGGGAGGAGGTCGAGGAGACGACGATGTCGGCGCGCGCCAGTTGCTCGGGCAGCCCGTCGAGGCCGACGACCGAGCCGCCGAAGCGCTGCGCGAGGCTGCGCGCGCGGTCGGCGTGGCGGTTGGCGACGAAGATCGTGCCGGCCCCCCGGTCGGCGAGCGCGCGCGCGGTCAGCTCGCTGGTTTCGCCGGCGCCGAGGATCACTACGTGGCGCTCGCGGAGGTCGCCCAACAGCTCGACGGCCAGCCCGACCGCGGCCGAGGGGACGCTCACGTGACTCGAACCGATGCCGGTCTCCGAGCGCACCCGCTTGCCGGCCGTCAGCGCGGCGCTCCATAGGCGGTTGGAGAGCGGTCCGGTGCAGCCGGCCTGCAGCGCCGCCTCGAAGGCGCGCTTGACCTGACCCTGGATCTCGGCCTCGCCGACGATCATCGATTCCAGGCCGGCCGTCACCCGGTAGAGGTGGCGCGCCGCATCGCAGTTGCGCGGCGCGTAGATCTCCCCCGCCAGCTCGGCGAGGTCGATCGCGGCGTGGTCGGCCAGCATCCCCAGCGCGTCCTGCTGTGCCTGAACTAGATCCCCGCCCGGCCCGCCGACGACGAGGTACAGCTCGGTGCGGTTGCAGGTGCAAAGCACCACGGCCTCGCGCACCTCGGCGGTCGCGACCAGCCGCTGCGCGAGGGCCACCGCTCCCGGCTCGGTGAACGCCAGCCGCTCGCGCAGCGCGACCGGGGCGGTCTTGTGCGAGATGCCGAGCGCCAGCAGTTCGCTCATGCGCGCGTGGTCTCCGCGTGGACGGGATCGAGCGCCTCGGCCTCCAATTCGCCTGCGTGTGCCGAAGGCTGGCCCGGCGCAGCCGCCGGGCGCTCGGTGAGCTCCAGCAGCTCCCCGAGCTGGCGCTCGATGCGACTGAGGCGGATCGCCATGATCGCCACGTAGATCAGCACCAGCACGAACAGCACGATGTAGGCGGCAGCGACGTACTTGCCGGCCGTGTGCAGCGGCAGCGCGGGCGTCTCGGCGAGCAGCGTCCCGGTCACGCGCTCGATCCTCCGATCGGCCGGGCGGTGGCCGCGGTGGAGGGGTGAAAGTCCGCGGCGGCCCGGCGCAACGGCTCCGGCGAGGGGGCGGCGCTGCGCGGCCGGCGCGCGTGAGCCTCCGCATCGTCGGAGAGCCGCCGGCGCAGCGCGCGCAGCTGCCCGCGGGCGTGCTTGGCTGTCAGCTCGTATTTGCACAGCGTGGCGAACAGCAGCGCCATCGCCACCAGCGACACCAGCAGCGTGAGCGCCATCGAGCCGGGCAGGTTGGAGGTGGAGGAGAACACGCGTGGGTGCACGTAGGCGGTCGAGAGGTTGACCGCCATGTAGTTGAGCGGCACGAACGCCCCCGCGGTGATCGCGAACACCGAGGCGTAGCGCGCCTGGCGCTCGGGGTCTTCGATCGCGAAGCGCAGCGGCTGGTAGGTCGCGTACAGCAGGAAGATGATCAGGAACGACACCAGCGTGGGCTCGCTCCACACCCACCAGTGCCCCCACGAGCCCTTCGCCCAGATCGACCCGGTGATCAGCGTGCCGACGGCGAAGATCAGGCTCATGTGGATCACCACATAGGAGCGCATGTCCCAGCGCGAGTCGCGTGTACGCAGGTGCTGGATCGCGAGCAGCCCGCCGAGCACGAAGCCGCACAGCGCGACGATCGCGAGGGGGACGTGCACGTAGAAGATCTTCTGCAGGAAGCCCTGTTCGGCTTCGAGCGGTGCGTAGAAGAAGACCAGCCCGAGCGCGAGCGCCATCGCGGCGACGGTGGCGATACTGAGGGTGCGCAGGCCCCGTCCGTAGAGCGGGTGCGGGGTGCGGCCGCGGGCGGTGGAGGGGCTGGCGGTGGCTATGACCGCTCCTCCTTGATGGCTGGTGATCGAGGTGACATGTCAGCGAGCCAATTACCAGGGGGTGGTCGAAAGGGGGGGCCTGCCCTGCCCGCTCCCCTAGTCCTCTAGGAGAAAGTCGAACACGGCGTAGGCGATCAGCCCGAACACCAGATCATAGAGCGCGAGCATCAACGGCCAGCGCAGTGACGGTCCGGCTTGGTGGGTGAGCGTCAACAGCGGCGCGGTCGCGCGCGCCGCTCCAATCACGATCGGCACCAGCAGCGGCAGCGCCAGCAGCGGCCCGAGCAGGTCGCGCGCGCGGGTGCGCACGGCGATCGCAGCCACCAGCGTGCCGATCAGCGCGATGCCGAGATCGCCCAGCACCAGCACGCCGGGCAGGTCCGGCAACGCCGGCCCGAGCGACGGTTCGAGCAGCAGCAGCGCAAACGCCGGCACGGCCACCAGCTCCAACACCACCAGGTAGCAGAGCAGCGCGAGCGCCTTCGCCACCAGCAGCGCGGAGCGATCGACGGGCGCCAACAGGAAGCCGTCGAAGCCGCCATCCTCGGCGTCGGCGACGAACAGCCGGTTGATCCCCAGCATCGCGGCCAGCAGCAGCGTCACCCACAGGATCCCGGAGGCCTCGTCGCCGTTGACGCCGACGCGGTTGAGCGCGAAGTGGAAGATCACGAACACGGTCACCGCGAACAGCGACATCCCCGGCACCGACTCCAGTGTCCGCAGCTCGACCAGCAACTCCTTGCGCAGCAGCGCCGCCACGGTGCGGGCGAAGCCGGGCGGCGGCGGGCGGTCGGGTCGCGGGGCGCCGTCGTTCTGCCGCGCAGTGTCTGGCTCGGAGTCGCCGCCCGGCAGGGGCGCGGCGACTGGCGGTGCGCCGCTCGTGCCGCTCGTGCGTGTCTCCGGGGCTCCGCCGGTCACGGCGCTGGTCTGGTTGATGAGGGGCCCGACCGAAGCCGGGGGACGCTGGCGCATCCCGTTTCGGCCAGCCGGCCTCCGGCAGCCTGCGCCACCCTCATTGGTACAGCTCCCTGATCGCCTGCGAGTCCACCGCCGAAGGGGCGGCGAGCAGCGCGGGGCGCCCACTACGCAGACCCAGCACGAGGTCGGCGCCATCGAGGTCGGCCTCCGGATTGTGGCTGCACACCACTCGAGTTCGAGGTCCGCCCGCCCGGGTGGGATCGGCTCCGGCTCCGATCAGCGGCTCCACGAGCTCGGCTCCCGCGGGGTCCAGATTGGCGCGCGGCTCGTCGAGCAGCAGCAGCTCAGGGTCATGCAGGATCGCCCTCGCGGTCGCCACCCGCTGCACCATCCCCCGCGAGAGCGTGCGGACCGGCTCATCGGCGCGCGTGGCCATGCCCACCGCCTCCAGCAGTTCCCGCACCCGCTCCATGCCAACTCCGTATAGGCGGGCGTGGAAACGGAGGTTCTCGCTGGCGGTCAGCTCTCGGTAGAGCAGTGGCTCGTGCCCGAGCAGGCCGACTCGGCCCCTCACCGCCCACGCTTCGTCTGGCAGTCTGTGCCCCAGCACGCGGACCTCCCCGGCGTGAGGGCGCAGCAGTGTGGCGAGCACCCGCAGCAGCGTGGTCTTGCCGGCGCCGTTGGGGCCGAGCACGACCAGCGTCTGGCCGGGCTGCAGCGAGAGCGAGACCCCGGCGAGCGCCTCGCGTTCGCCGTAGAGCCGCGTCAGGTCCTCCAGCTCGAGCGCGGCCACCGTTCAGCGGCCCATGGCCGTGCTCATCGTTCGCCCGCGGGCGAACGAAGTCGACGATCGACCCCGGTTGGCCCATGAACTTTTTCGACCCAGAACCACTTCATTTTGTAAAGGGTTCTAGGGCATTTTGGAACACGACACCACCAGACCCCAACTGCCCTTCAAGCACCAGTTGCCTGAAGCGAATGCGCGCGCCGGGCGCGCTCGATCAGCTCGCGCACGGCCGGCTCATCACCCGCACGCAGTAGCGCGATCGGGTCCGGGTCGCCGCCGACGATCCCCTCGAAGAAGTCGCGCCGCTCGGCGTAGGTGGGCAGCGTGTCCTTGGCCCAGCCGCGGACCTCGTTGAGCAGCACCGCCAGGCGCGCGTACTCCTCGCCGAACAGCGCGGCGATCTCGCGCTTCATGCGCTTGGCGAGCGCCGGCGAGGCGCCGGCGGTGGAGATCGCGATCGCGAGCGGGCCGGTGCGCACGATCGCCGGCAGGATGAAGTTGCACAGCGGCGGCACGTCGACGACGTTGACGAGCATCGCGCGCCGCTCGGCGTCCTCCCACACGCGGATGTTGACATCGGTGTCGTCGGTCGCCGCGATCGCCATGAACACGCTCTCCAAATCGGCGGCGCCCGCGTACTCGCGCTGCTCCCAGCGGATCGAACCCTCGCGCGCATACTCCCGCAGGGCGGGCAGGGCGCGCGGCGCGATCACCGTCACCTCGCCGGCGCACGCGAGCAACCCCTCGACCTTCTCCAACCCGATCTCCCCACCGCCGACGACCACGCAGCGGCGGCCACTCAGTTTCAGGCAGGCGATGTAGAAGGGGGTGTCGAGCATCCCCCGCACGCACGACTGGTCGCAGATCCCCCTGCGCAGCTGGCAGACGCACTCCTTGCCTGCATAGGCCTGGGCGGGCATGAGAGAAGGGTAGCTGGGGCGAAAGGTGATGCTGTTCGGGCGGCGCATGCGCCGCCCGAGACAAGCCGCATGCGGCTTGTCTTCCGTTGGCGCATGCGCCAACGGCGGGGACGTGCTGCACGTCCCCGGGGCAGGTCGCATGCGACCTGCCCTTCATATTCTCTCAAGCATGCGCCGACTTGCCACCTAACTACGCGTGCCCCGCCCGAACGCGCGGGCACCCACCCGCACCAGCGGCCCCAGCCCCTGGCGCCAGGCGCGCTCGCGGTCGGCGTCGCGGGCCGAGCGCAGCTGCGCGACCGTGTGGGCGGCGCGCTCGTGCAGCGCGTCGTGGGGTGGCCACCACAGCCCGCGCGCGCCGGAGGGGCTGTACGCGATCAGCTTCTCCTGGGCGCAGCCGCGCAGCCCCGCCTCGCCGAGCGTGCGGCCCAGTCCGCCGCCGGCCGCCGCGCCCCACGGGCCGCGCGCGATCGTCGGCGCGGGGAGGTGGTCGTTGAGCCACACCATCCCCGTGTGCAGCTCGCGCGCGATCCGCAGCCCCCGGTGGCGGTCGGCGGTCCAGATCGAGGCGCCCATCGCGTACTCGCAGTCGTTGGCGAGCTCCACCGCGCGGTCGGTCGAGTCCACCGCCATGACCGCCAGCACCGGCCCGTCGAGCGGCTCGCGCATCACGCGCATGTCGTGTGTCACCCCGCTCAGCACCGCCGGCGCGTAGAACGCGGCCTCCTCGGCGCACCCCGCGGGCGGGGACCGCAGGGGGCCGCCGCAGTGCAGCCGCGCGCCCTGTGCGACGGCCTCATCCACGAGCTCGCGCACGTGTTCGAGGCGTCGCTTGGAAGCGAGCGGACCCATCTGCACGCCCGCGCGCTCGGGGTCCCCGACGCGCATTGCCCGCGCGCCGTTGACCAGGTGGGTGAGCAGCCGCTCGGACACCTCGCGCTCGACATACACCCGCTCGACCGAGCCGCGTGCCTGCCCCGCGCCGGCGCAGCCGGCCCCCAGCGCGCCGCTCGCGGCCCGCGCCACGTGCGCGTCGGCGAGCACCACCATCGCGTCCTTGCCGCCCAGCTCGACCGTCACCTCCTTCTCCTGGGAGACGCACGCCCGCGCCACCGCGCGTCCGACCGTGGGGGAGCCGGTGAACAGCACCTTGTCCACGGGCCCGCGCGCGAGCGCCACCCCCACCTGCGCGCCACCGTGCACCAGCTGCACGAGGCCCTCCGGCAGCGTGGCGCGCGCCAGCACCCCCATGATCCGCTCGCCCGTCAGGCACGCGCGCCGCGCCGGCTTGAACACGACGCCGTTGCCCGCCAGCAGCGCGCCGGCGATCTGTGCGAGCGGCTGCGCGAACGGCGCGCTGCCGGCGCCGATCACCCCCACCACACCGAACGGCTCGTACGCCACCCGCGCGCGCATCGACAGCGACATCGAGCGATGGATCCCCACGCGCCTGGAGCCGAGCACCCGGGCACCGTCCTCCGCGATCCAGATCAGCGCGTCGATCGCCGCCAGCAGCTCGGTGCTCGCGACCTCCGCCCGCGGGCGGCCCTGCTCGCGGCCGATCAGCCGCGCCAGCTCGTCGAACTCGTCGATGATCGCCTGCGCCACGCGGCGCATGTAGCGGGCGCGGTCCTCCACGCGCAGCAGCGCCCACAGCGGCTGCACCTTGCGCGCGGCGCCCACCACCTGCTCCACCTGCTCCGGCGCGGTCGCCTGCACGCTGGCGAGGATTGCCCCGGTCGCCGGGTTGCGCGCGCGCAGCGTCTGCGGTGGGGCGGTCTCCTCGGCTGAGGTCGAGACGATGTTCATTCCTATGTGATTATCGCCTCCTGGCGCGGCGTCCCTGAGTCAAACGCCGGCGGGTGCTGTGGACGGCGCGTGTCGTGGTCTCTTTTCGCGGCCTCTACGGCCGCAATTGCTAGCGCCCTCGCGCCCGGCGCACTTCCTCCAACCGCTTTGCCAGCTGCGCTTCGGCCTCGTCGGGCTCGTAGAAGCGTGCGCCGGCCACCTCCTCGGGGAGCAGCTCCTGCGGGGAGACGTGGCCCGGGCGATCGTGCGGGTAGTCGTACCCGCCGACCTCCTGCCCCGGTCGCGGTCCCGAGCGCAGCCACCCAGGCACCGGCGCGGCGCCCTGCTCGCGGACGTGGCGCTGAGCCGCTCCCAGCGCGCGGCCGGCGATGTTGGACTTCGGCGCCAGCGACAGGTAGATGGCGGCCTGCGCAAGCGCGAATTTGGCCTCCGGCATGCCCACGTGCTCGACCGCCTGCGCCGCCGCCACCGCGACGCCGAGCGCCGCTGGGTCGGCGTTGCCGATGTCCTCGGAGGCGAGGATCACCATGCGCCGCACGATGAAGCGGGGGTCCTCGCCGCCCTCCAACATCACCGCGAGGTAGTACAGCGAAGCGTCGGGGTCGCTGCCGCGCGTGGCCTTGATCCAGGCCGAGATGTAGTCGTAGTGGCGGTCGCCCTTGCGGTCGTACAGCACCGCTCGCTGCTGCAGCGCGTCCTCCGCGCGCGCGATCTCCACCGAGCTCTCCCCCAACTCGGCCGCGGTGGTGACGGCCAGCTCCAGCGCGTTCAGCGCGGTGCGAGCGTCTCCGTCGGCGCGCGCGGCGAGGAAGTCGAGCGTCTCGGGCGCCACCGCGATCGCCGTCTCCGCCCGCGCCTCGATCGCCGTCTTCTTCGCCGCGCCCGTTGCCGCGCCCTCGCCGTCTCCATCCGCGAGCGCCGCCGCCAGCTCCCCCGAGGCCAGCGCGCGGCGCAGCACCGCGCCGACCTCCTCCGCGGAGAGCGCCCGCAGCGCGTACACCCGCATCCGCGAGAGCAGTGCGCCGTTGACCTCGAACGCGGGGTTCTCCGTGGTCGCGCCGATCAGCGTCACCACCCCCTCCTCCACCGCCGGCAGCAGCGTGTCCTGTTGGGCCTTGTTGAAGCGGTGGATCTCATCGAGGAAGAACACCGTGCCGGTGTCGCTGGTGGCGCGGCGGTGGGCGGCGCGCTCCAGGACCGCGCGCACCTCCGCGCGCCCCGCCTGCACCGCGCTCAGCTCTTCGAACACCGCCCGGGAGCGCTCGGCGACCATCCGCGCGAGCGTCGTCTTGCCCGAGCCCGGGGGGCCGTAGAGCACCATCGAGTGGGGGTGCCCCTGCTCGATCGCGGTGCGCAATCCCGAGCTCTCCCCCAGCAGATGCGTCTGCCCGACGAACTCCTCCAGGTGCAGCGGACGCATGCGCGCCGCCAGCGGACGAGCCGCTTGCTGGCCGAAACGGGGACTCGCGCCGGAGGCGCGTGTCTCCCGGCTTCGTGCGCCGCACCCGCCCCGTCGTCGCCCGGACCGTTTTTTGCATCCCTGTCCGAATGTCGACCGCCTGCCGACAAGGAAGGGCGATCGCGATCGCTGCGGGGCTCGTGCGGCTCGATTGGCTCGAAAAGGGTGTCCATATTTGGAAGCCTCCCGGGAGGTCGCCCGGTGAATGGTGTCGAACTCCTATGGCTGGTGATCTACATTAGAAACACACTTTCCCCTGGCCGGGTCGCTCTGGTATGACCACCGGGGCCGCCGACATCCTCGTGGCCGATCCCGCGCTGGGTGGACGCCACAGCTGGGACGCCGCGGGCGGGTTCGACGCCGGTGGGCAAGGGCCCGCCGCTGGGGCGTTCGACGGGCGCTCCCCGTGGCGGCTGTTCTGGCGGCGTTTGCGCCGCGACCGCATGGCGCTCGTCTCGCTCGGCTTCATCGTGCTGCTGGTGGTGGTTGCGCTTGCGGCGCCGCTGGTCGTGCGGCTCGCCGGGGTGCCCGGCCCGTATGTGCAGAACCCGAACGCGCTCGACGCCTTCGGTGCGCCCACCGGCCCCAGCGTCGTGCACCCTTTTGGGGTCGACCAACTCGGTCGTGATGTGTTCGCGCGCGTCGTCTATGGCGCGCGCACGTCGCTCGAGGTGGGCGTGATCGGCACCGCGATCGCGGCCGTGATCGGCACCGTCGTCGGGCTGCTCGCCGGCTTCTATCGCGGGCTCACCGACACGTTGCTCTCGCGCCTCACCGACGTGGTGCTGTGCTTTCCGGTGCTGCTCGTCGGCCTCGGGCTGGGGGCCGCGTGCGGCGTGCGCGGCTGTGTGAAAGGGGCGATCCAGCCCGGTGTCTCCACGATCGTCGCGATCGTCGCGCTGTTCAACTGGACCTACATCATGCGGATCGTGCGCGGTCAGGTGCTCTCGCTGCGCGAGCGAGAGTTCGTCGACGCCGCCCGCTCGCTGGGGGCCTCCAACGCGCGCATCGTCTTCCGCGAGATCCTCCCCAACCTGACCGCGCCGCTGATCGTCTACGCCAGCCTGCTGATCCCGGCCAACATCCTGCTGGAGGCCGCGCTCTCGTTCCTCGGCGTCGGCGTGCGCGCGCCGACGGCCAGCTGGGGGCAAATGCTTGCCGACGCCACTCCGATCTTCAACACCGCGTGGTGGTACATGCTGTTCCCCGGGCTTGCGCTGCTGCTCACCGTGCTCGCCTTCAACCTGCTCGGCGACGGCCTGCAGGACGCTTTCAACCCGCAAATGGGCCGTTCCGTCAAGTAATCCCCAGAGGAGGAGACCTAGCGCCATGTTCAGTAACCGTTTCAGAAGGAAGGAGGCGTCATCGGTGCGGGCGGCTCCAAGCCGCGTGCACTTCGCGTTGGTGTCGGCGTTGCTCGCCGGCGTGCTGGCCACCCTGCTCGCCGCCTGCGGTTCGGGCGACACGGCCTCGAGCGCGACGAGCAGCATTCCGCTCAAGGCGGGCGAGTCACCCATGGGCCAGCAGCTCTACGGCAAGAAACGTGGCGGGACGCTCACCGTGTACGACCACGAGGACTTCGAACACTTCGACCCCGGCGAGGCGTATGCGAACGAGGATTACACGATCACCTCGGCGACCCAGCGCTCGCTCTACGCCTACCTCCCCAACAACGCCTCCAAGCTCGAACCGGACGTCGCCGCGAGCCTGCCAGCGATCACCGACGGCGGCAAGACCGTGACGGTCCAGATCAAGCCGCACATCTACTTCAGCCCGCCCGTGAACCGCGAAGTGGACTCCGGCGATGTCGCCTACGCGATCGAGCGCGGCGCCAACCCAAACGTCGCCAACGCCTATTTCCAGCCCTACTTCGGAGACATCGTGGGCGCGGAAAAGGCCACGGGAGGGCCGATCCCCGGGATCGAAACGCCGAGCAGATACACGATCGTCTTTCACCTGACCAAGCCCACCGCCGCGTTGCTCGTAGGCGCGCTCAGCCTGCCGCTCTCAGCACCCGTCCCGCCGGAATTCGCCAAACCGCTCGACGCCCACAAACCGACGACGTACGGCAGCGAATACCTCGTCGCGACCGGGCCCTACATGTTGAAGTCCGACAGCACGGGCAAGTTCCTCGGCATCGGCTACCAGCCGGGCAAGTCGGCGACGCTCGTGCGCAACCCGCGGTGGAATCCCCACACCGACTTCCGTCCGGCCTACCTCGACCAGATCGACATCAACATCGGCGGCGAACCGCCGGTGATCGGCAAGCAGGTGCTGCACGGTGAAGATGTCGTGCAGAACGACGTGCCGGCGCAGTCGATCGTCCAGGAAGCCTACGAACACTACCCCCAGCAGATCACCTTCACGCCCGGCTCCGGCGACTACTACGCCTCGCTCAACAACGCGCGCGGGCCGTTCACCAACATCGATCTGCGCAAGGCGGTGTGGGCGGCGCTCAACCGTGACGCCCTCGTGAAGGCGCGCGGCGGGGCGCTGGTGGCGGCGCCGATGACCCACTTCCTGTACCCGGGTGTGAACGGATACGAACAGGCCGGCGGCGCGGTGGGGCCGAAGGTCGACTACAACGAACACCCCGAAGGCGACATGGCGGTTGCCACGAAGTACATGAAGCTCGCCGGCTACCCCAGCGGCAAGTACACCGGCAGCCAGACCCTGCAGGTGGTCGGCTCCACCGGTGAACCGCAGGAAGCGATGGCGCAGGTCACCAACCAGGCGCTGCTGAACCTCGGCTTCAAAACCCACCTCACGCTGGTCGACCAGTCGGTGATGTACTCCAAGTACTGCACCGTGCCCTCGCAGGAGATCGACGTCTGCCCCAACGCCGGCTGGGTGCGCGACTTCGCCGATCCGCAGACGGTGCTGTACGTGCCGTTCTACGGGCCCGCGATCTCGGCGAGCGGCAACGCCAACTGGAGCCAGGTAAACGACCCCCAGATCAACGCCGCGATGGAAAAGGCGACACTGGTGGTGGGCGAACCGGCGCGCGCCGACGCGTGGGCGAAGATCGACGAAATGCTGGTCCGCCAGGCCGTCGCCGCGCCCGAGATCTACTCGATCCAGGCGCAGATCGAGGGCAACAACGTGGCCGGTGTCAACCAGCTGTGGGACACCGGCGCATGGGACTACGCCTTCACCTCGCTGAAGTGAGGCGTCGCGATCGGGAGCAGGCCGTCCCCCCAGGGCAGTTGAGCCTGGCGGGACGGCCCCCGGGCGCATCGGTGGCGCAGGCCGCTGGCCGAATCGGGGATGCGGGCGTAGCGAGTGTCACCCTATTCGGTCGGCCGCACCGGACCGTCAGATGGTTTGTTGTGGGCCCCTAGGGTCGAAGCGCAGAAAGCAAGGGAATGACCCGTTACATCATCCGCCGGGTTCTGTGGGGCATCGCGCTGCTGTTCATCGTGGCAGCGCTCACGTTTGTCTTCTTCTATCTCTTCCCCAGTGCCAACCCGGCGACGCTGCGCGCCGGGCGGGCGCCGACCCAGAAGGTGATCGCCGAGATCACCCGCGACCTCGGGTTGAACAGGCCGCTCCCCACTCAGTTCTACGACTACATGAAGGGGGTGCTGCTGCACCTCGACCTCGGCTACAGCTATTACAGCGAGGCCTCGGTGAAGAGCCTGATCGCCGAACGGCTGCCCGCCACGATCTCGCTCGCAGCCGGCGCGGTGGTGATCTGGCTGGCAAGCGGTCTCGCGGTCGGGATCGTCTCCGCGGTGCGCCGGCGCACGTGGCTGGACCGTGCCGCGATGGGCACCGCGCTGCTGTTCATCTCCGCTCCCGAATACTGGCTGGGGCTGATCGCGCTGTTCCTGTTCGCCGCCGACATCGGCAAGCTCAAGATCTTCCCCGGCGCCGGCAGCTACGTCGGGCTCAGCAGCGACCCGGGGAAATGGCTCACCTCGCTGATCCTCCCCTGGCTGGTGCTCGCCGCCACCTTCGCCGCGGTGTACGCGCGGCTGCTGCGCGCCAACCTGCTGGAGGTGCTCGACCAGGATTACATTCGCACCGCGCGCGCCAAGGGCCTCTCCGAGCGGCGTGTGATCCTGCGCCACGGCGTGCGCGCCGCGATCACCCCGATCGTGACCGTGCTCGGCCTCGACCTCGGCGCGCTGCTCGCCGGCGCGCTGCTGGTCGAAGTCGTCTTCGACATCCCCGGCGTCGGGCGGTTGAACTACGACGCGCTCACGCACTCCGACTTCCCGATCGTCCAGGGCACCGTGTTGTTGGCGGCGCTGTTCATCGTCGTGGCCAACATCTTCGTGGACATCTCTTACGCGTATCTCGACCCGCGGGTGAGATTTAGATGAGTCGGTCGCACCGCTCGCCGGAGGACGTGGTGGCATCGTGAGTGGGACGGGCCAGCCGCTGTTGAGGGTCGAGAACCTCCTCGTCGAGTTCCCCACCGAGGGCGAGGTGGTGCACGCCGTAAACGGCGTTTCCTTCGAGGTTGCCTCCGGGTGCACGCTGGGGATCGTGGGCGAGTCGGGCTCGGGCAAGAGCGTCTGCGCGCTGAGCACGATGGGGCTGACCCGGGCCCAGGGCGCGCGCATCTCCGGGCGGATCCTGTTCGAGGGCGTCGATCTGCTGACGCTTCCCGAGCGCCGCATGCGCGAGCTGCGTGGCAACGAGCTGGCGATGATCTTTCAGGATCCGCTCTCCTCGCTGCACCCGCTGTACCGCGTCGGAGCCCAGATTGCCGAGGGGATCCGCGCCCACCGCGAGGTCACGCGCCGCGCTGCGCGGGAGCAGACGATCGCGCTGCTGGAGCTGGTGGGCCTCCCCGAGCCGTCACGGCGTGTGGATGCCTACCCGCACGAGCTCTCCGGGGGGATGCGCCAACGCGTGATGATCGCGATGGCGCTCGCCAACGAGCCGAAGCTGCTGATCGCCGACGAGCCCACCACCGCGCTCGATGTGACCGTGCAGGCGCAGATCCTCGCGCTGCTGCGGCGCCTGCGCGAGGAGCTCGGGATGGCGCTCGTGCTCGTCACCCACGATCTCGGGGTGGTCGCCGAGATGGCTGACGAGATCGCGGTGATGCAGGCCGGGCTGGTCGTCGAGCGGGGCACCGCCGAGCAGGTGCTGACCGCGCCTGCGCACCCCTACACGCAGGGGCTGTTGCGGTCATCCCCGACGCTCGAGCGTCAGAGTCAGAGCCAAAGCAGGGATGAGGAGCCCCGGGGCGGGGGCGAGGAGCGCCAGAGCGGGGGTGAGGAGACCCATGGCCGTAGGGAGGGTGAGCGAGCGGAGGGGGGCGAAGGAGAAGCAGGAGGAGGGAGATGGGAAGCGAGGGGAAAGGGTGAGGATGGGTCGGTGGTCGCGACGCAGCCGCTGCTGCAAGTGCGGGATCTCGTCAAGCGCTTTCCGATCACGCGCGGGGTGGTGTTCCAACGCCAGGTCGCGCACGTCGAGGCGGTCGCCGGAGTCAGCTTCGAGCTGCGGCGCGGCGAGGCGCTCGGGCTGGTGGGGGAGACCGGCTGCGGCAAGAGCACCACCGCGCGCCTGATCATGCGCCTGCTGGAGCCCACCGAGGGGGAGATCCGCTTCGAAGGCCACGACATCGCCCACCTGCGGGGCCCCGCGCTGAAAGCCGCGCGTCGCGAGATGCAGATCGTCTTCCAGGACCCCTACTCCTCGCTGAATCCCCGCAGGACCGCCGGCTCGATCGTCGGCGAGCCGTTCGCGATCCACGGGCTGCACCCCGACAAGGCGGAGCGCAGGCGCGCCGTAGGCGAGCTGCTCGACAGGGTGGGCCTGCGGCCCGAGCACCACAACCGCTACCCCCATGAATTCTCCGGCGGCCAACGCCAGCGGATCGGCATCGCGCGGGCGCTCGCGCTCGGACCGAAGCTGTTGATCGCCGACGAGCCGGTGTCGGCGCTCGACGTCACGATCCAAGCCCAGATCCTCGAGTTGCTGCGCGAGCTGCGGCGCGAGCTGGGCCTGACTCTGCTGCTGATCTCCCACGACCTCGCGGTCGTGCGCCAGATGGCCGACCGCGTGGCAGTGATGCGCGCCGGCAAGATCGTCGAGCTGGCGTCCAACGAGACGCTCTACAGCTCCCCGGAGCACCCTTACACCCGCGAGCTGCTGGCCTCCGTGCCCGGCGCGCGTCGCGCGGGCGATCGGGCACTGGGGTGAGACGCGCGCCGCGGGGGCGTACGATCCCGGGGTGAGCGCGGAGCCCGATACACCCGAGGTCGCCGGGCCGTCCGCGCCCGGCGCCGCCGAGCTCGAGCCCGCCGAACTGTCCACGCTGGGCTCGAGCGCCGTCGCGCTGCTGCGGCGGCTGATCGCCTTCGACACGGTCAACCCGCCCGGCAACGAGCTGCCGGCACAGCAGCACCTGCACGGGTTGCTCGCCGACGCCGGCTTCGAGTGCGAGTTGCTCGGCGCCGTCCCGGAGCGCCCCAACCTCGTGGCGCGGCTGCGCGGCGCCGCCGAGGGTCCCACGCTCTGCTACCTCGGCCACGTCGACACCGTGCTCGCCGACGCCGCCGAGTGGCGGCACGATCCCTGGTCGGGCGCGCTGGTCGATGGCTGCGTGTGGGGCAGGGGAGCGCTCGACATGAAGTCCCAGGTCGCCGCCGAGGTCGCCGCCGCGGTCTCGCTGGCGCGCTCGGGCTGGCGCCCGGCGCGCGGGGACCTGCTGGTCGTCGCGGTGGTCGACGAGGAGACCGGCGGCGCATTGGGGGCCGAATGGCTGACCACTACCCACCCCGAGAAGGTGCGCTGCGATTTGCTCGTCAACGAGGGTGGCGGCGCCGTCTTCGAGTACCGCGGCCGCCGCCGCTACGGGGTGTGCTGCGCGGAGAAGGGCATCTTCCGCTTCACCGTCACCACCGACGGGGTGGCCGGCCACGCCTCGATGCCGAAGATCGCCGACAACGCCCTGCTGAAGATGGGCCCGGTGCTGGAGCGTCTCGCCGCGCGCCAGCCCGCCTACACGCTCACCGCCGAGCCGGCCGCATTCCTACGCGGGATCGGCGAGGATCCAGAGGATCCCGCGGGGGCGGTCGCCAATCTGCTCGCCGCCGACCCCCGCATGGCGAGCATGTTCGAGCCGATGCTCGGCGTCACCTTCGCCCCCACCCGCATCCGCGCTTCGGAGAAGATCAACGTGATCCCCTCTCGCGCCGAGGTGAAAGTGGACTGCCGCGTGCCTCCCGGCCTCGGCGAAGCGGAGGTGCTGCGCGGGATCGCGGAAGTGCTCGGTCCCGCCCGCTCGGATCCCACCCGCTCGAACCTCACCCATCCGGCCCGCCCGGACCTCGTCCAGCCCGCCCGCCCGGACCCCACCCACCCGGCGGCCGCGGGCAGGCTGGTCGGAGATCGAGCTCTGGGTGGGGCGGGGGAGGCCGGTGGCGCCGCCGACTTCCGGATCGAGTTCACCGAGCGAGTCGTGGGCAACCGCTCCCCGATGGACTCCGGGCTGATGGATGAGATCAGCGCCTGGGTCTCCGAGCACGACCCCGGGGCCGAGGTCGTGCCGGTGATCCTCCCCGGCTTCACCGACTCCCGCCACTTCCGCACCGCCTTCCCGGAGTGTGTGGCGTACGGCTTCTTCCCCCAGCGTCACCAGTCGCTGCTGGAGGCGATGCCACTGATGCACGCCGCCGACGAGCGCATCGACGTGCGCGACGTCGCGTTCGCCGCGGAATTCTTCGCCGACCTCGCGCGTTCTGTATTGAGCTGAGGCGCGTCCGCTGGAGGGCGGCGGATCGCGGCCGGTCGTGGTCAGGCCACACATGCGGCTATAAGTAATCATTACGGCAGTCAAACCAAGGACGGTGACTGGAGCGATGGGCACGGAAGTGAATGCGGGACTGGCGGCAGCGTGGCAGGCGGTGGCCAGCTCCGTCGCCGAACTGCGCCACGTGACGGCCGCGGCGGTGGCGGCGCACACCGTCCTCACCCCCGCCGCGATCCCCCCGGTCGCCGTGTCGGCGCCGCACACCTCGATCGTCAACGACATCCAGGAATGGGCCTACCAATGGTCGCCGGTCGTGATGATCCTGTTCTTCGCCGCCCTGATTTACATGATGTGGCGGATGTTGAAGGTGATGCCGCGGGTCAAGCCGCAGCAGATCAAGCCCTCCTCCGACCAGTCGGTGGGGTGGGATGACATCGCGGGCGTCACCGAGGCCAAGGCCGAGCTGCAGGAGATCGTCGAGTTCCTGCGCGACCCCGCGCAGTTCCACAAGCTGGGCGCCACCGTACCCAAGGGGATCCTGCTGCACGGTCCCCCGGGAACGGGCAAGACGCTGCTCGCCAAGGCCGTCGCGCACGAGTCCGGCGCGCAGTTCTTCGCGCAGTCGGCTGCCGCCTTCGTGGAGATGTTCGCCGGCCTCGGCGCTGCCCGTATTCGCCGGTTGTTCGCGATCGCGCGCAAGCACGAGCCCGCGATCATCTTCATCGACGAGCTCGACGCCGTCGGCGGACGGCGCGGCATGGACATCTCCGGGGAGAAGGACCAAACGCTCAACCAGCTGCTCGTCGAGATGGACGGCTTCGCCACCAGCGGCCGCCTGGTCGTGATCGCGGCGTCCAACCTCCTGGAGAAGCTCGACCCCGCGCTGCTGCGTCCCGGGCGCTTCGACCGCCAGGTGTTCGTCGCGCCGCCCGACATCAAGGGCCGCGAAGGGATCCTCGCGGTGCACACGCGCAACAAGCCGCTGCAGGACGTCGATCTCGCGGTGGTCGCCCAGCAGACCAGCGGCCTCACGGGCGCCGATCTGGCGAACATCTGCAACGAGGCGGCGATCTTCGCCGCGCGCCGCGGCGCCAAGGGTCTCACCGACGCCGACTTCGACGGGGCCCTGGAGCGAGTGATCGCCGGCGTGCAGTCCCACCGGGTGCTGGGCGCGCACGAGAAGCGTGTCGTCGCCTACCACGAGGCCGGTCACGCGCTGTGCGGGGAGCTGCTGCCCTCCGTGGACCGCGTGCACCGAATTTCGATCGTGCCGCGCGGGCGCGCGCTCGGCTACACGCTCAACCTCCCCGCCGAGGACCGCTACCTGAAGACCCGCGAGGAGCTGCTCGACTACGTGACCGTGCTGCTCGGCGGGCGCGTTGCCGAGCAGATCGTCTTCGGCCAGGTCACGACCGGCGCCTCCGACGACCTCAAGCGCGTCGCCGACATCGCCCACTCGATGGTGCACGACTTCGCGATGGGCAACGCCGCCGTCGGGCGCTCCCCCGAAGGCGATGTGCGCCTCTCCGAGACGACCCTGCGGATCCGCGACGAGGAGCGCCAGGACCTGGTTGAGGAGGGCCGCCGCGCGGCGCTGAAAATGATCCTCGCCCACCGCCGCCAACTCGACGACCTCGCGCGCGAGCTGCTCGAACACGAGGTGCTCGACCGCGAGGCGATCGACCGCATCATGGCCGGCACCCCCCGCCTGGAGCGCACTCTCGGCGTCGGGCTGCGGGTGGTCGCCGCCACCGCGTTGGAGCGGCCGGTGGGCGGCAGCGATCCTGGCATGTGAGCAACGGGTCGCCGCCGCTCGCCTCACCCGCGCCCGCGCCATCGGCCGGCCGGCGCAGATAGACTCCTGCGAGTGCTTGACCGCATCGACCACATCGGGATCGCCGTCGCTGAGCTGGAGCCCGCCCTGGAGCTATGGGGCGGTGGCTTCCAGCTGGAGGTCTCCCATCGCGAAGTCGTGGCGGAGCAGGGCGTCGAGGCGGTGCTGCTCGACCTCGGTGAGAACCACGTCGAGTTGCTCGCCCCGCTCGGCCCCGACACCCCCGTGGGCAAGTTCCTCGCCAAGCGCGGCCCCGGCCTGCACCACGTCGCCTACCAGGTCTCCGACATCGACACGGCGCTGCGGGAGCTGGCACAGGAGGGCTTCGAGCTGATCGACAAGAGCGCCCGTGTGGGGATCGGCGGCGCTCGCGTCGCCTTCCTGGAGCCCAAGTCCACCGGGCGGGTGCTCGTCGAGCTCGTCGAGCCGGCCCACGCCGGCGTGCATGCGGTCGACTCCACCGCCGAGGAGGTGGCACACTGATGGCCTCCGCCTCGCGCCGCGTCAGCGTCGGCTTCCAAGGCGGCCAGGTGCTCGCGCTGCGCATCGGCGACGAGCAGTTGAAGGCGCTGCACCAGGCGCTCGGTGGCAGCGGCTGGCACGAGCTCGAGACCGAGGACGGGCCCGTGCGCCTCGACCTTTCGCAGGTGGTGTATGTGCGGGTCGAGGGAGACGATTCGCGCGTCGGCTTCGGCGTCTAGCCGAGTCGCGGTTGTCGTGCGCGGCATCGACGAGCGCATCCTGCGGTGGGCGCGCACATGGCGCCACACGCCTGAGGCCGAGCGTGAAGTGGCGCGCTTCTCGCGGATCGGAGAGCGCGGCGCGGTGTGGCTGGCGCTGGGCGTGGCCGGCTGGACGCTGGACCGCCCGCGGCGTGAGCGCTGGCGCCGGGCCACGGCCGCAGTGGCCGGGACCTACGCGCTGAACACCGCGCTGAAGCTCGTGATCCGCCGTCCCCGGCCGGAACTGCCCGGTCTGCCGCCACTCACCTCGACGCCCACGCGCCTGAGCTTCCCGAGCGCCCACGCCGCGACTGCGTTCGCGGGCGCGCGCGCGTACTCGCGGCTGGGAGTGCCGTCGCACCCGCTGTACGTGCTCGCCGGTGGGCTGGCCGCCTCGCGGATGTATCTCGGCGTGCACTACCCGTCGGACATCCTGGCGGGCGCGTTGCTCGGCACCGTGGTCGCGCGATGAGCACTCGCATCGGCATCGTCGGGCTGCCCAACGCGGGCAAGTCCTCGCTGTTCAACGCACTGACGAAAGCCGGGGTGGAGGCCGCCAACTACCCCTTCACCACGATCGAGCCGAACGTCGCCGTCGTGCCGGTCGTCGATCGCCGGCTCGATGAAGTGGCCGCGCTCGTGGGCGCTTCGGAGATCGTCTACGACACGATCGACTTCCACGACATCGCCGGCCTAGTCGCCGGCGCTCATCAGGGCGAGGGTCTCGGCAACCGCTTCCTCGCCAACATTCGCGAGACCGACGCGATCGTGCACGTCGTGCGCGCGCATCGCGACGAGGGCGTCGTGCACCCCGAGGGGGAGGTGCACCCGCTGCGCGACATCGAGACGATCGAGGCCGAGCTCGCGCTCGCCGACCTCGAGCAGGCCGAGCGGCGTGTCGATCGCGTCGCCAAAGACGCCCGCGGGGGGGACCGCGCGAAGGCTGCCGAGGAGGCGTGGCTGCACGAGGCGATCGCGGCGTTGCAGGCGGGCCGTCCCGTGCGCACCGTGCCGCTGCCCGAGGAAGCGCCGAACGCCGCGCGCGACCTCGGCTCGCTAACCGCCAAGCCGGTGCTGTTCCTCGCCAACGTCGACGAGGGCTCCGAGGAGGTTCCCGCGGAGATCGCCGCCCACGCCGCCGCCCAGGGTGCCGTCGCCGTCGCGGTCTCCGCGCGGATCGAGGCCGAGCTCGCCGAGCTCGACGAGGAGGACGCCACGGCGATGCGGGAAGAGCTCGGCGTCAGCGAGTCCGGCCTGCAGCGAGTGGTGCGAGGGGCCTTCGAGCTGCTCCGCCTGATCGCCTTCTTCACCGCCGGCGAGGCCAAGCCGGCCCAGTCCTGGCACCTGCGCGAGGGCCTCACCGCCTGGCACGCCGCGGGCGAGATCCACTCCGACATCCAACGCGGCTTCGTGCGCGCCGAAGTGATCGGCTGCCGCGAGCTGCTCGACGCCGGGGGCTACGCCGCCGCGCGCGAACGGGGCACGCTGCGTCTCGAGGGCCGCGATTACGCGATGCGCGATGGGGACGTGATCACCGTCAAGTTCAGCCCATGAGTTGGGCTGTTGTAAGGGGGAGGTCGGGAGGGGACCTGTCCCCCTCCCGCTGACTGATGCGCGATGGGGACGTGATCACTGTGAAGTTCGCGCCGTAGTCAGCCCCTCCAACCGGGTTGCCAAGCGCGGCATGCCAAGCTCACCCGCCATCGTGGCGCCGGCGGTGAAGTCAGTGGCGCGGTCTGGTGGGCGTTGCACGTCGATCGACACGAGCGTCGCGATCCGCTTGAAGTCCTCCAGCTGCCTCGCGTGCTCGCTCAGCGCCGCGACGACCCGCGGCCGCTCGGATGTGGGGGAGCTCTGTATCGTGCCCAGCGCACCCTCCAGCGAGCCGTGGCGCTGCAGCAGTTCCGCCGCCGTCTTGGCACCGACCCCTGGTGCGCCCGGCAGGCCGTCGGAGGGATCGCCCCGCAGTGCGATGAAATCGGGCACCTGCTCGGGGTCGATGCCGTAGCGCTCGCGCACCTGTTGTGGCCCGATCTCCTGTGGCGCGCCGTCCTTGCGCAGCTCGAGGATCGCCGTGTGCTCGTCCACCGCTTGGAAGAGGTCACGGTCGCCTGTGAGCAGCAGGGCGCGTCCCCCCGCCTCGGCCTCGCCGCGCGCGAAGGAGAACATCACGTCGTCTGCCTCCAACTCCTCGCTCCCCGCCACTGTCCAGCCGAGGCTCGCCAACAGCTTCGGGGCGAGCTCCCACTGCCACGCGAGCTCCGGTGGCATCGGGTCGCGGTGGGCGTGGTAGGGGGAATACAGCTCCACGCGGTAGGCGGCCTGCTCGGCCCCGAGGCACGCGGCGACCGCACGCGGCGGACGTGCTTCGATCGCCGAGAGCAGCGTGTTGACCGTTCCCAGCAGCGCATTCACCGGCCTGCCCTCACCGTCCACAATCGATTTCGGGAGCGCGAAGAACGCGCGGTACAGCAGCCACGGTACGTCGGCGATCAGCAGTGGGACGGGCAAGGGGATGGACGGGAGGGTAGGGGTTCGTGCGGTGGTGAGGTGGGTGGCCATCCGCGACTGCGCCGAGACAGGTGGCTATCCGCGACTGTGCAGAGACCCTGGCCACACGGCGAGAGATCCCCCGCGAGCCAGCCCTATGGAGGCGTCGTGCCGCCGCCTTCGCCCGCGCTTGGGGCGCTGCCCGCGGTCGTGCCGCCTTCGGGCCCCGCCGGCTCCGTAGGCGGCGAGGTTGCGGTCGGGGAGCCGCCGCCCGGCGAGGTTGGTTCGGGCGGCGGTGTGCTCCCGGACGGAGCGGTGGCTTCTGGGGCTGCTCCGGCTGGCGTGGTGTAGTGGCTGAGGTCGGGCTCGGTCACCGTGCCGTGGGCGGTGCGCACGCTGAAGTACGCCCAGGTGGCGTCCATCCGGAGGCGTTCCTCCAGTTCGGTGCCGCTCACCGGTGTTTGGCCGGTCGAGCCCAACACGTACGCGGAGACGATCCGGGGCGAGTAGCCGCGGCGTAGGACCTCAATGCCGCGGAACGCGCCCTTCACCAAGCCGTGCAGGCGCGCCGCCGCGGTGGCGAAGCTCATGCTCTCGGTCCAGTTGTGCTCGGGGCCCTGGTCGTAGGGATCTGGCACGCCGCGCAGCCACGGCGCGGGGCCCGCGCCGGGGAAGGCGTTCTGGATGCTTTCGGTCATCCCCCCCGAGCTCGCGAAGAAGTAGGTGATCGCCGGCTGCCCGGCGTACGTCACCACCTCCCCCGCGGTTGCTTCCACCGCCGCGTTCGTCTGGGCCGTGTGGGCCTTCGTGCCGAGGTACACCTGCGAGCGCGTGTCGGCGTACACGTCGAAGTGCGATCCACCCGCGTGGTCGGTGAGCGCATATGTGCGGCTTGCCACGGCCTGTGCCTCGAGTGCCGCTAGCGGCCAGCTCGCGGGCATCTCCGCCCCCACCACGCCGCGTACGTATGTTTCCAGCGGGATCGCGTGCACCTTGCCGCCGATCATGACGGTCACCTTCGTCTGCGCCGACACCCGGCCCAGCACGGTGCCGGTGTAGTAGTGGGCAAGGATCGCCTGGTAGGTGTACCCATGCTCCGCGTACCCCAGCGCCCCCTCCTGGCTCATCCCCACCCCATGGCCGTAGCCTGCACCCCTGATCACGAGCGTCGGATACGCCTCTGCCGTCGGGACGCCGAGGAGGGCGATGGCGAGCAGCGTCGCCACGAGGGATCGCATGTACCCTGAATCGACCGCAACCACTCCGACCATGAGCGGCGCACGAACAGCGATGACCGACCACAACGACGAGCGCGCAGTGCTCGAGGGGGTTCCCACCGAGCTCTACATCGACGGGCGCTGGCGTCCCGCCACCGGCGCGGGGACGCTCGCCGTCGAGGATCCCGCCACCGGAGAGACGCTGGTCGAGGTCGCCGACGCGCAGCCCTCCGACGCGCTCGCCGCGCTTGCCGCGGCTGCTGCGCACCAGGCCGAGTGGGCGGCTTGGGCGCCGCGAGAGCGGGGCGAGATCCTGCGTCGGGCCTACGAGGCGCTGACGGCGCGCGCGGAGGAGCTCGCGCTGTTGATGACGCTCGAGATGGGCAAGGCGCTGGGGGAATCCCGCGCGGAGATCGCCTACGCCGCCGACTTCCTGCGCTGGTTCTCCGAGGAGGCCGTCCGCATACATGGCCGCTACATGGTCAATACGACCGGCTCCGGGCGAATCCTCACGATGCGCCAGCCGGTTGGGCCCTGTGTATTCGTCACGCCGTGGAACTTCCCGATGGCGATGGGCGCGCGCAAGCTTGCCCCCGCGATCGCCGCCGGTTGCACGATCGTCGTCAAGCCCGCCCAACAGACACCGCTGTCGATGCTCGCTCTGACGAAGATCCTGGAGGAAGCGGGGTTGCCCGGAGGCGTTCTCAACACGATCACCGCCCACCGCTCCGGCGCGGTGATCGAGCCGCTGCTACGCGACCCGCGCACGCGCAAGCTGTCGTTTACCGGCTCCACCGAGGTCGGACGCACGCTGATCGAGCAGTCCGCCGAGCAGATCCTGCGCGTCTCGATGGAGCTCGGCGGCAACGCCCCCTTCCTGGTGTTCGAGGACGCCGAGCTCGACGCCGCCGTCGAGGGCGCGCTCACCGCGAAGATGCGTAACGTCGGCGAGGCGTGCACGGCCGCCAACCGCTTCCACGTACACGAGTCGCTCGCCGAGGAGTTCTCACAGCGCCTTGCCGAGCGCATGGGCGCGCTGCGCGTGGGGCGCGGCACCGAGTCCGACACCGACGTCGGCCCGTTGATCGACGACCGCCAGCGCGCGATCGTCACCGAGTTGGTCGGCGACGCCGCGGCGCGCGGCGCCCGCGTGCTCACCGGCGGGCACGCCCTCGATGGCCCTGGCTACTTCTATGCCCCCACCGTGCTCGCGGGGGTGCCCGCCGACGCGCGCCTGCTCGCCGAGGAGATCTTCGGCCCGGTCGCGCCCGTCGCCACGTTTGCCACCGAGGACGAGGCGGTGGCCGCCGCCAACCGCACCTCCTACGGCCTCGTCGCCTACCTCTACACCCGCGACCTCGCGCGTGCGCTGCGCGTCGCCGAGCGCCTGGAGAGCGGCATGGTGGGCCTCAACCAGGGGATCGTCTCCAATCCCGCCGCGCCCTTTGGGGGCGTCAAGCAGTCAGGCTTCGGTCGCGAGGGCGGCTTCGAGGGGATCGACGAGTACCTGGAGACGAAGTACGTGGCGATCGCGCTTTGAGAGGGATGGGAGATCTCCTATCCCTTCTCGCGCCTGGGCCCATCCCGGTAGGCCGTAAGCGGCTCAGCCGCCGTGCTGCAACTGTTCGATGTCCACCGCGTTCGCCGGCGCCGTCAACGTGACCGGCTTGTTCCATTCGGCGAAGGCGATCGTGCCGCTGGCCGAAACGTGGGTGCGAGCCGAAGGCGAGTGTCTCCCGGCTTCGGTCGCGCCGCTCTTCGTAGCGGCCACCGGGTAGGGCTTGCCGGTCGTGGCGACGTAGATGGTTTCGCCCTGCGCGGTGTCCTTCACCCCCACCACCGCCTGCCCTTTGACGGTGCTGGTGCCGGCCGACACCAACGCTTTATCACTGCTCGCGAGGGCTGCGTCTAGGAGCTTGTGCAGTGCGATCAGCGAGGAGAGTCCCGCGAAGCTCGAGCTCGTGGCCGGGGCCTTCAGCCATTTTCCCCGCAGCAGTTTGGCCGCCGCCGCGCCGGCGAAGTGCCGATAGAAGGCCGTGCTGCCTTTGATGTAGATCGTCCCTTCGAGCTCGAGCAGTTCAAAGCTCAGCCCGTTCTCCGCGATCCGGCCCCTGCCGCCCTTGCCGGCCACGAGGCTGAGGTCGAGCGCGATCGGGGTGCCGGACGTCACCGTCGAGCCCGACACGTGCACCGTGCTCGCGCCATCCGCCGCCGCTCTCGCCGCCGCGATGATCTCGGGCGGAGATTTCGAGGCCACACCGTTGCCCGAGGAGGAGCCGCCGCAGCCGGCGAGCGCGGTCAACGCCATCACGAGCGACAGGCCTGCCAGGGGGGTGAGCCGGCGACGCACGATCGCCACTCTACCCGAGCCGTCCGATGTCGGACACCGCGTGGAGGTGTCATTCGAGCGCCTGTGCTGGGCACCCGCCACCGTCCGACCCGTATCGCCTATGCGCATACGATCGATAATTCGTCCGTCGCTACCCCGGCCACTCTCCAAGGATGCGCGCGGCGCGCCGATCCACGCAGGCGAGAGAGCTTAACCTATGGGAACGCCCGCGACGTGGAGTAACCTCGGACGCGTGGGGAAGCGAACGGCTAGCGAAGATTCGACCCGTGACCGCCTCCGCGCGCTACTGCTATGGGCGCCGCCGACGGCGCTGTTGCTGCTCGCCGCACTCGGCGCGATCCTCGCCGAGGAAGCTGTGCTCACGGCTGTCTATCTCGCCGTGGCGCTCGCCTGTGCCGGGCTGCTCGGCTGGCGCGCTGGGGCGAGCGGTCGCGCCGCGCTCGAACAGGAGATCGACGACCGCTCCGACGAGCTGCACCGAGCGCTCAACGAGCTCGAGATCGCCCAGTCGGAGACCGTGCGGCGCCTATCGATGGCGGTCGAGTTCCGCGACGAGGACACCGGCGCGCACATCGAGCGCATCGGGCGCTTCTCGACGCTGCTCGCCGAGCAGGCCGGGGTCGACGGCGAACTATGTGAGCGCCTCGGCTATGCAGCGCCATTACACGACGTCGGCAAGGTCGCGATCCCCGACGCGATCCTGCTGAAGCCCGGCCCGCTCACCGCCGAGGAGCGCGCGATCGTGGAGACCCACGCCGAGGAGGGCCACCGGTTGCTGCGCGGCTCCTCCTCCTCGATCCTCGACATGGCCGCGACGATCGCGCTCAGCCACCACGAGAAGTGGGACGGCAGCGGCTACCCCCGCGGCCTGGCCGGCGAGGCGATCCCGATCGAGGGCCGGATCGTGGCAATCGCGGACGTATTCGATGCGCTCACCACCGACCGCGTCTACCGCTCGGCCTACACGCTCGAGCAGGCGGTCGAGCTGATGCGCGAACAGCGCGGTCGCCACTTCGACCCGGTGCTGCTGGACACCTTCCTGGAGGTCCTTTCGAGCTCGGGACCCGATGCGCGCGAGAAGCTGCGCGCCGACCCGCAGGCGCTGCTCGAGGTCGTGCTCGAGACCTACCTTGCCGCGCTGGAGCGCGGAGACGCGGAGACCGCCGAGGGGGCGATCGCCCAAGCGATCGACGATGGCGTGGCCGCACCGGCGCTGCCGGAAGAGGTGATCCTGCCGGCGCTGCGCCGCATGGCGAAGCTCAGAGAGCAGGGCGCGATCGACGCTGAGCGTGAGCGCGCGGCGATCGTGATCGCCCGCCGGGTGCTGGCAACGCTGCGCCGCTACCTGCTGGGTCGCCACGAGGAGCCGCAGGCGCTCGAGCAGATCGACGAAGCGATCGAAGTCGTCGAGCGGCTGTTGGAGCGGACCACCGCGCCGCAAGCGCCCGCGCCCGCAACTTAGAGGGTGGCGCAGCCGGCCGCAGGCCGGCGAGCCGGGCCCCTCTTCTTTCGAATAGATTTTCCGGCGTGTCCAATCGCGCGCTCGTCACCGGCGGAGCCGGTTTCATCGGCTCCCACCTCGTGGATGCCCTGCTGGCCGACGGCTACCAGGTGAGTGTCGTCGACGACCTCTCCTCGGGGAACGCGCGGAATGTGGCGGAGGGAGCGCAGCTGCACACGCTCGACATCACCGACCGCGCGGCACTGCACGCCGCCGTCGCGCGCGAGGCTCCGCGCGCGATCTTCCACCTCGCCGCGCAGGCCTCGGTGGTCGCTTCCGTCGCCAACCCGGGTCGCGACTGCGAGGTCAACGTGCAGGGCACGCTGAATGTGGTCGACGTCGCCGGGCGCCTGGGGGTGCCGGTCGTGTTCACCTCCACCGGCGGCGCGCTGTACGGGGACGAGGCGCCGATGCCCACCGCCGAGGATCGCATCCCCGCCCCGCTCTCCCCCTACGGCGCCTCGAAGTGGGCGGCGGAGGCATACGTCAACACCTGGT
The DNA here is from genome assembly GCA_963764915.1 of uncultured Solirubrobacterales bacterium. Classification (GTDB taxonomy): domain Bacteria; phylum Actinomycetota; class Thermoleophilia; order Solirubrobacterales; family Solirubrobacteraceae; genus Palsa-744. The sequence continues at coordinate 697,506 of CAVXUO010000018.1, read as the reverse complement.
CGCTCTCCTCGGGCGTGCCCCACGCGGTGTGCCGCCTCGGCAACGTCTACGGCCCCCGTCAGTCTCCCCACGGTGAGGCCGGCGTGGTCGCGATCTTCAGCCACCGTCTGCACGTCGACCAGGCGCCGACCCTGTACGGCAAGGGTGCGCCCACCCGGGACTACGTGTACGTCGAGGATGTCGTGCGCGCCCTGCTCGCCGCCTCCGGCCGCCGCGGCACGTTCAACGTCGCCACCGGGGTGGAGACCGACGTCACGACCGTCTGGAAGGAGCTGCGCGAAGCGGCGGGGAGCGAGCTGGAGCCAGAGCTCGCGGACCTACGTCCGGGTGAGCTGCAGCACAGCTGCCTGGACGTCTCCCGCGCCGAGCGTGAGCTCGGCTGGCGGGCCGAGGTCCCGATCGCCGAGGGGCTGCGCCGGACCTACGCCGCGCTGGTGGCGGAGTTCGGCGTCAGCTAGCATCAACCTCCCGGCGAGATAGCTCAGTTGGTAGAGCACACGACTGAAAATCGTGGTGTCCCCGGTTCGAGTCCGGGTCTCGCCATCGTCGGAAAAGCGCCGCAACTTGGTTGCGGCGCCTATGTGATGGGACACCGGGCGTAGCACCCACGGCTACCAAGCTCAGAAGTATCCAGCCCAGGTGATCTGGATCCTCGCGCACTACCCACGCCTCGCCGCCAAACGCTTTTCGTACTACACTAAGTTTGTGGTCCACCCGTCGGCTCCGCAAGCACGGCGTCGCCGACGAAGACATCCATCACGCCATTGACCATGCGCTCGCCATCGAGGACGCCGGAGAGGACCCAGATCGCTGGCTCGTCATCGGGCCGGACCGTGCTGGGAACCTGCTTGAGGTGGTGGTTATCGTCACGGGCGGGGGCGCTCAGCTAGCAATCCACGCAATGAGGATGCGCGCCGAGTTCAGGAGGCTGATCGAGCCGTGAGCAAAGATCGTGTATATGGCCACACCCGCTCTGGTCGTCCGATCACCGACAAGGAGATCGAGGTGCTGGCGGCAGAGGCCGATTCGGACTACGACGTGGACGCGCTGATTGCTCGCAGGGGCAAGCGCGGACGGCCCGCGCTCGGTTCGGCGCCGGCGAGCGTAGAGTCAGTCAGGTTGGACCCCGAGTTGCGCCACCAGCTCGTTGAGCGCGCAAAGGCCGAGGGCACTACACCCTCCGAGGTCATCCGCGAGGCGCTGAGGCGCTTTCTAAGGGCCGCATGACCGGGCCAAGTCTCGCTGGGCGCACGCCTACACGCTGCTGCACGACCGACGTGACCGACTCACCTCTGCCCCTGACATCAACCTGCGCAACTCAATGATCACGAGACGCGTGCATCGCCGGGCGGTTCCCTGCATGGCCAGGCCCTTCGAGCGTCGGTCCGCGTAGTCGCGAAGAACCATGCCAACGATCCGCGTTCTTGCGACCGACACCGAGCCTGAGAGTGCATCCAACGCTCGTGGCAAACTTTTCGAGAAACTTGTCACGACGATCATCAAGCAGTATGGCGCAAAAACTCCGGGAACGCCGAATAGAAACTATGCCGGCATGGAGATCGACGTCACAGCCGTCACCGATCTAGGATCGATCCCCATTTATGCTGAGTGTAAGTGTCATACAGAGCCCCTTGACGCCCCTAGCTATCGCGACTTCTACGCGAAGTTCATGGCGCGGTGGCGAAAGGATGAGCGCTCGCAGGGATTGTTTGTCGCTCTCCCCGGCGTGAACGGATCTGCTCAGGCGTTTCACGAGGAAAATGCTCATGGACTGGCCATCAAGATTGTCGATCAGGACGACATTGCGAAACTGATCCTCGAGGCCGGCCTGATTGCATCTGAGGCGACGGTCACGAATGCCGTCGAACCTCAGTATGGAAAACACGGCGATCGTCTTTTGCTCTACACCGAGCGGGGATTTTTCTGGGTGCAGTACATTATCAGGCCGGGGGAGTCCAAAGCCGGGGCCGTGCTCTTGCTAGACGCTCACGCCAAGCAGGTGAGAGACAAGCCATTCGCGGAGGCTTTGTCGCGCGTATGCCCGGAGTTGGACGGCTTCGAATGGATCGTCGAGGCGCCGCGACGATCCGCGCTACCAGGCGAGGAGACCAGCGAGCTCATCGTCCCCGTCAAGGCCAGCTCGTCATACTTTGAGTATCAGTTTCCGGCCTCGCCCAAGTACTTCGTCGGACGACAGGAAGCAATCCGCGAATTCGATGAATTCACCACAAATGTACGCAAGCGTAAGACGTCGGCGCGCTCGCTGCTGATCGAGGCGTCGTCCGGCTGGGGGAAGAGTTCATTCGTGCTTGCGGCGGCGCAACGTCTGCGCTCAAATGGCCATCATGCGGTGGCCATTGACAGCAGGGCAGCCTCGTCCGGGCAGTTCGTTCTGCAATTGATTTCGGAGCTGCCGGCGTTGGCAGAGTTGCAGGAGTTGCTGCCAGCCGATGTACGAGACCTGCCCGTCTCCGGCTTCGATGGGGCTGTCGAGCAACTCATCGCGATCGACGACGCATTGAAGAAGAAGCACAAGCTCCTCGTGATCTTTTTCGACCAGTTCGAGAGCGTGTTCTATTTGCCCCATGTCTTGTGGGCTATCTACAACCTCTTCCTCAAGATCGAAGACAATGCCGGAAACATCGTCATCGCGTTCGCGTGGAAGACGGATCTCGTCGGCGCGATGACTGACTTTCCGTTTCGAGAGCGAAACGCGATCCTCACCAAAAGCCGTGTAATCCATCTGCCGGCATTCCACGAGAAAGAGGTATCGCTTGTCTTCGACGAGCTCTGCAGCGAGATGGGGGTGTCGTCTTTGCGTGAGGATCTGCGCTTCTTCCTCTCGGAGTACTCCGAGGGCTATCCGTGGCGGCTGATGAGACTTTGTGCCCACGTGCGCGCTCAGAGAGCGAACGGGCTCAGTCAGGCAGAGATCGCCGCGAGCGTCCTCAATGTGGAGGAGCTTTTCTATGAAGACATGCGCGGACTCTCTCCGCAGGAGGAGAGCGTACTGCGTGCCATTGCGAAAGCCGCGCCGATCCCGGTCGGTGACCTCGGGGAGGAGTTCGACACGGATGTCGTTCAAAGCCTTCTACATGGCCGCCTGATCACACGAATTGGGAGTAAGTACGATATCTATTGGGACAATTTTCGTGATTTCCTCAATACCGGCCAAGTCCCGATCCAAGAGAACTATATCTTGCGGATGTCACTAGGGTCAGTGCTGTCGCGTGTCAAGGTCCTGATCGAAGCAGGCGGAGCGCTCACGATCGACGACTTCGGATCGCACGTCGGGTTGGGTCGCAGGAGCCTCCACAATGTGATTCGTGATATGCGGGTGCTCGGTCTGGTCGAGGTTACAGACCGGACGATTCGGGCGACGCTTGCGAAGGATGTGTCTGATTTGGAGGCTGGCGTGCGACCCTTCCTCAACGACCGTCTGCCACGAAATCGCATCGTGCAGGGCGTTCTCGCTGGCTTGCTGGAGCGAGAGAGGTTGTCGATTGATGAATGCGCCAAGATACTCTCGGAATTGGCTCCATATATATCCGCGACGGACAATACTTGGCGGCAGTATGCGGCCGTTCTGGCAGATTGGCTGGATTTCGCCGACCTTGCTGTACTTGAGCGGAAGGCTGGGGCGATCCGGCCGCTAAAGGGCGCGGAGGTACGCGAGCGAACTATCCCGCCGTTGAGGCGAACATCTGCTTTCACGCATATGCCGTTCGCACTTCGGGTTCAATATCGGCCTGTCGAGGTGGCGCTGGAGAGGATCGTCGAAGCGGCAGAGGCACGCCGGCCGCCAAAGTGGGATGACTTTCGCAGGAGCACGGCGACGAAGGCGCTGAGTGTCCTCGACGATCTCGGCTTTCTAAAGCGACAGGGCGATTCTCTGATCCTGGAGCCTGTTGCACTGGAGTTCTTTCATGCTGACGCGGAGGGTCGTAGAGAGATCATCCGCCCTCGTGCATTGTTGGATCAAGCGTTCAAGGAGTTCGTGTCAGCAATCTTGCACGACGAGAGCTTGGGTCTGTCGACCAATCGCGAACTCGGCATGGAGCTGAGTCGTCGTTTGGGCCTGGAATGGGGCGACGGCACCGCCGCGATTCAAGCGAAGATACTGCTCGACTGGGCCCGTCAAACGGGCCTCGCGCCCCCCGGCTACGCAGCTCCACGCCGAGGTCCTCGTCGAGTAGGGCAACGGGAACTGCCCTTGCCGACCGAGGGTGCGCGTTAAGTGATCCGACAACGGCGGAGATCGCCGGATTCAGACTAGGCTGAGAAGCTCGTTGCGACGGGAGATGCTGTGTGGCGCATCGAAGCCGGGACGGTGGCGCTGGCCGTGGCGCTGGAGGGGCCAAGTTCTATGCGTATCAGGGCGGTCTTGTATACAGCGACGAGCTCGCTGGCGAGCTCGAGCATTGGCGCGATCTCAGGGGCGGGAACCTGGTAGGCCTCGAGGAAGCGCTGGACCTGGGCTCCGGTCAGTACGCGGGCGTCCACCTCCAGTTCCTCCAGCTGTGCGCAATCGCCGTGGCTTGTCGTTTGTGATCCAAGGATGCACGCGGCCATGTCGTCGGGGGTGGGGCGCTCGCTCGTACACGCCCGAGTAGATCCGTGGCCATGGGTCGAGGGCCGAGTTCGTCGAGGAGCTCGCTCAGGCGCTCGCGTCCCAGCAGCCCGTCCTCGCAGCGAGCCTCGATGGGGCCGTCGCTGAAGAAGCACACCTCGGCGCCCGCGAGAAGCGAGAGGGTGCTCTGTCGATATGGGCGAGAATGCGCTCTCTGAGTTGCGGACTAGCGGCGTAGTCGATCTCGCCGGCAACAACCAGACAACAACGCCATCGCACGTCGTATCGTCGCCTATATAGAAAGGACTCATAACGATCCCCCGGGCCCGAATGGCCGAGAGTTGCCAAAACCACTCCCCGTTTCGGTCATGCAGAACTATACCCGTAGCCAGCTCCTAACGCGTAGACAGAAAGACGACCTCCCGCCCGGCCCAAGGGGAATAGCGCGTCGTCGCGGTGTCCTCCACGCCCAGCCATGCCCTGGTGGAGTTTGATTCGCACTGATGGGCAGAGATCTGGTTGATGCCCTGTGCCCAGGGTGCTAATGTGCCCGCGAACAACTGAATATTTGCTCGTGGGCGAGGGGAAGCCGGTCGAAGTCCGGCGCTGACCCGCAACCGTAGGCCGCACCACCACTTATGGTGCGCGGCAAGCCGGGATACCTCATCCGCGGGTTGAAGCTCTATCAATCCCGTCGTGGTCTGCGGGCGGAGCCGGATCGAGTCCCGGTCCAGTTTCCGTCCTCGTACACGTCTTTGGTGTGCGGGGACTGTTTCGTTTCAGGGCTCTTTCGGACCTCTGGCCGGCCGTCTCGGCAACACCAGGAGGTAAGAACAAACCATGTCAACCCATCTGAAGTGGCTCGAGCGAGCCGGGATGCTGGCCGGCGTGCTGGCGCTCGCGTTGGCGTTTGCGGTGCCTACTGTCGCGAGCGCATCCGCGGGCTCTGAAGCGGCGACCTGGCTTGGCAAACAGCTCAAGCCGGAATCGACGAGCAACCCCGCCTACTGCGAAGAGTTCGCCGGGGGCGGGGCGTCAGTCGCGCAGACGCTCGAATGCTCGCTCGCGTTCAAGGCCGCCGCAATGACGAGCAAGAGCAACGCGACATACAAATATGCGATGGAACACTTCAATGAATACATCGGCATCAAATCGTGCAGCGAAGGCGAAGCGATGCGCGCCGGCTCGGTCGCAAAGTTCGCCCTCGTCGCGGAGGCCAAGGAACACAATCCGCAGAGCGTGGGCGGGCGCAATCTGATTGCGGACCTGAAGTGCATGCAGTTGAGTTCGGGCCGGTTCGACGACAAGGGCGAGACCGAAGACTTCTCGAACACGTTCACGCAGTCGCTGGCGATCATCGCGTTGAGGGGCTGCGAAGCTGGAGACTGTCCCGGCTCGCCGAACCTGAAAGCGTGGATCGAACCCGCCGGCAAATATCTGCGCGAACAGCAGTGCGAAAGCGCATCGGTCTCGCTCAACGGAGCATTTCGCTCGACGCTCGGCCGCAAACCGACCGAATGCAACGCCAACCCACCGTTCACAGAAACAGAACCTGAAAACCAGAACGCCGTGGAAGTGGACTCGACCGGGGCGGCTGTCCAGGCGCTGCTGGCAGAAGGATCGACTGCTTCCAAAACCACGGCGACAAAGGCACTGACTTGGTTGAAAGAAAACAGTGAACACGCCGCTGGTCCGCCGGCGACGCGCTTATGGAAGAACTACTGCAGCGAAACGGAATTCACCAAACTGCTCCCGAGCGTGAACAGCACGGCGCTGGCGAGCATGGCCTACCTCGAAGCCGGCAAATCGATCGAAGAACCGCAAGCCTGGCTGACGGGGATCGTCGAAAAACAGCCGAAAAGCGAAAAGGGCCTGCCGGCGTGTACGGCGTCCGGCTCGCCCAACGTGTTCGCGACCGCCCAGGGCATCCTCGCCTTGGAAGGCGTGAGCTATCCAGGTCTGGTCGGCCTGTAGCGAGAGAGAGCCGTTGCGAGGGGGCGGGGCACTGCGCTCCGCCCCCCTGTAGTGTTCTGTGGTGCTCGCGAGTGCGGGGAACCCGGTGGGATTCCGGGGCTGACGCGCAGCGGTGTGGGTGACGAGCGGATCGCAGGTCCACTGAGCCAGATGGCTTGGGAAGGAGATCCGCAAGGTTGATCCCAAGCCCGAAGACCCGGTCGTGAGCAAGCAACCGTCTCGCGAATAGGCGGCAGGCTCACGGATCGTCTTGGTCGTGTGTCGCCGCCCTTGGACAAGGGAGCAGCAAGATCATGATCCACCGTGTTTTGTTGGCGATCCGCGGCAACATCGTCGCCTGGCTCGCGTTGTTCGTCGCCCTCGGCGGAACGAGCATCGCGGCACAGCACTACCTCATCACCTCGACCACCCAGATCAAGCCGAGTGTGCTCAAGAAGCTCGAGCAGCTTGCCGCTCGGGGTGTGCGTGGACCCGCCGGGTCACAGGGCGCGGCCGGGAGCCAGGGCGCGGCCGGCGCTCAGGGAGCAGCCGGCGCGCGGGGCATGGACGGCACGTCTGGTGCGCCCGGTGAACCGGGGCCCGAAGGCAAGCAGGGACCGGAAGGCGTCACGGGGTTGAGCGCCGAAGAGATCGCGACGCTCAAGGAAGTGCTGCCGCACATCAAGTACGTCGCCGCTGGCATCGGTGGCAAGCCGACGATCCAGTTCTCCGACGCCAACCTGCAGATCGTCTCCGGCGCCGGGAAAACCAACTCGAACAACGGTGAGGGCAACCTGGTCCTGGGCTACGACGAATCGCCCGGCGAACAGACTGGCTCGGGCAACCTGGTGCTGGGCAGTGGACAGTCCTACACGAGCTATGGCGGCATCCTCGCGGGCGCGCAGAACACAATCAAGGAGCCGTTCGCGGTCGTGTTCGGCACGCACAACCTCGTTGAATTTGAAGCGTTCGGGGTGATCACCGGTGGGCAAGAAAACATCGCAACCGGCGAGGGCGCCTCGATCAGCGGCGGTGAACACAACACCGCAAGCGGCGCCTGGTCGTCCGTCACCGGGGGTTCGGTAAACGTAGCCAGCACGGAAGGCTCAGCTGTCAGCGGTGGCTTGGAAAACTCTGCGAGCGGCGACGAGTCGGTGGTCAGTGGTGGCGCCGAGAACACGGCCAGCGGCTCGCGGTCCTCGGTCAGCGGTGGCGGCACGAACACCGCCAGCGGAGCGGCATCCTCGATCAGCGGGGGCGTAGAAAATGCCGCCACCAGAGAACACGCCTCGGTCAGCGGAGGCAGTCAGAACACGGCCGAAGGACCCTCCACCTCGATCGGCGGCGGGAGCGCGAACAAGGCTAAGGGCCAGCACTCCTCGGTGCTCGGCGGCGAAGAAAACACCGCCGAAGGCTGGTGGTCGGCGATCCTCGGCGGCCAGCTCGTGAAAACGACCGAAGAATACGAAACCAAGCCATAGGCCGTAGCCGATGAAAACCCGCCCCATACCTGCTCTGGCGGTGCTCGCCGCGCTGCTGGGCTGCATGTCGCAGCCCGGCAGCGCGGCTGCGATCGCGCCCAACCCCGAGCCAGGACTGATCGTCCGATGGGAACCGTGCGAACCGGATACCGGCGTGACGGTGATCGTCGATGACGAGCACATCGGCGAAGGCAAAATCTACGTCGGCTGTGCGCTCGGCGCACAGGCCAACGGCATCGAAGCCCTAGAGCACGCCGGCTTCGACATCGAAGGCACCAAGCAGTATGGGCTGGCGTTTATCTGCCGCATCGATGGCGAGCCCACCGTCGCCGAACAGACCTGCGACGAAACCCCTGGCGCAAACGCCTACTGGACTTACTACCACGGCAAGCCCGGTGGACGGTGGGGCTTTAGTGGCTGCGGAGCCGCGAGTTGCAAACCAACGATTGGTAGCGTCGAAGGCTGGGGCTTCAACGGCGATGGCGGTGGCGCACCACGGATCGAACCGATGGACGGCCGTGGCGAACACTCCTTCACGCTGCCACCCGAGCAGGAATCCTCGGTGATCCCCGCGGTGCTGGCACGCGAATGGCTGACCCAGGCGACCTTGCAGACCGCGAGCTTGATCGAGGAAGGCAAGTCGGTAGGCGGGGGTGGAATCAGCGTTGGCAGCCCGTCCGTCCTTGAACGGTTGTTGGAGCAGGCCAGGGCGCTGGCTGACGCCGGGGTGCAGCCCGCCGAGCTGGCGCCGCTCGCCGCGTGGCTGGCTGCCAGCTGCGAACGGCACAACGTGATGATCGAAGGCTGTGAGCTGCGTGAACTGTATGACCCCAACGAACCCGTCGCTAGACGGGTGGCCGCGGCGGTGCTCGGCCTGCGGGCGCTGGGTCAGAACACGGAAAGCTTCGCGGGCCTTGACCCGGGCGCCACCCTGGAAGGCATGATCGAATCGGACGGCAAGGTCCAGCAGTCCGCGGGCGAAAAACCGACCGAAGATGTCGATGTGCTTGCGCCCACCGTGCTCGCGCTCGCGCGCAGCGGCACGCTGTCCGCCAAGGCGCTGAGAAGCGTCGATCTGCTGCTGGCCCAGCAGACAGCGACCGGCCAGTTCGGGCCAGATGGACCCCAGACCGAAATCTCCACGGAGCTCGAAGCAATCCAGGCGCTCATCGCCACGCGTGAACAAGGCGTGGCCGTCCTGGGACAGGCCCGCCTGGAAGCGATCGAAACGGCAGTGGCCAAGGCGGGCGGCTACCTGGAAAGCAGCCAGGAACCAGACGGGGGTATTCCCCCGAACGAAAACAGCAATCCGGCTTCTACCTATGGTCGCGTCGAATCGAGTGCGCTGGGTGCGGTTGGGCTGGCGCTAACCGGCCGCCGGCAGGCGGCGGAACGAGCCGCGAAGTGGGTCTCGCAGTACCAGGTGACCGCGGAATACGCCGGCCGTGGGAACACCGAAGCCGGGGAACACACCCCCATCGAAGAACTGATCGGGGCGTTTACTCCAAGCGAAGGAGCGCTCAAGGAAGTGCTCACCTACGGCGAACCGTCCGCACTCGCCAACGAAGAGCAGGAAGCAACGTGGCCGGCGATCCTGGCGCTGTGGACAGCCGGCCCCTACGGCCCATACGACGCCGTGTTCGACCAGGAATCGTTGTTCTTTGAAAACCGTGCGCTCGGCTCGCCCACCAAGCCACTCGCCGCGACGCTGACCGACCATGATGTGCGGCCGGTCACGATCACGGCGCTCGAGCTCACGGGCAGGCAGAGCGGGGACTTCCAGATCACAGGCGGTAACTGCGCCGGACGCACGCTACAGCCGGGTGAAGTCTGCGAAGTTCAGCTCGCATTCGACCCAAGCGCAGTCGGGCTGCGCGAAACACGGCTGCAGGCCACCCTCGCAGGGGTCAGTCAAACGATCGACCTGCCCCTCACCGGGACCGGCATCATGGCTCCCGAACCACAGCCGCAACTCAAACCGGAACCGGGTCCAGGGCCGGTGGTGAGTCCCTCGAGCTTGACCCCGGCTCCCACGCACGCCGCGAGTGGCCCCGTTGTCGGCATGGTGGTCGAGAGCATCAGTCCCACGCAGCTGCTGTTGAAGCTCACCGCACCAGGTGTGGTGACGGTGAAGATCGCCCACCTGCTCGGCAAGGGACACCACCGTCACTTCCAGACCGTGAAGACGATCACCGTCAAAGCCGGCAAAGCCGGAGCGCTCGAGATCAGGCTGCCGCGGCTGGCGGCGGGGAGCTACCGGGTCAGCGTCAGCCTCGCTGGCGCCAAGATCCTTGTCAAGGCCCTGACCGTGCCCCGCACACGACGATGAGCCCGAATGCCGGAGCAAGCTGAACCTCGATGGCACGGCGGTCGAACGGTAGGCCAGCCGCGGTAGCTCGCGGGACGCTGGCCGCGCTGAGTCTTGCCACCGGCATCCTGCTCATGGGGTGCGGGGCGGGTTCGGCGCTCGCGGCGCCGGCAGGCTCCCAGGGAAGCCTCGACAGCATGGTGCGCTATCTGCAGAACGATCAGAACCCCGATGGCGGGTTCGGACGCGAACCCGGAGAAAGCTCCAGCACCGGCGTCAGTGCGTGGGTCGCGCTGGCGCTCGCCGCGGCGGGCATCAACCCGCGCGACCAGACCCCCGCCGACCAGCACTACATCGGCGGTCACAGCGTCTACGGCTACCTGACCGAACACGCAGGCACACTGTCCTCGACCACCGATTTCGAGCGCGAACTGCTGGTCGTAGACGCCACGGGCACCTCCCCAACCGATTTCGGCGGCGTCAACCTTCTCGAAAAGATCCTGCGGCGCCAGCTGACCCAGCCGGGACCGAACGACGGCGCGTTCGTCCACGACGAAAGCTCCGGTGAACCGGAGATGAACGACACGATCTTCGCGATCCTCGCGCTCAGCCCGATCCACGAACCAGCTGTCGAAGCCGCCGTGCGAGCGGCGGCGGAATGGATGGAAAGAGAGCAGGACTGCGACCACGGCTGGCCCGCCGCCGCTTACCGGATCGGCGGGGCCTGCCCGTCCGGCGGGGGCAGCCTGCCGGACGAACCACCGAGCGAAGTGGATATGACCGGCGCCGCGATCCAGGCGCTGAACGCCGCCGGACGCCAGGGCGCAGCCAAGGACGTCGAGCAGCACGCATTTGAATACCTCGAGACGGCGCAGGATGCCGACGGTGGTTTCCCGGAGGAATCCGGTCGCCCTGAACCGAACGTCGCCTCGAGCGCCTGGGTGGTGCAGGCGATGTGGTCAGCGGGGATCAACCCCGAAACCTGGGTCACGCACAAGGGTCTGGTTATCGAAGAACCGCTCAACTACATGGCCTCGTTGCAGCAGGCAGACGGGCACATCCGCTACGAGGCGAGCAAGGAAGAAAACGGCGTGTGGATGACCGCCTACGTCGGGACGGCGATGGCCGGCGACCCGTATCCGATCCTCCCGCCGCCCTATGACGAACTCCCGCAGGCACCGACTGAAGCGTCGGGCAATGGACAGGGCGGCGAATCCTCCAAGCCCGGCGGTGGCGTGACCGCTGGTGGTGGTGGCAACGGTGCGCCCCTGTTCAGCCGCCCCCAACCGGGCAGCAAGGGCCATACTCCCGGCGGCGTGCGCCAGCTCAAGGGCCAGCACCACGAAACGACCAAGCATCACCGCAACCCCGGACCTCCACGCAAGACGCCCGTCCCGACAGCCAACCGCGCCAGCGTCCACCACGCCAAGAGACACGACCCGGCAAGCCACAAAGGCACGGGCGGCGTCGCGCTTACCGGCACCGGCGGCGGAGGGCAGAGCAGCGGCCGAGACGTCAAAGGGATCCTGATCGGGGCGCCCACTGATGCGCTGGCACCCGGCGCTCCGGGTCTGCATGGCGCGGCGGCAGGAGAAAACCAGGCATCGTGGCTTGCGATTGGCATTGCCGCCGCAGCCCTCGCTCTTGCGTTCCTGGGCGCGTTTGTGGAGCTGAGGCGTCCGCAGGTGATCCTGTGAGCACGCTCGCGGTCACAGGCGGTCTCGCGGAAGCGCTGGCACGGATCGCCTCCTCGCTGCGCGTCCCGGTCCTGATCCTTGCGCTGTTGGTGCTGCTCGTCTGCGCGCTGGAGGTGGGACGCTTTGCGATCGAGCTGTGGTCTCGCGCACGCGCCGGACGTAGCGCGCTACGGAACCTCGCTCGCCAGGTCATCGCCAACCCCGAGCGGGCAGCCGCGCTCTCAGCCCGCGCATCGAGCTCGTTCGCAAGAGACGCACTCCTCGAGATAGCGCGAGCGATCCTTGCCGGTGAACAGGCTGGCATCGAGCACGCGCTCGCTGACTACGAGCTTGCGGTCCAACGGCGCCTAGACCACACCCGCATCCTCGTCCGTGCCGGACCCGCACTCGGCCTGATGGGCACCCTGATTCCACTCGCACCGGGACTTGCCGCCCTCGGCCACGGCGAAGTGAACACACTTGCCACAGACCTGCGCACAGCATTTGCGGCGACCACGATCGGGCTTTTGGTCGGCACCGTCGCGTTCGCGCTGACACTCACACGCACTCGCATGTACACAGAAGACCTCACCGCGCTGGAGCGAGCCACCGATTCAATCAAAGCGCAGACGCCACGGCCGACAGGAGCGCCGCACCCGCCTGCTCATGCGCCCATGCCCATGCCAGTGCCAGTGCCCGTGCCAGTGTCTGCCGACGGCAGGCAAGCAGCAGCAGGGCCACCGCCGCCACGTCGAACCATCACAGCTCCCGCCAGCACCGAGGCTCCCGTCCCGCCACCGTCACCGCAATGAATCGCCGCACAGGACTTGGCCGCCACGGCCGCATCGAAGACTCTGCCGGAGACCCACTCGACGGGCTCGTCAACCTGTTCGACATCGGCATTGTCCTTGCGGTTGCGTTCCTGCTCGCCGGGCTCGGTCTCACCCTCGACCAACGCACCCACCGACTGCAAGCACGCACACCGACCACCCAGCACACACAGACCGTGCCCATACCGTCATCCGGCGCCCCGGCCGCTAGCGGCCACGGCCAGGCGGTTGGGACCGTCTATCGCCTCAGCAACGGCCAGCTCGTATATGTGCAGAAGGGGCCTTGAATCTGACACTGCTCCGCGATGGCAGAAAATCAGCGTGAATGGACGATCGGCGAATTTACGGAGTCGGTGGGAATCACGGCGTAAACGCTGCATTACTACGACCAGGTTGCCTACCTGTTTGCGATCGCGAAGTGAAGTGAGCTGGGCATCGGCCGCTTGCCCGGTGCCGTAGCGGTGACCAGCAGTGTAGACGCCGGGCTCGAGCTTCTTGCGCGCCGAGATCAGGCCGTCGAAGTGCAGGTTTCGGTGTGGACGACGACATCGGCGATGTCGGGGACCTGCAGGCGCAGCTCCTCCTCGAGCTCGCTGCCCAGCTGATGAGCATCGACCAGGGAGGTCTCAGCACCGACGCCGAGCGTGAGGAAGATGACGCGGCCGGCATCGGTGCGAAGCAGCTTTGTCCCACGCGGCTCCCTGCTCGTCCGCTCCCGGACGATGCGCTCGATCTCCCGTATCGCTTCGAGGTCCGTGCTCGTAGTGGCTGGACTGGTGCTCAACGGGCGCTCCATGGGCTCCAGGTGTGTCTGCACCTCACTGACGCCGGGGCGGGCGCGGATCGCTTGCTCGATGCGCTTGGTGACCGCGAGCGCTTCCCGCAGGGCGAGATCGGCGGGGAACTTCAGATGCAAGGAGACGCTGGCTGACCCGTCGTTCTCGTAGATCGCGATGTCGTGTGCTTCCTTGACCTGCGGCTCGGCCAGCGCGATTGCGAGCACTCGGTCGCGGAGGTCCAGGCCGCTGCGGCGAGGCTCGACGTGGACGACGACATCGCTGCCGGGCAGCGCGGTCTCGATCGCTGCCTCGATGCGGTTCGCGGCCTGGTGGCCCTCGACCACCGCCGCACCGGGCGCGACGGCGACGATCACATCCGCGAAGTAACGTCCGGCGGACTCGCGCAGCCGCAGCCGCACCAGTTCGATGTCGGGTTCCAGGCGTGCGAGCGCGCGCTCGGCTGCCTCTCTCGCCTCGGCCGGAGTACGGTCCATCAGCACGTTTGCGTTCTCCGCGATCAGCCGTGCCGCGGCGGCGAGGATGATCGCGGCGATGACGAGCGCAGCGCTCGCATCGCCTCCAGCGAACCCGGCACGCACGAGCAGCAACCCGATCAGGACCGCCACCGAGCCAGCCATGTCTCCGGCGAAGTGAAACCCGTTCGCACGCAGGGCTGGGCTCCCGTAGCGCCGTGCGGTGCGCAAGGAGATGACGGTGCGGGCGAGGTCCACCGCCAGCGCGATCGCGATGACCACGAAGACATACCAATGGGTGTCAGGCGTGCCACTGGGGCTGATGAGGTGCCTGGCCGCCTCGACTGCCACGACCAACCCGCCCGCCAGCAGGATGCCAGCCTCGCCGAGCGCCCCAAGGTTCTCGGCGCGGCCGTGCCCATAGGGGTGCTCGGGGTCCGCGGGCTGGCGACCCAGCCGCACGGCGAAGAACGTCAGGATCGCCGCGAGGACATCCCCACTTGACTCGATCCCGGCCGAGATCAACGCCAGACTGCCCGCGATCAGGCCCACTCCGAGCTTGAGAATTACCAACAAGCTGGCCGCGGCGATCGACGCGAGGGTTGTCCGACGCTGCACGGCCACCTGCTCGTTGCTGACGGGCTGCACCATCGGCAGAGCCTAGTGTCCGGGGTCTTCACTAGCAGAGCAGCCATGGGCGAGTTGTTGTTCGACCCCTTGCGGCACGCAAGCGCACGCGGTGAGGGTGCTCAGAGCAGAGGCCGGGCTGGCGCGGGAAAGATTGGAAAGCTCGCCGGGAAGGAATCCGGTAATGCCGGAGTCAATGGAGGCAACGCGCGATGCGGCTATGCGCTGGCCGCTGCCCTGCAGCCGTCTTCCCTCGATCTCGAACGACAGGAGTAGTCACCAGTGCCTAGATTCTCAATCCTTGCCCTCGTCGGTGCAGCACTCGTTATCGCTGGCTGTGGCAGCTCCAAAGGCGCCAGCACTTCGACACCCGTGGCGAGCACCAGTACCAACGCGAGCGTGACATCGACACCAACCGCGTACCTGGCGAACTTCGCCACCCCGAGCACGCTCTCCTCCACGGTCCCCCCCAACGGCGACATCAACCCCTACGGCATTGTGCTCGTGCCGAGCAGCACCGGCAAGCTGCACGCCGGTGAACTGCTGGTCAGCAACTTCAACGCCAAGGAAAGCGCACAGGAGAACGGTCAGGGCACCGGCACGACGATCGTGCAGGTCTCGCCCGCCGGGAAGGTCTCGCCGTTTGCGACGATCGACGCCAATACGCTTCCCGGCCCATGCCCAGGCGGCGTCGGGCTGACCACGGCGCTGAACATTCTGCCCGGCGGCTACGTCGTCGTGGGCAGCCTGCCAACGACCAACGGCAAATCGGCGACCGCGAGGTACGGCTGCCTGATCGTGCTCGACAGCGAAGGCAAGACGGTCGAGACGATCGCCAGCAAGAACATCCAGGGCCCGTGGGACTCGACCGCGAAGAGCGAAGGCTCCAAGACCACGCTGTTCGTCAGCAACGCGCTCAATGGCGGTGCCGCGAAGGGCACCCACACGGTCGACAACTCGACCGTGCTGCGGATCGCACTGGAATCCGGCGAACACCAGACGCCGAAGGTGCTGAACGAAACGGTGATCGCCAATGGCATCCCCTGGATCGATTCAGCGGAAGCCCTCGTGCTCGGCCCGACCGGACTCGCACTCGCCTCCAATGGGACGCTGTATGTGGCCTCGACCGAGGACAACAAGATCCTCGCGATCTCCGAAGCGATGACACGTATGACGCCCGCCGCGAAGGGCGGCATCGTCCTCACCCAAGGCGGCCACCTCAAGGAACCGCTCGGCATGGTGCTCGCACCGAACGGCAACATCATCACGAGCAACGGTGGCGACGGCAACATGGTCGAAACCACACCCGCCGGCCAGCAGGTAGCCGTGCAGACCGCCGACAAGCAGACTGGCGCGGGGTCGCTGTTCGGCCTGGTCATCGCCCCAGAAGACAAAGGCATCTACTTCGTCGATGACGGCGAAAACACGCTGAACCTGTTGCACTGAGGGCGTCAGTTCACCGAAAGCTCTGGGCGTGCCGACCTTCCCGTAGGCAGCGCCCAGAGCGATCGGTCACTGGCACAGTGGAAGGAACGCGCCTGCCCGGAGTCTTTATCGGTACAGCAGGACCCACACGCACCCAACACGGTGCCCGACTTGCCACAGGAGTGAACGCATGCGCCATCTACTGAAGCTGTCCCTACCGGCGATCGCCGCGTCGCTCCTGATCGCCGCCTGCGGCAGCAGCTCATCCAGCAATACGACCAGCTCGGCCGCCGGCACACAGGCTGCGGTGCAGACGAGCAGCGGCTCGTCAAGCGCTGTCGTCGTGAAGAGCGCCTCCAGCTCGCTCGGGACGATCCTGGTGGACAGCCAGGGGATGACGCTGTACCACCTCAGCGGCGAGCAGAACGGCAAGTTCATCTGCACGAGCTCCGCCTGCCTCGGTGTTTGGCACCCGTTGATCGCGCCGTCCAGCGGCGCTCCCAGCGGCGAAGTCGGCTCGCTCGGCACCGTCAAGCGTCCCGAAGGGACCGTGCAGGTCACCTATAAGGGCACGCCGCTCTATACGTTCACGGGAGATCAACAGTCCGGTGAAACCAAGGGTCAGGGCATCAAAGACGTAGGCACCTGGAGCGTCATCACGACCGGCTCCAGCAGCGCCCCGCCGAGCACGAGCAGCTCATCGGAATCGGAAAAGTCCAGCGGCGCCAGCTCGAGCGGCGGCGGCTACGCCTACTGAGCTCTTCGGCGGATGCGCGGCGCAGCACGCGTGGGCGTGACACGCCACCCCCACGTGCTGGCCGCCAGTTGTCTGTGCATGGTTGCGCTCGGTGGGTGCGCGCGCCAAACCGGGTCGGCTGCCGGCACGCAACGTGAGCAACGGGCAGCGATCGAGCGCTACATCGGCGAGGTCGAGCCGATCAGGCTCGCGGTCAACAAGCTCCTGGGCGGCGCCGACCCGATCCTGGACGCGTTCCACGACCGGCGCATCGCGCCCGGCGGGGCGGCCCGCCGGATGGGCCGGCTGGAGCAGGGGTTTGCGGCCTACGCGGTCGATATCGCGGCGGTCGATCCGCCAACCGCCCAGCTGCATGCGCTCAACGCCGGCTACGCCAACACCTACGTGTTCGAGGATGCCTACCTGAGCGCGCTCGTCGCCGGTCTCGCCGACGGCGAGCTCGCTGACCTGCCCAACACGCAGGCAGCCCAGCGCGCGGCGATCATCCGCTGGCGCATCGGCCTGACCGTCCTCGCGCGGGCCGCCGACGCGCCCCTGCCTGCCGACCTCCAACAGGCGGGCCGCGGTGAGATCGCACCGTCTCCCAACGGCAGCTAGAACTGGTGCGCGCCAGCACCTGCGGCGTTTGAGCCCGCGCGGGCTGTGGCGAGGGTTCAAGCGTCTGACCCAGCTCGGATGGCCCAGGGCATTTGGCCCAGGGCATTCCCGATCGTTCAGTTCCCCAATGCGCCACTCATCGTCGCGTTCCTCGCCGGAGCCGCGGCTGCTCGCACGCATGATCCGGGCCACGCCCTATCCGACAGCGGGCTGGCCCGGCGCCCGAGCAGCACACTGGCGCCGGGCCCTCAGCGCCAGGGCTACTTGACCGTGCCTCCGGAGGCATTGATCGCGTACCACGTGCCGCCGAACGTTTTGGCGCCAACGTAGGAGGTCTGCCCTGGGCCGCTATCGCCGCTGTAGGTGTAGAGCGGGTGACCGGCATAGGTGACCTGATTGCCGCTGGTCGTGGACAGCAGCGAAGCCTTGACACCCGAGCCGGCAGTCGGGCGACCGCTTGCCTTCAGCGACGGCCATACTTCTGAGCACCCCTTGATCGCCGCGCAGCTGTTCTTCTTGGCGTGGTCCCTCGTGAACTCGTACAGCGTGCGGCCCGAGCCGCTGACTAGGATGCTGCCGAGATTCGTGTGGCGCAGCTGCACGGTGGCAGCGCGGCTCGAGTGTGCGGCCGGACGGTTGCTCTGTGCGCTGGCGACCGTCGCGACGCTCGCTGCGCTTGCCAAGGCGACGGCCAAGAAAACGTGGATTCGCTTCATGGTTCCTCCGAATGTCGGGTGCTCGGGCGGGTGACTGTCATCAACATATAGACACCGCCACGCCGCGAACCTTCCCCGATGCCGGCGATGGCCCGTAGCGCAGCCATGTCAGCGGCCCATCGACGTGCTCGCCCCCACGACGCCGAGCGAACCCAGCTCCGGCTCGCCTTTGGAAGGAGGATCAAGGGCGCTCGAGCTCCCCGGCAGCCAGCGCGGATCGACGGTGCGCGGGTCGATCAAGGTGTCCCAGGCCGGCTCCGGCGGGCGGCTGGAAGTCGGCCTGTTCGCCGGTGCCTCGCTGGCCAAGGCGTGGCACTCGGAGCAGGTGCGTGTCGGGCGGCTGGTGCGCTCGTCGCTGAAGGCGGGTAGCGTGTCCTCCTCCGTGCCCCTGAGCGCCAAGGGCTAGGCCGCGTTGCGCCACCACCGGCGCCTGGCGTTGACGGTGAAGATCACGCTCACACCACTGCACGGCGTGGCGGTGACGGTCACCCGTGGCGTCGTCGTGCGTGCCTGAGCCGATCGCCGCGCTGAACGTACGCGACTACTGTTCGAGTAACTCCGGACGCCCGTTGGTGGACGGGGCGGCCCATACGAGCACGGGACCGCGCGCGCTGAGCCTGACCTTCGCGCCAGGCGCCGGCGGCGCCTCACCCGCGGTGCGCACGGTCAGCTGCCGCTCGTCGTGCTCCTCGTCGATCTGCACGTGGAGCACGGCGTCGTGCCCGTGGTAGCCGCAGCGCACGATCTGCCCGGCCAGGCCCTCCTCGCTGTCGGCCGCGGTCAGGTCGATCTGCTCGGGGCGGATCAGGACCCTCACCGGGGAGCCGCTCGGCAACGGCTCGCCGCGCCACTGGACCGCGAGCTTCCCGAGTGGCGTGTCGACGAGCGTGCCGTCGAGGACGCCGGCGATCACGTTGGCTTCCCCGATGAAGTGTGCCAACTCGTCATCGACCGGCCACGCGTAGAGCTCCTGCGGTGTGGCGCACTGGGCGATCTTGCCGTTGCGCAGAACGGCGACGAGGTCAGCGAGCGAGAGCGCCTCGTCCTGGTCGTGGGTGACCAGCAGCGTTGTGGCCGACGATTCGCGCAGGATTCTCCCCACATCCTCGCGGACGCTCGCGCGCTGGTGGGCGTCCAGTGACGCGAACGGCTCGTCCATCAGCACGATCTCCGGTTTGACGGCGAGCGCCCGGGCCAGCGCGACGCGCTGCTGCTGGCCACCGGAGAGCTGGTGGGGATAGCGGCGCGCCAGCTCGCCCAGCCCCACCATCTCCAGCAGATCGGCTACTCCTTGCCGCCGCGCCGCGCGGGAGAGTCCGAAGGCGACGTTCGCCTCGACGCTGAGATGGGGAAACAGGCCGCCCTCCTGTGGCACATAGCCGATCTGGCGATGCTCGGGGTGAACGTGTGTGCCCTCGGCGTCGACGACCTGCTCGCCGATCCTGATGGTGCCGCGGTCGGGGGTCTCGAAGCCGGCCAGCAGCCGCAGCAGCGTGGTCTTGCCACTGCCGGACGGTCCGAGGATGGCTGTGAGGGAGCCGGCCGGCACCTCGAGCTCCAGGTCGGCGAGGACGGAGTGGCTCCCGAAGCGCTTGTGCAGCTCGCTGATCTGCAGGCTGTTCATGCCGCGATGGGCGCCCTGGAGGGGAGTCTGTCGAAGAAACGACCGAGCACGTAGCTGGGCAGCGCCGCGATCGCGATGATCGCGAGGGCAAATGGGGCGGCCTGGCCGTAGGCGAGGTTCTGCTGGTAGACCCAGAACTGAGTCGCGAGCGTTTGCACGCCGGTCGGGATCAGGATCAGCGTGGCGGTCAGCTCGGTCACCGCCGAGAGGAACACGAGGCTGAACGCCGCGGCCAACCCAGGCCCGATCAGCGGCAGCGTCACGCGCCACAACACTGCCGGCCATCGCTGGCCGAGTGAACGGGCGATCTCTTCCAGGCCGGGCGGTGCCTGCGCAACCGAGGCGCGCACGCCGACCAGGGCGAGCGGGAAGAACAGGATCGCGTAGGCGAGTATCAACAGCGGGGCGCTCTGATACAGGAACCCGTTGGCGTAGCGCTCGGTGAAGTAGGAGAACGCGAGCGCTATGACCAGGCCGGGCATCGCCAGGACGAGGTAGGTGCTGCGCTCCAGCAGCTGATAGGTCCGCCCACGGTGGCGGAGGGCGAGCAGCGCCACCGGCAGTGCCATGACTGTGGCCAGCGCGGCGGCGAGTCCGCTGTAGAGGGCCGTGTGCCAGGCCGCGTCCAATAGCGAGACCCCGGTGAGATAGGCGTGCCCTGCCTCGAGGATCCAGTAGATGCTGGCGCCGACCGGGACGCCCAGCGCCAGCGCGACGAGCACGATGAAGCCGACGAGAACCGGGAGCTTCGCGCGTCCCAGCCGCCGCCGACGGGCGACCCGCTGGGCCAGTGGACCGGAGCGGCTGACCCGGCCCCGGCCCCGCACCAGCCCCTCGCCGAGGAGGATCAAGAGACTGAGGGCCACGAGCACGAGCGAGAGCGCCGAGGCCGTGGGCACGTTGAACGAGACGCTGAACTCGGTGAAGATCTCGGTCGTGAAGGTCTGATAACCGAGGATCTCAAACGCGCCGTACTCGGCGAGCAGCACAAGCGCGACGAGCAGGCAGCCGCCGAGGATCGCGCCCCGGGCCTGGCCCAGGGTGATCCGCCAGAATGTCGTCAGGCGTCCCGCGCCGAGGCTGCGCGCCACCTCCTCCTGACCGGGGTCGGCGTTGCGGAAGCTGGCCGCGACCGGCAGATACACCAGCGGGTACACCGCCAGGGTCATCACGAGCACGGCGCCGCGGAAGCCCTGCATCCAGGTGCTGAGCGACGCCCAGCCGAAGCTCACAACGAAGTCCGGGATCGCCAGCGGCACCACGACGAGCACGGCCCACACCCGCGGAGCGGGCAGGTCGGTCCGCTCGATGAACCACGCCGCGGCGATTCCGATGACGGCGCACAACGCCGTGACAACCACGGTCAAGCGGACGGTGTTCCACAGCAGGCTGGCCGTCAGCGAGCGGAAGATCAAGTTCAGGATCGTCGAGGTTCCTGCGCCGTGCGCCTCGATCAGCAGGAAGCAGAGCGGCAATGCCAGCACGACCGCGACCGCCACGCTGAGCGCCAGCAGCACCCAGGGGCGGGGAGGGCGACGGGCCGGCGCGAACGCGCCATGTGTCCTCGCCGACGGCGTTTCAGGGACGGCCGCCGTGCTCATCGCCAGCGGCTCGCTTCAGCCTTGCGCCTAACTGCAGCGTCACGCCTCACAGCGGCCTCACGTCTCACAGCAGCCCGGCCTTACGCAGCAGCGCGATCGCTGTGGACCCATCGCCGAGCTCGGGAAGCGTGATCGGGTTGGGCTGCAGCTGATCGAAGGGAGTCTCGGGGGCGACGGTGCTCACCCCGGAGGCGATCGGGTACTCGAAGCTGATCGAGTGGGCGATGATCTCCTGGCCCTTACGGCTGACGAGGAAGGCGAGGAACTTCTGCGCCGCTGCCTTGTGCGTGGAGGACTCGAGGATGCCGGCGCTCGAGACGTTGACGACATAGCCGGGGTCGCGCGGGGCGAAATAGGCGATCTTGGAGTGCACGTTTTCCGCACCGAGCTCGGCCCGCATGCGGTACCAGTAGTACTGGTTGACCACCCCGAAGGCGACGGCGCCCCGGTTGACCTCGTCGGCGATCGTCTCGTTGTCGGGGTAGGTGTGGCTGCCGGCGTTGGCCTTGATTCCTTCCAGCCACTTCAGCGCCGCCGCTTCGCCGTAGGTGTGCGCGACAGAGGTGACGATCGGCTGGAAGTCGGTCTCTCCCGCCGCGAAGGCGAGCTTGCCCGCGTACTTCGGATCGGCCAGTTCCATGGCCGTGCGCGGAAGCTGACTTGCGGCGACCAGGCCGGGGTTGTAGATCAGCACGCTGACACGAGCCGACACCCCGACCCACTGGTCCCGCGAGGAGTTGTACCTGCCCGGGGTGTGCGCGAGGGTCGTCGGGTCGACCGGTGCGAGCATGCCCTTGCCCTGCAGATATTCAAGGGCGGGCGAGTTCTCGGTGTAGACGACGTCCGCAGGCGAGTTGGAACCCTCGGTCACGATCTCATCCACGAGCGTGTCCTCGTCGTCGCTGCGCACGTTCACCGCGATCCCGGTCGCCTTTTCAAAGCCGGCGACGAGCGAGTCGGTGGTCTGCTCGTGCTGGCCGTTGTAGAGGGTGATCGACTGGCCTGACCCGGAACCGCCGCAGCTGGCCAGCAGCCCGGATATGAGCACGAGCATCGCCGCGAGGCAGGCGACGAAGCCTTTGCGCCGCTCAGAGGTCTTTGCGGTCACGATGCGACTCCTGGGCAGATCGCGTTGACCCTGTCGACGGCGACGTTGACGGCGCTCTGGGACGATCGACCACCGTTGCCGGCGGCGAACGACTCGTATGCGGACGCCAGTCCGTCGATCGCTTCGCGCAACCCCTTCTCAGACGTGTGGATCTGGCGCAGCGGAAGAACCTGGGCTTGGGCATAGCCCACTGGATCGGCCTGTGGTTCGGGGCCATCGCTGAGCACTGCCTGCACATGCCGGCAGGTCTGCTCGAGCTCGGCCGTAGAGGATGTCGAGAGGGACGTGGAAGAGGACCCGCAGGCACCGAGCAGCACAACGAGCGCCATCGTCATCGTGACGGCGACCGGCCGTCGGCATAGCGCTGTGGGGCGCAAACTCGACCTCCTGATAGAGAAATCCGACTACAGAACTCGGGTATGACGGCGCGGACCTTACCACAACTTAGGCAACCCTAACTACGATGGGTGGACGCTAATTCGGCGCCCATCCAGGCGAGTGTGTACGTTTCGGGCATGGGCGACGGGACGCTCGCGCGTAGCTACGGCAAGGTCTTCAACGAGGTTGCGGTCGAGTACGACCGCAACCGCCCGCCCTACCCCGATGCGCTCATCGACCAAGCATGCGAGGTGGGGGATATCAGGGCGGGCGACCGGGTGCTCGAGATCGGGTGCGGGACCGGCCAGCTGACGCGCAGCCTCCTTGCGCGAGGGTTGCGCGTGACCGCGCTCGAGCCGGGAGACCAACTGATCCTCCTCGCCGAGGAGAACCTGAAAGATGCGGGTGACGTGGAGCTCGTCCACGCGCGGCTCGAGGACGTACGGTTGCCCCGCGAGAGCTACGAGGCGGTGTTCTCGGCGTCCGCAATCCACTGGGTCGACCCCGATCTGAGCTGGCGGAAGATCGCCGACGCGCTTGCCCCCAATGGGACACTTGCCCTGATCCAGTACTTCGGTCTTCAGGAGCAGCGCAGCGTCGATGATCAGGAGGCTCTGCTGTCGGCCCTGCGCAGGCACGCGCCGGAGATCGCCGCGACCTGGCCGACCTACCGGGACCTCGACTGCACGATTGCGGGCGTGCGGGAGCGCCGTCGGAACGTCGCGGATGCCTGGAGCTGGCTGGGGAGCTACGACATAGAACGTGACTACGCGTCCGATCTCTTCGAGGATCTACAGCTCGCGACCGTGCCAACCCTGATCGAGCACACCGCCGATCAGCTGGGCGCCCTGCTCGGCACGATGTCGTTCTGGGCACGACTCTCACCCGAGCAGCGTGACGCCCTCGCGAGCGAGACTCACGCTCTCCACGAGCGCCTGGGGCGGCCAATCCGGGCGAGCACGGTCGCCGCACTGCTCACTGCGCGACGCAGTGCCACCGCGCCTCAACGTTAGGAGGTGCCCTCGGTTCGATTCCGATTCAGGTCATCCCCCTGCGGCGTCGCTGCACAGATATGTCGGGGATTCTGGGTCACGGCCCACGGCCATGAGTCCAAACCCGCCGTCAACCGCCGGCAGCCAGCGGGTATCTTGGCTTGGCCAGATGCTTCTTCCGGCCGACAGCCCGAGGCGATGTCGCTCTAGTCAAGCGGTCCTGAGCCCGATCACCGAGGCTGCGATCTTCCTGGTCCTGACGATCAAGTCAGGAGGTGAGGACCAGGTGTGTGAGCTGCTCGGCGATGTCAGCGGCCTCAAGCGCTCTGTCGGCTTCAGAGCCCCGGAGGCAGATCTCACCTGCGTCACCGGCATCGGCTCGCGCCTCTGGGAGCGGATGTTCGGGCTCGACAAGCCGGTTGACCTGCACCCTTTTCCGGAGCTCTCCGGTGCCCGCCACAGCGCGCCCGCGACCGACGGAGACCTGTTGTTCCACATCCGCGCACATCGGCTGGACCTATGCTTCGAGCTGGCGGGTCTACTGGTACGGCGCCTGGAGGCGGTGGCCACCGTGGTCGATGAGGTCCACGGCTTTCGCTCGTTCGACGAGCGCGATCTGCTCGGGTTCGTCGACGGAACCGAGAACCCCGAGGGCGGGGCAGCCTATGAGGCGGTGACGATCGGGGGCGAGGATCCGGACTTCGCCGGAGGCAGCTACGCAATCGTCCAGAAGTACGTCCACGACCTGGCCAGCTGGAACGCGCTGTCGATCGAGGAGCAGGAGCGGGTCATCGGCCGCACAAAGCTCGACGACGTCGAGCTTTCCGAGGAGATCAAGCCCGCGAACTCGCACGTCGCGCTCAACACGATCGTCGACGAGAACGGCCAGGAGCAGCAGATCATGCGCTTCAACATGCCGTTCGGGTGCGTTGGCGCGGGCGAGTTCGGCACCTACTTCATCGGCTACGCTCGCACCACGACCGTGATCGAGCAGATGCTCACCAACATGTTCGTCGGCAACCCGCCCGGCACCTATGACCGGGTGCTCGACTTCTCGAGAGCCCTGACCGGCACGCTGTTCTTCATCCCCAGCCCCGAGTTTCTGGACGACCCGCCCGCGCCCGCCGATTTGGTCGGGCGCTCCCAGCAAGAAGAAGATGTTCCCACGCCCCAACCCGACCGTACATCGTCACCGGCCGCGGCGGTGCCCGATGGCTCGCTCGGCATCGGCAGCCTCAGGACCGAGACCGACAGGGAGGACCGACCATGAACCACCTGCTTCGCGCACACGCTCCCATCAGCGACAGGGGCTGGGAGCAAATCGACCAGGAGGCGCGCGAGCGACTCGAGCCGGCGCTGGCAGCCCGCAAGCTCGTCGACTTCGTCGGCCCGCTCGGCTGGGAGCACTCCGCTGCGAACCTGGGGCGCACAACCGTGTTGCCCGGCTCGCCGGCGCCGGGTGCCTGGGGTCTGCAACGGCAGGTGCTGCCGTTGGTCGAGCTGCGCGCGGACTTCGTCGTCTCGCGTGAAGAGCTGCGTGACATCGACCGCGGCGCCGCCGACCCCGACTTCGAGACGCTGGACAACGCCGCCCAGCAGATCGCGATCGCCGAGAACGCGGCCGTGCTGAGCGGCTGGCCGGACGCGATCAGGGGCGTCGCCGAGGTCTCTCCCTATCCGCGGCAGCCACTTGGGCACGCGCCCGAGCACTACCCGCAGCACATCGCCCGTGCCGTCAGTGACCTGCGGACTAGGGGCGTGGGTGGCCCCTACGGCCTGGCGCTCGCGCCGGAGCCCTACCGGCTCGCGCTCCAGAGCACCGAGCACGGCGGCACGCTGTTGACCGAGCACCTCGAGACAATCCTCGGCGATGGCACGATCGTGTGGACGCCCGGACTCGAAGGCGCCATCGTGCTCAGCTTACGCGGTGGCGACTTCATCCTCGAATGCGGCCAGGATCTATCGGTTGGCTACAACTCCCACGACACCACGCAGGTCGAGCTCTACATCCAAGAGAGCTTCAACTTCCGGGTCGCGACGCCCGAGGCCGCGGTCGTCCTGGGGCCTTAGTGCATCGCGCCGGGACAGGGCACCGCTGACCGGCCCAGCGCCGGCAGCGGCCGCCCGAGCTCGCCCAACTTCGTTGGCTGGCCAGTAGATCCGATATCGTCGCGGGATCCGCTGGGTGGGACGGATCGACGGCGGCCCAAGGAGAGCCGATGAGCGCCAAGTGGACCACTGAGCAGATCCCCGACCAGAGCGGGCGTACCGCGATCGTCACCGGGGCCAACAGCGGCCTCGGGCTGGTCTGCGCGCGTGAGCTGGCGCGCCACGGAGCCCACGTGGTGCTCGCCTGTCGCAACGCCGAGAAGGGCGCGGCGGCCCTCGAAGAGATCTCTCACGCGGCGCCCGGCGCGCAGGTCGAGCTGGCCTCGCTCGATCTCGGCAGTCTCGCCTCGGTGGCGGCGTTTGCGGAGCAGTTTCGCTCCACCCACGACGGCTTCGAGCTGCTGCTCAACAACGCCGGCGTGATGGCCCCGCCGCGTCTCCTCACCGCCGATGGCTTCGAGCTGCAGCTCGGCACCAACCTCCTTGGCCACTTCGCGCTCACCGGGCGGTTGCTCGGCGCGCTGGAGGGGCGCGCCGATGCGCGTGTTGTGACGCTGAGCAGCAACGCCCACAAGATGGGTCGCATCAACTTCGACGACCTGCAGTCCGAGCGCCGCTACTCCCGCTGGCGCGCGTACGGGCAGTCCAAGCTCGCCGACCTGATGTTCGCGCTGGAGCTCGACCGGCGGTTGCGGGCAGCCGGCTCTAGCGTCAGCAGCCTTGCGGCTCACCCCGGCTATGCGGCGACCAACCTGCAGTCGGCCGCGGCGCCCACCGCTGACCGCCTGATGATGGTGGTGACCAACGCGCTGCTCGCGCAAAGCGCCGATCGAGGGGCGCTGCCTGCGTTGTATGCCGCCACCGTGCCCGGACTCGAGGGCGGGCTCTACATCGGGCCCGACGGGCTTGGCGAGTTTCGCGGCCATCCGCGCCCGGTCTCGCCCAATCGCGCCGCGCGCGATGCCGCCGTCGCCGCGCGGCTGTGGGAGGTCTCTGAAGAGCTGACGGGGGTTCGCTTCGAGCTGCCCGCCGCCGTCGGCTGACGCCTCCTGGCGCGCCGCCTCGTGCGGTGAGTCGCGGCGCCTGTCGCAGCTGGCGTGCTCGATGTCCTCGGCGCTCAGCGGCGGCGCCGCGCGCGTCGCGGGCAGCGTCAGTCGGCCGGATGCTCCTCGTCGGCCTCGCCCGACACCTCGCTCAGCGGCCCCTCGTCGGCGGCGTCGCGCATGATCCGCACCGGGTTGTGCTCGTCGCCGTGGGAGGTGTGTTCGATCAGTTCCTGCTCTGCCAACTCGAAGCCCTCTGACTCTCCGCCGCCTGCCTCCTCCACGGCGCGGCGCTCCTCGCGGCGGCGCTGCTCCAGCGGCTCGATCGGGTCGGCGGGAGTCTGGTCTTCCACGTGGCTCACTCTACTGCGGTGGCGGGGTAGGATGCCCCGCCCCCACCAGTCAGGGGTGGGCGTTGCGCCGCGCGGACGATCACACCCTCATGCGTGTTTCACATCTCCCGCCGGCCTTCTCTGCTCCCACCAGGGGACCTGGTCCCGTCGCCAATCAGCTGTCCGCTGCCGCTGTCTTCGCGCCTGCCTTGCGCGGCAGCGCCAGCAGCGAGCAGCGCGCGTGGCGCTCGAGGTAATCGGAGGTACTGCCGACCACGAGGCGGCGCAGCGGGCCGTAGTTGCGCGAGCCGACCACCAGCAGGCTCACTTCGTCGCTGAACGCCGCGAGCTCCTCGCCCGGCAGGCCATACACCGCGCGTCCCTCCACGCCGTCGATCGCCCGCAGCCGCTCCTTCGCGTCTTTGACGAGCGCATCGATCGTGTCGCCCAGCGCCGGAGTCGTGAGGCCGGTGTAGGAGTAGGTCGGGATCGACACGACCTCCAGCGCGACCAGCTTGGCGCGCTGCTGTGCCGCCACGGCCCGCGCTGCCGCCAGCGCCGTCTCGCTCTCGGGTGAGCCGTCATACGCGACGCCGACGCTCGCCAGTGGCAGCGGGTGCTCGGCGTAGCCGCGCGCGGCGATCGCCACTGCGCACGGGGCCCCGTTCAGCGCCGCGCGGGTGTCGTCGCCCAGCATCGCCCTTCCGAGCACGCCACGGCTACTGGAGCCGACCACCAGCAGATCGGCGCTCCGTTCCTCGGCGAGACCGTGCAGCCCGCGTCCGGGGGAGAGCGCGAGGAAGCTCACCAACTCGGTGTCCGCGTCGAGCTCGCTCTCTGCACGCTCGCGCTGGAGCAGCTCGTGCGAGGCCCCGCGCTCGTCGGCGATCAGCCCTGGCGTGACGGCGTTCACGGGGACCAGCTCGCCGCTGTGCACGTTGGCGAGCATCAGCTTCCCCTCCGGGCTCACGAGGTGGCGCGCCAGCTCGATCGCGTCGCGTCCGGTCGGCCGCCCGTCGACTCCCACGATCACGTTCTCGAACATGCTCTCGCCTTCTGTCGGTGGTTTTCCGCAGTGGCTCAGTGCCTTTATACGGTGGCCGGCGGCCTCCGCAGAGCCTAACTTGATAGGCGCGTGGTTGCCCACCTACACATCGGCCCAGCCCAGTCCGAGGACCGTCTCAGCCAGCGCGAGGTCGAAGTACTGCGGCTGATCGCGCTCGGCTTCACGAGCGTTGAAATCGCACACCGGCTGCACCTCTCCCCCCGCACCGTCGAGAGTCATCGTGCACACATCACCGGCAAGCTCGGCGTCTCCACCCGCGCCGAACTGGTCAGCTACGCGCTCGGGCGCGGACTGCTCGATACCAACTCCGGCGATTCCTAGCCGTTCTTACTCCCGAGGGCGCCTAGCCGTCCACACGCTCGTCGTCCCGGCGATACCCCAGGCGGGCGGAGATGCGATCGGCCGTCGAGATCAGGTGGGGGCCGAGCGCGTCCACCAGTTCCTCCATTGCGATCATCGAGCTGTGCGCCGTCATCGAGGCGGCCGCGACCACGTCGCTCCCGGTGGCGCGTACCGGGGCGGCGATCTCATACAGGCCGGGGGCCAGCTCCTCCTCGGCGACGGCCAGGCTTTCGTCGCGGATACGCCCGAGCTCCTGGCGCAGCGCGGTCTTGCTCTTGATCGTGTTGGGAGCCTGTTTGGTGAGCTGCAGCTCGGCGATCCGCTCGCGCTGATCCTGGTCGGGGAGGTTTGCGAGCAGCAGCTTCCCCGCCGCGCTGGCGTACAGCGGAAGCTGTGAGCCGGGCGCATGTCCGAGGTCGATCAGCTGCTGGCCGCGGCGCCCGCCGCGCAGCCAGTCGATCAGCCGCAGCTCCTGGCCATCCACCACCCCGAGGGACACGGTGAACCCGGTCCGTGCGCGCAGTTCCTCCAGGTAGGGGTGGGCGTGCTCGTAGAGGCTCATGCCGTTCATCGCCGAGATGCCGAGGTCGGTAACCCGCAGCGTCAGGTGGTACTTGCGTTTGATCCCTTGTTCCAGGTAGCCCAGCCGCGTCAGCGTGATCACATAGCGATGGGTCGTGGAGCGACTCATCCCGAGCTCGTCGGCGAGATCCGCGATGCCGAGCACCGGCCGCGCGGGCGTGAAGCAGCCGAGGATCGCCAAGCCTCTCTCCAACGACTGCGAGAAGCGTGGCTCCTGCAGCGTGGGGATTGCGGGCGCCCACTCGTCGGCGGGGACCGGTGGATTTGCTCCCACTCTGGGCATCGTTAACGTCTCCCTCCCTGGGTTCCTGTGGCATGGAGTCTCATCCCTGGCGTTGATCTCCGCTCGTTCTCCGCGCCGGGCCTGGGCCTGTGCGGGCATGCAATGTCTGCCGTGCCGGTCTTCGGGCGGATCTGGCCTCCGTCGGAATAAGCTCTCATGTTCCAATAAGTCATCGTTTAGATCATGCCTTCTTCCTGGCGGAATCGCTAGAAATCCGTTCCGATTGGAACGGATCTGTTCCGATTGGAACGCTCGGTATTTGTAGGGTGTTGTCTTCTATGGGGTTCGCCGGCGCTGTCCTGCCGCGATGGCTGCCGCCTATGCGGCGACTCGGGCTGGCGGGTGTGGGCGATACCCGCTCGCTGGGAGTCGTCTGCGCAAGATGATCCGCGAGCCGGCCCTCGGCGTGAGCAGCACACTGCGCCAGCGCTCTCGCTCGATGCTCTGAGCCTCGGGCAGTACTTGCCGTTCGAGCAGCGTTGCGCGCAGCACCGTGCGCATCTCCAACATCGCAAGGTGCTGGCCCACGCAACGTTTGCGTCCCCCGCCCCATGGCAGCCAGATCCGCGGCTGCGGAGAGGAGCCCAGGAATCGCTCCGGGCGGAACTCGTGTGGGTCGGGGTAGAGCTCCGAGTCGTGGTGCACCAGATAGATGCAGGGCAGCAGTTGTGTCGGTGCACGATACGTACAGCCCTCGATCTCCATACTCTGCACCACCGCTCTGGGTCCCGCGAACGGGAACACGGGACGGCAGCGCAAAACCTCCTGGATCGTCGCCGTCAGGTACTCCTCGCCGCGAGCCTCGTCGAGCTCCTCGATCAACCGCGCTTGCACCCGTGGGTTGTGCGCAAGCAGCTGGAAGGCCCACGCGAGCTCCGCGGCCGTTGTCTCGTGTCCGGCGATCAGCACCGACACGAGATTGTCGCGAATCTGGCGGTCTGACATAGGCGAGCCGTCCTGGTTGTGCGCCGCGAGCAGGATCTCGAGCAGATCGCCGCCGCGTTTGCCCGTCTGGCGGCGGTGCGCGATGAGCGCAGAGATCAATTGGCGCACTTCGCTACGCTGGCGCACAAATCGCCCCCAGGCACCGTGCCACCCCGGCAGGTGGTGCAGGCGTGGCTCTTGTAAAAGCAAGCCCGCCATCACCGAAAGCATTTTCAGCAGTCGCTCGTGCAGCGCCGCAAAGGTTGGATCCTCGCCGCCGAAGATGGCCCGCATGATCACCCTCAGTGTGAGTGCGCTCAGGTGTGGATAAACGGCAAACGGCTCTCCCTGCGGCCACAAGTCGATCTCGCTGGCAACGAGCTCCGTGACCATCTCGGTGTACGCCGGCATCACGCGTCGGTGAAAAGCGGGCAAGATTGCATTACGCCCACACATGTGCTCCTCTCCCTCGCGCAGCATAAACGCCTCTTGGCCGAACAGCGGCACCACGACCTCCCTGCCCGTTCCGGTGCGCAGGAGGCTTGGAGGCGCGCCGAGGACGGCGCGAATCTCACGTGGGTTTGAGAGGAATACAAGCGGTGGCATATCGACTGGGCGGACCGTGAACCTGTCCCCGTAGCGTGCGCGGCAACGCTCGAAGTAGGCGAGTGGCCAGAACCTGCAGGCGAGTGTCTGAAGTGCCGCCGGCAGCGGCGCGGTCGGCGGCAGTTTGTCCCCGATCCGCACGGGAGTTTTGGTTAGTTTGGTGAATGGCATTGTCGTGGTGTCTCCTTCTCTCTTTTGTTGGGTGTAGGATTGCGTGGATTGGATATAGGACTAGGTGGAGCGCTGGGAGTAGGTGATTCGCCATAGGCGCAAGATGGGGAGCAACAGGCGGGTAAGCGGACCACCCGCCGCGATGAGATTTTTTGTGCCCTCACGCAGCGCCGGGCTGTCGGCGCTGTCCTTCGAGAGGTACATCGCGGTCATGCAGGCAACGATCAGGGTGTGGCGCTCACCGCCCGGCAGTTCGCGCGTCTTGCGCAGGCTGCGCTCGATGAGCTCTCCGATGCGCTGCACGCGCAGCTCGGGTGATGCGTAGTGGGCGACGTAGCTGTGGTCTCCGCTTGCGAAGTCCTGCAACTGGTCGACGTAGCTGTCGAGCATCGTCGTGGCGGCCGAAATCCACGGGGAGTAGGCACCCCTGACCAGCTCTATCTCCGAATCTGTGTCGGGGGGGTCGGCCGCAAGTGCAAGCAGCGCATGGATCGTGAGCGACGCGCTGGCGGCTCCACTCAGCTCGAACCAGTCGGCATCGCTGCTGCCGGGAAAGGCCTGCGCGGCCCACTCGCGTAGGGCCACATCACGGCGCTGTGGGTCGAGCTCGTGGTTGATGCCGAGCACCTGGGCACGATACGCCTCCTCGGCTGCCATCTGGCTGACACGCTGATACCCGGTCAGCGCTTCACAGCACTGGCGACAGGTATCCACCAACGTACGCAGGTAGCTGTCATCCCCCCGCCACGGATGGTGGCGGTAATAGTCGGTAATCCCCGCGTCGGGATCCAGCGCATCGAT
The DNA here is from genome assembly GCA_963764915.1 of uncultured Solirubrobacterales bacterium. GTDB lineage: Bacteria > Actinomycetota > Thermoleophilia > Solirubrobacterales > Solirubrobacteraceae > Palsa-744. Next base: position 665,352 of record CAVXUO010000018.1, on the reverse strand, counting down.
CAACGCCATGTGCAACTGCTTGCCGTTCACCTGGCCCGCCGCCGCGCCTCGCTCGTTGACGCTGTCGAGAAAATCCCAAGCGATCTCGTACGCCACCAGCAATCGCAGCAGGTTCCGATCGGGATGGCGCGGAAGAATCGTGAACACCGCGGCGCCGTCGGTGTGGCCCCGCTTATCGGCGAGTGCGCTCAGTGCGTCCTGGCGGGTCGGACCATCCGCGATCCGGAGTGCCAGGGATCGCCAAGCGCGTGCCTCGCGGGCGACCGCGGGCAAACTCCAAGTGAGCTCCCGTGCCACGGCGGCAATAAGCACCCGCAGTTGCCGGGCTGAGAGCAGCATTGGGTTTGAGATCTGCTTGGAGGTACCCGCAGCGCGCGTGTCAGTACGCTGGGCTGACAGTCCTCGGAGGCACACGCACCACGAGGTAGCCAGGCAGGGCAACGACAAGCACGGTCACGACGCTGACCAGCGTAAAGCCGGACACCGCAGCGAAAGCTTCGACATCCAGTGAGATCGGAAAGCCGGTTGCGCTTGCCAAAGCATGACTGACCACCAGTTGACCACATAGTCCGAAGACGGCTCCAACCGCGCAGCCGGCCGCGACCAGCAGGGCGCTCTCACAGCACAGCCATCGCCACAGCACTCCTTTTCTGTACCCCTCGCACTTGATGAACGCCACCAGGTCGCGGCGTTGCCAGATCATCGCGCCAAGCGCCCCGGCGACGGCAAGCATCGCGGCGATCAACACGAGCAGCCTGATCTGCGTCAGGCGCGAGAGACCTTGACTGGCGAGTACGTAGTGCAGGTGCTCGCGTTCCGCGGCGGTTTCCACCGCGAGCCCGGTCTGCGGCCCCAAAGCTCGTATGACCTCGCCGCGGACGGTTTGCGGTGAGACGCCCCGATCGGTCTGAATCTCATAGGCGCTGGGGGTGCTGCTGACCCACGCCCGCGCGTAGGTGTCGGCGCTGATGATCACCGCGCCGGGAGGCCATCCCAGGTTTGTGCTCAGCCCCGCGACCCGCAGGGTGATCGGTCGCGGCGCGGGCAAGGTGAAGGAGTCGCCGAGATGGAGGTGATGTTCTGTGGCAAGTGCTTGCGACAGCACGGCCCAGCCGCCTGCGCGCACTTTGGCGATCGTCTCTGCGAGATTGCCGCTGACCAGCTCACTTGGCGGAAACGGCCGCTTGCTGTTGCCAGGCGGCGCAAGCACCCATAGACGGTGCTCACCCCAGTTCAGGAAGCTGCCGTCGTACAGGCCGACCGCGCGTACCCCGGGCAGCCTGGCGATCGAGCCCACCGGCGTGGACGCCACAAACGGGGTTGTCGCAAACGCGTTGGCTTCGCCCTTGGGCGACACCCACACATCGGCGCTGGAGTCGATCCCCCGCGCGGAAGCGTCGAGACCGCGCTCGAGGTTCGATTGCGAGCCTTGAACCGCGACGGTTCCGAACACGGCGATCGCCGCGGTCGCCGCGATCGCGAGCGAGCGCACGCGGGTGGGTGGGGTCCGCAACTCGGTGACCGCGATGATCGGCGACGCCCCGTTGAAGGGCTGCTGTGCCCACGCGAAGAGATTCACCACCCCGTCGAACAGAAACGGCAGCAGGCAGACGAGCGCGACGATCAATGTGAGATCTCCGAGGCTCGCGGCCTGCGGATGCACAAGCAGGATCAGGATGGTGAGCGCCAGCGCGAGAATCCCCGTTGCGATTCTTGCCGCGATCCAGCGACGGCGGGCGCCCGTGGAGCCTTCGGTGGAGGACGAAGTGAGCGTGTCGCGCAGCGGCCACAGGACTCCAACACAAGCAGCTGTCATACCGGCGCAAATCGAGAGCGCGATGGCTTGCCAGGTCACGATGCGTGTATTCCCGACCGGGAACGCAAACGAGAGATAGCCGGGGGTGGAGTGAAATACGGCGAGGGACAGCAGCTCGCCGAGGCCAAGGCCGAGTATGCAGGCCAGCACACCGAGCACGGCCGCGTCGAACAGCAGGATCTGCACCGTCATCCAGCGAGTGGCGCCCTGCGGTCGGATGTCATCGATCAGCTTGCGCCGAGTGGGTACCGTGATCAACATTGCGTTGAGTGCGAACATGAAGCCGACCAGCGCGCTGACAGCGGAGAACAGCGTCTCGCCCTGGTTCTCGGGAGCCGCGGCGACGGCGAACAGCGCCGACTCGAAGCCGGCTGGCTCGACATTGACCGGTGCGGTGGCGGCCAGCCGTCCCAACCCCGCTCGCACTTCGCGCTCGTGTCCGGGTCGGGCTTGAACGAAGATGCGCGTGATCCGGCCCTTCATGCCGGTGATCGTTTGGGCGTACCCCACCGGTGCCAGCGCGACGGGACTGTTGACCAGGCCACCGATGTCAGCTTGGTCGAGCGTGGCGCCGAGCAGCGTGGGCACGACCTGCGCGCCAATCTGGATCTTGATCGTTTCAAGCGGCCCCGCGCCGATCTCCTGGGCGAGGGGCGCGGGCAGCGCGATTGCCCGCTGGGCGGCAAGCTGCGCCGCGGAAAAACGCCGCAGCAGCGGCCCCGCGAAATGGGCGAAGCGCGGATCGGTGCCGATCAGGTCGACCGACCGCTGCACTCCCCGTGGCCCGATCACGTTAGCCTGCTGCTCGAGCACCGGCAGTGCGATCTTCACGCCGGGCACGCTCTGTGTTTCTTTGAGCAGCCGTTCGCTGAAGCCGTTGGGGCCCTTTGCTTCGAGCTGGAACTGTGTCTGTCCGACGATCTGGCTGGTCAACTGGGAGACCGAGCGCGTGAGGCTCGTACTGGCCACCTGCGAGGCGAACAGCAGCGCCACGCCGACGGCGATCCCGATGATCGCGAAGCACTCCTGCACGAGCACCGCTCGCGCGCGCAGGCGCGCGCGGTACAGCCACAGGATGTCCACCAAGCTCATGCTCGCCATCTCATTCGAGCTCCGCCAGTGAGGAAACGGGCACCAACACGTGGTCGGGCCGGTACTCACCCAGGCGTCCGTCGCGCAGCTCGTGCACCTGATCCGCGAAGGCGGCGCCCTGCGGATCGTGCGTGGCGAGCACGATCGCCATGCCGCGTTCCCGGCAGAGCTCGCGCAGCAGCGCCAGCACGTCGCGGGTGCGCTGTGTGTCGAGCGTGCCGGTGGGCTCGTCGGCGAGCACCAGCTTGGGATCGGTCGCGAGCGCTCTCGCGATCAGCACGCGTTGGCGCTCGCCCATCGAGAGCTGCTCGGTGCGGTGCAGCATCCGTTCGCCCAGGCCCAGCCGGTCGAGCAGCGGTTCGATCGTGCCCCGCGCCTTGCGCTTGTTCGTCAACCACAGCTTCAGCGAGGCGTTCTCGATCGCGCGTGCTCCGGGGATCAAATTGTGGGGCTGGCCGATGATCCCGAGCTCTCGCAGCCGGTACTCCTCGCTCTCTCGTCGCGACATTGCCAGCAGGTTGCGGCCGTCCACCAGCACGCTTCCGCTGTCGGGTGGGCAGAGCCCCGCGATCAGTTCCAGCAGCGTCGTCTTGCCCGAGCCGCTGGGTCCGTACAGCGCCACGAACTCACCGGCGGCGACGCTCATCGACACGCCGTCGACGGCGCGGATCGGCTCGCCTTCCCCCACGCGATAGTGCTTGACGAGGTCTCGGAGCTCGAGCACCGGCTGGGACACTAGCCCCCGAGGCGGCGCGAGTCGTGACTCAGGCGAGCGCTGCCGGGGAAGTCGATCACCTCTGCCAGCTCGGCGCCCTGCTCCGCGAGCAGGCTGAGCTGTCCACGTTCAAGCGACCACACGCGGTCGGCGACCAGCGCGGCCTCCAGATCGCTGCAGCTCATCAGCACTCCGCAGCCGAGCTCTCCCACTAGCGAGAGCAGCAACTCGCCGGCCGCGTGTGTGCGGCCGATCCCGAAGCCGTCCATCAGATCGTCCACGACCAGCAGCCTCGGCGAGCCCACGATGCTCCGCGCGAGCCCCACCAGCAGGCGCTCCCAGTTGGAGAGCTCAGCCCAGTGTTGTCCCGCACAGCTCGCCGCGCCGACGCGCTCGAGCGCCTCCATGGCTCGCTCACGCGCCTGCCGCTGCCCGCGGCCGCGGCCGATCGCCAACGGCAGCCCGACGTAGTCGATCGCTCTGAACTTCACACCCGTGCCCTCGCGGTGCGTCCACGCAACCTCGACCCCCAGCAGCCTCGTGCGCTCGCGGTCGGAGGCATTCGTGAGCTCCAAGTCCCCCAACCACACCTCCCCGGCGTCCACGGACTCGATGCCGGCGGCGAGCTTCAGCAGCGTGGTCTTGCCTTCCCCGCGACTGCCCGCGATTGCCACGATCTCTCCGGGGTGAACCGCGAGGGAGACATCGACCAGCACCTGCGACCTGTGCTTGCCGCGCGCATACCCCTTGCACGCCCGCCGCATCGCCAGCAGCTCACGATCAGCCATCGCCGCCGCCCAGCTCATCGCCATCCTCCAACGTGTCTTCGAGCTCGCGGCGCAGGCGCCGCAGGCGCCTGGCGCGCATGCCCCACAGCATCGCTTCGTCGGTCATCAGGGCGCGCCGTACCCTGCCTCGCAAATCGGGAGGGCTCCGCCCAGGGTCGGTACCGTCGTTCGCGGGACCGAGGCGCTTGAGCTGCCACTCGACGTTCAGGCGCGAGCTGGCCGCGGCGAACTCTCTTGCGCACGCCTCCTCCTCCTCGCGAATCGCGACGATCAGATCGGGTACGTCCTCCTCCTCGGCGAGCTCGAGTTTGGCGTGCACCGCGTCGCGCAACGCGAGCGGCGCCGCGGAGGAGGCACGCAACCACTCGCGGAACTCCTCGACGCCGGCGTCGGTCGCCTCGTAGCGGTCGAGCGCGCGCTCGCCGCCGTGGTCCACCAGGCGCACCAGGCCCTGCTTTTCAAGGCTGGGCAGGCTGTTGTGGGCGACCGAGCGCGACCACTGCGCGTGCGGAAACCGTTCGACCAGCCGCACGCCCAGGCTGTTGACCGTGTCGGTCCTCTGGACCACGAGGCCCAGGATTGCCATGCTGGCCGTCAAATCGCCTTTACGAGGTGGAGCCATTGCTGCGGATCGTATTCGAAATCCGAACGGAAAGTGTTCGCCCTGAATCGTTCCAACCTACCATATTTTTGAGGACAAGTGTCTTCATAGTGCCCAAATGGCTTGGCTATCGGACATGTGGGGCACGCCGTTGGCGTGGGAACCACTTTCGAGAAGCTGGCGCGGGCTAGCCATCGGCACGAGCGGGCCTCGGGAACTCGATGATCTCGGCTTCGGTGATCTCGTGTTCGGAGAGCAGGGTGAGCCGCCCGCGCTCCAGGGACCACACGCGGTCAGCGCTCAGCGCGCCCTCCAGGTCAGCGCAGCTCATCAGCACCCCGCACCCCAGCTCGCCGGCTAGTGCCAGCAGCAACTCGCCCGTCGCCTGCATGCGGCGCATGCTGAGCCCGTCGGTCATGCTGTCGAGCACCAGCAGTCGCGGCTGGCAAACGATCCCCCGCGCAAGCCCCACCAGGACGCGCTCCCAGTCGGAGAGCTCCTCCCAGCGTTGCTGCGCGCAGCGTGTGGCGCCCACGCGCTCCAACGCCCGTAGTGCGCGGTCTCGTGCCTCGCGCCGCCCGCGTCCGCGGCCCATCGCCAGCGGCAGCCCGAGGTAGTCGACCACCTCGAGCCTGACGCCCGGTCCCTCGCGGTGAATCCACGCGATCTCCTCTCCCAACAGTCGCGCGCGCTCCTCGCGCGAGAGCAACGCCAGCTCACGTGTGCCCAGGCATACCTTGCCGATGTCCGGCGGCTCGATGCCGCCGGCGATCTTCAGCAGCGTGGTCTTGCCCTCGTTGCGAGCTCCGACGACCGCGCCGACCTCGCCCAGCTCGAGCTCGAGCGCCACGTCGGCCAGCACCCGTATGCGCCTCTCGCCGCGCCGGTAGCTCTTGCTCACCCCCCGCAAAGCCAGCAGCTCACCCATCCCACCCGCAAGCATGACGCATCTCGAGGCATTCGTCTACAGCACTTACCCACGGCATTCGCCGGCTACTCGCGATCGCGCGCAACACGCCGATCGGCAGCTGGGCGATCGCGAGCGACGGCTGAGCGATGGCGACGAATCGGGGCGCGGATCGTAACAGTCGAACTGGCCCGTCTTGCGCAATCCCGATGGTGTAACGTGGCGGCCGTGGCGGCGCACGAGCGCGTGAAGATCCTCTCGATCGACGGCGGCGGCATTCGCGGGATCATCCCGGCCGTCGTGCTCGCGGAGATCGAGCGGCGGACCGGGCGCCGCGCGTGCGAGCTGTTCGACCTGATCGCGGGCACCTCGACGGGTGGCATCATCGCGCTGGGCGTCACGGTGCCCGACCCGCAAGAGCAGGGGTCCCCGCGGTGGAGCGCACAGGACCTCGTGGGGATGTACGAAGAGGAGGGGCCGAACATCTTTCACCACTCGCTGCTGCGCACGATCGAGACCGTCGACGGGCTGTGCGGGGCGAAATACGACGCGAGCGGCCTGGAAACGGCGCTCGCGCGGTACATGGGCGATGCGCGCTTGCCGCACGCGCTCACCAGGGTGATGATCACCTCCTACGACATCCAGCGCCACGAACCGTTCTTCTTCAAGAGCTTCGCGCCCGGCCCCCATCCTGTCACGACCGCGCCGCGCGAGGGCGTTCCGCGTGACACCGGCGTGCCACCGCAGCCGGCTGACTACCCGATGAGGACGGTCGGCCGCGCGACCTCCGCCGCGCCGACGTACTTCGAGCCCGCGGACGTGCCCGCCGTGGGGCCGCCGCCCGGCGGGCCGCGGGACTATGTGCTCGTCGACGGCGGCACGTTCGCCAACAACCCCGCGATGTGCGCCTACGCCGAGGCTGCCCGCAACCACCCGGGTGCCGAGCAGCTGATCGTCTCGCTCGGCACCGGACGCCTGACGGAATCGGTCTCTTACAAACAGGCTCGGCAGTGGGGCCTGATCCGGTGGGCGCACCCGCTGCTGGACGTGATAATGGACGGCGCGAGCGCCGCGGTCGACTATCAGCTCGACGAGCTGCTCGGGGCCGACCGGGGTCACTACCGCCTGCAGACCGTGCTCGCAGGCGTCAACGGCAGCCTCGACGACGCCAGTCCCGAGAACATCAAAGCGCTGCGCAAGCTCGCCGAAGAGCTCCTCGTGCGCAACGCCGCGCGGGTGGAGCAGGTGTGCGAACGTCTCGTGGCGAACCCCCTACGGCCTCCCGTACAGCCGACGACCGGAGGTGTCTGATGAAGCTCGTCCCTCACGCGACCCACGCCCCGGCGGCCCCACTACGAAGCGGGGGTGCAGGGCGAAGCGGTGTAGGACTGTGCGCTATGCGCCGTGCGGGACTCGAACCCGCCCCACCGGATTAAGAGTCCTGGACGTTCCGCCGGAGTCCCAGTAAAATAGGGCTTACCCAAGCGGTTTTGAGGCGTCGCGTCCAACTCGTTTGGGCGATTTGGGAACACATAGGGAACACGACGCCGCCCACGCCCCCCGTGACGACGCGGCACCAGACTGGCGAGACGAGAGAAGAAACCCGAGTTGAGCACCAAGGAGACGATACGCCCGACCGGCCACCTGCAGGTGAAGGGCGCCCGCGGGAGCCGTGCCTTCTACGCCCTGATCCGCGACGGCGGTGGCCGCCACCAGCGCAAGCTGGGCCCCGCATGGGTCAAGGACTCGGGCAGGCGCACGGCCCGCGGCGCCGTGAAGTGGGTGACGCGCGACGGCCCCAAGCCGGATGGCTACCTGACCCCGGCCGACGCCGAAGACATGCTGCGCACGCTGCTGGCGGAGGCCCCGCGGCGCCGCGTGGAGCGCCCGAAGCCGGCGCGCGCGATGACGCTGCGCGAAGCGTGCGAGCACTGGCTGCGCTGGGTGGAGTCAGACCGCGAGGCGAAGCCTTCCACGGTCGGCGACTACCGCAACATGTGCGACCGCATCTGCCGCGACCTCGGCGAGCAGACACCGGTGGCGTCGCTGAACGCGAAGGCGCTGCAGGAGTGGGTGGACGCCCTGCCGGCGGAACGGCGGCTCTCGCCGAAGGAGGCCAAGCGCCGGCGCGCGGCGGGAGCGGAGATCAAGCGGATGCCGGACGGCACGCACGTGCAGCTGACACCCGCGAGCGCGCGCACCAAGCGCAAGTATGTGATCGCGCTCAACGGCATCATGAAGCGCGCGATGAAGCTGGGCGCGGTGGCGGCCAACCCGGTCGAGCTGATCGATCGCCCCGGCCGCGTGCGAACGCGCAAAACGCTGGCGACGTCGCAGTTTCTGCGGCCGGCCGAGGTGCACGCGCTGGTCGAGTCGGCCGCGGAGGTAAAACGACAGGACGCGGCGATCTTCATGGTGTCGGCGTTCTGCGGCCTACGCCTGGGCGAGCTGCTGGATCTGCGCTGGCGGGCGGTGAACTTCGAGGGCAGCTCGTTGCACGTGGAGTCGAATTACGTGCGCAACGTGGAGGGAACCCCGAAGTCGGGCGCCGGGCGCGTGGTGCCGATGGCCCCGGAGGTGGCGAGAACGCTGAGCGAGCAGGCAAAGGCCGTCCCGGCGAAGTCGGACGCCAGCCTCGTGTTCGCCGGCGAGCAGGGCCCGCACGTGGACGCGAACGACTTGCGCAAGCGCTACTACAAGGCGCTGGAGCAGGCGGGCCTCAGGCGCATCCGCATTCACGACCTGCGCCACACCTTCGGCACGGTGTGCGCCGCAAAGGGCATCCCGCTGACGACGATCAAGGAGTGGATGGGCCACGCCCACCTCTCCACGACCGAGATCTACACGGCCTTCTACCCGCAGGACGCCGACGCGGCGAGGATCTCGGAGGCGTTCGCCGCGTAGCGGAGCGCGCCACCGGCGGGGCTGCGGCGTGCCGCTCAGCGCAGCAGCGACAGGAAGCGAACAAGGTCGTGACGCTTGCGTGCTGGCAGGTGCTTGAACGATGGCATCGGCTCGCGAGGTGCGACAAGGACCTCTTCGAGTTCGCGGGGCGAAAGCCGTGCACCCACGTGGGTGAGGTTCTGTCCGGGTCCGGGATTGCCGATGTCGCCGATTTTGTGACAGGCCAGGCAGCCGGACTCGGTGAAGACCATTCGGCCTGCCTTGAATTCGTGTTCCTCGCGTCCTCCGGCCCTCCGCACCGCCGGCCGAATCGAGATCGATTCTTCCGGAGTGGAGCCGACTGGTTCTCCGAGCGTGAAGTGTTGGTCTTTGACGCCGCGGTGGCAGCTGCGGGGCGGGTAGATCCGGCAGTCGCCGATCGTCGTGAGCGTGGCCTGGGAGGATACGAGCCATCGCCCGGCGACGTCTTCGAGGCTGAGCCGATACCTGCCAGCCCAATAGATCACAAGGGTGGTCTTTCCGTGGCGTTTGATCGCTTGGCTTGTGGTCAGCGAGAAGATGCCCGTTGCCTCGCTCCCCCTGACCGTCAAGCGGTTGGGGTTTGCTCTCAAGGCAAGAACGACATGGCGGGGGATGCGCGTGGGCGTGGTGACAGCAAAGATCTGTTGCACGGCCTGTTCACACCCGGTTCCGGGTGCGGCGCTTGGCACAAGCTTGGCCGCGACCCGCGGCGTGACGTCGGAGCAGAGCGCGGATGCGTTCCTGAGCAACTCGTCGCGATAGGGAGCGAGCGCGGCATTCCTGATCGCGGCGTCCGGGTTGCTGCTTGGCGCGGCGAAGCCGAGCAGCGTCAGCCCGGCGAGCGGCCCCGCCAACAATCGAGTGCTCAGCATCCGGGGAAGCGTATTGAGGGTGAGTGGCTCACGTCGCAATCTTTGACCACGAGCGAAGTCCGAGCCACCCCATCGCCGCCGCCAACAGCGCGCAGATGCCCCCGCCAGTCTAGTTATCAACCTGCGTCTGCCCACCTGCGATATGCACGAAGAAGCCCGCGACGGCGCACAGCAGAATAAGGGATAGGACAAAGCAGATGAGTGATACTCCGATCCAGCGTCGCTTGACCGCGTGCGGTAGATGGATCCCCTGTGCAGCCAGTTCATCCGAATGGGCCTTGCTCCATTTGCGCCCCAGATAGCCATGCGGAGCCGAGGCCGCGTAAAGCGCGCCAGCGCCGGGAGGGGCGACCACCACTGAGGCTGTGGGATCACCGCAGACCCACACGAGCCGTTCCCCGTCCAGGCGGCCTTGCCTCCACGTGATCTCATCAATCTTCAACGGCACGGGCTGGCTCGTCATCGCGACATCAGGAGTGAGCAGTAGGCCGGCACTCGCGGTCGCAGGCTTCACCGGCAGGTACTCGGCGCGGAACGTCTGCCACGGTCGGTTGGCGAGCATTCGCCGCCAGCGCCTCGCGTGACGGAGCATCACGAACGCGATTGCCACGGCGACGATCCCGAGGCCCGATATTCCGCCGAGTTGCGCGTACGGTGTGGCTGCGTCTATCAGGATGCCGATCGCGATGACCACCAGGCCGCCTACGAGCCAGTATTAGCCGGCCCGGCCATAGGCGCCGAGGGCGACTCGGGTCGCGTCGTCATTTATCGCCGGACCTTCCGGCGACTGACTTGCTCGGAAGGGTGGCGGATTGGGCACGACTATATGATCGGCTGGCTGGTCGAGCCGCGTAAGTGCGAATGACGCTCGGGCCCGCCTCGGTATGCGACGCGGGATCAGGCGTTGAACGAGATTAGATCCCGGCGCGCCGCTCCCGCAGCACCTGCTCGAGCTCGCGGCGGATGAACTTCACATGCCGTCCGACTCGTACGTGCGGCAGCTCCCCGCGCCGGGCGTAGTCGTAGACCGATGACCGCGGTATCCCGAGCAGGACCGCGGTCTGCTCGGCGTCGAGCAACGGCTCACGCAGGATCTCGGAGGTAGGCTCGGGCATTAGGAATGCCAAAGTAGCACAACAAGCTATAAATAGCCAATCACCCTTGAGAAGCCTCTCGGCGGCACTCAACGGTCGTACGCTCGCCCGCGTGGCAAAACGCGGACGATGGTGATGATGAGCTTCTGGTCCTCGCGCTCGAATCGCACGCGCCAGTCGCCGACCCGCAGCCGGTACTCGTGAGAGCCCTGGAGTCGCTTGACATCGCCGGTCAGCTCCGCCCCCTTGGCGAGCCGTGCGATGGCGCGCAGGATGCGCTGTCGTGTCGGTGGGTCGATGCGGCGGAGATCCTTGCGGGCGCGGCCGTCGATGACGACGTGCCAGTGTGGCTCAGTCACAGATCGCCGTCGAACTCGGCGATCACACTCTCAAGGGGCACGGGCTCGATTCCCCGTTGGCGGTCGGCGCGAGCCTCGGCGACCGCGCCGCGCTCCTCCTCGGTCTCGGGCTCGTCGTCGAGCGGCGCATGATCGAGCATCCAGGCGACCGGGTCACCGGAGGACTCCGCGAGCGTTCGAAGCGCAGTCTGCGCCTCCTCATCGCTCATCGTCTCAACCGCGTTGTGCAGCCGCTCCTTCACGGTCATGGCCCCAAGGTAGCATCGACCGGCCATTCTCGGCGCGGCTGCGGGGTCCAGCCGTTGACGGCCTCGGACGGTCGATGCCCTCGGCGAGGCGAGGGTCCAGTACGGCGACGCCGGCAAGCGTGACGCCCCCGCAGAGAGCGTCGCTCTCCCTTGAGCAAGTTTTAGCTGCCCGAATAGGCTGCCGATAACGCCGACATGGCGTTCGGTTACCGACAGCGCCGAGTGATGGGCCGCGAGCTACGCAACCTGGCGTTTCGCGCCGGATCGGGCGGCGGGGCCTTCCTCGGCCTGATGTGGGCCCTCAAGCACACCAACACCCACCCGCGAGTGTCCGCTGTCTGCCGGCCTCGCATCAAGGCCCACGGGCACCTGGTCACGCACGCTTTCGCACAGTGTTTGGGAAGCAGCCTCGCCTCCGAGGCCCTCGCCTGGATCGCCCCGGTGCTGGTCGGCGCAGTGGCGGGAGCGCTCGTCGGCCTTTTGCTCGCGTCGATGATCCGCCTGGGTCGAACCCCGAAACCCGCAGCATCCATCGGGGGCACCGCGGGTCGATGGATACGCGCTCGCTACCCGGGCAACTGCCGGCAGTGTGGGTGCTCAATCGTGCCCGGCGACCGCATTCGCCACAGTCCCGGGCGAGCGCTATGCACCAGCTGCGGCGAGCATTGAGGAGGCGCCGTCGCCCTCACCGCCGCTTCGAGTCGGGTTCCGAGCCTCTGGGCCGGGGGCGGTGAAGCAAGACCTGCACTTGGTTGAGCATTCAGCATATGGAATGGGCAACACAGGCCGCCTAGGATCAGCGCTTGGTCCAGCCGCAGACCGTCGCCGTCCCGGCACGCCTCGGGGCCCGGCCGGCCGCGATGTCCTCCCGGAGCCGCGCGAGCCCCGCTTGCAGCTCCTCGGGATGGTCGCGCCAGATTCGCTCGAAGTAGCTCGTCTCGCCCTTCTCTGCGGCCTCCAGCACACGATCGGGGTTGGCCGAGAGAGCGGCGAGCGATGCGTCCTGCATGTCCTCAAACTCAAAGGTGAAGAGCCGCGCGCCGGGTAGCTCCTCGAGTATCGCCGCGCGCGGCGGGTGTGTGGCCTCTATCCAGTGCCGGCTGCTCGGAAAGTAGTCGAGAATCCAGAGGGTGGCGGCATCCTCACCCGTATAGCCTACGAGCACCAGGAGTCCTCGAGGTCTGAGGATGCGCCGCGCCTCGGCCAGTGCGGCGCTGCGGTCCTCGACGTGGTGCAGCATCGAGATCATCGTGGCGGCGTCGAACGTTGCGTCCTCGAACGGCAGTCGCTGTGCGTCGGCTTCTACGGTTTCGAGTCCCTTGGCGGCGGCTCACGCCAGCATTGCGGGCGAGCGATCCACCACAACAGGCTCCCATCCCTCCCGCCTGAGGGCAAGGGCGTAGTTACCTGTCCCGCCACCGATGTCGGCGAGCCGTCGGCCGGGCGCGCCTTTGAGAGCGTCACGCAGCCCCCGCAGCACCGACGGGCTCGCGGAGCGCGTCTCGTCATAGTGCTCAGCTTGGCGGGAGTAATCGAGCAGCACACCCACGCTACGGAGCTTGACAGCACTATGCGGCGCTTGACGGCCGGCGCTCTCATCCATCGTGACGGTCGAAGCGTCTCAGGGCGTTGCGACACGTTCCTCAGTGGGACGACGAGCAAGTACAGCCCGACTGATTCCGCACTGCCGGACTCACCGGATGCGAGCGCCTGAACGAGGCCGGCACACGCCCGCTCGCGCAGGGCGAAGCGGAAGCTGACCCCTGACCGTGGCTCAGACTTCGTCTTCGTCCGCACCAGCGGTCTCGCCGGCTTCCGTCGTCGCACTTGCTATGCAGTGCAATGCGGTAGCGACGGGTGGCGTGGTGATTGGAGTGGCACCCGTGCGCAGAGCGGTCAAGTCGCGGCGACCCTCGGTACGAACCGCTGAATCGCCTCGTATGCGTGGTCCTGGATCTCAGGGTCGCGGAAGTCGGGAAGGATCACGGCCTGGTCGATGACCGGTCCGGTGATCGTCTTGGCGGCGCTTGCGTAGAAGACGCCGCTCTGCAGTGACGCGTCTGTGACGGCTTTGACGAATCGCTCGGCCCCAACGTCCAGCTTGTGCCCGATGCGAAGGGCAGGCGCGACGTATGGGAGCAGGATCCGGCTGGCGATGATCCGCACGGGCGCGGGCTGGTCGCGCAGCACGTCGGTTCCCGCGGTGTTTCCCGGCGACATCGTGATGAACCTGAGCTCGGGGTGCATGCGGGCCATCGCGCCCATCCACAGCGCGCCGAGGTACTTGATCTGGCTGTAGGAGAGCATCACGTCGAACTTGCCGCCTTGGAAGAACGAGCCGTCGATCACCGACGCGAACTCCTGTGAGCTTTGATCGGTGAACGTTGGTCGGGCGATCCGCAGCTTCGGGATTCCGCGTGCCCCCTCGCTGCCTGCGAGGACCGCGACATCGGTGAGCAGCCCGGCTGCCAGCAGATTCTCGAGCAGAACCACGTGACCGAGTAGGTTCTGGGCGAATAGCTCAGTCACCCCGTCTTGCGTCAGCGATGCGGGCGTGGGGCCGCCGATGCCGCCGGCGATCATTGCGAGCGCGTTCAACGGAGCGGTGATCGCGGCCACCGCAGCATGTACCGACGCAAGGTCTTCCAGGTCGATGATCACTACCTCGAAGATCTTGTGCCCGGTGACCTTCTCCAGGTCCTGCTTTGCCCGCTCCGCCTTCTCCGGGTTGCGGCAGCCGAGGTAGATCCGCTCGAAATCATCGCGCAGCGCCAGCTGCCTCGCCATCTCCTTACCGAGGCCGGTATTGGCGCCAGTGATAAGGATTGTCTTTCCTGCGGTGGTTTGCATTTGAGTGCTTGGCTCCTTTGGTACATGCATGGTCATTGGTGATCCGGCGCATGGCTGTTCAGACTCTTGCGCCTCGTCGAGGTCGCGTCGTGGGTGTTTGGCGGACCCTCAGCGGTCCGTGGCCAGCCACCCGGGGCGGGCGGCCGGCCACGGTTCTCTCGCTTCGTGTCCGAACGTTGCCGGGAGCGGCGGGCCAGGATCATCTCCTCCCCTCTCAGATCGCGGTGCGGCCGCCGTCGACGTGGATGATCGCGCCGTTGATGTAGCCGGCCGCCGGGGTGGCGAGGAACGTGATGACGTCGGACAGCTCGTGCACTTCGGCGACGCGGCGGAGCGGAATCGTCTTGGCGAACTCAGTGGCCATCGCCATCATCGGCTCTATGGCCGGGGTCCGCGTCGGACCGGGAGCGACCGCGTTGACGCGGATGTTCTGCGGCCCGAATTCGGCGGCCCACGCCTTGGTGAGCAGCTCGATCGCGGCGCGCGAGGCGCCGTAGGCAGCCATGCCTGGCTGGCCGTAGCTCGCGACCATCGTGGAGACGTTGATGATCGATCCGCCGCCGCGGGCGGCGATCTTCGGGGCGAGCGCGGCGACCAGGAAGAACGGCGCCTTGACGTTGATCTGGAACAGACCGTCGAACGCCACCTCGTCGGTGTCAGCCGTCGGTGCCAGGGCGGCAAAGCCGGCACAGTTGACAAGAACATCGATCTCGCCTGCCGCGTCGGCGACGCGCCGCACCTCGGACATCTCAGAGAAATCAGCGGCGATGAACTGCGCATCGTGCCTACCCGCCCGGATCTCCTCTACGGTGCTCGCGCCGCGGGTCTCGTCGCGGCCGGTGATGATCACCGACGCGCCCTTCTCGGCCATCGCCAGTGCGGTGGCGGAGCCCATCCCGGATGTGCCGCCGGTGATAAGGGCGGTCTTGCCTTGAAGTGACATGTATCGCGTTCTCCTTTTGAGTGGTTGTCGCGACCCTGGAAATGGATCGTGCGTTCCACTCTAACACGGAATGGATAGGGCAATCCATTCCGTTGGTAGAATCTGCGGTATGACCACGACTAGCCCCTCGCCTCGCCCGTTGACGCGCAAGGGCCAGGAGACCCGCCAGCGGATCGTCGACGCGGCGGCCGGGTTGATCTTCCGGCAAGGCGTCGCCCACACGACGATCGAGGACGTACGCGCGGCGGCGGACGTCTCAAGCTCGCAGCTCTACCACTACTTCGACGACAAGCCGGCCCTGGTCCGGGCAGTCGTTGACCACCAGGCCGACACAATGGTCGGCGGGCAGGAGAACTTCGATTTCAGCACGCTGGATGGCCTCCGAGCCTGGCGCGACTTCGTGATCGCGGCCCAGCGCGAGCACGGCTGCAGCGGCGGCTGCCCAATCGGCTCTCTCGGAGGCCAGCTAGCCGAGACCGATCCCGACGCAAGAGCCCACGTCGCCGAGGGCTTCAAACGTTGGGAAGCCGAGATCCAGAGCGGTCTACGAGCGATGCACGCACGAGGCGAGCTCGCGCCCGACACCGACCCCGACACCCTCGCCCTCGCGCTGCTAGCCGCCCTGCAGGGCGGCCTGCTCCTCACTCAGGTCAAACGCGACACCAAGCCGCTAGAGGCCGCGCTTGACGCAATGATCGAGCTGGTCGCCCGACTCAGCGGCGACAGCTGGTAGCGGCCTCGCGCGACGCGCGTCCTCTCCACCAGGTCGGAGGTCGTGGACTCATCGGGCATCCTGCATTTTCCCCGACCGCTGCTTTCGGCAGCTAAGCGAGCGCGCGAGGCGCCTGGCTCAGTGCTGTCGCTCTGGACGGTGGCTGTTGCGTAAAGGGCGCTGCGTGCAGTCGTGCGGGAGGATGTTGCTGGTGATCTCGCAGTAGCGGGGCCGGATTGTTCCTTCGGCCGGGGCTGTTGTAGCCGAGGGGCCGGTGAGGGCTCCTATCAGGCTCCGGCGGCGGCGATTTGGTGCTTTTGGAGCTTCAGCAGGTTGTGGGTGGCTGTGATCAGCCGCCATTCGGAGCGTGCGGCGGATCTGCCTCGGCGTTGGAAGCGGTCGATCCGCCGGTTGAACTTCGTGTTCGCGAACACGGGCTCGATCATCGCTTTGCGTTTTCGGTAGAGCCCACCGCCGTGGTCGGTCTGGAGCACTCGTCGCATGTGCGCGTAGGGACCGCCGTCCCATCCCGGCCTGGTGCCTCGGCGTTTGCCAGCATCGGGCGGGATCAGAACCTGGATCCCCTTGTTGATCACGCTCTCCATCTGCTTCTGATGCCAGTAACCAGCGTCCGCGACGACTACCTCGGGAGTGTCGGTCACACCCGCTCGGTCAAGCTCGGTCTCGGTAGCGGTGACCATCCCTGCCAAGCGCCCGAAATCAGAGGAGTCGACGTTCACCTCGGCGGCGATCACGATCTGCTGCTCGGTCGCGGCAGCTTGCGCGTTATAGCCCTGCATGTACCCGCGTGGCGTCTTCACATTCTTCGAGTCAGGATCGGTGATGTTGACCTTCCCAGCCGGCGTCTCGGGCGGTGCGTATGGCGTTGGAGCAGCCCCGAGTCGCTTACCGTCGCTCGCGCGCCCATGCACCCGGTAAGCCTCATAAGCATCGTTCGCGCGCTGCTCGACAGCCAGCTCCTCCTCCAGCCGGCGCTTTGATTGCCGAAGGCGCTCAGGGCGCGAACGCGGAATCGGCTTGGCTTCGGCGGCACGCTTCTCATCAAGGCGACGCTTGGCCTCGCGCAACCAACCCCGCCGGCCCTGCTCAGTGGAAAGCTCCGGCGGCAGCTCATCGCCGCGCTTCTCCCCATACCGCTCGTCCTCTTCCAGGTCCACCTCTTCAGCCTCTGCAAGGATCTCCCTGGCGATCTGCTCATAGTCACGCGCCGCGTGCTGCGAAGCGTTCGCGTGTACCTTCGTGCCGTCGATCGCAACCACACCGACCTTCACCAAACCAGCCTCCGCACACAACCCCAGCACCTGACCAAACAGATCGGCGAGCGCCGTCTCATGGCGCTGGCGAAAGCGCGCGATCGTCGTGTGATCCGGACGCTGATTCGCCGCAATCACACGGTAGGCAACGTCCTCCACGCACTCGCGCTCGATCACCCGCGAGGAGCGCTGCCCCTTGCAGTACGCATAGAGCAACAGCGCGAGCATCATCCCTGGCTCGTGCGCCGCGCGGCCGTGACCATCCCCGCGATAGGCGCCATAAAACCCAGACAGATCCATCTCCTCGATCGTCGCCAGCACGAACCACGCCAAGTGATCCTCCGGCAACCACTCCTTCAAGCTCGGCGGCAACAACAGCTCCTGCTCACGGTCACAAGCAATGAAGTTCTGGGGCATACCGACATCCTCTTCAACCCGCCGGACAGCACCCTTTGTGCAACAGCCACGACGAGGCTCAGGTGCGTCGGCGAAGGCTGGTGAGAGGCCCGCCTCGCCCACGGATAAGCGATTGTGTCGCAAGCCTGCGCCGATGCGCCGCGGAGTTCTCCGCACGGACGAAGTTGACGCGCTGAAACTCCTCGAGCGCCGAGACGACCAGCAGCCCCGCGACCTCCCCGCTAGACGCGTACGCAGACGCCCCTCCAGCCCATTGCTCGACCGCTCGGCGCTGAACTCCTGCGCCCACTCGTACAGCCCGACCAGTGCGCGGGCGAGATCCTCGGGCTTCGGGGTACCCATGGGTGGGACGCTATAGCAGCGGCGAACGTTCGCTACGGATGGGTCCGAAGGGTAGGATGCCGCCGTTGAGTACGCCCCTCTTATCACTCCTTGCTGGTGCGCGCCGACCCTGTGCGTGCTTTCGATGAGCCGATCTCTCAGCGTTGGAGCGGTGTTGCGTCGCACGTTCGGCATCTACGTCGCCCAGGCACCGCTGCTGCTGACCACCGCGTTTCTGGTTGCGGGTGTTGTCGCGCTCGACCAGGCGCTATCGGAACCATCGCCTGTGTTGGCGATCGCGGCGGTCGTGATCGATCTCCTCGCGCTCGGGCTGTTCGTGTGCATTGTCGTGCTGGTGGCGGCCGACGTATGGGACGGCGGGACTCGCCGCAACACGGGCGAGCTGTTGCGCGGGGCATGGTCGACTCTCGGTGGGCTGCTGCTAGCTGGGTTCGTGGCAGGCATGGCGGTCACGTTGGTGACGTCGATCGGGTCGACGATCGTCCTCGTCGTGATCCTCGGGATTCTGTTCGGCTCAGGTGTTGGCGTGGCGGCGGTGCTTTTCGGGGTGCTGCTCGTTCCGGTCCTGGTGCTCGTCCCGGAGCTGTTCCTGCTGACGGTGTGGTCGGTTGTTGTGGCAGTCGCCGTGCTGGAGCGCCCTGGCGGTCTGCGTGCGCTGGGCCGCAGCCGCGCCCTGGTAAGGGGCAACGGCTGGCGGGTGCTCACACTGATCCTCATGCTGACACTCCCGTTGACCGTGATTGTCAGCGTCGTCGACCGGATCGCTCACACCACAGGCGGCGGGACCGCCATCGTCCTCAGGCTGCTCCTTGCGACAGTGCTGGCGCCAATCCCCGTGCTGGTGGCCACCGCGCTGTATTTCGAGTTGCGCCGGGCCGAGCCGACCGCGGCGCCCAGCGACCCCGCTCCATCGGGTGCCTTCTCGCCCGGCGTGGAATACCCATGAGGCTCGCTGGGAGCTGTGTCCACGCGACAGGTCGCACGGGAGGGTTGGTTCTCGTTGCCGTTCTCGCGCTCATGCTTCTCAATGGCTGCTCGTCGGACACCCACACTCTGAGTGTTTCGGGGAACGAGTCCGACGTCGTCGCTCGCTATGCATCGGGCTCTTGTGCCCGGGAGTTGTTCGCTCCTCGGTCGAGGGCCAAGCCGCTTGGGATCCCATTGCCGGCCGGTGCCCGGTCGAGCTTCGCGGTCTTTCGCAGGGCGACGCTGCCCGGCGACGCGCCACCGAAAGGCGCGCTGGCGACTGAGCTGTACAACAACTATGAGCTTGCGTCGTACTACCCGGCGTATGTGCGCCAGTTGCCGGGGCCTACGGGCCGTCGCGACTTCGTCGTTCCAGCCTTCGCGCAGGTCAACGAGCCGCAAGAGGCATGTCTCCCGTTGCACGTCAATCGAGCGGTGTTGCGAGCCCAGCAACGCAGGCGTGCCGTGGACCTCCTCTACTGCTTCATCGAGGTTCCCGAAAGAAAGGGCTTGTCGCTCGGGTGCGAGCCGTTCGCCGCAATCGGACAAAGCGAGAATGTATTCAGTGCGAGCGACTTCCTGCGTGAGCCACTGGTAGAACTCGTGCCCGACGGAGTGGCCGCTGTACGGGTCACCTACCGCGGCCGCACTCCGATCGTGGTGGCCGTCAGCGAAAATGCGTTTGCCTTCACGCCGCCATCCTGCCCGCCCCGTCTGGCCGCCGTCCTCCGTCGACTTCAAGAGCGTGTTGTGACGGGCAATCCGTCGCGATACAACAGGGCGCTCAGACAGACCGATCCCACGAAGATCGAATGGCTCAACCGTGCCGGCGGCGTGACCCGGGTGATCGAGCCGCCTACGAGAAAGAGCATTGAAGCGACCTCGGTGGGTGCTATCCGCGCGCCTATAGGAGGCTGACATCGATCTTCCCTCGGAACCGGGCAGCGCGAACCTCTCGGTTGGTATCGACCTTGCGGCGCAGAACAAGAACACCGCGGCGTGCGTGATCGAATGGCGTCCGGGCAGGGCGACGGCGCGAGCACCGATCGTTGGGCCAGAGGGCGAAGATCTCGATTGGCTCGTGAGGCTGTGTACCCCGGCCCAGGCGGTCGGCATTGATGCCCCGTTCGGCTGGCCTGACCATGCGGTGCAGGCGCTCATGTCATGGGCGCGTGGCGAGCGCTGGCCGGAGGTCAGCAAGGACGAGCTGAGGTATCGCGTCACCGACCGGATGGTGCGCGAGGCGACCGGGCTCCCGCCGCTCAGCGTGTCCTCCGACCGCATCGCGGTAGCGGCTTGGCGCTGCGCTCGCCTACTGGACCTGCTGCGCACAAGTGAGCGAGCCGTGGACCGGACAGGGAGGGACGGCGTCTTCGAGGTCTATCCGGGCGCCGCGCTGACGCGCTGGGGCCTCGACCGGAAGGGGTATAAGACGAGCGGCAACGCGGCCGCCAAGCAGCGACAGCGCCAGGCGCGCGACGCCCTGGTCGCCGAGTTCGCGCGTCGCGCCTCCTGGCTCGATCTGTCCGCGGCCACGGAGGCATGCGTTGACAGCGACGATGCGCTCGACGCCTTGCTCGCGTCACTGGTGGCGCACGCAGGCCACATCGGTCGTACCGTCGTGCCCCCGGCCCACGACGAAACGTTGCGCCTGCGAATCTCGCGCGAGGGCTGGATCCACCTGCCAGACACAAGTCTTCAACAGATGGTGTAAATCGTGGTCCACCGCTTCCCGAGCTTCAAGGCCGGTGAAGGTGAATCGCGACCCGCAGGTGCTCGAGTATTTCGAGCGGCATAGCCAGGTCACCGAAGCTCTCTGACGTAGTGGCGACCAGCCACGCGCCGGGGATGCGCCGCGCGAGCACCGGCCCGCCCGAGCTTGACGCCTGGAAGATCCTTGGGTGCCCGTCCAGAGGCTTCATGCCTGGCAGGGCCGGCGGCGCAGCACCCGGGCGCGATGCGTTGAGCAGGACCGCCCCGGTGACGTACTCGCCCACCCTGTGGATGTACACGGTGTCGGCGCACGACACCAGCGCGCGACCGACCAGTTGATGGACGGGCCTGATCGTGGTGGCCACGGCGCCTTCCCACGCCACGGTTCCCAGCCGCAGGTGGATTGCGTCGAGCCGGCATGCGCCCTGTGGTGGGCGCTGAGGATGCGCCCACGTCAGGTGGGGCAACTGAGACGCCAGCGGAACGCCGGGCTTGGACTGCGTGGGGATAGCCGTCCCGTTGGTGGCAAACGGCGTCACTTCCGGGCAGTGCGTTGGGAAGCTCAGCTTGAACGGGTATTCGGGCGCCTGCAGCGACGCCGCGCGAAGGCCGCCCGGAAGGGTTGCGTTGGTGGTGGTCGGAACTGGTGTGCCTCCCGCGATGGAGACGGACGCTACGTCGCCCCGGGTCAGTAGGAAGACGAATGCGCCTTCTTCACGGCTGTCGTTGCATTCCTCGGCAAAGATCGGTCCCGTCGATGTCGGCGGTGCCGGGCACGCCCGGCTACTTCTGGTGACGTTCCCCGTGACGATCCGGGTGACGGTCTGCATGCACCAACCGGCGTCTCCAGCGCCGAGCACTGGGGCCAGAGAGACTTCGCCGCCGGGCGTGGCACGCCATTGGTACGCCCCCTGCGGTTCGGGGTAGGCCGCGGCGCTGAACGCTCCGAAGTACATCGTCGCGGCCAGGATGCCGAAGCTCGCGAGTGTGAGCCCAGTGCTTCGGGTCACGCGGAAACCGTATTCACTGCGGACCCAGTCTTTTCGGGGCTGAGCGATCCGTCTGAACATCGCGACTTTCCCAACATGTGCCACAAGCCTACAGGACCACCCTCGGGCCTACGGACTGGGGCGGCAGCAACAGAGACCCGCAGCGCTCGCGCTCCGGTTGGCCGGTGCGCTCGCTTCGTCGTTGGGCCGCCACCTCGACGGCGCAGCTAATTCTCACGGTGGCGGGCGATCTGCCAGACTAGCGCCGGCCTATGGGATCACTCGACTGGTCGGACCCACCTACGGCCACCATCTGCCGCCTGCCAACCCCTATGCGACCCGTACTGGAGGTGGGAGACGCCCAGTGACAAGCATCGACCTGACCCGCAACCGCTCAGCGAGGGAGATCGTGCGCTCCACGCTGAGCCTGTACGGGGACTACCCGTGGCTGTTTTTGTTCCTGGCCTTCGTGGTGATGGCGCCGTGGGATCTGGCCAAGCTGGCGGTGACCGGCATCGGCCCGCTCGGCGATGCCCGTCATGTCGGTTTCCTGGAGCGGGAATCGCTCGGCCTGCTCGATCTGCTGCTCATCAGCCCGTTGATCTCGGCGATGCACGTGCACGCCGTAGTCGCGATCGGGGATGCGCAACGCCCCCGATTGGGCGCTGTGGCATCCAAAGGCTTGCGGGTGCTTCCCGTCGTCGGGGTAGCCGCGCTCATCGCTGGCGTCGGCGTGGAGATCGGCTTCTTCGCCCTTGTGATCCCTGGCATTGTGCTCTGGATTCGCCTGTCCGTGGTCCCGCAGGCGGCGGCGATCGAGCGCGACGGGGTACGGGAGGCGCTGCGAAGCAGCTGGCGATTGACACGCGATCACGGATCGCACATCTTCGGCCTGCTCATCGCCTTCGCGATACTGGGCGTGGGAGTGACACTCGGCACGCGCGCTCGATCCCGGGGCCAGCACGTGCGCCGGCAATGTGGCGCTCGGAATTGCGGTGAACACGATCATCGCGTCGTTCACCGCGCTTGCCACCGCTCTGCTCTACTTCGACCTGCTCTCCCGCCAGGAGCAAACACGGACTGTTCGTGCGGAGGCGAGTCCGTCGAGCCCTGCTGTTGGTGGGTCCGAAGAGTAGGATGCCGCCGTTGAGTACGCCGTCTTATCACTCTGGCTGGTGCGCGCCGACGCCGCGCGTGCGTGTTCTAGATGGGCCGATCGCTCACTGCTGGGGCAGTCTTGCGCTGCACGTTCGGGATCTACGTCGCGCCCGACATCGATGTTGCTAGCCAGGGCGCTTGTTGGCGTTATCGCGCTCGACCAGATGCTGTCGGAACGCTCCGCTGTGTTGGTGATTGCGGCGGTCGCGATCGATCTCCTCGCGCTCGGGCTGTTCGTGTGCATCGTCGTGTTGGTGGCGGCCGACGAATGGGATGGCGGGACTCGCCGGCAGTTCTTGAGAAATGTGCGCAGAGCATGATGATCGAGGCCGACTACCTTGAGGCGCGAGCGAGCGTGTTGGGAGGCGCAGCTCCGTCGCCTGCGTTGATGGAGGAGTGCAGGCGCAGCGTGAGCCTGATGGTGCGAACAAAGGGCCTCCCGACACACTACTCGCTGGTGGGGGTTTGGAACGACGAGGCTATCGAAGAAGCGTTTGCGGACTGGAGCGCCGTGAGGCTCGTGGAGCGTGGGCAACTGTTGGCGATATTGCAGCGGTCGCCGACATTGAACGTGTTCAGGAGCGCGTGCGAGACATCGGTGAGGCAGCACTTGATCGACCGGTTGAAGCGGTCGCAGTCGGCAAACCTCTATGGCCGCGTGAAGCGCCTGGTGGAGGAGGACGGGAGGTTCGCTTCAACGGGGTCTGGCTCGGGGCGGTTGTGGTGGCTGAGGGACGGTCCGGAGGAGGGGACCGGTCAGGACGAGGAGGCGCTGCTTGGCTTGGCGTGGGCGCTCGGCGATTTCGAGGTGATTCGGTATGACGCGGACGCAAAGAAGCTCTCGCCGCTGTTAGGTGGGGATGAGCTCGAGAGGTTCGTGGTGGGGATGCTCGGCGCCGGGGCGATGACGGTGGGAATGATCGTGCGGGCGATGGAGCTGAGGTTCGCGATCGATACGCAGGAGGCGCCTGTGGAGCTTGACGAATGGGCAGGAGCGCCCGGCGTGTCCGACCCAGGGGCGAGGCTACTCAGGGAGGAACTCGTGACAGCCACGCTGGCGGAGCTTACGGGGAGGCAGGCGAGCGTTCTGATTGGACGCAGCGACGACGTATCGGTCCGGGACCTGGCGAAGCAGCTTGGGTGCTCGACTGGCACGGTATCGCACGAGCTGCGAGTGATCGAAGCAATGCTCGCACGCCTGGGCAGCGATGCGCCCGAAGTTCTGAACGAAGTGCTCGATGTGCTGTTAAGCGAGAACACATGGCCTGCCTATCTATAAGTGAGCTGAGTGTCCGGGACGCTAGAGATGCCTTCGCCGGGCACCTCTCGGAGTGCCCGCGGTGTCGTGCTATAGCGCACCGGCTCGCCGGCGAGGGTGAGCAGCCCGTTGACAGCGTCACGAGATCAGCTAGGCTGACCGCGCACGGCCAGGACCCCAAAGCCGGGGGGGTTTGGACGTTTTGGGCTCCGAGGAGCGAGGAGTATCTGGTAGGGGGAGTGCTTGAGGCTGGGGAGACAGATCTATTGCTGATTCCCTTACTGGCTGAGACGGACTGGGCTGTCGACGCTGACGTGGCGCTGAGAAGAGACGTCCTCGGGTACGAGGCGCTTGCGCTGGTTTGGGCGGCAGATCGCGTGTTGTTGGAGCAGGCCGTCGAGCCGGTAGGGGTACTTTCGGAGGAACACCTGGGAGGGCTGACGGCGGCATACCAGGCATATCGCGTGCATGGGCGAGTGCCGAAGTCCGCAGGCCCTCCGATTCTGAAAAGCACTGACCCTCGAACGGCTGCGCAGGCAGCACGAGCGGACGATCTGCACGTTTTCTATGACCCATGGGCGCAACTACAAGTGGACGATGAGTTGGGCCCCGTGATGAGGGCGCGGCGGGAACAGCTGGGGATCGACCTAGATCCTTGGTGCGAGACGATTGACGTCGGACTCCGCGAGTGGGTGGCGTTCGAGCAAGCCAAAGCGGATCCCCGCACGACAGTGGCAGTGAAGGCGATGAAGCGGGCTCTTGCTGGCCTTCAGTTGCTCGCGAGTCGGAGGGTTCTGGAGCTAGCAGGAGCGTCAGTGCGTAGACACCACGAGGATATGGAGCAGGCAGACGGCAACGCAAAGGCGAGGCGGCGTCGTGGGGTCAGGCAGCCAGTGCGACGCGATCCGGCAGCAGCCGAGGAGGCCGCACAGAGCTACATGCAAGTTCTGGCAAAGGAGCTGGAGCTATGACGGTGATGATCTGCAGGGAATGCGGACACCATGATGCGATGAGGAGCAACTTCGAGGCTGAATGCACCGAGTGCGGCTCTGACGCTCTCGAACAGGAGGACTCTTACGACCCGGTCGAGCGAGAGCTGCGCTGTGTGGAATGCGGGTACGAGGTTGACACGAGCACCAGGCCGGACGCAGACTGGGGCCAGGACGAGCAGGGGCTGGACGTACCGGGTTCAGTTGACGACCCGTGTCCGATCTGCGGGGAGGCATTGGTGCCGGCGAGTTCAGCGAAGAGCGTGCGCGAGCTGCCGGAATACACGGTGGCGCGTCAGGCAGCAACAAAGCTCCACAGTGAACACCGACTCGCGGGTCCGCCCTACGATCCGCGGCAACTCGCGGAGCGGCTCGGGCTTGAAGTCGTGGTGGGGCCGTTCAGACACGACGGCATGCTCGTCGACGGCCGCATCGAGGTCCCAGGGAGCGCGCATACGGAGGCGCAGCGGTTCGTGATCGCGCATGAGATCGGGCACCATGTGCTGGCGCACGAGGGGGGGCGGTCAAAGATCGAGCCAGAGGCAAATGCGTTCGCCTCGGAGCTGCTCATCCCGAGATCCGAGCTGATAGCGGCGATCGAGGGCAACCGTTCGGCGACGGCATTGAGGGGTCGCTTTGGTGTCAGCCGGCCCGTGATCGTGTACGCGCTGAGGGAGGCGCGGGCGATCAACAAAGTCATCCGCTGACAACCGTTCCATAGCTGGCGCAGCGAGCACACCACGAATCAGAACCTCGGTCGACTGTGTGACCGCCGACCGGGCTGAACAAAACGCTCGATCCGTCGTTCTAGGTAGGTGGAGCACCCACAGGGGTGCGCGTACAAGCTTCGAGTAAGGACGGTAGCGGAAAATGCCAGACCCACAGATGGAAGTAGACGAGGTTGTCCCGTAGCGCGTAGAAGTTTGTAGGTGGCGGTTCTCTCGCCTCGTCCGGTCCTGCTGGGACCGTGGCGAGTGCGAACAAGTCCATCGAGACGAGAGGAACCGCCATGGAGACCGTAGAGCAGGAGCAGGACGCACGCCCAGAGCACGTGTTGCCGTCGCGGGTGCAGGAGGCGCTGGGTGAGTTGGCTGGTGCGGCGAAGGATGGGTTGCTCGCGTTGAGTGTCGGTGTTGGGTTGGGGGTGCTCAGCGAGATGATGGAGGCCGAGCTTGATGAGGTCGTGGGCGCCAAGCACGCGAAGCTCCCGGAGCGCGCCGCGGTGCGTCATGGGCACGAGGACGGCGAGGTCACATTGGGTGGCAGGCGCGTCGTCGTGAAGCGTCCAAGGGCCAGGACCGCGGACAATGAGCACGAGGTGCCTCTCGCGACCTACGCGTACTTCGCTGATCGTGACCCGTTGACGAGGGTGGTGTTGGAGCAGATGCTCGCTGGTGTCAGCACGCGCCGGTTCTCGCGAACTCGCGAGCCTGTCGGTGAGAAGGTGAGCACCCGGGAGCGCTCGGCCTCGAAGTCTGCGGTCAGTCGCGAGTTCGTGGGTCGCACGCGTGAGCGCCTTGGGGAGCTGATGCGCCGCGGTCTGGGAGACGTGCGCCTGGCGGCATTGATGGTCGATGGGATCGAGCTGAAGGGTCGCTGCTGCGTCGTCGCGCTCGGGATCACGACCGATGGAGTCAAGATCCCGCTGGGATTGTGGGATGGCTCCACGGAGAACAAGACCGTCACCGTCCATCTACTCGCCGATCTCGTGGACCGGGGTCTTGACGTCGAGCAGGGCGTACTCGTTGTCCTGGATGGCAGCAAGGCACTCAGGGCGGCCGTCGCGGAGGTCTTCGGGCCCGTGCCGGTGCAGCGCTGTGTTCGCCACAAGGAACGCAACGTCCTGGATCATCTCCCCGAGCGCGATCGACCAGCCGTGAAGGCGCGGCTGCGGCGCGCGTGGGCCAGCGAGAACCACGCACTAGCGCTGGAGGGCCTGCGAACCCTCGCCAGCGAGCTGGAGCGCTCGCACCCCGGCGCGGCAGCGTCACTCACCGAGGGCCTAGAGGAGACACTCACCCTCACCCGCCTGGGGATCCACGGACGCCTGAAGAAGACACTCGCCTCGACGAACCCAATCGAGTCGATGATCGAGATCATCCGTCGCACATCGCGCAACGTCAAGCGCTGGCAGTCCGGGGACATGTGCCTGCGGTGGACCGCCGCTGGGATGCTCGAGGCCGAGACCCAGTTCCGCAAGATCGTCGGCTACTCAGATCTCGCCAAGCTCGCCCTCGCCGTCGAGCGAGACCTCGCCGCGCAGCGCACCACCATTCAAACCACAACCAAGGAGAACACGCCCATCGCCATCCCCGTGTAACCATCACCCCACCGCCACCACGAACTTCTACGGGGAACGGGGCAACCTCAAGTAGACGTCGAGCAGGACCAGGCGCAGCAGCCAGAGGCCGACAGCGGGCTTTCGGAGCACAAGCGCGAGTGGAAGATCTTCGTGAACACGAAAGAGAAGGTGGTCAGTGAAAAGGCGTTGAGTTTCGAGAAGATCGTGGAACTCGCGCAGCCGCTGCCGTCGGGGCCGAACTACGAGTACACGATCGACTACCGCAGGGCGGTCGGGAAAAAGGAGAAGGGCGAGTTGTTGCCCGGCGAATCGGTGGAGATCAAAGACGGGACGATCCTCGATGTCACAGCGACGGATAAGTCTTAGCGACGACCTCGTGAGGCTCC
This sequence comes from uncultured Solirubrobacterales bacterium, assembly GCA_963764915.1. Lineage (GTDB taxonomy): Bacteria > Actinomycetota > Thermoleophilia > Solirubrobacterales > Solirubrobacteraceae > Palsa-744. Next base: position 637,636 of record CAVXUO010000018.1, on the reverse strand, counting down.
GTGAGGATGGGTACGAGGTGCGATGGATCGCAGATCACCTCGTGGTCGAGCACGTGCCGTACGTCACCTCCGCAAGGGAGGTGGCTTACGGGCGGCTCGTGAGCACGCTTGAGCTGAGCGGCGAGGTGACCGTGAAACCGACGCAGCACGAAGCGTATTTCTCCGGGGAGAAGCCGTGCGACCCGAGCGGGCAGCCGCTGGGGATGATCAACTCGAGCGGACACCGGGTGCTCGCCGACGGGTTGGAGGTCGACCACATGTTCTCGCAGAAACCGCAGGGTGGGTACGAGAACTACTACAAGAAGATGAGCACGTACGTGAGTCTCCTAGGTAGGCACGCGAAAGAACTCGACCCGGAGGCGACGGCGAAGACCTTTCCCGTGTACGAGGATGACGAGGAGGACTCCCGCTTCGTCTACGGCGACACGGCGTCGACGAGGGCTCAGATCATGGCGTACTCAGAAAGGCTGCGCGAGGAGAGGATAGCGATAGTCGGCCTCGGAGGGACCGGCTCCTATGTGCTCGACCTGGTTGCGAAGACGCACGTGAAGGAGATCCACCTGTGGGACGGTGACCACTTCGTGCAGCACAACGCCTTCCGGGGCCCTGGAGCGCCGAGCAAAGAGCGCCTTGCGGAGGTGCCGCAGAAGGTCTACTACTGGGCCGAGCAGTATTCGCGGATGAAGCTCGGGATCACTACGCACGACTGTCGCGTCGACGAGCGGAACGTGGAGGAGCTGCGGGGCATGGACTTCGTGTTCCTGTGCATCGACGACGGCCCGTCGAGGAAGTTGATCGTCGAGAAGTTGGAAGAGTTCGGGACTGCCTTTATCGATACCGGTCTGGGTGTGTATCACGGCGAGCAGGGTCTCGCGGGCATGGTAAGGACGACGACGAGCACTCCGGAGTACCGGGCGGCGAAGCGGCGTCTGCCATTCGAGACGGCGGCGCCGGACGACTACGAACGGAACATCCAGGTGGCCGACCTGAACGCGCTGAACGCGACGATGGCGGTGATCCGCTGGAAGAAGCGAGCCGGGTTTTATGCAGCCCTCGAGCACGACTGCGAGCACGAGTCGACGTACGCGATCTTTGACAACGAGCTTACGAACGAGGAGCGGGCATGAGCAAGATCGACGAGCTGGAGCACGAGTTTGTGACCCAGTTGCCGGACGAGCCACGGGCCGGCGTGATCTATATCTCGATGCAGTTCGGCACTGCCGTGCACCTGTGCTGCTGTGGTTGCAGAAATCAGGTCTTCACGCCGTTACGCCCGAATCGCTGGCGGCTGGCATTTGACGGCGAGACAATTTCACTATGCCCATCCGTTGGCAACTGGAACTTCCCATGTGAGTCGCACTACTGGATCACACACGGCACGGTGCGATGGGCAACACGGATGACGCAAGCCGAAATCCACGCGATCCGGGAGCGATCTCGGGAAGACTGGGTATCCTCGCGGGAGCACCAGGTGACGCTGGCTGGCAGTGACGAGGGAGCAACGACAGCCGCGATGTCCGGCGAGCGACCTCTGGCTGAGGATGACGGCGTGGGTGTCTACAAACGTCTGCTGCGACGGCTGCGCAGCAGGCGCTAACACTGCTGCTGGCGTCTGCTTGAAAGTGAGACCCGCGCAGCGCAAAGCACCGGGCAATGGCTGGTGTCGATGAAAGCGTCCTACATACCGCCTGCGCCTATCCTCGAACCAATGTGCGGCCGCTACACGAACACCGCGGGCGTGGAAGAACTCAACGCCCGTCTGGGCGTCCCGATCCGCACGACGGAGGGCACCCGCCGCTACAACATCGCGCCGACCGAACAGGTCCTCGCGGTCGTGGCCCCGCGCGGCGAGCCCGAAGCGCGCCTGCTGCGTTGGGGCCTGATCCCACCGTGGGCGAAGGACATCAGGGGCGGCGCGAAGCTGATCAACGCGCGCGTGGAGACGGTGGCGCAGAGATCCCCGTTCCGCACGCTGATCCCGAAGGCGTCGCGGCGGGCGCTGCAGGTAGCAGACGGTTATTTCGAGTGGTTGGCGCCGGAGCAACAGCGCCGCGGTGAGCCGCGCCAGCCCTTCTACTTCCAGGTAGGTGAGGGCGAGACGTTTGCGTTCGCGGCGTTGTGGACGCCGGCGAAGGTCGCCGGAGAGTGGATCAACAGTGTCACGTTGCTTACCTGCGAGGCGACTAACCCGGTGGCGGCGGCGATCCACGACCGCATGCCGGTGATCCTCGCCGGCGAGGAGGTACGGCGAGCCTGGCTTGACCCGACGCTCGACACGCAGGACGCCCTGACACTCTGTCAGCCGCTGCCGGCCGGGCGCCTCACGGCGCGACCGGCGAACCCGGCGCTCAACCGCCCCGACCCCGACGCGGAGGGACCGGAGCTGTTCGTGGCGACGTAGTCGTGGTGCGCCGCGCTGGTACGCAACCGCGAGGAGGCCGGAACCGGCGGTTTGGTCAACCCGACCGGGCGAGGAGTGTCGCGAGCGCGGCGGGAGTGCGGGCGAGCGCGTCGGCTCCGGCGGCGAGCAGCTCTGCTTCTGAGCCGATGCCCCAGAGAACGCCGATCGCGCGGATGTCGTGCTCGTGCGCGGCTGCGATGTCGTGCTTGCGATCGCCGACCATCACCGGCCGCGCGCAGGGCGAGAGCGCCTGCATCGCGCGCCCGACGGTCACGGTCTTGTGCTCGTTCTCGCTGTCAAGTTCGGGGCCAATCACCGCCGCGAAGAACCCGCGCAGGTCCAGCGCGTCGAGCAAAGGCTCGGCGAGCGCACGCGGCTTGGAGGTAGCGACCACCAGCGGCAGGTGCGCCGCGAGCTTGTCGAGAATCCAACGGATGCCGGGGAAGACGGTCGTCTCGCGGGCGGCCAGCTCGCGGTAGCGCGCGCGATACGAATCGACGCACGGCTGAACGAGCGACTCCTCGCCGACCAGCGCACGAAACGTGCGGTGAAGGGGAGGGCCGAGATACCGGTGCAGCTCACGCTCCGGCCTCGCCGCCAGCCCGTGTGAGGTGAGCGCGTGGTTGACGCCGCGCGCGAACGGCACGCGCGAGTCGACGAGAACGCCGTCGAGGTCGAACAGCACAGCGTCGTGGTCGGTCATCGCGGCAGATCATGACCGCACGCCGGCAGGATGCGCACTCGGCCGCGCGGGGACGGCGAGCATCGATTCGATCATCTCTCTACGAGTATTTTGGGATCGTCCGCGCGCCGCGATGCCGGAACAGCCGCCCAGGCGCGGCCCCTCCATGGCCCGCGACCAGCCGAGGCGTGCTTCCCGGCGAACTGCAGAAGTTAGGGTCGATCGTCCGCCGCTCCCCAGCCAGGCTGGCGCCTGGCTGGGGGCCCCGAGCGCGGCGGATCGCAGTCCCCCGGCCCCCGCCGCGTGTAGCGTGGCACACCCTGTCAACCCGCAAGAGGTGTGACAGGGTGTGTAGCGGGTGCCGGGCCGGGGGCCGGCCGACTGCTCGATCGACGGATGGGGTGGCGGGGTTGGGCACCCCACCGATTGGGTACCCAGTTGGGCTCTCGGAGCCCCCTCCCGACGACAATTATCCGACCGATCCGGGTGGGAAACTGAACGGATGCCCCTCGACTCCGCCGCCCCGCTCGCCGCCGCCGGCCCGCTCGCCGGCGGGATCTGCGTCCTCGGTCTGGCGGCTGTGGCGGGGTGGGTCGCGTGGCGCTTCGGGCCGACGCTGGCGCGCGTCACGGGCTGGTGTTCGTGGTGGGTGGCGTGGGCGTGTGGCAGCCAGGGCGGATACGGGTACTGCATCGCGTTCCTCGTACTCGGCGCGGCCGCTTGGGGAGGAGGCACGCTCTGGTACGCCAGGCGCCGTGGCCGCTGGCCGTCGGCGCTCTCGGCGGGGTTGTTCACTCGCCTGCTCGGCGACCGCAGCCTACTCACGCGGCTCGAGATCCCCGCGGTCCTGATGCTCCCGCGTCGCCGCTGAGAGTTGCTCGACGGGCACGGCGACGTCTCGTGGGTTGCGGGCGGCGTCAGCGTGGTGGTGGGTGCTCGACTTCGGCGGTGGTGGTCGCGTCGGCGAGCTGGTGCAGGTCAACGTCGAGTGCGGCGAGCAGCCGGGCGAGCGTGGACCAGCGGGCGTCGCGTTGGCCATGCTCGATGTGGGAGAGGGCCGCAGCGTTGGTGCCGGCGCGGGCGGCAAGCTCGTCCTGTGTCATCCCCGCGTGTTCGCGCAGCGCGCGAAGGGCGCGTCCGAGGGTCTGCGGCGCCCGTGCGGTGTGGTCGGAGCCCATCGATTGAACACCCTACCGGACTTGTCGCTTACGACAATATGCGGTAGAATGTAGGAGTAGGCAATCAGTGCCGGGGCACGGTTGGAGCCGCCCCCGGCGCGGCACCGGAAGCGGCAACTCCCGGCGCGCCGGACACCCTACCGCGACGGTCTGGGCGGCTTGGCGCGAGAGCCGTTCCCGGGGCCTCCAACGACAAGGAGGAACCGACGATGACGACGTTCACGACCCCCGCCGAGCTCGACCCAGTGGCGCGCTCTGGCGTTTGCCTGGATATGCACGGCGCGCTCGACGAGGCGAGCACACAGCCCCAGCCGGCCAGCGGCGAAGAGCCGCCCGACCATGAGCGCTACCTCGATGAGCTGGCGCGCATCGACGCGGACCGTGCGCTGCTCGACGAGCTGGAGTGGTGCTCCGGTCTCGGGATCGAGCACCTGATCGTCAGCCTGCTGCTCGACCGCGACCACCCTGGAGAGTGGACGCGCGGGGAGCTGGAGCAGGAGCTGCACGAGGAGGCCGCGCCCGAGGTGATCGCTGCCGCGCTGGGGCGGCTGCGGGGAGCAGGGGCGGTGGTCCGCGACGGCGAGCACGTGCGCCTCTCGCGGTGCGTGCTGTTCCTGAGCGAGATCGGGATCACCGGCCCCTGATCAGACCGGAGGCCGGCGGCGTGCGCGGCGGGACTGTCACGCCACGCATGCCGGCCGGGCGCCCCCCGCGGACGCCGCAACCACCGTGTGGCGCCGCCGGCCCCGAGCAAGACGGCCACCCTCGACGCCGCCCGCGCTGCCACCGCACCCGCACCCGAGTGCTTGACCCACGCACTCCTCTACACGACGCAAGCCCACCAGCCCCTAACCGCGCCGCCCTCGCTCCGCTCGGCTCTCGCCCGCACCTTCCACCGCGCACTCGCCAGCGCCGCAGCAGCTTCTCCAGCCGCGCTCTCGACACCACCGCAAGGCCACCCCGCCGCTCGGCTCCGCTGCGCTCCGCTTCACGGCACACAGTTGCACCAAGGTGGGCATGTTTTGCTATTTTGGCGTGGTGCTTTCGATCGGCAAGATCGCGCTGGGCCAGCACCGCTACTACGAGCAGCAGGTCGCCCAGGGCCAGGACGACTACTACACCGGCCGCGGGGAGGCCCCAGGCGAATGGGTCGGCGCCGGCGCGCAGGCCCTCGGCCTCCAGGGCCGGGTCGGCAAAGGGCAGTTCGGGTCGCTGATCGCAGGCCACGACCCACGCGACCCTGCGGCACGGCTGCGCTCAAGCGCGCGTGACCCGAAGGTCGCGGCGTACGACCTCACGTTCTCCGCGCCGAAGACGCTCAGCATCCTGTTCGCCGTCGCGCCGGAGCAGGTCTCGGGTGAGCTGGTGGGGTGCCACGAAGAGGCGGTGAGGGCCGCGCTCGGGTACCTGGAGGACACGGCGGTGATGGTCCGTCGCGGGCACGCCGGCGAGCACGTCCAGCCCGGAGACGGGTTGATCGCGGCGGCCTACCGGCACCGGATGAGCCGCGCGCTTGACCCGCAGCTGCACACGCACGTCGTCGCCGCGAACCTCGCACGCGGCCCTGACGGACGGTTCACGGCGCTGCACGGTACGGAGCTCTACCGGGCGGCGAAGACCGCGGGGTATCTCTACCAGGCGCATCTCCGCGCGCTCGTCACGGAGCGCCTCGGGCTGGAGTGGGGGGAGGTCCGCAACGGTGCGGCGGAGCTCGCGGAGATCGAGCGCCCGGTCGTCGAGCATTTCTCCCAGCGTCGTCACGAGATGCAGCGCGAGGCGGAGCAGGGCGGGATTGGCCTGAGGTCAAAGAGCGCGGCCGAGCACGCGGCACTCGCAACACGGGAGCGCAAGCAGTACGGCTTGGAGACGCATACGTGGCGGGAGGAGGTCAGGGCCCGCGCCGGCGAGCAGGGCCTCGACACGTATCGGATCACGGAGATTCTGCGCACGGGCCGGGAGCGGCTGGTGTGCAGTCGGGTCAGGCGCAGCGGCGTGGACGCGCAGGCGCTCGGCGCCCGGTTGACGGGCGCGGACGGTCTGACGGAGCGCAGCAACACCTTCGACGAGCGCGCGGTGCTGCAGGAGTTCGCCGCCGCTGCCGGGGCGGGCGCGCTGGTGGGGGAGGTGCGCGGCCAGGCCGCGCGGTTCGCGGAGCGTCCCGAGGTGATCCGGACCCGTGGTGGTGAGATGACGACCGCGGAGCTCGTGGCGGTCGAGCGGCGGCTGATCGCGTCTGCGGTCGGCCGCGCCGGCGAGGGAGCGGGCATCGTCGATCCGTCGCTGGCTGAGCGCGCGATCACGGCGGCGGATCGTCCCCTGACCGCCGAGCAGGCGGCGGCGGTGCGCGCCGTGACCAGCTCGGGGCACGGAGTGAGCGTGATCCAGGCGCTCGCAGGAACAGGGAAGACGTACACCGCCGGGGTGCTGCGCCAGGTGTATAAGAACGCGGGCTACACCGTGCTCGGTGTTGCGCCGACCGGCCGCGCGGTACGCGAGCTCGCAGAGGAGGCCGGCATCCCCACCCGCACACTCGACCGGCTGCTGCTGGACATCGAGCGGCTCGGCGATGAGCTACCCGAGCACAGCGTCGTGGTCCTTGACGAGGCGGGGATGGCCGCGACGCGCCCAAGCGCACGACTCCTGGAGGCAGCGCAGAGCGGGGGTGTGAAGGTGGTCGCGATCGGGGACCCGGGGCAGCTCCCCTCCGTGCAGGCCGGCGGGTGGCTGGGCGCGGTCGGCCGCGCGCTCGGTGCGCAGCGGCTGACGGAGGTGATGCGCCAGCGCGACCCCGCGGAGCGCCGGGCGCTCGGCGCGCTGCACGACGGGCACCCACAGCGCTACCTCGACTGGGCCGAGCGCAACCAGCGGATCGAGACGTTCAACGACCCCGCCCGCGCGCGCGAGCAGGCCCTCGCCGAGTGGGCGCACGCAGCCGCCGCGGCCGGGCCGGCGCAGACGGTGATGATCGCCAGGGACAACGAGACCCGCGACCGTCTGAACCACGGCGCGCGCGAGCTGCGGCGCGATCTCGGCGTGCTCGGCGAGGAGCACTACTACGGCCCGGTCGAGGTCGCGGTCGGTGACCGCGTGATCTGCCGGCGCAACGACGGACAGCTCGACGTAGACAACGGGATGAGAGGCACCGTGCGCCACCTCGACCCCGACCGGGTCGTGATCGACACCGACGGCGGACTCGTGCGCGAGCTGCCCGCCGCGTACGTCGCCGAGCACGTGGAGCACGCCTACTCCCTGACCGGCCACGGGATGCAGGGCGGAACGATCGAGAGCGCGATCGTCGTGGCCTCACCGCGGGATCTCACCGCCGGCTGGTCCTACACCGCGCTCTCCCGCGCAAGAGAAACCACGCGCCTGCTCGTCTACGACGACGATCTCGAGCGCGAGCGCAGCGAGTTCGCGCCCACCGACCAAACCCCGACCACGACCCGGCACGAGCTACTCGACCGGGTTGCGCGGCGGATGCTGGAGCGCGACGACGAAGACCTCGCGATCGAGCAGCTCCCCGGCGCAGGCCGCACAGACGACCCGGACCTTGCCAGCGCCCGCGCATACGCGCCGTACCCACCCCAGGAGCACGCCGCCGCTCGCGCCGAGCCTACCTCGCCGGCTACCGCGACGACAGCGCGGCTGCGGGGGTTGCGCGAGCGTGTCGATCAACTGCATGTGCAGCTCGCGGCGCTACCAATACGACAGCTGCGGCGCATCGAGGACCTCGACGCGCGCGCCCTCACACTCACCACCCAGCACGAGCAACTCAAGCAGCGCCTCGCCGGCCTACCCGAGCCACGTCGCCGCCTCGGCCGTGAAGACGACTCCAACGCGATCGAACGCGTCCACCTCACCACCGCCCTGCAAGCCAACGAGCGAGAACTCGACACAGTCCTCGCGCAGCGCTGCAGTCTGAAGCGCGAGCTTGGAAACCCGGTCGAGGCCCGCGCCGAACGCGAAGGCCTCGAACACGCAATCACCCAGGCCACCCGGGAGCACACCGCGCTGCGCAACGAACTCGCCGAGCACGAACTACAAACCCCAGGCGCATGGGTGAAGACCACTTTCGGCGAACAGCCCGACCGTCCCGCCCAACGTGACGTATGGGAGAACGGCGTGCGCCACGCCGCGCGCTACCGCGCCCAGTACGACATCACCGACCCCACCCACCTACTCGGACCCCGGCCCGAGCAGCGCGGTGGGCAGCAGCGCGACTGGGAACGCGCCCGCGAAGCGATCGACCGCGCCGAGCAGCGCCTCGGACGCGAGGTTACAACCGATCGAGGCATCGACCTCGGGATCGGGTTGTAAAGAGTCGACGCGCCGGGCGGTGCCTCCTCGCCACTGGCGTGTAGCTAAATGGATCGGTTCGGTATTGAGAAACAAAACTCGGCGACCGGAGCGCGGATGTTGTAGGCTTCGCGCGGTCTGATCGTTCAAGCAAGCGGACTTTAGATGGCGCAAAAGGATCCAGCCGACAGGAAGCCCAAGAAACGTGAACGGACGCCTTTGCGCACGGCCGTGTTGGCTGCGTTGTTGCATGGCGAGGAGGGTTATGGCTGGGATATCGCGGATCGTCTCCGTACGCGGATGGGGCCGGTGTGGGATATCGATCGTACGCGCGTCTATCGGGTGTTGGAAGAGTTCGAGGAGGATGACTGGGCGTGGTCTGAATATAAGAGGGGGCCGGGTAAGCGTGGCCATATGAGGCGGGTGTATCGCCCGACCGCGCGAGCTGAGCTGGTTCGTGCTGAATGGTTGGGGGCGCGTCAGCCGTTGCCGCTGATACGGGCGGACATCCGCACATGGGTCGCCTTTGCGCGCCCGCAGGACGCCCCGGAGGTGTTGAGGAAGCTCGAAGAGTACGAAATGGATTGCATGGAGATGTTGGAGGATTCGGCCGAGATGGAGGAGGCGAGCTCGTGGCATGACCGGGCGATCAACGTTCTGCGGCTCGCTACGGCTGAGGAATTGCGGGCTGAGCTGCGTTGGATCCCTCGCGCCCGTGGCGAAATCACGGAGTATCTCGCCAGGTGAGGCTGCTGGCGCTCACGGACGTCACCAAGCGCGTGCAGGACGGGGCGAGGGAGATTGTTGTTCTCGATGGGGTGTCGGCCGAGGTTGAGCGGGGCGATGTCGTCGGTATCTACGGCGAGCGACGAGCCGGCAAGAGCATGCTGCTGAAGGTCATGGCGGGGATCGAGTCACCCGAGGAGGGGAGCGTCTGTTTCGAGGGTAAAGACCTGGGGAGGCTGTCGGTGGACGCGCGGGCGCGGATGTGGCGCCACGAGGGGGTTGCGTTGGTCCGTTGCGACTGGCGGCCGATGCTTAGTGATCAGCCGGTGCTCGAATATGTTGCGTTGGCGCTGACGGCGAGCGGGATGACGCTCGCGGAGGCCGAAGCGATGGCTCGCCCTGTTTTGGGTCGGGTCGGCGCGGTGGCGTGGGCTCATCTGGCGACCGACCGGCTGTCGTTGAATGAACGTATCCGGGTTGAGCTTGCGCGGGCGATGGTCCGCGAGCCGCGTTTGCTGTTGGTGGACGAGCCCGCGGTTTTGATCGATGCCGGCGCGAGCCGCGAGTTCTACGCACTGTTGCGTTCGTTGGCGAAGGAGTCGAGGATGGCGCTTGTGATCGCCTCTGAAGACACGACGCCGCTGCTCGGGGTGGACCGTGTGATGACGATCAGTGACGGCCGTCTCCGCACGACGGATGCCCGCAAGCGTGTCGTGGCGTTCCCGGATCGGCGCAGCCGGAGCAGTGACTCGCGCGCGTCATGAGTGCTCTCGAGCTGCGGGAGGTGGTCAAGCACTATTTGTGTGGAGACGGCGAGAGCGTGCGGGCTGTCGATGGGGTGTCGCTGAGGATTTCCCCGGGGGAGTTCGTGGCGTTGTACGGGCCGAGCGGGTCGGGTAAGACGACGCTGTTGTTGATGGCCGCCGGACTGCTGGCCCCGGACGGGGGCAGCATCCTGTTCGACGGGCGGGACGTGGTGGCGCGCACGCCGCAGGAGGGTGCGCTCTACCGGCGGCGCGAGGTCGGTTTCGTATTCCAGGCCTTCCATCTGATGCCGGGCGCGAGTGCGCTGGAGAACGCTGCGTTGAAGCTCCTCTCCGACGGTTTTACGATGGAGGAGGCGTGCCAGGCGGCGCGCCCGTGGCTTGAACGGGTCGGCTTGGGTGAGCGGGTCGCGCATACAACGGATCAGCTTTCGATGGGGGAGCGCCAGCGGGTGGCGATCGCGCGCGCGCTGGTCAACGAGCCGCAACTGTTGTTGACCGACGAGCCGACCGGCAACCTCGACTCCAAGCGTAGTCGCGAGATCCTCGCGCTGCTGCGCGATATCTCTCATGAGCGTCAGCTGCCGGCGTTGCTGGTCACGCATGACCCGCAGGCGACCGCGTTTGTCGATCGGGTGCATACCCTCCGCGATGGCCGGCTCAGCGATGGGTTGGACGTCGAGTTGGAAGCTGTTGTCGGGGTATGAGCGAAGTTCGCTCGCGTAAGCCGCCGCGTCATCTGTTGAACCCGCGGATTATGGGTGTGCGGGTGAGTGTGCTGCGGAATCTTTACCGGGCGCGTCTGCGCCGGCAGGTGGTGGCCGAGCTGCTGGCCGGCGCGGGTATCGCGATCGGTGTCGCGCTCGTCTTCGGGGTGCTGGTCGCCAACATGAGCCTCACCGGCTCCACGGCCAGCTTGATTCGCGCGGTCAACGGGCGAGCCCGGCTGCAGTTGCAGGCGCGCTCGCAGGAAGGCTTCAGCGAACGGCTCGCCCGCGAAGCGGGAGCGCTGCCCGGCGTGCAGGATGCGGCCTACCTGCTGCGCGAGCCGGCCGTGATCGTCGGGCCTGGGGGTCGCCGCTCGATCCAGTTCGTTGGCGTGACCGGGGGCATCGTCACCCTCCGGGGGCTGGCGACGAGGAATCTCGGGGAGGGTGCCCTGTTGCTCTCGGGTGGGATCGGCCTCCCGTCCGGGGTCGCTGAATCGATCGGCGTGCAACAGGGAGAAGAGGTGACGCTGCTCGCCAAAGGCGACGCTCACCCCGAGTCGGTGCGAGCGGTGCTGGACGCCGGTGCGATCGGCCCGGTCGCCGAAAGCCCGGTGGCGGTCTCGCTGCTGCCGGTCGCGCAGCGCCTCGCCGAGGAGCCGGGGCGTGTCACACAGGTCCTGATCGAGCCACTCCCCGGCCGTGAACGCCAGGTCGCCGGCGAGCTGCAGCGCCTCGCGGGAGCGACTGTGAATGTCGAGCCGGCGGATAACGAACTGCGCGTCCTTGAACAGACCGCGAAGCCGTTGAGCCAGTCCACGGCTCTGTTCGCCGCGATCAGTGTGATGGTGGGGTTGCTGTTGGCGCTCAACGCGATGCTGCTCACGGTCCCGGAGCGCCGGCGGTTCCTCGCTGAGATATACACGCAGGGGTTCGACTCCAAGCAGATCGTCGTGATCCTCGGCTTCCAGGCGCTCGTGCTTGGCGTGCTCGCCTCGCTCGCCGGTCTCGCCCTGGGTGACATTCTCGCCCACACGCTGTTTCATCAGACCCCTGCGTATCTGGCGGTCGCGTTCCCGATCAGCATCCATGAGACGATCCAGCCGTGGACGGCCATCTTGGCGTTCGCTGGTGGTGTTCTGGCGGCGCTGGTTGCCTCTCTGCCGCCGTTTCTCGATCTACGTTCGGGGCGGCCGATCGACGCCGCGCTGCACGCTCCGGGTGACGCCGGGCAGCGTATCGGCACGCGCTCAGCTCGACGGCTTGGTGCGCTGGGGCTCGTCGTTGTGGTCGGTGTGACGGTGCTCGTACTCGCGGTGCCGGGCCTGACCGTCGTGGGCGGGATCCTCCTGGCGCTCGCGGCGGTGCTGTTGGTTCCGGTCGTCTTCGTCGGTCTCACGCGCTACCTCAAGCGGGTCGGCCGGCGGACACGCGGGAGCATGCTCCCGGTCGCCGTCATCGAACTGAACTCGATGGCCGCTCGCCAGGTCGCGTTGATCGGTGTGACGGCGCTGGCGGTGTATGGCAGTGTCGCGATCCAGGGCGCCAGGCACGACCTCACGACCGGCCTCAACAGTGCGGTGGTCGAATACCTCGACACCGCGCAGGTGTGGGTCTCGACAGGGGACAACTTCCTCACGATCGAAAGCTTCAGGGATGGTGGCGCGAGCGCCCGCATCGCTCACGCGCCGGGCGTCGCGTCGGTCCGCACCTACCAGGGCGGAGTTCTGGACATCGGCACGCGGCGCGTATGGATTCGCGCCCGCTCACCCAGCGACCCGCAGATGATCCAGGCCAGCCAGCTGCTGCACGGCAACCTCGCCCACGCCACAGCGTTGATCCGCCAAGGCGGGTGGGCGGCCGTCTCGAGCGGCTTCGCCGAAGAACACCACGTCCACGTCGGCGGGACCTTCACGCTGCCGACGCCCTCAGGTGCAGTGCGCTTGCGGGTGGCGGCGATCACGACGAACGTTGGATGGTCGCCGGGTGCCATCACGATCAACACGAGCGACTACCAACGCTACTGGCAGACCACCAACCCCACGGCGCTGGAGGTGAACCTCAGGCCCGGCGTGACACCAGCGCAGGGGAAGCGCTCGGTGGAACACGCCCTCGGGTCAAGGCCCGGACTGCGCGTGGAGACCCTGCGAGAACGAGAGGCGAGCTTCGAGGCCAGCGCCCACGAAGGACTGCGGCCACTCGGGGAGATCTCGACACTGCTGCTGGTCACGGCCGCGCTCGCGGTCGCCGCGGTCCTCAGCGCCACGATCTGGCAGCGCCGCCCCCGCCTGGCGGCACAGAAGATCACCGGTTTCGACAGTAAACAGCTCTGGCGCGCACTGCAGTTTGAGAGCGCGATCTCGGTGGCGATCGGCTGCGTCGACGGCGCGCTGCTCGGCCTCTACGGCCACGCGCTCGCCAGCCGCTGGCTGAAGCTCTCCACCGGGTTCCCGGCGCCCTTCTCGCTCGGCGTGACCCAGGTGCTGCTCGCCCTGGCGGTCGTCACCGGCATCACACTGCTCGTGATCGCGCTGCCCGGCCTCTCAGCCGCGCGCGTACAACCCAGGGTCGGCCTCCGCGAATAAGCATGACGGCAACCACTCACGCGCGAAGCTATGCGTATGGGTGGAACGGCCAGGAGGCACGCAGCAGCAGCTGTCACGTTCACGAGCGCCGCGCGATGCTACTGGCTCAACGTGTTCCCCCGCGTCCGCCGGGAGCTGTGTCTCTGGCAGCGCCGCGCCGGCGCGATCCCCGACGGCTCGCTTCGCCGCGTAGCGCTCACCGTCCAGCGCACCAAGCGCGGCAACATCGAGGGCTCCGCCGCCTTCGCTGCGTTCGCGCCGCGCGCGCACTGTCCGGCGGTCATCCGTGCACAACTGGCCTTCCAGGCGATCTACGACTACGTCGACACGCTCGCCGAGCAGCCACACGCCTGTCCGATCCGCAACGCGCGCCAACTCCACCAAGCGCTGCTGGCCACGCTCGACCCAAACGCAGCGCAGGCAGACTACTACCAGTACCACCCGCACCGCGACGACTGTGGCTACCTCCAGGCGATCACCGGCGCCTGCAGCGCAGCGCTCCGCACGCTCCCCTCCCACCCCGCCATCGCAGCACCGGCCCGCCGACTCGCCGGGCGGATCGTCACCTACCAGAGCCTCAACCTCACCCAAATACAGGGCAGCCACCACGCCCTTGCACGCTGGGCAACCCGACAGACCCCGCTCGCGACCGACCTGCGATGGTGGGAGACGGCCGCCTCGGCAGGCTCCTCGCTGGGCATCTTCGCCCTGATCGCCGCCGCCGCGCAGCCCGCCTTACACCCCTACGAAGCGCTCGCCATCGAGCGTGCCTACTTCCCGTGGGTCGGCTCCCTGCACTCCCTGCTCGACAGCCTCATCGACCTACCCGAAGACATAGCCACCGAGCAGCACAACCTCACCCAGCACTACCGCTCCCCCCACGAGACCGCCGCTCGACTACGAACTCTCGCCACCGAATCCGCCCGCCACGCCCGAGCTCTGCCGCACGGTCTCCAGCACACCGTGATCCTGGCCGGCATGGCAAGCCACTATCTCTCCGCTCACGAGGCGCAGCTACCTCACGCCCGGTCCGCCAAGGCCGCCGCTCTCGATGCCATCGGAGGCCTCGCTGTGCCGGCGATGCTCGTCCTCCGCCTCCGGCGAGCCGCACCGAACCCCCGGCGCACGCGGTTCGCAATCGCTCCGTCCAACGACGTCTCATCTGAGAATATTCGCATATAGGAATACTCCTCCCAGGGGCTTTGCGACTGAGGGGAGATCGGTCAGCATCCCAACGCGTGGAATGCCAGACCGCAAACCGAGCTGATCGCAGCCGTGCGAATCCTCCAACGTCCGTCGCGGCCGGCCAGCATGGCGAGCATCCTGGTCCACATCACGGCAGGTGGGCCGGACCGTTTACACCTTCCTTCGGTCCGGTCCACTGCGTAGAGCGGCCTCGGGGGCCGGGTAGTAATCGATGGCGCCACCCTGGGGCGCAAGGGAGCGGGGGTGTGGGTGCCCGCTGAACGAAAGCTCAGCGGGCACCCCCGAACCCCAGGGTGGTCGCAGTGAGCCTTGACGGCGTATCACTGACGCTCACAAGCGAGCAGGTGGAAACCGTGCTTGCAGATGTGGCCGCTCGCGCGGAACACGGTGAGCCCCTCCCGGAGGCGGTGCCCCTCGGCGAGCCACGCGCGTCGTCGCTACTGGAGGATCGAACCGTATCGAGGGCACTGGTGCGCGGCCTAATGGCCTATCGCTGTCTTCCCCCCGACGGCAGCGAGCGAGAACTCAAAGAAATTGCGAAAGAACTCGACCTACCCCCATCGACAGCCTACCGCTACGTCCACACGCTGACCTTGGTAGGGCTGATCGAGAAGAACCCCCAAAGCCGCAAGTACCACCGCGTGCCCACCTCACAACAAGGGTCTCAGAGTTGAAAGTGAACCCGCGAGCCGGGGTAGGACATGGCCGCCGGCCGCTGCAGGCAGCCTACGCGCTCACATGGCCACGGCAGAGTTGCCCCAAAAGCTCGACACCGCCCTGGCGTCCCTCGGGGTTCGGGTCCGCGCGCGCGTCCGTCGAAGGAGAGGCGGCGGACCGCCCGCGCGATCGATGCACACTTGCCCGTGCCCAGGCCGCCAACGATCCCGCCCGGCGTGGGTCGGCCCGGCGTGCTGATCCCCAACCGCGCTGGCACTCCTGAAACCGCGGATAGGCCGTTGAGCGATGTCCAAGCCGCTGGATCCCGAGCACCCCGGCAAGTTCTCCTCCTCGCTGGTCGCGGGCCTCGCGATGCTCACGTGCTTCACCCCGGAGCATCCGGTGCGCGGGATCGCCGATATGGCCGAAGCTCTCGTGTTCGAAATATTAGACAGGAGTTGTCTATGGTGCCAGTAGCGGACCCGAATTATACGCATTTTGCGGCAGGTTGCTCACTGAAAGCTTTGCTATCTCTTGACTTTGGCTGGGCTAGCGGAGAGGGTGTGCGTCGATGAGGCACAGACGATCATCTCTGGGCGGCTGGCCAGGGTTGCGTGTGCGCTCGAAGGGCGGCCGTGTTGGTGTCATCGCGCTGGCTGTGTCGTTGTGTCTGCTGGTGTCGGCGGTCACGGCGGGTGGGACGCAGCCGTACGAAACGTATGAGAGCACGGTCGCGGCGGATGGTCCGGTGGCGCAGTTCCGCTTCGATGACGCGGTGGGTTCGAGCACGATCGCGGATTCCGTGGGCTCTTACACGGCGAGCAACGACGGGATCGTGCTGGGCGGCGAAGGCCCATTCGGCGGGAGCAGGTCGGGGTCGTTGGGCGGCGAAGCGTACGCGGCGCTGCCGTCTGATCCGTTGGCGGGCGCGAGCACGTTCACGGTGGAGGGGTGGGTGGATTGGGCTGGTGGCAGCGCGTCGAAGCAGCCGGTGTTCGCGCTGGGGTCGAGTTCGTCCAACTACATGTATCTGACGCCGGCGTCGGCTTTGACGAGTCACATGATGCTGTTCGAAATTCATACGAGTGGCGGGTCGGACGTGCAGGTGGTCGCGCCGAAAATGGCAGCCAATGTGTGGCGGTATCTGACGGTGACGGAGACCAGCGAAGGCACCCTGACGTTGTATGTGGACGGCGAACAGCTGCGGCAGTCGACGGGTGTGAGCCTGTTTCCTTCATCGTTGGGGAGTGCCCCGGATGCGTATTTGGGTCGTTCGGTCGGCGGGGAAGTGTTGTTCGGGGGGCTGCTGAGCAATGTGGCGTTCTACACGAAGGCGTTGTCGGCGAGCCAGGTGATGGCGCACTACGACGCGGGGGAGTTCCCGGTCGCCACCGCGCTGCCGACGATCTCGGGGACCGCGAAGGACGGCAGCGCGTTGAGCGCGACGAAAGGGACCTGGACGGGGCTCAGCCCGATCACGTTCGCCTACCAATGGACGCTGTGCAACAGCGCGGGGGAATCGTGCGCCAGCATCCCCGGGGCCAGCGAATCGAAATACACACTCGGCCACGAAGACGTCGGCGGCACGCTGCGCGCGGCGGTAACGGGCAGCAACGGCGCGGGGTCGGGTACGGCGACCTCGGCGCAGAGCGCGCTCGTCGCGCCGCTGGCGCCGTCGAACACCGCGCTGCCCGTGGTCTCGGGTGCCGCGGAGCAGGGGCAGTTGTTGAGTGCGAGCGAAGGGACCTGGAAGGGCACCCCGCCGCTTTCCTACGCCTACGCGTGGGAGCAGTGCAACAGCACGGGCGGCGCCTGTAAAAAAATCACGGGGGCGACCGCCGCCAGCTACCGGGTGCCGGGCTCGTTGATCGGGGACACGTTGCGTGTGGTCGTGACCGCGGAAAACGCGGCGGGCAGCAAAAGCGCGACCAGCGAAGCGACCGCGGTGATCACGACCGGCCCGCCGGTCAACACGGCCCTGCCCGCGGTCTCGGGTACGGCCGAAGACGGCCACACGTTGAGCGCGAGCACGGGGTCGTGGGCAGGCACCGAACCTTTCTCCTACGCCTACCAGTGGGAGCTCTGCAACAGCGTCGGGGAAAGCTGCGCGAATATCTCCGGGGCGACGGCCTCCACCTATGGGCTCGGTCCGGGCGATGTCGGGGACACGCTGCGTGTTGTCGTGACGGCGAAAAACTCTGTCGGATCGACCGGGGCGACCTCGCCGGCGAGCGGGGTCGTGGCCGCGATCCCGCCGTCGAACACGGCGGCTCCGACGATCACGGGCAGCGACATCGATGGCCAGACGCTTACGGCCACCACGGGCTCTTGGAACGGCTCGGCGCCGCTGAGCTATGCCTACCAGTGGGAGCTCTGCAACAGCGCCGGTGAAAGCTGCGGGAACATCTCCGGGGCGACCAACTCGACGTACCTCCTCGGCCACGGCGATGTGGGCGACACGCTGCGCGTGAAGGTCACGGCCAGCAACACGGGCGGCTCGGCGTCCAGCACCTCCGCTGCGACCGGTGTCGTGGCGGCCCTCGCGCCGTCGAACGTCAGCCTGCCGATGATCTCTGGGACGGCGCGGGACGGGCAGACGCTGAGCGCGAGCACCGGCGGCTGGGAAGGCACCCCGACGATCTCCTACACCTACCAGTGGCAGACCTGCAACAGCGCGGGCGAAGATTGCGCGAACGTCTCCGGGGCGACGAGCTCGACGTACGTGCTTGAACATGGCGATGTGGGGGACACGCTGCGGGTTGTCGTGAGGGCGAGCAACGCGGGTGGCTCGGCGTCGGGGACCTCCGAAGCGAGTGGTGTCGTAACGGCACTCGCTCCGTCGAACACGGCTGTGCCTTCGATCTCGGGGACTGCGGAAGAAGGGCAGACGCTGAGCGCGAGCACGGGTTCGTGGGAAGGCACGCCGCCGCTCTCCTATGGCTACCAGTGGGAAAGGTGCAACGCCTTCGGCGAAGCCTGTCTGGATATCGCAGGCGCCACGAGTTCGGCCTACATCCCCGGCGCGGGCGACGTGGGGAGCACCCTGCGGGTCAGCGTGACCGCGATGAACTCGGCCGGCTCTGCTTCCAGCGCGTCCGCGGCGACAGCGGTGGTGTTGGGTTCGGTGGTTGAAGGCGAACCGCCCGGCGAGCTTGAAGCGCCGTCGATTTCGGGGACGCCCGACGCGGACGACGTGCTCTATGCGGAGTCCGGCGTGTGGGCGGGGACCCCGACCGCGATCGTCTACCAGTGGGAAAGCTGCAGCGCGAGCGGTGGGGAATGCGCGGCGATCGAAGGCGCGACCGGTGCGGAATACGAGCTCGGCGAAGGCGACGTTGGCATCACGCTGCGGGTCAGGGTGGGCGCGAGCTATGCGCGGGATGCCATTTCGGCGGTGTCGCCCGTCACACCCGCGATCGGCGCGGCGGGTGCGCTTGCGAACACCTCGGCGCCGGTCGTCTCCGGCACCCCGCAGCGCGGCCAGGCGTTGAGTGCCGGCACCGGCCGGTGGTCGAGCACGGAAGCCCTCGCCTATACCTACCAGTGGCAGCGCTGCGACAGCTTCGGCGCGCACTGTATGGGCATCGAAGGGGCCACCGGCTCCAGTTACACGGCCGCAACGGGCGATGTCGGCAGCGCGCTGCGCGTCGTGGTGAGCGCCAGCGACTCCGGGCACTCGCTCTCGGCTTCCTCATCCGCCACACAGCCGATCGCGGCGACCTCAGCGCCCGTGGTCGATCAGCCGCCGCAGATCGCGGGGAGCGCGCTTGAAGGGGACACGCTCATCGCCACCGCGGGGACGTGGTCGGGAGAAAGCCCGACCGGCTACGCCTACCGGTGGGAGCGCTGCAACCAGGCCGGGGAATGCAGCGCGATCGAAGGCGCGAGCGAAAGCTCCTACACCCTCTCTGCGAGCGATGTCGGATCGACGGTGCGCGCGCTCGTGAGCGCGACCAACGCCGGGGGAAGCTCCACCGCGGTATCGAACCCGACCGCCGACGTCGAGCCCAAGGCGCTGCTCAAACTCTCCGCGCCGTCGATCTCCGGTGTCGTTCAGATGGGGGGCACGCTCAGTGCCGAAGCGGGTATCTGGAGCGGCTCCGGGCCAGTGAGCTACGGCTACCAGTGGGAAAGCTGCAACTCCGGTGGCGGCGAATGCGCGCCGATCGGAGGAGCCACCGAATCGACCTACCTCCTCGGCGGCGGCGCTCTCGGCTCGACGCTGCGGGTAAAGCTCACCCTCACGGGCCCGTTCGGCGGCGCCAGCGCCGTGTCGGCGCCGACCGTGGTCGTGCCGGGCGGCGAACTCAGCGTCGAAGCCGCGCGGGAAGTCACGCAGCGGACCGACTCCGCCCTGCTCGCCGCCTCGACCAGCACGACGCTCGAAGAACAGACGATCGCGCCCGTGCTGCACGACACCGGAGAAGAACTCGCCGCGCAGAGCACCCTCACGGGCTCCAGTGTCTCCAAGGAAACCCCCGGCGAAGTGTCCGTCAACACGCCGTCCGGCGAACTGGCCCTCACACCGCTCGAAACCCTCGGCACGGCAACGACCGACCCGACGATCGTCAACGGCGCCGCCGCGCTGTTCGCGAACACCTGGCCCGCGACCGACGCGATCGTTCGCGCCGACCCGCTCGGCGCCGCCGCGATCCTGCAGATCCGCTCCGCTGAAGCCCCCAGCCGCTTCTCCTGGGAAGCGCGCCTCGGCCCCGACCAGCAGTTGCAGCAACTGGCCGGCGGCAGCGTCGCGGTGATCAACTCTCTCGAAGGCAAACTGCCCGGCGAAGGCCAGCAGCCGGATCCCACGCCCCTCACAGAAGCAGGCCAACCGCAGACACCCACGGAAGAAACCGAAGCCGAACACGAAGAAGCCGAAGCCAAAGAAGCCGAAGCGAAAGGCGAAACGGAAGCGGAAGTGCCGCTGGAATCGCTCCCCGAAGCCCCCACCGCCACGACGCCACCGGCCGAAAGCGGATCGGGCCTCCCCCAGCCCCAGCAGACACAAGCCGAATACGAAGCCGCCCAGAGCGCAATGAGCTCGGCCGAAGCGCAGACCGCCGGCCAGGCCCTGATGACGATCAAGGCGACCGTCACCGACGCCGCCGGCGACAGTGTCCCCGCCTCGCTGAGCGTGCTCGGCGACAAGATCACCCTGACCACCAAAGCCGGCTCCGGGGCGGTCTACCCACTGATCGCCGACCTGTCGATCGCCGCGCCCAGCGATAAGGTCAGCGCAGAACGCGACCCCGTCCGCTACGGACTCTCGGATCAGACCCCCGGCACCTTCGCCAAGGAAGAAAACGAAAAACTCGTCGAAGAAAAGGGAAAGCCGATCGACGTATTCGACCCGAACCTCCAGAACGCTGAAGCGCCGCTGCACGTCACAACCGCCCGGCTGGTCATCCCTTACGACGTCTTCTTCACACCGACCTCTCGGGCAGCGACTCGGCTGACGAACTGGCTCAAGGGAGTCGAAGCGGCCGGCCTTCAACCGTACATCACACTCGGACCGGACGACGAAGCGACCTGCACCCTCAAAAAAGACGAATGCTTTGTGCCCAGCCTCTCAAACTACCGCTCCGGGGTCAGGGACTTGATCCGCAACGAGCCAGGCGTCAAGCTCTGGGGCGCCTGGAACGAGCCGGATCTCAAACGGTACCCCATGGCTGGGCATGCGCACCTCGCGGCCAAATATTGGCAGGTCGCGGAATACGTCGCCGCTCGTAACTGCACTGGGTGCAAAATGGTAGCCGGGGAATTCGCTTTTGAAAATGAATATCACGGACGTTACATCTCGGAATACAGGGAAACGATTGCCGAACAGCATAAGTTCCCACCATGTAAGTTCTGCTCGCATGCGAGGCCAAGCATATGGGGCTTCCATGATTACCACGATGTAGTGCACGACTCCGACGCCTTCGCCGATAAATTCACGGGGTTCGCCGGAAGACGTCACGGCAAGGCCCAAATATGGATCAGCGAGGCTGGCGCTGAGCTCCAAACGGGAGGAGAAAAGCCGACCACCCTAGCGGAAGGCTCCCGCAAGGAACAGGAAGAAAAACAGGCCACAGCAGCTGAAGATTTTGAGCACCTACACTCCGTCTCAACCCACATCGAACGGATTTACTATTACGAGTACAGGGCGCCGACGGAACAACAACAGGAAAAAGGCGAACTTGCGTTGCCAAAAATAGAACTGCCCTTCGACAGCGGCCTATTGGAAGCGGAACCTGAAGGCAAAGGGAAAAGCAAAGGCGAAGTACGACCTGCCTACTGTGTCCTGGCATTTGCTGACCATAGCTGCAAGCCCACGGTGACCACGCTGAAACCAACGGAACCGGGAGAAGAGCTGCGGGCCAGCATAGATGCGAACGGCCTTACCACGTCCGTGGCTGTGGAACGAATGGAACCCGGCGAAACGACTTGGAGCAAAATAAGAGAAGCCACCAATATCGGCCATGGTCTCGGGGCAATCACCATGAGCCTCCAGTGCGAAATCAACAACTCGCGCAGCGTCGGCGGAATCACGGCCCCGGTCCGCTACGCGGCGACGAACGCGGACGGCACCACCTACAGCGCGACAGAAACGTATCACTGGTGTCGGACATGAGCGGGTGGAGTGAGGTAAGCGGGGCCAGCATGGTTCCGCCGAGGTCGTACAAACGTCCATTACTTCCGCAACTTTCGGCGCATGGATGGTATTCAGAGGTTATGCGACTATTTGTGCTGGCAATGGTCTGGGCCAGTCTGGCGCTTGCTCTTGCGGCGCAGTCAACGAGCGCGGCGGAGGGCCAAGGCAAGGCGGACTCGCGATGCCAACCTGGTAATTCACATCTGCTAGTGGCCGACGCTCAGGCGCAGGTCTATGTGACCAAAGGCGAAGATGCCCACTACGCAGGATGTGTATACGGGAGTCGGAAATCATACAAGGTCGGTATCCCTGCTGGCGGTGACGCAAACGCCTCGTGGCACTACTACGCCTATACGCTTGCCGGCCCGGTCCTCGCTTACGCGGAATCGGCGACGGAAGGCTACGGCCAAAAACAAAAAGATGTGGTTGTGGTCCGCGATCTACTCAACGGTAAGGTGCTTCACTATCTTCCGACCGGAACCGCGCCGGCGAATGCAGATAGGGTAGGAATCGGCAATGCCACGGCGGTCGTGGTCGAGCCAGATGGCGCAGTTGCGTGGATAGTCGAGGCCATCGAAAATGCCGTTCCCAAAGACCTGATCACTTACCAGGTTCATGCTGTCGACCAGGCCGGCACTCAAGTGCTCGCGTCGGGCCCGGACATAGAACCGTCGTCGCTTGCGCTCGCGGGTTCGACGCTCTACTGGACCCAGGGTGGCATGCCCTTCTCGGCGCCTCTCGATTGACGTTGTTGCGCCAGTACACACGACGAACTGTAAGCGCGATGGTCTGCACGGGTCTGGCGCTCGCGTTGTTAACGTCCTCGACAAGCGCCACCGGCGACCGTGGCAAGCCGGCAGTGCAGTGTCCATCACGTGGTGGTGGCCGACGCTCAAGCCGAGGTGTATGAAGCCGAAGGTAGATTCGTGCGCGAAATGTTTGCGCGCGCCTACGCCAGTGGCCACGCCTATGCGCTAGGGCCAAAGACCGAATGTATTGGTTCAGGCGGTTGTGGTGGCGTGGAAAACGCGGTGCTTGGTGGCTCTTTTGTCGCCTATGAGAAGTTCGTGGTCGCCAGTGAACCATTCGTTGGCGAAACCTCGTCCTACTGGCATGTGATCGTACGCAATCTTCGCACGGGCCATGTGGTCCACCGCGCCAACTCGACTGGAAGCTACGTTCAAGATAGTCCTCAAGAGCGACGGGGCGGTCGCGTGGATTGTAGACACTAGTCTCCTGCCAGAAGAATACGCCGTCGTGGCCCTCGATAAGACGGGCACACGCACGCTCGCGTCAGGGCCAGATATTGCGCCGTCATCACTCACGCTCACGGGGAACACGTTGTCTTGGACTGAAAGCGGTCGGACGTCTTCGGCGGTTCTGAATTGAATCAGAATCCGCCTTGCGGAGAGTCGCTGCGCCAGTCAGGCTCATGCGGTGCGCGTACTTTATGCTCGGGCTATCACCGTCGGCGCCCAACCGATCAAGGCTGCCGGCAGTGAAGCTGCCGCATCGTGGCTCCCCCAGGGTTGCGAGCGGGTTCATCTCATAGCCCCGCCGGGTGTCGCACGACGTAGCTCGTGCCGTCGCCGAGGTTGGCGAGCGGTTCGGCCCGCCAGCGTGGCCCGGTCCCGGCGGGGATGGGTGGCCCGCCGTAGTCGGCAGTGTCGAGTGCGATGCCGGCGATGACGATCCAGGCGTGGGCGCTGTTGGCGTAGATGGTGATCCAGCGTCCGGGCCCGGGTTGTCCGTAGTTCTCGAGTTCGGTGGAGTCGAGGGCGGTGGGTCCGAGCAGCCCGGCGGCGTAGAGGGCGAGCGAGGTCGCGCCGGAGCAGTCGTAGGCGGGCCAGAGCCGCGCGAGGGTGCCGTAGTGCTGGTCGGGTTCGGGGTAGGGGAGTGTGTGGATGAGGTTGCCGGCGGCGACTGCGAGCTTGACCGCGGCGGGTGCGTCGTGTGGCGCGAGCGCTGACCCGTCGGCCTGGATGTGCGCGGTCTGCGCGGCCGTAAGTCCGAGACGGCCGGCGGTGGGCCCGCCCGAGCAGTTCCCGCCGACGCTTTCGCCGCCGGCGGGCGTGGGCGCCACCCCGTCGAGCAGCGTGCCGGAGCCGGGTGCGGCCGCGGGCGTGACGGTGACCGCGCGGGTGCCCCAGGCGTTTTGGCTTGCACGCCCGAGCCAGTCGTAGATGTCGATGTGCCGGCCGGTGATCGCGCCGCCGGTGTCGCCGGCGTAGAACGCGCTGCTGGTCCCGAACGGGTTGGGCGTGATGTGGACGTAGCTGCCGAGTGGGATCAGCCGGGGGTCGACGGCGATCTCGTAGGCGGGTGGTCCCGTGGTGAGGTCCAGGCCGGTGGCGGTGATGCCGTCGCCTTGGATGCCGCCCCAGGGCGGCCCGTAGGCGGTCGCAACCCATGAGCCGCTGGTGGCCAGCGCGGCGGTGGCGGGCTGGCACGCCTGGCTTTGTTGAGCGGCGCCGAGCGTAAGGGCAAGGGCGCCGAGCGCGGGCAGCGCGAGGGCGGCGGCACCGGTGAGCGCGAGCAGGCGCTTCATGGGCTGGGGCCGGTGTGCGGTGGGATCGTCCAAAGGATGATTTGCATTTTATATCGTGTTGTGCAATCTTGGTATACGCGTTATGGCTTCACGAACGACCGGCTTGGAGGTGATCTTGTGACGGGCGCTTTGTTTGCGGCGAGTACGCTGGCCGCGAAAACGGCGGGTGGTTTTGCGTTCTCGGTGACACCGGAACCTGGGAAGGCTCCTGGTGCGGCGGGTATTCAGAGCGCGATCAACGTGATCGCGGTGTATGCGCTGCTGGCGTGTATGGCGGGGTTTTTGCTGGGTGGCGCGACGTGGGCGATCGGCGCGCGGATCGGTAACGAGCACACCGCTACCGGCGGTAAGATCGGGATGGCGATCGCGGTCGGCGTGGCGTTCCTGGTGGGCGCCGCGGCGGCGATCCTGCAGTTCGCCTACGGCCTCGGCTGATGCGCACGCGAGAGGTGCCCCGTGGCTCGCTGTTGGCCGGTGCGCTCGCGCTGTGCGCGCTGCTGGTCGCGCTACTCGCGGCCGGCGCGGTCGACCATGGCGCGAGCAGCGGCGCCAGTGTGGCGGTGAAGCTGGTGCACGGTGTCCCGGTCGGTGTGCAGGACACGCCGGCCGGTGCGCTGGCAGCGAGCGATAACTATGTGGCGCTGGCCGCGCGGTCGATCGAGCAGAACCCGGGCGTGTTCGCTGCGCTGGTCGCCCAGGCGTACCTACCCGCGGCGCGCGAACGGGCGCTCGCGCAGGCCCGCGCGCTGCGGACCGCTGACAAGCAGAACATCGGCAACTACGCCGAAGGCGGCCGCGGGTTGGCGGTTGTGGCGGCGCGGCGCCTTGACAGGTTCTCCCCGGGAACTGCGACGGTCACGAGCTGGCTGGGTGGGTTTGTGTGGGGGCCACGTCTGGCGCCGCGCCAGACGTGGGATCTCGTCGACACGACGCTTGACTGGCGGGACGGCCGTTGGCTGGTTGCGAGCTCGCAGGTGCAGGCGACGCCTGCGCCGGTCCCCTCGATCGTGTACGTGCAGGGGAGCAACAACACCAGTGCGGCGTTCGCGCGCCTGGCTGGGATGAGCGCGCCGGTGTACGGGACGGCGGGGTGAGCGGTGCGGGCCAGGCGTCAAATCACGATCGCGACGTTCGCCCTCGCGCTTGCCTTCTTGCTGCTCGTGGGTGGGGCGCGGGCGCAGGCCGCGCTGGCGGCAGCGGGCCGGCAGGCCGGGCGTCCAGCGCAGGCCGCCAAGCACACGAGCGAACACCAGCCGGGCGCGTGCGAACTGGGCGGCCCGGTGATCGGCAGCGTGATCAACAAGCTCACGAACGGTGTGTGTGGCGCGGCGGAAGTCGCGGCCGGTGTGGCCGGCGGGCTGGCGGGTGAAGCCGCGGGTGCCGTCGGCAGCGAACTGCTGAACACGCTCGCGCGGTGGGTAATCGGCGCCGCGACACAGATCACGACGTTCGTCGCCGCGGCGATGCGCGAAACGACCACGCCGCAGCTGCAGGCGGCGTGGTATGAGGCGCAGTTCGCGTCGATGGCCGACCTCGGCGCGGCCCTCGGCCTGCTCGTCGCGCTGGTGGCGCTTGGGTCGGCGGCGGTGAGGCGCAGCCCGCAGGCGCTCGCGGGTGTGCTCGCGGGGATCGCCCATGCTGGCGTCGGCACCGGGGTGGTGCTCGCGTTGACGACGATCGGGCTCGGTGTGAGTGACCAGATCTCAAGCGCGGTGCTGGCTGGCTCCCCGCACGCGTTCTGGCAGACGGTGACGCACGCGTGGGGCACGAGCAGGTTCGGGGGGTTTGAGTCCTCCGCGCTAGCGATGTTGATCGCGCTGATCGAGCTGTTCGCCGCGGTGTTCGTGTGGCTCGAGCTGATCGTGCGCGGTGCGGCGATCTATGTGGCGGTCCTGTTCTTCCCGGTCGTGCTCGCCGCGTCGATCTGGCCGGCGCTCAGCTCGTGGACGGGGCGCCTGGGCCGGCTGCTGCTGCTGTTCGTCGTGCTGAAGCCGGTCGCGCTGATCGTGCTCTCGCTCGCAGGGAACGCCGCGTCGGCCGGCCTGTCGTTCGGTGCCGGGATCCCCGCCTCGGTCGGGACGATCCTCGCGGCGACGGTGATCTTCGCGCTCGCCGCGTTCGCGCCGTGGGCGCTGATGTATCTCCTCGCCGCGGATGCCGAGAGTGCCTACGCGGCTGCCGGTCTGCGCAGCGCCGCGGGCACAGCGGTCAGCGACCGACACGGCAGCTCGGTGCGCAACGCCGGAGGCGTGCGCGACCTCGCCGAAGGCGAGGACAGCACCCCCAGCGGTGATGGCGGGGCCGGGGGTGCCCCCGACTTCGGTGGTGGCGGCGCGCCCGGCGGGGGCCTCTCGCCGAATGGCGGCCCCCCCGGCGGCGGCTCACCGGGCGGCGATGACCCGGGCTCGACCGGTGGCGGCGGGTTGGACGGCACGCTGCCGGTCGGTGGCGAGAGCATCGGCGGGGGCAGCATCGGTGCGGCCGCCGGGCTCACCGCCCAAGACACCCCTACGGCGCAGCCGGACAGCGAGGAGCACGCTGCCCCCGATACCCCCGACGCGAACGGTGCCGGTGCGTCGCCGGCCGGCGCGTCGCCCGCTTTCACGAATGGATCCCCGCTGGCGGACGGGCCGCCAGCGGGGTCACAGGCTGCCGGTGGTCGTCCGTCGGGCGCTTCCTCCCCAGCGCCCGGCGGCGCCACCGGCGTCCCGGCAGAGCAGCCGAGGCCACCGGCGAGCAGCCCCCCGCCGCCGGCCGCCGATGCGCCTGCCGGACAGGGTACGGCGCCCGTCGCGGCTGCCCCACCGCGGCGGAGCGCCGTCCCCAACACGCCCACGCTTGCCGCCGCCACCGGGGGGACGACACGCCAAAACGCACAAGAAGGGGAGGAGGAAGGGGGAGGGGTAGGTGGATGAGCGGACCTACCGGTTCGCGCCGCACCCAGCGGGCGGGTTTCTGCTCGGGTTGCGGATCTCGCAGCTGCTCGGGCTGATCTTGACGGGCACGCTGGCGCTCGGTGCGCTGCACCTCGGCGGCCTGGACGGTTTCGCGCTCGCGGTCGGGTTGCTTGCGCTTGCCGCCGGTGTGCTGCTGACACCGATCCGCGGCCACACGATCGAGCAGTGGGCGCCCGTGACCGCCCGGTTCCTGCTGGCTCGCCGCACGGGCAGGGCGCGCTTTCAAGCGCAGCGCGCGCAGCTCGGGCACGTCGTGGCACTCCCGGCCGGTGGTCTTCAACCGGAGCGCCCAGCCGAGCCCGGCTCGCTCCCCGGCGAGCTGGCGGACATCGAGTTTTTGGAGGGCGGCCTGGTGCGCTACGAGAACGCGCGGTTCGGCGCGGTAGCCGATCGCCGGGCGCGGACGTTCACCGCGGCGCTGCGCGTCCGTGGCCGCGCGTTCGCGCTGCTCGGCCCGCGGGAGCGCGAGCAGCGCCTGCACGACTACGGCGCAGTGCTCGCCGCGCTCGCGCGGGACGACTCTCCCGTGCGGCGTGTGGCGTGGGTGGAGCGCACGCTCCCGGGTGACGGGGACGCGCTCGGGGACTATCTGATGGACGCCAAGCGCTCCGATGCCACGTTGGAGGAGCCGCCGGAGGAGCTGGTGAGCTACCTGAAGCTGATCGGGCGCGCCGGCGATGTCGCCGAGGCGCACGAGCTGCTGTTCGCGATCCAGGTCGACGCCGGCCGCCCGGCGGCGCGCCGCGCGATCACTCGGATGGGCGGCGGGGACTCCGGTGGGCTCGCGGTGCTGGCGGGGGAGGTGGGGCAACTGATCGAGCTGCTTGACCGCGCTGGGGTCACCGTCACCGGTGTCCTCACCGGCCGCGGCCTGGCCGGCGCGATCCGCGACGCGTATGACCCGTGGGGTCGCCGCGGGCGCGCCCGCCAGCTCGATCGCAGCTTGCAGGCCGACGGTGCGATCGCGCCGCACACCGCCGGCCCCTACGCCCGCCACGAGCACTGGTCGCAC
Organism: uncultured Solirubrobacterales bacterium; assembly: GCA_963764915.1. Classification (GTDB taxonomy): domain Bacteria; phylum Actinomycetota; class Thermoleophilia; order Solirubrobacterales; family Solirubrobacteraceae; genus Palsa-744. Next base: position 609,283 of record CAVXUO010000018.1, on the reverse strand, counting down.
ATCGCCGCCGACGGGGCGCTGCACTGCACGCTGTGGGCAGCAGAGTGGCCACGGATCGACGTGCGCGCCCTGTTCTTGCAGCCGCTGTTGATGGCGAGCGGTGCGACGCGAACGGTCGCGATGTGCATGGAGCTGGTCGGCCCGAGCAGGGCGATCCGCCAGGCCGAGCGCGCCGCGACCGAGACCGCGACCGAGCAGCACCTACGCGCGCGTGTGGGGCAGCGCACGAGCCAGCGCCAGTCACAGCGCGACCGTGCCAGCCACCAGCGCGAGCGCGAGCTCGCCGAAGGTCACGCTGCCGTGCGCTACGCCGCCTACGTCACCGTCAGCGTCCCCGCAGACACACCCGACGCGATCGCTGACCTGGAGAGCGATGTGTCGCGGGTAGAGCTTGAGGCCAAGCGCGCCCCGCTGCGCCTGGAGCGGATGTGGGGCCAGCAGGCCGAGGCATTCACCTACGGGCTACCGCTCTGCCGAGGCCTGCGATGAGCCGCCAGCACCATCGAGAACGGCGCGAGCGCCGCCGCGACGAGCGCGCCGCCCACCAGGAGCAGCACGTGAGGCGCGCCTCCCTGCAGCGCACCCTCTCGCAGCGCCCGACGGGGAAGCTTGGACGCCTGGCGCGCCCGGGAGAGCGCACCGGGCATCAGGTCTCAACCGCGCATTTCCAGGCTGCGTACCCCGCGGTCGCCGAGGCCGGGTTGGGCGCGCTCGGCGTTTACATCGGCAGCGACCTGCACGGCGGCTCGTTTGTGTATGACCCGTGGCTGCTCTACGGGGCGGGGGTGTTGTCGATCGCGAACACGATCGTGCTCGGCAAGCCCGACTTCGGCAAGAGCGCGCTGACCAAGAGTTGGCTGTACCGCTCCCGCGTGTTCGGGCGACGCTGCGAGATCATCGACCCCAAGGGCGAGTACCAGCCACTCGTCAACGCGCTCGGCGGAGTCACCCTGCGACTCGAGCCCGGCGGGCAGGCGCGGCTGAACCCCCTCACCCGCCTCGGTACCCCGCAGATGCGCGAGGGACTGCTGCACGCCGTCGCCCGGGCGATGCTCGCCCGCCCCCTCACCCAGGCAGAGGCCGTCGGTCTGATCGAGGCACTCACCGCCGCCGACGAGCACCACACCACCGAGGTATGCATTCCCGAGGTCGTAGGCGAGTTGCGCGACCCCGCCCCCCGCGTAGAACAAGCCCTCGACCTCACCCACACGGCCGCCCGCGAAGCGCTCCGCGAGGTCGCCCTCGCGCTGATGCGCCTCTGCCACGGCCCACTGCGCGGCATGTTCGACGCCCCCACCAGCACCGGCGAGGAGGTGTGGGAGACCCCCGTCATCTGCCTCGACATCTCCGGTGCGCAGGCCGCCAGCAGCGCCTCCGACCTCGCGCTCGCACTCACGATGGTCTGCGCGACAGCGTTTCTGGACGCCCGCCGCATCCAGCGCGCCCGCCAGGCCGAAAAGGCCGGGCAGGCGCCGGCGAAGACGATCCGAGTCAACGACGAGGCATGGCGCGCGCTCCCGATCGCGGGGCTCGGCGACTACTACCAAGCCGCGTTCAAGCTCGCCCGCGCGACCGGCGTGCAGCACTGGATGGTGCTCCACCGCCTCTCAGACCTCGACGCCGCCGGCGACGAGGGCACCCGCCAACAAGCACTCGCCAAGGGCCTCCTCGCCGAGACCGGCACCGTGATCGTCTACCGCCAACACCCCGAGGAGATCCCCCGCGCCACCCAAGCCCTCGGCCTCACCAGCACCGAGGCCGCGCGCATCGCCCACTACCCCCAAGGCGTCGCCCTCTGGCGCGTGGGCAACCGCTCCTACGAGGTCCGCCACATCCGCTCCCAGCGCGAGCGCCAGCTGACCGCGACCGACGCCGCGATGGCGGAGCGCGAACCACACGCCACCGGCAGGGATGCGCTTCTAACACTCACGCTCGCCGGCCACCACGCCACCAGGGCGCTCCCGCAGCTGCTCAGTGGCCCGCCGCTGCGCGCGATTGAGCTGCTCGCCGTGATCGCACTGCTCGCCGTGGTGACGATGCTCCTCGCCTGGAGGCCCAACCGTCGCGGGCACTCCCGCGCCGCGACGTTCGCCACCCGCGGTGAGCTCGCGCAGCTGCACGTCAGTGATCCAACCCGTGGCCGGGTGACGCTTGGCGTGCATCACGGCCGGCTGGTAGCCTCGCAGCCCCGCGCGTCGGTGCTCGTCGTCGGTCCCTCCCAGGCAGGCAAGACGACAGGCTTGGTCGTGCCCGCGCTCCTTGAATGGCAGGGCCCCGTCCTCGCGACGTCGATCAAGAGCGACGTCGTGCACGACACGCACGCCGCGCGCGCAGCATGCGGACAGGTCCGCGTATTCGACCCCACCAGCTCCAGCGGCTTCCCGCACGCCCCGTGGTCGCCGATAACGGCCGCCACCACATGGGAGGGTGCGCGGCGCACCGCCGCCAGGCTGCTCGGTGTCGGCGAGCAGGGCCACAGCAGCTCCGCCGATGAGGCGTTCTGGCGCCCCGCCGGCGCCCGGTTCCTCGCCCCGCTGCTGCTGGCCGCCGTGCACGGCGAGCTGACCATGCGCGAGGTACTCGCGTGGGTGGCGAACACCGACGAAGACGATCCAACCGCGCTGCTGCAGGACAGCCGGACTCCCGGCGCGGAGGCCGCCCTGGAGGCGCTGCGCTCGGTGTGGGACGCAGACCCGCGCTTCCGCTCCAGCCTGCTGCAGACCGTCGCGACCGCCCTGGATGCCTGGCAGGAGCCCCAGGTCGCCGCTGCCACGATCGGCGACACACAGATCACCCCCAGCTGGCTGCTCGACAGCACCAACACGCTCTACCTGATCTCCCCCGCGCACGACCAGCGCCGGCTGCGCGGCCTGTTCGCGGCGCTGATCGCCGATGTGATCGCTGGCGCGTTCGAGCGCTCCACCGAAACCGGCAAGCCGATCGACCCGCCGCTGCTGCTCGCGCTCGACGAGGCAGCGAACGTCGCCCCGTTGCCGAACATCGACGAGATCGCCTCCACCGGCCCCGGGCAGGGCGTGCAACTCCTGACGGTGTTGCAGAACATCAGCCAGGCCCAGGACCGTTGGGGCAAAGACCGCGCCGAGACGATCATCGCCAACCACCGCGCGCGGATCTTCACCAGCGGCATCGGCGACCGGGCGACCCTCGAGCACCTCACGTACACCCTCGGCGAGGAGGAGATCAAGCGCACCGCCACGCACCGCCGCGGCCCGCTGCAACCCGGCTCGCACACCCACTCGACCGACTTCCGCGTGCTCGCGCCACCCAACCGCATCCGCCAGCAACAAGCCGACACCGCGCTGCTCGCCTACGGCCGCCTACCCCCCGCATGGATCCACCTCCGCCCCTGGTTCAACGACCCCCAGCTCCGCGCCACAGCCGCCGGCAACCTAACCCCAGCCCCACCCCGCCGGCGCACCCCGCGCCCGCTGCGCGCCGCGTACACCCACCTCACCCGACTGCTCCCCAAGCCCCGCCGGCGCCGCCACCAACCCGCCGTCATGCCGGGCACCAAACCACCAACACCACGACAAGGAGAAGCGACATGAACAGCATCAACATCACCGGCCGCCTCACCGCCGACCCGACCCTGCGCTCGCTGCAGAACGGCACCGCGGCGTGCAAGATCCGCCTCGCCGTCCGCGGCCTCGCACGCGGCGAAACGGAGGTCGGCTACATCGACGTGACCTCCTACGGCCCCGCCGGCGAGGCCGCCGCGAACGTCCTCGAAAAAGGCTGGCTGGTAGCCGTAACTGGCCGCCTGCAGTACTACGACTGGGAGACCCAGGAGGGTGCAAAGCGCCGCGACTGGGAAATCATCGGCCAGATCCAATTCCTCGCCGCCCCCCGCGAGAACAACAGCAACGTCACCGCGCTCCCCACCACCCCGGCCGGCACGGGCACCTCAGCCGTACCCGTGCACCCCGAGGCCGCGGCCGCCTGACCCGTGCACCCGCGGGAGGGGCGCCCGGCTCTCCCTCCCCAGCCGGACGCTCCTCCCGCTCACCCGCAAGAGGGACCCAACGAACACGGCCGCATGCACCATGAGCACCCACCCCGCCACTCACCTCGGCGCCGCCGAGCTCTACCTCGGACTCCTCACCGCGGACGCGCCCCCGAACACCCTCCTCGACGTGCGCTACCGCACCCAACACCACAAATTCGCCCAGTTCTTCCTCGCCGCCCACGACCCCCGCGCCGCCCGCACCATCACCCGGATCGGCAGCCGCACCGACATCTACGTCGGTTGTGCTCCACGAACCCGCAGGCGCGGCCGCCGCCAAGACATCGCCCCAACCCCTCTCCTATGGGCCGACTGCGACACCCAAGAGGCAACCACTGCGCTCGCCGCCTTCCAGCCTGCACCGAGCATGATCGTCGCATCCGGCAGCGACAACGGCGAGCACCGCAACGCCCATGCCTACTGGCAGCTCACCCACGCCCTCACACCCGACCAGCTCGAGCGCGCCAACCGCCGCCTCGCCCAAGCCCTTGCCGCCGACCCCGCCCGCATCCTCCGCATCCCCGGCACCCTCAACTTCAAGCACAACCCACCCCGACCGGTCCAGCTCACCACCTACAACCCTACCCGCTACCGCCCCCTCGAAATCCTCACCGTCCTACCACCACTACCCAACCCACAACCACAGTTCCACCAGCCACCCACCACCGAGCAAGCCACCACGCACGATCCACTACTTACCATCGCGCCCGCCCGCTACGTCCCCACCCTCACCGGCCGCACCCCCAGCCACGACAACAAGATCCACTGCCCCTTCCACGAGTTATCCGTAGGGGGAACACCACGCAGCGCTGATTTGCCTGCTCGTTCCCTTGAGGACGCGTCTTTGAATGATCGCTGCGGCCCGGCGATGAGCGGTGATTCCGGAATGCGTCGGCAGGCGGCGAGCTCCTCCTTGCCTATCAGAGCCCCCGACCCTCTCCTCTCGGTGCTGCCGCCGGTTTATTTCGAGCGGTTGACGGGATTGCGGGTCGGGCGTTCGGGCAAGCTGTGTTGCTTGTTCCACAACGACCGGATGCCGAGTCTGCACGTTTATCACGAGCCGGGGCGTGGCTGGTATTGCTTTGGTTGCGGGCGTGGCGGCTCGATTTACGACCTCGCGGCGCTTCTTTGGTTAACCGGCCAATCTAAGGAGGAGCCACTGCGAGGGCGGCGGTTCGTCGAAGTTCGCGAGAGTCTGATGGCGATCTTCTTTGGCGAGAAACGCCCGATGCGTGAATGCTAGTCATGCAGCGTTGTGGTAGCAATGATCGCGTCGAGGCGGTTGACGAGTGCGGCGTGGCGGCGGGCTTCGTCGTTCCAGCCGCGGCGCTCGGCATCTTCGGCGAGTGCCTTCGCGTCGGCGCGCTGGGTGGAGAGTACCGCGAGCATCGCGGGCTCGGAGCGGAAGTTCGGGCAGTACTCGCAGACGTTGGTGTAGACGCAGACACCTTGCGCTGTGGTTCGCAGGCAGTAGCCGCCAGCCAGCCGAGACTTGATCAGCGGAAATTCGCGCCACTCGCCCGCGGGCTCCGTGTAGGGCGCGTCGGGGAGCACCGGCCCGAGGCGTTCCTTGGGGAGCGTGAGCGCGCGCGCCGCGGACCAACCGCCATAGGGCCTAGTGCGCCCGAAGCAAGGTCAGACATTCCGGCGTCTCTGGCGGGCCGTGCTCGTCAAACGCCACTCTCACCACGGTGCGTTCCTCCCAGGCTTCTAGTACGAGGTTTTCGATCGCGGGCTCGGACGCTCGGAACAGGCGCTCCCGGCCGGACTCGGTCCGGATCACGAAGCCGCGGAAATCTCCGAAGCGATCGTAGTGGATGGCCTCGATCTTCCCAGTGCATTCGTGCTTTCCGTGTATCGCGATCGGCCAGTTCGAGGCCGCGCCGTCGCCGGTGACGCTCCCGACCTCGGAAGGCCGAATCGTGGTCGGATCCTTGCCCAGGCTCCACACCAAGTTTCCCGTGTACTTCAGGTAGCGCAGTAGCACTGGCTTCCAGCGACTGGTGGCCGGAATGATCTCTATGCGCCACTTCAACCACGCCACTAGCCGCTCCTGCTCGGACAGCAGAAGCTTTTCCGACTTCGCGGTGACGGTGTATTGAAACCCACCCCTCGCCTGACGCCACAAGAACCGTTGCTCCTCTGAACCCAGCGACTCGGCACGGGCGGAGGCGACCTTCGGTTCGGGGGGGGCAGGGGGCGGCTTTCGAGCCGTCGCGCTGGCCGCGGCGAGCTGCCGGACCGACACGGTGAAGCTTGTTCCCTCTGCCATCGAAGGATGAACTGCGACCGACAGCAGGCCGGCGTAGCGTCCCGCGCCGGCGGGAATCGGGATGAGCGCCAGATCGCTAGCCGGAAATTGAATCGTATTTGAGTCTGTCGCGGTCAGCCGATGGCGTCCGTAAAGCCGATCGGCCAGTGCGATGATGGTGTCCGAGGAGATAGCGGGAAGGTAGAACTCGGCGGTGCTCTGGGAAGGCGTTCCCCGCCAGGTCACCATCAGGACGTCTGGCTCCAGATTTGTCGTCGAGGGCTTGATCTCAAAGGGATGAGAAATCATGGCTGAACTCCAAGCCAGGCGATGTTCCGCTGGGCGAGCTTGTCGCTATGGGCCGTGTCGGCGCCAGCTGGAATGGGTGTGTCATCGAACCGGATCTCGGCCACCAAGCACTGATGGGGAGCGACGGAAATCGCTCCGTTGAGCGACTCGGTTCCCGTCCATGGCCCGTCCCAATGGGACTGACTGGTCGGCGGCACGGGAATCAGGAATTTGGAGGTCTGATTGACGTCCAGCCAGCAACCAAAATAGGTGTCCACCTCCTGGCCCGCCGAAGTCGTGATCGGGACGGCGTTCGGAGGGTCCGTCTGCGTATTCATGTCGGCTGGTCCATTGAGGTTGACCCTGGCCGTCGCGAAGCACGGGATGGTCACGTACTCGAGCGACCCACTGATCGTCTCGATCCCCAGCAGCGGGATCTTATGCCCCGGGGTACCGTTGGTTCCCCAGCGGTAGGTCCCCTCGCCGGTGCCGACCTCAGCAAAGTCGGTTACGGTGCTCGCCGCGCTGAACAGCCGGAAGAAGACTCGCACAGGGCTGATCGTCGTTGTGATGCTGGACTTGATCCTCACGCGAGCGATCGCGAACGCAAACTGGGCGGGCTCGTTCGAAGGCGTTGGCAGGAATGGAATGGCAGACGCGTCCTCGCTCTGAGTCAGGGCGCTATCGAAAGTGTCACCGTTATTTATCAGGCTCGGGTGGTTCAGGTGATCCAAGACCTCGACAATATACGGGACGGCGTCGCTGGCGATGCTTGGACTCGGGACGCTGAACATATGGTGCGCCTGGCCCGCCGTAACCGAGAAGATCCGCAGGTCATAGCTCAGCCACGTCGGGTATGAGAGCGGACTGGTTGGATTCAGATTCTCCATGCGGGGATTTTCTCCCTTCGCCAGCTCGATGTCCGCGTTGCACTGAACGGTGACGAGGGTCGTCTGGACGGGAGGATTGTTCGTGTTGCCGCCAGTTGGAACCGGCACCTCGAACTCGGCGGACAAGGTGATGACGGCGACCTGGTCCGCGTTCAGCGCGTCGAACGCGTCGAGGTTTGAGAACGAGATGTTGTACGGGTAAAGGAACGTTTGATAATTGGTGGCGAGGGTGCTGTCGATCGCCAGCACGGGAGGCGCGAAGGTGTCGAAGGTCGGTAGGTTGTTGCCGATCGTCGTCAGCTGAGCTGCTGTAAGCCCCAGGTTCAGTGACGCATCGACCGAGGCAGTGATCCTAGGCTGGGGTGACAGGCTCGTGCTGCTGAGGTCCGCGGGAGAATTCAGCCCGAGGGCGTTGTTGGGGAAGCCAGTAACCTGCAGGTAGTAGGCGGGATTCCAGGAGGGCGTGCTCTCGACTTCGTCCTGCCCGAATGTCGAATGCTCGAGGTCGAAGGACATGGTCAGTGGCACCACTGCCACGGATTGGGTCACCGTAGCGCCCGTCGCCGGGGTCACCGCTCCATAGATCGAATTGGAGTCCTCGGCGGTGCCTGGCTGGTTGTAGCCGCCGCAATTCGTTGTCTGCACGCCGAGCGAGCCAGATGATACGGTGCAGGTGAAGGTGCCGGCGCCCGAGGTGAAGGTGGTCGGCGAACCGTCGAAGGGTCCCACCAGCACGGGTTGGACTCCATAGATCGGAAAGACCGCATTGTTCTGGAAGGTGTAACTTTCGCTGGACAGCGTGCCGTTGGGATCGGTGTAGTTAAAAGTGACCTTCGTGACGTTGCCGTTGCTGTCCGTCGTGAGCTGGACTTGCAGCGTTGAGTTGGCCAAGACCTGGTTCGAAGGGACGGCGGCGAACGGAGCCACGGTGGAGTCGTTCGGAATAACCGGCCTCCCAGGAGATGTGTTGGGCGGATTTGGCGTGTAGCCCTGTGGCCAATTCTGCGGCCCATTGGTGTTCCAGTACTCGACGAACCAGCCGATGTGCTGATCCATGCCAGCTTGCAACTCGCCGTTGCAATCGCCAATGACCAACCCATACTGGAACCAGTTCAAAGTCTGATTTTGAAAGACTTGGTTAGCCTGCGGAAAGCAGTTGAGCTGCAACCCGAAGCCGACATTACCTACGGTTACAAGGTCCTCGGTAACCTGAAGTGTGACTGTCAGCTCTTGCAGACTGTTGCACTGACTCACGAGGACGACATTGTTGTTGCCGCTTAGAAAGCCCACACGATATCCTCGATCGGGCTCTGGCTAGCCGACACGCAATGCGTAGGAGTCGTCCATTTCGAGATGATAGCATAATTGCTGGCTGGGAAGGCGCAAGCCTACGGGCCAGCGTGACGCCGTGCTAGCTGGCAGGGCCGAGGCTAGCGAGCACCACAGCGGCAGCGATCGTGCGCTGCGCATCGATTGACGCCGGGGATCGAATAAACGCAACGCCACGATCGCAACGGCGAGCCGAGCCGGCCGTTTGTCGGCGCAGCGATCCTCGGCAAACTCGGCGGCACTCCGCTGGCTACCGCTTTGTCCCCGCTTGCGGGAGCGTGGGCGAGGCGAACCCGGGCCGTCGAGCGGACGGTAGCGGTCAAGCGGCTGCCCTCCGGTCCTGGCGCCCGAGCAGGCGGCGCAGCTCGAGGTTCTCGCCCTGCGCGGCGGCGAGCGCGGCCTGCAGGCGCTCCCTCTCGACGCGGTGGCGCTGCTTGAGCCCCGAGATCTGTGCGCTGAGCGCCCGCGCGACGTTGCTCTGCGTCGCGGCCTCGTCGACCTCGACGACACGCCGCGAGGGCGGGACGCTCTCTCGCTCTGCGCGTAGCTTCTCGATGCGTGCTCGCAAGGACGAGCGGTATAGGAAATCGACCGAGACGCCGGCGGCCTTCGCCAGGCCGCGGAAGGTCACAGGCTCGCCGTCACGCTCGAGAGCCACGAGCGCGGTCGTGGCGCGCGCGGTCGCGGCCTGGTGCTTGCGCTCCGCGGCGGCGCGGAGATTCTCGGCGTTCCCGCGTGGCATCTCAGCGGCCCGCCTGCGCTGTCTGCGGTCCCGCTGGGCGGGCGCCAGTACCGGCGCCGCGCACTGCCTGGTCAGGGTGGCGGGAGAGCTCGGGCTGGGAGAGCATCGCGATGATTTTCTGGAGCGCGTGCTGCTCGCTAAGGCGCTGCTCGAGCCAGACGTTCGAGGCGGACATCTCCTCTCCGGTTCTCGCGCGGAACGCTTCTTGTCGCTGGGTGATCAGGTCGCTGAGCTTTTGGAGTTGTCCTTCGTGCTCGGGCAGGTAGCTGGCGTCGGTGGCGAACTTGTCGCAGGTCAGGCACGCGTTGCCGCGGTTGCATGTCTGCCTGGGTGGGAGCATGCAGAGCCCGTTTGGGAGCACTCTGTCGGTGCGCTTGCCGAGCTCGATCAGCGCGAAGAGGTCGCGCGGGTCGAGATCGAGCTCGCTGCCCTCGGCGGTGATCTTCTTGTAGCGCAGGAACTCGCGCTCGTGCGTCTCGCGCAGCGTCCTTGCGTAGTGCATCGTCATCTCCGGCGAGCGGTGCCCGAGGTAGCGCTGCACCACGTGCACAGGTACGCCCGCGTTGATGAGGTTCGTCGCGCGGGTGTGCCGGAAGCGGTGCACGTTACTCAGCGGGGCTCGGTGTCCCTGGCTGTCGCGGATGTCCGCCAGCTCACCGAGCCGCTTCAAGCGGCTCGTGAGCGTCGTTTTGGGGTAGGAGTAACGGCCGCGGTTGTTACGGGTGAGCGCGAGGAACAGGTAGCGGGGTGGGGGCGCGTTCTGCTCGCGCAGCAGCGCCCGCACGCGGGCGTGTGCCCATTGCTGTTGCGCGCGGATGATCGCGCCGACCTCGGCGTCGACGAAGATCGTGTCCGGCGCGCCCTCGATCTTGGTTTGCTGAAAACGCAGCTTCGCGACGATCGCATCAGCGCTGGTGTCCTCGGGTTGCGCTGCGAGACCCGCAATCGGCAACAGGCAGTCGAAGTCCAACAGCAACAGCTCGCTTGCTCGCCTGCCGGTGCGCGCGAGCAACATCAAGATCCGCATCGCCTGCTCATCGCCTATCCCGCCCTGCTCCTTGGGGGCGCCAAGCAGGCCGGCGTGCTGCATGACCTGCGCCATCGTGTGCTCGTCGAAGTAGATGTCCTCGTCGGGCAAGCGCGCCGGGCGGGGCATCTCGCCGTGGCGCCAGAGGCGCGCGTGCTCATCACCCAATGCTTCCCAGCGCGGCTCCTCGAGGGCCAGGGCCGCTTCTTGCTTGTGGTCGGCCATGAACTCGTAGAACTGCTCGACGTCCTTGAGGACGAGCAGGACTGTCCCGTTGGCGAGCGGCTCGCCGCGGTTTGCGCCGCAGCGCGCGCGGCGCTGCTTGACGTGGGCGAGGAAGTCCAGCGCCAACAGTCTGAGCTGCGCGCGATCTGCGCACAGCTGCGGCTCCTCGATCCCGCGCGCGGCGATGAACTCGCTGAAGATCCTCAGCGACCCGAGGCGCCCGAGTACCGTCGCCCAGCGCAAAAGCCCCGTCTCGAGCGCGATCTTCATCTGCCATTTCAGTGCCTCACGCAGCCAGCGCTGCCTCACTACCAAGAAGTCAAAGCCAGCGCGCGCAGTGCTGGGCTCGTGCTCGCGGAGCGGAATCCGCGCGTCAAACCGTGGGCTCCACGCATCGTGCTGCCACCACTCGCGCGGATCGTAGGCGACCAGGAGATGCCGGTAGCAGCGCCTGAACCTCCCCGGCCCACAAAACGGCCAGCCGAGTTTGCCGGTGCGCCGAGCACGTGCCTTTATCAGCTCGCGCTCCCACTCTCCAAGCGAGCGGTCGATCAACGAGCGCAGCGGCCCTCGCCCAGCGAGGCTCAGTTCCTCGGCCAGCCGGATGAACCAATTCACCAGCAGCCCATAGGGCTCGTTGATCATCAGCCCGGAATCGATCACCCGCCACAAGCAATATGCGAAGTCGTGCTGCATCGGCGCGGGCAGGCCCTCCAGGTCAAAGCCGCGCCACTCGGGCCGCCGCCCCAGCCGCCAGTGAAACGCGGGATGGTCAGGCAGCGTGCGTGGCGAGAACTCCGTCAAGCGCAGCTGCGGCGGCACCTGCTCGAACAGCGTCAGGTTGCGCTCCTCGGTGTAGAGACCGCTACCGTTGAGCGCCTCCACGAGCGCCGCGCTAGCGACCGTGCTCACTCGTCCTCCAAGCGGCGGTCAGCTCCTGCCACTGCGCGACGGTGCGCTGCTGGGCGTCCTCGGAGACCCACCCGTAGAGGTTCTGCGTCGTCTGGATATCGCGATGACCAAGACGGCGGCTGACGACATGCTCGGCTATCCCGGAGATGAGCAGCGCCGTGGCGTGTGTGTGCCTGAGCCAGTGCGGGGTGAACTCATCAGGCACACGGCCTTTGAGCACGCGACGAAGGCGGCGGACCTGCCAGGCGACAGTCTCCGCTCGCAACGGGGAGAAGCGCGGCTCGCGCGCGAGGTTCACGAACACCCACCACGAGTCCAGGTCACCGACCGAGGTGTCGGCGCCCAGCTCGCACAGTCGGCACAGGTACTCGCCATAAAGGCGGTCCAGCTCATCGGAGATATAGATGCGCCGGTACCCGCCGTTCTTGACGCGCAGGCCATGCGGGTGATCCTCGCGTGGGACGACCTCAACGAATGGCGTCTCGCCGAGCCCGGTGTGCCAGTCGCAGTGCTTGATCGCGAGCGTCTCGCCCAAGCGCATCCCAGTCTCCGCCAACAGACCCCACAAGAGGCGGTCGCGCACAGAGCCCTCCCACTCGCACTCCTCCACGTTCCAGCGCGCGCACGTGTCCAGGATCAGCCGCACCTGCTCCGGCGTCAGCGTCGGCGGGGTCCTCGGCCGTGGCCGCGAGATCCGCACCACTCTGCGCTCATACCCTCGCTTCCGCGCAAGATGCTCGAGCATCGGTTTGTAGCCGTGCCCGCGCGAGAACACGCGCTCGTAGAGACGCGAGGCGGCCTCCGCGCCGTTGAAGTGGTGGTAGCGGTAGAGCGAGCACACGGCCTGCAGGCGCAGCGCCACCGTGCCCTCGCCGAAGCGCGCCGGCCGGCGCTCGATCGAGGCAACGCCCGGTTCATCGCCCGAGCGAAGCCAGCCGAGGAAGCGGCCGAGATCCTCGATCCTCACCGCATCCCAGGTGAGCTCGTAGGCATCAAGGAACTGCCACCACAGCGCCAGCGCGCGCGCATAAGACTTCACGGTGTTCGGCGAGCGCCCGAGCATCCGCAGATACTCCAGGTACTCCTCCGCCGCGCTCACGACGCGGTGATCGCCGCCGAGCACAGTCCACGTGCGCTCGCCCGCGGGCGTAAGGACGCCCTGCACACGCGCCGACTCGACACTCACGCGATCATCGCCGTGGGCGCCCGCCAGCGAGGCACAGTCCGCTCGGGGGAGGAGCCCCGGAGGGGCGATGCCCCCGAGCGGACTCCAACAACGAGCCCCACAAACATCCACCGACGACATCTACCCGATAACTCACTCCGCAGCCAGTCTGAAAGGCCCATCGGACAGAACAAGCGCCATTCAAGACGCTACCCCGCTCCTACCGGATTTCATCCCGACAAAACCCCAAGCCTCCACATTTACCCAACTCCCCAACAAGGCTGGACCTGTTACGGCTGCGCTACCCCAACCGGCACCCCCCGCGGCGGCGACATCTACACCCTCGCCGCCCTCCTCTGGCACACCCCCACAACCGGCCAGAACTTCCACACCCTCCGCCACTGGCTCGACGCCCTCTTCCGGATCGACCGCTCTGGACGGTGGCTGTTGCGTAAAGGGCGCTGCGTGCAGTCGTGCGGGAGGATGTTGCTGGTGATCTCGCAGTAGCGGGGCCGGATTGTTCCTTCGGCCGGGGCTGTTGTAGCCGAGGGGCCGGTGAGGGCTCCTATCAGGCTCCGGCGGCGGCGATTTGGTGCTTTTGGAGCTTCAGCAGGTTGTGGGTGGCTGTGATCAGCCGCCATTCGGAGCGTGCGGCGGATCTGCCTCGGCGTTGGAAGCGGTCGATCCGCCGGTTGAACTTCGTGTTCGCGAACACGGGCTCGATCATCGCTTTGCGTTTTCGGTAGAGCCCACCGCCGTGGTCGGTCTGGAGCACTCGTCGCATGTGCGCGTAGGGACCGCCGTCCCATCCCGGCCTGGTGCCTCGGCGTTTGCCAGCATCGGGCGGGATCAGAACCTGGATCCCCTTGTTGATCACGCTCTCCATCTGCTTCTGATGCCAGTAACCAGCGTCCGCGACGACTACCTCGGGAGTGTCGGTCACACCCGCTCGGTCAAGCTCGGTCTCGGTAGCGGTGACCATCCCTGCCAAGCGCCCGAAATCAGAGGAGTCGACGTTCACCTCGGCGGCGATCACGATCTGCTGCTCGGTCGCGGCAGCTTGCGCGTTATAGCCCTGCATGTACCCGCGTGGCGTCTGCACATTCTTCGAGTCAGGATCGGTGATGTTGACCTTCCCAGCCGGCGTCTCGGGCGGTGCGTATGGCGTTGGAGCAGCCCCGAGTCGCTTACCGTCGCTCGCGCGCCCATGCACCCGGTAAGCCTCATAAGCATCGTTCGCGCGCTGCTCGACAGCCAGCTCCTCCTCCAGCCGGCGCTTTGATTGCCGAAGGCGCTCAGGGCGCGAACGCGGAATCGGCTTGGCTTCGGCGGCACGCTTCTCATCAAGGCGACGCTTGGCCTCGCGCAACCAACCCCGCCGGCCCTGCTCAGTGGAAAGCTCCGGCGGCAGCTCATCGCCGCGCTTCTCCCCATACCGCTCGTCCTCTTCCAGGTCCACCTCTTCAGCCTCTGCAAGGATCTCCCTGGCGATCTGCTCATAGTCACGCGCCGCGTGCTGCGAAGCGTTCGCGTGTACCTTCGTGCCGTCGATCGCAACCACACCGACCTTCACCAAACCAGCCTCCGCACACAACCCCAGCACCTGACCAAACAGATCGGCGAGCGCCGTCTCATGGCGCTGGCGAAAGCGCGCGATCGTCGTGTGATCCGGACGCTGATTCGCCGCAATCACACGGTAGGCAACGTCCTCCACGCACTCGCGCTCGATCACCCGCGAGGAGCGCTGCCCCTTGCAGTACGCATAGAGCAACAGCGCGAGCATCATCCCTGGCTCGTGCGCCGCGCGGCCGTGACCATCCCCGCGATAGGCGCCATAAAACCCAGACAGATCCATCTCCTCGATCGTCGCCAGCACGAACCACGCCAAGTGATCCTCCGGCAACCACTCCTTCAAGCTCGGCGGCAACAACAGCTCCTGCTCACGGTCACAAGCAATGAAGTTCTGGGGCATACCGACATCCTCTTCAACCCGCCGGACAGCACCCTTTGTGCAACAGCCACGACGATCTCCCGAACTGCCATACACACTGCGGGTCTTGGCCCAATGCGATGGCCCGAGCTGCCTTCCCGTTCCGGGGGAGAGAAGAGCGGCCGATCAGGGGTCGATCCACACTCTCGCGGCTCGTCAACGCGTAAGTCTGGCGTCGCAGCTGCCTGGCGCTCACAATGGTCGTGGAAGCAGGCGTGAGCGGTTCCGCCATGCTGCCCACGCGGTCGACGTGCCGTCCACGCCGGGGGCGCTCCAGAGGTAGCGCCAGCGGCGCGAACTAGGTCACCTGGAATACAGAGTGAAGCCGCTCGGTGAGCACTTCGTACTCCCCGCGGTCCCAGCCGTTGTACGAGATCACGTGGTTCAACGCCTCGCAGAACGCGGCGGTCGCCACGCCCGCAGGGCGGTCATGGTCTACGGCTCCCACGGTTGATGCTAGCTCCCGTTTACCTTCATGTTCGACGACTTCCCACCGTTCGGTGTGTGTGTAGGCAGTCGGGTGACAGAGGTTCGACACGCGGTCGTATACGCCTCGAACGTCAGGAATCGGCACCTCGGTCTTGAGCCTGGTCACGAGCGCCGCTACGCAGTCCTCAGGTCCCGGCAACGTTGCGCCGCGGATACGGTGTTGGCCCTCGCCGTCAACGACCTTTTCGACGCCGAAAGCCTCGGCGGCCTCCTTTCGCACCGCCTTGAGAGTGTTGCCTGCGGCTTCGTACTCCTTTGACTGCTTTCCGACCAGACGACCGATTGTCGTCTTGTACGCGACAAGGCTGAATAGCTCTTCGAGATAGCCCCGAGCGAGCCGGTCGAGAACTTCGATTTCAGTGTCGAGAAGCCACACAACCCGAGCCGCGTGCTCCATCACGGCACGGATGAGCAACGGCGGTGGATACGCGACCTCCTGCGACGCATACAAAACGCCCAATCCCCCGAGATGTTCGGCGGCGGTCGAAAGGTAGAAGTAGCTCTGCATCGGCACGAGCACGTGAGCTCGCGCCGGCCACGGCTCGCGTGATAGGAAATCGACATCACGCTGCGCGGGCGAGCCTGTCGCGGGACCGCTCGCGTGTGCATCTATGACTTTCACGAACGCGCGCTGGCAGTCATAGAAGGCGGCCGAAAGTGCGCTGAACCGCCATCTCAGGTCGTCGCAGTATGCCCTGAAGCGGGGAGAGTCCTTGATGGCGGGCGTCGGCTGACTGCTCATTCCTCCGAGGCTAGCGGGGGCGGGCCCGACGCGCCCTCAGGCCCTTGGGTCGGAGCCTGTCCAGTCGACGCAGGCCCCGCCAGTAGCATACGCGCAATCTCGTGGAGCCGAGCTCGATGCTCGGTCGCGTACCACCGGACTTCGTAGTTGCCCGCCTCGCTCAGCCCACGAATGCCGGTTGCGATCAGACCGTGCGGCCTACCGGGGAACGGTGGTAACGTGTCCGTGCGGTCGAACTCCCCAGACGGTCGCTTCACGATGCATTCGACCGCTCCGAGCCGACTCGGGTCCGCCGGAACGTCCTCGTTCCTGCATAGGAGGATCAAGCCCCACTGCTCATTCAGCGTGGCTACCCACACATCGTCACCTCGCCTCGTGTAGCGGACGCGGCCCCAGACGGCTGCCCCGAGCGCGAGCAGCACGATCCCGCCGACCGCGCCACCGACAGCAGGGCCGAGAACGTCCCAGAACGATGGCACTGCCGCAACGGCGTGGCGGTCGATCGTGACGATCGATCCATCCGACACGGCGAGCGATGTGCCGATTACCGCACCGACGGTCGGCGCGAGCAGCACGAGCGGCAACCGTTGAAGGGCGTCCTCGACGTAGTAGAAGAGCCACCAAGCTAAAGCCCACTTGGGGAAGCCCTCGGCGGCTTCAGGCGGCGGGAAGTGCAGCGGCGGGTCTGAGGGTAACGCGGCGCCCAAGGCGGTCAGAATCTCATATTTCGGGCAATCATGGCCGGATGGTGAATCGGCGACCCCAAACGGGAGTCAGGTGAAGTCGGCAAGTGCCCGAGACAAGCGCCTTCATGGCGATGCGTGCGTTCGCCGGACCTACGTCTGGCTTCCGCTCCGGACAAAAGCCAGGCATGGGGGTGCTGTGAGGTGGCCCTCCCGCTTCGCGTGGTGCAAGCGGGCGTCCGCAAACGCTCGCTTGGCTGTTCCGCGCCCCCGGGAGCACCCGCCCGGACGGCCGCCGCCACACCTACGCTGCGCCCGCATACGCTCACCGGGTAGTTCAGCGTTCGAAGCCGAACTCGCTGCCGGCTTCTTTGGCTTCGGCGCCTTCTCCGCTTGACTTGCGCCGCGCCGGTGGGGGCTGCGCCGAGGCGGCGGGGGTGTATGTCGCACTCGGTGACGTTGACGTCTCAGTTGTGCTCCGTTCTTCGGTGGCGGTCGTAGCCGCTGACAGCGAAGAGAAGCCTGCCGACGAGCTCGAGCCTTCGTCGCTGACCACGGCTGTACCGGCGCTGTCGCCGGTCGACACATGCGTCGACTGGGCCACCTCCTTGGAAGCGCGGATCGAGCTGGCAGGCCGATGCTGCGTCCCAGCGCCCTGATGACGATGAACGCCGGTGGTCGTTGCAGGGCGCCGCGCCGTCGTCGAGTGCGCCTTCGAGCCCTTGACATGGGAGCCCCCGATAACAGTCGCATGTAGGACCGAGCCGCCCTGCTGGGGGGAGCCGCCACGCTCGTCAAAGACGCTGAGCGCGAGCACGAGCGCGGCGACTGCGATCGCGCCCGTCGCCGCTGTAGCGAGTGCCCCTGCGGGCAGCCCACGCCAGTGCAGGACGCGAGCATCCAGGGTATGCCGCAGGCGCCGGCGCGCTGCGGTTGGCCGGCGCGGCAGCTCAAGAGTGGGCGGATCCCAAATCGAATGCTCCAGCGTCGACCGGTCCGGCGGACTGAGCTTCTCGGAGCCCCGGGGCTCGGTTTCGCCGCCCAACGGCTGGAGCGCTGCAGTCAGGGTCGTGGGCGGTGTCCCCGCGGCGGCGCAGCGGGATGACCTTGGCGAGCAGCTCTTCGTCGCTTCCGTTGCCGTCCCGTGGAGGCATCATGCTTCCTGTGTGCATGCCAGCCATCGCCTCCTTACTATACGCTTTGCAAAGAGCGATACGTTGTGCAACCTTGGCAAATGCCCGATAGCGAGATCCTGAACGTGGGGCGCGCCGCCGAAGCGCTGGCGGTGAGCACCCAGACGATCCGCAACTGGATCGACAGCGGCTTGCTGCCGGCGACGAAAATCGGCCGCAACTGGCGCATCCGCCGCGAGGACATCGATGCGCTGCTGGCACGCACCGCTGCCAACAGCGCCACCTTGGCGACTCGCCGCGACGTGTGGTCGCCAGAGACGATGGGGCTCCCGCACCGTCGCCGCAGCGACGGAGAGCCGTCGATCTGGGATGCCCCGAGCACTCCGACGCTGCTGCGCAAGCGCACATAGCAGCATCAGAACAAGGTAGGACGAAACCGGCCATAGGTCAACCGCGGACGCTCGGGCGCGCTGCCGCTTCCCTGCCGCCTTGCTCAGGCTTAGCGACGCGCGCGTCCGCGCGTCCGCTGGCTACTGCCCGCGTCTTCCTGTTCAACCGCCTCGGCGAGCTCGCCCGCGACGGAGGCAAGCTCCTCGTAGGCATCGCCGACGGCGAGGATGTCGCGGCCGGCGACCACGCTGTTGAGGCGCTCGACCGCCTCGTCGAAACGCCGCCACGACCGCTTGGAGCCACGTCGGCCGGTGCCCGGCTGCAGCTCGTACGGCGGGCGCGCCTCGGCCGCGCGATGCGGCGGCCATTCAAAGCCGGCGGCATCCGCGTTGCGGCAAACCCGCGCCTGCTCCCGCGCGGCCGCAGCGAGTCCGGCCAGTCGCCCTGCGAACCCCTGGTCGGGGGGCGCCATACGGTGCGCCTCGAGCGCGCGCCCCCAGCCGTCGTTGGCCCCGCGGAACTCCGCGAGCACCTCCTGCTCATCAATGTTGCCAGTTGTCTTCATCGACTCATCGTAGCGCCCCACGGAAGGATTGCACGCGCGCCTCCTGCGAGTGGCCGCACCGAGACCTCAGCCGCGCACCGACAGCTTCAACCCCGCCTAACAGGCACCACAACGTCGGAGGCGAACTTGTCATGCCAGCACTGCTTCTCTCGGTCCCAGAGCATCCAGAAGAAGCCGAGACCGAACGCGATCCACGACAGGTAGCCGCCGATCCAGCGGATGAAAGCGCGGCCGTAACCGATCGAGCCGGAGCCGTCAACGCTGACCACTCGTATCCCCATCGCGCTCATGCCCGGCGTCTGGCCGCGAGTGCCCACGAACAGCGTGAAGTATGCGCCGGTCGCCAACAGCGAGAAGCCCTCGCCTGCTCCTTTGAGGGCCACCCGCAAGACGACGCTGGCGACGCCGAGGATCACCCCATCGAGGAGCAGTCCGCCAAAGCGCGTCCAAAACCCCGCCTTCGGGCCGGAGGGGTCGCCGTAGTCTGCCGACGCTCGTTCAGCCGCCGGCACCGGCGACATTCCGACCTGTGGGTCGATCGACATTCTTCTGCCTCCCCAGTCGGTCCGCGGTAGTCCCGCAGGCATGAATCAGCGCGGTCACCCTACCTCAGTCCCCCGACATGTCCACGACCCCGCTACCCGATGGGTGCATCGGCGGGGGTTTGCTCCTACCTGTGCCGAAGCGGCAGGGCGGCGTTATGGCACATTCGTGGGCACCTGGGGAACACGGTTCGGGAACACAAGGCCCGAAAAAGAGGCTTAGCCTGACCGCCGGACTCCCGAAACCTGCACCAATAAAGGCTTTTGCGCTATGCGCCGTGCGGGACTCGAACCCGCCCCACCGGATTAAAAGTCCGGCGCTCTGCCCGATGAGCTAACGGCGCGCAGCGCAACAGTCTGGCAGATGCCGGGCCTACCCGAATACCACCGCCACCGTGGCGGAGGAGTTGGAGCCGCTGGTGGGATGGAACGAGGCGTCGAGCCTCACTGCCAACCGGTGGTGGTGGCGCAGCGACGCGGAGGCTGCTCGCGAGAGGCTGACTTGCAGCGTCAGGCGCTCGGCTCTCGCCGCCTGCTTACTGGTGCCGCGCACTCCTTTGCCGGTGAGCGTGGCGGTGCCGGCGGCGGGAACGCTCAGCACGACCGTGGCCACGTGGCCATGCACCTTATGGCTGAGGACGGAGACCTTGCCGGTGCTCTGTTTGGTGGCGGTTGCCGCTGGGGAGGTGCTGGGCACCGTCAGCAGCACCGTCGTCGAGCCGCCGGAGGCAGTGCCGCCCTGGCCGCCGGAGCCCTTGCCTTCCCCGGAGCCGCCTTTGCCTTCGCCCGAGCCGCTTCCTTTACCGCCTTCGCCGCTGCCCGAGCCTGTGCCCGTGCCCGAGCCTTTGCCTTCGCCTGAGCCCGTGCCTTCGCCGGAGCCTTTGCCGCTGCCTTCGCCCGAGCCTTTGCCGCCCCCTTCTTCTTCGCCTGCGGGGGCTTCTTCGCTGAGGTCGCTCAGTACCCCGGTGACGAGCCCTTTGACCGCGGGGGCGACCCCTGCGAGCTTGCCGTCCTTCAGGGGGGCGGTGAGCATCGTGGCGCTTTCCGGGAGTTGTGCAGCGGTTTGCCCGAGTTCTTCGCTGACCGCCAGCGGCGTGGTGTTCAGCTGTTCGGCGACTCCCTTGACGCTCTTCGGCGCGAAGCCGTTGGTGAGTTCGGAGCCGCCGAGTAGCCCTTCCAGCTTGTGTTCGGCGCCGAGCTCTCCGAAGAGGCCGCCGGCGAGGCCGGAGAGTTCACCGGCGAGCTGTTCGTGGGGCGTGGTGGACTGCAGCAGCGAGCCGACCAACTGCTCGAGGTTGAGCGAGCCAAGTGCGCTTTCGAGCCCCGTTTCGGCGCCCAGCTCGCCGAGCAGCGCCGCGAGCAGGCCGCCGACCTTGCCTTCGAGCGCCCTCTTGAGCGCCGGGAGAATGTCTTCCACTTCCGTGAGTTCCCCGAGCTTGGCGCTGGGACCGAGCTGTTCGATCGCTTTGCGCAGGCTTTCTTCAAGGCCGGCGGCGCCCAGCTCTTCGTGGCTGAGCAGCCCCATTTTAAGTTCGGCGAGCACGCTGACACCTTCGAGCGCTGCGAGGTAGTGAGCGAGCCGTGCGGCGGAAAGATCGTTGAGGGGCAAGTTGGAGAGCAGTTTCTGCAGTTCTCCGGTGCTCAGCAGTTCGCCGGGCGCCACCAGTTGGCCCACCGACAGGTTGGGCCGTTGCGCGCTACCTGCGCCCCCGCCGGGGAGTGAGGCGCCGGGGCTTGCGAGTGCGGAGGCGGTGGGCAGCGCCGCGAGCGCCATGACCAGCGTCGCCGACACTGCCGCGAGTCCGCCGCGAGGGTGGATCGGTGTCCTAAAGGGCCCGTGGGCCTTATGCAGGCGCCTGCGCGCCTCCCGAGGGGGTTTCGAAAACATGCAGATCGCTCCCTTGTTGAAATCTCCTGGCGCCCGTCCCAACGTCGGGCCACAACAGGATTTTCGTTCTGTATACCCCCGTTTTCCACCTTGCCTCCATTTATTCGAACAGATGTCTATTTTATTTCTGCGAATACGCCCCTATACAGGGAGTTCCAATTAGGTGGCATTGATCGTTTTTTCTGGACAGCCAACCCGGGGCACGGGTCAAATCGGTGATCGGCGGTACTCGGGAGTGCTGCTCAGATCGATTCAGGTGCGCCCCGCCGTGGATCCACCGATAACGGGGCTGCGTCGCCGTACCTGCGTGTGCCCCGGCTTGGTGGCGCCGCGCTCAGGACTCGGGGTGCTGCGCGGCCGCCACCCGCAGCATCTCCTCGATGCGGGTGAGCTTCACCCGCGGGCGCCCAGAGGGCTCGCCCAGCGAGCGCTCGTGGCGGTCGATCTCCGACCAGCCGGCGTAGGTGACGAGTTCGGGTTGGCGCGCGCGCAGCGTGCTCAGCAACTCCTCTGGAGCGGGTGCCGGCGGGTCCAGCAGCAGCCCGGAACCGAGGTCTTCGAAGATCGCGTTGACGGTCTCCTGCGCGTCCTTCTTATTGGTGCCGATCACCCCGGTGGGGCCGCGCTTGATCCAGCCGACGGCGTACTCCCCGGGCAGCGGACCCGCGGCGCCGAGCACGCGCCCGCGCTCGTTGTGGATCACGCCGGTGTGCTCGTCGAACGGCACCCCGGGCAGCGCCACGCCGCGATAGCCGATCGCGCGGAATACGAGGCCGGCCGGGATCGTCTCGTACTCCTCGGTCGCCTGAGCGCGCAGCCGCCCGTCGGGCGCGGCCACCAGCTCATTGCGTGCCACCCGCACTCCCCCCACACGCCCGTGCTCGTCAGAGACGAGCTCGACGGGGGAGAGCAAGAAGCGCAACGCCACCCGATGGGGCTCTCCGCGCAGCGGGCGCTCGGCGAACTCACGCAGGATCCGCACGTTGCCCTCCGAGATCTTGTCGATCGCGGGGTCGGGCACCGCCAACGCGCGCTCCAGGTCGGCGGGATCGACGACCACGTCGGCGCCGTCGAGCTCACCCAGCTCCAGCAGCTCGGGGTTGGTGAAGGCCGCCTGCGCGGGGCCGCGCCGCCCGAGCACGACCACCTCGCGAATCCCGCTGTGCTCCAGCGTGCGCAGGGCATGGTCGGCGACGTCGGTGCGGGACAGCTCCTCGTGGGAGAGCACCAACATCCGCGCGACGTCCAGCGCGACGTTGCCGTTGCCGATCACCACGGCGCGCTCGCCGGCGAGGTCGAACTCGAGGTCGGGGTGGTCGGGATGGCCGTTGTACCAGCCGACGAAGTCCGTTGCCGCCCAGCTCCCCTGCAGCTCCTCGCCGGGGATCCCCAACGGTCGGTCGGCGGGGGACCCGGTCGCATAGACGATCGCGTGGTAGTGCGAGAGCAGCTCCTCGCGCGTCACGTGCAGACCGAGCTCGACGTTGCCGAAGTAGCGGAAGCGGGGATGGGCGGCGGTCTTCTCGTAGACGCGCGTGACCGACTTGATCTTCGGGTGATCGGGCGCCACGCCGGAGCGCACGAGTCCCCAAGGCGTCGGCAGGCGCTCGAGCATGTCCACCTCGATCCGCTCCTCGGAGTCCTTGAGCAGGTGGCCGGCGGCATAGAAGCCGGCGGGTCCGGCGCCGATCACGGCGATACGGATGGCAGAGTCGCTCACGGGGAGGAGATCCTAGTAGGGCCGCGTGCGCCGGGCGGCTCCTGTGAGCGAGTGACAGCCGTATAGTGGTGGCATGGCGGACGTGCTCAATGATGCCGAGGGTCGCCAGGCCAGCCCACACGAGAGCCACTCAGCGCCGACGCAAGTGGTCGAGCGGTTCTTGGATCTGCTCCGCACCGAGGACATCGACGGAGCGGCAGAGCTGTTGGCGGTGGACGTGAAGTACGTGAACGTCGGGCTGCCCACCGTGCACGGGCGTGAGCGCGTACGGCGGCTTCTGCGGGCCACGCTCGGTCTGGACGGGGCTGGGTTCGAGGTTTACCTGCACACGATCTCGGCAAACGGATCGTCGGTGCTCACCGAGCGCACCGACGTCATGAAGCTCGGCCGGCTGCGCATCCAGTTCTGGGTGTGCGGGCGCTTCGACGTTCACGACGGCCAGATCGTGCTTTGGCGCGATTACTTCGATCAACTCAACTTCTGGATGGCAACTACCCGCGGCCTGCTGGGCACGATCTTCCCCGCGGTGCGGGCCAAGCCGCCGGCCGCGTAAGTCGGCTCTTCGTAGTGGGCGCGGCCCGACTCGAACGGGCGACCCCCTCGGTGTAAACGAGGTGCTCTGGCCAGCTGAGCTACGCGCCCCCGTATCCGGGGTACCGTCCTCACAAGGCTAGCGTTCCGGGTCACATCGGTGGTGGACCTTGTCATATCCGGGGTGGGGCCCCTCGTCATATCGCCTGTGGGCCCGCCCCGCGGGCGCTGCGTCCGCCTGCGGGCGATCGAGAGCGCTTCGTTGGTCTCCAGCCCCGCGGGGGCGCTTAATCCAAATAAATGTTTCCCTGCCAAACTACCCGGATGGGCTCGGGTCGTCGCAGGTCAGGTCGGATCGCACTGGGGGCCGTCGGGGGGGTGGTGGTGCTGCTGGGTCTCGCGCAGCTACTGCTCCCCAAACTGGCGGCACAGCGGGTGCGCAGCGAACTGGCACGCTACGGCGTCGTGCACAGCGTCTCCGTCAGCGCGTTTCCCGCGGTCGAGCTGTTGTGGGGCCATGCCCAGTCGGCGACCGTGGCCGCCGGCGCCATCGACATGAGTCCCGCCGAGGCAAATCGGCTGATGGGTCGTGCGCGCGGCGTGCAGCGGTTGGACATACACGCCGCCGGCATGCACATGGGCTCGCTCGAGTTGAGCGACGTCGACCTGCGCAAGCGCGGCGATGGCATCTACATCGACGGCCTGCTCAGCGAAGCCGACCTGCGCGCCATGCTTCCGGGCAGCACCGGCTTCGAACTGCTCGCCAGCAAGTCCGGGGGGGCGACGATGCGCGTGAAGGGCAACCTCTTCGGGGTGACCACCGCGCTCAACGTGCAGCTCAGCGCCGTCGAAGGCAAGCTGGTCGCCCAGCCCCAGGGCTCCCTGTTCGCTGGGCTCGTCAAAGTCACGCTGCTCTCGGTGCCGAGTATCGACGTGCAGTCGATCGCAGTTGCCGATACGCCCTCCACGGAGACTGCCGATCCCGACTATCGGGTGAGCGTGGCCGCGCGGTTACACTGAGGGTGGCGTCTACGCGGCGGCTGCCAGCGCCGGGGAGCGCTCGCGCACCGTCATCGGCAAGCCCTCGCGCGGGCTGATCGTGGGCATCTGGCGGATGCTCAGCTTGAAGTCGCGCGGTAGCTCCAGTTCGAAGCGGCTGAGGATCAGCGTCGCGATCGTGCGCACCTCCAGCTGCCCAAAGCGCATTCCGATGCACGTGCGCGAGCCGCCGCCGAAGGGGACGTAGGCACCCTTGGGGATCTCCTCGCGGGATCCCGGGGCGAAGCGCTCGGGGTCGAAGCGCTCCGGGTCGGGCCACACGTCGGGGAGGTGGTGGGAGGCCCACGAGCAGTAGTTCACGTACGCGCTGCCGGGGACTTCGAGGCCTTCGAACTCGAACGGCTCGAGCGAGCGGCGCGGGCCGATCCAGGCGGGCGGGTACATCCGCAGCGTCTCCTCCAGCACCATCTCCAGTTGCGGCAGCTCGCCACCCATCAGCTGCTCGGCGGTGGGCGGTTCGCCGTGCAGTCGCTCGTGCTGCTCGGCCACCAGACGATCGGCGATCTCGGGGTTTCGCGCCAGCTCGTAGAACATGAACGACACCGTCGAGGTCGTCGTGTCGTGGCCGGCGAACAGCAGTGTCATCACCTCATCGCGTACCTGCCGGTCGCTGAGCGAGCTGCCGTCCTCGTCGTGCGCGTCCAGCAGCAGGCTGAGCACATCCTCTCCGCGCGCCCCCGTCGCCCGGCGGTGGTTGATCTCGGCGTAGATGATCTTGTTGAGCTCCTTTGCCGCGCTTTGCAAGCGGGCGTACGGCGTACGTGGGCCGCGCAGGAAGCGCGAGGTGTATTCGGTGGCGTAGAACGACAGCGCGCGCTCGAACAGATCCGCCGCGTCCGTGCCCCGCGCGGGCTCGCCGTCGGGGTCGAGCCCGAACAGCGCGCGCATCGCCACCCGCATCGCCAGCCGCCGTGTCCAGCTGTACAGGTCCACGGTGCGTTCCGGCGTCAGCTGCTCCAGCGCGCGTTCGGTCTCCTGACGCATCACATCGATCGACGCCGCGATCCGCTCACGGTGGAATGCCGGCAGCATGATCTGGCGCGAGCGGCGGTGGAAGTCCCCGTCGATCGTCAACAGCCCGTCGCCCAGCAACCCGATCAGGTCGCGGAAGTGCGACGGGCGCCAGATGAAGTTCTGCGCGTGCGACACCGTCATGTAGTGGTTGGCCGCCGGCCCCAGCATGAACACGACGTTGCCGTGGAGCACTTTGATCGTGAACACGGGCCCGTGCTTCTCGTAGCACTCCAGCAGCAGCGGCAGCGGATCGTGGGCGAAGCGGCGCGTCCGCGCCATGCTGAAGTTGGTGTCCCCGGGTGGGTAGGGCACCTTGCTCGCGCGTTCTTTGCGCAGGTCGTCCACCATCACCGCGAATGGGTTGAACGGCTTCGGGGGCGGGGGGCCGACGAGGGTCACTCGCGCAGCCTACCTCATTCCTGGCTGCTTGGCCAGTTTGGCGCATCGACGTGCGCTGCCGGTCGCTGGCGTCCTGCGGCGCGGCTTGGCATACTGTGCTCAGCGCGTTGAGCCGCAGAGGGGTTTTCCTTCTCGCGTCGTTCTTCGCGGGGGCGTAGCTCAGTTGGTTAGAGCGCCGGCCTGTCACGCCGGAGGCCGCGGGTTCGAGTCCCGTCGCTCCCGTCCAACAAAAGTCCTGGAAAATAACGCTTTTTCTTTGGGCTTTGCTGTTCGGCTGATGGTCCGTCATGGCGGCGAGTACCGCTCGCGAGTACCACATCGGGTCTCGATTTCGTCCGGGTTCTGGCTTGCCGCCGGCTTTGCGGGCCGGAGGCTGGGTGCTGATGCACACCCGGCGACTTGTCTGCGTCGTGGAGTCCGATAGTTTGTCCTCGTAAACAAGTGGCGCCTTTGGCTCGGGGGATGGGAGAGGTGATCTCCCAAGAACTGGCGGCCGCGATGGTCGGCCTGCACGGCCCTGAAAAGCAGCGCGTAAGGCGGTTGGTGCGGCGCTGCGAAGCCGCTGAGGACGTGGTTGTGGACCTCAGACCGGCGTCGTCGGCGTCAAAACCACGGCCGTGCTGCCGATCGGCTGCGATCCGGGCCGGGCAGTAGAGCGCGTTCGCGCTCGCGAGTGGAATGAGGGTCCGCCAGTCTTCGGGAGCAGGAGATCGTCCGTTCGCCTGCACACTGCGGCGTGAACTGGAACGTGCAGCGGAACCACAGGCGAGGCTTACCGTTGTCCGGTGGGAAGCGAGTCTGATACATGACGCCGCCGCGGTGCTCGCAGCACTTCACGCCGTGGCTACCAAACCTCTCGTAGTCGTGGCGCTCGTGCCCTCCGCTCGCGCGCGAAGGGAAGACAGGGGCCGTGTCGTTCAGTCGTGTGCTCAAAGCAAGAGGAGACAGAGAGCCCCTTATCTCCGATCG
Source organism: uncultured Solirubrobacterales bacterium (assembly GCA_963764915.1). GTDB lineage: Bacteria > Actinomycetota > Thermoleophilia > Solirubrobacterales > Solirubrobacteraceae > Palsa-744. The sequence continues at coordinate 582,316 of CAVXUO010000018.1, read as the reverse complement.
CCGTGTCCGGCTGACGGCCCGCCATCGCCGTCACGCGGTCATACAAGTCCGGGAACAAGTGGTACTCCCTGTGTGCTCGCTGAATCACGCACGGGATCGCGCCCCCGTGTAGTAGCCGTACCAGAACCGGAGGAGGCAACCGTTGCGTGTCACGCCGAAGCCCAGCACAGGAGGAACGATCTCCCATGCAACACCAGCTACTTACTTGATGCCGTACGAGCGGAGGCGGGGCGTGGAGGCCGCGATTCTCATGCTGTGCTCGCCGAGGACTGGCCCTGGCAGGTCGGTGAACTGGTGCAGCGGCTTCGTATTCCCGAGAACGCGATCGGGCTTGGCACGGCCACGCTCTTTCACCGCTGCCGTATGGGTCTCGCACCAGTGACGGCCGGGTTACAGTGTCGGTCAGAAACGGCTCATGGGATGTGGTCAAACAACCGGCCGGCGGGGATTTCGAGCGCTTCAGCTAAAAGCACAATCGTGGGGAAACGAGGCGCGCGTATCCCGCGCTCCACCTTCGAGATCGCTGTCGTGTGTAGACCGGTCGCTCGCGATAGGTCCTCTTGGGACCAGCCACGCTCGGCCCGAACTGCCTTGAGGTTGGCCGCGAAGCGCTCCAGTGGGCTCACGGTCGATAGCTTCCGGGTCCTAGCCCAAGAAGCCAAGAGACATATCGTCAACCTAGAAAGTCAGAGCACTAGACGAACGATGCGCGATCTACGTTCTGGAGCGCGCTCAATGCTGGACAGGCGGGTTCCGTGGTTAGCGTGTAGGATCGACGGGTGCGGGAGCACGCTCGAAAACTGCGACGGGAAATCAGGCTTCTGGCGGAACTCCGGATCTTGCCACCGAGGGTAGCGCTGTTCCAATGGCGCGCGTGGAGGCTCGCGTCGCGTGGGGAGGATGGTTTTAGCCCAGTTTCGCGTACAGACCCGCGAAAGCTTGCGGTGTTGTTGAGTGCCGCACGCGGGCGTCGACGGGTCGTCGAGCTTGGGACCGGGACCGCGTGGACAGCTATCTCGCTGGCCTTGGCGGACCCGGGGCGGGTAGTCATGAGTTACGACCCAATTGAGCGGCCCGAGCGTGAACGGTATTTGCGACTGGTGAGTCCAGGGACCCGGAGGCGGCTGGCGTTCGTGGGCGCTTCGGGCGATGAGGGCCCACCAGACAGTGAGATGGTCGAGCTGCTGTACATCGATAGCTCGCACTCCAAGGATGACACCATACGTGAGGTCGAAGCCTGGCGTCCCGTGCTTGGAGAGGGGTCCGTCGTGGTGTTCGACGACTTCACCCATTCGGATTATCCAGGGGTCGAGGAAGCGGTGAGACATCTAAAGCTGGTAGGTGAACAGCGACGCGGCCTGTTCGTCCACCGGGTCGGCGCTTAGCAGACGGGTCTCATTGTCCGTTCGCGTCCGCGCGATAGGAAGCTTGAACTATTTTCATCGGTGGACCCTGCCCCACCTCAAGCATCGGGCGGGAAGTGCCGATGTTGTTGACGATATGGCTTGGTTGATAGGGCAAAACCCGAGTGGACATTGGGTCTGACGGCCCTGCTGGCGTGACCTCGCCCGATACGGCAATGTCGACCGTAATCGCGCGGCTCTACTCCAGGCGAGTAGAGATCGAGCGAGCAATCCTCAGACGTGTCCGTGAGATCGTCGCTGAGAGCCCACACTTGGAAGACCCGGAGTACGTCTTCGGGCTTCGCGCTGCGATCGTATCGATCGTGGAGTACGCCCTGGTGGGCGTCGAGCAAGGAGAAGAGTGGTCGGGGCCGATCCCGTCGGCCGCGATTGCACAGGCACGGCAAGCCGCGCGTATCCGCATACGCCTAGACACGGTGCTACGCCGGTATATCGCGGGGTACGCATTGGTTTGGGACTTTGTCATGGATGAGGCCGCTAGTGGTTACTTGCTGGGCCACGAGGATTCTTTGCGGCGCGTTCAGATGAGACACGCATCGTTGCTAGATCGTCTAATAGTCGCGGTCACTGACGAGTACACCCGTGAGGTCGAGCGGGCCGGGCGTTCGCCCGAACGACGCCGAGCAGAGCTTGTGCTCGGTTTGCTCGCTGGCAGACACGTCGACTCGGCTGAGCTGGGTTATGAGCTAGAGGCGTGGCACCTCGGCGTAATCGCCACTGGCAAGAGGGCGAAGGAGGCCGTCAGCACCTTGGCCACGGCGCTCGATCGGGACCTCTTGACAGTGTCCCGAAGCGACGAGACTGTGTGGGGATGGCTTGGTGGTCGACGGAGACTTGTCGGCTCAGATATCGAGCGCCTATCGCCGGCGACGTGGCCCGGGGAGGTCTCACTTGCGATAGGCGAGTCGGGGCGAGGAGTTGAGGGATGGCTTCTGACCCACCACCAAGCCCAAGCCGCCCTAACGGTTGTGCTCCGCAGGCCGCAGAAACTCACCAGATACGTCGACGTGGCGCTCCTTGCTGCAACGCTAAACGATGAAACCCTAGCGAGGTCACTTCTGGAGATATATCTATCGCCTCTCGGCGACCGCAGCTCGGAGCTGCGCGCAACGCTGCATGCGTACTTTGCAGCTGGCCGACGTACCTCGCGCGCGGCTAGGTCGCTAGGGGTGGTTCGGCAGACGGTCGAAAACCGCCTGCGCACCGCCGAGCAGGTCATCGGGCGGCCGCTGCGCACGTGCCTTCCGGACTTGGAAGTAGCGCTTTCCCTTGACGAACTGAATGAGCCTTAGCAGGGCCGATTCCTCGCTCGGCGGCTGCGATGCCCCGACCCGAGCGGGATCTTGCTGACGATCGGCACTCTGGGCACATGCCCAAAATCGCGGCGTCTGGTTGGGCAGGACGCTATTGCCGACGCATGGCAACGCTGGTACTGATTACGGCCACGGTACCACTGGCGGCAGGACCGCCAGTCAACAGACCAGTACCGAGTACCGGGATGTCTCTTTTGGAAGAGACGGCGTCCTGGCGCTCGACCGATACGACGAGGAGGCAGGGATGTCACGCCGGGGCTTGGACTCAACATCGAAGGTGGACGGATACGAGCTAGACAGCCGGCGTGGGATACGGAAAGCGACGCTTTCGCGACCTCGTCGCCTGGCGACTTGGCTGGCCGGTTCGTTCACCGCGGCGGTCGTAGTGCTTGCATGCGTAGGAGTCGCTGCCTCCCAGGCCGAACCGATGCCTAACGGGGTTCCGGGTACCTGGCAGCTTAAGCTGAACGAAGAATTCAGCTCCTCCGGGCTCAACACATCATTGTGGACTCCCGGCTGGCAACACGGCGGGATCTCAGCGGAGAGCGAACGGTGCCTCTCGTCGGCCCTCGTGAACCAGCCAGGCGATGGGTACCTTCACCTCTGGCTGCGCAAAGAATCCAACACGTGCGAAGGCACGCACTCCGAATACACCGGCTCTCTGGTGGAGTCGAATCCGAATGATGGCGTTTCCGGCCATACCGGTTTCCAGTACTCATACGGCTATGTCGAATGGCGCGCCTACGTCGTCGGGACCGAAGAAAAATGCTCACTGGGAGGATGTATTCCTGACTGGCCAGCGCTTTGGAGTCTGCCTGGAAACCATGAAACTGAGATCGACACAATGGAGGGTCTCAACGGAGAAGCTTGCTACCACTTCCACCCGCCGTTCCCGGGTGGCACCGGGAGTTGTGCTGGGAACCGCCCGGGCTGGAACACCTACGGCGTCAATTGGGAACCAGGAGTAGTCACTTTCTACTATGACGGCACCCAAGTAGGGCAGGTAACATCGAGCAAAATCAACTCGACTCCGCAGTATTTGGTCATGGATATGACTGCTCCCTGCTCATGCGGCGGGAAACTTGTGGTCCCAGACGAACTGGACATCGACTACGTGCGCGTCTGGCAACACCCGACGCCGCCGCCACCCCCACCGACGGTGACCACAAGTGCAGCATCAGGCATCCAGGAAGAAGAGGCCACTCTGAATGGGAAAGTGAACGGAAACGGCCTTAACACGACCTACCACTTCGAATACGGTGAAACCACATCCTACGGCTCATCGACGCCTAACGTAGAAGTCGGTTCTGGTAGTAGCAGTCCGAGCGCGCCCGTCTCTAGACTAAAGCCCGGCACGACGTACGATTATCGCCTAGTCGCTATGAGCTCCGCCGGAACAACCTACGGAGCTAACCAGACAGTCAGCACGCTAGAAGGTGAGGCGAGTTCTCGGTGGGCTGTCCGTGACTCTATCTCGGAAGATCAATGGATCGACTATCCGGGCGCGACCGAACGGCTATGTGAATGGCATTTGACCTCGGCGGGCTGGGGCAATAACTGCCTCAGCGGCGAAGACGTAGCAGCTGGGACCAGCCCAACTGTCGTGCGCGAACATGCTTCTGGTGACCAGTGGATCTATTACACTGGCACGTCGGGGCGCGTGTGCGAATGGCATTGGACGTCTGCCGGCTGGGGCAATAACTGCCTCAGTGGTGAAGACGTGGCAGCCGGGACCAGCCCAACCGTCGTGCGCGACCCGTCCTCCGGTGACCAATGGATCTATTACACTGGCACGTCGGGGCGCGTGTGCGAATGGCATTGGACGTCTGCCGGCTGGGGCAATAACTGCCTCAGCGGCGAAGACGTAGCAGCTGGGACCAGCCCAACTGTCGTGCGCGAACATGCTTCTGGTGACCAGTGGGTCGACTATACGGGCACGTCGGGGCGCGTCTGTGAATGGCATTGGACGTCGGTGGGTTGGGGCAATAACTGCCTCAGCGGTGAAGACGTGGCCACCGGAACAAGCCCAACTGTCGTGCGCGACCCGTCCTCCGGTGACCAGTGGATCTATTACACTGGCACGTCGGGGCGCGTGTGCGAATGGCATTGGACGTCTGCCGGCTGGGGCGATAACTGCCTCAGTGGTGAAGACGTGGCAGCTGGGACCAGCCCAACTGTCGTGCGCGAACATGCTTCTGGTGACCAGTGGGTCGACTATACGGGCACGTCGGGGCGCGTCTGTGAATGGCATTGGACGTCGGCGGGTTGGGGCGATAACTGCCTCAGCGGTGAAGACGTGGCAGCCAAAACAAGCCCAACTGTCGTGCGCGAACCGTCCTCCGGTGACCAGTGGATCTACTATGTGGGGACGTCAGACAGGATTTGTGAATGGCATTGGACCTCGGCGGGCTGGGGCGATAACTGCCTGACAGGTGAACCGGTGTGGTAGTAGTCAAAGCTTGGCGCGGGCGACCAAGTGCGCATTCGATTGCATTCAAGCGCTTTTCGACCGTTGGTCGAGTGACGTGCAGCTTGGTGGCCGTGCGCGAAACATTCTGAGCAGCATCGAAGTAGGCGTGCAACGTCTGACGCCAGGTTGTCCCCGTGTTCGTGTGGAGAGCGAGCGGTGACAAGTAGATATCGGCTAATGATCTTGCAAGGAGATCGTCCTGCAACACGGCCGCCAAAAGTGCTACATCGGCATATCGAGTGAGTTTTGTTGGCTCGCGTAGCGCGACTCTTAGGGCCGCTTGAGCTTGCCGATGGGTCACGCGCCAGCCTTCAGCGCCCTTTGCCGGCTCGCCAATAACTAGCGAGACTTCTTTCGGCCATCTACCTGACAATACACGTTCGATTTCACTAACCATGCACATGCGTTGTCCTCCGATCCATGCCCATACGGTATTCTCGGTATGCGGCACAGACAAGAGCACGCGGCCTAACCCAACGGCAATTCCGTGGACTGCCTGACCCGCCCCCTTGCCGGTGGCGATAATACCGAGATGCCAACAGTCAAGGTCGTAGCCAAGGTCCGCGTTGTCAACGACTTCGCCCTTTAACACCCGTCGTACACGCTCGGCCCGGCGGTGGTCGCGCGAACACTCAGATCGTGTACTTTCGCGTCCATACTCGCTCGTGATCGAAGCGACTATGCGCTCCAGCAATGACGCCTGAACGCTATTCAGGTGGGCTAACACTCCTCTTTTGTTCGAGAAGCCTTCTACCTCAAACGTTATGTATTCTACTAGTAGCTTGTAGCCTGTAATGTAGCGGCTCAATACTGTCTCCAAACTCACGCCAAGGCGTGCCGCGTATTGAGCCTGTTCAATAGCCACCGGTGGAATGAGACCTAACGAGCTGTCTCCCATACCAATGCCTGCCAGCCCGTACTCAACGATGGCTGTGATCGTCGCACGCAAGCCCGCCATGTACAGCACATCGTCGGCGCCCACCTGATCGGGAACATCGGCAAGAATACGCGTAAAGATGGTAGCCTCAAGCTCTGACTGTCGAGATCGTACTCTGTCGATTACCCTGACGCGGACATCCCTCAGCAAATAGGTGTCACTTCGCCGACTCGGGCTCGCTGTCATCATATGTGTCGTTCAGCTTGGCGAGCTAGCCCGCATGGCTGCTGTTCGGACTTCAACGCCCGTCGCGCCTTTGAGGCGTCCCCAAAATCGCTGAGAATGTCGCCGTTAGGCAGATAACCCGTCGCACGCCCCATTGCTCTCCTTTCGTGATTGGTGGCGCAGCGGAGCTGGAGATGCAGTCTCATCGGTAAGTTCACTCAGTACGTTTTCTGCGACTTTGGCTACAGCGAGCGTTTCCTTGAGGACTTCATCGGTCCCTATCGCGTCGTTTATCAGATTAGTCGCCCGTTCGTGAAACCGCTCGAAGATCATCAACCGGTCGGCGTCGGAGAGAAACACCTCGTACTGCCCCTGGGTGCCGACCTTCTCCCACCCGATTTGACTCAAGAGACGCATCGACTGTTGGAGCAAAGCGCGCAAGCGCTGAAGGGTGTCCTCACCCTCTTCCAACGCTACGGCCAGCATTCCGGCCTCGACAATATCGCTCAGGACAAACTTGCGAATCGCGTCACGCTGGACGGTATCTAGTATCACCGCCATAATGACTCTCCAAAGAAAGGTCTTTGGCCAACATTTTTGACTGTGCCGTCGGCACCATATTCGGTTCGGGCGGGTAGGGAAGACCACATCGGACGGTGATTCAGCGAGCTGCGTGATGCCAAGGCGAAACGCCGCATTTATCGCTCAATATTTAGCTGGTAGACTCTGTTGCTCCCACTGTGCGGCTCGTCCTCGCGCCTGTAGCCCATGCGGACCGAGATGCGGTCGGCGGTCGAGATAAGGTGGGGAGCGAGCGCGCCAACCAACTGCTCGGTATGGATGACTTCCTTATTCGCGGCCAGGTTGATAGCAGCAATTACCTCGCGTGACTCACATCGGACTGGCGCCGCTATAGAGATGAGGTTTGGCGCTAGCTCCTCGTCGGCTACCGCGAGTCCGACCTCGCGGATAGCCTCCAACTCCGACCGCAGCGCTTTCTTGGAGCGGATGGTGTTTGGCCCGTGCTTTGACAGTTTGAGGTTGTCTAGTATATCTTGCTGGCCCTCCTGGTAGAGATAGGCAAGCAAGAGCTTTCCCATTGCCGTGCAGTGGACTGGCAAACGTGAGCCGATGGCGAGTCTAAGGTCAATCCTGCGTTGCCCGCGACGAGTGCTTGACGCACGGTCAAGATAAAGGATATCTGTTCCGTCGATGACCGCCAGGCTCGTGGTATACCCGGCCTGCCGGCGCAACTCGTGGAGCAGCGGACGGGAATGCGCAAGGATGCCCATGTTGCTCATCGCTGACATACCAAGATCGACGACCGACAGTGCCAGTCGGTACTTGCGTTTTTTGACCTGTTCGAGATACCCCAGCGCGACCAACGTGATGAAATAGCGGTGAGTGGTGCTGCGACTCATCCCGAGTTCGTCTGCGACATCAGCGATCCCGAGGACCGGGGAGTCGGGCGTGAAACAATTCAAGATCGCCAGGCCGCGCTCAAGCGACTGTGAGTAGCGTGGTTCGCGCAGGACGGGAACCGACTGTGTCCATTCGCCGACGTTATCGGCCGTAAAAATGGGTGGTGTTCTTCTTGGCATTCCAGCATTGAATGGATCGACTCATTGATGGTGTCAGAGTGGATGCCCGCTGGTCCTGCCTCCAGCGGACACCCACTCTGAGCTGCCCTACCTCTCCACGCGGCGCCAGGGCGGCGTCGGTTTTTGCCTGTCCCTCGAAGATGCGGGCCGGACCCACAAGGAAGGGGTCCGGCCCGTGGTGTCCTGGACCTGTTGGTACGACGGCCGATTTGATGCTCTCCGAGCTTTCCGGTAACGAGTGGGCTACCAGCTCGCTATGCCGATTCAACAGTCCGGTTCGCGCCTTGTCGGTCATCGTACGATCAAGCATGGCCGACACGCGCGGCTAAATGAAGTCCCTAACTAGGTATACCGTCAATAGGTATCCCGAACCGGATACGCCGTTCGATGGAGTCCGTCTTTCAGGAGTTGCCAGCGTGCGTAAGTCGGCGGGCACGCAGCACAAATAACGTTGGCGTCGCCAGGTCACCCAAAGCATCAAGGATGCTTTCAGCGGCAGGGCGCGCCTTGGGAACCCACGCTTGCTCGTCAGCTATGTATAGGCTCACCATGCCGACGAGGATAAGGCTGTGGTCAATCCCGGCTGCTGTGGCGAGTCGGACAGATTCGGCGGTGAGGAATGCCATGCGCTCGGCGGTCTCGTGCGATGAGGTGTAGAGATCGAGAAGATTGGGTCGGCCGTGGGCAGTATCGTCGGCGTGATCGATGAGGCAATCCAGGAGCCCGTGCAGCGCTCCGCCCCACGGCCAGTACAGGGCACCTATCGCGTGAGCGTGGCAGTCGTTTGTTGTCGGGTCGGCGGCGGCGGCCAAGAGAGCCAGGGTCTCTAGCGAAGATCCGCACGACGCCCATATCTCCCACCACCGCAGCGAACGGCATGGGATTGCCTGTGTGGCCCACCGGCTCAGTGCTGGATGATCATGGTGGGTGGAGAGACTGATGCGGCACTGATATTCGACACCACGCTGAGCGCTCTCGATCACTCTGGCGGCTACCGGCCGGTAGGCGGGTAGCTGGGCAACCAACGCGCGGCAACCATCGACCAGTCGGACGAGGTAGCCACCGTCGTGGCAGTAAGCGTGGTGGCGGTAGTAGTCGGGTTGGGGACGGCCGGGTTCGAGGATGGCGACGAGCGCGGCATGGAGCTGTCGGGCGTTCGCGGCTGGGGCATCGCTTGGCTGCTCCATCAGCGTGTCGGCGTAGTCGAAGGCGGCCTGATAGCCGACCAGCAGACGAGCGACGGCGTATCGATATGCGGACGGGACGAAGACGGCAAAGACCGCGGCCCCCTCCAGATTCGCCCACTTGGACTCTTGTGTTTCAAGCGCCAAGCGCCGCAGGGTGGGGTCAGGAATCCGACCGGCCTCGCTCCGCAGGCGACGGAACTCCCGACGAACGATGGGGAAGACATCAAGCCAATAGCTGCGCGCGGCCGATGCGAAGGCCGCCGCACTGGCCATCCGCCGGTTTGGTACGCAGGACACACGATATGGTCCCGCGTGCAGGCTAGGCGCGCAATATCACTCCTGCAAACTGACGTGTGTATCGATTCCGGCCGCCGAGTAGCCGGGCAGCGCGATCACCACGAGCGCGATCCCCACGACGACGAGCAGCGTCAGGATGGCTTGCGGCACACCCAACGAGAAGGGCGCCGGAAAGCCGGTGCCGAGCCGCAGGTAGCGGTCGGCGAGGGTGTGTCCGTAGACCCCGAGCACAACGCCATCGAGGCAGCCGATAGCGAGGATGACCCCGCTCTCCAGCAGCAGGCCGCGCCAGAGCTGGCGTCGATCGAAGCCGTCGGCCTTGAGGGCGGCCAGCCGCGCGCGTCGCTGGTAGATGGCTGTCGAGAACGTGGCGGCGAGCGCCAGCGCCGCCGTCAACAGCAGCAGGGTGGAAATCTCGCTGAGACTTTGCAGACCCTGAGTCGCCACGCGGTCGAGATAACCGATCCGTTCATGGACGGTCAGTACCTGGAGGCCGCTTTGGGCGCCGAGTGTCGCTGACACCGCACGCTTGCCAGCGCCGAGGCTCACGCCTGGCTTGAGATCGACCGCCAAGGCGGTGGGGTCCGTCGTGTTCCACCAGCGCCGGTAATCGGTGGTGTTGAGGGTGATGGCGCCGGGCGGCCATCCGAGATTGGTCGTGATCGCTGCTACTGCGAACCGGGCGGTTCCGGCCGGGGTTGGCAGGGTGAAGGTGTCGCCGATGTGCAGGTGGTGTTCATCGGCAAATGCGTTGGACACGGCCGTCCAGTCGCCGTGGTTGAGGAGTGTCGAGGCGTGTGCGAGGTTGCCTTGCAAGAGCTGGCTGGAGGGAAGGAACGCCGGGCTGTTGAGGGGTCGTGCCCGTATCCAAAGCAGCCGTGAACCATCAGCGAGATAGGAGCCCTGGTAGACACTGACCGAGGCCACCCCCGGTGTGTGAGCGATGGCAGCTACCGCTCCGCCAGCTTGGAAGCCGTCAGTGATAAAAGGATTCTTGTCGTTACCAAATACCCATATCGGTGCGTACTGGTATGTCTGTTGGGTGAATTGGTCAACGCCCTGGATGAGGTCGTGGCGCGCGCCGCCCACGGCGATCGAGCCGTAGATGGCGAGCGCCGCTATTCCGGCCAGTGCTGCCGACCGAATTGCGGTGCTGTCCAGTTCGATGACAGCGACGGCCAACATCCCCCCGTGATATTCCCGGCCGATGTAACGCATGAGCCAGCTCGCCGCGCGAAAAGCCAGCGGAATGAAACAGAGCGCCGCCGCTGCCAGCAGCACCCCGCCACCAGCGGTCAGGCCAGAGTCAACCAGAACGCTCACCGTCACCACTGCGATCAAAGCGACACCCAGGAGCGCGGCGCGGCGGGCCGTTTGTGGGGTGATGTTCTGCCCTGGCTCGCCGGGCTTGTGCAGCACGGCGTCCACTGGCTCACTGGAGCGCAGGTCGAAGATGGGGGCCATCGATGCCAGAAGTGCCGCCAGCACGCCACAGCCGAGCGCGATCAAGACCTCGCTGACATGCACCGTTTGATGTCCGCTTGCTGGGAACGCGATGGCGATGTAGTCCGGTACTTCGTGAAACAGCGTGTGGGCCAGCACGTAGCCGACGAGGATTCCCACCAGTGACGCGGCGATGCCGAGCAGTCCAGCCTGAAACGCGAGTATTACAAGCACCTGTTTGGAGTCGAAACCCTGGACGCGCAAGTCAGCGATTGTTCGCCTGCGCTCCGGGGCGATCAACAGCATCGCGTTGAACGCCAAAAGCAGCCCGACCATCACCGAGATGGCGACAAAGAGCGCCGTGGATTGTGTGGTCGGCGCTGCGGCACCCTCGACAAGTTGCAGTTCATTATCCGCTGGCACCACGTCCAGCCGATTGCCGGCGAGCGCGCGCAGCTCAGTAGCAACCTGACGGGTCTTGCCCGGCTGGGTGCGGATGAGGACGTTTGTCACACGCCCCGTCTGCCCGGTGAGCGTCTGCGCGTAGGGCAGTAGCACGACGGTTACGCCGCTGCTGGCAAGCGCACCGATCGTGCCTTCACCGAGCACCGCGCGCACCCTGACGGTACGGGCATATCCGTCCACCAGCAACCGTGCGGTCGATTCCGGCCGCGCGCCGATCGCCTGCGCCACGCCAGAGGGCAGACCGATCCCACCCGCGATCAACAACGCGCCCGAGCCGAGGTTCTGCGTCGCCGCGCCTTCCATCCCAACGATGCCGGCAGTCACCCCGTCGAGCTGCACCGCTCGTTCCCCGGCCGGCCCCCGGATGATCGCATTCTGCCTCAGCAGGAACGCCGAGTCCTGAACCCCCGGCACATGCCCGGCCCGCTTGGCCAGCGTCTCACTGAACCCTTGCGGGGCGCGTGCCGCCAGTTCGAGCGAGGCGCTGCCGTTAACGTCATGGAGGGATTCGCGCACTGAACCGACGATGCTGGTATTGGCGACCAGCACGCCGAACACGAGCGCGACACCCACAGCGATCCCGGCACCGGCCAGTAGCTCGCTGCGGGCGTTGCGCCTCAGCCGCTCCCAGTACATTCCGAATAGGACGCTGACCCGCAACCGGAAGATGAGCGGGTCCAGCTCAAACAGGCGCATCAGGAGACTGTCGGCTGCAACTCGGCGCTGAGACCGTCTGTGATCTGCCCATCGCAGAGCGTGTGAACGCGATCGACAATCGAGGCTGCCTGCTGATCGTGCGTGACGAGCAGCACCGGGATTTCCTGTTCGCGGCCGATTTCCTTGAGCATCACCAGGATTTCGCCGCTGCGCTTGCTGTCGAGGTTGCCGGTCGGCTCGTCGGCAAGCAGTAGCCTGGGGCAGCTCGCCAATGCCCGCGCGATCGCCACGCGCTGACGCTCACCCATCGACATTTCGCCCGGCGTGTGCTCCAGCCGGTCGCCGAGTCCAACCCGCTCCAGCCACGGGCGGGCAAGGCGAGCAGCCTCGCCCATTTTCATCCCGAGCGCCAGCAGCTTGAGGCCGGCGTTGTCGAGCGCCGAGGCGCCCATCAGCAGATTGAAGGACTGGAAGACGACCCCCACCTGCTCGCGCCGGTAGCGCGCGCCCGCGTCCGGCGAAAGATTGCCCAGCTCCAGGCTGCCAAAGCGGACGCTGCCGCTGTCGGGGCGCATCATGGCGGCGGCCATCAGGAGCAGCGTCGTCTTGCCCGAGCCGCTCGGGCCGTACAGCGCCACGAACTCGCCGGGCGCGACCGTCAACGAGACACCATCGACCGCCCGCACCGTCTCCTCGCCCGCCTTGTAGTGCTTGACGACCTCGACCAGTTCGAGTGCTCTCACGATGCCCCCGGCCTCGCGACCCGGCCGGGTCGCAGCTCCACCACCTTGCGGCGCGCGTCGGTGGAGTAGAGCTGGCCGTCGAGGTTCATAACGCGATGCGAGCCGCGCAGGGCAGTGACCTCTTCGGAGGCGATGATGAGCCCGAGGTCGAGTTGCTTGGGGAGCCCGTGCAGCAGCTCGAAGAACTCCCGCGCATCGCTCGGACGGGGCAGCACTGCCGGTTCGTCAACCAGCAGCACGCGCGGCTCGCGGACCAGCGCCCGCGCCAGCTCGACGCGCACCCGGTCACTGATCCCAAGCCGATCGGTCGTGCGATGCCCCAGCTCCGGTGCCTGCACCCACTCCAGCGCCCGATGTGCGCGCCGCTCGGCCTGCCTCATTTTCAGGCCGTCGCTGTAGAGCGGGGTGGCAATGTGCGTCACAACCGACCGGGACGCTATCGGCCGCCAATCGCACGACGCCAGCACAATGCCCCCGCTACGACGGCAGTGCGCCCGGCGATCGGCGCTCATCCGGGCAAGCTCGTGGCCTTCCCAATACACCGAGCCCGAGTCTGCCGGCTCCAGACCGGCAGCGACCTTGAGCAGCGTGGTCTTACCCGCCAGCCGTGCGGCGAGCACGCCGATCGTTTCGCCGGCGTCGATCTCGAGCGAGACACGATCGAGCACCAGCCGGGGGCGCAGCCCGTCGCGGTAGCTCTTGCTGACTTCTCGCAGCGCCAACAGCGTCATCGCGCCGGCCGCCCGGATATCAGCTCTTCGAGGTCGGCACGGACGGTGTTGACCCATTCAATCTCGGCCTCGCACTGCTTGTCCACCTCGGTTCGCAGATGCCCAATGACGAACCCCAGCCACGATCCCTTCGGGGCCGCCCATGTCACCGCGTTGTCCTCGATCGCTTCGATCAGGTCCGCTCGGTATTGGTGGAACGCTCGCAGCAGTGCTGGCGCATCCTCTGGCGTCGAGAAGGCAAGGCGGGCGTGAATGTCAGCCCGTAGAACGCTCAAGGCCGGCGGACTGCCGAACCAAGCATCGCGCGCTCCCCGCGCCGCGTCCGTCGGATAGTAGACCTTCCGAAAGCCCGGCGGCGTGGGGATCGGCTCCTTACGCGACCACACCAGCCCGGCCTTTTCGAGCTGCTTCAGCGGCTCATAGATGTGTTTCGGGTTGACGATCCATGTCCCCATCCGCTGATTGAGCCGCTTCGCCACGTCGTATCCATGCCCCGGCGCTTCCAAGAGCACGCCGAGCACAGCGGCCTTGATCGGCGCTTTGCCTTCTAGCCGACCCGGCGAACGGGCCTCCTTCTGCTGTCTTTTTGCTCGGGCCATCTTCTATTCGTCCGAATCGTACATGGGGGAAACGTGCGGCGCCATTTCGAGGCCATAGTAGCTTCGTCCTAATGTTTCTGACTACGGCCTATGGTACGCACCGCCGAACGCGGCGGTGTCGTATGTAGACTGTTCAAGCATGTGGACACCGCGCGAGAAGAAGCGGACGACCGGAGCGCGTCCCGCCTCAATCATGCGCCGGCAACCCGTAGCGCTGGCGGTCGCTCTCGGGCTGGTTGGCTTTGCATGGGTCTACTCAGCTCACGCCTCGACGGTTCCAGCACGAGCGGCGCGCACCCTGAACGTCACCGACGAAGCCCACCTCCACCTGACGGGCACCTCTGGGGAAGAACTCGAAGAGGAAGGCCCAGCCACCGGAGCACTCCCCGGCAAGGCCCGCGCGCAGTTCGTCGTCGGCTCGTCGGTCAACGGCTCCTTCACGTTCTATCCACGCGGCGGCGGGTCGATCACCGGCCACGGATCGGCACGATTGCACTCCACCGGCACGAACGCCAGCTTCAGCGGCAGCCTGTCCGTCAGCCACGGCAACGGACGCTACGCCCACGCACACGGAAGCGGCGGTTTCGACGGCACGGTCAACCGACACACTGACGCCTTGACGGTCAAGACCACCGGCCGACTCTCCTACTGATATGGGTGCGCTTCCGAGCGGGAGCGCGCGATTGCGGACTTTGATTGTCGTGCTTGCTTGCGCCGCTTGTCTGCCGGCGTCTGCCATCGCTATTCCCACCGTCGCACTCAAGGCCGCACTGAGCCCCGAGCGGTTGGGCAAGGGCACCACGATCCACTTTGGCTTCTCGATCGGGTTCCGTGGGGAAGAACCCGCCCCGCTCAAGATGATCGAACTGCGCTACCCCCGGCACCTGGGGATTGCCACCAGCGGCCTGGGTCTCTCGACATGCCGCGCCTCGCAGCTGATAGGCCACGGCCCTCCCGGCTGCCCCTCGACCTCCGTCATGGGCCACGGAACCGGGCTCGTCGAGGTCCCATTCGGTGCCGGGCTCATACGCGAGGGAGTGCGGCTGACCACCTTCATGGCGCCACTGCATGAAGGGCATTTGGGGCTGCTGTTTTACGTTGAGGCGGAACGGCCAGTCGCAGCCGAACTCGTCTTCCCCGGCATCGTGCTCCCCTCCGCAGCACCGTTCGGAGGCGACCTTGCCACCTCTGTGCCGCTGGTCCCGACCGTCCCGGAAGCGCCCGACGCCGTGCTGGCACAGTTCGCCACCACCATCGGCCCCGAACACATCACATATTGGGAATACAGCCGACACAACTACATCCCGTATCACCCAAGGGGAATCCTCCTCCCCAAGCACTGCCCCCGTGGTGCGTTTCAGTTTGCCGCAACGCTCGCTTTCTACGACGGCGCTCAGGCCAGCGCCCATACAGTCGTGCCGTGTCCAGGCGACCGCCGCCGGGCTGGAGACGTGTCGAAGCAATAGCGCGCGAACTGGCCGGCGAGCTAGGCGGACGCGTGTTGCTGCCCCCCAAAGGCGACGCATGGGGTGGTGGTCTTTCTCTCGGATCGAGGGATGCCCGCCACCGCCCCCACCTGTTCGTTGGGTGTTCGTTTGGGTGTTCGTCTATAAGCCGAACACCCAAACGAACACGCTGCTGCCCGCTCGCTCCCGAGATTGGGCTCTGCATCTGACCCGAGGAAGGGGGTCCCCGCTTCTCCGCTGCGCTCCAAACCGGGGACCCCCTTCCTCGACCCAACACATCACAGATGTTCAGGGCGAGGTCAGATGCAGAGCAGGGAGCGGGAGCGAGCGGGCAGCAGCAAGCAGAGGGTCGAGCGTAACTACGAAGAAGTGGTCAGAGGAAAGAAGACGAACAGGTGGGGCGGTGGCGGGTGGTGGTGGCAACTGTGGGTGGTAGCCGGACAGTGGGTGGCATGGAAGGGTGAAGGTACGTGGTGGGGATGGTGGGTGGCGAGGCTGGAGGTTGGTAGAGGGCGCGGGCGTGTGGACGGTACGTGGTGGGGATGGCGAGTTGGGAGGCTGGAGGGCGGTGGAGGGCGCGGGGCGCATGGACGGTACGTGGTGGAGACGGCGGGTGGCCGAAGGGCACACACCAAGCACACAGACCAGGGGCAATCACGGATCGGCCACAGCTCAGGACCATGACCACCGGGCGGCTGGGGGGCGACGCTCGCCTTCGGCTCGCCCGGCGCGCTCGCGCACGGGCGCCGCGGGGCCGTCGGGCAGTTCGGCGCCCGGAGCTGGCGTGCAGCTCGGGCACCGTAGGCCGGCGCGCAGCGGGGGGGGGCTCGATCGCGGCCAGGGGCGACGCTCGCCGACGGCTTGCCCGCCGCCGCGCTCACGCGCAGGGCCGGCGTGCCGCTCGGGCACCAGGGCGCTCGACTGTGGCCGGGGGCGACGCTCGCCTGCGGCTCGCCCGCCGGCAGCTCCCGTGGGGCGCTGCCCGCAGGGCCGGCGTGCAGCTCGGGCACCAGTTCGCTTGTGTGAGCGGCGTGTAGCTCGGCTTACGAGTGTCGCCCCTCCGGGCAGTCTCGTCGGGCGGGCGGTACTCGTGACATGGCGCTGACCGTTCCCACATCGTTGCTTGAGCCGACCCGTCCGCGTCGTTGTTGGGCGAGGCCATTCCGTCGGTTCTCTCCATGCGACGGGTGGTGGTTGCGCTTTGTCTCCTCCCCCGATTTTGGCCGGCGCCGCCTATGCGCTGCAACCCCCGCAAGGGGGGTTCCCCTCGCCTGCGGGCTCGGTTCCGCGCGGCGGTCGCCGGCCGGATCGGGACTCGTCAACCGCACCACCACCGAACAAGGAGAGAACGAAATGGCGTATTCATCCCCCACCAACACCGCCGGGCTAATCGGGAAAGTGACGCGCGACCCGGAGCTGCGCACCGTCCCGACAAGTGCAGGCGAGAGGTCCGTGCTGACCCTCGGCTTGGCGGTCCGCAAGTCGATCAAACCCGAGAGCGACGACGCTCCCACGGCGGACTTTTTCGACGTGACCGTTTGGGGCGCCGAAGCTGAGAACTGCGCGAAGTATCTGCGCAAGGGTCGCCTCGTCGCCGTCTCGGCGCGGCTGGAACCGACCACCTGGGAGGCGCAGGACGGATCGAAGCGCCGCGGCATGGCGATCGTCGCCACCGCCGTCGAGTTCTTGGACCGCCCGCAGCGGGACACGGACTCCTCCGAGGAGCAGCCGCAGGAGGTCCCCGTCGCTGCCTAGCCGGCGGGGCCGCGGGCCCGCCCCCTCCGGGGGTGGGCGCGCGGCCCCTTTCAGTGGTGAACCTCATGCCCGACCTACACTCAACAACCTCGCCGCCGAGCGCGACGGAGCGGAACACGAACCGCCGCCGCAGCGAGGTCATCGAGACACGCGAGCGTCTGATCGAGCGCTTTTCCGAGCTTCGCGCGACCAGCGTCCCCGCTCGTCGGTAGGACCCAGCCTCGCGCCATCGTGGCTTCCTGCCCTCATGCTACGTTCCCGTTGACGGAGAGTCCTGTGAACCACGATGGAGGCCATATATGGCGCCGGCAGACTTGCTCGATCGCATCCGGGGAGAACTCGACACGCGGCGTAACGAGCTGCGCTCAGCGGTCGAGGAGTATTCAAGGATCGAAGCGGCAGCACGAGCGCTTGGCGGTCCGTCCGTCGCGGTGCCCGCCACGAACGGCAGGACTCGCCGCGGCCGTCCACCGAAGTCCTCCGCTCCGGGCCGAACGCGGGCGCAAGCGCCCAAGCGATCGAGCGGTGCTCGCAGGCCCAAGGGAGCCAACCAACAGGCGATCGTGACTGTCCTGCGCACGAAGGCAACAGCCGATGCCCCGCTGACCGCCCGAGAGGTCGCAGACGCAACCGGCTTGGACGCCACGATCGTTCATGTTGCCCTCGGCAGGCTCACAAAGCAAGGCGTCGCTCAGCTCATCAAGAAACGCGAGGGCAAGAAGACCTACGCACTCGTAGATGCCGACGCCTCTGCCGCGGCCTGAATCGGCGTAAGACCGAAGAACAAGTCGGGGTACTCAAGCGCGAGTCGTGCGAGCTTCGCCCCGATGCTGCACAGCGCATCGCAGTACCCCTCGGGACAGGTGATTGCCCTCATAGTGGTGGCCCAGCTCGTGAGTGATGAGAGCGTTAACGCGATCTGATGGCTCTTGGTCAAACCACTCGCGTCCTGAGACGCGCACGTTGAAGTCAAATCACCCCTGCCCGTAGGCCGCACGGAAGCTGCGGCACTCAAGGTCGTCAACCCCATACGCTCAAGAGGGACGCCGGGCAAGGTTTCCGGTAGCAATTAGGGACCAGGCCGGCACGACGAGCGCTAGTGAAAGTTACCCGGCGACGGCTCGCCGGGAGAGTCATAGCAGGTCGCTCCCCCGCTGCAAGGCCCTTCGGGCTCAAGCAATTGAGAGTCTCCCGCCTGCGGCGGGAGCACAGAAGTCACATTATCAATTGCTTGACAGCTCCTCCACGACCTGCTTACGGCGGCACCTGTGTTTGGGCTGCGCCCAAATGGCTTGAGAAAGCCCTAATCCACAGGAGGAAACTATGAGTCGCCAAGTTGGACAAAGCCAGGCAGCGCGAGGACTAATCGTCTCGGTACTGCGTGATGGTCAAGTTGACTGCTCGCGCGGCGGCCTGACCGCTGAGCATCAGGAGCTAACTGTGGTCAATGTTGACGGTCCATTTGGTCCGGCGGATGACCGTCCGGCCGTGATGCTGATTCAGGGTCCGGGAGAAAAATCAAACCCTGTTCTTGTGCCTGCTGTCAAGAACGAGGCGGGCGACTGGCAGCCGGCCCCCGGCTGGTGGATGTTCGGCGGTAACTATGCAGTCACCGGGGATTCCCGGTTTAGTGAAGCACTAGGGAGACTAGGCGCAACTCGCGGCATGGCTCCCAAGGTTCACGACCGAATCGAGGCGTCGGACGTAGAGGTCTCTACTGGCCGCAATGGCGCTTTGGTCGTGATTGGGACAGTGCGCCGTCGTGGCATGACGTGGATTGCTCTCGATCAGCACGGAGGCACACTCTCCCGGCACGACTCCGAAGCCGGCGCCGTGGACACAATCGAGGTAGCGGCAGGGGTGAAGCGATGACCCGGCGCGAACGGATGGAAGAACGGCAGGCAAACCGGGAGGAATGGGCACAGAAACGGGAGGCATCGGCCCGCGGTGCCTTCGACACTGCACACACTATGGGGCAGGCTATCCCGTTCGGGCAGCCGATCCTAGTCGGGCATTACAGTGAGAAGCGGGATCGAAACTACCGGGCACGGATCGACGCGACGATGACCCGCGGTGTGACTCATGCCAGGATGGCCGAGCATCACACTAACAAGGCCCAAGGCATCGCTGACCAGCTAGACCAGTCGGTTTTCTCTGACGATGCCGACGCTATCGAGTGCCTGCGCGAGCGAATCACGGCCCGTGAAGCGGCGCGGGATCGGATAAAGGCGTTCAATGTTTCTTGTCGGAAAGGCTCGCCAGATGAGTCGATACTGACTGAGCGGGAGCGCGCCGATATCGCAACGACGCGCCGCGTTGTGCCGTACCAGCTCAGCACGGGTGGAGGATTCCCACGCTACGTGTTGACCAACCTTGGCGCAACGATCCGCAAGGACAAGGAGCGAATCGCCGATATCGAACGGCGCGAAAAGCGGACTGCCGAGGCTAAGGACAACGGTGGGGTGGCCGTGCGGATAGTGGGTGATTACTGCACGGTAACGTTCGCTGAGAAGCCCGAGCGCGGACCCATCAACACGCTCAAGGCTGCTGGGTTTCATTGGAGCGGCGGATCATGGCACGGCCAAGTTGTAAGTCTGAGCAAGGTTATCTGCGACGGTCAGACTCAAGACTTTGGGGACGTTGGAGCGATCCGCGCTGCGATTGAGAAAGCTGAGTCGGTCCCCATTAGTCGTATCACTGAGTAGCCGATTTGTGCCCTGCCGGTGTTTGCCCACCGGCAGGGCTGCACGAGAAGAAATGAGGTCTTCCCATGCACGTAGAACGTAGCAACTCGGCGCCTGTCGAGAACGTAGCGGCGACTCGATCAACCCTTACCCAACCGTTTACGAGCTGCACGGGTTGGACGCGGCGGGGCTCGCCGGAGAGTTGGGGCGCTGCCGCCGATGGCAGGTCGGGATGCAGTTCGCACACCAGCGCGCCGTCCGCCTTCAACGCATCAGCCGGGCAGATCACCGCGCAGCCTGCGGGCGCCTTGGCACTCGGAACACAGCCGGCCGTCGATGGTACGCCAGGGCGCAGGCCCGCCGCGCACGAGGGGAAGGCGTGCGATGAGCGTGCGTGTGATGCAATCGGCCATGATGACGCGGGCCGCGGGCCGGCATCATCCCTGCGCAGCTCGCAGGCTCACGCCGCAGGATCGCGCGTCGATGGCGCCAGAGCGGCGCTCAGTGAGCCACAGAGCGACCCCGGCTGGACCTTCTACCTCGGCACGCATGAAGTAAGCTGGCTGACGAACGAGGTAGGTCCATTGTTTATCTCGCACCGTCGCCTTGCGCTCAGAAAGAGGCTCCCCCGAGCCGCGACAAGATGGGCGCTTGACTCTGGCGGATTCAGTGAGTTGGAGCTGCACGGCCGCTGGGTAACAACACCCACTGAGTACATCGACGCGACACGGCAGTATGTGTCCGAAATTGGGATGCTGGATTGGGCCGCACCGATGGATTGGATGTGCGAGCCCAAGATGCTAGCCCGCACCGGCCTTACCGTCGAAGATCACCAGCGGCGCACGATCACCAACTTCCTAAACCCGCGAGCGCGCCCCCGAGCTACCCTATATCCCGGTCATACAGGGATGGACGCGAGCGGACTACGAGCGGTGCGTCACCCTCTACGAAGCCGCAGGGGTGAATCTCAGCCAAGAGGCACGGGTAGGCGTTGGCTCGGTCTGTCGCCGGCAAGGCACGCCGGAGGTCGCAGAAATCATTTGGGCACTTGCCGACGTAGGCTTGTCACTTCATGGTTTTGGAGTGAAGGCGCGCGGGATTGCGAACGTCGCAGGTGCCCTCACGTCCGCCGATTCGATGGCGTGGTCCTACCGCGCTCGGCGGGACGAGCCCTGCCAGGATGCCAGCACCAACGATGCTCCAACTGCATCAGATACGCCGAACGCTGGCGGACAAGGCTTCTAGCGCAGGTCTACCCTCAATTGAGACTAAATCTCGGAGGGTTAGTGTAAGTGTCGCCGGAGAATGGCCTATACTTGACGGAAGAAAAAGCGCGGTAGCGACGCTGATACGCCGCTACCGCTTGCACGAGAAGATAGGAGCTTCCCATGCACGCACAATCTAGCGCGTCGCAGCGCACAGAAAAGTCGTTTGCGCGAAGCCGCGGCTGCCCGGCTTACTCCCATAGAGGGCGGACGTTTGATAGCCGCCAGAGAAGCCGTTGCCGCGATCACGCGGCGCAACAAGCGACATGGAGACGCGGTTTCCGTATGACGCTGGACGACGAGGACATTGAGCAGATCGCGCGGCGCGTGGCGGAGCTGATCGCCTCTACCCACGCCCACCCTGCCCCGCGCTACGTGGACGCAATCGACCTCGCGCAGATGCTCGACGTGGATCGGGAGTGGGTCTACGCACACGCACGCCGTCTCGGCGCAATCCGGCTAGGTGGGCCAAGCGGACGACTTCGCTTCGACGTTCGGCGGGTTGCCGAGGCCCTTTCTTCGCAAGACCCGGCGGCGAAGCCGGCGCGGCGGGCGCCCTCCCGACGACGAAGCACCCGAGCGGAGAGGACGGAGGTGATTCAATATGAGCGCTGAGCTTCGCCGATCGAGAAACGGAAGGCGTGCGGTGCCGAGCGTCGAGCCCAACGAGTCCGTCCCCGCCGAGTCAAACGGGACCGCGCCTAAGCCCGGCGCGACCGGCCGACCCAGGACAGGCACGGTTGAGACGGTCCCGCTCCAAGACGGGAGCGTAAGCATCCGCGGACGCTTCCATCACAAGGGCGAGCGGTATCGAGCTGCGTTCGGACGCGATGTAGAGGGCTGGACCGAGCAGCGCGGGCGCCAGGAGCTTAAGAACATTCACGCGCAGTTGGAGGCCGGCATCCCCATCGAGCAGATTCTCGCCCGCTACGAACCGGCGCCTCTACCCGCGCCCAGCGACTACAGGCCCGGCGTGCTATTCGACCTCTACGCCTCCCGGTGGTTGGGGCGTATGCGTATCGGGGAGATAGGAGAGGCGCCGCTGGCCGACAACACCCATGCGGACTACCTATGGCGCCTGCGCAAGCACATACTTCCGGTCCTCGGGCGCATCCCCGTGGCAACGATGAGCGACACGGATTGCCAACGCCTGCGCGCCAAGCTGTTCTCCGACCGCGACAAGCTCTCGAAGATCATCGAGGAAGGCGGACGGCCCACCGACCGCAACGACCGACCCCGTAAGCCGCTCTCCCTGCGCTCGATCCAGATGATGATGGGTCTGGTCGCGCAGATTCTTGACGATGCCGTGGCGGACAAGCTCCGCGCGGACAACCCCGCTCGCTCCAAGCGCCTGCGGGTGCGCGTCCCCAAGCCCGACCGGACTTTTCTGGAGATCGTGATCTGACCCGGCTTTCTCGGAGTCGGTGCTCTGGAATCAGGCGGCGATCTCTTGTTGTTGGTGTTGGTTCTCGTATTCGCTGGGTGTGAGCATGTTCAGAGCGCTGTGGCGTCTGCGGGTGTTGTGCCAGATCTCGATGTAGTCATGGATCGCAGCGGCGAGTTCGACACGTGTCTTCCATCTTCTGCGGTTGAGCAGCTCGACCTGCATGCGGGCCCAGAACGCCTCGACCATCGCATTGTCGAACGGGGCGCCGACAGCACCCACGGACGGCGCGAGGCCGGCCTCTGTGACCTTCTGGCTGAACACCCAGGAAGCGAACTGCACCCCCTGATCGGAATGTATGATCCCGCCCTCTCTCGGTGCTCTGCGGTTCAACGCCATGCCGAGCGCGTTCGTGACTAGCAGCCCGGTCTGGCGGCTGTCGATCGACCAGCCAACGACCATGCGTGAGAACGCGTCGATGACCGCGCAGCAGTAGATCTTGCCCTCGCGGGTGGGGTGCTCGGTGATGTCTGTCATCCACAGCCGGTCAGGCCCCTCAGCAGTGAAGCGTCGACGCACCAGATCCAGCGAGCTCGACTTGCCGACCATCGCACCCCGCGGCAGCCGGCGCCTCGGTAGCCCATAGATCCCCAGGCGTCTCATCAGCAGATGCACCTGCTCCTTGCCGACGTGGATCCCACGGCCGTACCTCAGCTCGGCGGTCACACGCAGCGTCCCGTAGGTGCCGCCAGAGTCCTTGTGCACCTGTGCGATCTCACCAGCAAGCCAAGCATGTCTCAGTGTCCGGGCGGATGGTGGACGTACCTTCCAGTCGTAGTAGCCAGAGACCGACACGCCGAGCATCAAGCAGGCCCGCTGCACGTCAAACCCCTGCCCGGTCAGGGAGGCGATCACCGGGAAGAGGCTTTTGGGGGCAGGTTCTGCTCCAGGAACACCTCATTGACCTTCCGGGAGACCGCGAGTTCAGTCTCGAGCTGGCGGATACGCCTCTTAGCGGCCGCGAGCTCCATCTGCCCCTCGGTACTCAGCCCAGGCGCCTCACCGCGGTCGATGCGCTCCTGCTTCAGCCAGCCATAGATCACAGCCTCGCTCATCCCAAACGTCTCGGCGAGCTGCGCGACCCGCGTCCCGGAGCGAGCGAGCTCGACAACCTGTTTGCGCACCTCGACTGGATACCTGCTGGGCATTGCTTCCTCCTCGCTGAACGCCGGAGGATTCCAGAAACACAACTCCGCTAAACCCGGGGCAGATCATCGACCAGCTTGTTGCGTTGCTCGACGCCGTTGGCGAGCTGGAGGCGGCGCCCAGGTCCATCAAGCGCGCGAAGCTCACGGCCACTCAGGTCGAGGAAATCCGCGCTCGCCTCGCTCGCGGCGAGACGCAGTACGCGGTGCGCCTTGAGTATGGGCTGAGCAGCGGGGCGATGTCGATGCTCGCCAACGGCAAGACCTATCGCGGCGATAACGGCCGCGTCGGTTGGCGCGCGCTGTGCGCCGTGCTCGGCTACGCCGGCCCTCGAATCTCCGAAGCGCTGGACCTCAAGGAGCGCGACGTGCGCCTGCACGACCCCGCAGCCTCGCGGCTCTGGATAGCGGACAGCAAGACCGAGACGGGCATACGGCACGTCGAGGTCACGCCGAAGCTCCGCGACATACTGCTCAACCACCGCGCGGAGAAGATTCGCCGCGGCTATCCCACGGACCCCGACGCGCCGTTTTTCTGCACACGCACGGGGACGCGATGGGACGACGGGAATGTGCGCGAAAGGGTCCTAGATGCCGGCGCCGAGCGTGCGAGCGAGAGGCTAGTTGCGCGCGGTCTGCCGCCCTTGCCGCACGTCACGCCCCACACCATGCGGCGCACGTATGTCTCGATCATGCTCTTGGCGACGAGCTTCGATGTGCCGTTCGTCCAGAGTCAGGTCGGGCACTCGGACTCCAAGCTGACGATGGACGTGTACGCGCAGCTCTTGGACCGCAGCAAGCGGGCGCATGGCGCAGCCTTCGATGCGCTGGTGTCGGACGCGCAGACGACCCTCTACGGGGCGCAGAACGGGGACTTTAGCCCACTGTTTAGCCCACCAAGCGATTTTGGCCCCTCGGCGGCCATTGCGGACGAATCCGAGTTTGGCTTGGATACAGGGGAAACGGGGGATGGGCACGGGTGGTTTCGAACCACCGACCTCTCGCGTGTGAAGCGAGCGCTCTCCCACTGAGCTACGTGCCCTCTACCCCCGGATTCTATTGGGCGCCTGAGCTGTCCGCCTCCCCGCTCGAGCGGGCATCGCTAGCGCCGCGTCGCGTGGGTCGCAGCGCCATCCGTCCTACGCCGCGGCCGGCGAGCATGCCCTACATCACCACGCTGGGCGCCGGGTGGGGCTCCAGACGGGTGGCGGGGATCGAGTAGGCCAAGGCCAGGGCCTCGACCCGGCTCTGCGTCAGCGAGGCGCCGAACGCGGCGACGCCCCCCAGTTTGAGGTAGGCGCTCAGCAGGGCCTCGCCGATCAACGACAGGTGGTAGTGGCCGTCGTAGACGCAGTAGATGTACAGCGGCGCATTGGCACGCAGGAACCGCGCGGCCGTCGTGCTGACCCCGTCGCTCCCCGCCCCCGCCCCACTGCCCCCGGCGCCCGGCGCGGGTATCGCACCCCCCGTGGCGCGCCGAGCCAATTGGCGCGGGTGGGTTGCCGAATGGCGGGCAGCCGTGGCAGACCCTGCGGCCAGCGCCGTCGCGAGGTACTGCCATCCGTGCTGGGCGAGGCGGACATAGGTCTTGAGCATGCCGGCGAGCTCCGCGGCGGGCCCGGTGAGGCGGCCTTCGGTGGTCACTTCCGCGGGGAGCGCAAGCGCCGCGGCGCGGCGCGCGGCGGCGGCCGCCTCCACCTGCAGCGCGGGGGCCGCGCTATCGGGCAATCCGCCCGCGAGCGACGGCCACGCCGCACGCGCGGCGGCTACCTCAGCCGCGGTGGGGGTTTGCAGTTGTTGCAGGGTGCGCGCCAACCGTACAAGGTCGGCGCGCTCCACCCGCAGCGCCGCGGGCCGCGGGTGCGCTCCCCCGCAGCCCGTGGCCCCCGCGACGGCGACGCTTGCGAGCGCCGCCGCCGCGAGGCGGGCAAAGCGTGAGGCCGTCCTCGCTGCGGTGTTTATGCCGACAGCAGGTCGACGATGAAGATCAGCGGCGAGTTCGGCGGGATCTTGGGTGGCGACCCGGTCTTGCCGTAGGCCAGTTCGGCGGGGATGATCAGTTCGCGCCGACCCCCCACGCGCATGCCGACGACGCCCTGGTCCCAGCCCTTGATCACCTGGCCCTCGCCGAGTGTGAAGGTGAAGGGTTCTTTGCGTAGCCACGAGGCGTCGAACACCTTCCCGTTGCTGTACAGCGCGCCGACGTAGTTGACCGTCGCCGACTCCCCGGCCTTCGCTTCGGCGCCGGTGCCCGTGACGATTTCCTTGGTCACGAGCTTCGTCGGGGCGGGGCCCTTGGGGGGCGTAATCGTCGGCTCGGTGGCCAGCGGCCCGCTGGTGGGAGTGGTGCCGGCGGTGGGTTCCTTGGTCTTTTCGACGACGGCGTTCGCCGCGGTGGACTCGTTGCCGACGCCGATCGTGCTGGAGCCGCTCGAGCCGCAGCCGGCGATCAGCGCCGCTACGCCAATGGTCGCCGTGGCAAAGCCGAGGCGCGCGGGCAGGTCGAGACGTCCGCGGGCGCCAAAGCGCGGGACGCGGTGGGGGAGGTTGAGTTTGGAAAGGTTCATCACGGCTGCGCAGCCTAACGGAACGCGACACATTTGTGGTGCACACCCCTTACGTGGGCGAGCGCATGCGCGCATGCGCCGGCTGTCCCGCGCTCAGAAGGTGGCAAAACGCGGGTGAGAGCTCTCGCCGCGTTTCCCGGCACGCTAGGATCCCTCCTGGACCGTGCTAGGCGGGGAGGTAGCGGTGCCCTGCACCCGCAATCCGCTCTAGCGGGGCTGAATTCCCTCTCGAGGGGCGTTCGCTCCGGTCGCTCCGCCGTTTGGGGCGTCGATGGTTCGGGTCCCGCGCGGTGTCGGCTTGTGAACCAGGTCAGGTCCGGAAGGAAGCAGCCTTAAGCGATCCCCGGCAGGCGCAGCGGGTGTTCCCGATCCGGAGTCGCGAGCGGCGATCGGCGGCCGGCTGTGGAGCCTCGACGGGGGGTGCACGGTCCATTCATGACGCTCGTCGCTGGGCATGGATGCCCAGCCCTACGCCCCTGGCGGCTATGCTCGCCCGCGCGGATGATCCCTACCCACCACTCGCGTTCGCACACCGCTGGAGGATGCGCCACGAGCGGTTGGTGTGGGTCACCGTGAAGCCGGTGGGCACGGCGACCGGCTGGTGGGGGTCGTTGCGGTCGAGGATGTAGTCGTCCTGGACTTCCGCGTTGGCGGGGTCCACAAAGGTTCCGTACGCGATCTTCCGCGTCTGGAGGTTGGCGATCTCGCTGGGTGGGGCTTCCAGCCACAGCGCGAGCAGTGGCACCGGCGCATGGTTGGTCACGCCGATCGGCTCGCAGCGGATCGTGATCGCCCTCGCGCGCACCAGCGCGGTCAGTTCGTTCTGGATGCGCTGCTGGCGGCCCAGCGCGTTCAATTCGCGGTGGTCGATGCGGTACTGAAAGGGAATCGACGCCGCCAGCGCCACCACCGACACGGCTGCAGCCGTCCTCCACCAACCCCGGTGGGGGTCTCCGCGCGGCAGCTCCATCCAGCCGCATACCGCGGCGCCGGCGAACACGCACAGGATCGCCGTGGCGAGGAACGCGTAGCGGGTGTCGATCGGCAGCCCGACGCTCGCGAAAGCGGCGAACACCATCACCGCCACGATGCCCGCGATCACACCGACCCACGCCGGGTGAGACTCGCCTTCTGCGTCAGTTCCCGTTTTGGCCAGCGCGCGGGCACGCAGCCACATCAGTGTCAGCACCCCGCCGAACGCGGCGGGCACGAGCGCGAAGGGGCCCAGGACCTCGCCGATCCGCCGCGGGATGTACTCCGGCACCTTCGCGATGCCCGTCTCGCGGTGCAGCGTTTCGGCGGTGTGCCGGGTGTTGGTCAACGACCACAGCGGGTTCCCGGTCACCAGCCAGTCGCTCGTCACCCACATGATCGGGGCGGCCGCGGCGAGCAGCGCCAATCGGGCCAGTTGGGCAGGGGTGCGCTGGGGTGCGCCGGGCGCGCATGCTGGCTCCGTGACGGCGTCGGGCGCGCGCGAGGTCTCCGTAACGGCGCCGGGCTGTCCAGAAGTACGCGGCGTCCGCGCGAGGGTGTCCCGTCGGGCGCGCACGAGCGGCAGCGCGAGGTACAGCCAGTACAACCCCGAGAACGCCCACGCCTCCGGCCGCAACAAACCGGCGAGCGCGAGCAGCACCAGCACTGGCGCGCCCGCGCGGCGGCGGCGAGTCTCGACGATCAGCGCGCTCAGCACCAGCAGCAGGTAGGGGACATCCACGTAGGCGCGCACTCCGTAAGAGAGGATCGGTTCGCGCGTCAGCAGCAGCAGCGCCGCGACGGCGCCGGCGGGGCGGTTGAACCACAGCGCACCGAGCCGGTACACGGCCCACCCGCACGCCGCGAGCGCGAGGAAGCCGAGGGCCACAGCGATCTGTTCGGCGGCGTGGGGCCCGAGTGGGGCCGCCACCACGCCGAGTGCCTCCACCAGCGGATGTGGCGTCGGCGCGATCGGGATCCCGTACTGCGGAGTTTCCCCGCGCGTCAGCTGCTGCCCCCACACGAGCGCGTACAACGTGTCGTAGTTGGCAAACCCCACGCCGCTTGCGACCCGTAGCGCCACCGCCCCCACGACGATCGCCAGCGGCGTGGCACAGCGGGCGAGCAGGCCGTTGGTGTCCGTGCGCGTACCTCGCGAATCTCGCGAATCGCCTCCAGCGGCTCCCCGGGGAGTCTCGTGGGCCGCCCGAGCCGTGGGGGGGGAGCTTTGCACGATCTTTTTGGTGGGCGACGCCACAGGTGCGCACGCTAGCCGCTGAGCGCCAAGAGCGGCCGGATAGACTCAGCCCCTACGGTGCCGGAGAGCGATCATCCTCAGCAACAGCAGCAGTCCCTCTACCGTCGCAACCGCCCGCGCACGTTCGCCGACGTCGTCGGCCAGGAGCCCGTGGTGCGCACGCTGCGCAGCGCGGTGGAGCGCGGGAGGGTGCACCACGCCTACCTGTTCGTGGGCTCGCGCGGCACCGGCAAGACCTCGATGGCGAAGATCCTCGCGGCGTGCCTCAACTGCGAGCGCGTGGTGGTCGGGGGTGGGCCGGGCGAAGGGCCGGACGGGTCCACGTCGATGCCGTGCGGGGAGTGCGAATCCTGCCGCGCGATCGCCGCCGCGCGCTCGCTCGATGTGATCGAGATGGACGCCGCCTCCAACAACTCGGTCGATGACATCCGCGAGCTGCGCGAGAGCGTCGCGTTCGCGCCGGTCAGCGGGCGATCCAAGGTGTACATCCTCGACGAGGCCCACATGCTTTCGCAGGCGGCGTGGAACGCGTTCCTGAAGACGCTCGAGGAGCCGCCGCCCGACACGGTGTTCGTGCTGGCCACCACCGAGGCGCAGAAGGTGCCGGCAACGGTGGTGGACCGTTGTCATCGCTTCGATTTCCAGCGCCCCACGGTCGAGCAGATCGCG
Organism: uncultured Solirubrobacterales bacterium; assembly: GCA_963764915.1. Classification (GTDB taxonomy): domain Bacteria; phylum Actinomycetota; class Thermoleophilia; order Solirubrobacterales; family Solirubrobacteraceae; genus Palsa-744. The sequence goes on along the minus strand of CAVXUO010000018.1, from coordinate 553,059 downwards.
GGCGTGGTGCGCCGTGCCGCGCAGGCCGAAGGGATCGAGCTTCCACCCGAGGCGGTGGCCGCCGTGGCGCGCGCGGCCACCGGCAGCTTCCGCGACGCGTTGGGAACGCTCGAGCAGCTGCTCACCTACAGCGGCCCCGAAATCGCGCTGGAGGACGTGTTGGCGGTGTTGGGGGTGACCGACTCCCAGCTCCTGGAAGAGACGATCGACGCCGTGGCGCGCGGGAGCGCCAGGGACGCGCTGCTGGCGGTGGCGCGCTGCGCGGAGGGCGGCCGGGACGCGGGCGCATTCACGGCCGACCTCGAGGGTCGCGCGCGCGAGCTGCTGGTGGTGCACACCCTCGGCGAAGTGCCGTCCGAGCTGTCGCTGACAGCCGAGGCGGACACGCGCCTGCAGGCGCAGGCGCAGCGAGTGCCGCAGGCGACGGCCGTGCGCCTGCTGGAGCAGCTGGGTGGGGCGCTCGAGGCGGTGAAGGCCGGCGGCGAGCCGCGTACGCAACTGGAGCTGGCGCTGGTGAAGGCGGCGCGCCCGGAGACCGACGGCTCGTTGAAGGCGCTGCTGGCACGGATCGAGCGCTTGGAAAGGGGATTGGCGCCCACCCACCCGGCAGGGGCCCCCATCGCGCCCCACCCCGCGGACGCCCTGCTGACGGTTGCCGCGACGGAGCAACCCTCCGAGGTCGCCTCTCCGCCACCGCCAGCCCTGAGTAAGGCGCCCCCCGAGGCCACCATCGAGCCACCGCCCGCGAGCACGGAGGCCACCATCGAGCCACCGCCCGCGCCACCATCGGTGAGCGCGCAGGACACGCGAGTGGGCGATACGCAGGAGGCGGCTGCGACGCCGAAGCCCGAAACCCCCTCCTCGGAGGTGCCCGCGGACGCTTTCGCGGCACACGACCTTGGCGATCTCGACGCGCTGTGGCCGGCCGTGGTGGAGCTGGTGGGGGCCGAGAACAAGTTGTTGAGCGCCGTGCTCAAAGACGCACGGGCGGTGGCGATGAGCGACGAGGAGCTGACCGTGGCGTTCGCGGCGACGGCGTCGTTCCTGAAGAAGAAAGCCGAAGACAGCACCCACCGCGCCACGGTGACCGAGGCGCTGCGCCAGCTCACCGGGCAACACCGGTTGCGGGTGGTATACGAGCTGCGCGAGGAGCTGCCCCCGGCGCAAGGCGCGGTCGAGCGGGCACCGCGCAGCGAAGACGAGTGGGTGGCACGCTTCAAGGAGGAGCTCGACGCGGAGGAGCTCGTGAGCGCGAACGAGGGCTAAGCGGGTGGCGCAGTCGGCCGGAGGCCGACTGGCCGAAACGGGGACGCGCCGGAGGCGCGTGGCTGCCAATTTCGGTCGAGCCCCTCGTTTTCTGTCAGATTTAGGGCATGCCCCCGCAGAAGCGACCCAACATGCAGCAGATGCTCCAGCAGGTGCAGAAGATGCAGCGCGACATGGAGCAGGCCCAGGAGGCGCTCAAGCACGAGACCGTCGAGGCGGCGGCGGGCGGGGGCGTGGTGAAGGTGCAGGTGTCGGGCGACCTGCAGGTGCGGTCGGTGACGATCGCGCCCGAGGCGGCCGACCCCGAGGACGTGGAGATGCTCGGCGACCTCGTGCTGGCGGCGGTCAACGAGGCCCTGCGCGCCGCCCAGGAGCTGGCGGCCGAGCGGATGGGTGGGGCGACCGGGGGTCTCGACCTGGGTGCGCTCGGCGGGCTCGGGCTGCCGGGCCTGTAGAGCCATGGTCCCCCCCGTCGCGGTGCTCCCCGACCCGACCACCCCCGCGCCGGCGACTCCGACCACCCACGAGCTGGCGACCCGTCGGATCAGCGGCACGGCAAGCGCGTGAGCACCTTCGCGCCCCCCGTCCAGAAGCTGGTCACCGAGCTCTCGAAGCTGCCCGGCATCGGCAACCGCACGGCACAGCGGCTGGCGTTCCACATCCTGCGCGCCTCCGGCGAGGAAGCCACGGCGCTGGCGCAGGCGATCCTCGAGGTCAAGGAGCGGATCGGGTTGTGCGAGGTGTGTTTCAACCTCGCCGACGAGCCGCGCTGTCGCATCTGCCGCGACCCGCGCCGCGACCAGAGTGTGATCTGCGTGGTTGAGGAGCCCTCCGACGTGATCCCGATGGAGCGCACACACGAATTCGAGGGCGTCTACCACGTGCTCGGCGGCGCACTCTCACCGATCGACGGGGTCGATCCGGAGGACTTGAAGATCGCCCAGCTCTACGCGCGCGTGGCGGGCGGGACGCTCTCGCCCGATGGCTCCCGCGCCCCCGAGGACACCATCTCCCCCTCCGAGCCTTCGTTGCACGGGGATCGGGGGCTGGACGGGGCGGTGCGCGAGATCGTGCTCGCCACCAACCCGACCACCACCGGGGAGGCGACGGCACTGCACATCGCGCAGGGGCTGCACGAGCGCGCGCCCGAGCTGCGGGTTACCCGCCTGGCGAGCGGCCTGCCGGTGGGATCCGATCTCGAGTACGCCGACGAGGTCACCCTCGGCAAGGCGCTCTCAGGCCGCCGCGCGGTGTAGCCGCCCCGCCGGCCGCACGACGGCGGCGGTATAGCGCCCCGCCGGCCGCACGGCTCTGTGGACGTCGGCCGGTTGTGGGCGTAGCAGCCATGTAGGCCCAGTCAGCCGGTTGCGGACGTGGCCGTCATGTAGGCCCAGTCAGCCGGTCGCGGGCGTGGCCGCACCACGTAGCTCATCGTCGCCCGCATTCGCCAGCGCCGGCGGGCAGGGATCCTCGACGAGTTCCTCCACCAGCGTGTCGGCCGCACCCACATCGAGCGGGGTGGCAGGCTCGGGCTTGCGCCCGTGGCCGCTCGATTGACGCAGCTTGGAGACGATCGCGTCGAGCTCGAACGAGGCCCAGCAGGCTCTCGCGAGCTCGTGCCCGTGGTTGGCCCAGGTGGCGTTGATCACCTTGAAGCCGCGCGATTGCAGCCATTCGACGGCGGGCAGGTAGTCGGTGTCGCTGGAGACGAGGATCGCCGCGTCGAACGCCCCCTCGCCGGCCAGCGAGAGCAGCCCCGTGACGATCGCCGTGTCGACCCCTTTCTCGGTGGACCAGCGCAGCGTCTCCTGGCAGGAGGGGCACCGCTCGATCGAGTGCTCGCACGCTCGGCAGTACACCGATCTCGGTTTGGAGCGGCGCACGCGGGTGGTGACGCGAAAGCGTGGCTGCTTGTCGAGGAAGGCGTCCAGCCAGCCCTTCAGCTTCTTGCCGGGGTCGTCTTCGTCGTAGGAGGCGTATACCAGCGCCTCCTCGAGATGCAGCGTGTCGCCGAAACCCGCGAGCTGCAGCTGCCGTTCGCTCTCGCCGAGCAGCTCGGCCGGGACCTTTCTCCAGTCGATCAGATCGCCGTGGGCGCGGTTTCTCCATTGCAGCGAGAAGTTCCAGAAGTCGATGAAAATGCTTGTGCGGTAGGCCACGCCCCGCCCCCTTCGAGTCGGTTGCTCATTTGAGAACGCGCTTTGAAAGACCGGCATCGTCTCTGCAAAACAGTCCTGACAATGACTCAGGATAGGCAATGGGGCCTCCCGGGTCGCCACCCCTCGCGGGCGAGGTCCTATCCTGCGTACGTGTCCAACATCGTCGTGATGAAGTTCGGCGGCACCTCCGTCGCCGACGCCGAGCGGATCAAGCGCGCCGCGCGGCGCATCGTCGAGCGCCGTGAACGGGGCGCGCGCGTGGTGGCGGTGCTCTCCGCGCGCGGCAAGACGACCGACGAGCTGATCGCGATGGCGGACGAGGTCTCCGCGGCGCCCGACGCGCGCGAGATGGACATGCTGCTGTCCACCGGCGAGCGCATCTCGTGCGCACTGTGCGCGATGGCGATCAAGGACCTCGGCCACCATGCGATCTCGCTGACGGGCTCGCAGGCGGGGATCGTCACCGACGCCTCGCACACCCGCGCGCGCATCCTCGACGTACGCGCCGATCGCATCAGGGCGGCGCTGGACGAGGACCACATCGCACTGGTGGCGGGCTTCCAGGGCGTGTCGACCGCCACCCAGGACGTCACCACGCTGGGGCGCGGCGGCTCGGACACGACCGCGGTCGCCGTGGCGGCCGCCTTGGGCGCGGAGGTGTGCGAAATCTACACCGACGTGGCGGGCGTGTTCAGCGCCGACCCGCGCGTGGTGCCCGACGCGCGCAAGCTTGCCACCGTCACCTTCGAGGAGATGCTGGAGATGGCAGCCTCCGGCGCGGGCGTGCTGCAGCTGCGCTCCGTGGAGTACGCGCGCAACCACGGGGTGCGGATCCACTGCCGCTCCTCATTCGACGACACTCCCGGTACCGTGGTGGTGCAGGAAGGAGAGAACATGGACCACGCCGAGCGACCACTGATCACAGCCGTCACCCACTCGACCTCGGAAGCGATGATCACGCTGATGGGCGTCCGCCACCAGCCGGGCGTGGCGGCGAGCATCTTCGAGGCGCTCGCCGAGGCGGGCGTGGACGTCGACATGATCGACCAGAACCGGCCCGCGGGCGGCGAGCTGGCGGAGATCTCGTTCACGGTGCCGCGCGAGCACCTGCGCGAGGCGCGCGCGGCACTGGCGCCCCTGAGGAGCGAGCTGTTCTCGGAGCTGCTCGCCTACGAGGAGATCGGCAAGGTGTCGATCGTCGGCGCCGGCATGCGCTCGCACCCGGGGGTGGCCGCGAAGGTGTTCAAGGTGCTGGCCGCCGAGGGACTCAACATCGACATGATCTCCACCTCGCCGATCAAGATCTCGTGCGTGATCCCGCGCGAGCGCGTGGAACCGGTGGTGCGGGCGCTGCACGCCGCGTTCGAGCTCTCCGGGCCGGACACGATCCGCGAGGAGGAGCCGGTGCGAGCGAGCCAGGCGCAGTAGATGGCCGACCACAGCCCCCACGCCCGTGGCAGCGCGGGCGCTGACCCGCCCCGCGGCGCTGGGAGGCGTGTAAGGCGGCGGCTCCGCGGCCAGCGGGCAGGCAGGATCAGCCGGCAGGGGTCTCGGCGGCGAGCGGCCCCAAACGGGGCAAGTGGCCGTAGAGCTCGAACGCCCTGAAGCCGGCGAAGGTCTTGTGCTCGGAGCCGTGGAAGTCGGAGGAGCCGGTCGTGAGCAGATCCAGCTCCTCGGCGAGCTCGCACAGCAGCCCCACCTGCGCAGCGGTGTGGGTGGGGTAGAAGGCCTCCACGCCGTCGACCCCGAGCGAGGCGAAGCGCTCGAGCATCGCGCGCACCGTCTCGGGCTCGGCGACGTCCCAGAAGGGGTGCGCCCACACCGCGACGCCGCCGGCCGAGTGGATCAGCTCGATCGCCTCCGCCACGGTGGGACGCGTGCGCGCGACGTAGGTCGGCACGCCGGGCACCAGGTAGCGGGGAAACAGCTCCTTCAGGCTGCCGATCCCCTCGGCGGCGATCCGCTCCGCATTGTCGGGGTGGTCGAGCAGCGCGTGGGCGAGATGCGGGCGCCCAAGCGGGTCGCCGGCGGCTTGGCGGCGGCGCAGCTCGGTGTCCTCGAGCGCGAAGCCCTCCGCACGCAGCAGGTCGGCCATCGCCAGCACGCGCCGTTCACGGTCGCCCCGCAGGTCCTCGAGCGTGGCGGCGAAGGCGGCGTCGTGGTGGTCCACGAGGTAGCCGAGGATGTGCAACTCCTCGTAGGCCTCGTCCACCGAGGAGAGCTCGGTGGCGGGGATCACGCGCACGCCGGCGCGCGGGCCCTCCGCCAAGGCCTCCTTGACGCCGCCGACCGAATCGTGATCGGTGAGCGCGAGCAGCTCCACGCCCGCGGCGGCGGCGGCGCGCACGACCTCGGCGGGCGGGAATTCGCCGTCGGAGTGCAGCGAGTGGGATTGCAGATCGAAGGTTGGGCGCATCGCCATCCCGCGTACCGTACAGGCTCGGCCTGTGGCAGGCTCAGCCCGTGGTCGGGGGGCACGAGGCCCCCCGCCCGGCACCGTCGCTGCCCCAGCACCTGCGTGGATGCGCCCCAAACCCCGCTCAGCTGTCCAGCGACTGCTGCAGTTGCTCGAGCACGCGCACGACGCGCAAACCGGAGTGCCCATCCGAGCGCGGGGTGGCGCCGGTGCGCAGGCACTCGACGAAGTGCTCGCACTCCACGCGCAGCGGCTCGACCGGAGGGATCTGCGGCGAGAAGATCGCGCCAGAGCGCGCGATGTACTCCCCCCACGAGCGCGTGTCCTCGTCGAAGCCCTTGTCGTAGAGCGTGAGCTTGCCCTCCAGCTGCATGTCATCGAACGTGGCCATCCGCCGCGCGCCGACGACCGTCAGGCGCCGCTCCTTGTGGGGATCGAGCCAGGAGAGGTGCAGGTGCGCGACGGGCCCGGAGGGGAAGCGCAGATAGCAGAAGACGACGTCCTCGACGCCCGCGCGCACGTAGGAGCGCCCGTGCGCGACGCACTCGGAGGGCTCTTCGCCGATCAACGCCAGGATCACGGAGACGTCGTGCGCGCCGAGGCTCCACAGCGCGTTCTCGTCGGCGCGCAGCTTGCCGAGGTTCAGGCGATTGCCGTACACGTAGTACAGCTCCCCCAACTCGCCCCCGTCGAGCAGCTCGCGCAGGCGATCGACAGCGGGGTGGTACTCCAGCAGGTGCCCCACCATCAGCACCCGGCCCGCGCGCTCGGCCGCGGCGACCGCCGCTTGCGCGTCGGCGGCGGTGGTGGCGAGCGGCTTCTCCACGAAGCAGTGCTTGCCGGCCTCCACCACGCGGACGGCGAGCTCGGCGTGCGAGGGCACCGGCGTGGCGAGCACCACCGCGTCGAGCTCGGGGTCCTCGAGCAGCTCCCGCAGCTCCCGCGTGACGCGCGCGCCGGGGAACTGCCGCGCCGCCCGCGCGCGCGCCTGCTCGGAGGGATCGCACAGCCAGCGCAGCTCGCAGCCAGGGATCGCGGCGAAGTTGCGCGCGAGGTTAGGCCCCCAGTAGCCAAGGCCGGCGACTCCCATCCGGACAACCGCCTGCTCGCCGAGGCCAGCCATCCGGGCGCTGACGCTGCCCGTGGCGGGCACCTGGACGCTCTCCCCCATGTCAGTCATTTTGGAGATCGTCCGCGCGGGCAACTTTGGCGACGAGCGCGTGGGCGGTGGGCCTCCATGCCCACCGACGGGGAGATGTGCAGCGTTTACGCGCGCTCACGAGGCGAGCGTATCGATCGCCCGCACGCAACGCTCGGCCGCGTGCCCGTCTCCATACAGCTGTGGCCGGTCAATCGGCGACGGGCGTTCGAGCGCGGCGAGCGCGGCGGCGGAGTCGAGATCCACGAGCGTGTTCCACCCCGCCGCGACGGTCTCGACCCACTCGGTGGTGGAGCGCAGCGTGATGCAGGGCACCCCCGCCAGGTAGGCCTCCTTCTGGAGGCCACCGGAGTCGGTGAGCACCGCACGGGCGTGGCACAGCAGCGCCGCCAGCTCGCCGTAGCCGAGCGGCTCGGTGACGTGCAGCCCATCGAGACCCGCCACCTCCTCCAGCAGCCCCGCGTCGCGCAGGCGTGCGCGGGTGCGCGGGTGCAGCGGCAACACCACCGGTGGCGGCAGGGCCCGCACGAGCTCCACCAGCGCGCGCAGGCGTGCAGGCGGGTCGACGTTGCCGGCGCGGTGCGCGGTGAGCAGCAGGTACTCCCCGGCTCGCACACCGTGGGTCTCCACCACACGCGTGTCCGCGCGCGCCGCGGGCTGCAGGCGCAGCGCGAGGTCCACCATCACGTCCCCGACCACCTCGACGCGCCCGGCGATCGACTCCGCGCGTAGGTTCTTGGCGGCGCCTTCCGACGCGCACAGCAGCAGCTCGGAGAGGTGGTCGGTGAGCACGCGGTTGCGCTCCTCGGGCATCGCACGGTCGAACGAGCGCATTCCGGCCTCCACGTGCACGACGGGAACCCCCGCATCGCACGCGGCGAGCGCACCGGCGAGCGTGGAGTTGGTGTCCCCGTACACCAGCATCGCATCGGGGCGCTCCTGTTCCACCAACGGCTCCAGCGCGGTGAGCATCCGGGCGAGCTGGGAGGTGTTGGACCCCCCGGCGATCCCCAGCTCACGCTCGGGCCGCGCCAACCCCAGCTCGCGGAAGAAGACCCCCGAGAGCGAGTCGTCGTGATGCTGGCCGGTGTGCACCAGCAGCTCCTCGTGGCGCGCGCGCAGCGGCCCCGAGACCGCGGCGGCCTTGATGAACTGCGGGCGGTTGCCGACGACTGTGAGGATCTTCACGGCCGTGACCTGGACCGGTTGTTCGGGGGGAGGTCGGGAGGGGGGCCTGCCCCCCTCCCGCTCCATTGCTGCGGGCGGTTGCCGACTACGGTGAGGATCTTCACCCGGCGCAGACTACGCCGCGGCGCCTACTACCGACGTCGACCAATCGATCACCGACGTGGGGCGCACGATGTGGCGGTTCATCCCCAGCTCCTTGGGTTCCACACCCAGCGCGAGACCGACCAGCTGCGGGAGATGCAGGACGGGCATCCGCAGCTCGCGCGAGACCACGCCTTCGGCGGCGGGCTGCTGCAGGTCGAGGTTCAGGTGGCACAGCGGACAGGGCGTCACCAGGCAGTCGGCGTCGGCGTCGACCGCATCACCGAGGTGGCGGCCGGCCTGCTTCAGCGAGGCCTCCTTGTTCATCGTGACGATCGGGAAACCGCAGCACTTGCGCATCCCGGCGTACTCGATCACGGTGCCGCCGAGCGCCTCGATCACCTGCTCAAGGTAGTGATCGCGAGGGGTCTCGGCGTCGATGCCGAGGCGCTTGCGGGGGCGCACGATGTAGCAGCCGTAGAAGGGCCCCACCTTCAGGTTGGTGAGCGGCCGCTTCACACGGGCGCGCAGCTCCTCGAGGCCGAGCTCCTCGACCAGCAACCACAGGAAGTTCTTGTTCGTGAGGCCCTTCTCGTAGGAGAGGCCCTCGGGGGCCAGCGTGGCGTTGACGTGCGCGCGGTACTCGGCGCTGGCGTCGAGGCGCTCCTGGCACTCGCTCTGAGCGCCCTGGCAGGTGGAGCAGATGTTCATCATCAGCTCCGCACCGTCCACCTGCTGGGCGAGCGCGAAGGTGCGTGCGTTGAGCGTATCGGCGAGCTCCTGGTTGTGCTCGGCGATCACGCCGCAGCCGCTGCAGTTGGCGCGGTCGAGCTGGACGAGCTCGATGTCGAGCAGCGGGGCGACGCGCGCCATCGAGCCGTGCAGCTCGGGGGTGAAGCCGCGGCTGACGCAGCCCGGCCAGTAGGCAACCTTCATCAGTTCGCGCTCCCTTCCCCGGCCACGACTGCCGCCGGATGGTCCCCGTTTGCCTCCGCGCCAACGGTCGCGCCGACCGGCGTGGGCTCGTCTTCGTCCTCGCCGGAGATGTAGAGGTTCAGCTCATACCGCTCCGGTCGGCTCTCGACGGTCTGGTAGATCCGCTTGACGGCCTCGAGGTCGGCGGGCGGGATCTTGTGGCCGAGCATCGCCAGTTTGACGCCGATCTTGCCGCGCGCGATCGCCTTGACGGCGCTGGGCAGCAGCGAGAGCAGCTCTTTGCCGGCCGCGGGATGGAATTTTCCGAACCACGAGTTGCCCCCGTAGGAGCGCGGCACCAGTTCGGCCTCGTGCAGCAGTCCGTAGTCGCGCACGAGCGTCGTGAGCGCGGCCTCGTGGCGCTCGCCGTTGTTGGCGTCAACGATGTGCTGGTCGGAGATCGCGATGCGGCGCAGGCGCATGATCTGGCCCATCGGGTTGACGTCCTTGGGGCAGGCCTCCACGCACTTGAAGCAGTGCGTGCAGTCGAAGATCCCCTGCGGGTCTTCGGAGAGGTCCACGAGACGCTCGCGCTGACGGTCGTCGCGCGGGTCGCCCACGAAGCGGTAGGCCTTGGCGAGCGCGGCGGGGCCGATGAAGCCGGGGTCGACCTCCATCGCCAGGCAGTCCGACACGCAGGCGCCGCACTGGATGCACGCCATCGACTGGGTGATGTCCACCATCGCGTCTTTCGCCACCACGTACTCGCGCTCAGGGACAGGCTCCTTGGCGAGCAGCCACGGCGTGACGCGCTGGATCTTCTTCCAGTGCACCGCGTCCATGTCGACGATCAGGTCCTTGATCACGGGCATGTTGCCCATCGGCTCGATCTCGATCGTCGCACCATCCTTGGCGGACGCACGGGCAGCATCGAGGTGGGTGTGGCAGGCGAGGCCGGGTTCGCCGTTGATGCGCACCCCGCAGCTGCCGCAGATCGCCGCGCGGCAGGAGCAGCGGATCCCGATCGAGCCATCGAAGCGGGCTTTCGCCTGCAGGATGCCCTCCAGTACCGAGCGGTGGGGCTCGAGCTCGATTGTGTGCTCGTCCCAGTAGGGGGCCTCACCCGACTCCGGGTCATAGCGGCGCACCTTGAGCTTGAACTGCTCTGGCGGACGGTGGGTCTCAGCCATCGGCGGGTCGCCTCCTCAGGGGGTGGACACTTGCATTGCGCATCTAATACTTGCGCTCCTCGGGCTGCCACTGTGTGATCGTCACCGGCGAGTAGCTCACCTCAGGCGCGCCGTCGGCCCCGAGCGAGATGTCGATGTGCTTGAGCCACTGCTCGTCGTTGCGCTCGGGGAAGTCGGTGCGGAACTGCGCGCCGCGCGACTCCTTGCGCTCGATCGCCGCGACCACGGTCGCTTCGGCACAGTCGAGCATGTAGCCGAGCTCCAGCGCGCCGAGCACGTCCTGGTTGAAGACCGTGCCGCGGTCATCGACGTAGGCATTCTCGGACTCCTCCTGCAGACGCTTGACCACCCCGAGCGCCTGCTCCAAGCCCTCCTGGTCGCGGTAGACGGCGACGTACTGGTTCATCGTCTCGCCGAGCTCGCGCTTGATCTCGGAGATGCGCCGTCCTGTCCGCTCCCGCGCGAGGATCGCGTCGATCGCGGCGACGTCGTCGTTCAACTGCCCGTTGGCGGCCGTGGGCATCGGCATCGAGAGCGCGCGCGCCGCGGCGTGTTCGCCGGCGCGGCGACCGAAGATCAGCGTGTCCAGCAGCGAGTTGGCGCCGAGGCGGTTGCCGCCGTGCACCGACACGCACGCCACCTCGCCGGCGGCGTACAGACCCTCGATCGGGGTGGCGCCGTTGACGTCGGTCTTCACGCCGCCCATGATGTAGTGCTGGCCGGGGCGGATCATGATCGGCTCGCGGGTGATGTCCACGCCGGCGAAGTCTTTGCCGATGTTGACGATCTCGCGCAGCGCCTCGAGCGTGCGTTTGCGCGGCACCTTGGTGATGTCGAGGTAGATGCCGTCTTTACCCGCGCCCACCCCGCGGCCCTCGAGGATCTCGGTCTGCTCGGCGCGCGAGACCACGTCGCGTGAGGCCAGCTCCATCTTGTTGGGAGCGTACTTCTCCATGAAGCGCTCCCCCTCGGAGTTGAGCAGCACCGCGCCCTCGCCGCGCGCTCCCTCGGTGATCAGCAGGCCGTTCTCGACCAGCGTGGTGGGGTGGTACTGCACCATCTCCATGTCCATCAGCGGCGCGCCGATGCGGTAGGCCTGCGCGATCCCGTCACCGGTGACGATCAGCGCGTTGGTCGTCGGGCTGTACACCTGCCCGGCGCCGCCGCAGGCGAGGATCGTGTTCTTGGCGTGGAACACCTCCATCCGCCCGGAGCGCACGTCGCGCGCGATCACGCCGCAGCAGCGCCCCTGCTCGTCGCGCAGCAGCGAGGTTACAAACCACTCCTCGAAGCGCTCGACCGTCTCGTGGTGGCGCATCAACTGCTCGTAGAGCACGTGCAGGATCGCCTGTCCCGTGATGTCGGCGACGTAGGCGGTGCGCTTCATCGAGGCGCCCCCAAAAGCGCGCAGGTCGAGCAGGCCCTGCTCGTTGCGGTGGAAGGTGACGCCGATGTGCTCCAGGTGCATCACCTCCGCGGGCGCCTCCGAGCACATGATCTCGATTGCGTCCTGGTCGCCGAGGAAGTCGGAGCCCTTGACGGTGTCGTAGGCGTGTGAATGCCAGTCGTCATCGACGGAGATCGCTGCGTTGATCCCGCCCGCGGCGGCGACCGAATGCGAGCGCACGGGGTGGACCTTGCTGACGATCGCCACGCTCGCGCCGCCCTGCGCCGCGGCGAGCGCCGCGCGCTGGCCCGCGAGACCTGCGCCGATGATCAAGACGTCGTGTGCTGGCATGGCTCCCTGGAGCTCGAGAGAAGAGGGGTGGTGGCCCTGCTGTCGGCCGAGACTCTATAACGCGACGCCGCTGTTTCGCAGTGATGGTTGCGCGTGGTGCTCGCCCGGCTGCTCATACACCCGCCGCCGGGCGCAGCGCCTGGCGGATCTGCGCAACTGTCACAACCCCGCGCAGCACCCCGTCGTCGTCCACAGCGACCATCGCTCCCAGGCGCCCGAGACCCTCGGAGCGCAGCAGCGATTCCAGCGGCTGATCCTGCTCGATGCGGACCGGCAGGTTCTCCTCCAACACGTCACTCACCGGCAGCGCCGGCCGGCCGGCGGCGATCTCGGCGTCCACGCGTTCGGAGCGCACCACGCCGAGGAAGTGACGGGCGGGATCGACGACCGCGAACCACGGCCAGCGGTAACGCAGGAAGAAGTGCTCCTGGGCGTCCAGCAGCCCAGTCTCGGCGGGGATCGTCACCGGCTCGGTGTCCATCACGTCGGCCACCCGCAGGCGCTGGATGCGCTGGTTGACGGTGCCCTGCAGCACCGCGCCGGTGGCGCTCTGGTAGACGAACAGGCCGATGAACGCCAGCCACACGCCGCTGATGTCGTGCAGCGCCACCAGCACACCGAGGCCGGCGGCGCCAAGCAGCACCCCGAAACCCTGGCCCATGCGCCCCACCACGCGGGTGGCACGGTTGCGGTCGCCGGTGCGCCACCACAGCAGCGCGTGCACGATCTGGGCGCCGTCGAGCGGGAAGGCCGGGATCAGGTTGAGGAGCAACACCAGCACGTTGAGCGTGACCAGCCAGCTCAGCCACAGCACGACCGGCGTCGTGAGCACGCCGCTGCTGCCGACCGCGACCGCGAAGAAGTGATGGCTGCTCGCCACGGCCGCGCCGAGCGCGGTACTGGCCAGGATTACCGCCAGCGTCACGAGCGGCCCGGCCGAGGCGACCCGCAGCTCCACCCCCGCGCGGGGCATCGGGCCGGTACGGGTGGTGCCGCCCAGCGCCCACAGCTCGATCCCCATCACCGGTACGCCGTTGCGGCGGGCCACCAGCGCGTGGCCGAGCTCGTGCAGGATCACCGAGGCGAAGAACGAGAGCACGATCGCGACCATCACGAGGTAGGCGGTGGTGCGCGAGCCGCCGAGCACTTCGTGGAAGTAGGGGGTGAGCGTGTCGGCGAAGTAGATCAGGATCAGGCCGAGGATCACAAACCAGCTGACCCCCACCCCGATGCGAATGCCGAAGACGCGCGCCAGCTGAAAGTTCCTGCGTACGGGCATAGGCCTCAATGGTAGGCCGCCGCCGCCCCGATCCGGGTCAACTATCCCAAAGCAGCACTCGGCTTGTGTGTGAGAATTGGGGGCTCCCTCGCGCGATCTCCTCACGCGATCTTTGGGGGCTCCCTCACGCGATCGCATCTTGGGCTTGCGCAAGGCATCTCGCGGCGCCCGCGCCTCACTCGACACTCGACTGCTCACCGGTCGGCGATCGACGGATCTCCGGCGACCAGCACGCCCCTATCGGAATAGGCCCTTACGCCTGCACGCGGCCGCGGGCGATGATCGCCTCGAAATCCGTGCCCGCCGGCAGCGTGCCGTACTCGAGGCCCGCGTCGCGGCCGAGGCGCGCGGCGCAGAAGGCGTCGGCGACGGCGGGGTCGCCGTAGCGCACCAGCAGCGAGCCCTGCAGCGCGAGGGCCATCGATTCCACCACGCGGCGGGCACGGGACTCGAGCGTCGCGGGGTCCACGAACAGCTCCTTGAGACCGTCGAGGTGCTCATCCAGGCGCCGGTCGCAGCCACGCGCCTGGTCGAGCTCGTGCAGGAACACCTCGAGCGAGCGCGGTGTGCGCACCAGCGCGCGCAGCACGTCGAGGCTCATGACGTTGCCCGAGCCCTCCCAGATCGAGGCCAACGGCGCCTCGCGGTAGAGGCGGGGCATCCCCGACTCCTCCACATAGCCGTTGCCGCCGAGGCACTCCAGCGACTCGAAGGCGTGGTTGGGGGCGCGCTTGCATACCCAGTACTTCGATACCGCGGTCGCCAGGCGCTTGAAGAGCCGTGCGTCGCTCTCCTCGTCGCTGCCGGCGAGCGACGAGCCTGGTGGCGGTGGGTGGGTGGGCACCAAATCCTCGTCGTAGGCGCGTGCGAGGCGCAGCGCCAGCATCGTCGCGGCCTCCGACTCCACACACAGGTCGGCGAGCACGTTGCGCATCAGCGGCTGGTCGATCAGCCGCCTGCCGAACGCGCTGCGATGCGCGGCGTGATGGGTGGCGGCCACAACCCCGGCGCGCATCCCCGCGGCGCAGCCGATCACGCAATCGAGGCGGGTGTGCCCCACCATCTCGATGATCGTCGGCACGCCCCGGCCGGGCTCGCCGACCATCCGTGCCCAGGCGCCGTGGAACTCGACCTCGCTGGAGGCGTTGGAGTGGTTGCCGAGCTTGTCCTTCAAACGCTGGATGTGGAAAGCGTTGCGGCGGCCGTCGGGTAGTACACGCGGCATCAAGAAGCAGGAGGGAGCGGCGGGACTCTCCTCGCCCGTTTGCGCGAGCACGAGGAAGATGTCGGACATTGGCGCCGAGCAGAACCACTTGTGGCCGGCGATCTCGTACTCGGCCCCGGCGCCACCGCCGTTCAGCGCCCGCGCGACGGTCGTGTTGGCGCGCACGTCCGAACCGCCCTGCTTCTCGGTCATCGCCATGCCGGCAATCGCCGAACCCTTCTCGGCGGCGGGCATGAGCATCGGGTTGTACGTCGTCGCGGTGATCAGCGGCTCCCACTCGGCCGCCAGCTCCGGCTGCGCGCGCAGCGCGGGCACCACCGCGAAGGTCATCGTGATCGGGCAGGCGAAGCCGGCCTCGGCCTGCATCGCGGTCATGTACAGCGCGGCGCGGGCGACGTGCGCGCTCGGCTCGGGGCTCCTCCACGGCAGCGAGTGCAGCTCGTTCTCCACGCCCATCCGCATCAGGTTGTGCCATGCGGGGTGGAACTCGACCTCGTCGATGCGGTTGCCGTAGCGGTCGTGCGTGCGGAGGATCGGCTTGTTCTCGTTAGCCAAACGTCCCCAGAACTGCTGTGGAATGCCGCCGACGAACTGGCCCAAGGCGGCGGCGCGCTCGCGCGCCCAACCGCCGCCCTCGCGCTCCAGCGCCTCGACCAACGGCAGGTTGCTGGAGAAGACATCCACGCCCTCCAGCGGCGGCGCCTGGTTGGCAACCTCGTGAGTCTTCCACGGGGACAGACCGCCGGCGAGCGTCGCGTTCACCGTGGACCCCCTCCAGTCGCAGGGTGCCCAGCGGGCGAGCCGTAGCCGGTGATCGGTGTGACGGTCATGGCCATCGCACCGACAGGTTACCGGCTCGCGATAGCATCGCCGCGCCGAATCCGCCGCGACAAGCAACTCCTTCCCGCCCCCTGCTTAGAACTCCCTTCCTCCCTCTGCCCACAACTCCCTTCCTCCCTGCCCACGCCCTCCCGCTCTCGATAGGACCCGCCAAATGACCAAGATCAAGGTGAAGAACCCAGTCGTCGAGCTCGACGGCGACGAGATGACAAGAATCATCTGGTCGTTCATCAAGGAGCAGCTGATCCTCCCCTACCTGGATGTCGAGCTCGAGTACTACGACCTCGGCATCGAGCATCGCGACGCGACCGCCGACCGGGTGACGGTCGAAGCGGCCGAGGCGATCAAGCGCCACGGGGTCGGGGTCAAGTGCGCGACGATCACCCCCGACGAGGCGCGGGTGGAGGAGTTTGGGCTGAAAGGTATGTACCGCTCGCCCAACGGCACGGTCCGTAACATCCTCGGCGGGGTGATCTTCCGCGAGCCGATCGTGATCGCCAACATCCCTCGTCTGGTGCCCGGCTGGAGGAAGCCGATCGTGATCGGCCGCCACGCGTTCGGCGACCAGTACCGCGCCACCGACATGGTCGTGCCCGGCGCGGGCAAGCTGACGCTTGCCTTCACCCCCGCCGACGGCAGCCAGCCGATCGAGCTCGACGTGTACGACTTCCCCGGCGGCGGCGTGGCGCTGGCGATGTACAACCTCGACGATTCGATCCGCGACTTCGCCCACGCCTCGCTGCGCTACGGACTCGAGCGCGGCTATCCGGTGTACATGTCCACCAAGAACACGATCCTCAAACGCTACGACGGGCGTTTCAAAGATATCTTCGCCGAGGTGTACGACGCCGAGTTCAAGTCCGACTTCGAGGCGGCCGGCATCACCTACGAACACCGGCTGATCGACGACATGGTTGCGGCCGCGATGAAGTGGGAAGGCGGCTACGTGTGGGCCTGCAAGAACTACGACGGCGACGTGCAATCGGACACCGTCGCCCAGGGCTTCGGCTCGCTCGGGTTGATGACCAGCGTGCTGATGACCGCCGACGGGAAGACCGTCGAGGCGGAGGCCGCGCACGGAACCGTCACCCGCCACTACCGCCTGCACCAGCAGGGCAAGCCTACCTCCACCAACCCGATCGCCTCGATCTTCGCGTGGACGCGCGGGCTCTCCGCGCGGGGGCGGATGGATGACACGCCCGAGGTGACGCGCTTCGCCGAGACGCTGGAGCGAGTTTGCGTGGAGACGGTCGAAAGCGGCAAGATGACCAAGGACCTCGCGCTGTTGATCGACCCTGAGGAGCCGTGGCAGACCACGCAGGAGTTCCTGACCTCGATCGACGAGAACCTGCAAAAGGAAATGGCTTAGCCTGGATCCACCGATAACGAGTTGAGCATCCGGTGCCGGTGACCGAGCCAGGGGCAATTGACCGAGTATCCGTAGGGTGACCCCTCGGAGCGAGGGCAATTGGTCCTGGCGATGCGTCATCCGGTGCCGGTGCGACCCCGGGATCGGTGGATCCAGGCTTAGACGGCTCAGACGTCCATAGGCGCCGGCAAGGGCTAACACCACACACCACAAACCGATGCACCCGCCGCAGCACCCGACACCTCAAGCATCCAACCACCCACTTCCAGGAGATGAACCGTTGAGCAATCCCATACGAGTCACCGTCACCGGCGCCGCCGGGCAGATTGGATACAGCATCGTCTTTCGCATCGCCTCGGGTCAGCTGCTCGGACCCGAGCAGCCGGTCGATCTACGCCTACTGGAGATCCCGCAGGCGATGGGGGCGCTGGAGGGAGTCGCGATGGAGCTGACCGACTGCGCCTTCCCGCTACTCACCGGCCTCGACCTGCACGACCGCCCGGCGGATGCCTTCGACGCCACCAACATCGCGCTGCTCGTCGGCTCCCGTCCCCGTACGAAGGGCATGGAGCGCGCCGAGCTGCTCAGCGCCAACGGTGAGATCTTCACCGTTCAGGGCAAGGCACTGAACGCCGTCGCCGCGCCCGACGTGCGGGTGCTGGTGGTCGGCAACCCCGCCAACACCAACTGCCTGATCGCGATGAACAACGCCCCTGACATCCCGCGCGAGCGCTTCACCGCGATGCTGCGCCTCGACCATAATCGCGCGATCGCGCAGCTCGCGGCGAAGCTCGGTGCCCCGGTGAGCGACATCTCCCAGATGGGCGTGTGGGGCAACCACTCGCCCACCATGTACCCCGACCTGTTCCACGCCAAGGTCGGCGGCCAAGTGGCCGCTGACGCAGTCGACGACCAGGTGTGGATCGAACAGGGGTTCCTGCCCGGCGTGGGCAAACGTGGCGCCGCGATCATCGAGGCGCGCGGCGCCTCCTCGGCAGCCTCCGCCGCCAACGCCGCGATCGATCACATGCACGACTGGGTGCTTGGCACCGATGGAGGCTGGGTCTCGATGGGCGTGCCCGCTGATGGCTCCTACGGAATCCCCGAGGGCCTGATCTGCGGCTTCCCCTGCACATGCGCCGGTGGTGAGTGGTCGATCGTGGAGGGTCTCGACCTCGACCCGTTCTCCCGCGCGCGCATCGACGCGAGCGTCAGCGAGCTGCAGGACGAGCGCACCGCGGTGCAGGAGCTGGGTTTGATCTGAGCTCGCTCACCGGTAGGTACCCGATGCTCGGCCTCGATATCTGAGCCTGACTCGCATCACCAAAAACAGCCCCGGCGTGTCGGCACGCCGGGGCTGTTTTGCAGCTGGTGTTCTATCGGCCAATTTGTGCGACAACGCCAAGGCCGACGAATCGTCGTTTCTGGCAAAGATCCGATCCCCACCCACCCACGCGAAGTGCGCTTTGCGTGGCGATCGGGGATCGCATCCGATCTCCGATCGGTGAGCGACGGAGGACGCGATCAGGGCGACGAGACTAGCCCTTGGGGTGCCAGCCGCGACCCTCCTTGCGCACCTTGCCTTCCTCCTCGAGGATCGGCAGCACGCGGTAGAGGTAGTTCTGCTTGATCCCCATACGGGCAGCCAACTCGGGGATCGTGATACCGGCCTGCTCCTGCACGAAGGCGAGTGCCTGTGCCGCGCGCGTGCCGCTGCCTTTGCGTCGGCCGGCTTTGCGCCGTGCACCTCCGCGACCCGCCGCCGGCGCCGCTGTCGTTGTCGCTGTCGCTGTCGCCGGAGCAGCAGCCGCTGTTTTGGTTTTGGTTTTCGAGCCGCGCGGCCGACCGGGTCCGCGGCGACCGGGGACTTTGCGAGCCGCTTTGGCGGCGGCTTTCGGTGCAGCTTTCGGCGCGGACGCGGCGGGCGCAGCGGCTGGCCTGCCCAAGCCGTCGAGCGCGGCGACGGCTGCCTCCAGGCGCTGGTACTCCTCCACCAGCGGCTGCAACTCGGCCAGTCGATCGGTGATCTCTCGGTGCTTCTCGTCAAGGAAGTCGGTCACAGTTGAATCCTGTTCACTCGGATTGCGTGATTCTCATCACGAGGTTCTCGGATTACCTTACAACATTCACTGGTCGAGATACCGCCTGCGCAAGCCCTGTGTCAGTTTGCGCGTCCCAGATTTCATTCCCGCGGGGTATCCGCAGGCAGCTCAGGAACGCGAGGTGCCGCCATCCTCGAGCAGTTCGCGCAGGCGCTCGATCGTGCGCCGCGCCTCCCGCTCCGGCATTCCTCCCACCAGCGCACGTGATGCGAACGCCCCCACCGGCCCCAGCGGGGGACGGAACTCATTGCGATAGTCGAAGTGCGTTCCATCTCCCTCGGCGTGCAGCACGTATTCGGTGTGAGCGCGTGAGCGGGCCGGCCCGCGACCCTCCCACACGGCCAGTCGGCACGGTTCGCATTGCATCAGACGCCAGTGAATGTCCAGGCTCACTCCACGCAGATGAACCTGCTGCTCCATCTTGTATCCCACCTTGGGAGGCCCCCCGTCGGCCGACCGCAGCGCGCGGTGAATCGTGACCCACTCGCCGAGACGGTGGGGGTCCATCACCGTCTTCCACACCTCCTCCGGAGGCGCGTCGATGTGGGCAGAGAAGGAGACCACGCTCATCGCTCACCGCCGCCACGTTGTCGTCTGGAGCGCCTCGGCGATGATGCGTGGGCTGCCGTGAATTTCATCGCGCGGCGAGCGGCTCGGCCGCCTCCCACTCGCGCAGTGCGCACTCGACGGCACTGTCGAAGGAGTGCAGCTCGACTCCCAACAGCTCGGCGGCGTGGTCCTCGGCGGGCAGCAAATCGCCCTGCAGTCCCTCCATCAACGGCAGTACCAATGCGCGATCCTCGCCTGCCAGCGCCGCCGCGAGGTGGGCGGTGAGCGGCGTCATCGTCACCCCCACTCCGAGCGTTGGACGGGGCAGTAGCAGCAACTCGGCGATCCGTCGCAGCAGCTCCTCATAGGTGAGCGCCTCCGGTCCGCCGATGTCGAGCGTGCGTCCACCCACGTTTGCCAGACGGGCGGCGGCGGCAAGCATACCGATCGTGTCACGCACATCGATCGGCTGCGTGCGAAACCTGCGCCATGCCGGCAGCGCAAGCACAGGCATGCGCTCGACCAAGCGCACGAGCAGACGAAAGGAACGCGACTGCGCGCCGATCACGATCGACGCGCGCAGGGCGACCGAATCAGGAACATGCTCGAACAGAATCTGCTCCACCTCCGCGCGGCTTGCCAGGTGGCGCGAAATGCGACCCGCGCGAGGCAGCAGGCCGCCGAGGTAGACGATTCGCCTTACCCCGGCATGCGCTGCGTGCGCAGCGAAGGTGCTCGCCGCCAGGCGCTCGCGCTCAGCGAAGCTGCCAGGTGCGCTCCCGGGAGTGTCTTCCATCGAGTGGATCAGGTAGTAGGCGACCTCCACTCCCGCCAGTGCACGGGCCAGTCCTTCACCGGTGAGGACGTCGCCTCGGACCACCTCGATTGCCTCCACCGTGGTCGCTGCGTCCCAGATAGTGGGTGTCGCCGAGGTAGGGACACTCGCTGCCCGGTGCCGAGGGCTCGTGGCGAGTGCGTCGTACACGCGCGCGGGATCCCGCGTCAAACCCCGGAGCTCGTGTCCTTCGGTCAGCAAAGCGGGAGCGAGCGTCGAGCCGATGAAGCCGCTGGCACCAGTGAGGAGAATGCGCATAACCGGCAATAATGACGCGCGTGCCGCCATCGGATCGCGAGGCCAGCTCGGAAGCACCCCCCAAGTGCGACCTGGCGATCGTCGGCGGCGGGATCATCGGCCTGGCGCTGGCGCGTGAGCTGACCCGCCGCCATCCGCGCCTGTCGGTGGCGGTGCTCGAGCGCGAGACCGAGCTCGGCAAGCACCAGACCGGCCACAACTCGGGGGTGATTCACGCCGGGGTCTACTACCAACCAGGCTCGTTGAAGGCACGTCTGTGTGTGGAGGGCGCGCGCGAGTTGTACGCGTATTGCGAGCAGCGAGGAATCGCCCACGAGCGCTGCGGGAAGGTGATCGTCGCAACCGACGCCGGCGAGCTGGGGCGCCTGGATGAGCTCGAACGCCGTGGCAAAGCCAACGGCGTTTCCGGACTGCGCCGCATCAACGCCGCGGGCATCGAGGCGCTCGAGCCCCATGCGCGGGGGATTGCCGGGCTGCACTCCCCCAGCACGGGCATCGCCGACTTCGCCGCGGTCGCGCGCTCATACGCACAGGACGCGCTCGATGCCGGCGCCACGGTGGCGAGGAGCCGCGGCGTCGAGGGAGTCGCCGCGGTGGGGCGCTCGCTGCGACTCACACACGCGCACGGAGTCACTGAAGCCGGCTACGCGGTCTTCTGTGCCGGCGCCTGGGCCGACCGCCTCGCCGTCGCCGCCGGCGCCGACCCAGACCCGCGCATCGTGCCGTTCCGCGGCGCCTATCTGCGCCTGGCCCCGGCGCGACGCGAGCTGGTTCGCTCGCTGATCTACCCGGTACCCGACCCGTCGCTGCCGTTCCTTGGCGTTCACCTGACCAAGCACATCGACGGCGAGGTGCTGATCGGGCCGACGGCCCTGATGGTCGGCGCCCGCGACGCCTACAGCCTCGCGATGCTCAACGGCCGGGACCTGCTCGACACGCTCGCTTGGGCCGGCACCTGGCGGATGCTTGCCAACTGGTGGAGGACAGGCGCAACCGAGCTGCGCCACGCCGTCTCGCGCGCCGCCTTCGTGCGCGCCGCGGCTCGCTACGTCCCAGATCTGCGGGTCAGCGACGTGCAGCCGGCCTTTGCCGGCATCCGCGCGCAGGCACTTGGGCGCGACGGCAGGCTCGTCGACGATTTCGTCTTCTCCCACACCGAGCGGGCCCTCCACGTGCGCAACGCACCCTCGCCGGCCGCCACCTCCTCGCTGGCGATCGCCCGCTACGTCGCCGATCGCGCGGACGAGGCGTTTGGGCTCCTGCGGTGAGAGGCGCAGAACCTCGGGAGGCGCAGAACCTCGGGAGGCGCAGAACCTCGGGAGGCGCAGAACCTCGGGAGGCGCAGAACCCCGGGAGACGCAGAACCTCGGAAAATGCGGCCTATACGAGCGATTGTCACAAGAAAGTGACGTTACGCCGGGTCTTTCCGGGGTAGAAAAATCTTTTCCCTGCGATTTGCGAGAACGACCCTTGAGCGGAACGTCGGCGGGTGCTTTGATCCCTGCCGTCGTTGGCTGTCTCGTCCACCCGCAGCCGGGGAGGCGAGATGTCGAAAACACTCGAAGATATGGGGAGCCACCTTGGCGCAGGGAAGGAAGAGCGCGCGCGTCGCCGCGCGCAAGGTGACGTGCGAGGAATGCTATTTCAAGCGCAACATGCTCTGTGCGCTCGACTTACAGGAGCCCTGCGCCACGTTCCGACCCCACGCCGCCCAGCTCAAACCGCCGCCGCAGCTGCGCTTCGTGTTTCGCCAGGAGCGCCCGCGCGCCGCCTGGGCCTTTCCCACCGCGCAGGAACAGGCCGCATTGCACGCGTAGCGCAGGCCACGCCGCACATGCCGCCGGCTGCGTCATAGAGCGCGCTGAAGCCGAGCCCACACAAGGCGGAGCGCCCCGAGACCGCACACGCAGGATTTCGCGCCGGAGGGGTATATTGGGGTGGACCCACGGTAACCAAGCTCCAAGTAGAGGCGGTGGCTGCATGGCGGCAAAAGAGAGCATCGGCAAGGCTTCGGCGGCGGCCCGCGCCGCTCATGGCAACCAATACGTGAAGCGCATCATCGAGGACGAGGAGCTGCGCGGCAGCTTGCTCGCGGCCTACCTCGCCGCGCGCAGCGCCTACGGGCGAATGAGCAACGGCAAGCCGGCGACCAAGGCGCTGTTCGAGGATCGCAAGCTTCAGCACGAGCTCGCCGAGGCGGTGAGCGCTCTGCGCGACGCGAGCACCGCGCTCAAAGAGCCCCCCAAGCGCCAACGTCGGCGCGGTGGCTTCGGTCGCGCGCTGATGCTCGCACTCGTCGCGGGCGTGCTCGCGCTCGCGCTCAGCGAGAGCCTGCGTTCGAAGGTGCTCGATCTGCTGTTCGGGGCCGAGGAGGAGTTCGACTACAGCTCGACCACAATGCCGGCGCAGGAGGCGCCGAGCTCAGTGGGCGCATCCGCCACCTGAGGCCGCTGACGCCTCACCGCTCCGGCTGTGCGCATCTGAAGACGATGGCTTCTGCCGTGGAGAGCGGCTCGCGCAGCCGGGGAGTCAGGCCGCTCTCGGGGGAGCGCGCGCAGCGGATCGTCGAGGCGATGCGCCGCAGCGTCGCCCAGCACGGTACGGCGGGCTCTACCTTCGAGCGCGTCGCGCGTGAGGCGGGCGTGTCACGAGGCCTGCTGCACTACTACTTCGGCACCAAGGAGCAGTTGCTCGCCGAGGCCGTACGGCGTGACTGCCAGCTGCGCTTGGAGCGCCTGGAGCAGCAGCTCGCGGGGGCGCAGACGGCCGATGACTTCATCGGCCTGATGGCGCAACACCTGCAGGACGCGCTTCACGAGGACCCCGATTTCATCACGCTTCTGTTCGAGCTGTTCACGCTCTCGCGACGCAACGAGGACATCGCCACGGAGTACGCCAACCTGATGCGCACGATGCGCGAGCAGGTTGCCGGGATGCTCACGGTGGCTCAGGACGATGGGGTGCTGCGGCTGCACGCCGATCCGGAAGCGGTCGCCGAGATCCTCTTCTCGCTCGGCGACGGGTTCGCGCTGCGGATGCTCACCGAGCCCAACCGCGACTTCACCGCGACGATCCGCGCCGGCATCGTCAGCGCGCGAGCGCTGCTGGCGGATTGACGACAGCTCTAGCGGCTGCCTACGTTTCCCGCCTGGCACTCCTATAATCCGAGTGCCAATGCCGATCTACGAGTACCGCCGCCCGGACGGAAGCACCTTTGAGATCCTCCAGTCGTTCTCCGAAGAGGCCCTCACCAAGGATCCTGAGACGGGCGTGAAGGTGCAGCGCGTGTTGCACGCTCCCGCGGTGCACTTCAAGGGCAAGGGTTTCTACAACACCGACTACGGCACGCGCAAACGCCAGCGTGAGAACGCGGCGGCGGCGGAGAGCTCCTCCTCCTCCTCAGACTCGAGTTCCTCATCGGACTCTTCGGCGGGGGACAAGACGAGCTCCTCCTCGAACGACAAGGGATCGACGTCGGAGGGCAAGCCGAAGAAGAACGAGAAGAGCTCCTCCACCAAGAAGCCCGAGCCGACCGCGGCCAAGAGCTGACCGCCACCCAAGCCGCGGGCCAACTAAGACCTGACCGACACCCAAGCCGCGGGCCAAGAGCTGACCGCCACCCGCCGGGCTCACGAGCTGACCGCCACTCAAGCCGCGGGCCAATAGCTGACCCGACACCCAAGCCGCGGGCCAAGGACCGACCGCTACCCCCCCATGAAGCGCGCCACCGCGGCGCGCTTGGCTTCTCCGGAGACGGTGAGGCCTTCTTCGCCGTCGGGCAGCGTGACCTGGCCGGTGGGCTCGAGCACACGAGTGGGCGTCGAGCCGCCTACGGTGAGCGCGGTGAACAACTCGAGCAGTTCGGGACCGCTGAGGTCAGAGATGATCGCGGGCGGCGCGTTCCAGGCGATCAACGGCAGGCGCAGGAGGCTCGAGGGGGAGAGCAACCGCGACTGCATGTCCTCCAACAGCGCCTGCTGGTGTTCCTCACGGTTGAGGTCGGTCTCCTGGGGGACGCAGAGGTTCTCACGGGTGCGCGCCAGCGCCAGCGCTTCCCGGCCGTCGAGCAGGTGGGTGCCGGCGGAGAGGCGCAGCGTGAAGCCGCCGTCGGCGGAGCCCCCGTCGAGGTTGGAGATGACGCAGCCACCGGTGTAGTGGACGCCGCCCATCGCTTCGATCAGCGCGGGGAAGTTTTCGAAGTTGACCTCCACGAGATGGTTGATCGGGATCCCGAGGAAGTGCCTGATCACGGAGATCGACAGGGCGGGCCCGCCGAAGGCGTAGGCGGCGTTGACCTTCTGCAGCCCGTGCCCGGGGATTTCGATCACCGTGTCGCGGGGGATCGAGAGGCGCGCCGCATGCCCGCCGCCGGTGCGGATCAGCATGATCGTGTCCGAGCGGCTCGGCCCGTTGGGGTCGGCCCCAGGTTCCTTGCTGTCCTTCTGGCGTTTGTCGGACCCCAGCACGAGGACGTTGTTGGCAGAGGTGAGCAGCGGGCCGGCGGATTCGAGCTCGCTCACCGCGTTCGCCGGCGGCGCGGTGCGTTCGAAATGGGAGCTGAGCAGGAACAGCACGAGCGAGAGGAGCAGCCAGCCGGCGATCACCGCAAGCAGCCCCAGTACAGCGCGCTTGGGGGTGATCCGCCGCCGCCAGGAGGGCCGCACGTCGCGGGCGGCGCGCGGGCGGAGGGGGCGGTTGGGCGGCGAGGAGCCTCCTCGACCTGGCGAGCGGCCTCCTCGGGCGTCTTCCAACAGATTGCCATTGCCGCCCCGCGTCGACCCCGCCGACTCGTTCCCGCCCGCATCTCCAGGGCCTGGGCGCAGCAGCTTGCGCCCCGCGCGGTAGCGCGTGTACTGCGGCTTGGGGTCGGTCTCCTTCGCCATCGGCGCTCTCTATATTGGCCCAATGCTCGGCGAGGACGCGCACGTTGCGCACGTTGGGCGGACACCTGCAGAGGGGAGGCTGATCGTGTGCCCCACGCCGATCGGCAATCTCGAGGATGTGACGCTGCGGGTGCTGCGAGTCTTGGGCGAGGCCGACGTGCTCGCCTGCGAGGACACGCGCCACACGCGGATCCTGCTCGATCGCCACGGCATTCGGGCGGCGCGGCTGGTGAGCCTGCACGACCACAACGAACGTGCGCGCGTCCCCGAGCTGGTGGCACGGGCGGATGGGGGCGAGACGGTTGCGCTGGTCAGCGACGCCGGCATGCCGGTGATCTCGGATCCCGGCTTCCTGCTGGTGCGCGAGTGCCTGGCGGCGGGTATCGCGGTCGAGGTGCTGCCGGGAGCCAGCTCGGTGCCGGTCGCCCTCGTGGCCTCCGGCCTGCCGGCATCGCGCTGGTGCTTCGTGGGGTTCCTGCCGCGCAAGCGCGGCCAGCGCGAACGTCTGCTGGCGGACGCCGCCGAGACGCTCGTCGCGTTCGAATCCCCCCGGCGCCTCTCCGCCACGCTCGACATGCTCGCGCTGGCCGATCCGCGGCGCCCCGTGGCGGTGTGCCGCGAGCTGACCAAGCTGCACGAGGAAGTCGCGCGCGGGTCGGCGGCCGAGCTCGCGGAACGCTACCGCGAGCGTCCCCCCAAGGGAGAGGTAGTGCTGGTGGTGGGACCGAGCGGCTCGGTGCACGGGCCGCGGTCCGACCAAGACGATGGTGCCAGTGCTGCCGATGAGAGAGAGGAGCGAGGATGGCTGGGCCGAGTCGACTGACGTGACGGTGCCAGGCAGTAGCCTGGGCGAGCGGTGTCCTCAGCGGGAGGGGCAGGCCCTCCCCCGACCACTCCCGCGCAGCGAGATGAGCTTCTACGTAACGACCCCGATCTACTACGTCAACGCGGCCCCCCACCTGGGGCACGCGTACACGACGATCGCCGCCGACGTACTGGCGCGCCACCACCGCCAGCGCGGCGAGCAGGTGTTCTTCCTGACCGGCACCGACGAGCATGGCGAGCCCGTGGCCGATGCGGCGCACGCGCTTGGCATCGAGCCCCAGGAGCTGGCCGATCGCAACGCTGAGCGCTTCCGTGCGCTGGCCCCGCGGCTGGGGGCCTCCAACGACTTCTTCATCCGCACCACCGACCCGCAGCACATGGCGAAGGTGCAGGAGATCCTCGCGCGGGTGCGCGACAACGGGTACGTATACAAGGGCACCTACGAGGGCTGGTACTGCCCGCGCTGCGCCGACTTCAAGGCGGACAACGAGATCGAGGAGGGCAAGCGCTGTCCGATCCACCACATCGAGTTGGTGCGCGAACAGGAGGACAACTACTTTTTCAAGCTCTCCGCCTTCCAGGACCAGTTGGAGCGCCTGTACGCCGAGCGCGAGGACTTCGTCGCTCCCCGCACGCGCTACAACGAGGCGCTCGCGTTCATCCGCTCGGGCCTGCGCGACGTGCCGCTCACGCGCCACAAGCTCACCTGGGGCGTGCCGGTGCCGTGGGATCCCGAGCACGTCTTCTACGTGTGGTTCGACGCGCTGCTCAACTACTACTCGGCGCTTACCTATGCGCCGGCGCCGCAGGGGATGTCGATGACGGTGAGCAGCCGGCCCGCGGAAGGCGAGGAAGTGGTGGGCTCGAACCCCGCCCCCTCGAATCCAGCCCCCGCGATCGATGCACCCAGCGACCTCGTATCCACGTTCTGGCCCGCCGACTATCACCTGATCGCCAAGGACATCCTGCGCTTCCACGCGATCTACTGGCCGGCGCTGCTGCTGGCCGCCGACCTGCAGCTCCCGCGTCGCCTGTTCGTCCATGGCTACCTCCTGATGGAGGGCGAGAAGATGAGCAAGTCGCTGGGCAACGTGCTCGATCCGTTCGCGGTGATCGAGCGCTTCGGCGCCGACGCGCTGCGCTTCTACCTGCTGCGCGACGTCTCCTTCGGCCAGGACGGCTCGGTTTCGACCACCGCATTCGAGCAGCGCTACGAGAGCGAGCTCGCCAACGAGTACGGCAACCTCGCCAGCCGCACGCTGGCGATGGTGCGCCGTTATCGCGATGGGGTGTTGCCCGCCGCGCCGATCGACCCCGAGCTGGCCAGCGACTTCGAGGGTCTCGCCGATGAGGTGAGCGAGCTGCTCGACCGAGCCGAGCTCACCCAGGCGCTCGGTGCGATCTGGCAGCGGGTGCGCCGCCTGAACCGCTACGTCGAGGAGCGCGCGCCGTGGACACTCGCGAAGGACGGTGAGAAGGCGCGGGAACTGGACGAGGTACTCGTTTCGCTCACCGAGGGGGTGCGCGTGGTGAGCCTGTTGCTCGTCCCCTACCTGCCAGCCAGCACCGAAAAGCTGCTGGATGCGTTGGGCGCCGCGGACCGCTCGCTTGCCGCCGCTCGCCTCGGAACAGGTGTTACCCCCGCCGCTCCCGTCGGCGAGCTCGACCCGCTCTTTCCCAAGCCATGAGCTTCCTCCCACAACTTCCCAAGCCGTGAGCCTCCTCCCATAACTTCCCAAGCCGTGACCTCCCCCCATGACTCCCCAAGCCGTGAGCCTCCTCCCATAACTTCCCAAGCCGTGACCTCCCCCCGTGACTTCCCAAGCCGTGAGCCTCCCCCCATAACTCCCAAGCCACGAGCTCTCCACAACGTGAGCCCGTCCCCCTACACGAGCCGCCCAATCCAGCAAAAATGAACAATCGCGGACACGCCACACGATGATCGACAGCCACACCCACCTGGACCTCTGCGAGCCCCCCAACACGGAGCTGGTGGCCGCGGCCGAGCAGGCCGGAGTGACGCGGATCCTCACCGTCGGCACGGGCAGCGATTCCTGCCGCGCAGCGCTCGCGGCCGCGGAGGCGTTTCCGCAGGTGTACGCCGCGGTCGGCCGCCACCCCAACTACGCGACCGGCTTCGACGATGCCGCCCTCGAGGAGCTGCGCGCGCTCGCCGTCCACCCCCGCTGCCTGGCAATCGGTGAGACGGGTCTCGACTACTACCGCGACTACGCGCCACGCGCGGATCAGGAGCGCGCGTTCGCCGCGCAGATCGAGCTTGCGCGCGAGGTGGGCAAGCCGCTCGTGATCCACACGCGCGCCGCGGCGCAGGACACGCTCGCGCAGCTTGCGACGCAGGCCGAAGGGGTGAGTGTGGTGATGCACTGCTTCTCGATGCCCGCGCATCTGGAGGAGTGCCTGCAGCGCGGCTACGCGATCTCCTTCGCGGGCAACATCACATACAAAAGCGCCGCCGAGCTCGCCGCCGCCGCGCGGCGGGTGCCCGACGAGCGCCTGCTGATCGAGACCGACGCCCCTTATCTCACGCCCCAGAAGGTGCGCAAGCACCCCAACCAATCCGCGTTCGTCGTGCACACCGCCGCCTTCCTCGCCGAGCTGCGGGGTGTGTCGGTGGAGGAGTTGGGGGCAATCGTGACGGACACCGCCGCGCGCGTGTTCGGGTGGTGAGTGGAATGGGCGCCGTGCGGCATCGCTCGCCGGGCAGTGGCTCGGCCGGACCAAGGTCGCATTCCAGCGCGCCGAGCTCGGCCGCTTGCAAGAGGACCCCGGACGCGCAGGACATACCCAGCCAGCCCACGCTGCGCCGCCTGCGCCAATTCGACGTGCGCCCCGACCGGGAGCTCGGGCAGAACTTCCTGATCGACTCCAACATCCTTGGAGTGATCGGCCGTATCGCGGAGCTCTCCGACGCGGACGTCGTGCTCGAGATCGGCGGTGGTGTGGGGGTGCTCTCCGAGTACCTCGCCGCGCGTGCCGCCTATGTGCACGTGGTCGAGATCGACGAGCGTTTGCGTGACCCGTTGAGTGACGCCATAGTGCGTTTCACCAACGTCGCACTCCACTGGGACGACGCGCTGAAGGTGGACCTCGCTGGGATGCGTCCCGCCCCCACGAAGGTGATCGCCAACCTACCCTACGGCGTCGCCGCCACCGCGCTGCTGCGCACCATCGAGGAGTTGCCCACGGTCACGCACTGGGTGGCGATGGTGCAGCGCGAGGTCGGCGAGCGACTGGCCGCCGATCCGGGTGGACGCGACTACGGGGTGCCTTCGGTGCTCGCCCAGCTCGCCTGCCGCGTTCGTGTTGCCCGGGCGATCCCCCGCACCGTCTTTCATCCTGTACCCAATGTGGATTCGGTGCTGGTCGAGCTGACCCGCACCGGTGCCGCCGCCACCCCCGCGCTGCGCGCGCTCGTCGCCGGCGCCTTCGCCCACCGGCGCAAGGCGCTCGCGCGTTCGTTGGGGCTGACCGGCGTGGCGGAGCGCGAGCAGGTGCGCGCGGCACTGGCGAGTCTCGGCCTCCCGTTGGATGTGCGTGCCGAGCGGTTGTCCCCGCAAGAGTTCGTGGCACTCGCGGAGGCGGCTGAGTTGAACGGAGCAGAGGGACCCGGCCGGCCGGCCTCACGGCGATCGCGACGCTCTCTATGAGCACCCTGCCCCTGCGTGCGCTGGCCCCCGCGAAGATCAATCTCGGCCTTGCGGTGGGCCCCACCCGCGCCGACGGCCGCCACGAGCTGACGACCGTGATGCAGTCGATCTCGCTGGCGGACGAGCTCAGGCTGCAGGCCGCGTCCGCGCCCGACGCGAGTGGCGACGTCGTGGTGTGTCCCGAGGTGCCCGGCCCGCCCTCCGAGAACCTCGCCGCCGCGGCGCTTGCCGCGTTCCGGACAGCCACCGGCTGGGATGCGCCGCCGCTGCAACTGCACGTCGTCAAGCGCGTGCCGGTCGCCGCCGGCTTGGGTGGCGGCTCGGGCGACGCCGCCGCCGCGCTGCGTCTCGCCGCCACCGCCTCGGGGTTGGGCGACCACGCCCTCCTCGAAGAGATCGCCCGCACGCTCGGCGCCGACGTGCCCGCCCAGGTACAGCCCGGACGGTGGCTGGCCCGCGGGGCCGGGGAGGAGTTGCGGGCGCTACCGGATCCAGTGATCCCCCTCGGGGTGCTCGTGCTGCCGGTCGCACGCCCCCTATCCACCGCCGACGTATATGCGCAAGCCGACCGGATGAGTCTCGTGCGCGAGCAAGCGGAGCTCGAGGATGCCCACCGCGCACTCGCCGATGCGCTCGCCGACGGCTCCCCCCTACCGCCCGCGGAGCTCCTGCGCAATGATCTCGAAGGTGCCGCCCGCGCGCTCTGCCCAGAGATCGATGCCGCCCTGGCCGAGATCGGCGAGACAGACCCCGATGCGGCGCTGGTGAGCGGCTCCGGCCCCACCGTGCTGGGGCTCTTCGCCGGGTCGCGCGGCCCCGCCCGCGCACGCGCGGCCGCCCGCGCACTGGCTGAGCGCCTGCCTGCGCCGCTCGTCGCGGAGGCAGTCACGGCGGACTTCGCGCGGGCAGCTCCCACCGACCGGCCCGCACGGTAGGCCGTGACTGATTACGAATGGCCGATGCGGAGGGGTCGTCCGCTCCATGCGAATGGCCGATGCGTGAGGTCGTCCACTCCATCATGCAAATGGTCGATGCGAAAAGGTCGTCCAATCCACCGTGCGATTGACCCGGCCGTGTCGCCCGTACGGGCAACCTCTCGGTAAGCAACAATTACAAGCCCGATGACCGAAACCGACATCACCTATCTCATTGCCGTCTGCGCAGCGGTGTTCAGCCTGGCGCTGTTCGTCGGCCTGATCCTCGCCCCCGCCTGGTCGGCCTACTCGCGCATCTGGGAGCGCGTGGCGGCGAGCATCCTCTCGCTGTACGTGCTCGGGGCGCTCGTCGGCATCGGCGTGGCCGGCGGGCTTGCCGTCGTCTACTTCTGGGTCTGACTCCGATGGCCGAGATCTCTGCCCTCGATGCCGTCACCGAGGCAGTCGAGTCAGGGGCGGGGCTGCCCGAGGTCGTGCGCGCCGCCGCGCGCGCGCTCGACGCCAGCCTCGCCGTCACCGACGCGCAGGGGGGGACGCTGGCAGTGGCGGCCCGGTCGCCCGCGGAGGAGCGTTCGTTGCTGGCGGGCGGCGATGGCGTGAGCAGCATCCCGCTGCGGGTCGCCGATGCCGTGGTGGGATCGCTGCACGTGCGCGCCCGCACCGAACCCTCCGCCTCGATGCGGCGCCTGCTTGTGACGATGATCGCCTCGGAGGTCGAGCGTGTGCGCGCGCCCGGCCGCGCCTCCGAGAACGCGGCCGCCGACTTCCTGCGCGCGATCCTCGCCCGCGAGTTGGGAGGCAGCGAGGAGCTGCTGGCGCGTGGGCGCGAGCTCTCGCTGGAGCTCCAGGGCGGCGCCAGCATGATCGTTGCCCGCGCCCACCCCCAGGCTCCGACCGAGGAGGGCTGGCGCTCGCGCGTGCGGGCGGTCGCCGAGCGCGGCGCCCGGGCCGTGGTGAGCCGCTCGATCGCCGCCCTCACCGAGCGCGAGGGTGGCGTGCAGGGTCCCTCCGCGGGCGCCGCCTCCGCGGGGCGCGGCAGGACACCCGGCCCGGAGGGCTGGGTCGGGCTGGGCGGCGGGGCGGCGGGCGCGGAAGTGCTGCTGCTGGTACCCGGCGGCGAGGAGGCGGTCGCCGCGCGCGCCGCCGAGTCGGTGTTACGCGAGCTGCAGGCCGGGCTGCCCGGCTGCACCTTCGCGATCGGGCGCAGCCGCATCGCCGAGGAGCCCTCCGACCTGCCGCGCGCCGCCAGCGAGGCGCTGCTTGCCGCCAACGTCGCCGAGGGCGGGGCGCAGGAGGGGGCACTGGCATTCGAGCAGACCGGCGCCTACCGGCTGCTGCTCTCCACGATGAGCGACAACCCCCGCGAGTTGCAGCGCTTCTACGCCGAGACCGTCGAGCCGTTGGTCGCCTACGACGAGCAGTATGAGACCGAGTTGGTGCGCACGCTGGAGACCTTCCTCGACGCCGACGGCAACGTCGCGGGCACCGCGCAGCGCCTGTTCACCCACCGCCACACGATCTACTACCGCCTCGAGCGCGTGCGCGAGCTCTCCGGCCTGGACGTCGGCTCCAGCGACGGCCGCGAGAAGCTCTCGCTCGGACTGAAGGCGATGCGCGTGCTCGGCATCGCCCACACCGGCGGCCCCGCCTCGGAGGCGGGCGCAGGCGCGGGGCGTGTGCCGCGGGGCTCGCGACGATCGTGATGGCTACGATGAAATCCCTTTGGGGGGTCGTCCAACGGCAGGACATCAGGTTTTGGTCCTGAGAATCGGGGTTCGAGTCCCTGCCCCCCAGCCTCTGCTTCGCACCCCCCTCCGCCGCGCTGTCCACGCGGCCGGGATCCCCGGAGGGAGGACAATGGAATGAACTACTCTCCGTCCGCGACATGCGTGGGAACCGCCGGAGGGGAGAACTAGTGTGATTGCCCCCCAGTGCCGATGGTGTGAGCTATGACCGCAACGACCGCACCCACAGTTGTCGTCCTGGCCGCCGGGCAGGGCACGCGCATGCGCTCGAACGTGCCGAAGGTGCTGCACGAGATCTGCGGCCGGCCGATGGGGCTGTGGCCGGTGGTGGCGGCCCTGGAGGCCGGGGCCGGCAAGGTCGTGGTGGTGGATTCGCCGGCGCGGCCGCTGGCGGAGGTGCTGATGGCCGAAAGCGGGATGCTCGCCATGGGCGAGGGTCTCCCCACTTCGGCGGACGTCGAGCTCGTGGTGCAGCCCGCCTCCAACGGCACCGGCGGGGCGGTGGCGGCGGCCGCCGAGGCGATCGACCCCGGGGCGCCGGTCGTCGTGTTGAGCGGCGATGTGCCGCTGGTGAGCGCCGCGGCGATCGCGGAGCTGGTGACGGCGCACGTCGCGGGTGCAGCGGCGGCGACGATGGCCACCACCGTGCTGGACGATCCATCCGGCTACGGCCGCGTGGTGCGCGACGAGCGCGGCGCGGTGGCGCGCGTGGTGGAGACCAAGACCGATGGCGACGCCACCGCGGCGGAGCTCGAGATCCGCGAGGTCAACACGGGCATCTACGCGTTCGACGGCGCGGCGCTGCTGGCGGCGCTGCCGCGGCTGAGCGCCGACAACGCCCAGGGCGAGCTGTACCTGCCGCAGGTGCTCGACCTGCTGCGCGCCGGCGGCGCCGCGGTGCTCGCCCACGCCGTCGATGACCCGCACCTCGTGCTCGGCGTCAACGACCGCGTGGCGCTGGCCCAGGTGCGGGCCCTCGCGCAGCGCGCGATCCTCGAGCGGCACATGCGTGCCGGCGTGACGGTCGTGGACCCGCTCGCCACATGGGTGGACGTGGACGTGCGGATCGGCCAGGACGCCCGCATCGAGCCCGGCACCGCGCTGCGCGGTGCCACCGAGGTGGGCTCTGAAGCCGTCGTCGGGCCGCATACGACGGCGATCGACTCGCGGATCGGCGAGCGCGCGGTGGTGCGGGTCTCGTGGCTCGAGCGGGCGGTGGTCGGGGACGGCGCAAGCGTCGGCCCGTTCGCCTACCTGCGCCCCGACGCGGTGCTGGGCGAGGGCTCGAAGGTGGGGACGTTCGTGGAGGTCAAGAACTCCGCGATCGGCCCCGGGGCGAAAGTCCCACACCTCTCCTACATCGGCGACGCCGACGTCGGCGAGCGCGCCAACCTCGGCGCGGGCACGATCACCGCGAACTACGACGGCCACGCCAAGCACCGCACGACGATCGGCAAGCGCGTACGCGGCGGGGTGGACACCGCGTTCGTCGCCCCGGTGAGCGTCGGTGACGATGCCTACACCGCGGCCGGCTCGGTGATCACCGAGGATGTCCCTCCCGGCGCGCTCGGTGTGGCGCGCGCGCGCCAGGTCAACCGCGAGGGGTATGCAAAGCGGCGGGAGGACGAGCGGGCGGAGCGGGCCGCGTCGCCGCTGGGCAGGAGGCCCAGGGCCCTGCCGCCTGTTGCCCAACCCACCCACGCGGACGATCCCCAAAAATCCCTATGAACACGATGCCGCGTCCCTGGCGTTTACACTCCGAGGAGCAATGAGCAGCGCGATGGACACGCGTGCAAGCGCCGCGACCAGTCTGCCGATCGATTACAACAAGCGGCTGATGCTGTTCGCCGGGCGCGCCAGCCCGCAGCTGGCGGTGGACATCGCCGACAAGCTGCAAATGGACCTCGGCCCGGTGACGTTGAAGACGTTCTCCAACGGCGAGGTGTACTGCCGCTACGACGAGTCGATCCGCGGCGCCGATGTGTTCATCGTGCAGTCCACCTGCGGCAACCCCCACACGGGGGTCACGGCCAACGACTCGCTGATGGAGCTGCTGTTCATGATCGACGCCGCCGTCGGCGCCTCCGCGCACCGGGTGATCGCCGTCACCCCCTGGTTCGGGTACTCCCGCCAGGACAAGAAGTCCGCTCCGCGCGAGCCGATCTCCGCGCGTTTGGTGGCACGAATGCTCGAGGCTGCGGGCGCCGACCGGGTGCTGACGATGGACCTGCACGCCGGTCAAATCCAGGGCTTCTTCCAGAAACCGGTCGACCACATGACCGCGCTGTTCATGCTCACGCAGTATTTCGAGGACCTCGGCCTGTCCGACCTCGTGGTGGTGGCGCCGGACGCCGGCCGGGTGAAGCTCAACAAGAAATTCGCCTCCAAGATCGGCGCCGAGCTCGCGATCCTCGACAAGGAGCGCCCCGCCCAGCAGGTCGCGGAGATCGGGTACGTGATCGGTGACGTGCGCGGCAAGACCGCGGTGATCGTCGATGACATGATCGACACCGCCGGGACGCTCGCCGCAGCCACCCAAACCGTCTACGAAGCGGGCGCGAAGAGCGTTTACGCGGCCGCCACCCACGGGGTCTTCTCGGGCCCCGCGTTCGAGAACCTGGTGGCCTGCGGGTTGAAGGAGATCGTGGTGACGGACACGATCCCCGTGGCCACCGAGCGCCCGGAGAACATCCGCGTGCTCCCCTGCGCCGACCTGCTCACCGACTCGATCCGGCGGATCTTCACCGACGACTCGGTCAGTGAAGTGTTCGGCGGCGAGAACCAGCTGTTCTGATGGCGTCCCCGCGGCGAGCACTTGCTCTGCACATATCCCGCGGCAGGACCCAACTCTTTTGAGGATGTCGCCGCAGCGAGACCCAGATGCTCTGAGCATGTCCCGCGGCGAGACCCAGCCGGTCTGAGGCATGTCCCGACCCGACCTCGCTATGGGGACCGGCGCGAACGCCGGGCCCGGGCCCGGCGGGCGCAATCGACGCGCGCGGCGTTTCTCGCGTGGTACGCGCATTGCCCTGATCACGGCTGGAGTGCTCCTGTTCCTGGCGATCAGCGGCATTTTGGCGCGCTACTTCTCGGCGGAAAACGTCGAACGTGACCACGAGTGGGCACTGATGCAGGCCGAGGCTCGGGGCGACGTGCCGGAAATGCTCGCGCAGCTCTCCGGCTGCCGCACCAGCCCCTCGTGCGTCGCGACGGTGCGCGCCGACGCGGCCAGCCTGCGGCGGCCGGGGGCGGTGGAACTACTCTCGACACAATCCACCACCAACCACTCGCTGGGCGGCTCCGTCAGCGAAACGCGGGTGGCGTGGAAGGTCAGCGGACGCTACCCGGTCGTGCAGTGCGTGCGCGTCCACCGCTCAGGCGACTTCCTTACGGGCATCTCCGTCGCGCTGCTGCGGGTGGGCCCGCGGATCGGCTCCGCCGCCGATTGCCGGGGCTGATCGATCTTTGCCTTGGGGCCTTTACCAGCTGGTCCACGCGCAAAACACACTTTTCCTGACCCATACAAATGAGACTGAGTCTGATTCTTATTTGTATGGGCTCAAAAATCAATCGATCCCCCAGCCCCCACCGCTCGGGGGGCTCCGAATCGGGCGATTGCTAAAGTCCTCCCTCCGCCGATGCCCGATCAGACCTCCACTCAGCTCGCCGTGCACGCCCGCCAGCCCGATGGCTCGCGCCAGGCACGGCGCACGCGCCGCGAGGGCCGCGTGCCGGGGATTCTCTACGGCGGCGGCGAGCAGCCGCTGAGCTTCGAGGTGGACGCACGCGAGCTGCGCCTCGCGCTGGCCAAGGCGGGAGCCGTACTGGACCTGAGCGTCGACGGTGGCGCCCCCACGCCGGTCGTGCTCAAGGAGGCCCAGCGCCACCCGGTGCGCGGGGAGACGGTGCACGTCGACCTGCTGCGGGTGCGCCTGGACAAGCCGATCCAGGCGGTGGTCGCGCTGGAGCTGACGGGCCTGGAGGATGCCCCGGGCGTCCGCGAAGGCGGCGTACTCGAGCTGATCACGCGCGAGCTGAACATCGAAGCGCTGCCCACCGGGATCCCGGAGTCGATCGTGCACAGCGTCGCGGAGATGAACATCGGCGAGACGCTGATGCTCGCCGCCATCACACCCCCGGCGGGCGTCACGCTGCTGGACCCCCTGGAGGAGACGGTGCTGGCGACCCTCACGCCGCCGCGCCTGCAGAGCGAAACGGCAACCGAGATCGAGGCTGAGACCGAGGTCGTCGGCGAGGCCGAGAAGGCCGATGGCGCCGAGGGCGGCGCCTCCGGGGAGTAGACGCTCTGCGGCGCTCGTTGCCGCGGCCATTCGCCGGCAGGCGCTCGCACGGCGGCTCCGGCGGGTCCGGTGGCCCGCCCGCCGACTGGCTGATAGTGGGACTCGGCAACCCCGGCCGCGAGTACGCGCGCACGCGCCACAACGTTGGCTTCATGGTCGCCGACGAGCTCGCCGAGCGGTGGAGCTTGCAGCGCGCCAAACCACGCTTCCGCGCCCTCCTGGCCGAGGGCCGCACCGGTCCCGGAGGCCCCCGTGTGGCGGTGCTGTGGCCACAGACGTTCATGAACGAGGCCGGCCGCGCCGCCGGGCCCGCACGCGGCTCCTACAAGCTGGCGCTGGAGCGCGTGGTGGCCGTGCACGACGAGATCGACCTCCCCTTCGGCGAGCTGCGCACGCGCCTGGGCGGCGGCACGGCGGGGCACAACGGGCTGAAGTCGCTCAAGCGGGAGCTTGGCGGCGCAGACTTCTGGAGGGTGCGGGTGGGCGTCGGACGCCCCGACTCCACCGACCCGGAGATCGTCTCCGCGCATGTGCTCGGCCGCTTCCGCGAGTCCCCCGAGGAGGTGCGCGAGCTGGTGTGTCGGGCGGCTGACGAGGTCGAGCGCGTGGTGGTGCAGGAGAGGTCGGATGGGTTTTGATGGCCGGCCCCCGAGGGGCCGGCGGGTGGGGGCGCGACGGCGCATGCGAGTGCCGAGCGGCTACGCCCTCTGTGAGTCGATGGCGAACGCGGGACACCTGCCATGAGCCTGCGCTCGCTGTTGGGCCTGGCGCAGGACGATCCGGACAGCGCGCGGTTGGCGCGCGAGGGGGGACACGCGTTCGTGTCGGCCTCGCTGCGCCCCTACCTGATCGCCAGCCTCGCCGATATCGGCGTTGCCGGCGCGGCCGACTCGGACGCCGTGGGGACCGGCGGCCCGCGGCCGACGCTCGTCGTGGTCGGCGACGACCGCGCGGCACGCGAGCTGGCGAGCGACCTGCGCGCGTGGCTGGCGCCGCGGCGGGTGCGCTACTACCCCTCGCGCGGGGTCACCTACGAATCGCATCTGACCCCGCCGGCACACCTGATCGGGCTGCGGGTGGCCGCGCTGGACGCGTTGCTGGCGCCGGAGGCTGCGGCCGAGCAGGTGGGCGGGCCCCCAGTCGTGGTCGTCTCCGCGGTGGCGCTCTCGGAGAAGGTTCCCGACCCCGCGCTGCGCCCGCGCTCGTTCACGCTGCGCCGCGGCGAGCTGCTCGACCTGGAGGAGTGCGCCAGCGAGCTGGTGGCGGCGGGGTATGAACGCGCCGACCAGGTGGAGGAGCGGGGGCAGTTCGCGATGCGGGGCGGGATCCTCGACATCTTCCCCGCCACTGAGGAGCGGGCGGTGCGCGTGGACATGTTCGACGTGGAGATCGAATCGCTGCGCTGGTTCTCGACGTTCACCCAGCGCTCGTTGGGCGAGGTGGATGAAGTCGAGATCGCACCCGCGGCGGAGCTCGCGGCCGAGCACCGCGAGCTGGCGGAGATCGCCGCGCTCGAGGACGCCGGCGAGCGCCCGGACATTGCCGAGCTGCTGCCGGTCGAGCGCTTCGGGGCGCTGCTCGATCTGGTGAATGCCGGCGGCGAGGAGCAAGCAGGAGGAGGAGAAGAAGAAGGAGGACGGGCCGATCGGCGAGCGACCGAGGTGATCGTCGCCGCCGAGGAGGAGCTCGACCCGGTGCTCGAGGACCACTGGAGCGACGTGTGCGCGGCCTTCCACGATGCCGACGCTCACCACCTGTACGTCAGCCCCGCGGAGATACGGGCCGCGCTCGGACGGCACACGCGCATCTGGCTCTCCTCGCTCGCCGCCGACCAGGAGCTGCAGCTGCGCGCGCAGTCCGCCGACACCGCGGCGCGCTCGCTCGCGGAAGCCGAGCCGCAGCTGGAGAAGCTCGTGCGCTCCGGCTACCGCACCGTGGTGACCTTCCCCCACCGCGGCGAGGGCGAGCGCGCGGCGTACAACCTCGCGCGTCTGAAAGCCGTTTGGATGGGCAACCCACCCACCCCGGGCCAGCGTGCCGGCGGCGAGTCGCCCAAAGCCGCCACCGCGCGGAGCTCCGAGGGCGTGGCCCTGCCGGAGTCGAGCTCCGGTGGGGCCGGGGTGGACGTAACCGCGGCACCGATGGAGGCGTCGTTGCGGTTTGCGGTCGCCTCGCTACGCGAAGGCTTCATCGCCCCCTCGTTGAAGCTCGCGGTGTTCCCCGAGCACCGCCTGCTGCGCCGCCGCCGCGCCGAGCGACCGGACCTCAGCGCCGACGGCCGGCCGCGGCGCGGGGCGCTGCGTTCCTTCACCGAGCTGCGCACCGGCGACATCGTCGTGCACGAAGACCACGGCGTGGCGCGCTTCGCGGGGTTCGAGACGCGCACCGTGGCGAGTGTCACACGCGACTACCTGTACCTCGAATACCAGGGCGACGACCGCGTGTTCGTGCCCACCGAACAGCTCGCGAAGATCTCGCGCTATGTCGGGGCCGGTGGCGATCACCCGCCTCTGTCCAAACTCGGAGGCGCGCGCTGGGAGGCGATGAAGTCGCGCGCGCGCCGCGCCGCGCAGGAGCTGGCGGGCGAGCTGCTCGCTCTCTACGCCGAGCGCCGCCGGCGCGCCGGGCACGCCTTCGAGCTCGACTCCGAGTGGGAGCGCGAACTGGAGCAGCGCTTCCCCTACACCGAGACGCCCGACCAGCGCGACGCGATCGAGGCGGTGAAGGCCGACATGGAGGCGCCGCGGCCGATGGACCGCCTGATCTGTGGCGACGTCGGCTACGGCAAGACCGAGGTGGCGCTGCGCGCGGCGTTCAAGGCCGCCACGCAGGGCAAGCAGGTGCTGATGCTGGCGCCGACGACGATCCTCGCCCAACAGCACTACGGCACCTTCTCCGAGCGCCTCGCCGACTACCCCGTCACGATCGACCACGTCTCGCGCTTCCGCAGCCCCGCCGAGCAGAAGGCGGCGATCGCGGGCTTCGCCGCCGGCGGCGTGGACATCCTGATCGGCACCCACCGCGTGCTCTCGCGCGACGTGCGCGCCAAGGACCTCGGCCTGCTCGTGGTCGACGAGGAGCAGCGCTTCGGCGTCAAGCAGAAGGAGCTGCTGCGCCAGCTGAAGCTGCGCGTGGACGTGATCTCGATGTCCGCCACCCCGATCCCGCGCACGCTGCAGATGTCGCTGGCGGGACTGCGCGACATCTCGGTGATCGAGACCCCTCCGGAGGGCCGCCGGCCGGTGCGCACTTACGTCGGCGAGTACGAGGAGGAGCTCGTGCGGGGCGCGATCATGCGCGAGCACGAGCGCGGCGGGCAGGCCTTCTTCATGCACAACCGCGTGGAGTCGATCGATGAGACGGCGGAGCGCCTGCGCGCGCTGTGCCCGGGGGTGCGTTTCGCCGTGGCGCACGGCCAGATGGGCGAGGGGGAGCTGGAGAGCGTGATGATGGACTACCTGCGCGGCGGCGCGGAGGTGCTGGTGTGCACCTCGATCATCGAGTCCGGTATCGACATCCCCCAGGCCAACACGCTGATCGTCGAGCACGCCGACGCCTTCGGCCTCGCCCAGCTCTACCAGATCCGCGGGCGCGTCGGACGCAGCCGCGAGCGCGCCTACGCCTACCTGCTGTACGACTCGGCGGCGGCGCTGACGCCGGAGGCGGCGCAACGGCTCTCGGCGCTCTCGGACTACACCGAGCTGGGGTCGGGCTTCAAGATCGCGATGCGCGATCTGGAGATCCGCGGCGCGGGCAACCTGCTGGGCGACGAGCAGTCCGGGCACGTGGCGGCGCTGGGTTTCGAGCTGTACATGCAGATGCTCGACGACGCCGTCCGGGAAGGCGAAACCGCCGGTGAGGACGGCTCGCCGGCGGAGGAGCTCCCCGAGCCCGTGCGCCTCGACGTCAACGTGGACGCCTACGTGCCGCCCGATTACGTCCCCTACGAGCAGGCCAAGATCGAGATCCACCGCCGCGTCGCGGGGGCGCTGGAGGTCGCCGACGTCGAGCGCCTGCGCGAGGAGCTCGAGGACCGCTTCGGCCCCGTGCCCGAGCCGCTCGCGAACCTGCTCGCGCTGCAGCGCGCCCGCATCAAGCTCGGCCAGGCGGGAGCGCGCGCGGTGAGCTTCCGCGGCGAGCGCCTCGCGGTTACGCCGATCGACCTCGACTCCGCGCGCGCGCGGGCACTGCACGAGCAGCTGCCCGAGGCGCTGTACGAATCGGGCAAATCGCAGGTGTCGGTGCGGGTCCCACGCGAGGGCCCCGAGCGCTTCCCCGCGGTGGTGCGCGCCGCCGACGTGCTGCTCTCGGTCGTGCGCGAGGCGGCATAAGAGCGCTTAAGAACTCGTTAGACGCCCATTACGGACATCCATTAGAGTGCGGTTCTCGTGACCAAGCCTATTCGTTGTGCCGCGGCGCTGGGCGCCGTTTTCTTTGCCGCTTCAGGGCTCGCCGCATGCGGTAGCGGCGGCATCCCCAGCGACGCCGTGGTGCAAGTCAACGGCCAACCGATCACGAAGGCCGCGTTGGATCACTGGGTGGGAGTCGCCGCCGCCGCCTCGAGCGCGACGGCCACCGGCCAGAAGGCCGCCAAGCCGGTCGTGCCCGAACCCCCCACCTACACCAGCTGCATCGCCCACCTCAAAGAAGTCGAACCGAAGCCCGCCAAAGGCAAGCAGCCGAAGACCGAAGCGGCGCTCAAGGCGCAGTGCGAACAGCAGTACACGGCGCTCAAGCAGCAGGCGCTGAGCTACCTGATCGGCATCGACTGGGTGTTTGGGCAGGCCGAAGAACAGGGGATCAAGCTCAGCGACAAGGAAGTCCAGACAAAGTTCGACGCGCTCAAGAAGCAGCAGTTCCCCAAGGAAGCCGACTTCCAGAAATTCCTGGCGAGCACCTCCTACACCGTCAGCGACCTGTTGCTGCGAGTGAAGTACGGGATGCTGACGACCAAAATCCAGGAAAAGGTCACCAAGGAAGCCAAGAAGAATGTGAACGAAGCGGCGGTCGCCAAGTACTACAACGAACACAAGTCCCAGTACGGCAAACCGGAATCGCGCGACCTGCGGATCATCCTCACCAAGACCGAAGCGCAGGCCCAGCAGGCGAAGAAGGAAATCGAATCGGGCAAGAGCTTCGCCAGCGTCGCCAAGAGCAAGTCGATCGACCCGACCAGCAAGAGCACCGGCGGCGAAATCAAAGGCGTCGTCAAGGGCCAAGAGCAGAAGGCGCTCAGCGAAGCCGTATTCGCCGCCAAGCCCGGCGTACTCGGCGGCCCCGTAAAGACCCCCTTCGGCTACTACATCTACGAAGTCAAGGCCGTCCACCCCGCCAGCCAGCAGAGCCTCGCGCAGGTGAAAGAAACGGTCAAGAGCCAACTCGCCTCCACCCAACAGCAGACGGCATTCACGGCATTCGTCAAGGAATTCCGCAAGCGCTGGGAAGGGCGCACCGAATGCCGCACGGGCTACACGGTGCAGGACTGCAAAGGCTACAAAGCGCCGAAGGCCGCCGCCGGAGCGGCGGGCGCGGCGGGGGCTACTGGAGCGGCGGGCGCGGCCGGATAGGCGGCGCTACACAAGCTCGTGGATTTGCGCTAGAGTCGCCCTGCTGTGTTCAAGCTTATTCGTTTTGTTGCGGCGCTGGGCGCCGTTTTCTTTGCCGCTTCAGGCCTCGCCGCATGCGGTAGCGGGGGCATCCCCAGCAACGCCGTGGTGCAAGTCAACGGCCAACCGATTACGAAGGCGACGTTCGAACACTGGCTGGGAGTGGCGGCCTCCGCGAGCGCGGCAGCAACGCCGGGCCAGAAAGCGCCCAAGGCCGTCGTGCCCGATCCGCCCGCTTACACCAGTTGCATCGCCCACCTCAAAGAAGTCGAACCGAAGCCCGCCAAAGGCCAGCAGCCGAAGACCGAAGCGGCGCTCAAGGCGCAGTGCGAACAGCAGTACAAAGCGCTGCAACAGACGACGCTGGGCTTCCTGATCAGCGCCGATTGGGTGATCGGGCAGGCCGAAGAACAGGGCGTCAAGCTCAGCGACAAGGAAGTCCAGAAGAAGTTCAACGAACTCAAGAAGCAGCAGTTCCCCAAGGAAGCGGAATTCCAGAAATTCCTGGCGAGCACCGGGCAGACGGTCTCCGACCTGCTGCTACGGGTGAAGCTCAGCATGCTGACGACCAAAATCCAGGAAAAGGTCACCAAGGAAGCCAAGAAGAATGTGAACGAAGCGGCGGTCGCCAAGTACTACAACGAACACAAGTCCCAGTACGGCAAACCGGAATCGCGCGACCTGCGGATCATCCTCACCAAGACCGAAGCGCAGGCCCAGCAGGCGAAGAAGGAAATCGAATCGGGCAAGAGCTTCGCCAGCGTCGCCAAGAGCAAGTCGATCGACCCGACCAGCAAGAGCACCGGCGGCGAAATCAAAGGCGTCGTCAAGGGCCAAGAGCAGAAGGCGCTCAGCGAAGCCGTATTCGCCGCCAAGCCCGGCGTACTCGGCGGCCCCGTAAAGACCCCCTTCGGCTACTACATCTACGAAGTCAAGGCCGTCCACCCCGCCAGCCAGCAGAGCCTCGCGCAGGTGAAGGAAACAGTCAAAACCCAACTCGCCTCCACCCAGCAGCAGACGGCGCTCACCAAGTTCGTCAAGGAATTCGAAACGAAGTGGAAGGGGCGCACCGAATGCCGCGCGGGCTTCGTGATGCAGCGGTGCAAGCAGTACAAGGCGCCCAAGACCACGCCGGCCACGCCGGTCCCCACGCCCGCCACCCCGGCCACCCCGGCCACGCCCGCCGGCTAGCCCCGCGAGCGCCCGGCCCGCGGGCATGAAGAGCCCTTCTTGAGCCAGATCGACCGAGTCCACGCCCGCCAGATCCTCGACAGCCGGGGCAACCCGACGGTCGAGGTGGAGATCGCCCTACGTTCCGGCGCACGCGGCC
Organism: uncultured Solirubrobacterales bacterium; assembly: GCA_963764915.1. GTDB lineage: Bacteria > Actinomycetota > Thermoleophilia > Solirubrobacterales > Solirubrobacteraceae > Palsa-744. The sequence continues at coordinate 509,197 of CAVXUO010000018.1, read as the reverse complement.
ATGCGGCGATCCCCTCGGGAGCCTCCACGGGCGAGTTCGAGGCCACCGAGCTGCGCGACGGCGGGAAGCGCTGGAGCGGAAAGGGCGTGAGCCGCGCGGTGGCTGGCGTCAACGGCGAGATCTCGGGTGCGGTGCGGGGACTTGACGCCGGCGACCAAGGCGCGCTCGACCGGGCGCTGATCGAGCTCGACGGCACCCCCAACAAGTCGCGCCTGGGCGCCAACGCGATCCTCGGCGTCTCGCTCGCCGCGGCGCACGCCCAAGCTGCCGAGGAGGGCCTGCCGCTGTGGCGCTACCTCGGCGGAGAGGCCGCACGCGTGCTGCCGGTGCCGATGATGAACGTACTCAACGGCGGCGCCCACGCCGACAACAGCGTGGACTTCCAGGAGTTCATGGTGGTGCCCTGCGGCGCCGAGAGCTTCTCGGAGTGCCTGCGCATGGGCGTCGAGGTGTTCCACGCGCTGAAGGCCACGCTGCACGAGCGCGGACTCTCCACGGCTGGAGGCGACGAGGGCGGCTTCGCGCCCAACCTCACCTCCAACGAGGAGGCGCTGAAGATGGTGATCGCCGGTATCGAGGCCGCCGGCTACGAGCCCGGCGCGGATGTGGCGATCGCGCTGGACCCCGCCACCAGCGAGCTCTACCGCGACGGCGCCTACGTGCTGGAGCACGAGGGCCGCACGCTGAGCGCCGCCGAGCTCGCCGACTACTGGGCCGCGCTGGCGGCGCGCTACCCGATCGTGTCGCTCGAGGACGGTATGGCCGAGGAGGACTGGAACGGCTGGCAGGCCCTCACAGAGCGCACCGGAGCGCATCTGCAGCTGGTCGGGGACGACGTATTCGTCACCAACACCGAGCGCCTGCGCCGCGGGATAGAGCTGGGAGTCGCCAATTCGATCCTCGTCAAGGTCAACCAGATCGGCACTCTCACCGAGACGCTGGCTGCAATCGACATGGCCCGCGAGGCCGGCTACACCGCGGTGATGAGCCACCGTTCGGGCGAGACCGAGGACGTCACGATCGCCGACCTCGCCGTGGCCACGGGCTGCGGACAGATCAAGACCGGCGCCCCCTCACGCTCCGATCGCACCGCCAAGTACAACCAGCTGCTGCGCATCGAGGAGCAGCTGGGCGCCGACGCCGAGTTCCCCGGGCGCTCGGCCTTCCGCGGCTGAGGGGCGGCGCAGCCGGCTGGCCGAAACGGGGGCCGATTGGGGAGACACTCGCTCTGCCGAAGCCGGGGGACGCTCACCTTTGGCCAGCATCCCCAAATCGGCCAGCGCCGAAGGCGCGTGTCTCCCGGCTTCGGTCGGGCCCTGTTGTTGCATTCAGCAGGAGCTCGCCCGTCAGGGGCGAATGCGAGAGGATGCGATCGACGACGCGCGTGCGCTGGGACCGCCTGAGCCGGATAGCGATGCTGTGCGTACTGGGGGCGCTGCTGTACCTGTACCTGAGCGCCGGCGTGTCGCTGGTGTCGACGTGGAAAGAGGCGCGGGGGGACAGCGCCCAGCTGGCCGTGCTGGAGCGCCAGCACGCGGCGCTGGAGGCTCAGCGCGCCTCCCTCACCAACCCGGCGACACTCGTGCCGGACGCCCGGCGCCTCGGCATGATCCGTCCAGGCGAGCAGACGTACGTGATCACTGGCCTGCCTTCCAACTGATCGCAGCCCGCCTCCTCGCGAACCGATCGCAACCCGCCTTCTCACGAACGCGGGCCCCGCCGATCATCCGGGTACTGGCCGGCTTCCCCACCGAGCCCCCTGCCCTCAGCACCTACGGCGCTGGCCCGCGCCGGATGCGGGGCGCTGCTACCCTCGCGAGCCCGTGCCGGGCTTTGAGAACGCGATCCACCAGTGGCGCCAGGGCCAGCGCCGCCTCGAGCAGGCCCCACCGGAGCGCCGGCTGCTGCTGGAGCGAGTGGTCAACACGCTGGTGGCGGAGTTGCGCCGGCGCCTGGGCGGCAGGTTCTCGGCGGATGAGCTCGCGCAGATATACGAGCGCGGCACCTCGTGGTGCTTGCAGCTGGCGATGGACACCGCCCCAGCCGACCCGTGGGCGTGGGACTCGGGCATCGTCGTGGACGCCGCCTTCGGGCGCTACCTACGTGAGGCATCCGACTATGCCGGAGGACGGCAGGTGGCCGCCGAATAGGTAGGGTCAGTCATCTCCGCCGACGCGGCGGATGATGATCTGGTCCTCCTCGACCACGACCTCCACGGGGCGGTGGCCGGCCCAGTGCTCGGCGTAAATCGGGTTGTCCTGGACGGCCGGGTCCAGCCACAGACCGTAGCCCTCCTCGCCGTGGTCGAAGGTGCCCTCCAGCGGAGCGGTGCCGCGCCCCGTCGCGCGCCGCCGACCGCGCCCTCCGCGCCGGCCGCGGCGGCGTGCCGGCGTCTCCTCCTCGTCCTCGTCGTCCTGATCCTCGTCCGCGCCTCGCTCGGCGCGTTCGGCTCGCTCACGCTCTGCCGCGGCCTCAGCCTCGACGCGCTCGCGCTCGGCCTCCAGCGCGGCCGCCTCGAGCTCCGCGGCGATCAGCGCGTCGTCCTCGGCGCGGAGATCGATCTCCTCGGTGAAGTCGCCCGTGCCGGTGCCCGCGACGGTCTCATCGCCCTCCAGATCGTTCTGCCGCTTGAACTGCTCGATCTCTTGCACAGTGACCTCGAGCTGGTGGGCAACCCAGGCATCGGTGCGACCCTGGCGCACCCAGGCGCGGATCTGGTTCAGCTGCGGACGGAGCGACTTGCGAGGCATCGACGGTCCGGGAGACTAGCGCATGGGCGCCATCGGCCGCTTCGGCGGGCGTCGTCCCCGCTCGTGGGACCCCTTTTTCCCTAGGTGAGGAGAGGCCGGAGAGCGTCGTCCGTGGGCAGCTATCCGTAGCTTTGACCATGTCGCGGCAGAAATTTGCGCCTGTGCGCGTTATGTGGGCAGAGCCGGTCGGCCGCCGGAGGAGTCCCTCCCCGGGGCTCTCGAATATGCTTGGATGAGAGGTCTGGTCTGCCGGTGATCGTGTCAGTGCCGTCGGCCCAAACGAAAGGGTACGTGGAATGCTGGTCCTGACGCGCAAGACCAATCAGAGCATCATGATCGGCGACGATGTCGAGGTGTCGGTGTTGTCGGTCGTCGGCGAGAAGGTGCGCATCGGCATTCAGGCGCCTTCCGACGTGCCCGTCTTCCGGACCGAGATCTACATCGAGATCCAGCGCCAACAGGGGGAAGGCCAGGCTTCCGAGGACGTCCGCTCAGAGGTGGACGACGCGATCCACGGGCTGGGCGAGAAGGATTAGCTGCCCAGCAGCTGGTAGAGCGTGAAGAACATCGCCATGGCTACGACCACGGCAGTGAGGATCAGTGCCAGCACCAGCACCATGAAGCGGACCGTGCCGCGCTTGTTGCGACGCTGCACCTGACGCTTCAGGGCGCGCTGCTCGGCGGTGCGTCGCAGCGAGTCGCGGCGGTGGCGATCGAGCGAGATCTCCTTGGCGAACGCCTCCTCGATCTCGGCGACGCTGCGCCTCATTTTCATGGCCTGCATCGCTACCAGCCTACTCCGGGGAGGCCTGTCGCGCCCATAGTGGGGGACCTACCCCACCGGCGCCTTGCCCTCGGCGCGCTCGTACACCTTGACGAAGCGCAGGTAGTTCTGCGCAATCTGCTGCGCCGCCACACGCCGCTCGATCTTGCCGTCCACATACGCTTTGAGCGGGTCCCACCAGATCGAGCGCCCGATCGCGAAGCCCACGAAGCCATCCACGGGGGCGGCCTCTCCGAGCCAGTGGTCGACCTTCGCGTCGTCCGCGCCGCGGCCCAGCACCACACACACGACGCCCTCACGCCCGCCGCCCGTGCGGGCCTGCGCGACGAGCATCTCGCAGTCCGAGCGCGCGTCCACGCCCTCGATCTTCCACACGTCCACCTCGATTCCCGCGTCCTGGATCTCGGCGATCGTGCGACGCATCAACTCGGGGCGCAGCTCCGCGTCGTAGCGCTCGCCATTGCCTTCCATCGACTCCAGCTGCGAGGGCGTGGCGGGCACGAGCAGCTCAAACAGGAACTTGCGCTCGCGAGCGTGCAGCCAGTCGGACAGCTGCTTGAGCTTCTTGCGCTGCTCGCTGTTGCCCTCCGCGTCGCCGTCGGGGTTGTAGCGCACCAGCACCTTCGTGAAGTCGGGGTCGAAGCGCTCGATGTGCTCGCCGAACTGCTCCCCGTACTGGAAGTCGAACATCTCCTGGCCGGAGCGCTCGGCGGGCATCGCCAGCCGCAGGCCCTGTGCGCGGGCCTCCTCCGGGACGCTGGAGCCGAACTGCTCGTCCACCAGCACCCCCGTCACCGACGGGTCGGCACCAGCGGCCACCGCCTGCTGCATGCCCTCGAAGACGAGGTGCTTGGCATCGGCGATCATCGCCGTCTGCTCGGGATCGGGTTCGCCTTCGATGCCGAAGAACTTCTTCTGGAAGGAGCCGCGATGGTCGAACGCGAGGATGTAGAGCTGCTTGTCATAGCCGAGTGAGGTCATGTCCGGACTCTACCGCCGAGCGGGCGCGGAGGGAAGGCGCAGCCCGCTCGCCGGGTCGCCGCTGATCTCTCGGGAGAGACTTCCGGCGGGCCCTAGAATGGATCGGCGATGTCTTCGGGTGCCGATCTGTTCGTGGTGTGTAAGCAGTGCGGGTCGGAGGTCAGCCCCTACATCACCGAGTGCCCCTACTGCGGCCACCGGCTGCGGCGGCGGGCGCCCAAGCTGCCCCGCGAGCACACTCCTCAGCGCGCCTCACAACGGGCGCGGCTGCAGGTGCCCTCGCTCGGACGCCTGCGCCGGGGCGAGATCGCCGGGGTGCGCGCCGACTCCCGACCGTACGCCACGATCGCGCTGGTGGCTGCCAGCTGCGTAGTGTGGGTGCTGACCAGTGGCGGCTACCTCGGCCTCTACCACCTGGTCGTGTTGGGCCCGTTGCGGAGCGACTGGTGGAAGCTCCTCACCACCCAGTTCGCCTATGCGGGGGGAGTGTATGCCGGCATATACGCGTTCTCGGCGTTGCTGGCGGTGGCGATCTTCGGCTGGCTGCTTGAGCGCCGCCACGGCCCCGTCCCAGTGCTCATCGCTTTCTTCGGCGCCGGCGTCACCGGCGCGCTCGTCGCGCTCACGGTCTATCCGCTGCCGATCGTCGCCGGCGCCAACGCCGGCGCGCTCGCGCTGCTTGCGGCGTGGGCCGTCCCCGACCTGCGTGCCGCCCGCGCCAAGCACTACTACGAGGGCGACCTGCTCGGCACCGCGACGATCGCCGCGGTGCTGCTGGCGATGCCGTTTGCACGCTGGGAAGCCAGCTGGGTAGCCGGCGTCACCGGCGCCGCCGTGGGGCTGATGCTGGGCTACGGTTTCAGCAGCACTCGCGCCGGGGCCGCTTGAGCACGCGGTTTCAGCAGCAGTCGCGCCGGGACCACTTGAGCACGCGGTTTCAGCAGCACTCGCACCGGGACCACCTGAGCGCACGTATACCCTTCGGCGTACGATTACGACGTGTACGCGCATGGCGACGCACATGCTCCCCAGGCTCCGCACCAAACCCTCCCATCAAAATAAAAAAGATCGAGCGCGAAGAAAGGGCAATCGAACATGGAGATCCGTTTTCTCGGCCACGCGGCTTTCGAGCTGCGGGATGGCGACACCACGGTGCTGATCGACCCCTTCCTCACCGGCAACCCCAAGGCGGCGGTGGCCGCCGACGAGCTGAGCCCCGACGCGATCCTGCTCACCCACGGGCACGGCGATCACCTCGGCGACACCGTCTCGATCGCGAAGCGCACCGGCGCCGACGTGGTGGCAATCGTCGAGATCGCCAACGAGCTCACCGCGAAGGGCGTGCAGAACGTGAGCGATCCCAACCTCGGCGGCACCGTGGAGCGCGATTGGGGGTGGGTGCGACTGGTCCCCGCCTGGCACACCTCCACCACGCCCAAGGGCACCGCCAACGTCCCCGCCGGCCTGGTGGTTGGCATCGGCGGCAAGGTCGTCTACCACCTCGGCGACACCGCGCTGTTCTCCGACCTGCAGCTGGTCGGCCGGCGGGAGCCGATCGACGTGGCGTTGATGTGCATCGGCGGCCACTACACGATGGACCGCTTCGACGCCGTTGAGGCCGCGCGGCTGGTGGGCGCCAAGCAGGTGATTCCCTGTCACTACGACACCTTTCCCCCGATCGTGACCGACGCGCAGGCGTTCAAGGCCGACGTGGAGGCCGACGGCGCTTCACAGGTGGTGGTGCTCGCCCCGGGGGAGTCGCACACCCCATGACCCATGCAGTGGTGCTGATCGAGGCCGAACGCGACGCGCTCTCCTCGCTGGGAGGCGCACTGGCGGATATCGAGGGGGTCGCCGAGGCCTACTCGGTGACGGGTGAGTGGGACTTCGTCGCGATCGTCCGCGTCCCCGACCACGAGCAGCTCGCCGACGTCGTCACCGGGCACATCACAACTCTGCCGGGAGTCTCGCGCACGCAGACGATGGTCGCCTTCCAGGCTTACTCCCGCCACGACCTGGAAGCGCTCTTTTCGGTGGGAGAGTAGTTCTGGCCAGGCGGCCAGTCATGCCCGCGCTGCCCCTCAAGAGCGAGTACCGCCCCACGCTGGGGGAACTGCTCGCGCCACGTTGGCGACGAGCCTCGATGGGCGTGCGGACCCTGTGGGTGACGGCTGCTGCCGTGGGCGTAGCCGTGATCGCGGGCGCTGCGCTCACCCTCGCCAGCCCGACGGTCGCCCACCGGGGGCCGGTGCCGTTCAGCTTCAGCTACGCGGGGCTCTACCGCACCGACCCGGCTCCCGGGGGGTACGCGAGAGTGCGGCGCGTGGTGGATGGCCGGCTGGAAGACTCCTTCGCGGTGGGTCCCTTGCTGCTGCCTCCCTACCGCGGTGCGCTCGGAGCGGCGTTGGCGATGTACGCATCCGGCTACACCAAGCGCCTCGCCGCCGGGGAGGGTGGGCCTCACATCCCCGGGCAGAGCGGGTTCGTGTTGCGCGGACAGGGCAGCACACAAATCGACGCCGTGTCGAGCTACGCCACCTACAACGTCTTCTATACGACCACGTCCCAGGGGCGGGAGATGTACGGGCGCAACGTGCTGTTGCTGCCCGACCAGCCGGGTGCGCGCCGAGGCGTGGAGATCACGATGCTCACTGCCGTAGCCGGCAACCGTCAGGTGACCTCGCCGCTTGACGTGGGCGTCAAAGGGACACTGGAAGAACCGCTGGGTACATTCGCCCTGGAATAGGCCAGTCGCGCGGGCTGCCCCCCCTCTCCCACCCCAAATCGGCGCGGGTCTCGCGCAGCAACATCCCACCTCGATCGGGGCGGGTCTCTGCAGCGCGTCCCTTGGCGCTCGCTTACGGTCCGTAGGACCCGCTCGCCTAGGGTGCCGCAGTGCCGCCGGTGGCGGCTTCCACAGGATTGGGCGCGGTGGTGACGCCCGTTTCGCCGGCGCTTGACACTTCCGATTCCGCTGCTTCGCCGGCGGGGGGTTCGACCACCGGTTCGGTGGCGGTCGAGGTGGTTTCGGTCGGCGGCGGCGTGGTGGGCGTCGTGCTCGTCAGAGGCTGAGCACCCGCCGGCTGAGCGGGAGTGCTGGTCGTGGTGCCGGTGGACGGAAGCGCGGTCGTCTCGGTGGTCACCTGCACAACCGCGGGCGGCGTCACCGGCGGCGGGGCGACGGGCACGGAGACGGCCGGCTTGACTGCCACGGGCAGGTCCGAGGCATCAGCCGGGGTGGGCGCGTGGGGGTGCAGACGCGTACCGGCAGCGCCCGTGGCGGACTGTGGCTTGAGCGGCGGGTGGCGATGGAGGCGGCGCGCGGCGAGCTGCGAGGCGCCGGCCGCGACGGCGACGTGAACGCCAGAGCTGATCGGCTGCGGCACCGAACGCACGACCAGCGGAGCGGGGCTGTGCGGGAGTACTACGGGGGCGGCCGAGGCAACCGCCGAAGATGTGGAGGGGTGACGGCGAACGTGGCTGGGGCTGACGGCGACCGCCCCGGCGGTGACAAGTGCGGCGGCGGCCAGCGTGGCGGCGGCCTTCGTCGCGATCGCACCCGCACCGGCGGTGACGAGCCCGCCCGCGGCGCTCGTACCTCCAACGGCACCGGCCCCGGCACCCGCCGTGAGCAGACCGCCCGCGGCACCCGCCGCTCCGGCTCCGCCAGTCGCTCCGCTCGCGGCACCCACCCCGGCTCCTGCGCTCCCGGCGCCGGCGGCGTGGCCGGCGGCGGAGGAGGCGCCGAATTTACCGAGCACCAAGTGCTTGAGCAGCAGCAACGGGCCGACGGGGAAGATCGCGGCAAGCGCGTGGTTATTGTCCTTGAGCAACTTGCGAAACGTGCGGCAGCGTTCGCAGTCACGCAGGTGGCGGCGCGCGGGAGGACTGATCTTGACGAGACCCTCCGCCACCTCCCCAAGCTCACTGCGCACCTCATCGCAGCTGAGCTTGCGCGCCTCGGCGGCCTCCGCGAGGGAAATGCGGGCCCGCACCAGCAGCGACTTGACCGAGGGCACCGTGGTGTCCATCGCCACGGCGATCTGCTCGTAGGAGAGCGCGTCGATCTCGCGCAGCAGCAGCGCGGTGCGTTGAGTCTCCGGCAGCTGTTGCACGTCTCCAATCAGCTGGCGGAAGCCCTCGCGGCGCAGCACCTGATCGCCGGTGGAGAGGCCATGCTCAGCGAAGTGGATGTCCATCGAGTCCACGCCGATCGCGGAGGCACGACGCAGGTGGTTGAGCGAGCGGTTGCGCGCGATCCGGTACAGCCACGGCCGCACGTTGATCGGGCGCTCGTCGGCGAGCACCGCGTTGAAAGCAGCGGCAAACACCTCCTGCAACACGTCCTCGGCGTCCTCGCGCGAGCCCAACATGTGCCGGCAGAAGGACAGCAGCCGGGAGTGGTAGCGCGAGAAGAGCGTCTCGAAGGCCGCGTGCTGGCCCCGGCGCGTGAGCGCGATCAAACGCTCGTCCGGCTGCAGGCGCAACAGCGGGCTGGCCCCTCGCAGGCCGGATGCGACGCCTGGTTTTAGTGCGGTGACCTCCACGGTGGTCCTCTCGCTGCGGCTTTACCCCTACAGACACGGTACCAACCGCTTAGTTGCGGTTGAGGGAGTCGCTGGTGCGCTCCCGCATATGGTCTACCCGTAAACCCCCAAGGAGAGATAAAGCGCGGGGTTCGCGGGGTCGGAGCACGGGGTCGCGGGGTCGGAGCACGGGATCGCGGGGGACGGGGTCGCGGGGTCGGAGCACGGGATCGCGGGGGACGGGGTCGCGGGGTCGGAGCACGGGATCGCGGGGGTCGGGGTCGCGGGGTCGGAGCACGGGATCGCGGGGGTCGGGCTCACGGGGTCGCGGGGTCGGAGCACGGGGCGCTCCCGCCGGGCGCTCTCATAGACTGGTGGGCAAGAGAGGAGCAGGCACGTCCGTGCCCGGGTGGCGGAACGGTATACGCAGCCGACTTAAAATCGGCGCCTCGAAAGGGTTTGTGGGTTCGACTCCCACCCCGGGCACTGCTCGAATCGCACACCATGCGACCTTCCGCATGTGGGATCGGCCACTGATGTCGGAGTGGGACGCACAGGCAGCGAATGGGCAACATGCGGCTGCGGGAATGCCTGCTCGCGCGGCGGACACGCAGCGGGTAGAGTCGCAGCGAGCACATGGCCGCGGAGAGCACCTCACCGCCACAACAACAGACGAGCACCTTCCACGGTGGCCGCCTGGTGGCGCGACGCCTGAAGGCGCACGGGGTCAGCCGCCTGTTCACGCTGTCAGGGGGGCACCTCTTCTCGATCTACGACGGCTGCCGCGCGGAGGGGATCGAGATCGTGGACGTGCGTCACGAGCAAACGGCGGCGTTCGCGGCGGAGGGCTGGGCGAAGGTCACGCGTGAGGTGGGCGTGTGCGCCCTCACGGCGGGGCCCGGGGTGACCAATGGGATGAGTGCGATCGCGAGCGCCCAGGCCAACCACTCGCCGATCGTGGTGCTGGGCGGCCGCGCACCGGCGGGCCGCTGGGGGCAGGGCTCGCTGCAGGAGATCGATCACGTGCCGTTCGTGCGGCCGCTCACCAAGCTGGCGGCAACCGCGGGAAGCGCGGCGGAGATCCCCGGGTTGGTGGAGGACGCATTCGCGGCGGCGCTCGCCCCACACGGAGGCCCGGCGTTCGTGGATCTGCCGATGGACTACGTGTTCATGGAGGCCGAGGAGCCCACCGTGGGACGCGAGGACGATCAGGGCACGAAGGGAGCACCAGGGGAGGCGATCGAGGCGGCCGGCAGACTGCTGGGAGGTGCCCAGCGCCCGGTGATCATGGCGGGCACCGACCTTTACTGGGGCCACGGCGAGGCGTCACTGCGGGAGCTGGCGGAGACATTGTGTGTCCCGGTGTTCCTCAACGGCCTCGCACGAGGTTGCGTGGCGGCCGATCACGAGCTGTACTTCTCGCGCGCGCGTAGCCGCGCCCTGCGGGAGGCGGACGTGGCGCTGGTGGTCGGGGTGCCGATGGACTTTCGGCTGGGCTTCGGGGGCGTGTTCGGGGAGGAGACGGAGATCGTGGCGATCGACGTGGCGGAGCCCCAGCGTCGACACCCGCGGGAACCGACGGTCGAGTTGTACGGGTCGCTGCGCGAGACGTTGAGCGACCTGCGCCAGTCGGCGAGCGAGCGCCTCGGCGCCGCCGGAGCAGCCGGGGAGCGCCCGAGCCGCGCATGGGTCGCGCGGCTGCGCGCGGCGGAGACAGAGTTGCGTGAGAGCGAGCGAGTGGAGTTGCAGGACGCGCGTGCGCCCCTGCATCCGCTGCGCGTGTACGCCGAGCTCGCGGAGGTGCTGGAGCGCGATGCGATCGTGATCGGCGACGGTGGCGACTTCGTGTCCTACGCAGGCCGCGTGGTTGACAGCTTCGAGCCGGGCTGCTGGCTTGACCCGGGGCCATTCGGATGCCTCGGCGCCGGGCCGGGATATGCACTGGCGGCAAAGCTGGCGCGGCCGGAGCGCCAGGTGGTGCTGCTGCTGGGCGACGGCGCGTTCGGGTTTGCGGGGATGGAGTGGGACACGCTGGCGCGTCACGGCGTGAGCGTGGTGGGAGTAATCGGCAACAACGGGGTATGGGGCCTGGAGAAGCACCCGATGGAGCTCGTGTACGGGTACTCGGTGGCAGCCGACCTGCGGCCGGGCACCCGCTACGACCAGGTGGCAGAGGCGCTGGGCTGCGAAGGCGAGCTGGTTGAGCGCCCCGAGCAGCTGCGCGGCGCACTCGAGCGGGCGCTCTCGGCGGACCGTCCCGCGCTGGTCAACGTGTTGACAGACCCCACCGTGGCGTACCCGCGCCGATCCAACCTCGCGTAGGCCTCGCCAGGCCCCACGATCCAACCTCGCGTAAGCCTCGCCGGGCCCCATCAGCCGTGCGGCCTGAGCGCAGGCGCGGAGACCTGGATCCACCGATAACGGGTTGAGCATCCGGTGCCGGTGACCGAGCCAGGGGCAATTGACCGAGCATCCGTGGGGTGACCCCTCGGAGCGGGGCAATTGGTCCTGGCGATGCGTCATCCGGTGCCGGTGCGACCCCGGGATCGGTGGATCCAGGTTAAAGCGAGGAAGCCGCCCGGCAGGGGGCGGCTTCCTCAGGTAGGCCTCGAGGGACAGGCAGGGGTACGTTCCTCAGAGGCCTCGGGGGTAGGGTGACCCGGACGGCGGGAATGCCGATCGCTCGGCACGTTCGCCCAGGTCTATGGACCGGCTGAGGGGCATAAGACACAGCGCCCTACACCTCCTCGCAAAACAGTGTATCGGATATCGGAATCCAATGCAAGCCCAATCCAAAAAGATTTCAGATCGACCATTTGCGCCACTCTTTGGAAGGATGTACGGATCAATTCTACTCGGTCGAGCTTTGACAGGTGTGCCGTCTCAGCCCCACCGACACCGTCGAGCGCGTGCTGGCAAGTGTGCAATCGATGCCCCGGACAACCAGGCAGGCACCCGTGCAGGAACCTGCCCCAGCCCGGCTACTCCAGCCCCGCCAGTCGCAGAGCGCCGCCGCGCAAAATGTCGTGCTCGGAGACCTCCACACGGTCGAGCTCGAAGGCACGCATAGCCTCCCCGAGCAAGATCATTCCGGCAACGATTGTGGGGGCACGGTCGGGATGCAGGCCGACGACCTCGCGGCGCTGGGCTTCGCTCATCCCAGCGAGACGCGCGAGCAACAATTCGACGGTGGCGAGCAACAGCACGTGGCCGTGGACTCGCGTGGAGTCGTAAGGGTCGAGCTCCAGGTCGATCGCGGCCGCCGAGGTAGCGGTGCCGGCGACGGCAATCCCATGCCGCACCGGAGCGCGCTCCTTGGGGGGCAGGCCATCAAGGTAGATCGAGCGCGTGTCAAGGGCCAAGCGCTGCAGCTCCGCGGGCGCGGGCGGGTCGGATTGGATGTGGCGTTCGCTCATGCGTACGACACCCGCCTGCAATGAGACGTGGAAGCCCGCGGTGTGGTCGTGCCCGACCACGAACTCGGTGGACCCACCCCCGATGTCGACCACCACGGTCGGCTTCGACGAGGCCTCGCGGTCGCTCATCGCCCCGAGGAACGTGAGCGCGGCCTCTTCGTCACCGGAGAGTGTGCGTGCATCCAGCCGGTAGTCGCGACGCACACGCTCGGTGAAGGCGCCGCCATCGGAGGCGTCACGCACCGCCGAGGTGAGCACGGCGAGGTTGGCATCGCAGCCATGCCGATCGATCAGCGCGCGGTAGTCGGCCAGCACCGCGCAGGTGCGCTCCACGGCCTCGGGGGAAAGCCCTCCGTGGGCGTCCACGCCCGCACCGAGGCGGGTGACGCGGGAGAGACGCACGAGCTCGGTGACGGACCCGTCGGGCTCGACGTCGGCGAGCAGCAGACGGGTCGAATTGGTGCCGATGTCCACCACGGCCACGCGCATGGGCGAGGATGGTAGGGGACGTGGCGGCGCGCACGACCGCTCGGCGGGCCGCAGGGCGGGAAGAGGGCGTTCGTTGCTGCGGAGCGGCGGCACGGGCGGGGAGGCTCGGGGCGCTCGGGGTCGGGACGTGGTGGGCGCGGCCTGACCGGCGCCGCGCTGGGTCCCCGTCGGACCGACGACCGGGGCGGCTTTGGCGAGACGTCTCATCGTTAGGCCCCAGCTCCTTTTGCTAGACTGGTCAGTCCGCCGCGGGGTGGAGCAGTCTGGTAGCTCGTCGGGCTCATAACCCGAAGGTCGCAGGTTCGAATCCTGCCCCCGCTATACCATGAAACCCGCTCAATTGAGCGGGTTTCATGCTTTTCGAGGTCTTGCGGAGAGGGCTGAGCGGGCCGGGGTGCGAACAAAAGTGCAAACTTCTCGCTGCGCGAGTGTTCCGGCCTGGAGTCCGCAGCCAACGCGATGTCGCTCATTCCCCCTCGTGCTTCGCCCGGTGCCGGTCGAATCGAGTCGTCGGTCTTGGACGTGCAGTGGGCTTCCTCGGGCGAGGACGCCAACCTCGGCGACGGATTCCGCAGTTGTGCTCAGCGACCGGGGGCCTCAGGCAGGCCGGTACGAGTAATTTGGCTTCACCTCGCGGTTCAGATAGCTTCCCTTCGAGTCCGAGCGCATGATGTCGTCATAGGTTGCGGGAGGCACATCCGAGTACACATACATGCGGCCTTCGAGGAAACGGATCCAGAGCTCGCGTGCGTCCTCGTCGTAGCCGATCGCCTCTATGTTGCTCGAGTCGACGTACTCCATCTCGGGTTCAGCCATCAGTCCTCCTTTGGCTCACTGGCTGTGGTCGATTGGGCGCGCCAGTTCTTGACGGCATGCTCGTAGAGGCGCGGATCAGGACGCTTCGGTCCGAGCCAAGCGCGCGGTAGAACCGGATCTTCACCGATCGGCTTCTCGCGTGCCTTACGCACGCGCACGCGTGACGGCACCTGAAGGGCGTCGCCGAGCACAAGAGCCTCGCCGGTCCGCAGCGAGGGCAGCAGTGCAGTCAGACCACCGAGATCGTCAGGGATAGCGCCTGCGACCGCCTGGCGATCTTGCGGGTTCGTCATCCGCAACGCCAGCATCGTTCCGCATTGGCTCAGCACCGCCGAATCGACATCTGAAGGCCGTTGCGTCACGATCATGAGGCCGACGCCGTACTTCCGGCCCTCCTTTGCGATTCGCGAGCAGGCGCGGTGCGCCGCGGTGTCGGTGCCCTCCGGTAGGAAGCGGTGGGCCTCATCAAGGATCACGAGCAACGGTTGCTCTCGCCCACCGACCGGCAGCTTCATGCCCCAGAAGAGTGCGTCGTAGACTATCCGGAGCATCGTGCCCACGACCGGGCCGAGAACTTCCGATGGAAGGCCCGATACATCAAGAACGGTAATGGGGCCATCCCCACCGACCCATTCGGCCAATAGCGAAGGGAGGTCCGCCTTGATCTTCCCCTCGGCATCTGGGTGTAGCGGGTCATCTGGGTCGAACATAAACGCATAGCTGGCATCGAGGAGCTTCATGCGTAGGAGGTCGAGCTGCTTGCCGATGCCGCGTGCGTTCTGGCTGCGATAGGGCGGCGTGTTGTACGACGTCGGCGCCGGATAGCTCGGCGGACGCAGCGTGATCATGTCTCCTGGATCGTTGGGGGCGTAGAGCGTGTCCTCATCCTGCTTGTTGCGCTCCTTGAAGGTCATTCGCTCCTCGTTTTCAAGTTCGAACCAGAGTCGCCGGATGCTGAATGGAAGCGGCGAGTCGGCCGTAACGGCCTCAGGTGGCGGCGGGTCCGCGAGGTGGGTAGCCGCCTTGACCTTCATCTCGCGCACGCGGTCACGCAACACCTCAAGAATCCCAGGCTGCATGCCACCCATGGTCATCCCGATCAGCTCGTCAAAGGGTAGAGCCCAGTAGGGGACGCGCAGGCGTGGATCCACGCTGCCCGCAGCGCCTGTCTGGATGACGCGTGCTGGGCGACCGGCGGCGGCGCCGTACTCCCCGTGAGGGTCAACGACTAGAACTCGGGCGGTCGGGAACCCCGAACTCAAATCCTCAAGGACGACCGCAACCAGATTCGACTTGCCAGCACCAGTTGAGCCGACAATGCACGCGTGACGCGTGACAAGGCTCGAAAGCTGTAGCCGCGCAGGAATCCCGGCCGAACTGGCCACCCGGCCAACATCTATGAAATCGCATTCGCCGCGCTCGCTGTAGATGATCTCAAGGTCGGTTGGCGTGACGAGGTGGACTTCATCGCCCACTGTCGGGTACTGCCCCACGCCGCGGTCGAAGTGACCTCCAACGGCCTCCCCGAACAGGGCGAGTGTCAGCCAGCGATAGCCCTGAGGTGAGGGATCATGGTCTACCTCCAGCGCCGTAGCCGTTTGCTCGGGTGCCAGTGGAGGCGCGGCATCGGCACCGACTTGTGTACATACTCCGAATAATTGGGTGTAGCCAAGAGGGATCCTCAGGAATGCCCCGATCTGACCGACGCGGTACGACTCCCCGCCTACCATAATTAGAGTCGAAGGAGTCTTGCGAAGTCGCACACGAACGAGGCCACCTTGAACTGAGACCACGAACCCAACAAATGTCGGGGTATACCTCGAAGCGTCAGCCATCTGCGCCGGTCATCCGGTCGAGAAACCGACCGAGCCAATGGAAGTCCCCAAGTCTGAAACGTCCCGTGTCCGCAATTTCGCTTTCGTCGGACTTCGCGTCCGAGTCGAAGGGGATGTCTAGGAGATCTGCGGTTCGCTCGTCAACCGGCTCGGCGAGACGCCAAGGTGCTGTGATTCCCCCCACGGTAGCTTGCTGTGGCCCGTACAAGAGCAGGTTGGGGTGGCGGATGGCACGCTTCAGGAGCTCGTGGTCCTCAGATGGTTCCGAATGCTGCAATACGACGACATGCAGCCTGGCGTGGGTCTCAAGAGCGTCGAAGATCACCGCGTTCAAGTGCTCATCGCTGAAGCTGAACCCTGTCGTAACGAGGAGTGTGTCCTCGCGAGCTGTGAGCACACGTGAGAAACGATCCAGCATCGAAGCGTACGGCTGTCGCCGAGACTCGTCGTACTTATGGGCGGACGGAAGAATCAACTCGCCGTCACGGTTCTCGACACCTCGTGTAACGCGCCGAGTGCCGCTTGCCAACGATTCCCAACTCCAAGTTACCGAGCCATGAATCTTCCACAGCCGTGTCCATCCACAGCCTGGTTCAAAGTCATTCGCTGGCGTCGCGCCGAGGAAGAATGGCCGACGGCCACCAGTGAAGCCATCGTAGAATGGAATGCGCTCGTCCTCAAGTGCGCGCTCTAGCAGAGTGTCGTAGTTCGTCGTGAAAAGCTCAACTGGCGTTACTCGTGCTGTTCGTCCGATCCAGCGCGCAAGTGCGTGGTGAGGCAGACTCGTCGGGATGCGCAACTCGTCCGGAAGCGCAGCCTCCGCGATGCGGCGACGTATGGCTCCCTCGATCTGTGTAAGCTGCTCCTTGGTGCCATCGGCGATCTTGTCTGCCGGACCCATCGCAGCGATCGCGAGTCGAACGGCTGAGAGGATCTCCTCAATATCGGCCGGACGCGACGAGGATTTTCGGCTTGACTGGATTTGCGCGGCAAGGGCGTCATAGATCCCTCTGTGCTGCTTCCCAACCCCGGAGACCGCTTCGGCGCATAGTTCGCCCAATGTGACGACGGCAGGCACCAGTGTGGGCACCAGCGCTTTACCATCCTGGCTGCGGGGCGAGCAGGAAGCACCAGCGCCGATCAGGAATGCTGTCGGCCTATCTTGTGACGCGAGGTGTTCACGGAACCTTTCAACCTCACGGCGCGGGTCATGAAAGTTCACGGCAGGTCGTTCATTCGGTCGCGCACAGCCCCTTTCCGGACGTGGAATGCTTCGATTGAGCAAGGCCACGTGAAACGAGGACGACAACGCCCATTTTTCAAAACGATTTGTACAGTCATTTTACGCTGTTTCGACGTTCGACCCGCCGTTCCTTGCAGCGAATTGCTTGAGCTGGCTTCGCCACTTCGCGCATTTGGGTTCGGCCGACAGGTCAGCGTCTGCGGCTGGCATCGTGCTCGGGCGCATTGCGCGCTGGTGTCCGGAAGAGTCGGTCTATATGTGGAAACAGACGCCGCAGGCGTAGCGGGTCGCGCGCGGGGTTCCATGCGAGAGCAGTCGACTCCCGGTACGCGATCGAAGGCGCGTGGATGCGGCTGTTGGTCATGCGCTGGGCGAGCCGCGTGATCCGATCGGGGTCTTGTCCTTCCTCGCCGAGTTGGTCGCGCGCGAGGTGCCAGTCGGTGCCGTGACGGGCGCGGGTGGCTTGGACGTAGGCGGTCTCCTTGTTGGTCTGCCAGCCGCCGGTGAGCACGACGGCGCGATCGACGGTCGCGCCCTGCTGGCGATAGACGTGCTGGGCGTAGGCGAGCCGCAGGAACTCGACGTCCTCGTCGGCGAGCTGGACAGTGCGGCGTGATCCATCCAGCGCGAGCGTGACGGTTCGATCGCGGCTGATGTCCGTGACCTCGCCGCGGGTGCCGTTCTCGACGCGGGCCTGGCCGGGCGGCCGATGTTGGGCGATGAACGCGACGTGATCGCCTTGGCGTAGTCCGTAGTGGACGCTCGATAGCGGGAGTTCGTCGGGGCCGAGTTCGTCGCGTTGTGCGCGGAGGTGTTGTGCGCGGGCGTTGAGCCGGTCGATCTCCTTGTTGGAGGCGTCTGCGATCAGGGCGACTTGGCGGATGTCGTGGTGTTCGGTGAGCTGCGCCCAGGTTTGGACTGCGTTCTCGGCCGCCTGGTCGCGCGTGTCCGCCAGGTGGAGTCGTCCGCGGGCCTGGTAGTGGGCCATCGCGCGCTCGGGTTCGCCGGCCCGCAGGGCTCGCCACGCTCTCTGCTCATCGTGGTCCTTGGTGCGGTGGATGGTTTCCAGCTCGACCACGGGCGCGTGCTGGGTGAGCCGGTTGAACATGCCTCCGGGTCCAATGGAGGGGAGCTGCTTGCCGTCGCCGACGGCGATCAGCTTCGCGCCTGTTCGCTCCACCAGCTCCGTGAGCGCGTCGAGGCGCTTGTGGTCAGCCATGCCGGCCTCGTCGAGGATCACGGTCGTGTCGGGACCGACGTGGATGCTGCCCGTGTTCGCTCGTGCCGTGAGTGCGTCGAGTGTGAGGACCTGCCCTTGGAGCGCCGGGCTGTCGGCGCCCAGTCGCTCAGCGGTGGACCCGGAGACGGCGATCCCGAGGGTTTCCCGTCCGGCGAACCGCTCCGCGCGGGCGGTCGCGTCGATCACGACGCCCTTCCCCGTGCCGGCGGGGCCGACAAGCGCAGCGGCGCGCTCGGGTCCTGTCAGGACGAGTAGCGCTCTCGTCTGCTCGGCGGTGAGCGGGCTGCCGATGCGCTCTGCGACCTCGCGCGCGGCGCTCGTTCTCGCCCGATGTCCGACGTCCCGTCCAGCGGGTCGGGCGAGGCTGGTCGTGCGTCGTTCGATCGCCTGCTCTTGGGCGCGGATCGCGAGCGTGGTCATCCGGCCGCCTTCGAGGGTGAGGATTCGCCGGTCGCGGATCATGCCGTCCGCGATCTGGAGCGCCTGGTGCGGTGCCAGCTCCCCGGCGGTCTGCTCCAGCGCGACTGTGCGCAGATCCCGTGCCTCGAAGACAGCATGATGTTCGGTCAGCCGCTCCTCGATCCGGTCCTCCACCGGCCGGAGAGTGCGGGGTGGGCGATCGCCGGCGAGGAGCTGCAGCGCCTCGTCGGGACCAAAGTCGTGTCGGCTGGCTGTCTCCTGCCAAGCGTTCTCGAGGTCCGGGCGCGTGGCGAGTTGCTTGGCGCGGCGGTTCTCGAGCGCGAGGTTGCGCAGCTCGCCGCGCTCGGGTGCTCTTCCGTAGCGGGCACGGAACCTGTCGGCGGCGCGTGCGACCTCACGCGAGCGGCCGGAGAACACCTCGCGCAGCTCCTCGGGTACGCCTGCGATCTCGAAGTATTTGCCGTCCCGGCCGGTGCTCTGATCGATGCGGTAGCCCTCCCGGGCGAGTTCTTCTGCGAGCGCGGAGCGGTAGAACGCGCCGAGCTCCCCCGCGGCGCGGAACACGGGACGGGACGCGACAGCGACGATCCGGTCGTCCTCGCGGATCGCGCTCGTGATGACGACGTGGCTGTGCAGTTGCGGGTCGGGCGCGCTGGCGCCCGAGACACCGCGAGCTGTCGTATGGCGGTACTCCACCGCAATCAGATCCTTCGCGGGCTCCTCGACTACCTCGCCGCCGTCGCGACGGCGGACGACCGGGACGTGCTCGCGCATGTAGGCGACGGTCTGCTCGACCGCGTTGGCGTGCGCGTTCTCGATCTGCTCACACTGCCACGGATCGGCCAACGCCCACGCGACCGACACGGACTTCGGGGCGCTGAACACGCTGTCGATCCCGCCGCCGCGACTCCCGTCTGCGCCGGCGCGCCGCAACCACCTGCCGGTCTGGGGATGGCGGCCCTCCATCAGCGAGACGAAATCCTCGCCATCCGCCGGGCCGTTCGGCCGGACGCCGAGCTGTTCGAGGGTCTGCGGGTCCGTGAGCCATCGCCCGGCGGCCTGCGTCACCTCGCCATCGGGGGTGAGGTAGTAGTCCCCGCGCTCCGGCGCGATGGTCTTGCCCTCCAGGTAGCGGGCGTAGTCGCCACCACGGGCTGCGGGGATGCTCGCTGCGGTCATCACATGAAGTGATGACCGTGAGAAGGCCGAAACGGCCACCGACTTCGTCACACAGCGATCACACAGCGCTCGGACGCTTGTGCATCTGGTCTGCATCGGTGGCTGTTGAGAGGGGCGCGGCGCTGCGAAGGCGAGGCATTGCGAGCGCGCGGACGTGCGTTCTTCTTGGGGGATACGAGGTCTGCTGGGCCGCCGCGGGGTGCCCGGCGGGTTTGGGGCGGACGCCGCTGGACGGCATTCTGAAAAATTCGGTGGCCGTTTCGCCGCGCTCACGGTCATAGACACAGAGGGTTCAATTCGACCCCGCAACCGCGAGTCATGGAAGGAGGTCCCAGCGATGATCGAGCTGACTGTCAGGCTCACCGATGAGCAGCTCGCCGAAATAGCGGAGCGTGCTGCCGCTCTCATCCCGACGGGCGCTCCGGCCGTCTCGCCGTGGCTCAACGTTGCGGAGGCCGCCGAGCGGTTGCGCTGCCGCAAGGACCGGATCTACGACCTGATCGCGCTCGGCAAGCTCCACCCCCGCCGCGACGGCCGCCGTGTCTTGCTCCACCGCGACGATCTCGACGCCTACGTGGAAGGACGTGCGGGATGACCTTCCCGCGAGCACCCTTTGCGATATCCTTGCGACTTATAGTGTATAGACTTATAGTAGTCAAGGGGCGACACTTGCGCTCTTGCCCGCGATCTCTCCTCTCCACACCGCGTTCGGCGATGCGCTCCGCGAGCTGCGCAGCGAGCGCGCCATGTCGCAGGAAGCAGTGGCGCTTGAGGCCGGTCTCAATCGCGGCTACTACAGCGGCATCGAGCGTGGCGTCCGCAACGTCGCTCTCGCCAACATCGTCAAGATCGCGGGCGCGCTCGACGTGCCCGCGTCGGAGATCCTCGTGCGAGCCGAGGCGATTCTCGCCGCCGCTCGGCGACCTCGGCGTGGCTCCGGCGACGCCCGAAAGCGACGGGCATGATCGCCTTGATGGGATCGACCTCGTAGGGCTTCGAGGAGGCGAGTGATGGCGGCGAAGATGGAGAAGACCCGCACGCCGGGGATCTACAAGCGCGGCAGCCGGTACGTGTTTGCGTATCGCGTGGACGGCAAGCAGCGGTGGGA
The DNA here is from genome assembly GCA_963764915.1 of uncultured Solirubrobacterales bacterium. GTDB lineage: Bacteria > Actinomycetota > Thermoleophilia > Solirubrobacterales > Solirubrobacteraceae > Palsa-744. Next base: position 488,410 of record CAVXUO010000018.1, on the reverse strand, counting down.
GTCATGCCGCACCCTCGACGAGGCACGCCGGGCCAAGGCAGCGCGGGCGACCGACATCGGGCGCGGCGAGTTCGAGGAGCGCTCCCGGATCACGCTGCACGAGTACGCCCGCGAGTGGGTCGAGCGCTACCAGGGCACGGGTCGTCGGGGCTTCCGCGAGGAGACGCGCTCGGAGTACCGGGGGCTGCTCGACAAGTACGCGCTGAGTCACTTCTCCTCACAGACGAAGCTGACCGAGATCACGCCCAGACACATCGCGTCCTTCGTGGGCTGGCTGTGCGATCAGACCAAGCCGGCGGCGACGAAGGAGGAGCCGGAGAGGCGGGTGCCGTTGTCGGACAAGACGGTGCGCAACGCGCTCGGACCGCTCAAGGCGTGCTTGGCGACCGCTCGTCGTGAGGGCCTGATACGCCACAACCCGGCGACCGACGTGGCGCTTCCTCATAGGGCGCGAATGGACGACGACGAGGACCAGCCGCGGCCATTCCCTCGCATCGAGGGCGATGACGGCGCGGTGGTCGAGACGATGGAGCTGGTTGTCGAGCATGTCCACGAGTCGCACCAGCTCATGTTCGAGCTGCTCGCCGCGACCGGGCTGCGGCGCTCGGAGCTGCTGGTACTCGAAGGCCGCCATCTCGCGCTGGATGGCGAGCGACCCCACGTGAAGGTCCGCCAGCGTGTTCGCCGCCGTCGCGGCGAGGGTCTTGTTATCGGCCCGCTCAAGTCTCGTTATTCCAAGCGCGACGTGCCGATACCGCGCACGCTGGCCGATCGCCTGTCGGCCCACGGCGGCGCGCAGGGTGAGCTCGTGTTCCGCTCGGCCGCCGGCTCCGTGCTCGACCCCGACAACCTTGCCACGCGTGTCCTCGCGCCCGCGTGCAAGGCGGCAGGCGTCGAGTGGGCAGGCTTTCACACATTCCGGCACACCGTCGCCTCGCGGCTGTTCGCGGAGGGGAGGAACGTCGTGCAGGTGCAGCGCTGGCTCGGCCACCATTCGGCCAGCTTCACGCTCGACACCTACGTCCACCTGCTCGACAACGATCTCGGCGAGCCGCTCCAAGCAGCGGCTTCGCTTGCGAGTGGGGCGTCGTGAGCCTGACATCAACCACTTCGGCGCCTTGAGCCCTTCCGAAAGCCGAGACGATCTGATCGGGCGCCTGGAGCGCGCCCTGACGGTCCACCACGGACGGCGCGGCGGGGAGCCCGAGACCCGAATCGAGCTGGACCATCTGCTGCCGTCTCCGACCGGCGCGAGCAACGCGCCGGCGCGCTGGCGCGTTGCAACAACGACCGCGCGCCTCTACCCGCCTCCGGCGCAAAGCGAGGCCATGAAGGCTTGGCACATGGCCGAGGGGCAGAAGGGCCGCCGACTCCTCGCTGGCGACCTCCGCGAAGACAATCGCGTGGCTGCCATCCTGGCGTGGCACTACGAGCCTGGATCGCGCAGCGGCTCGCAGCGGCCCCATCTGATCACGGCAGCGGCGGTGCGCAGGGACGTCGAGGACAACCCTGCGCTGCGGGCTGAGTACCTCGTCGCCCTTTGGCTGCTCATGTGCGTCATGGCTGCGATCGATCGCAGGACCATCCAGGCCGGGCGCGTCGGTCTCGTCCTCGACAGCGGTATCGCGCTGAGCGCGGGTGAGCTGGCCAGCTTCGACTTCAAGCGTGGTCGCAAGCGGGAGGGCTATCGCGGCGACTACTTCACGCTGCCCGTGTGAGCGCGCCAGATCTCCTCGGCCTTGCCCGCCCACCGCGGCGGTAGCGCTGCGCGAAGCTCGGCGACGAACTCATCGGCGGGTGTCGCGGTCGGCGGAGGAAGCTCGGCGAAGAACGCATCGATCTCGGCGGTCGTCTGCTTCAGCGCGTCCGGGTGGTTCTGCTCCGTCCAGTCCAGAATGCTGCCGGCGACCTCCTCCAGTGACGCGCGCTGCGCGACCCTCGCGATCTGGAGCACCTGGGCGACCTCCAGGTGCTTGTCCCGGCGGCCCCACCGCTGCGGCTCGACGCCGAGCGCCCGAACCGCGCGGCTCATGCCGCCGGTATCCAGGCCGATGAACCCGGCTGCCTGTGAGAGCGTCGGGAGCGAGCGAACTCGATCGGCGCGTGGGTGGGCGGCTATGGCGGACATGGAGACAGGCTAGCACACGAGACGCTGATAACGAAGGAGATGCAGTATATGCAGTAGTCGCAGAGAAGGGCCGATGCGCCGACAGTCCGGTGCGCAACTCGCCTAGAATGCTCGCCTGTGGGCGGGCTTGCAGCGAATCCGTTCGGAGAGAAGCCGGTGCCGTGGTGGCGCTCGCTGCGGTCCGGCAAGGGGGGTGCTCCCAAGCGCTACGCAGTACCTGCTGGCGCGCTCGGGTCGCTCTCGGGACTTGTGCTCCAGAGCGGGGATGGGCTCGATAAGCCGATGCGACTCGCAATCTTCGCTGCTCTGACGTTTATCCCACCATTCCTCGTCGAGCGCTGGTGGAAAGGGCGCGAGCGCAGGCAAGAAGAGCAGCTGCTGGTGCTCCGTGACTGAGCGCGAAACGACGAGGGCCTTGGTGGCCTGATGGATGCGGCGGAAGGTGCAAACAAAGTGCAAACATGCCCCACGCCATTCCACGACATCGGCAAATCGGGCGAAAGCCGCATCCCCAGCAATAGAGCCAAATCATCGGACCACACGACACCCCACGACACCCCCAAAATGGGCTCATAACCCGAAGGTCGCAGGTTCGAATCCTGCCCCCGCTATCCAAAAAGCCCTGCAAATACGGGGTTTTTTGTTTGTAGCGGGGGCGTTCGTCTAGCTCTGGCCGGGAATCGCGCCACTGCGAACAGATCCAGCTCTCACTGCGAGCCGGGTGCAGAAGAACGGCGTGTCCACCAAGTCCGCTGTCGTGTAGCGGGATATCGCTCGCCGTGCTCAGCGGGAACAAGGCGTCTTGTTTTTGATGCTCGCGGGTAGAAGGGCGCATAAAATGCGCTAGAAGCCCTCATTTCAAAGGTGATCTCACCGCGAAGAATTTTGCTCCTGAGCGGTAGGATTTTCGATTTCGGGCCCAAGGGCGCTATTATGCTCTGGCGCGGTAGGTCACGCTCATATCGCCTATCTAACGGGTTTCTTGTTTTGCTCTTGTCCGGAAGAGATTCTGCGAAGCAATGAACGTCAACGTCATCGAGTTCAGCCCCAGGTACAACCGCTTCCCTCAGGACCTCACCGGGCTGCTGCTTCGTATCGCATCGGCGCTCGGAACAATCCGAGGAGCGTCTGTGCTACCAGCCGTCGCCGACCAGCTCAGGTCTTCCGCCAGGGCTGGCACGGTTCATTACTCGACGATGATCGAGGGCAATGAACTTCCCTTTGTCGAAGCCGAGCGGGCGGCAAGTGGCAATCTTGAGCCCAACACTCGTGCGAAGATCGAGCTCGTCAACTATGTGGCCGCGCTGGACCTCATTGACGAGCATCTCGCCTCGGGTCGGCTAGAGCTGGACGCTGACTTTCTCAAGCAACTCCACGGCGTCACGACGGCAGGACTCGGGCGCGAGGACGATCCGCACTTCAAGCCGCACCATGAGGGGCAGTGGCGCGACGGCGAAGCTTTCGTTGTCGATCGGATAACCAACCAGATCATGCACCGAGCGCCGCCCTCAGCGGAGGTCAGCCCCCGGATGCTCGGGATGTTCGAGTGGCTGGCGCGTAAGCTCGACAGCGATAGTCAGCCGCCGTATGTCCTAGCGGGGGTCATCCACTACGGCATCACGGACGTGCACCCCTTTGCCGACGGCAACGGTCGGGTAGCGCGCTTGTTCCAGACCGCACTGTTGATGCAGACGAACGTCCTGCCGGGACGCATGTACTCCTTTGAGAGGTACTACGCAGAAGACCAGAACGCTTACTACGGTGCTTTGCGTTCAGTGAGGCTGAGGACCCTGAATATGGAGCACTGGCTGCAGTACTTCTTGCGCGGCCTCGCTGAGGAGTACGAGCGCGTCGCAGCAACGGTTTCCGATCTGGCGCGTCTTGTCTCCGGAACTGCTGCCGGGCCATTGCAGTTGACCTCTAGCCAGCAGACCGCGATCTCGGCGCTGCGAATTCAAGGGCGCACGGAGTTCGCCAGAACCGACTATGAGCAGGCGGCCCACCTGGGTCGGAGTGCGGCCAACACTGACATTAGACAGTTGGTCCAGTATGGGGTCCTACGCACGCGAGGCTCTGGCTCGGCCACTCGCTACTTGTTCTCAATCCCGGCGGCCGGGCCAGCGACCATGAAGCGACGTGGACGGCCGGCTCGCTGGAACGAGACAAGGATCGAGCGAGAGCTACGAGCATTTATCGCAGAGCGAGAGAACTGGCCATCACCAAAGGAGTTCCGCGACGCCGGACGGGGCGATCTCTACGCTGCGGCGAGTCGTGCAGGCGGCATCTCAAGATGGCGGCGAACGCTCGGCGTTTAGCCGATCGAGCCGGGCGTCGTTCCTTACCAAATCCGCTCAGCTATCCAGCGCTGGCCGATCAGATCCCAAAGCGGCCCAGGCTTGTAGCTTGGTCGCAGGATCTTGTTTCAATCCCGCCCCGCCATGTCACTAACCCGCGACGGTTTGGTCGTCGGTCAACCTCTCAAATCTCCGCTACCGAAGCTGACCAGAGCGGCGACTTGCAAGAGTTCTGCAGATCGGCCGCAGCGCCGAGAGTGCTGGGAGGTTCAAGGCAGGCGCTCGCCGCTGGCGGTGAGGTAGCGACGACGATGCCGTTCGCCGGCTTGGCGGATGACAATGAGCAAATTCGATCGCAGTGGCTCCTCGGCGTTTTCGAGGCGAGGGAGAAGGTCATCCTCAATGAACTCCTCTGTCGCGACCCTTGCGAGCACGGAGTCCTCGAGAATGTGGTCATCGTCACTGCGCTTCGCTAGATCGTCGATCAGCCATGTGGTCGCACAGCTCGGCAGGTCTTCGAGACGGAGGCCGGGCACCCGACCTAGGACGTAGTAAGCAAGGGTCCGTTTTTGCTCTGCGGATCCCGTCGCTAGAAGCTCGACGAGCAGCTTGAGCGCCTCTCGCGTGGCCGCTCCAGCGACGAATTGTCCGAGCCGGTCATTGACGAAGAAGGCGTGCCCGTCCTTGGGCTCGCAGATCCAGTCGAGCCACCAGCCGACCTCCTCAGGCGGAAGCGAGGAGGCGAAAGTCGCGGTGCTCTGCAGAGACTCGACAAGCGCATAGGCAAGCTGACCGTGGCGCTCGCGTAGAAGGGCTTGAAATAGCTGCCGCCGCTGTCGCCAATCGACGGTGGCTTGAGAAAGAGCGTCCACGGGTTCCGCGTCCCATTCTGGCTGCGCACTGAGGAGCCCCTCGAGAGCCGCAAAGAAGCGATCCTCCCGCTGAGCCGCCAGCCAGAGGAGCCCTCCATTGATGCCTCCGGGTTTCTTGTATGCCTCGGCGCGCACCCAGTCAAGCCACTCGGATGAGTACCTCGCTAGTAGTCGTAGTGTGTCGAGTGCCCAGCCGTTCCGACGCCGTTCTTCGACGGAACGAAGCAAGGGTCCATGCTCATTGGGGCGTAGGTCTGTGAGGTCAGGGAAGTCCAACCGGTGAGCGATCTGAAAATGGAGGGCGACCGACGCTCGATCCGGAATGGTGTGAAGCATCTTTGCCGTCATTTCTAGAGCCTCTCGAGAGCCGTCATTCCACAGTCGATCGAGGACACAAATCTGGACGAGACGCGGAGCTGCTGTCAAGGGTTCAATCTCTGCTCGGAGCACGCCGAGTTCGACTTCCCCGAGCAAGCTACCGACCGCGTCGATCAGCGCGTCGGCCACCGAGTCTTCCTCGGCCTCCATTTCTACCAACGTCTCTTCCTCAAGCGGATGCTCCTTGAGGCGGAGGAGGAGGTAACGCAAGCTGTCAACGTCCATGACGTCTTTCAGCCCGTCCGCGATCGCTGAAGCACGATTGAAGTCGTCGTACGAGCGTTCGAAGAGGTCATCGATTGCCCGATGGACTCGAAACTCTCCCCCTAGGTCGACGGTCTTCGCAAGAGCTGTACCGCCGAGCCGATCAGGCTCTTCGGCGAGCTCCAAGAGCACCGGCTCATGCTCGTCGGCGATTCGGATCGACGCTATGGTCTCCGTGGTGTTCATTGTTTCCATCCACGAGGCTTTCAGTGCTTTCAGCCGCCTCAGTGCCCGACCGGTCCACTGCTCCCAGTCTTGGTCCAAGAAGGCGAGCGCACGCAGGCAGAGCTCCGCGTCGCCGTCCATGACAGCTTCGAAGAAGTCGCTGCGCTCCTCGATATCGAGGAATCCGATGGCGAGCAGCATGACCTGGTCCCAACGCCGTCCCCTAAGTACTCCGACGAGCTCTCCGTGATTCACTCTGAATCGAGCCGCGAGATCGTATGCCGCTAGGTACTCGGTGATCGAATGGTGGAAGAACGTCACGGCTTCGCCGAGTCTGGGTATAAGGATCTCCTCCGAAAGCAGCCAATCGATGAGCTGACGTCCTTGTGTCTTGCTCAGTCCCGTCTGTCCGAGCCGATGAAGCAGCGTCGGCATCGGGATCAGAAGGTTTCCGCTCTCGACCGCCGCCGCCGCAACGGGTCCGAAGACGGCGAAGAGATCGATGCCTCCGAAAGACTCCTTCACCCGGGTGCTAGCGCGTTCGAGCATCGCCGTGTAGATCGCATGGGGAGTGGTGCTCCCCCAGAGCTCGTGCTCAACACAGAAGCGGAAGAACACGGGTCGTTCGAGAAGGTTCAGGAACGGCTCAGAAACCACGCTCGCGTCTGCCCCTCGCTCTTCGAGGCGACGTCGTATGTAGGCCCGGGGGATCGACTCCAGGCCGATCTCCGGAAGTTCGAGGTCGGCGTGCTCCTCGCCGAAGCGCGTGACCAGTACGGCGCTGCACGGCTTCACCCGGTTCACGAGCTCCATCAGCTCGTTTGAGAGGGTGTTATCTTCGACGATCCGCGCGGACACCTCGTTGAGCCCATCGATGAAGAAGGCAATCAGGCCTTCGTCGATGAGCTTCTCGAGCGGAAAACCGACTGGGAACGTTTCGACGACCATCTTCCAGAGCTCGCCCGAGTAGTCACGCAGGTCGATATACACGGGGACTGGCGTCTGGCGGTTCCCAGTGTTCTCAAGGTGCTCGTCGATCACGGTCCGCGCAAGCCGTGATGCTGCTGCCCTCACGACGAACGTCTTCCCTGCTCCGGGGGCTCCGGTCAGTAGCAGCGTCGTCCTGTTCTCTTGTAGCCCCTCGACTGCATCCCCATTCACAAACGGAAGACGCGTCTCCCACGAGGGCACCGCCGCGCCTCGTCGTGGGTATGGAGATGCGGCGAGAGGAAGAATCTCTACGTCGCGTCCCGAGCCGAACTGCGCGATCCGCCGTGCATGGCGGAGGATCGCGAGGGTTGCGCCGTCCTCCGTAGCTGCCGACATCCGCGTAGCGTCGGGTGCGCCACCCATGGCGTCGCTCCCTAGGGTTCCAGTTGGTAGTGAGCTTGACGCGCGGCCCTTCACGACAAGGGCGTCGAGCGTCGCTATTAGAGCTGCGTGCTGTTCCGCAGGGGCCGACGAGCCGCGATTGCTCTCGTACGAAATTAGGTGTATGCCGTAGTTCCGGCGCCAGTAATCGACCTCCCGTCCATCGACGTCTGGCATGAGCGCATAGTGATCTTGCGCCGCTCCGAGATAGACGGCGGCGAGGGTGTCCTTGACGAGTAGGAAGTCGGGGTCGCGCAGGCCGAACCCGACGAACAACACAGGTCGGCTCGCCATCAGAGTCTTGAACGCTTCGAACGCGTTTCGCTTGTCGTGCTGCAGCGAGCGATACTGCTCTCGAGTCAAGACGACTGTGTCGGCAGCCTCGATGTCGCCGTGCGGCTTGAAGACAAAGTCACGGGCTCGGCTCTGAATGATCCCGGGAATCTCGATAACGTTGACGTTGTTGACCGTGTGAAACTGTAGCTTCGGCCGCTCCAGCGTCAACGCTTGCTCGAGCAGCTTGTCGTAGTTCGTCGTGACGAATGCGCGTGGCCCAAGCGTTGCAAGGCGACGGTGGAGGGCGGAGGGCTCCGCTGTTCCGTATCTACAGGCCTCGCGGAGAAACGATGCTCGATCCTGGGGCGTCAGCACCTCGAAGCCGAAACTCGCTCCCTGCAGGAGATCGCTTTGCGCGATCTCTCGCCGGACCAGATCGGACGAGATCCCTCGCGCGTCGAGACGGTTTGGAACAAGTCAGACGAGCTGTTTCAAGACACCTTTCCGCATCTCAAGGTTGGGCTTGCGACGAGTCAGTCGTAAGGGCACTCAAGGAGGAAGGCGTGCTCATCCTTGGCAAGGATCATGGGGAAGGCCTTGCGCTGCTGGAGCAGATCGGCGATCTGCTGATGAAGGTCCACGGAAAGGCTCCCCTCCTGCTGAAGGAGCAGGAGGACCGCGATGATCTCGGCCTCGTTGCAAAGCTGCTGATCAACTCCGCAGCAGCACGCTGACGTTGTCTTCAGCCTTGATCGCTACCTCGGTCACAAGTTCCTCCACTAGCTCTTTGAGCTCTTTGCTTTCTCACGGGCGGTGGTCAGCTCCGTGACTAGACCGGCGTATATTCGCTTCAACGCGTCTCTGGTTAGAACCACCCATGCGAGACGCTCCTTGCCGTCGCGGCCGCGCCTCCGCCGCGGTTCAGCGGAGGCGGCAAGTGGGAGGCCATGCACGGCAGCATGGGCGGCTACTACGAGATCCGTCTCACCGGCCCGGGCCGCGAGCAGTTCCGCCTGTTCTGCCTGCTCGAGAACGCCGCGCACTCCGAGCTGCGCCGAGGGCTGAAGGCGCCGAGCATCGTCGTGATCAACGGTATGCGCAAGCCACACCGCACGACCTTCACCGACCGGGACTACCGCAAGCAAGTCAGAGCGCTCGGTGAGGACCACCTGGCCAATATCCCCCGACGGCTCGCCGAGTAGACGGATACCCCGTCTTCCCGCCGACTGACGCACCGTTTCCGCCTTGGTGGTGCCCCGAGCAGGGCCGCTGACCCTCTCTGACGACGTCGCGAGATCCGAGTTCCAAAACATATTGGAACGATATTGGAACAATGGCGCCGCGCCCTCGCCAGGTCAGCCCACAAAAAAGCCCCGCTGCCGCGGGGCTTTTCCTGCATAGCGGGGGCAGGATTGATCACTAAACCTGCGACCGCGATTCGGGCCCGGGCGGTTTGGGATTTGGCGGGCCAGCGCTGGATATGCGAGCGAATACGGTGATGGTGGGTAGCACCTCGCTCTTGATTGAACCGTACGATGTCCGTACAATGACCTCCATGCGTACTCAGCGGCTTGAGCTTCGTCTGACGGGTGATGAGCGGCAACTCGACAGCGCCGCAGCAACGGCAGTGGGCGAGACGCTGAGCGACTTCTTCCGCCGCGCAGCAAGTGTGCGTGCCCAAAAGGTCCTCGCCGACCAGCAACAGATCGCGCTCAGCGAGAACGAGGCGGCGCGCTTCCTAGACGCACTGGACGCCGTTGATCAGGATACGGTCACGCGCTTGCGCGAACTGCGCGAGCGCGCGTGACCGCCGGCTTCGCCGGCACCAAACGCTCCGATGCCGCCCGCCACGACGTCACGGGCTTTAGCTGTGGCAACGAGTTACTCGACCGGTGGTTGGTGCGCTACGCTGGCCAGAACCAGCGTCGAGACGTCGCTCGGACCTTCGTCGCCGCAGCCGACGAGCAGCGGGTATATGCCTATTACGCCCTCCTCGCCGGGCAACTCGATCATCGCGAAGCGACGACCGAGACGAGTAGAGAGCTATCGCAGCACTTCGCGATCCTTACCCGCCTTGCTGTCGTTACCAGTCAGCAGGGACGTGGGATCGGCGCGGCGCTGCTCAACGACGCCCTTGTGCGTCTCGTACGGGCATCTGAGCAGGTCGCCGTGCGTGCGGTTGTAGTGCACGCAGTTGATGACGCCGCCTCGTCGTTCTACCAGCACTTTGGGTTGCGAGCGCTCAGCTCTACACCACAGACGCTCATGGTCACCATCTCTGCTTTTCGGATAGCTGGCTATGAATAGAGGCTCAGATCATTCACTGGAGAGGGTTCGGGAGATTGTGACTCAACCGGACACAATCCTCTTTATCGGCTCCGGCGTCTCGGCTTGGTCTGGGATCCCCACCTGGCGCGGCGTGATCGAGGAGCTCGCAGACTTTCCTGCCAAGCGCTTCTCGAAAGAGCGCGCGACTTATGTCGGGGTGCATAGTTGCAACGACGTGGTCAACCTCGCGGACATACTCGTCGGTCCGTCGCGCAAACCACTCGTCCCAGTTACCTGGGGGTGACGCGTTCAGCGTTTCCAATGTCTCGCCGATGATGGCGTTGACGAGGTCGTCAAGGATCTCGCCATCATTGCCCGATCCAAGGACTCGGTAGCCGCTGCGCAGCTCCGCAACGGCCGGCGGCGCCTCAGGATCAATGTCGTGAAAATCGAGGAAGTCCTCTACGAGCCCGCCTACAGCCTCCTTGCTGAGTCGGTACTCGTTCCCGATCGCCTTGATCGTCTCGATCGTTTCCTCCGGCGGAGCCACGGGGCTCAGCTCGAGAACACGCGCGCGCGCTACATCTAGCTTGTCGGATGGCACCGGCTGACGATACCGCCGGAACTGCCGCTGATAGTGCGTGTCATTCGTAACCGGCCACCCGAAGCGCGGCAAGCGTGGCCATCATCGTTCGCAAGGTCATGCGGAGCGCTCCGAAGCCAAACCGTTCGTATAAGGACTAGGATTGGGAAGTGCTGCGATAGTCCTCTTGCCTCCGCCCTCGCCTCTTTGGCGTCATCGACCCCGGCGCTTTCTAGCGCCGTGCAGGTCACGACCGGCGAGGCCCTTCTATGGCGAGCAGTCGCTGGCACGCGCGCGGGTTCGCCCAAGATCGAAAGTGCCCTAGTGCGCTCGATCGGCGAGCAGGACAAGGGGGGCGACCTTACGATTCGCCAGTGTCGCCGGGCTCGATCGACACCGACGGCGACCCCCAACCCTCAAGCGCATACGGGTTCAGAAACTGACGGTGCCACATGAGCTCTCGCTCGGCCTCGGCCAGCTCGGCCTGGTCGCAGACCTCACGCCAGTCGCGCTCGACCACGTCGATCTGGTGATCAACTATCTCGCGGGCTTCCGTTTCGGTGAGCTGGTAGAGCTGCGCGCGCGCGATGCACCCCGCGACCTGGCTGTCCTTCCAGCCGTCCTCGCCGATCATCATCGCCTGCGTCGCGCGGCCCGTGTGTCGCGGTTGCGGGCACACGTCGAACGCTGGGGTCAGCGTCAGCATCGTCCCGTCCCAGAAGGCGGCGTGGTTACGGGCGTGATCGTCGGTGTTGCCAACCAGGATATTGAACGTGATCCGCGCGAACAGCTCGCGCAATGTGGCGGCCGGGCTCATGAACGACTCGCGGATCGCCTGCGCGAGCGTCCAGTAGCTCGCGTGGCGCGCCGCGAGCTCGTTCAGCTGAAGGATCGTAAGCGCAGAGACAAACGCGCGCCGCTCATCGCTGCCAGGTACACGGTCGAAGCGCTCAACGAGCAGAGTATTGTTGCCGAGCGTCTCGGTCAGCGCGACCGGCGCGACGTTCAGTCCCGCGCGGTGCGCGAGCGTCATCGCGACGAACTCGCCCTGCACTGTCGGGTAGGTGTCCCCGCGCGAGGTGAACTTCGCGATCAGGTGGCGCGGACCATCGTCGATCAGCGCCTTCGGGCGTTCCCCACCGATCGAGGCTGCGTGCAGCAGCGCGGCGTCGAGCGCCTCCGTGAGCGGGATGCCTTCCTCAAGGCGCTGCGCGGAACTCGCGAGCTCTTCGAGTGTCGCGTTCTCGTGTCGGCGTGGCACATACTCGCTCGCGGACTGCTGGAAGTCCAGCGCTCCCGCACGATCGGAGCCGGATGCGAGCAGCATCGTGATGAGGCCGAGCTCCGCCGGATCGATGTCTTTGCCGGCCGCTCCGAGCAGTCGGTTCATGATCACGCGTTGTCCCCATGCGTCGGGTCGCCCGTCGAGGATGCAGCCGGGCGCATCGAGCTCGGGCAGCGGGCGGATCCGCTCGACGACGAGCGGCAGCTCGGGTGTGTAGATAGCCATCGCGTCCTCGCGCGCGAGGTAGCTCTGCCCGTAGACGAACGTGGCTTCCCCGCCTTGCTCGTCGAGGCGCCCGGCAACCACTGGCTCCTGCGCGCCGGGCAGCCAGATCCATACGTAAGCCTGCCGTAGCTCCTCAGAAGTCATTGTCGAGCTCCCCGGCGCGGGCGCGGACAGCGCGCGGCAGGAGCACCGGGCGCCCACGCAGGCGCGCAGCATCCTCAGCCAGACGCGAGCGCTCGTAGAACAGCGGCACGCCGAGCAGGACCGCGACGTCGAACGCTGTGCCGAGCGCGACGCTCGGGTCGCCCGTTTCGACCTTGTGCAGCGTGTCGGTGCTGATCCCGGCTCGCTCGGCGAGCTCACGCACCCTCCAACGCCGGCGAAGCCGCGCGTCGCGTACCTCGGCGCCGAGCAGCTGCGCAGCGTCGTGCACCGTCGGTGGATATGTACGCTTTCGGCTCGCCATTGTCCTAATGAAATCGGAATAAACCGTCTCGATACGAGTTTATCAGGACAAATGCGCCTGTCAATCCAGCCCCGCGTCACGCGTCGCTGGCATCCCAGCGGACGTGGGCTCTCCGCCGTCTACGAGACTGCGCTAGGCACCCATGGAGCGGTCGCCGGCACGGGACTCAGGTGGTCGGTCGGTGGGTGCGGCAGATGTGAGCGGCGCAACTTTTACGTGGCCATCTGACACGTAGTTGGACGCCGTGTTCCCCTCCGCCGTCAAGCGCACGCGCTAGCAGTCGCTGTCGGGCAGTTCTTCGGCGGCGGCCGCCGCGCAGTCGACGACGTGGCTGGTGGTCGCCTTCGCCAGCAGCTGGTAGAGCTGCTCGCGCTCGTCGGCGTCGAGCGCAGCGAGAACCTCATCCTCGGCGGCCGCCAGCGTGGACTCGGCATCCGACAGGCGCTGCGCGCCCTCGCTCGTCAGCTCGACGATGTGACGGCGGCGGTCCTCGCTCGATCTGCGGCGCAGGATTAGCCCGTCCGTCTCGAGCTGGTTGAGCAGCCCGATCAGGTTGGTGCGGTCGGTCTGGAGCGCTGCCGCAAGCGCCTGCTGCGTAGGACTTCCGTGATCGCGCAGCACCGTGAGCGCGACGAGGTGACGGGGACGCAGGCCGAGCGGTGCGAGCGCGGACTCTGCGCGCAGCCTCGTGAGGCGCGCGAGGTAGTCCAGCAGCGCGGAGGAGCGGTGGCAGGTGGCGGTCGTGACGATGAATACAAGTCTAGGGCACTCCCCAACTGTGTTGTCTGCTACAACTGATTTACAAGCTACAAACGACTCGTAAAGGACGACAACATGGCGCATCTCCTCCACATCGACTCGAGCGTCCAGGGCGATCTCTCCGTCAGTCGCGCGCTCACGGCACGCGCCGCAAAGGCTTGGGGCGCTGCGAATCCGGGCGGCATGATCACCTACCGCGACCTCGGAGCCGAGCCGCTTCCGCACTTCACCCACGAGACCGGCCGCGCGCGGATGGTGCCCGCTGAGCAGCGCACGCCGGCCGAGGCCGCCTCCTGGGCGTTGACCGAGCAGGTTGTGGGCGAGGTGCTCGACGCCGACACGATCATCTTCGGCCTTCCCATCTACAACTTCGGACCTCCGAGCAGCGTCAAGTCGTGGGTCGACCACATGATCGCGCCCGGGCTCTCGATCGACGCCGAGACCCGCGCCGGATTGCTCGGCGGCCGCGACATGCTCGTGCTCGCATCCAAAGGTGGCGGCTACCAGCCCGGCACGCCGCGCGAGGGCTGGGACCACGCCGCGCCCTGGCTCCCGCACGGGCTCAGCCTGACCGGTCTTGAGCCGCGCTTCATCACCGCGGAACTGACGCTCGCCAACTCCAACCCGCAGATGGCCGAGCTGAAGCCACTAGCGGCCGAGAGTCTCGCTGCGGCCGAGCGTGAGATCGACGCCCAGTGGGCGCCCGTCGCAGCGTGAGGACACCTAATACCGAAAGGACCTGACATGAACAGCCAATCCACTGATTTGTCCGACACGCCCGGCGGTCTTGCTAGCGGCACGTGGCGTCTGGACCCAGCGCGATCGAGCGTCGAGTTTCACGTGCCCCACTTCTACGGCCTGATGACCGTCAAGGGGCGGTTCGACAGCTATCACGGCAGCCTGGACCTATCGGGCCACCCCGCAGTCGACTTGGTGATCGACGCCGACAGCCTCAACACCAAACAGAAGCAGCGCAACAAGCACCTGCGCTCCGGCCACTTCTTCGACGTCTCCAACCACCCACGGGTCAGCTTCGAGGCCGACACAGCCACCCTGGACGGCAAGTGGGAACGGCGGTCTGATCTGGCTCCACTGCGGCGGTCTCAACTGGCCCCACCTCCGTCCGACTTGCAGCCGACTGTTCGGTGCTTATGGCGCTCGAGCGGGAGGTGGCGGAAGGAATGGGATCACGTATGGAGACGTTCGAGCAGATCAGGAGGGACCGGGATCGGGATGCCTTGTCGATCAGGGCGTTGGCGGAGCGTCATGGTGTTCATCGCCGTGCGGTGCGTCAGGCGTTGGCGTCGCCGTTGCCGCCCGTCAAGCGGCCACCGGCTAGCCGGCCGGCACCGAAGCTGGGCGCGTATCGGGAGCTGATCGACTCCTGGCTTCAGGGCGACCGGGACGCGCCGCGCAAGCAGCGCCATACCGCGAAGCGGATCTGGGAACGCCTGCGTGACGAGCACGCGGCTGATGTCGCTGAGCGCACGGTCCGTGAATACGTTCATCGGGCTCGCCGGGAGCGCGGCGAGGGTGTGCAAGCGTTCGTGCCGCAGGTCCATGAGGCTGGTGTGGAGGGCGAGGTCGATTGGGGTGAGGCGCAGGTCTGGATGGCTGCAGCCGGGACGAGGGTCTACTTGTTCCACATGCGTGCGTGTCACTCTGGTGCGGCGTTCGCGATGGCGTTCCCGCACTGCTCTCAGCAGGCGTTCTTGGAGGCTCACGTGCAGGCGTTTGACTGGTTCGGCGGGGTGTTCGGCCTGGTGCGCTACGACAATCTCGCGAGCGCGGTCAAGCATGTGCTCCGTGGCCGCCAGCGCGTGCAGAGCGACCGGTTCATCGCGCTGCGCTCGCACTATCTCTACGAGTCGCAGTTCACGATCCCAGGGATCGAGGGCGCCCACGAAAAGGGTGGCGTCGAGGGCGAGGTAGGGCGCTTCCGCCGCCGTCATCTCGTGCCCGTACCGGAGGTCTCCACGCTCGCTGAGCTGAACGCGCGGCTGCTCGCCGGCTGCGAGGCGGACCTTCACCGGCGGATCGCTGGGCGCTCGGAGACCGTCGGTGAGGCTTTCGCGAGGGAGCGCCCGTTGCTGCGCGGGCTGCCGGCCGAGAGGGCGTCTACGGCGGAGCAGGCCACCCCAAGGGTGAACGCCAAGGCGCTCGTCACGGTCAAGCAGAACAGTTACTCGGTCCCGGTGCGCCTCGCCGGGCTACGTGTCCATTCCCAGGTGGGTGCTCGCGAGATCGAGCTGCGTCACGGCGGCGAGCGGGTCGCGCTCCACGAGCGGCTGCAGGGCCGCTATGGCGTGTCGGCTTCCCTCGACCACTACCTGGAGCTGTTGGCGCGCAAGCCGGGCGCGCTGGCCGGGTCGGTCGCTCTCTCCCAGGAGCGTGAGCGCGGCGCCTGGCCCTCATGCTTCGATGAGCTGTGGGCGAAGATCACCGAGCGCTACGGGCCCTCGGAGGCCGCCCGGCAGATGGTCGACGTGCTGATGCTCGCCCGCGAGCACGGCGCCAGCGAGGTCGAGCTCGCCGTCCGCGGCGCACTGACCGCGGGCGCCCACGACGGACGCGCAGTCGCGGTCCTTGCCAACCGTGGCGCTCGCGCGCAGCCCGCGACGCTCGATGATCTCCCCTCGCGCCTAGCTGGGCTCGGGACGCCACCACCAACACTCGACCACTACGACCAGCTGCTCGCAGCGGGAGCGAGCAGGTGAGCGCCCCGGCGAAGGTCCAAGCGATGGAAGCACTGATCGACGCGCACGCCCGCGAGCTGCACCTCCCCACCGTCAGGGCACGCTTCCGCGCCCTCGCCGAGGAGGCCACACGCGACCAACAGACCCCGACCGCGTATCTCGCTGCGCTCTTGGAGGCAGAGGTCTCAGAGCGCGCTGAGCGCCGCGAACGCCGAAGGCTGATCGACGCGCGGTTCCCGCTCGCCAAGCGTCTGGAGGACTTCCGCTTCGATGAGAACCCGAAGATCCCCCAAGCCACGATCGCCGCCTTAGCGCAGGGGACCTGGATCGATGATCGCGAGAGCGTCATCCTCCTCGGCGACAGCGGGACCGGCAAGACTCACCTGGCGATCTCCCTCGCAGTGCTCGCCTGCCAGCAAGGCCGCCGCGTCAGGTTCACCACACTCGCCGCGCTCGCGAACGAGCTGCAAGCAGCCGAGAGCCGCCGCGAGCTCGGCCGCGTCATCGCGCGCTACGCCCGCACCGAACTTGTCGTCCTCGACGAGCTGGGGTACCTCGCACTCCCCGACGGCGCCGCAGAGCTCGTCTTCCAAGTCATCTCCGAGCGCAACGAGCGCGCCTCGCTGATCGTCACGACCAACCTCCCGTTCGGCGAGTGGACCAAGGTGTTCCCCGACGCCCGCCTCGCCAAGGCCGTCGTGGACCGCATCACCCACCGAGCACACATCATCGACACCGGCCAGGAATCCTGGCGCTTCAACCACGGCCTCAACCGCACCAAGAAAGGAGCCGCCTGACCCCCCCGCGAAGGCCGCACCGGCGATATCTCGTTCCGCTACGCGCTACGCGCTCCGCTCCACGAGACACCACCGAAAGCCACAAACAGAGAAGATCAACACACACAACAACCGACGCGAAGTGGAGCCACTTCAAGCCGCCGCGCCGGGGCCAGCGCAAACCGCCGCGCCCAGCAAGACGCTCAAGGCCAGCGGGCGGCTGCACGCCGCCGGCAGGCACATCCCGCTACACGTCGACGCGACCATCATCCCCCTCGACGGCGAGTTCGAGATCGAGGCCACCGCACTCGCCGACCAGCGCGAGCTCGGAATGACCTGGAGCCCGCTAGGCATCACACGCGCGCCCAGCAAGCTGATCGTCCGCGGTCGCCTCGTCCGCACCGAGGAGGAGCGATGAGAGCCATCACCTAGATGATCGCTAGAGCAGGTCTTTGCCTGGCGTCGCGTTGGCGGCTCGGTCAGACGCTTACGCGGTAGTGGAGGTGAACGACGCCGTTTCGGAACTGGCGCTCATCGAGAAGTTCGAGTTGCGCGCGGACGTTGTCTGGCAGGGCGCGCTTGCCGGCGCCCACCATGATCGGGCACAAGAACAGATGGCACTCGTCGACCAGCCCCGCGCCGATTGCGTGGCCAGCGAGCTCGGCACCCCCGACTGTGATGTCGGCCCCCGAGGACTGCTTGAGCCGCCGGACGGCGTCTCGATCGAACTCGCGCTCGATCCGCGTCCTCGCGCTGGATACCGTCTGAAGCGCCCGGGAGTACACGATCTTCTCGGCTGCCCGCCAGATCCCAGCATAGTCCCAGAACACGGCCGGCTCATCGGCCTCGGTGCTCACGGTCTCCCAGAACACCATCGTCTCGTACATCCGGCGCCCGTACAGGTAGGTGCCGATCGGCCGCTCGAGATCGTTGACGAACGCATGCACCTCGTCATCCGGCGCCGCCCAGCCGAACCTGCCCTCCTCGTCCTCGACGTACCCGTCAAGCGAGGCGATCGCCGCATAGATCAGCTTGGCCATCTTCACTCCGATCGGTCGTTACGGTGCAGCCACGGCCGCACATGCTGAGACCGCGATCCGCAGCCAAAATATCGTCGATCGCGGCATCGCAGGAGCACGAGTACAGACCGACTCGCTCATCCCGCGCCCCGCATGCCGCGCGAAGCGGGTGAGTGAAGGGACGTCCAAGCCGTGTCGAGCAAGCAGTGCTCGCACCTCGCGTCATAGCGCCTTATGATCGCTGTCGTGAGCGGCACGCGGCCGAATGTCTTCGCTGAGAGGTTCAGCAGGGAGCGCTCCGGCCTGCGGGCCGAGCCGGTCGTGGAGGCCGCGGGGGGCGAGTTGCTCGGCGGGACGCTGTACGAGCTGGCTCCGCGCTTCGAGGGCGTCCCGCTGCACATCCACCACGGCATGGAGGAGCTGGCCATCGTGCTCTCCGGCCGGCCGACGCTACGGACGCTCGAGGGCGAGTCCGAGCTCGCGCCTGGGGACGTCGTCGCCTTTCCCCGGGGCCGCCGGGGCGCCCACACGCTGGCTAATCGAACCGACGAGCCGGTGCGGTACCTGATGGTGTCCAACAAGGTGATGCCCGAGCTGGTGGAGTATCCCGAGGATGGCACGATCCGCGCCCTGACCCGAGGCCGGTTCGACCCGCCCAAAGCGGACGAAGACCCGGCCGACCGCGTGAATCTGCGGTTCAAGCGCTCAGACGCCGAGGAGCAGTAGCTCGGCCACGCCACCACGGGGACGCCTTGAGGTGCGTCGCGTGGCCGGCGGTATCATCTCGGCACTCTCGCACCGGAGCCCACGAAGCCAGCTCGGGTCTGCGTCACGGTCGCCGTGGAGTGTGGCCCGCCGCGGTCCCCGGCGCCGCGTGCGACGCTGTTACGGCTCAATGCTTGGTGGGTAGCTACTGAAGAGCCACCGGCCGTTGACCCTGACGAGGGTTGTCTGACCGGGGATTCCGCTGGGACCGATCGCGGTGGCGTGTGCCCCGTGGATGCTGAGCTTCAGGTGGGCCATGACCTGAGCGACCTCTATACGCCATTCGCGGGCCGTGAAGCCGGAGTCGTCGACCCCGGGGGTCTTGTGCCGCAGCACGTTTTGCAGGGCATCGAATGCGTGTCTGCATGTGCCCTGGCCGCCCGCCGTGAACGAGTTGACGCCGCTGGCGGTCAGGCGAGAGCAGACAGCGCTGGCCGGGCCGAAGTACTCGGCGGTCAGGACGCTGCGGTAGACGGCTCGGATCTGGGGGCTGGAGCCGCTGGCGGCACTCGCTGTGGCGCCGCTCATCGCGACCGTTCCCAGGGCGATCGCAAATGCAGTCGTCGTCACCCGGAAGCTCATCCTGGGCACACTCTACAGGCGGCTGGCGGCGCCTTGGCAGCAGCGGCGCAGCCCTTACCGACCGGCTGAGCCCGTCGATCGTTTCGTGACCACGGTACCGACAGCTGTGAGTTTGCCGGTGCGGTAGGCCCAGGTGGTGGTCGCGCGCCCGGAGGCGCAGCAGGTCGGGTCGTTCGGTCCGTACCAGTACTCGGCGACGACGATCCGGCCGTTGACCCACTTGACCTTTCCCAGCAGCGGCACGTGCGACACCTTCGCACGGTGGGGCTGCTGGGGTGTGATCAGACCCACTGCGCGCGCGTCCGTCGCCGAGCCGCTGAAGACGACCTCGGCAAAGCGGATCTGACCGTCCGCGGTCCCGCCGTTGTTGGAGCAGACGACATCAACCGCGGCCGCGGGCCCAACGCCACCAAGCTGACCATAGGTCACGTCGTACGCGGCCGCGACTCGAACGAGGCCGCGGTTTGAACCGGAGCTGTTGACGTCTCCGAAACCGGTGTGCGAGACCTGCGCGACGTGGTTGTGCAAACGGATCGGCCTGTTTGCTTTGCAAGCCGCCCCCGGCAGGGTCTCGTTCTGCCAGCCGACCGCCTGGAGCGGCAGCGTGGTCTGCGCGTACGCGACCCCGGCGACGCCGAGGACAGCAGCCAACGCTGCGGCACTGGCCAGGCCACCGATCCAATTCTCATGTCTAGCGACAACTCGATTGAGCATGGGGTTGGGTACCGCTCCTGTGTTTCGGCGCTCACGCTGGCGAGGCGAGCCTGCGCAGCGTGTTCGACCGACGATCGGCCGCAGTGGCCTTCTGTGACAAGTTACATCGAGGCGATT
Organism: uncultured Solirubrobacterales bacterium; assembly: GCA_963764915.1. Classification (GTDB taxonomy): domain Bacteria; phylum Actinomycetota; class Thermoleophilia; order Solirubrobacterales; family Solirubrobacteraceae; genus Palsa-744. The sequence goes on along the minus strand of CAVXUO010000018.1, from coordinate 468,407 downwards.
ACCCGGCCGGTGGCTGGTCGATGCGCACCAGATTGCCGGACGGGTCACGCACGGCGCAGTCTCGCGTGCCCCACGGCTGGTCGGTCGGTTCTTGCACGATCTCGGTGTCCGAGGAGCGCAGCTTCTCGAAGGTGGCGTCGAGGTCGTCGGTGTGGAAGTGGACGCCGTTCAGAGCCCCCTTGGCGAGGAGGGCGGCGAGCGCGTCGTGGTCGGCGGGGCTGCCGTTCAGGTAGTTCGTGAGGACGATCGCGACGCCGGGCTGGGAGCCAGCGCCGACAGTGATCCAGCGGAAGTCTTCGCGAGCCACGTCATTGCGCAGTTCGAGGCCGAGTGCGTCGCGGTAGAAGGCCAGCGCGAGGTCGGGGTCATGGACCAGGACAAAGCAAGTGGAAAGAGAGAGATTCATGCTCCAACACTAGAGAGCCAGCGCCCCGTACGCTTCTCCGATCGTGCTCGGCCTGCTGGCCGGCTTGCCGGTCGGGCGGGTGAGGTCCTTGGCGACACAGCCCGGCACGCTCGCGAGCCCGCTGTGGTCACGGGCCCGATAGGCCGTCGGCGTCTCGCCCACCAGCTGCGTGAAGCGGGCACTGAACGAGCCGAGCGACGTACATCCGACCGCGACGCAGACCTCGGTGACCGACAGGTCGCCGCGGCGCAACAGCGCCTTCGCCCGCTCGATCCGCCGCGTCATCAGGTAGGCGTAGGGCGTCTCGCCGTACGTCGCACGAAACTGCCGGGAGAAGTGCGCGCTCGACATCAACGCAGCGCGGGCAAGCGCGGCGACGTCGAGCGGGCGCGCGTACTCGCGGTCAATCAGATCACGGGCGCGGCGCAGATGCGCGAGGTTGGCGAGCTCCTCCGACGTCACGATGCGAGCGTAGCGGCGTGCCAGCAGCGCGTGCGAGACAGCTACAGGACCTCGATCAGTAGTACAGCTTGCCGGCGGTTTGCACGGTCAGCGCATACGTCTTGCGGTTGATCGCGCCCGACAGAGTGCCGTTGCCGTGCGCATGCGCATAGCGTCCCGAGCCGCCGGTGACGGTCAGCGAGCCCCCGAAGGTCGAGTACACGCCGGTCGAATGCAGCGCCCCCCCGCCGTGGCCGCTGATCGAGCCGCCGCCGTTGGCGTAGATCGTGAACTTCGCGGTGACGGTCGCCCCGATGTTGAAGCTCACCTTCACCTTCCCCTTGACCGTTCCCGAGACCGGCCCTTCCTCAACCAGTTCCGAGCCGGAGCTGTGCACCGAGTGCAGGTGCCCTTCGTCCTTGACGTTCAGCACGTGCGCCACGCTCGCAACGGGGGGAGTTTGCGTGGCACGGGGGATCGACGACCGCGCTGCGCCTGCATGCCGCGAGGACCTCGTCGCCGCGGAGTCGGTCGTGCCTGCGAAGCCCGCGATACCTACAGCCATCAGCGCGAGGCCGAGCGCCCGACTGGCACCTCCTCGATGTGGTGGGCCACCGCGGCCGCGTGGATGGTCAGGCTCAGCCCATCGCATTCTTCAACGCTCCTCCATCGCCTTCGCGCGGTGGCGACATCGGCGATCTCGCTATGCACCTTACCGAAGACTCCCCGCTGAGTGAGCCAGCTTACCAGCGGCGTGGCGCCCCGGGCGCAGTTGCCCAGCCGTTCGCTGTGTAGCGTATAGTCTACACGCTCTCCGGCAAATGGGTAGCCACTTACCCGTTCTCGCGTAGGTCTTGTCGATTTCCTGGGCCGCGGGGCACCTAGCAAAGCCGACGCGGGGACTCGAACCCCGGACCCCTTCATTACGAGTGAAGTGCTCTACCAGCTGAGCTACGTCGGCGTGGGAGATGGATGCTAGCGCGGCCGGCGAACCGCCGGATCGCTCCTCTACAGCCAACGCCGTAGCCACCGCCAGGCCCCGTCGCAGGGGCCACCTCTTGGGACAGATCCATTGATCAGCGACAAGTTGGTCGATTAGTAGTAGTCTTCTGTCAATGACATGCGCCCGCACCACAAGCCCCGGCCGCCCAGCGACTTGGTCGGGCTGGCCGGTGCCGGAGGCGGCGGTCAGGAGCGCTCGATGAGTCATCCGAGCGCGTAGGTCTTTCCAGCAGGCATTCCCTGCCGCTGGATCGGGTCGACGGTCAAGAGGGAGCAGGAGGGGTGGCGATGACATAGAGGAGGCAGTCGTTCTACACGGCCCGGAGCGCACCTGAGCCGACGGGCGCCGCGGCCGGCGAATCGCCGGCGCGCCCCAGTTTTCGCGACGAAAGGGAAGCAATGATTTCACGGATTGTCCGACACATAAATGCCAGCACGGCGATCGCATTCGCCGCGTTGATTCTTTCAATGGCAAGCGGAGCTTTTGCGCTCGGGGGTCAGACCAGCTCAGTCCCCAAGGCGACCTCCACAGGCGCCTCGGATGGGCGCTCGGTCGCGGTCGCGACCACGAGCAAAGCGAAGAATAAACGTAAGAGCAAGGTCAAGGTAGGTCCCCGAGGCCCTGCGGGGGCGAAAGGCGAAAACGGTGCTCCAGGCGCGCCTGGAGCACCCGGCAAAGAAGGCGCGACCGGCAAAGAAGGCGCAGCCGGCAAAGAAGGGACGGCCGGCAAGGAAGGCGCAGCCGGCAAAGAAGGGACGGCTGGAAAAGAAGGGGAACCGTGGACAGACGGCGGCACGCTGCCTGCCGGCAAGACGGAGACGGGCTCCTGGAGTATTGGGTTCACAACAAAAGAACAGGAAGAAAAAAAAGTGATAGTTTCGCTTTCCTTCCCGATCCCCCTGGCCGGTAAAGAATCGGTGACGGATGAACCGGTCATCGGCGAAGCCAATGTTCACTTCTTTGCAGAAGGACAATCCGCGAGATCCGGCGGAGGCTGCGGCGAAGGCTCAGCGACAAAACCTGAAGCCGAACCGGGCAATCTCTGTATCTTCGTGGGTCAGGAAAGCTCGGGTTTCAACATTCAAAGCTCCTTGAAAATCCACCCACCTGCGCTAAGGGAAGAAGGGGCAGGCGCGACCGGTGCCTCGCTCTCGATCGAAGTCCCGTCAGGAGGTGCCAATGATTCCGCCACGGGAACCTGGGCGGTAACCGCCCCTTCCGCGTCTTAACCTCGATCTTGCAGGAAGCGACCGCGCCCCCTTGAGTGGGGGCGCGGTGACGTCCGGTTGAGCAGGGATTCTGGGCTTGCTGAAGGTCCTGATCCCGAGCTTGGAGGTCCACCTTGAAGGTGATGCACGATGGACGCCCGGTAACCGTAGACGTCAGCGCGGACGGCGAGGGTTTGGTCTCGCATGCCGGTAGTGCTTTGTTGGTGCGGGTGGCTGACAAGACTGGGCTGACGCGGGCGATGTCGCAGCGACTCGCGTCGGCGAAAGAGCGGCATGCTGGGCATGATTGGGGAGCGGTCGTGCGCGATCTGGCGGTAATGATCGCCGACGGCGGCGAGTGTCTGGCCGATCTGCGGGGCCTTCGCGATCAGCGGCCGTTGTTTGGCGAGGTGGCTTCAGATTCCACCGCGTATCGAGTGATCGAGCGGATCGCGGCTGATCCAGCGTTGCTTTCGGGACTGCGAGCTGCGCGCGCTGTGGCGCGTTCGCGTGCTTGGGAGCTTGGCGGCAGACCGGAGCTGTTGACGATCGACCAGGATGCGACGTTCGTGACCGCGCACTCGCTGAAGGACGGTGCCGCAGGGCACTACAAGGGCGGTTTTGGGTTCGCGCCGCTGATGGTCTATTTGGAGGAGTCCGGTGAGGCGCTTGCCGGCTGTTGCGGCCCGGCAACCGTGGCGCTAACAATGCCGCCGACCAGGTCGCGGCCTCAGAAATAGCGCTCGCGCAAATACCCGAGGAGCACATCGAGGGAATCCCGATCCTGCTACGGATGGATTCCGCCGGCGCTACGCACGAGCTGATCGACTGGTGTCGCGACGGCCGGATCCACTTCTCGGTCGGCTATGACCTGACCGGGCCAGTGCGTGCGGGGATCGCGAAAGTACCCGAGGATGCTTGGGTCTCAGCGCTCGACCAGGACGGCAAGGAGCGACCGAACGGGCAAGTCACCGAGCTGACCGGCCTGGTCGACCTCTCACGGTGGCCAGAGGGCTCCCGTCTCATCTGCCGGCGCGAGCGGGCGCATCCCGGCGCGCAGCTCTCGTTTATCGACCAAGACGGCTACCGATTCCAGACGTTCCTAACCGATCAGCCCGATCCTGACATCACCGTGCTCGAGCGACGCCAGCGCCAGCGCGCCCACGCTGAGGATCACATACGGCGCGACAAGGACACCGGGCTGGCAAAGCTCCCCTTCCGCGACTTCCAGATGAACCAGGTATGGGTCGAGCTCGTGCTGATCGCCCACGACCTGATCCGCTGGACCCAGACACTGCTGCTCGAAGGCGAGCTCGCCAAAGCCGAACCAAAACGCCTGCGCTACCGCCTACTACACGTCGCTGCCCGCCTCGCCTTTCACGGCCGCACAGCAAGACTGCGCCTCCAAGCCCACTGGCCGTGGGGACAGCAACTCGTCCACGCATTCGCCAAGCTCAAGTTGCTTCCAGCCCCCGTGGGCTGAGCCAGCCGACGCTCCCCCTTCATCCCCCGAACAGATGCCGAGTCACACCGGCACGCATCCAGCAGCCGTTTTCCCCGCGACCCGACCCACCGGCCACCCCAGCACAAGCCCATACGCGCGTGACCGACCGCGCCACAACTCCGAACCAACACCCCACCACGACAACCAAAGACCCACCCCCAGATCTACACGCTTCCTGCAAGATCGAGGTTAAGGGTGTCGCCGCAGGCAGGTAGGAGTGTTATGGCCTTGGGCTCGCCGCGCATGGCGAGCCCAAGGGTCAACGGCAGTGGAACGACGGTTTCATCCGCGGCGCTGACTCCCCCACCATGCTTGCTTAACCGTCTGCGCCCCTACGGTAACGAGTCCAAGGCGGGGATTCGCGCTCGAAATCGCCGCTGCTATTCTTTGTGCCAATAATACTAGCGTCGTACCTGTCAGTGTCGCGGGTTCCCCGAAAAAGCAAGAGTTCGTTTTTCCTTCCGTTACTTCGCCCTTTGATGATTGGTCGTTTTAATTAGGTTTCGGGAAAAAAGCTGCGACTTGGCTTTCAGCCCAGTCGACTTGGGTAATTCGACTAAGCTCCCTAGCGCCCATTTCCGGGTCGGCCGACACCAGCGCTACCCTTGGCCTGACACTATCGTTTCCTAACGATGCATCCACTTCCGGTGAATTCATTTCACAACCGTGAACTTTGACTTCCGGCTCGGATAACACTAAGAGAACTTGATGTACCTGGAACTACTTCCCCGTCTCCACTGGTTCCGACTTGACTGATTCGTCACCATCGGTTCCGCGAGCTTACACCCGGCGCTATCGCCTGATACCTCGCAATCCCGTAGAATTCGATCACCTCATTGGCTTGCCGGCGGTTTCAGTCGCCGCCCCTAACAGCACACACCAGACCTCAATCATTGCTGAGCAGGTTATCGTACTCTCAGCAAAGCGAAGGTAAATCTCGGGTATGCTACGGGCGTGTACGTATTCGCGGTGCCGAAATGGGTTTCGTTTGCTCCAAGGTCAGCGCCTTTGATGCTCCATCTTCGGCTGGGTTGGCGGCTTGCGAGGCTGCCGCTGTCACAGCGCTCACCGCAAGCACACCGAACGGCATAGCTAGATGAGCCATCCTCGGCCTGATTGCATTATTTCTCCTTGTCGCACCCGGCCACGGAACAACCCTTGCTCACGCGCAGAGCGTCTCGTGATCGATATGCGAATAAGGGGATCCTTTGGCGCAGGGTCGCCGAGCTACTCAGGTTCGTATCAGCAGCTACTTTTTGGACTTTACCACTGCCGGCTTGTCGGGATCAGCTCAAACACGACAGGGGCCCGCGAGGGTTCGTCCGCGGGCCCCTGATCGTAGCCTGCTGTGGCCAGGCTCTCGCTACGCCGCTATTCGCTGCCTTTGACGAGTTCAGCGTTGGCTAGTTCGAGTGTGGTGTTGAATACCGCACTGTTGGTCCCCGAGGCTGCTGGGAGCCCGATTTTTGCGTTGAGGATTGGGTCGAGTAGGAATGAGAAGAAGCCGCCGCAGCCGGTTGCTTCTGGTGCGGAGAAGGTGCCGTCGACGAGTCTGCTGTTGCTGACGACTAGGATGCCGCCTCCTGCCTTGGTTGTGACTGTGCCGAGTTTGCCTTTGAGGGAGCCCGATGCTCCGGTCGAGAGGTGCAGGGTGATCGGATGGGCATTGGAGCCGATGTAGCATTCTTCGCCGAGCAGCGGGTTTTCCAGTTTAACCTTGATCGGGAGCGTCAGCGCAGTCCCGCTTTCGAGTTCGGCGTTCGCCAAGCTCAAGGTAACCGAGCTGGCAGGCACCGCGAGTTCGGTCGTGGCATTCACACCTGTAACACCGTTTTCGAAGAAGAATTCACATGTTCCTCGCTCGACTTTTTCCCAGAATCCCTCGCCTTTGATTTCGTTGCACTTGACCAAGCCGAGCAGCCCTCCAGGGACTTTCTGTGGGGTTTTCGTCAGTGTTTCACCGTTCAGGGCCGCGACAAGCTGTTTAACGCCACCCCCCACGTTTTCTGTGCCACCCTGCAGCGTCTGCGTGTTCACGATCGGGACTTCCTGTTTGCCGATCGTGATCGACCCGCTTTCCGTGCGCGACACGAGGCACCCGGTGACTTCTTCATTGCCCGTGGGGCACTGCGCGAACACAGCGTATTCCCCTTTCGGTACCGCCAGCGACGAGGACACGCCGAGAATCGTTAGCGACGCCGTTAGCGACGCCGTTAGCATTAGGATACGACAAATGCGACTTTGCATTGTTGCATTCCTTCCTTTTCTTGATCCACTGTGCGCCCGCCGCTTGACGGCCGGTGGACACACCATTGCTTAGGTTGTGCTGCTTGTTCCTTATCCCTTCTTCTTTGCTGCCTTAAGCGTCTTGTGCTTAAGCTTTGGTTTGTGCTTGGGGCAGCCGGTGACCTGGATTTTTGTGTTCTGCTTGATCACGGCGCCGCTTTGGGGGGTCAGCACTGTTGGTATCGTCAGCGAACCCGTCTTGCAGAGGTTCGCACCGTTCGCAGTCAGCGCCGAGTCAGGCCCCTCGGGAAGATCTAGTTCGAACTGTGAGAATGGCGCGTCGGGGATAGTGTTGAAGGTCGAGGTGAGAATGCCCTTCTTGGAGATCGCTGTTTCGCCGTGAAGGTCGATCGTGACATCGTCGCCACGGAGCACGATGATCAGTTCGGGGTACTTCGCAGCGCCGTGGGAGACGAAATACGCCGGACCGCTCAACGGAGTCGGCAGTACCGGTGTCCTCGTCGTCGCCTCGCCTACCCTGGCGGCCATGGGGCAGCTCGCGGGGTTTTCTGCGAACGTCATTTCCGGGCACGCTTTCTGCAGCGTGCTCAGGCGCGCCGAGAGCTTCGTCGGCAAGCTCACCTTGACTTTGGCGATGTTCTCCTCGGTGCCTTGCGGCGTACCCGGATAGGTCACCTTCGTGAGCAAGCTCGCACCATCCACTCGAGAACCGTGCGCCGCGGTGAAAGCCGTAAACGCCGGTTTAAACGCCAGCGCCCCGCAGTCGGTCACCTGGAAGGGCACCGACAGCGGCGCGGTGGCGCCTCCCGCGCTCCAGAGGCTCCCGTTCAGCGTCAGCGGGTCGCAGTCGGTCGGGTTGAATGTGAACTCGGGCCGGTTGACCGTCACGTTGACGTGCTTGATCTGCAGCGGGATCCCTTCGAGGATCATCGGGATCGCGTACCCTTCCGCCCCGGAGTTCGCGATCGCGGTCAATGCCGCGGTGATTGGGTCAACTTCGATCCGCGCGCGGACGACGAGGCAGTCGCAAGCGGGATGGTGTTCGGCGGTGTGCTCGAGGTCAAACGGGCCGGCCTTCGCGGGGTTCACGATCGACAGCCCGTACGGTGCGCCGTGATAGGGGCCCGTGATATACACCTTGCCGCCCGTGACCGTGTACGGGTCGCCGCCGAGGCCAACGCTGACGGTCGTTTCGCCGATCAAGCTAGCCGGCCCGCACGTCCCTTCGTCGGCCTGCGGTTCTTCGCACGGCGTTACGCTTGAGAGCATCCCCAACAGCCCGGGCGGCAGATGCAGCCGCACTCCCTGCAACTGCTGCTGGCCATCTTCGCGGCTCATCGTCATCGTGACGGGGCTGAACGCTCCGGCCTGAACGTTCGTCGTGCCAGCCGTCAGCGACGGCACAAACGGCAGCGGGTCGCTGCACGGGCTCCCACTCGGGCCGCTAGTGATCTGGAAGCTCGACGATGGGCTCGCGTCTTCAGAGGGCCCCGCAGCCGACCACGGCTGCATCGCGGTCGTCGTCGTGTACGTCCCGCACAACCCCGGCGTCGCCAGCGGCGCACGATCGGTACCGAAGAATTCGAGCTTCACTTCGCTGACAGGGAACTGCGGCACATCTTCAAACGTGGTCGCCAGCTGGCCCGACACAGGGTTCGTTGTGACCTCCCCCGCGAGCTTGACCAGCACCCCCGTCGCGGGTTCTTCGATGACGAGATACAGTGCGAGCAGGCTCCCAAACGGGTTTTCAAGCGGCGCCCCAAAGCTCTGCTGGTCCGCGAGATAGACCGCGCCTTCCAGTTCGTTTTCCAAAAGCGGCGTCTTCGCCCGCACCGTCGCGACCTTTGACGCATCCGGGCACGACGGCTTCTCAGCATTATGCAGCCCGATCTGCGCCAGCGAGCAAGCCTGCAGCCCATCAGCCGCGCTCGGACTGACCTGCACCCCAGCCGGCAACACCACCGTCGTATCCCGCATATCGGCCTCACCGAGCCCGACCGGGTTCGCGGTCGATTCTTGCGGCACATGCAGATCGACGTTCAACCCCATCGGCGTGCTCCCCTCGCTCCCATCGGGCTGAACACTGATCGACGGACTGAAATCCAGGTCTTCGCAGCCCGACAGCGCCGGTAGCACTGCGCGCTTAGAAAGAACATGTTCGCCCGTTAGGAAATTCCCCGGCTCGTCCCAGCTATCCACGCTCAACACAGCTTCGCGTGGTTCCCCACACGAAGTCGGATTCGTCAAAAACGGCACCACCGGAACATCCGCCGGGCAGTTGGCCGGCGCCAACGGATGTTCCACCCCGCTCACTTCTTCTGCTTCCCTGACCGACTCTTCTTCATCGTGCGGAACGCCTTCTTCTTCCTTCTCGTTAAAGCTCTCGGCCTCCGCAAGGCATTGTCCGCGCAAACGGTCGTGGCTCGGATCACCGGGCACACCCCAAATCGTCACCTTCACGCTCACCGGCACGACAGCCTCAGTGACATTCGGCGAGGTAACCGTGATGCCATAATCCCCACCTGTCCGCACCGACGCGTCGATCAGCACAGGGTGCGCCTTGGCGACCATGATTCCGAACTCCGCCGGCACATGCCCGGGAGGTTCAACATTATACACCGGATCAGTAATGTAGTTGACTAGATTCGCCTTTAAGTTCAGTTTTTTGCTGACATAGCCAAGCGGTTCTCCGATCCCTGTCGTCGCCTCGCCAATCGCCGTATTGTTGGGACACGCTTTAGCGAGAAAGTCGTGATAGGGGCACCTCGGAACCGCCTCTGGGTTACCCACAAACCCCTGTGGATACGCGATCTGAACATCCTTCACACCCCCACCCGTCTCGATGAACTTACCGAATTTTTCTTCCGATTCATTAAAAGCAAAACTGGTAGTAAACGCATAAGGATGGGAGCCTGCCTGCATATCCGGCGACCCCGACTCATGGTCCGCCAATTGCTCAGCCGTAGGCTGGTCCGTCGCAGCCACTTCGAAGCTCCGCACACCAAACCCAGAGCCCACCGCCGAAGCAGCCGGCGCCAACACCCACACCCCACAAGCAGCAAACACACCCCACACCAGCCGCCGTCTCACGAACGCACCCCCCGCCCATCACGCCCCACCTTCCTTGTCCTCCTCCTGCCTCCCGCCTTCTTGCGGATCTTCACACACTTGCCCCGCCTACCCCTCACAAACCCCTTCCTGCAGCCTTTCGCTTTCCGCGTCACCACAGCCACAGAAGTCGGCACCGGGACAGGGTTGCCGGGGCCGGAGAACGTCGCGCTCGCCGGGGCACCGAACACACCGGGCTGAGACGAAACCGGCGGTTTGCAAGAATCCGCATTCACACACACGGCCGCAGCGACTGACACCGGGAACCCCCCACCGACCCGCACGTCATACACATCTTCACGAACATCCGTATCGGATGGCACCAGCTGATCAGCCGTAGCGATGAACACATCATTCCCACTCGGGCTCGCATCCATGAAATGCGATCCATAGCCACCCGCCACATTCGAGATCGGGGACACACAACCACCCTCGCTCGCGTCGTATTCCGGCGAGGAGACCACGCACGAACTTTCCCCCGCCGCCACTTCCGAGGCCGACCCCAGCCGCTCCCACTCATAGACATCCAGCAACCCATTGCTATCACGCGCCACCAATGCATCCGGGCTCTCGAAAAACAACCGCCTATCACCTTCAGGCATATTACGCGGAAGATAGTACGTAGATACCCCGCTCACGGTGCTATTCTCTTCTTCGTGGCCACCGAGCTCGGCGGGGCCAACTGGAGACACATCCGGCGGGCCGCACGACACGCACACAAGCGTGGGTGAGTGAGAATCTGATTCCGCGTCATACAGGAACACCTCACGGCACCTTTCCAATGCGCACTCACCAACCGCAGCTGGCCGATTATCGAACCCCGTCAGTTCCCGCACCGATTCAAACGCCAGCATCGATCCATCCGGCGACACCCGCGCCGAATGCCACCCTGGCCCGTAATCGAAATCCGTGTCGTTGAGCCCCACCCAATCTTCTTCATCTCCGTTTTCACCGTCGTCCCGCCCATCTATGTGGTAGCTATTGCCGACGCTCGGCGCGAGCGTCGCGATGAACCTCACCCCACCTGGGTAAGAGAGATACAAGTTAGGCATCCCCACCGCCGCCTCTTCCCCCCCGGGACCCTGTCCGCTCGCCAGTTTCCCTTCGGCGACAAAATAAACGTACGAGCCGTCTTCGCTCGCCGTCACCAACCCCAACACCGCCGCACCATCGGAATCCGAATCGTCGACCGTGAGATCACGCAACACACCCGTTTCCATATTGTATTCATACAAATTCGCGGCATTATCTTCGGGGCCCGTGTTCGCATCGTTCGTCAACTCCACCTTGCTCGTGAAGAATACCCGCGACCCATCTACGCTCGCATCGCGATAGCCCGCCGCCGGTTCTCTCGACGCAAACGGATCCGAACCCCCCGGGCCACTCCCATCCGTCTTCTGCGACGCCGACACCTCAACAGTGCACGCATCCCCCACAACTGCACAATCTTCCACCGGGCTCAGGGGATTCTCTCGTGAAAAGACCTGCCATTCAGGCACCCCACGCGACGGCCGTTCAGCTGCCGTGAAGACCACCCGCGACCCATCAGCAGACACTGCACGCCACGGATTACCGTGTGCCGCAGGGTTGTAGAAGTTCGCTTCCGACCCCACATTTACTTCTTCCAGTTTCACGCCTTTGGGCGCCACGTCCACCAGCGCTAGCTTGCCTTTTGCCCACTCATACACGTGCGGATGTTTCGGCGACGCCCCACAACACAAGCTCGCTTCCTGCTGAAACACTACATGGCCAAGATCGCTCGACGCCCCCTCTACCTGAGGCGGCGTATCATCCAAGCTCTCCGTGAAAGGCCGGTATTCAGCTTCCGGCGTGACCGTCGTCACCGGTTGATAAGACCCAGCTTCAACGTCGGCGACATAGAGGTTTACATACCCCACCGGCTGGCCACCCACCAAAGGCGTAAAAACGCTAGACACGACCCCACTCGAAAGATCAGGCGTAAACAACAATTCACTAAACGGAGGTGGGTTCAAGGGAACCGCGACATACTCCGTGTATGGTGGCGAAATGTTGCTGGTCGACCAGCCGCTCGCTTCCCGACGCGAGAGATACCGGCCTTCAAGCAACGCGGCCTTCGGCCCTGCAAACGACCCCAACGAAAAATAAGTCACCGCTTCACCTGACATCGCTGCCCGGGCCGCGAGATATGTCACACCATTATCGTCCTTTTCCAAAGGCGAGACCATCTCATACGCGCGGCAATCCGGCAACCCTGACGCAAACGGCTGCTCAGCCCGCGACGGTTCATTCGGGCAGGACACATCCTGTGCTTGCACTGGCCTCGCCGCCAGCCCACACACCACCAGCGTCAACGCCAAACTCCATACCGTACCGGCGGGCCGGTAAGCAACCAACACTCTCGATATAGACTTCCCTTCCCAGATCAATCGCATCCCAGCACCTCTCCAGCCCGACAAACGGAGCCCACGGGTCCTGGGCCTATAAGCCCAGGACCCGCGCAACTCCACATCAATCTATGGTAACGGACTCCAAAGCGTAGTTTCGCTTTCGAATTCCCCGCTGCTATTCTTTTTTGCCAATAATACTAACGCTGTACCTGTCAGCGTCGATTCTACTCCGAAAGAAACGAGTTCGTTTTTTCCTTCCGATACTTCGCCTTTGATGATTTTGGTTGTTTTTTTTAATTGCCGTTTTTGGGAAGTTCAGCAGCCAGGATTTTGCTTCAGCCGAGTTGACTTTGGGTAATTCGACTAAGCTCCCTAGCGTCCCATTTTCCGGGTCGGTCAACACCTGTGCGACCGCTTGGCCTGACACTATCGTTTCTTTTACTACGCACCCACTTCCGGTGAATTCGAGTTTTACAAATCCGTTGGCTTTGACTTCCGGTTCGAATAATACCAAAAGAGAACCCGATGTGCCTGGAACTGCTTTTTCGGTCTCCACGAGTTCCGACTTGACGGGATTCGTCACGATGGGTTCCGTGACTTTACACGGGGTGCCATTGTTCGTTACTTCACATTTACCGAAGAATTCGATCACCTCGTTGTTTTTGCCGGCGGTTTCAGCCGCCGTCCCTAACAGCACGCCAGACTTCAATCTCACCGATTCGCAGGAAACCGTTTTGGCAGTTGCGCCTGAGCCAGCAGTTAGTGTGAATGTCGGACTTGCCGCGGTCGGGTATGCTTTCGCAGTGATGTAGTGGGTTTCATTCGCTTCGAGGTTTCTACCGCCAATGCTCCATCTCGGAGCTGGATTGGCGGCCTGCGAGGCCACCGCTGTCATAGCGCCCAACGCAAGCACGCCGAACAGCGCGACTAGCATGAGTCGTACTCGACTTTTATGCATTTGCTATGCTCCTTCTTGTTGTAATTGGCCCTGGGGCGCCCTTCGTTCACATGTAGAGGCGTCCTGGGGCCCGTATGTCTCTGCTCCCTGCTCTGGCACGCAGAGGATTGGTTTGGTCTCTGCGAACCCGCAACGCCCGACTGCGGCGATGCGGTTTCGTTCGAGGCCTCGGGGACCCGCCCTACTGTCCCGACGGGTCTGCCAGAGAAAGCTTGTGGTGATGTGGGGTGCTCGCCCTCCTCCTGGTCGTCTGCGGCGCCGACCCCGGCCTTGTGGAAAGGATCGGACGATTCCGTCTTAAGGGCGGTTGGGCTCTTGACGAACTTGCTCGCCCCTTTGGGATCGCACCGATTTTTAGCACCACTGCCTGGGGTCCTGGAGGATATCTTTGCGAGCGGCGGCGAACTGCACGAGCCATCGGCCGGGCGAAAAGCTGCGATTTGCAGGGATTTTGGTGCGCCGCGCTGGTCAGACTCACCACAGCCAATGGTAGCTAGATATGTTTCCGACTGTCGATGCTGTTGTGTCGGGCGGTCGCTGGAGCCGGCCAGGCTGCGCCCCAGCCCCGCCAGCGTGGCCCGGGCGCGGGGCGGGCGCATCTTGCACCGCTCCTCGATCCGGGCCCCGAAGGCGCCTAGGGCCACCCCCAACGATCCGCCGGGCCCGGTCGCGAGCTGCTTCCTCGTGGAGGACGATACGAGCGAGCTAGCAACGTTCCCCATGTGTCATTGATAGTTTATATGGTGGGACGGTGTCAATGGTATCAGCAGAAAAAGTCCGCAAATTGCGGGAAAAACTTGCGTATAAGCCACAGCTCGGAGCTTTTGGCAGGACCCACAGCCCCGCCTGCTAGCCCTACAGCCCGGCCAGCGCCTCCAGCAGCGACTCGCCGTGCTTCTCGCAGAAGGCGGGGCCGATGCCGCGGATCTCGATCAGCTCCTCGTTGCTCGCCGGGCGACGGCGCAGGATCTCCTCCAGCACCGTGTTCGCCGCGACCGTGAACGCCGGCTTGCCCTCTGCCTGGCCGAGGCGCCACTGCCTGAGCTTTTCGTACTGGGCCTCGTCCACGGGGTCGGACGGCTGCGAGGGCGGGGCAGGAGCCTCCGGGGAGCCGTTGAGCTTTGATCTCGCCGTCCGCACAGGCTTCGCGCCGTGTGCTCCCGCCGCAAGTGCCCGCTCCAGCTCTGGGTCGGGATCGCACACGCTGCAACAGCGGCCCTCCCGCGCACCTTCCTGCGAGTCGCCGAAGTGCTCGAGGATCTGCCTGCGACGGCACTCATCGGCGTTGGCGATGAACCGCTCGATCGCGCGGTAGGACTCCCATCCGCGGTCCTTCGCCGCCTTGATCGCGCCGTACGCAGCGCTGCCGTCCAGCTGGCCGGTGAGGCGCACTCGCAGCACCCCGCGCGCGCCCGGCTGCAGCTCTGCCGCGCCCGCGCGCTCGGCGATCGAGAGCAGCACCCGCTCGCTGTCGTCCAGCTCCCGGGGGGCGATCTCCACCGTTCCCTGCTGGGCGCGGCGGCTCAGGCGGTTGATGTATGCGCGCACGTCTTCCACGCTGCTCTGACGCTCGGTGTTGAAGCGGATCAGCCTGCCCAGGTCCATTCGCGAGGCCAGCAGCAGCGCGCGGGCCGGCTTCCCGTCACGCCCTCCGCGGCCCGCCTCCTGGTAGTAGGCCTCCAGGCTGGTGGGGACCGCCCAGTGCGCGACGGTGCGCACGTCCGCCTTGTCCACGCCCATCCCGAACGCGTTGGTCGCGACCACGACCTCGGCCCCGCCGTCCATGAACGCCTCTTGCGCGCGGCGGCGCTGCACCGGGGAGAGCCCGGCGTGGTAGGCGACCGTGGCGATTCCCCTGCCGGCGATCGTCTCCGCCACCTCCTCGGTGTCCTTGCGCGTCCCGCAGTACACGATCGCCGGGCGCGCCTCGGCGTGCTCCAGGGCGTGCAGCAGCGCCGCGCGCTTGCGCCCCACCGCGCCTTTGCCTTCGACCCTCACCACGTCGAACGCGAGGTTCGGCCGGTCGAAGCCCGAGCTGATCGACACCCACTCGCGCAGCCCCAGCTTCGCTGCGATCTCCGCTGCCACTCGCGGGGTGGCGGTGGCCGTGGCCGCCATCACCGGGGGGCGGCCCAGCGCCGTGATCGCGCCGTGCAGGCGCAGGTAGTCGGGGCGGAAGTCGTGGCCCCACTCCGCCACGCAGTGCGCCTCGTCGACCACGAACAGCCCGACCTTGCGAGTGCCCAGCACCTCCCGAAACGCGCGCGAGGCAAAGCGCTCGGGGGCCACCAGCACCAGCTGCGCCCAGCCCGACTCGATGTCCAGCAATGCCCGCGCGTTGTGGCCCTCCTCCATCCCCGACGCCAGCATCACCGCCTTCACGCCGGTCTCCTCCAGCCGCTTCCACTGGTCGTTCATCAGCGCGATCAGCGGGCTCACGACCACCACCAGACCGCGCCCCGCCAGAGCGGGCAGCTGATAGCACAGCGACTTCCCCGCCCCCGTCGGCATCACGACCAGTGTGTCTCGCCCCTCGAGCGCCGCCGCCACCGCCTCGCGCTGGCCCGCGCGGAACGTGCTCAAGCCGAAGCGTGCCAGCAGTTCCTCCGGAGTCGGCGGTGGGGCTGCATCCTGGGCCTGCGCATCGACCAGCTCCCTCAGCCCGCCCGCCGCACCACTCAGCGTCGCGCGCTGCTCGGCCTCGAGCGTGCCCCACAGCTCCCGCGCCTGGCTGAGTACCCCGCGCGCGCGGGCACACGCCAGCGGATCGCCCGGGCGCTGCTCGAGCTCCCGTCGCGCGACTTCGATCGCCTGCAGTATCTCCTTCATGCCCCGACCGTAGCGCCCCCTTCGGCTGGTACGCTCGCCCGCAGGCTGGGGAATCCCGGCGCGCGACCCGAGAGAGGTGAGCGGGTCGCGCGCCGGGAGCTCAAGAGCTTGGCCGGAAGCCGTGGCCGGGTCAGCTACGGCGACCGGCCTTCTTTCCCTTCGCGCGAGTCTTGCGCTTCTCGTGGGGCTTGCGCCCGTGCTTCTTCCTCGACTTGGACGACTTCTTCGGGCAACCGGTGATCGCGACCTTCGTCGTCTGCTTGACCTCAGCGCCATTCTGCCCGACGATCGTCGTCGGCATCGAGAGGCTCGCGGACCCGCACAGGCCTTTCGGGGTGAGCGTCGCCAGCGCCGAGTTGGGCTTCTCCGGCAAGTTGGCTTCGAAGCTCGAGATCGGCGTGTCCGGCACCGTCCCGAAAGTGCTCGAGGTGATTTTGGTCTTCGAGTTGATGTGCGTTTCGCCGGCGAGATCGATCGTCACCCCGTCGCCCTGCAGCACGAACACGAGTTCCGGGTATTCCGCACCGCCGTGCGAGACGAAGTACGCCGGGCCTTCCAGCGGCACGGGCAACACCGGCGTGTGCGCGATTCCAGTCCCCACGTCCGACGACGCCGGACAGTTCGCCGGGTTCGCGTCGAACGTCGCTTCCGTGCACGCTTTCTGCAATGTGCTCAAGCGCGCCGGGAGCTTCTCCGGCAGTTCCAGGTGCACCGAGCGGATCCCCGCTTCGCCGCTCCGTTCGGTGATTTTGACGTTCAGCGACGCGCCGTTGTTGCGATCGCTCCCGTTCCCCTGCGTCGAGGCCGACAGCACGGGTTTGAGCGAGAGCGCCGCGCAGTTCGCCGCCTGGAAGCGACTGGACGGAGTCGCCGTCACGCCATCAGTGCTCGTGATCGCCGATGTCACGTGCATTTCTTCGCAGTTTTTCGGGTTGAGCACGAAACCTTCGCGGTTGACATCGACATTGATCGTCCTCACGTCCAGCGGGACACCCTCGATGATCGTCGGAAGAGCGCTCGCGATCGTCAGCGCACCGGTCTTCGGGTTCACCGCGATCGAGACACGAACGACCTCCTTCCCGAAGCCGCCGTTCCCTTCGAGCGTGAACGGCCCGGCGACGGTCGGCACGACGATCGAGAGGCCAAATGGCTGGTTGTTATATGGGCCAGTCAGATAGACCTTGCCACCTTTGACCCAGTAAGGATCTTCCCCAGGACCCACCGCCTCGGTTGTTTCGCCGATGTTGCTCGCTTCGCTGCAGGTACCTTGGCCGGCTTGCGGTTCCTGGCAAAGCGGGACCTTCGAGAGCAGCCCAAGCAGGCCAGGGGGCATCGTGACCGTCACTCCGCCCAGGTTCTGTTCGCCGTTGTTGCGGGCAATCGTTACCGTCTCGTCGCCAGAACCTCCCGCCTGGATGTTGGTCACACCGGCCGTGAAAGAAGGGGTAAAGCCTCGGGCGCCACAACCTTCGGTGAGCGTAAAGCTGCTGCTCGGTTCGGCAGACAGGCTCACTGGTTCGAGGAGCGGGTCCGCTTCACTCCCGTAGGGGGTCAACACCGAACTTGTCGTGTACGTACCGCACGAGGAGGGCGTGACGAGCGGCGCCCGCTGGCCACCGAAGAAGTCCATCTCCAGTTCGTTGAACGGGAGCTGTGGCAAGTAAAAACCGGTGGCGGGATCCTTGCCGAACCTCGCGCTCACCTGGCCCGTCGCCCGGTCGAGACTCACTTCGCCAGGGAGCTTCACGAGCACACCGCTTCCTTCCGCGACCAGATACAGCGCGAACAGCGATCCGAAGGGGTTCGACCCATTGCCCGCCAGGTCGCCCTGTTGGGCGAGGTACACAGAGCCTTCGAGGGGCGCTTCCAGCAGTGGCGTGATGATCTTCACCGTGCCGAGCTTGGAATTATCAGGGCAACTTGGTTCATCGGCGTTGCTCAGCCCGATCTGCGCCTCGTTGCACGTACCCAGACCGTTCGCCGCCGAGGGAGAGACGGCCATGCCCATCGGAAGTGTGACAGTCGCCTTCTTGAGGTCGGCTTCCGCCAGCTTGTCTACATTTTCTTCCTGTGGAACCTTCAGGTTGACTTCCAGCCCTGTCGGCGATTCCGCCGCGAGCTTCGTCGGCTGCACCGAAAGCATGGGTTCGAAGTGGCCGAGTTCCTTGCAGCCCGTCACCGCAGACAAGCTCGCTTCCCGCTTCTGAAAGTTTTCCGGTTCCTGCCAAGAGTCGGCGCGCATCGTCGCCCTCAAAGGTTCTCCTGTGCACGCCGTTGGCAACGTCAACAGCGGCCGTTCGAGCCTCGTGACCTGGCAGCTGCCGCCCCGTTCTACACATTCGCCGCGTTCCTGATCGTGACTTGACGCCGTCGGGTCGCCCCACAGGGTCAATTCGGTGGCCAGGACGATACCTTTTTCCAGGAGGTCGGACGCCTTCGCCGACAGGCCGTAGTCGCCGCCGGTGCGCGTGTCGCCAGAGATGTGAAATACAAGACCAACGCCCCCAAGCCCGAAGCCAAACTCGGCGGGCACCCCCGGCGGCGCCACCATGTCATAGACCGGCGTATGCAACACAGCACCGCCCAGGTTCCCGGTCGTGATGAGGGCTATGCCAATGACTGAGGCGTTCGGACATTTATAGGTGGCGTCGAGTTCGGACTCGGGACACCTTATCTTCGTCGCCTGCGGGTTGACGGTCACCCCCGCGGGGAGACCAACTTCCAGGTCCTTGATCTCTCCATTGGGGACCGTCGCTTCAACCAGGGGATCCCTATGATCCGCCAGTTCGAACGTAGTGGTCAGCGCATACGGGTGCGCCCCGGCCTGCGTATCGGCTTCACCTTTTTCGTTGGTGATTGCGCTTTCGAACTTCGTGATTTCAAACGGTTCGCTCGCCGTGGCCACGCCGGCAAACAGCAGCGCGAACAGCGCAGCCACCGCCACGGCCACGAGGAGAGCCCTCATTGCGGAGACCATGCTCATCGCCTTCCTCTCCTGTAGCGCTTGCTCGCCTGCGCGCCATATCGCTTGCGCGCCTTCATCCTGCATCGCATCCGCCGCATATGCCTTTTGCCACATGCTCTCAGCGCCGCCGCGAGCTTCTGCGCGCGCGAGGGAGGCGGCTTAGAATTGGGACTCCGCTTGGGCGCCACTTCCGGTTGGACCGATGAATGCACCGGCTGCACGAGGTTCCCCGCGCCCGCAAACGTCGCACTGGAAGGAGTGCCAAACACCGGGCCGGAAACGGATTCCGAGCCGCGGCATGCCTGTTCGCTCGCACACGCCGGAGAACCCGGTTCGGGGCTCTGCGCGGCGATGCCGCCATTTTCGCGAACGTCATAGACGTCGACGTTTTGATCTCTGTCCTGGCCAGCCAGCGACTGGCGCGTGAAGATAAAGACGTCTTCGCCGTTTTCGCTGGCGTCGCCAAAGAAAGCGCCAGTCGTACTCTGGCCATTTGAGAGTAGGTACAGGCATCCGCCATTCTCATCGCCTTCGTCGAAGCCGCAGCCGCCGGTACCTTCCTGCTCCCACTCGTACACGTTCTGCTGACCATTCGCCTGCGGCAGCAGCGCGTCTTCACTATCGAAGAAGACGCGAGTCCCATCCGCCGAGAGGTTGCGCGTCATAAACGGGCTGCTGACAGGGAATTCAGGTGAGCCACCTTCGCTCGTTGCCGATGAAAGGGACGTTACGTCGGGAGACCCGCTTTTCTTTGGTTCTTCCCCCGATCTCGTTGGGTTGATGCACGACACACACGCAAGCGTGCCGCTGGGCGCATCGTACAAATAGAGCTCCAAGGCACCGGCATTTGTATAGGTTGTCAGCCGTTCGACCGAGCTGATGAGCACTCTAGTGCCGGCGACCGACACCCGCGAGTCCTTGTACCCTTCCTCGGACCCTTTGAGATCAAATTCGGCGTACCCCGTCCAGTTGGCCCCGTCGGGGTTTCGTTCGCCCGGCGTCGGCGCAAACGTCGCAACGAATGTGATCGCAGGCGTGGAGCCTTCGTGCCACTCGTAGAGATTTGGACTGCCTGCCTGCGCCGTCTTTTCACCCGTTGTGTTGGCGGCCAGCACTTCTTCGGCGACGAAGTAGGCATACGACCCGTCCCGGGAGATCCCGGCCATCCCCAGCACCTTCGCGGTGCCGCTTGTGATCGCCGTGCTAGTCGAGCTTGCCGTGTTGAACTCGTACAGGTTCCCGCCTTCGGTATAGAACGCCTTCGAGCCATCGGGCGTTGCCGCCTTCCACTGCGCCGCCCCTGCTGAGACCACGACCGTCCGTTCGCGGCTCGGTTCACGCATGTAGAGCTTTTCTTGTTCTCCCGCTTCGGAGAAGAAGATCCGCGACCCATCTTCGGAGATGGTGTTCTGGTCGTAAGCAATCCCTGCCGCGTTGACGCTTTCGCCTTCTCTGTTCCTTTCGTTGGATCCTGCGACCGTCCCCCCCTCCGGGGCTTTGCCGTTTATGTAACCCGCAAAGGTGATCTGGCCAGTTTCACGGCTCCACTCATATAGATAGGGCTGTTCGTTTTCATCGATGACACCTGGCACAAGTTCCTGTTTAGTGCTCGTAAAGAGAATGTGCGACCCGTCCGGAGTCGAATCGTCGTAGTGCAATTTGCTCGGACGAGCGGCGAGCAGCCTGTACTGGTCGGTCGTGTTGTCGTGCACGTAGGTATTGTTTACTTCCAGTTCGGCTCCGGGGGCAAGAAGAAACTCTTCGTCGAGCTCCGACCCTACCCGATCGAGCGACTCGCCGTTGTCTTCAGTCAAGCCAAACACTTTGCTTTCGCCACCGCTTTCGGTCGGCGCGTTCAGGCCCTGCATCGACCAGCCCTCAGTAGTGCGCGTGCTGAGATAGCTAGGGAATTCAAACGAGCTCGCAATGCCCGGGAACGGCACGCCCGAGTAGTAGACGATGCTATCGCCCGACGGCGAGCTATGGACCTGCCCGGGCTTGCCCTTGGCGTCGCTTGCGTTTTTGTCGACCGGCGAGACCTGCTCGTAAGCGCGGCAGTCCGGCAGCTGAGACGCGTAAGGCTCGGCCTTGCGAGCATTTTCAGTTTCCGCAGGGCAAGCATCCGCGCGCGTAGGCGCACCAAATGCTCCGGTAATCCAAGCAGCCGTCGCAAGCGTGGCCAGCAGCAAAGCCGAGCGCCTCATTGAGCATCCTCCCATGTCTTTTGCGTTCGCATAACAATGCGGCTATCGATAAGCCGGGGCACCCGCACCAGCAACTGGCGCGGGTGCCCCTTTTGTGACTAGTGTAAGAGACTCCACCCAACAAAATAGCTCGAAAGATTCACTGTTCTTAATAAGAAAACAAAGAAACTACCCACAAATGTGGCTGCGTTGCCGTCGAATGTCAGATGGCCGATAGTTGCTATGAAGTCAAATAAATGACCCAGTAGATAGATATCGTTTCGCGGCAGCGTAGCTGCTGTGGTGCCATTTACTTCAAAGGAGCCTTTCTCGATACAACTTTTTTCGCCTTTATTATTGATTTTGATCGAGGTAAATTTTCCTCCTGCTTCAGCACCTTTGAATTCGTCCCTAAGTTCGCCTCCTTCTTCTATCAGTTGGCTTTTGAAAGCCACTTTGATATTCGGAACTTCACAGTTGACAAATTTTTCTTTGCTGTTACCCACTCCGCATTCTTCGAATACGGCTTCACCTTTTGCCGCGCCTGCAGCTTCGACCGTGCCCGTTATTTTGCTTTTGGCGCAGGTAATTATTGTTTCGGCGGCGCCGATTTTGCCTTTCAGCGTCGATTCGCCGCCAGTGCCCTTGAGTTCCCCAGTGGTCTCTTCCTTGGTTTCGAATTCTTTTGAGCCACCAGCTTCGGTGCATTCGGCATTTTTCCACTGGCCCGCGCCGGCCGTGCTGGCCTTTTCACACACTGATAGTTTTCCTATCGCCGAAGCCGAAGTCGACGCAAGCGCGCTGACCGCAGCCACGACAAACAGGCTCATCAATATAAACCTGATTCGAGACATTGTTGTAGTACACTCCCTTATCGTCGCACGTGGCCCTGGGGCGCCCTTGATTTGGCGTCGAGGCGTCTCGGGGCCTTTATTTTTCTCTGCTCCCGACCCTGGCACGCAGAGTTTTAAATTGCCTCCGGGTATGGACCGCCCATACGTGCGCGGCACCTGCCCATCGGCCTCGGGGGCCACCCGAGAACACCCGGATGGGCCTGCCAGAAGTTGTGTTTTACAGCTGGTCCTTGTCTCTTTCGTCGTCACCTCGGAGACCCGCTACCAGGGCGAGGCTCCGACGATCCTGTCTAGGCGACCGCACTCATCGTCGTGGGCTTGGTCGTGGCAAACGGGTATAGATATGTTTAGCATAAACCGTAGGCTGCGTGCGTAGGTTCCCTTCACCGCGTGGCGGCCATATCGCCGCGAGACGGCTTGGAAGCGCGAAAGCGCACCATTTGCAGGGATTTTGCTGGTTGGCAACGTCGTTGCTTATCGAATCCAGTTCGGGCGAAATGTTTCCCACCGCGCGCTGGCCGGCCCTTGGCCGACTGCGCGGGCCTTGCGAGCCGCCCCGGTACGAGCACTCGTCCGTGCTCGCGGGCGCCCTGGGTCTCGCTCCCAGCTAGTGCGAGCGAGCATCCCATCCCTCCCATATGTCATTGATAGTTCGTATCGCTGCCGCTTGTCAATGAGACACAAGCGCAAAGGCCGCTATTTGCGAGAAAAAGATGCCCGTATAACTACTGTGCCCTGGGTACCCCTCCGTCCGGCGGTGGGGCCCACACGACCACGGTCACCACGACCCGCAACCCCACCCCCGACCCCCCTTGTGGGGGTCCTTATCCCGCCCTATCCCCGCTCGCGCCACACCACGCGTGTGCCGCCGGCCGGCACCAGCGTGATCGCGCGGCGGCGGACGCGTTCGCCCTGCTCGAAGCCACGCCGCCGCGGGCTGGCCGGCAAGCGTCGCCGCCGTGTGTCGTGCGGGAGCGAGGGCTGCAACTCGCTGAGAATCGTGCGCAGCATCAGCTTCATCTCCAGCAGCGCGAACGACGCCCCGATGCAGCGGCGGATGCCGCCCCCGAACGGGATCCACGCGAACGTCTCCGGCTGGCGGTCGAGGAAGCGCTCGGGGCGGAACTCGCGCGGCTGCTCGTAGGTGCGCGAGTCGCGGTTGGTCAGCCAAATCGACGGCGCCACGCGGGTGCCCTTCGGCAGCTCGTGCTCGCCCACGCGCATCGGCTCCTTCAGGACCCTCACCACGAGTGGCACCACGGGGCGCACGCGCATCGTCTCGTGGATCACCGCCTGCATGTACTCCTCGCTCTCGCCCGCGTCGACCTCCGCGGTCAGGCGCGCCAGCTTGTCGGGGTGTCGCACCAGGCGCTCGATCGCCCACGCCACCGAAGTCGCTGTCGTCTCGTGTCCCGCCAGCAGCAGCGTCACCAGCTCGTCGCGCAATTCGGCGTCACGCATCGCCACGCCCTGCTCGTCGCGCGCCTGCATCA
Organism: uncultured Solirubrobacterales bacterium; assembly: GCA_963764915.1. Taxonomy (GTDB): domain Bacteria; phylum Actinomycetota; class Thermoleophilia; order Solirubrobacterales; family Solirubrobacteraceae; genus Palsa-744. The sequence continues at coordinate 444,839 of CAVXUO010000018.1, read as the reverse complement.
ACAGCGACAGGATGTCCGTGCGCTCGCCGAGATCCTCCTGCGCGCGCCGGCGCGCGATCTCCGCGTAGATCACCCCGTCGAGGTGGTCCAGCGCCCGGCCGAACCCGCCCTTCGGGCGCTCCAGCGTCGGGCGACTGAGGGCTGTGCGCAGCAACATCGGCAGCGTCAACGGCGCGAACAACGCCCCCACCGCTTCGCGCAGCGGGTCCATCCGCTCCGCCTCCACACCGAACACCGCGCGCAGGATCACCTCCAGCGTGATCGCGCGCGTGCGCTCCTGCAACACCATCGGCGCCCCCTGTGGCCACTGCGCGAGGTCGCGCCGGGTCGCCTGCACGATCGTCTCCTCGTACTCCTTCATCCGCTCCCCGTGGAACGGCGGCAGCAGCAGCCGCCGCTGGCGGAGGTGCTCGGGACCGGTCAGCGTCAGCACCGAGCTCGGTCCCATCACCGCGGCGATCGGCGAGCTTCCCGCCGCCGAGGGCGCCACCTCCGGCGGGGCTTTGAACACCTGCTTGACGAGCTCCGCCCCGCTCACCACCACGATGCTCCGGCCGCTGGGGAAGAAGCGCATCGTGAACACCTCCCCGTACCGCTCGCCGCAGCGGTCGAGCATCCACGGCAGCCGCACCGCCCACGCCACCGTCTGCGCCACCGGCGGCCATCGCGGCCCCGGGGGCAGCGACGTGCTCCTCGGTTGTTCGCTCGCCGGCAGGGTGCTCGCTGCGCTCGCCATCTCTCCGCAGACTCTACCGTGGTGGCGTGGCCGGCTTCCGCGCGTCGGTCGCTGTCTTCTACCGCGGCGCCGGGCGCCCTTCGTCTACCGCGGCGCCGGGCGCCCTTCGACGAGGCGCCGGCGCAGGCGCGCGCGGGGCGTGGGCGCGTAGGACTGCGCCAGCGCCTGTGCCAGGCGCGCGTGCGCGCGCTCCACCGCCTGCTCGTCCAGCCGCTGCGGCTGACGTCCCACGTAACCCGGCAACATCCGTGCCGGCACGACCCGCACGCCCTTGCGGCGGCTCAGCGGCCGGTCGACCCACGCGCGGCTGAACACCACCAGCGGTTCCACGTGCTCGTCGACGATCCGCTCCACAGCCTTGCGCTGCGCCTGCGCCTGGCCGAGTACCGAGCCGTGCAATCGTCCCACCCTGATCGGGCCCGGATGACTCTTGGTCTCGACCGTGAACACCCCTCCCGGGCCGATCAGGATGTGGTCGACGTTGCCCCTCCCGAGGCTCGCGTCGTGCACCACCCGCCACCCTCGCTCGGGCAGGTGCTCCAACAGGCGCCCCACGTGCTCTTCGCCGCGGGCCCCCCGGTCGTGACGCTCCACCAGCGGCAACACCCACCGCGAGATCGCGAAGATCGCGAGCAGCAGTGCCACCTCCGCTCCCAGGAAGCGCGGATCCTGCCAGCCGAAGCGCCGACCCATCACGGTCGTCGCAGCCGCCAGCGCCCCCAGCGTCAGCAACGTGCGCATCCGCAGGCGCTGCACCAGCGAGCGGGTGTACTGCCCGGGCGCGCGGGCGGTCGGGTCGCGTTCGAGGCGCACATTTCGACATCGGTCCACGGCCGGCATGCCTTTAGAAGGGCTTCCCCGCCCACCGTCGAGGTTGAGCCCATGCACGCCGCCCCCCCACCGGACGTCACGCTGCTGCTGCGCGCCCACGCCGAGCAGCGCTGGCTGAGCCGCGAAGTGATCCCCGTCATGCGCCAAATCGAGACCGGCGAGCGCCTGCCCGAGGAGCAACTCCCCGCGGCGGTCGCCTACCTGGAGGTCATCTGGGCCGAGGCGCTGGGCCTTGCCCGTGAGGCCGACGCGGCGCTGCGCCGGCTCGACGCGGTCGGCACGTGCGCCGCGGAGGCGCTTCGCTACCACACCCTGGTGCGGGCGCTGCGCGAAGTCCTCGCCCGGCGGGTCGCGGTGGCGCTCGCCGCTCGCGTGGATTACGCCGTCTCGGCCGCTCGAGGCGCGGACATGCTCGCCTGATCAGTGGCCGACGAGCCTGTGCACTCGCCTGTGATCGGGTCCGATGACGAGCCTATGCGCTCGTCTGGCCGACCGATCGGCGCCCAGATGCGCCCGCCGGATCGGCCGATCGGCCAACAGATGCGCCCGCCTGATCGGCCAGCAGCGCCTGCAGCCGGTAGGCGAGCGCCTCCAGGGCGAGCTCCTCGGAGACGTTGAGCGCCAGGCGCAGGCGTGTGTCGCGCACGAGCTCCACCGCCTCGCGCAGCCGCGCGGGGGAGCGTCCCGCGGCGTCGCGCTCCAGCTGGGGGCGACGGTCGAGCGCGTACACCAGCTCGCCGGCCCCCTCCGCCACGCACCACAGGTCGCGCAACCACAGCTGGGCGAGGCGCAGGGCGAGGTCGAGCGCGCCGCCCCGCGCACGGCGCTCGGCGCGGCGCTGGGCGTCGGTCGCTTCGCGCTCGTGGCGTTTGCGCTCCTTGGCGGGCAACAACTCGAGCTCGCTCGCCACCCGCGCCGCCAGCTCCTCGCCGGCGCTCGTTCCGGCGTCACGGGCGGCCTGCAGCAGCTCCAGCCATGGGCGCCCGGCGGTGTCGCCGCTCACCGCGCCGCGCACAAACGCCTCGACGCGCTCGCGCAGGCGACCGCCCCACTCCCCCGCCAGCCGGCGGGCGAGGCGCGCATCGCCGAGTGCGAGGCGGGCGCAGGCCGCGAGCGTGGCGTCCGCACCGGCGTTCTCCTCGCGCAGGCGCTCCTCGATGCGCACGGCCGGCAGTGGGTCGAAGCGCACCTGCTGGCAGCGCGAGGCGATCGTGGGGAGCAGCTCGCGGGGCGTGGGGGCGAGCAGGATGAAGTGCGCGAACGAAGCGGGCTCCTCGAGCGTCTTCAACAGGCGGTTGGCGGCCTGGTCGTTGAGGGTGTGCGCGTCCTCCAGCACGAACACCCGCCTACGCGACTCGAACGGCGTGCGAGCCGCCGCGGCAACGACCGCCTCCTCAACGTCGCCCACCAGCATTTCCCCCGCACCGCTCGGCGTGACCCACGTCAGATCCGGGTGGGCCCCGCGCGCCGCGCGCCCGCGCACCTCATCGGGCGCGGGCGACCCCGCGGCGAGCAGCGCCGCGGCGAAGGCGCGCGCGACCGTGCGCTTGCCGACCCCGGGGGGGCCGTGGAAGAGATAGGCGTGAGTCGGGCCCCCTCCACCACCTCGCCCGCTCGCGGAGGCTTCCTCCCCGTCGAGGAACCTCAGCGCGGGCGCCAGCACGGCGCGGGCGTGCGGATGGGCGTCGAGGGCGGCCAGGCTCACGCGGTCATCGTGACAGAGAGTCAGGGCCCGGCTCGCCAGAGCGAGGGGCCCAGCTCGCCACCCTCTGGGGCGATACCGTCCGGCGATGCCGCCGGGCACGCTGATCACGATCGAGGGGCTGGACGGCGCCGGCAAGACCACGCTCGCGGAGGCGCTCGCGCGGGAGCTCGCCTTGCGCGAGACGGGCGGGCGCCCGGTGGAGCTGCTGCGCGAGCCCGGCGGCGTGCGACTCTCGGAGCGGATCCGCGCGCTCGTGAAGGACCCCGCCCTCACGGTCGGCGCCCGCGCGGAGGCACTGCTGTACGCCGCCGCGCGCGCGCAACTGATGCAGGAGCGCCTGGTCCCCCTGCTCGAAGCCGGCGCCCTGGTGCTGCTGGATCGCTTCGTGGACTCCTCGCTCGCCTACCAGGGCGCCGGCAGGGCGCTGGGAGTCGAGCAGATCCGCGAGCTCAACCGTTTCGCGACCGAGGGCCTGCAGCCGGATCGGACGCTGCTGCTGTGCGTCTCCCCGAGGTCCGGACGCGCACGGCAGGACACCCGCGCACAGGACCCCGACCGGATGGAGTTGGAGGGGGAGGAGTTCTTCGCGCGGATCGATGCGGCCTACCGGGACCTCGCGCGCGCCGAGCCGCGGCGGATCGTGCCGCTCGATGCCGAGCAGCCGCCGGATCGGGTGCTGAGCGACGCGCTCGCGGCGATCGCCGACCTGCTCTGAGCATTCCTCGTAAGGCCGGTACGCCACCGCCCATTCGAATGCACCTTTAGGTCCATCCCAGCGTCGGATCGACGCCGCGTGGCGACCGACCGCCCCCCGCCGGCCACGGCGCCTCTAGCATTGGCTCATGCCGCTCGGCACCCTCTCCACCCGCGGCCTGTCGCTCGCGGTCACGCTGACCACCAAAACCGTGACCGTCGTGAAGGCCACGTCCACCACCAAGCTCTCCACCGGCGCAATCGTGGCGGCGGCGGTGGCCGCGCTGCTGATAGTCGTGTGCCTGGCCTGGGCCGCGGCGCGCTGGTGGGCGTACGAACCTCGCTGGCGGGTCTCGCTGCGCCACTCGATCGCGGAGGCAAGCTGGCGCCTGTCGGGCGTCTGGGAGGAATTCTCAGACTGGGCCAGGCTGGGCCGCTAGGGCGGCCGCTGGACGGCGCGATGCTGCGTCCTCAGTCGCTCGCGTGCTGGCCGATCGGCGATCCCGTCGATCACCGATCGGTACGCCACGCTCCTTGCGTCCTTGCCTCGCTTGCCCAGCGGCCGCCCTAGAATTGAAAGTCTTCCCGTCTTTTTCCGTCCGGCCTGAGGGGGATGCTGTTCGGCCCCAAGAAGAGAAGGAGCGAGGCTGCTATGAGCTTGATGTCCCACCCCACCATCGATGAGACGACGCCCGGACAGGCGTTGTCAATCGAGCGTCTTTTCACGTCTCCCGAGACGCACCCTTTCGAGGCGATCGAGTGGGAGCTGCGCGATGCGCGGATCGGACACGGGGATCGGGTCGCCTTCGAGCAGCGCGACGTGGAGTTCCCCAAGAGCTGGTCGCAGAACGCGACCAACATCGTCGCGCAGAAGTACTTCCGGGGGCAGCTTGAGCACCCCTCGCGCGAGCACTCGGTCAAGCAGATGATCGCCCGCGTGGCCGGCACGATCGCGGCGTGGGGACGCGAGCGCGGCTACTTCGCGACCGACGCGGACTGCGAGGCCTTCGAGGCGGAGCTCACGCACATCCTGCTGCACCAGATGGCGGCGTTCAACTCGCCGGTGTGGTTCAACGTCGGCTTCGAGGAGAACCCCCAGTGCAGCGCCTGCTTCATCCTCTCGGTGAAGGACACGATGGAGTCGATCCTCGAGTGGAATACCAAGGAGGGCATGATCTTCCGTGGGGGCTCCGGCTCGGGGATCAACCTGTCGAACATCCGTGGTTCGATGGAGCCGCTGGCGAAGGGCGGCACGGCCTCGGGGCCGGTGTCGTTCATGCGCGGCGCCGACTCGTGGGCGGGCACGATCAAGTCCGGCGGCAAGACCCGGCGTGCGGCGAAGATGGTCGTGCTCGACGTCGACCACCCCGACATCCGCGAGTTCATCCAGTGCAAGGCCAAAGAGGAGGACAAGGCGCAGGCGCTTCGGGACGCCGGCTTCGACATGTCGATCGACGGCGAGGGCTTCACCTCGATCCAGTACCAAAACGCCAACAACTCGGTGCGCGTCACCGATGAGTTCATGCAGGCAGTCGCCGAGGATCGCGAGTGGCGCCTGACCTCGCGCGTGACCGGCAAGCCGGTCGGGGAGCCGGTTCCCGCGCGCGAGCTGATGCGCGAGATCGCGCAGGCGGCATGGCGCTGTGCGGACCCGGGGGTGCAATACGACACGACGATCAACCGCTGGCACACCAGCCCGCGCTCAGGGCGGATCAACGCGTCGAATCCTTGCAGCGAGTACATGCACGTGGACGACTCGGCGTGCAACCTGGCGTCGCTGAACCTGATGAAGTTCCGCCGCCCCGACGGGACGCTCGACGTGGAGTCCTTCGAGCACACGGTCGATGTGATGCTGCTGGCGCAGGAGATCGTGGTCGGGCCCTCCAGCTACCCGACCGAGGAGATCGCTGTCAACGCCCGCGCCTTCCGCCAGCTGGGTCTCGGCTACGCCAACCTCGGGGCCTACCTGATGGCGGACGGGATGCCCTACGACTCCGAGCGGGGTCGGGGCACGGCAGCCGCGATCACGGCGCTGATGACCGGCCGCGCCTACCGCCGCTCGGCCGAGGTCGCGGGTGCGCTCGGCCCATACGAGCGCTACGCCGAGAACCGCGAGGAGCACAACGCGGTGATGCGCATGCATCGCGACGCGGCCCACGCGATCCCCGAGGGGACGTGCACCGACCGGAAGCTGCTCACAGCCGCGAGCCGCTCGTGGGATGAGGCGGTGGAGCTCGGCGAGCGCCTCGGCTACCGCAACGCGCAGGCCACCGTGCTTGCGCCGACGGGCACGATCTCCTTCCTGATGGACTGCGACACGACCGGAGTGGAGCCCGACTTCTCGCTGGTCAAGTTCAAGGAGCTGGTGGGTGGCGGGCAGATGACGATCGTCAACCGCACCGTCCCGCTGGCGCTCGTCACGCTCGGCTACTCCGAGCCGCAGATCGAGCAGATCGAGGCGCACCTCGCCGAGCACGGCACGATCGTGGGCGCTCCCGGCCTGAAAGAGGAGAACCTGCCTGTGTTCGACGTGGCCGTGGGTGAGCGCGCGATCTCGCACATGGGCCACTTGAAGATGATGGGCGCGGTGCAGCCGTTCATCTCGGGGGCGATCTCAAAGACGGTCAACCTGCCGCAGAGCGCGACCGTGGAGGACATCCAGGATGCCTACACCGAGGCGTGGCGGCTGGGGATCAAGGCGCTGGCGATCTACCGCGACGGCTCGAAGACCGCCCAGGCGCTGCGCACCGACGCGCAGCAGAATGATGAAGGCCCCTCGGGCGACGAGCGTCGGCTGTCGACGCCCGAGGTCGACGTAGACGCCGTCGTCGCGCAGGCCGTGGCGAAGGCGCTGGCCGAGGTGGGCCCGCGGCGCAAGCGGATGCCCCGCGAGCGTCAGTCGATCACGCACAAGTTCTCGATCGGCGGCCACGAGGGATACATCACCGCGGGCATGTACGAGGACGGCAGCGTCGGTGAGATCTTCCTGACGGACATCGGCAAGGAGGGCTCGACGCTGCGGGGGATGATGAACTCGTACGCCACGGCAATCTCGATCGCGCTGCAGTACGGGGTGCCGCTGGAGACGCTGGTGCAGAAGTTCAGCTACATGCGCTTCGAGCCCGAGGGCATCACGGGCAACCCGGAGATCCCGTTCGCGAAGTCGATGCCCGACTACATCATGCGCTGGCTGGCCTCGCGCTTCCTCGACACCGACGCCCAGGAGGAGCTCGGCATCCTCACCCCCGAGGTGCGCGCCCGCAAGGCCGCGCAGGAGGCAGCCCAGTCAATGATCGCCTCCGACACCGCCGGCCCCAGCGCGGGCGAGCACTTCGGCGACGGGAGCGGGCGGGGATCGATCGGATCGGGCGGTAACGGCGGAGCAACCAGCGCACCCACAAGCGCCTTCACCGACACCCCGCCGGTGGTGCCGGCCCGGCTGCGGGGCCTAGACCTGGGGCCGGCGTGCAGCCAGTGCGGGGGCATGATGCAGCGCACGGGCTCCTGCTACACCTGCTCATCATGCGGCAACAACACCGGCTGCGGCTGATACCGCGACGAAGTCCATCCAAACCTGATTGCATTAAGTGCATGGGGAGTAGAGCTGTTGCGCCCGCGGCGCTCACCGCGCTGGTAGGGCTTGCCGCGCTCACGGGCTGCGGGGGCACCACCAAGACGACCACCACCGTGGTGACCGCGCCCGGCCAGGCCGCCAGCGCGGCGTCGGCCACGCACGCCTCGACTGGCCCAACGGTCGCGACGGTGGAACGGGCGCCGATCACGAAGGCCTCATTCGAACACTGGATGTCGGTGACCGCCGCTTTGAGCCACGCCAAAGCGCACAACAGCGCCGCGCTCAAGAACCAGGTGCTGGGCTTCCTGATCACCTCTCAGTGGGTGCTCGCCGAAGCGGCCCACCTGGGGCTCAGTGCGAGCGAAGCGGAAGTGCGTCAGCGGCTGCACCAGGTCACGGTCAAGCAGTACCCGAAGGCCTCCCAACTGAAGCACTACCTCGCCTCCGTCGGCGAGACCGAAGCCGACCTGCTGATGCGCGTCAAGGCCGAACTGCTCGAGTCGAAGATCGCCCGGCACGTCACAGCCGGCAAGACCGCCTCCACCGAACCCCACCTGCTGTTGAGCGACTTCCAGAAGAGCTACGAAGCGCGCTGGCGTGCACGAACCAGCTGCCAGCCCGGGTATGTAATGGAAGACTGCCGTGGGTACAAAGGCCCCCTGCACAAGCCGGCCGCGAGCAGTTCCTCATCGTCGGCCTCGTCCTCCACCTCGCACTCGACGTCGACCAACGCCAGCTCCAACTCCAGCGGCGAGCTGCCCTCGACTCCCGGGGCCATGGCCATCAGCAGCCCGGCGTTCGAACGCAACGGCACGATCCCCGCGCAGTACACCTGCAACGGGACTAACATCTCGCCGCCGCTGCAGTGGAAACATCTGCCCGCCCACACGAAGGAGCTCGTCCTGTTCGTCATCGACGACAGCTCCGAGAGCTCGGAAGGGGGCATCCGCTGGGTGGTAGCCGGCATCGACCCGAGCCTCTCCGGGATCTCCGGCGGGCAACTGCCGACGGGCGCGGTCGTGGGCCTCAACAGCTCCGGCAAGGCCACCTACGGCGGCATCTGCCCCGCGAAAGGCAAACCCGCCTCGATCGAATTCGTGCTGTGGGCGCTGAGCAAAACGATCCCGCTCAGCAACGGCTTCCTGCCGGCGGTCGCCGAGCACGACTACAGCCACAGCGAGTTGGCCTCGGCAACGACCTACGCCACCGCTGAGCCGCGATAGCCGGCGCTCTAGCGAGTCCTGAGGCCCGAGAGCCAAGCAGATCAAGGACGCAGGGAGCGAAGTGTGCTCTGCACACGAGCGACCGAGGACGCAGATATGCGCCGGCTATCGTGCCTCAGGAGGTCAAGAGGTGGTCGCCGGCGGCACGTTCGGCCATCTCGGCACCGTCCTCGGAACGACCCAGCACGCTGATGAACACCGCGGCGAAGGCGATGCCGAAGACGAGGAACTCCATGAAGCACATGCCGGCGCCCGCGAGGTGCTGGTCGCTGATCGGCGAGAGACCAAACGCGCGGGGGGCGTGGATGTACAGCGAGTACTCCGGCTTCGTCAGCCACGTCAACGGCAGGCAGACCGCGGCGCTCGCCAGGCGGGAAAAGCCCAGTATCGCGAGGCGCTGGCCACCCGGACGCAGGCGCGCCCGGGGCAACGGATCGATGATCAGCCACCACAACGCGAGGCCGGTGTAGAAGAGCGTGGCGTGCTCGAAGGCGTGCACGGCGGAGTGTTCGGTGGCGTAGTCGAACACGCTGGGGATCGCCCACACCAATGTGGCGATCGCCCACGCCGGGATCGCCACCCACGGCGAGGTGAGCCGCGCGAGCACGCGCCCGAAGCGCCCGCCGCCGGGCGCCACCGCGAGCAGCGCGCCACGGGAGAGCCCGAGCGGCAGCAGCGGACGGCGCAGCCCGAGCACGAGCAGCGCGGGCGCGATGTCGGAGAGCAGCACGTGCTGAGCCATGTGCGCGGAGAGCAAGTAACCGTCGCCGATCGGGTCAAGCGGCGAGAACAGCGCGACCGCCACCACGATCAGCCCGGCCCCATAGGGCACCCAATGTCCGGCGCCGACGGCGTCGGAGCGAGCGGCGGCACGGCGGTAGGCACGCGCGTACAGCACCGCCGCCAGGCCCAGCGCAACAACCACCACGGGCTCGAAGGTCCACGAGCCCCAGCCAGGTACGGATGTCATGCGCGGCATCCTATCGATCACCGCCCCGACACGGATCGTCATTTGCCTCCTGAGGCGCGAGAGCCAAGCAGATCAAGGGTCGATGCCCACCCACCCGCGAAGTGTGTTCTGCACGCGAGCGACTGAGGACGCAGACCGATCGTCGATCAGATGCGATCGACGATCGGCCAGCGCCGGCTATCGCGCCTCAGGTTTCGTAGGAGGCCGGCGGCGGCGCATTGCCGCGAATCGCGGCCAGCTCGCCGAGCAGCTGCGCCCCACTGGTGCCCCCGAGCACCCGCAGTCGCGGCAGCCGGTCGGGATCGCCGCTTGGCTGGGCCCAGCCGGGGACCACGGTGGTGGAGCCGCGGTAGCCGGCGGCCTGCACGGCGGCTACCACCGTGGCGTTGTACTGGCCGGAGGGGTAGCAGAACCAGTTCACGGGCACGTGGTAGAGGCGCTGCACTTCGCTGCGGGCGACCGCCACCTGGTAGTGCAGCTCGGTGGAGTCGAGCGTCGTGAGGTCGGCGTGGCTGAAACCCTGGGTGTCGAGCTCCCAGCCGGCGGCGAGCAGACCGCGCACCTGGTCGGTGGAGAGCCCGCCCTGGGAGGGGGGCAGGCCGGTGAGCTGCAGGTTCTCGACCCCCTCCCAACCGAGCCGGCGCAGGACCGGCAGAGCGTTGGTGTACTGCGATTGGTAGCCGTTGTCGAACGTGAGCACGATCGGCTTGCCCACGGGCAGCGGCGCCCCTTCCTTCCAGTTGGCCCACAGCTGATCGAGCGTGATCGCGTGAAAGCCCGCGTGAACGAGCGCCTGCATCTGTTCGGCGAATTCTTCGGTGGGGACGTACAGGCCGGGGTACGGCGCCCCCGCGGGCGGGGGATTGATGACGTGATACATCAGGATCGGCACCGCCTCGGTGCCATGCGGGCCATCGACGGCCCGCCGGCTCGGGAGGGCGGGCACCGATTTCGCGACGCCGCTGCCGGCGGCATTTGCATGTCGCTCCTTGCCCCCTGCTCCGGCGGTGCGTGCAACGGAGGGCGCCGAAGAACCGCAAGCGGCCAGCGCCGCCACGGCGACGAGCGTCGCCAGGCCCAACAGCGGGAGGGTGACCCCTGCTCTCAGTTCAGGCGGTTCTTGAGTGCGCTGGCGGCGGAGAACTTGGCGGCCTTGCTCGCGGCGATGCTGATCGTGGCGCCGGTGGCCGGGTTGCGTCCCTGCCGGGCGGCGCGGTGGCTGATGCTGAACTTCCCGAAGCCGGCGATAGCGACCTCGCCGCCGGCGGCGAGCTCGTCGGCAACCGTCTCGATTGTCGCGTCCAACGCCTGGCGGGCCTGACTGGGGGCCAATCCTGTGCGCTCCGCGACCTTATCGGCCAGATCGTTCTTGGTCATGTTGGCACGCCTCCCTTGTATGGGGTGTGATTGCTCGAAACGGGCAGACTAGCGTCTCGCGAGGACAGGTTCGCGGATTCGGGCGGATTTCAGGCCGAGACGCGCACGGGCGGCGGCGTTTCGCGAGACTCCCGCGCCGCCTCCAGGGGCCCTGGAAGACGCTCCGTGAGGCGCCCCGCGGCGTACGCGGTCCACAGCGCCGCCAGCCAGCAGCCGCAGGCGAGGCCGACGTGGACCCACACCAGCTCGGTGGGCAGATGGGTCTCGTACTGATCGAGGCCGACCGCCCCCTGGAGGGCCAGCAGGACGCAGAGCACGGTGGTGCAGCGGCGCACCAGCGGGTCGGCGCCACGACGGCGCGCCAGCCACCATGCGAACACCGCCACCAAACTGAATGCGAGGGCGATCTCGGCGTGGCGGTGGATCACGAAGTCCATCGTGCCGCGCCCGTCGAAGTCGAGACGGTTGATGCTTTCCCCAGGGTTGCCCCCGGCATGGGGTCCGGCGGCGGTGGCGGCGGTGCCGGCGAAGATCGTCACCGCGCCCAGCGCGACAAGTGCGCGGGTCAACCACACGAGCGTGCGATCGCTACCGCGGGGGCGTTCGCCGGGCTCGTGCTTGGCCCGCCACGCGAGCGCGGCGGCGGCCACGAGGATCAGCATCGAGAGCGCAAAGTGGCCCATCACCCAGCCGTAGTCGAGCTTGCCTCGTACGGTGAGCCCGCCGAGCACCGCCTGGCAGACGACCCCGAGGGGCAGCAGCGCGGCAAGCCACACAAGGTCGCGGCGATAGGGGCGCCGGCGCAGCGCGCCGACCCACGCAAGGCCGGCGGCGATGGACACGGGCACGGTGATGAGGCGGTTGGAGAACTCGATCAGCGCGTGCGTCTTCAGCGGGGGGTAGAGGTTGCCGTAGCACTTTGGCCAGGTGGGACAGCCGAGGCCGGAGCCGGTCAACCGCACGGCGGCGCCGGTGAGCACGATCAGCGTGAGCGCCCCCAGCGCGAGGTAGGCCAGGATCAGGTACTGGCGGGGGGTGAGGGTGTAGCCGTTGGTGCGCTCGCGCAGGCGTTCCAAGCTCGAGGCCATGGCTTGGAAGTTTGCCAGCTCAGGGCTCGTAGACGAACGGCAGCCCGTCGGCGAGCTCGCGCAGCGTGGGGGCGGCGGCGTCGCGGGCGGAGACGATCGGCTCGATCTCCGTGGGCCATTCGATCGCGACCTCGGGGTCGTCCCAGGCGATGCCACGCTCGACGGCGGGGTCGTAGTAGGCGGTCTGCTTGTAGATGACGTCGGCGACCTCGCTGAGCACACAGAAGCCGTGGGCGAAGCCGACCGGGACGTAGAGCGCGCGCATGCTCTCGTCATCGAGCTCCACCCCCTCCCACTGGGCATACGTGGGGGAGCCGCGACGCAGGTCGACGATCACGTCGACGATGCGCCCGCGCGCGCAACGCACCAGCTTGGCCACACCGGAGCCGATGTGGAAGTGCATTCCGCGCACCACGCCACGCGTGGAGCGGGAGTGGTTGTCCTGGATGAAACGCTCTTCGGGAGGGACTCCGGCGCAGGTATGCCACTCCAGGCGGTAGGTCTCGCAGAAGAAGCCGCGCTCGTCGGGGAAGACGCGCGGCTCGAGGATGACGGCCCCGGGAAGGCGGGTGGGGATCGCGTTCACGCGCGGAACGCTACTTCACGCGTGCTTGTGATGGTGACCGTGCCGGCGGGGCGGCCGGTGGTAGATGACGATGCTGGTTTGACTGGTGTTGCGCAGCTTGTCCACGGCGATGAACGTGAGGACGTTGCGCCCGGGGCGGATGTGCGCGGCGCCGTGCCAGTGCAGCGCCCCGGCCAGCGTGCGGGGAAACGCCTGGTTGGTGTAGTTGCGGATCAGCTTGCCGTTGATCTCGAGCGTGATCCGCCCGACGCCCTCGGAGTCGTGGGCGAAGACACTGATCGGCAGCGTGCCGGAGTAGGTGGCGTGATCGGCGGGCGCGGCGACGTCGATCGAGGGCCCGCTGAAGTCCCCGCACTGTTCGGTGAGCTGGTCGCCGTGATGGGCGTAGGCCTGCATCGCCGCGAACGAGGGCTTGCGCGAGCCGTTGGCGCGCAGCAGGCCGGCGACGTCGGGGCCCTGGTCCTGCAGGGGGAACCAGATCGCGACCTGGACGTAGGGGTCTTGCGCGAGGCAGTTGTAAGCCTGGGCGAGGTAGGTGGCCTGCTGCTGTTCGGTGACGCCCTGCGCCTTGTGCCCGGCCCAGAACCCTTCTTCGCACTCCGCCGAGGTGGTGCGCCACGAGAGCTCGGTCATCCAGATCGGCTTGTCGTCGCCGTTGGCGAGCATCACATTGTGGACTTCACGGTAGGCGAGGAACGAGTCGGGCATCATGCGCCCGTCGTTTTCGCGCAAGAAGCTGTAGGGGGAGACGATGTTGCAGGCCGTGTCGGTGTGAACGGCGACGGCGTCGAAATAGCCCTTGGCGCCGTCCTGGTAGAGCGCTTCGAGGAACGGGTAGTCGCTGCCGGTCAACCCGCCGACGAGCACCGTGGCGTTGGGTTCGGCGGCCTTGATCACGGGATAGGAGGCCTGCAGCAGCGCCGCGTAGGCGGCGGGGTCGGGGGCGCCCGTCCACCAGCCTGGGGAGTCCTCCTCGTTCCACAGCTCGTACGCGGTCACGCGCGAGCCGAAGCGCTGGGCGAGGCCGCCGACGAACGCGGCGTAGTCCTCGGGGTTGGCGGGGGGCGTGTGTTCGTTGGAGGAGCCGGTCTCCCATTGAGGAGTGCCAACGACGTCGACGATCACTTTCGTGCCGGAGGGAAGTTCGCGGAAGAGCCGTTCGTAGTTGGCGATCCAGTTGGCGGAGTAGTCGCCGCGGGCCGGCTCCAGATCGGGCCAGGTGGCGAACACGCGCACCCAATGAGTGCCGAGCGCCTTGAGATCGCCGACGTGGGGGCTGAAGCTGTCGGCGAGCACGACCCCGGGTTCGGCGGCGCCCGCGGGGCCGGCGGCGGCGAGCATCAGCGCCATCAGCGCGGCCAGCAGTGCTCCCGCGAGCGGCAGGCGCGTACGTTTGCGCAGGGGCACATGCATCACTCCTGAAATCGTAGGTTGGTCCGCTTTGCTTGACGGCACTTGCATGGACTCGACGGATAGCCCTATGTCTCGCGACGGAGATAGCTGTACCTCGCGCGCGACGGGCACGTGCGAGAACGATTCTCGCCGCTGCGACGATCGCGACTTTGATCCGGACCTGCCGAGCCCGGAGCTCGCCCCGGCTCGGCCGCTCCTCACCCCGACCCGGGGAGCCCCGCCAGCTCCCGCGCGCGGCCCAGCACGGTGTCGATCATCGGCTCGGTGAGCTTGCCGGTGAACGTGTTCTGCTGGCTGGGGTGAAAGCAGCCGAGCAGCGTAAACGGCTCCCCGGGGTGCTCGGCGCCATGGCCGAAGCGAGGGCGCGGCCGCGGCAGGCCCCCGCCCGCGGCGCTCGCCCGCAGCCGCAGGGCGGCATCCCACGCGAACGCCCCCAGGCAGACCGCCACGCGGATGTCGGGCAGCAGCTCGAGCTCGGCGACGCCCCACGGCCGGCAGGTGTCGCGCTCCTCGGGGGTGGGGCGATTGGCGGGCGGCGCACAACGCACAGCGGCGGTGACCCACGCACCCAGCATCCGCAACCCATCCTCGCGGTGGGTCGAGGTGGGCTGGTTGGCGAAGCCGGCGCGGTGCAGCGCCGCGAACAGGAAGTCCCCCGAGCGGTCTCCGGTGAAGATCCGTCCCGTGCGGTTGCCGCCGTGCGCAGCGGGGGCGAGCCCGAGGATCAGCACCCGCGCCGTGGGATCCCCGAAGCCGGCCACGGGGTGCCCCGCGTAGTGCTCGTGCGCGAACGCCGCCCGCCGCTCGCGGGCCACCTGCTCGCGCCACGCCACCAGCCGCGGGCAGCGCCGGCACACTTCGATCTCGTGCGCCAGCGCCGCCAGCTCGGCGGAGCGCCCGACCCCGGCCGCGCCCGCCACCTACTCGGCGCCCCTTGCGGTCGCTCTGCAGCCATGCGCCTCGCCTGCCGGGCCATGCGCCTCGCGTACCGGCGGAGGCACGCCTACGATTTGATCGCGGGCGAGGTCCCCAGTACCGCGCCGGCGGCGTTCAGCGCCTGCACCTGCACGTAGGCCTCGGGGCCGGGGGTGGTGATCGCCGTCTCGAAGCCGCTGCGTGCGCCGCTGGCCACGGGCGCGAGCTGCTTGGCGGAGGGGCCCGCGAGCACCCGCCAGGAGGCGATCTCGGTGGCCCCGTTCCAGCTCGCGTACACCGTCACCGGGGTGGGTGGGCTCGATTTTCCCGCGGTCGCGGCGATCGACGGCGCGCCCGAGGGCGTGCCGGTCCAGGGGAAGCGGTAGGTCCGGTAGGACTCATCGCCCGGCGGCATGTGGGCGTCGTACAGCAGCTGGCCGGAGGAGCTGAATTCCGAGAGCCACGGTTCGGCCCCCCAGCCGATGAACAGGTTGCCGCTCGGCAGCAGCTGCACGTTGCCCTGGCTGCCCGCCTTCAGCGCCGTGCCGGGGTGCTCGAACTCGGACACCAGCGTCTCGGTGCCGGTCTTCTGGTTGAGCGCCACGAGGATCCCGCGCGACTGTGGGTGCACGACCGGCACGCCACCGTTGTCGAATACGGAGATCAGGCCGTTGGGCAGCAGCGTGGCGTCGTGCTGGAAGGCGGTCTGCGTGCCCGAGCCCATCTTGATCGTGCTGTGCTTGCCGCCCGCCTCCGCCACCACCTCGCCGGTTTCTTCGTTGACCTCATACAGCGCCCACGTGTTGCGCGCGGAGACCAGCATCTCGCCGCCGGGCTCCGGGTCCAGGGAGTTGGCGTGGAAGAAGTCGAACGGCCATTCGTCGCTGGCGCTGTAGGGGGTGGAGTAGGAGCTTTGCAGCGCCACGTGGTCCACGCTGTCCCACTGGCGGCGCACGAGGCCGGTGCGCAGGTCGACTTCCTGGAAGAGGCTGTCGTTGACCGCCCCGTCCTGGGGCCCGTGGATCGCGGTGAGGTTGCAGCGGATCGGGTTGAACACCGTCAGCAGCGCGGTGTCGTTGGCCTCGATGTGGAAGTCGTGCAGGTCGGCCGTCAGGCCGTTGCCGGCGTGGATGTGCAGGATCTGCTTGTAGGAGCTGTTGGCGACCACCTCTTCGCCCTCGCCGAAGCCCTGCGGGGGGATGTACCCCTGCCACCACGTCAGCACCGGCTGGCCTTCGAGGCTCTGCACCTGCAGGTTGGTCGAGTAGGTGCCCTTGGGGAGCGGGTCGAACCACACCAGCTGGCCGTCGGCTTCGGTGATCATCGGGCCGTCCCCGCCCGGTCCGGAGTAGGGGGCGCTGAGGATGTCTCCCGCGGCGCTCGAGCCGGCACCGGTGTCGACCTGGATCGAGGGCGCATTCAGGCTGGGCGCTGAGTGGTAGTGCTGCACCTCGACGGACTTTCCTTCGGGCTCTTTGCCCGGCGGCTTGTTCGGGATCAGGTCGGGCACGGAGATCGTGAAGTGGAAGGCGAACGGCTCCCAGTGCCCGTGCGCGAGCAGCTGGCCGTGGACAGTGACGGTCTCCCCGGGCTGGAACGGCGCGGCGGGCAGGAAGCTGTCCCCGTCACCCTGGGAGAAGGCGACGAGGTGGCCGGGGTGCACACCGGTGGAGGACCCGCTGACGGTGACCTGCTCGAGCTGGTTGCTGGGCACTCCCAGCAGGCTGATCTGAGTGTGGGGCGTGGCGTCCAGGGAGTCCGGCAGCGGCGAGACCCGCAGCGAGGTGCCGGACAGCACGTCGGTGCGGTTCAGCGTGCTCGGCACACACTGCGGCGCCGCCGGCCCGCGGAAGGCGGCCTCCTCGGCGATGATCCGCTTGCCGCCGAGCGTGAGCGCGCCGGCGCTCGTGCCGAGCACCGCGATGCCTCCGAGCACCAGGGCGCGGCGCAGCCAGCGGTGGTGTGCGTGCGGCTGCCCCTCGCGACTGCCTGGGGCCTTCCCCGCCTGCTCGCCGCGGCGCAGGCTCCAGCGCCGGTGGCGGGGAGATGCCGCATCGCCGCGGCGCAGGCTCCAGCGCCGGTGGCGGGGGGATGCCGCATCGCCGCCGGTGGCGCTGGGCCGGCTTCCATTCGTGCCGATCGACGGGAGCGCGGCCTTGGTGCGCCGGTTGGCTCGCCACACCCGCACGGGCGTCCACGGTCCCTCCGTGGGGCCCGGACGGCGCTCGCTCCTCTTCACGATGTCGCCCGCAATCGTCTCTGCCGCATCGGTCCTCCGGGTAGGCGCCCGCCGGTCGAAGGGCGCATCCTAGTCTCAGACAACGCCGCAGGCTATGAGTTTCGGTGCCAGGTGCGCGAAGCCTGCAACCTTGCGCCGCGCCGAGCCGGCAACGGTTATGTTAGGGCCATGCTAAGAGCCGAGCCCAAGAGAACGGTAAGAACGGGGCCCCGCGTAGAGGCCGAACACCGCTGCGGGGGCGTGCACTGGCACGCCGGGAGCCAGAGGCGTTGAGGGTGGGCCGGCACACCAGGAGCGGGGTATTGGCGGCCCTTGGAGCCCTGCTTGCCACGGCGCTGCTCGCGGTGGCGCTCAGCTCCTGCGGCGGCAGCGCGACATCCGCCTCGATCGCGCTCGGGGACGAGGCCTCGGTCGCCGCGGCGGCGGCCAACCCCGTGACGGTCTCGCCACTGCCCGGGACCCCCGACGCCTCCCCCGCCACGCAGATCAGCTTCCTCGGCGGCGCCGGCACGACGGTCGCGAACGTGAGCGTCGTCGGCTCGCGCAGCGGCGCCCACCCGGGGCATCTGCAGGCCTACTCGACCGGCACCGGGGAGAGCTTCATCCCCGCCAAGCCGTTCGCCGCAGGCGAGCGCGTCACCGTGCACGCGCTCGCGGGCGCCGGCGGTGGGGCTCCCAACCAAACGGTCACCACCACCTTCACGATCGCCCACCAGGCGAGCGTCAGCCAGGTGCAGTTCCCGCCCAACCCCGGTGATCCGCACGCGGTGCAGCACTACCTCTCAGCGCCCGAACTGACCCCCTCGACCGTCACGATCACCAAGTCGGCGCAGGCCGGCGCGGCCGGCGGCGACCTCTTCCTCGCCCCCTACCAGGGCCTGGGGGCCCCCGGGCCGATGATCACCGAACAGAACGGCGCGCTGGTGTGGTTTCACCCGCTGCCCCACGACGACTCCGCCACCAACTTCCAGGTGCAGACCTACGAAGGCAAGCCGGCGCTCACCTGGTGGCAGGGCCGCATCATCAGGGTGGGCTACGGCGAGGGCGAAGACGTGGTCTACAACAGCTCCTACCAGCAGATCGCCACGGTCCGCGCCGGCAACGGCTACCGCGCCGACCTGCACGAGATCCTGCTCACGCCCCAGGGCACCGCCTGGATCGACGCGTTCGACCCGATCCACATGAACCTCTCCTCCGTGCACGGCTCCGCGCACGGGATCCTGTTGGACTCGATCATCGAGGAGGTCGACATCAAGACCGGCCTGGTGATGTGGGAGTGGCACGCGCTCGGGCACATCCCCCTGCAGGACTCGTTCAACCACGTCTCCTCCGGGGAATACCCGTGGGACTACGTTCACATCAACTCGATCTCGCCGGGGGGGGCGGGCTCCGATCCGGGGGGGGCGGGCTCCAATCCCCCCGGCCAGCCGGGCAACGTGATGCTCTCCTCACGCAACACGTGGACGCTGTATGACGTGAACATGCACACCGGCGGCTACAACTGGCTGCTCGGCGACGGCCGGCACTCGAGCTTCAAGCTCGGCTCCGGCGTGCGCTTCTACTGGCAGCACGACGCCCAGTTCCAGCCGGGCGGGCTGATCTCGCTGTTCAACAACGCCTCCGACCCGCCCAAGGAACGGGAATCGAGCGGCCTGCTGCTGCGCCCCGATTTCTCATCGCACACGGTGACGCTCGTCAAGCGCTTCGCCAACCCCAGCAAAACGCTGCTGGCCTCCAGCCAGGGCGACACGCTCAGCCTGCCCGGCGGCGACTGGCTGCTCGGCTACGGGGGGTTGCCGAACTTCACCGAGTTCAGCTCCTCCGGCCACGTGCTGCTCGACGGCACGCTCGGCAAGAACGTGCAGGACTTCCGCACCTACCTGTTCCCGTGGAGCGGCCAGCCGAGCACGGCGCCGGCGATCGCCGTGCAGACCACGGCCGCCGGCGCAAGCGTGTACGCCAGCTGGAACGGCGCCACCGAAGTCGCCTCCTGGCAGGTTGTTCAAGAGCCCGCCGGGGGGGGCGGGTCCTCATCCTCGTCGGCAAGCCTCGCGCCGCTCACCACCGCCGCCCGCAGCGGCTTTCAGACGACGATCCCGGTGAGCGCCTCGGCCGGCACGTATGTCGCGGCGCGCGCGCTCTCAGCGACGGGGCAGGTGTTGGGGACGTCCGCCGCGCAGCTCGTCCCCTGATTCGGGCGGTTCGCCGACCGCGGGGCCCCCGCCGCGCGGAGCGCTCCCCGGTTCGCCGAACGGGCTCAGCGGCCCGTGTTCGCCTTCTTCGCGGCGCAGCCTCGCGGCGGCCGCGCCGCGCGCGGCTTTCTTGGCCGTGAGGAAGTAGTTCTCGAGGCCCAGCCCGTGCGCGTCGGCCAGCTGGCGCGGCAGCGGGCCGCGCAGCTCCTCGCGCAACGCGCGTTCGTACTGCCCGATCAGCTGTCCTTCCCGGCGGCTGGTGCCGGCACCGTTGTCGAGCTCCAGGCGTCCGGAGCGGGTGCGGTAGTCGTACAGCTCGCGCTCCTGCCCCTCCTGCATGGGCTCGATCCCTCCCGTGCTCCAGTTGGAGTAGGTCGCGAACTTGGCGTTCGCCGTGCGCATCGCCACCACGTGCAGCGGCGCGTCGGCCGCATACAGTTCGGTCGCGAACTCCGTCACGATCTCATCGGTCGCGTGCAGCACGTACTGGCGCCCGCCGGCACGGGGGTTGGCGAGGATCGCCGCCAGGTCGGCCCGCTCGGCGATGTGCGCGTAGCGCGGTTCCGTGCGCCAGGCGTCCGAGCCGCTGGCGATCCGCAGCAGCAGCGGCGCCACGTCCACGCTCGAGGTCAGCTGCATCCGCGGCCGGCGAATCGCCGAGGTGAGCGCGCCGCGCGGGTCCTTGACGATCAGCGGCACCCGAATCGCCTCCTCGTAGGCGCCCCCGCCCTTGCCGCGCAGGCCGTGCGAGGCGCCGTACTCGCCGTGGTCGGAGGTGAACAGCACGACCGTGTTGGCCGCCACGCGCGGGTTGCTTTCGAGCGTGCGCAGCACCTGGCCGATGTGTTCGTCCACGTTGCGCTGCAGCTTCACGTACAGGTCCATGAACTGCTCCCATTTCGGCAGCGCCCGCGGGCCCGTGAACGGCACCGGCCCGAACGATCGCGCCGCGGTCTGCTGCAGCGAGCGCTGCAGCAGCGGCTTGCGGTGGGCTTCGAGCATCGCCGGCGTCTCGTAGTTGGGGGGCAGCCCCCTCACCAGTGCCGGCGCGGTGCGCTCGGAGGGGACCTGCTCGCTCCACTTGTGCCACCACGCGATGTCGTGCGGGTTGACGAACGATACGGTCGTGCACCACGGCTGGGCGGAGTCGCCGTTTTCGGAGAACCACGCTTCGAACTGGTTGGCGATCAGCGGGTCCACGCGCCAGCCCTGGCCGGGGCCGCCGTCGGGCGAGGGGTAGGTGCCGCCGGCGAAGCCGTAGGGCTCGAGCGCCCCCGCGTTCGCCAGCACCGTCCACTTGCCGTCTTTGTGCGTGAGGTGCCACTTGCCATACCACCAGGTCTCGTAGCCCTGTTCGCGCAGCATCGTCCCCCACGTCGGGAAGCCCGGGTCGAGCGTCGAGCCGCCCGTGATCATGCACCCGGTCTGGTGGGTGTAGAGGCCGGTCAGCATCGTCGAGCGCGCCGGCGTGCAGTCGTTGGAGGCGGTGTAGTGGCGCTCGAAGGAGACCCCTTCGCGGCGCAGGCGGGAGAGGTTCGGCAGCATCCGCGCGAGCACCGGTGAGGCGGTGAACCACTGCGGCGTGCGCAGCTGGTCGACCATGATCACGAGGATGTTCGGCTGCGCGGAGCGCACCGGCGCGCGCCGGGCCGGTGGGGGCGGCGAGCCGAGCGTCTGCTCGGGCACGCTTGTCGTGGGCTGCTGGGGCGGCCTGCGCGTGCGCTTGGGCGCTGTCGGGGTGCTCGCCGGCGGCTGCGCGACCTCTTTGGCGACCGTCGCCATCGCGGTGCCGCCGAGCAGCGCCCCGCCGGCGACCACTCCCCCCTTGATGAAAGTCCGCCTGTCGATCCGTCGCTCGGGCATCGGCCTCAAGGTATTTCACCGCACCCTAAGGACAGGCAAAGGTCAAGTTAAGAGCGCGTTGAGATCGTGGAGGTGTGGGGTAGGGGCGTGGTGGGTTGTGCACCAAACTTTCGAGCCCATACAAATAAGAACGAGACTCAATCTCATTTGTATGGGTCCGGAAAAGAGATGCAGGTCCCGGCACCCGGCATGGCGCCAGCGCGGCACACCTCCACCCCCTCAGAAGACGGGCGTCTCGGTGTAATCCCCGAACACCTGCTGCAGCGACTCGACGATCTCCCCCTCCGAGGCGCAGGCGCGGGCGCAGGCAAGCAGCGGCTCCATCAGGTTGCGATCGGGCTGCGCGGCCGCCTCGCGCAGGGCCGCGAGCGTGCGCTCCACCTGTGCGCCATCGCGCGCGGCGCGCGCCGACTGCAGGCGGTCGAGCTGCTTGCGTTCCAGGGCAGGATCGATGCGCAGGATCGGCAGTGGCTGCTCGTCCTCGAGCACGTGGCTGTTGACGCCGATCACGACCCGCTCGCCGGCATCGATCTGCTGCTGCAGCTCGAAGGCCGCGTCGGCGATCTCGCGCTGGGGGAAGTTGCGCTTGACCGCCTCGACCATCCCCCCGAGCTGCTCGATCTTCTCGAAGTACTCGTAGCAGCGCGCCTCCATCCGGTCGGTCATCGCCTCGACGAAGTAGCTGCCGCCGAGCGGGTCCGCCGTGCCCGCGACGCCGGTCTCGTGGGCGATCACCTGCTGCGTGCGCAGCGCCACGCGCACCGCCTCCTCGGTCGGCAGCGCGAGCGCCTCGTCGTAGGAGTTGGTGTGCAGCGACTGCGCGCCGCCCAGCACGGCCGCGAGCGCCTCGACGGTGGTGCGGATGATGTTGTTCAGCGGCTGCTGCGCGGTCAGGCTGACCCCGGCGGTTTGGGCGTGAAAGCGCATCAGCCACGAGCGCGGGTTCTTGGCGCCGAAGGACTCGCGCATCTCGCGCGCCCAGATGCGCCGCGCCGCGCGGTACTTGGCGAGCTCCTCGAACAGGTCGATTTGGGCGTTGAAGAAGAACGAGAGCCGCGGCGCGAACTCGTCGACGTCGAGGCCGCGCTCCACCGCCTGGCGCACGTAGGTGAGGCCGTCGGCGAGCGTGAACGCGAGCTCCTGCTGCGCCGTGGCCCCGGCCTCGCGGATGTGGTAGCCGGAGATCGAGATCGGATGCCAGCGCGGCATCCGGCGCGTGCACCACTCGATCATGTCGCCGCACAGGCGCATCGCCGGGTCGATCGGAAAGCACCACTCCTTTTGGGCGATGTACTCCTTGAGGATGTCCGCCTGGATCGTGCCCGAGAGGTGCTCGAGCAGCCGGCCCGCCCCGTTCTGCGACCCGTCGTCCACCGCTCCGTTTGCCGCCACGCCGCTCCCAGCGACCCCGCCTCCGCCTCCGAGGGTGGACGCTCCGCCGAGCGGGTCGGCACTCGCTTCGGCCGCGGCCACGTAGAAGGCGAGCATGATCGCCGCCGGCGCGTTGATCGTCATCGACACCGACACCTCGCCGAGGTCGATGCCCGCGAACAGCGTCCGCATGTCCTCGACGGTGTCCACCGCCACCCCCTCGCGGCCGACCTCGCCGAACGAGCGCGGGCTGTCGGAGTCGTGGCCCATCAGCGAGGGCATGTCGAACGCGGTCGAGAGCCCGGTTTGGCCGTGCTCGAGCAGGTAGTGGAAGCGCTCGTTGGTCTCCTCGCTGGTGCCGAACCCCGCGAACTGGCGCATCGTCCACAGCCGCCCGCGGTACATCGACTCGTATACCCCGCGCGTGAACGGGTACTCGCCCGGGCGCCCGATCGGATCCGTGGCCCCCAGCGGCGGCGCCCCCGGCGGGTCCGCGCGGGCGGCGAGGTCTTGTGCGGTGTAGAGCTCCTTGACCGGTTCTCCCGATAGCGTGCGCCCGTCCGCCGTGTCCGCCTGCGATGGGGGGGAGGCGCTCTTCACGATGACTGCAAGATACCGGCCCCCGAGCATGCTCATCGCGGCGATCACCGCGGCGATCGCGCTTGCCTTCGGCGGATGCGGCTCGAGCGGCGCAGCGAAACCGCTCCCCGGCGCGCTGGCGCACCCGACCAAGGCGACGCTGATCCTCGACTTCACGCCCAACGCGGTGCACGCCGGCATTTACCGTGCGCTCGCGGCGGGGTACTACCGACGCGAGAACATCGAGCTGCAGGTGGTGGCCCCCAGCGCGACCGTCGAACCGCTCAGCCTCGTCAGCTCCGGGCGCGCGCAGTTCGGGCTGGCCGACGGCAGCGACGTCGCCACCGCGATCGACCAGGGTACCCACGACAAGGCCGTGATGGCGCTCGTGCAGCGCCCCGTCGGCGGGCTGATCGCGCTCGCCTCCGAGCACCTGCGCTCCCCCGCGCAGCTGCAGGGCGCCACCGTGGGGATCACCGGCGTGCCCTCCGACCTGGCGGTGCTCGACACCGAGGTACGCCACGCCGGCGGCGACCCGGCGAAGGTGCACGTCGTGACCGTCGGCTTCAACGGCGCGCAGGCCCTCCTCGCCGGGCGGGTAGCGGCCTTCACCGGCTTCATCCCCGACGACGGCGTCGGCCTCGAAGTGCAAGGCCATCCGATCACGCCCTTCTGGCTGGACCGCAACGGCGGCCCCGAGTATCCGGGGCTGGTGGCATTCACCAACAGCGCGCTCGCGCGCTCCGATCCAGCGCTGGTACGCGACTTCCTCGCCGCCACGGTGCACGGCTACGAGGACACGCTGCGCGATCCCACCCGCTCACTGGCAGAGCTGTTGCACGCCAACCCGTCGCTGCCGCGCGCGCTGACCGCCGCCTCGCTGCGCGCCTATCTGCCGCTGTTCGACGCCGGCGGCGCGCCGGGCAACCCCCCCGCGGTCGGGAGGATCCAGCCCGAGCACATCGCCGAACTCTCGCGCTGGATGCTCGCCAACCACCTCAGCTCGGCGCCGCTCCCGTTCGCGCGCTATGGCAGCAACGCCTTCCTGCCCACCTCCCAAGGTTGGGCATCTCTCGACATGTGATATTTCTACAAGTCCTTGATAGGGACGTACGTCGATGTATAATGTGACGTGCGATGCGCGGCAGGGGAATGCGGCGCCGCGGGGTTTGGCAGGGAGAGGAGCGGGGCAAACGGCTTGACGGCAGGGCCACGCGGGGGCGGGGTCGATGCGCCTGCTCGTGACCGGCGCCGGCGGACTGGTCGGCTCGAACGTCGCCGCGGCGGCGACCCAGCAGAGCTGGAGCGTGCTCGGCACCTGGCACGAGACGCCGGTGAGCCTGCTCGGAGCGCGCACCGCGCAGCTCGACCCGAGCGATCGCCACGCCTGCGTCGCGCTCGCCGAAGAGCTCGAACCGGACGTCGTCGTGCACACCGGCGCCCCGAGCGGCCAGGGGCGCACGGAGCGCGAGTCGCCGTTGGTCGAGGCCGATGAGCTCGGCGTCGAGAACACGCTCGCCGCCGCGCGCGCGGTGCGTGCCCGCTACGCGCTGGTCTCCTGCGAGCACGTCTTCAGCGGTGCGCGGCCTTCGGGGGAGTGCTGGGACGAGGAGGACCCGACCGAGCCGACCACCGCGCTCGGGCGCTCGCTGGTAAGCCGCGAGCAACTCGTGCGGGGCTTCGGCGGCAGCTGGCTGATCACCCGCCCGGCGGATGTGTACGGGATCAACCTCGCGATCCCCGCGTCCGCCTCCGAAGCGGACGCGCAGGCGCGCGCACGGTACGTGTGGGAGCGCTCCGGGCAGCCGCTGCGGTGGGTGACCTCGCTGCGCGCCGGGCGGCTGCTGCTCGCGCCGCAGGGCGTGCGCCGCACGCCGACCTACGCGTGGGACTACGCCCAGCGCCTGTGCGAGCTGATCGCGCAGGAGTGCGAGGGCGTCTTTCACACCGCCGGCCCGGCGATCATCGGCCGGCTCGCACAGATGCGGCTGCTCGCGCGCGCGTTCGGCTGCGAGATGGAACTCGTGCGCGACGGCCCCGCCACGTCGCGGCTACCCGCCAACACCGCGCTGTGCGACCGCAAGACCAGCTTCATGTTGGGGCACCCCGCGGTCGATCCGTTCAACGGGTACCGCCTGATGCGCCGCCAGCTGGAGCGGCTCCTCGGAACCGCCGATGCTCCGGCCGTGTCCCCCGCCGCGCCCACTTCGCCACTCGTCGTGCAAGGTCTGATTTGAATGCTCGAGGGGCCCAGCGCAGCGGCCTTTGGCCACCTACTCCACCCTCTACGCTGAGATGGTGGGCACGCTCGCCGACACCACGCTGCAGGCCGAGTTCGCGCGGCTGGTGGGCCCCGAGCACGTGCTGGTGCCTCCTAGCCCAGCCAACGGCGCCCAAGGTGGCGGCGCGGGCGAGTGGAACCAGTACAACCACGACGCGACCCGCAGCCGCGGGCTGAGCGGCAGCGCCGACCTCGTGGTGCGCCCCGGCGGCACCGCCGAGGTGGCGGCGGTGATGGCGCTCTGTTACGAGCGCGAGGTGCCGTTGATCCCGCGCGGCGGCGGCACCGGACTGGCCGGCGGCGCCGTGCCGCTCGGCGGCGGCGTGGTGTGCTCGCTGGAGCGGATGCGCGCGGTGCGCGAACTGGAGCCGGCGCTGTGGCGGATGACGCCCGAGGCTGGCGTGAGCACACGCCACGTGCAGCGGATCGCGCGCGAGAACGGGCTCTGCTTCCCGCCCGACCCGGGGGCCTCCGAGCAGTCGCAGATCGGCGGCAACGTCGCCACCAACGCCGGTGGGCCGCACGCCTTCAAGTACGGCGTGACCGGCAACTGGGTCACGGGCCTGGAGGCGGTGGTGGCGCCCGGCGAGACGATCGCGCTCGGTGGGGCCTACCGCAAGGACGTCGCCGGGTATGACCTCGAGAGCCTGTTGATCGGCTCCGAGGGGACGCTGGGGATCATCACCGCCGTGCGCCTGCGGCTGGCGCCGGCGCCCGAGTCCGCGCTGCCGCTGATCGCCTTCCACGCCACCCGCGAGCAGGGGTGTGCGGCGATCCTCGACGTGCTCGGCGCGGGGATCGTGCCGGCGGCGCTCGACTTCGTCGACGGCGAGGCGCTGCGGATGGCGGCCGGCGCGTGGGCCGGCGGCAACGGGACGGCACTGCCGGTGCACGCCGAGTTCATGCTGCTCGCCGAGGTGGACGGCACGCGCGAACAGGCTCGCGCCGCGCACGCCGAACTGGCCGCGGTGCTCGGCGGGGGCGCCCTGGAGCTGCGCCGCCCCGACTGCGCGGCGCTGTGGGAATGGCGCGACCGCGTGCCGGGCGCGGTCAGCGCGATGCGCGGCGGGAAGGTGAGCGAGGACGTGGTCGTCCCCGTCGAGTGCCTCGCCGAGGCGCTGGCGCGCTTCGCGGAGATCGCCGCGCGCCACGGGCTGCGCTCGTGCGCGTGGGGGCACGCGGCCGACGGCAACGTGCACGCCAATCTGCTCGTCGACCCCCGCAGCGAGGCCGATCTCACGGCCGCCGCGGCGGCCACCGACGAGCTGTTCGCGCTCGCCGTCGAGCTGGGCGGCTCGATCAGCGGCGAGCACGGTGTGGGCCTGTGCAAGAGCGGCCAGCTGGCCAGGCAATGGCCCGCCGGGGCGCTGCGACTGCACGAAGAGATCAAGCGGGTGTTCGATCCGAAGGGTCTTTTGAACCCGGGCAAGAAGCTCGCGCGCTGACCTGAACTGCCGGGGGGTGGTCGGGAGGGGGGCCTGTCCCCCCCTGCTCCAAGAAGCTCGCGCGGTAGGCCAAATCCTTTCTGGCAAGCGGTCTTTCCGCCGTTAGCGCTAGTCTGCGCGGCTTGCTCGTTATTGATCCAACAAGAGAGGCCCGGCTCGCCGGCTTCTCACTCGAAAGGAAGCATCCATGAACAAGACGCAGCTCGTCGACGCGCTGTCCACCGACAGCGGTCTCTCCAAAGCCGACGCCTCGCGCGCACTCGAGTCGTTCGTCGCCACCGTGGGCAAGACGCTGAAGAAAGGCGACGAGGTCGTGATCACCGGCTTCGGCAAGTTCTCCGTGGTGAAAAGGGCCGCACGCCAGGGCGTCAACCCGCGCACCGGGGAGAAAGTCAAAATCAAGGCCTCGAAGGCCCCTAAGTTCACACCCGGAGCGGGGCTCAAGCAGATCGTCCACCCCAAAAAATAAGGTGAGCGGCCCGCCGCGCCGAGGCGCACGGCGGGCAACCCGCGGAGGGGGCATCCACAAACTCCGTGGGAGGGATCGGGGACGAGGGATGACGCACCGCGCGCGCGGCCCGCGCGTGGTAGCGTCGCCGCATGCCGCGCGTGGAAGAGTTGGAGCTCCCCACCCTCGACTACCTCGACCCGACGCTGCGGGGGGAGCGCTTTCACGCGAGGATGCGTGAGTTGCTGGCCGAACTTCGGTCGGTGGGCGGGTGGCTGGCAGCGGGGCCGTACGGCTACGCGGTGCTCGATCGCGAGGCGGTCGAGTTCTTCCTGCGCACGCGCGCGGCGATCTTCCCCGGCATGACGATCGCACAGATCTTCGAGGTGCGCGAGGGGCCGTTGTACGAGGAGATGCGTCGCAACATCCTCCACATCAACGGCCCCGACCACACTCGCCTGCGCAGCCTCGTCAACCCCGCCCTGTCCCCGCGCGCCGTCGAGCGCTACCGCCCGGTGATGCGCAAGTTGTTGGGGGAGATTTGGGATGGGATGAGCGGCCCGGCCGGAACGGCCGGCCGTGGAGGGGGGGTCGTGGAGGGTGCGGGGTCCGCGGCCGCCGGCCCCCCCGATCGCGCGGTGAACCCAGCGGTGAACCCGGCGGTGCAGGCCGTGGCGAGTGCTGTGTCGAGTGCCGTGTCGGCCCCCGGCGCAACGGCTCCTCCGCGCGGGCGGGACGGCACAGTGAGCTGCGAGTTCGTGCGCGACGTGGCCAAGCCGTACCCCTCGCAGGCGATCGCGCACGTGATGGGAGCGCCGCTCCAGGACGCGCCGCGGCTGCACCACTGGTCCAATTGGATCCAGCGCCAGTTCGACGCGATCTCGATGACCGAGCAGAAACCGGCGATCGAACAGGCGGTGTCGGAGTTCTACGAGTACGCGTGGGGGTTGGTGCGCGCCCGCCGCGAGCAGCCCGGCGATGACCTGATCTCACTGCTGATCGCTGCCGACCGAAGCGGGGAGACACTCGCCTCCGGCTCGCATCCCCAGTTCGGCCAGCAGGGCGAGCGACTCTCCGACGTGGAGTGCGTGAACCTCGTGCTCAACATCCTGATCGGCGGCGTCGACACGACCCAGAGCCAGCTCGCGCACGCCGTCAGGCTGCTCGCGGAACACCCCGACCAGTGGCAGCTGCTGGGGGAACGGCCAGAGCTGGCCGCACAGGCCGTGGAGGAGGCGCTGCGCTTCGAGCCGATCACCCCCTTCACCGCCCGCATCCTCGTCGAAGAGGTCACCTTCCGCGACGTCACGTTCCCGGCCGGCACGATCGTGATGGTGTGCGCGTTCACCGGCAACCGCGACCTCCCCGGGGAAGGCGACGGCGCGGGGACCGACCCCGACGAATTCAACATCGCCGCCGAGCGCGACCGCGCACGCGTGCTCACGTTCGGCGCCGGCGTGCACTTCTGCGTCGGTGCCAACCTCGCGCGCGTCGAGCTGCAGGAGGCGCTCGCCTTCCTCGCCCCGCGGATGCCGGGGCTGGAGCTCGCCGGCGAGCCGGTGTTCGAGGGCATCACCGGCATCTACGGCCTCGCCGAGCTGCCGCTGCGCTTCGCGGCATAGCCGCCGCCGGCCCCAGCACCCAGCTGCCGGCGCGCGCCGGGACACCGGCCAGCGCGGCAACGAGGCGAGCCCACCCTACGCACCGCCGGTGGGAGCATGGAACAATTCGCAGGGGGGGCATCGCCGGACCCAGACCGACAGATCGAAGGAGATGACCCAAAAAAAGGCGTTGAGAGGGGTAGTGGTGGTAGCAGTCGCCGCAGGGCTCGCGGTGGGCCTCGCCGCCGCCCTTGTGTCGGCCGCGCTCGCGGGAAGTGCGTGGGCGGGGGAATACCACGTGTACTCGTGCCGCACCCCAAGTGGGCAGGTCGCGCCGACGGTTGGGTGGAGCGCGCTGCCACATGCCACGTACGACGTCACCTTAAACAGGTGTGAATCTGGGGGCGGACTGATTGCGGCGGTCGATGCAGGTCATGAACATCCCGCAGATTCAGAATTCGACAAAGCGACGTGGGCATTCAACGCGCCCGAAGGTGAGACGATCACCGGCGCAACTCTATGGCGAGCCGGCAATACGCTCGGTGGGTCCAATGAAGATGCTTCATATCTCTTCTGGATGTCAGGCAATGCCTCTCAAGACATCGAAGGCCAGACCTTCAGCGAGTGTCGAGCGGGAGATGGCTGTATTGGGGAAGGTAGTCTTTCCGAGCCATTGGCTATGGAAAATCGTGTTATAGCCCCTCCCAGTGCACTCGGGAGCGGCAATCTGTCACTGAATACTTACTGCGGGTCCCTCATCCCCGAAGCGCAGTGCCCCACCAACGAAGGCGGCAAAATCACCTACGACGCCGAGGTAGAGCTCTTCGCGGCGGACATTACCCTCTCCCAGCCAACGGGCCCCACCGTCTCCGCGGTCAGTGGCGGACTCGCCGAAGACCCCACCGTCAGCGCCACCAGCGACGTGGCCTTCCACGCGACGGACCCCGGCTCCGGCGTGTACGAAGCGATCGTCGAGGTCGATGGCAAGGTGCTCGCGCACGAAGTGATCGACGAAGACGGCGGGCGCTGCCGCAACGTCGGCGGCACGACCGACGGGCTGCCCGCCTTCCTCTACCCCCAGCCCTGCCCGGCCGAAGCGAGCGCCGACATACCGTTCGACACGACCGCCCTGGCCAACGGCGAGCACCACCTCATCGTGAGCGTGACCGACGCCGCCGGCAACGCCGCGACCGTGCTCGACCGCGAGATCGACGTCGCGAACCCGGTCCTCTCCAGTCCCCCCGCCCCCGCTGTCTGCGCCCAGAGCGCCGCGGCAAGCCGTCAGGGCACCGGCCAGAGACCTATTCTGACTGCGGACTGGAAGGGCCACAAGGGCACCCGCCTGCGCGCCCGCTACGGCCCAAGGCACACGATCGAAGGGACGCTGACCAGCCCCGCGAGCACGAGCGGCAGCTCACCCGGCACGGCCGCGCCGAACGGATCTGGGGCGAGCGGAAAGCCGATCCCCGGCGCCCAGCTGGAAGTGTGCGAGTCGCCCAGCTACAAGGGCGCCCCGACCACCCTGCTGGCCGCCCCGCGCACGGGCGCCAACGGCCACTGGACCCTCGCCCTCCCCCACAACCTGCCCTCCACCACGCTGCGCATCGGCTATCGGCAGAGCCCGGCCGAAGCCAAGCCCGCGGCGCTGCAAACGCTGACCCTGACCGTCCCCGCCGCGCTGCACCTCCACATCGCCCCGCGCACGGCGGCCTCCAGCGGCACGATCAACTTCAGCGGCCATCTGCGCGGCGACCCGATCCCACCAGGCGGCAAGCAGCTCGTGCTCGAGGCCCGCTCCCCCGGCAGCCCCTGGATCGAGTTCCACGTGATCCGCACCCGCGCGGGAGGACGCTTCGCCTACCTCTACCACTTCCGCCTCCCCGGCCCCGCCCGCTACCAGTTCCGCGTGCTCTCCGAAACGGAAGCCGACTACCCGTTCGCCACCGGAACCTCGAACGTGGTGAGGGTGTTCGAGCGATAAAGCTGGGTTGGTCCTGTTCCGCAGGCAGGGAGAAGCATGGAGGGCATAGTAGACTTTTCGGCGGGTACATAGTAGAGTTTTCTGCGTGCGAAAGCGACGCCGCCTGAGCCCGCAGGGAGTGCTGGTCTTGGGTCTGTTCGTGTCTGATCCCGCCAAGCGGCGGTTCGGCCTGGAGATCATCCGTGAGAGCGGTATCCCGTCGGGAGTGCTCTACCCGATTCTCCATCTCCTGGAGGAGCGCAAGATCCTCCTCTCCGCATGGGAGGGCCAGGAAACGGCGGCCCGCGCCAGCAGGCGCCCTCGCCGTGAGTATTGGCTGGACCAAAGCCAGCTTCAGGCCGCCCACGATGCCCTTCGCGAGGCGCGTACGGCCTCGCCTGTGCGCTCCCACGCCCGTCCCCTAGGCCGTCCGAGCACCGCATGAGCGCTGTACCTCATCTTGCGGTCTTGGCCATGGTGCTCGTGGGAGCGCTTGGCGCATGGCTTGCCGTCCAGATCGGAAGAGCGGTCGGCCACCGCATTGGCGATCGCGTAGCGGCGTGGCTGCTGCCCGACCGCCAGCCATGGACGTACAGGCTGGCGCTTGGCATCACGATCGCCGCTGGCTGGCTGGAGCCGAAGAAGCTGCTGAGGTGCCGTGAATACGAGTCGCGCAGGCCCATCGAGCGCTTCTTTCAGTACCGGCTCGAACGGCGGCCCTCTACATGGACCGGCGCGCATGCGGCACGGGCTGAGCTGGAGTGGGCGCTGCAAATGGACACCTCCAGACAGCGTCCCGTCAAGCTCGCTGTCTCAGTGCTGCGCGTGGCGATTCTCCTGAACGCCCAGAACATGCTTAATGCGGCCGCGTTCATCCTCATGACGGCTCTCAGCTCGCTAGTCACGATCCTCGTCGGCTCAAGCATGTTGATGGGGGCGCCCATGTTGGTGCTCCTGCTGTTCGCGTACGCCGCCGAAAGATGGGCTCGACGAAAGGAGGCCAGGCGCAGCACCCGCGCGAGCTGAACCTCCACGCCACGCAACCAGGGCCTGGAGCAGCAACGCCGGTGTGCGGCTGGGCATCGTCATCCTTAGACGTGTCAACGCAGACGAAACCACGGGTAGAGCCTTCGTTAAACCAGCCCGGCTCATCCTGAAGCACGCTCGCAATGCTGTCTAAGCATCAGTGTGACGGCGCAGATCCCGGTCGCTCGCGCGAGTAGTAGCGTTACTGCGGCTTTGTTGCGTAGGCGCCGATGATTGTCGGCCAGAGCGAGATGCGTCCGGCGGGTCCGGTGTCGGCGTGCAGGCGTTCGGCGAGGGTGTCGATGTCCACTTCCTCTTCGGTGGCTACCCCGGCAGCTACGATCCCGGGCAGCAAGCTGCGGGCGTAGTCCACGGCCTCGGAGACCGCGTCCTCGCCAACAGCGATCGCGACTTCACTGTCGAGGTCCAGGTTGGGCTGCAGGCCGGCTTCGGCAAACGTTGCGGGCAACCGCATTCCCATGTCCGGCTGCGTGCCCAGCCCGCCGAAGGCGCCATCGATCCATTCGCTGAGCTGCTCAGACGCCGGGGTATGCGGCCAGGACACCAAGAATCTCTGCGGTATCGCAGACCCCGTGCGCATGCACATCTCCGCGAACACGACCACCCCACCCGGGCGTACGTGGCGTGCCGCGGCCCGCACCGCCGCGGGCGGGTCACCCTGGTACATCAGCACGAGCCGCCCGACCAACGCGTCAAACGGGTCACCGGCGAGCTCGACCTCGCGGAAGTCCCCGAGCACGAACTCGACGTTCTCGATGTCAGACTCGACCGCCCGCTGACGCGCCCTCGCGAGCGCCTGCTCGTCGCGCTCGACCCCGACCACCGAACCGTCGGCGCCGACCAGCTCTGACAGAAGCAAACTGACGTCGCCCGGCCCGCAGCCCACATCGAGGACCCGCATCCCGGGCTCGATCCCAGCACGCGCCAGCAGACGGCGCGTGAACGGCGCATACATGTCGGCCTGGCGGACCAGCCGCTCGTGCTCGTCCTCGCTGGAGGAGCTCAACGCATACCCAGGGTCTCCCGTGGCCGACACGCCGGGAGAGTCTACGCGCGCCGGCCGCCCCTGCGTCCTCGAAGCTGAATACGGCTGCGGCCGGGATAAGCTGTTCCGGCGGTGACCGACGAAGACGTGCTCGCTCATGCACACCGGCTGGCGCGCGCATACCTCGACGGTGTGAGCGAGCGGCACGTGGGCGGCTCCGATCCGGTAGCCCTGCGTCGGCCGCTGAGCGATTCCGGTGAGGGTGCGGTGGACGTCCTTGAGCAGTTGGCTGCTGATGTCGATCCAGGGCTGGTCGCATCCGCTGGGCCGCGTTACTTCGGATTTGTCGTCGGTGGGTCGCTCCCGGTCGCGCTGGGGGCTGATTGGCTTGTTTCCGCCTGGGATCAGATGTGCGGCATGTACAGCGCATCGCCGGCGGTGGCGGTCGCCGAGGAGGTCGCAGCGGGGTGGGTCCTGGAGTTGCTTGGTCTCCCCCGGAGCGCGAGCGTTGGCTTCGTCACTGGCGCGCAGATGGCCAACTTCAGCTGCCTGGCGGCTGCGCGCGGCGAGCTGTTACGGCGAGTGGGTTGGGATGCTGACGCGCAGGGACTGTTTGGGGCTCCGCCAATCGAGGTGCTGGTCGGCGAGGAGGTACACGTGACCGTGTTACAGGCACTTCGCTACCTCGGTCTTGGTCACGATCGCGTGACGCGAGTGGGCGTCGACGCCAACGGTGCGATGGACCCGTTGGCGCTCGAGGGATTGCTGCTCGCTACGAAGGGCCCGGTGCTCCTCTGTGCCCAGGCGGGCAACGTCAACACTGGCGCGTGCGATCCCCTTGAGGCGATCGGAAACCTCGCGGCTGAGCACAGCGCGTGGCTTCATGTCGATGGAGCGTTCGGCCTGTGGGCCGCCGCGTCGCCGCGCTTCGAGGGCCTGGTGGCCGGCAGGGACCGGGCCGACTCCTGGGCCGTCGATGCGCACAAGTGGCTCAACGTTCCCTACGACTGCGCGCTCGCGATCGTTGCGCCACCAGAGGCGCTACCGCGTGCGATGGCGGTAAGCACAGCGTATCTCGCCCGCAGCGATCACCGAGAGCCAGCGGAGTTCGTGCCCGAGGCCTCCCGCCGAGGGCGTGCGATCCCCGTGTACGCGGCGCTGCGATATCTCGGCCGGCGCGGCGTCGCCGAACTCGTCGAGCGATGCTGCGGGCACGCGACGCTCATGGCCTCCCTACTCCGGCAGGGCGGCCTGGAGGTACTAAACGACGTCGTACTGAACCAGGTCCTGGTCGCAGGAACGCCGGAGCACCTCGCCCGCGTGCAAGCCGACGGCGAATGCTGGCTCGGCGGCACAGCCTGGCGCGGACGTCACGCTTTGCGAGTGTCGTTCTCCAACTGGTCGACGACCGAAGACGACGTTCGTCGCACCGCGCGCGCGATCCTCAACGCAGCCAACTGATCACCGAACCAGCTTCATCCCGCGATACGCGGAAGCGCTCAACTCGCCGAGCCTCAGACCCGGTGGTTGTCCGGAGGGGGAGCCTGAGCGGCGTCCGCCGACGCGCTCGCTTCCGAGCTCGGAGGCCAGTAGTCTGGGCACGTCTCTGACTTACCTAGCAGGCAAGGCGCCGCCCGCTTGTCTTGGCTTCTGCTTGTCTCAAGGATCAGCGCCTCTAAGATTCTCTGAGCGGTTCATCGTGTGGTGGCGGCCGAAAGGCGGGGTGACGTTGGACGCCGTGTATGACGTGTTTCTCAGCTACGCCCACGGGGATAGTGCGCGCGTAGATGAGTTGTACGCCGCGCTAAAGGCGCGGGAGCTACGGGTATTCCGTGACGAGAATGACATCGAGCATTTCGAGGGGATCACGGCCCGTGTGTGCGATGCGCTGGCGCGCTCGCGCGTGCTGCTGGCCTTCTTCTCGGCGATCTATCCGACGCGGTCCGCATGCGAGTCAGAGCTGATGGCCGCGTTCTTGGCGGCGCAGAGTCAAGGCAACCCCCGCGATCGAGTGTTGGTCGTCAACCCTGAGCGCGACGAGTTGGGTGGTTCGATCACTGAGCACATCCATCCGGTTGAGCTGCGCGACGCGCGGTTTGCGATCCCATCCGCTGGCCCGGGGTGCTGGGGTGAAGTAGCGGAGATGATCGCTCAGCATCTGGAACGCATCGATCAGCTTCCGTTGGGTGGCAGGGCACGAGAGGACTCCTCCTACTTTGGCTTTCAGCTGTTTGGCTCGCCGGGATTTGTGGGGCGCTTGGCGGAGCTATGGCGGGTGCATTCGGCAGTGTGCGCGGGTGATTCGACCCTGACCACCGGCGTTGAGGGCCCTGAGGCGGTGCAGCTGGTGGGCATCGGGGGGGTCGGCAAGTCGCTCTTGGCTCAGGAGTATGCGCTGCGCTTCGCGGCGGGCTACCCGGGAGGGATCTACTGGCTGCGCGCGAGCAGCTTGCAAGAAGCACCAGAACAAGATGGGGGGATGAGCGCGGTGATGGTCGGCGCTGAGCGCAGCGGTCAGCTACGCGTCATCGCAACTCAGCATCGTCACCCGGACGTGCAGGGTGCCACCCAACAGCAGATCGAGGCGTTTGTGCGCTCAAAGATCGCCGATGCCGACGGACCGTGTCTGTGGGTGGTCGATGATCTCCCCGAGGGTCTTGATCCCGCGAGGGTGTATGAGTGGTTTGCGCCGCACCCCAACGCAAAGACCCTCATTACGACACGCAGCACTGCCTACAGCGACCTTGCGTACCCGGTCCCTCTCGCCGGCCTTGAACCCGATGAGGCGTTCAAGTTGCTGACCCGGTATCGCCGTCCGATCGGCGAGTGCGAGAAGAACGCCGCATACGGGATTGTTGCCGACCTGGCCGGTCATCCGTTGGCGATCACCTTGGCCGCCGGCGCTCTGCGCCATGAGGCGGAGCTGCGCTCGATCAGCGAGTACCGCACGGCGCTGGGCTCGCTTGACGAGGATGAGCTCGAGCTCGCAATTGAGCTTGCTGATGAGCTGCCGACCGTTCACGACAAGAGCATCGCGGCAACATTGCTGCGCAGCGTCAACCAGCTCGACAGCGAGGGTCGCGAGATGCTGCTGATCGCCAGCCTGCTGGCAGCGGACCCTATCTCCCCACAGCTCATCAAGGCGATCCTCACCCAGGCTGACGAGCTGGATGAGCGCGCCGCGACGAGCAGGACCGCTCGTGCAGTGGCTCAAACTACTCGTCACTGCCTGGTCGAGCGTCTTGCCGGTGCGCGAGAGATGGTGCAGGTTCACGCGCTGGTCAGTCGAACGATGAGACACACCACAAAGGTCGCTGAGCACGAGCGCCTAGCGACACTCAGGCGAGCAACGGCGATCGCGCTAAGCAACGCGTTCAGAACGGTTTGGATTCAAGAGGGTGATGTCGCGCTGGCTGGTATCGCCGCTCACGCGCGCCATGCGGCGGTGCCTGCATCATCCGTACTCGCCGAGGACCCGCTCCTGACCGCCCTACTCCTCTCAGGTATCGGCAACTACGCATTTCAGCGTGGCGAGTATTCGACGGCACGCGCCCTCAACGAAGAGGTGCTGCAGAAGTCACGCCCGGTGCTCAGCGACGACCATCCAAACATGCTGATTAGCGTCAACAATCTCGCCCGGACGCTGTACGCGCTAGGAGACCCGGCCGGCGCGCAAACCCTCCACCAAGAAGTGCTCGAAAGGCGCTGGCGGACGCTCGGCGACAAAGACGCCGCTACGCTCGAAAGTATGAGTTACGTCGCCGAGGCGATGTATGCGCAAGGGGATCTGGCCGATGCGCGCACCCTCCAAGAACTGGCTCTCGAAAAACGTCGGCAGGTGCTCGGCTACGAGCACCTCAGCACGCTCATCAGCATCACCAACCTCGGGGTTACGCTGCACGCACAGGGGTTTCTAGAAGATGCGCGCACCCTCCATGAAGAGGGACTACAGACATCTCGACGGGTGCTCGAGGACGAGCATCCTCACACCCTGACGTGCATTAACAATCTCGCTGAGACGCTGCATGCGCAAGGAGATCTGTCTGGTGCGCGCGCCCTCCAAGAAGAGGCACTGGACGCCTCTAGGCGAGTGCTGGGCGACGATCATCCCGATACACTGACGTGCATTAACAACCTCGCAGAGACGCTTCGCGCACAGGGGCATCTCCCCGCCGCGCGGAAGCTGCACGAACGCACATTGAAGGGACGCGAGCGAGTGCTTGGCTACGCACACCCGGAAACGTCGGGCAGCATGAACAACCTCGCTGAGACGCTTCGCTTGCAGGGGGACATTGCTGGCGCGCGCGCCCTCGATGAGGAGGCGCAGAGGCGGCGCAGGCAGCGCTGAGTCTCGGATGGGATCCAGCGGGCTTCCGCTTCGCGTAAGCAAGCGGGCGCCTCCATGATCCCTGCGCGGACGCCTGCCTCGGACGAGGAACGGGGCCTCGCGAGCAGGGTGTGACCGCTTCCGGGAACGCCGGGTGGGAGCAAGCGTGAGCCGATCGCCAAGCAACGCGCCCGAAGTCGTCCGTTGCGGTCGTCTGCTCGGCATCGGGGCGCGCGACCGCATTGACGCGAAAGCGCAACGCAGACATGAGTCCTATCGGGTCAGGGTCTCGCGAAGGCGCCACCGATGCCATATGCCGGCGTGCGATTTGTGGCAAGCTCTCCGACCGTGCGTGAGGCTGTGATCTGCGAGCCGCTGAGAACAGCCGTCGGCGGTTTCGGCGGCGTTTTCCGCGACGTGCCGCCCGCAGAGCTGGCCGCGACGGTCATCCGGGAGCTTCTCCGGCGGACATCGCTGCCGCCGCTGGAGATCGACGATGTGCTCCTCGGCCAGTGCTATCCGAATGGCGAGGCGCCGGCGATCGGTCGGGTGGCCGCGCTCGACGCGGGTCTGCCGATCGAGGTTCCGGGGCTTCAGCTCGATCGGCGCTGCGGTTCTGGCCTTCAGGCGATCATGCTCGGCTGCATGGAGGTCCAGACCGGTGTTGCGGATCTCGTTCTCGCGGGGGGTGCCGAGAGTATGAGTCAGGCCGAGTTCTATGCGATGGGTCTGCGTTGGGGCATCAAGGGCGGTAGCGTGACGTTGGAGGACCGGCTGGCGCGGGGCCGGGTGACCGCCGGCGGGCTCCACTTTCCGGTGCCCGGCGGCATGATCGAGACGGCTGAGAACCTGCGCCGCCAGTATGGGATCTCGCGCACGGAGCAGGACGAGCTCGCACTGCGCTCGCACCAGCGCGCGGTTGCCGCTCAAGAGAGCGGCGTATTCGCTGAGGAGATCGTTCCTGTGTCCGTCAAGAGCCGGGAGGATGAGAGGTTGATCGAGCGTGACGAGCACCCGCGTTCTG
This sequence comes from uncultured Solirubrobacterales bacterium, assembly GCA_963764915.1. Lineage (GTDB taxonomy): Bacteria > Actinomycetota > Thermoleophilia > Solirubrobacterales > Solirubrobacteraceae > Palsa-744. Next base: position 406,366 of record CAVXUO010000018.1, on the reverse strand, counting down.
ACACAACGCTCGAGCGGCTCGGCAACCTGCGGGCACTGATGGCGCGCGCCGATCCCGAGGCGACGGTGACCGCCGGGAACGCGAGCTCTCAGAACGACGCCGCGGCCGTGTGTGTCGTCACCCACCCGGACAAGGCGGCGGAGCTCGGCTTGCAGCCGTTCGCCCGCCTCGTGACGTGGGCAGTCGCAGGTGTCGCGCCGGCGAGCATGGGCATCGGTCCCATCCCATCGACTCGGCGGGCCCTTGAGCGAGCCGGGTTGAGGATGGAGGACATGGACCTCATTGAGCTCAACGAGGCGTTTGCGGCACAGGTGCTCGCGGTCCTACACGAGTGGGATCTGCCCGACGGCCTCGAGCGCGTCAACGTACACGGGTCGGGCGTCTCACTCGGTCATCCCGTCGGAGCGACGGGCGGGAGGATCCTGGCTACTTTGCTGCGGGAGTTGCGCCGTCGCGGTGGGCGCTACGGGCTTGAGAGCATGTGCATCGGGGGTGGCCAGGGAATGACCGCAATCTTCGAGAATGTTGCACCGGCGGGCGTGTAGAGCACTTGGCCAGGAGATGAACGATGGAGCACGACGACTTGCAGGACATGGTGCGCGCGGTAAGGCAATTCGTGCGCTCCGAGGTAGTCCCGGAAGAGACGACGATCGACGAGAGCGACGCGATCCCCGATCGCATCCGTCAGCACGCCATCGACATGGGCCTCTACGGGTTCGCGCTTCCCATCGAGCACGGTGGGCTTGGCATGACCATGACCGAGGAGGTCCAGCTCGTGTTCGAGCTGGGCTACACGACACCGGCGTTCCGGTCGATGTTCGGGACCAACAACGGCATCGCTGGCCATGTGCTGATCGAGGGCGGCACCGACGAGCAGAAGCGCCAGCTGCTGCCCGGACTCGCCTCCGGGGCGGTGACGGCCGCGTTCGCGCTGACCGAGGCGGAGGCTGGCTCTGACCCGGCCGGGCTCGTGACGCGCGCACGACGCGACTGCGTCGAATGGGTCATCGACGGCGCCAAGCGCTACATCACGAACGCGCCCATCGCCGACCTGTTCATGGTCTTCGCCCGCACCAGCAAGGCCGAGAAGCCCAGCCAGGGGATCTCTGTGTTCACGGTCCCGCGCGACGCCGCCGGACTCAGCGTCGCTCCCAAAGACACAAAGATGGGTCAGGCCGGTGCCTGGACCGCCGACGTGTACCTCGACGGGGTCCGTGTGCCCGAGTCAGCGCTCGTGGGCGCGAGCGAGGGCACCGGATACCTAACCGCGATGCGATGCCTCGCGCACGGGCGGCTGCACATCGCGGCCCTCTGCGTCGGGTTGTCTGAGCGGCTCGTCGACGAGTCACTGAACTTCGCTGTCGAGCGCAGGCAGGGCGGCAAGCCGATCGCAGAGCACCAGCTCATCCAGGGGATGCTCGCCGACTCACAAACCGAATACCTGGCCGCCCGTGCGCTCGTGCTGGAGAGTGCCCGTGCCTACGACAGCGGCGCGGACCGGCGCATGGCACCCGCCGCCAGCAAGTACTTCGCCAGCGAGGCGGTCGGTCGCATCGCCGATCGCGCCGTACAGATACACGGCGGCGCAGGCTACATGCGGGGCGTCCCCGTCGAGCGCCTCTATCGCGACGCTCGCCTGTTTCGCATCTACGAGGGAACCAGCCAGATCCAGCAACTTGTAATCGCTGGGCAGATGGTGCGCAACGCGGCTAGGCCCGTCGGCGCATCGACCTGACCGCAGCTCACCCGCAACGAACAGGAGGCCGGCCGCCGCAGCATCGCGGATTAGCACAGAGTATCCGGGTCCGTTCGAGTTTGCTCTGGTGGGCCTGCCGGGCTACGCCGTCGTGAAGGCTGTGGAGAGGGCGGGGGTGGCAGCGAGGGTCTGGTAGACGACGCAGTAGCGCTCGGTGAGCTTGCGGAGCGTAGCGAGCTCCTCCTCCTCGGCGTCGGTCTCGAGCTCGAAAGAGAGGCGGATCGCTGAGAAGCCCACGGGCGCATCGCGGTCAACGCCGAGGGTGCCGCGGAAGTCCAGATCCCCCTCGGCACGGACGCGCCCAAAGGCCACGGAGATCCCCAGTGAGGTCGCGACCGCCCTCAGCGTGACCCCAGCGCACGCGACGAGTGCCTCCAGGAGCATGTCCCCGGAGCACAGCAGCGAGCCGTCGCCCCCCGACGCTGGGTGAAGCCCGGCCTGCGCGACCGCGTGCCCGGTTCGAACTGAGCACGAGACGCCCTCTCCGAGGTCGCCAGTCGCGCACAGCGTGAGGAGCGCCGCGCCCGGCTGCGTCCTATACCGGTCCTTCAGCGGCGCCTGCAATGCCTTCAGCTCCTCACGCTCCACCCGCGGGATCTTAGAGGCCCCTGCGGCTCCGGTGGCAATCCATGTCGCGGCTTCCTTCAGGCGAAAAACAGGGCCATCAGGTGAACTCTTCCTCTATCCGTGGTCTCCGTGCCCGGTTCTCACCACCGCGCGCAAGCGTCTCGATCGACGTGTCGCGCGCACCGGACGCGGGCGTGACCCGTCTCGATTGCCGATGTCTGGAGGTCGTGGCGCTCACATCCGCCCAGGAGCAGCACTCTCACGAGGGCGGCGGGAGACGGCTGTCTTGGACGAACACCGCCGGCGCCGGCGTGCCGCTGAGGCGTCCGTCCGGTACGTGGTTCGCCAAGAACGCGGCTGTGCAACTTGCCGCGACTGGTAGAGCAGGGGGATCAATCCACATGCAATGGGAGGAGGATTCCCATGGCTGCCTTGACATTGCTTGACTCCTCGCTCTCCGGCGACGATGCCGGGCTACCAGGGTGGACGACCGCCGCGCAACAAGAGGCTGCGCTATCCGGCAGACCCGTACACAGTGCAGGAGATCATCGCGACCCCGGAATGCAACCCGTGGCGACCCGGCCGTGGAGGCCGGGTCGCCATCGAGCCAAGGGCTGTGCCGCTACAGCTTGGCTTCCCATCCCCCTACGGCTTCTTGATTGGCCTCTCCAAGGACCGAGGAGACCTCGCCGCTGGCCGCGACAACAGCCATCCTTCCACCAGCAGAGCAGCAGCGTCGGGCGCTATCAGCGGGTAGCCGGCACAAGCCGACCTTGCACTACCGGTTTCGTGTGCAAGCGAGCGAGCGCGCAACGCCACCACTCGCGCTCGGAATGGACGAACTCCAGCTGCGAACTGGCGTCGAACCCGTGCTCCCGTTCCCCCGATGCGGAAGCAGGCGTCCTGCGAGCACCGGACGATACGCTCCGAACTCGTCCAAGGCGAGCGTGAGCGCGGTCCTTGTTCGGACGCTCGCTGTCCCGCGTGGCTGTTGCACAAAGGGTGCTGTCCGGCGGGTTGAAGAGGATGTCGGTATGCCCCAGAACTTCATTGCTTGTGACCGTGAGCAGGAGCTGTTGTTGCCGCCGAGCTTGAAGGAGTGGTTGCCGGAGGATCACTTGGCGTGGTTCGTGCTGGCGACGATCGAGGAGATGGATCTGTCTGGGTTTTATGGCGCCTATCGCGGGGATGGTCACGGCCGCGCGGCGCACGAGCCAGGGATGATGGCCTGAGCTCAACCGGTCGTCGCAACGCGGTTGGCCTGTGACTCTAAAGGGGGCAAGTGACGACTGGTTTGCTTGGGGGGTGCGGCTGTCGTCGTGGAGGCTCGCCCGGAGGGCGGGCCGGAACGGCGATAGCCGCGCGCGACCGTCTGGCACCCTAAGGGGATGCCATTGCTTCGGCGAGTTTCGGGCGCGTGGATGCTGCAGGGCGGCGGTCAGGCTGCGGCGTTCAAGTACTCGGTGAGTACCTCGGCGGGTGTCCGCCACGCGAGTGTCTTTCGTGGCCGACTGTTCAACGTTGCCGCGACGGCCATGAGCTCCTCGGCGCTGTGGCGGGCGAGGTTGGTGCCTCTGGGGAAGTACTGGCGCAGCAGCCCGTTGGTGTTCTCGTTGGTGCCGCGCTGCCACGGGCTGCGTGGATCGCAGAAGTAGATCTGTAGACCGGTGTCGACCCGTAGTTGCACGTGCTGGGCCATCTCGATGCCCTGGTCCCAGGTCAAGGACTGCCGAAGTTGTTCGGGAAGGGCCCCGATCGTGTCAGCGATCGCATGACGAACGGCCCCGGCGCCGGCACCCGTGATCGGCGGGCCGCTCTTCACTCTTGGGCTGTTGTGACCCTCGATCGGCGGGAGATGCAACAGCATCGTGAACCGGCTTGAGCGCTCTACCAAAGTCCCGATCGCAGACCGGTCCACACCGAGGATCAAGTCGCCCTCCCAGTGACCCGGCACAGCCCGGTCATCAACCTCAGCCGGCCGCTCGCTGATCAACAGCTCGTCAGTCACGAAGCTCCGGTTGCCCTTCGACGTCCGATTTCTGGGAGCCCGCAGCGCTCGACCGGTCCGAAGACAAGCGGTCAGCTCCCGGCGCAGCGCTCCGCGGCCCTGCACATACAGCGACTGATAGATCGCCTCATGAGACACGCGCATCGACTCATCATCGGGGAAGTCCAGGCGCAACCGGGCAGAGATCTGCTCCGGGCTCCAGCACTGTCCCCAACGGCGATCCTTTCGCGGTCCCTGACGCCGCCCCCGCCATGCGATATCTGGACCGGCGACGCTCCCATCAGGCCGCTGCACCGTGCCAGAAAGCCGATCCTGCACATAAGCCCGCAGCTGCGCATTCACCGCGAGCTTCGCCGGCTTGGGACGTTGAGCGCGACGCTCAGCGTGTCTCTGGGCGGTCGAGGCTCGATATTCAACGCGGCCACGTCCGATCGCGGCATTGCGTTGCAACTCTCGGGAGATCGTCGACGGCGCACGGCCGAGCCGACGCGCGATCTCTCGCACTCCACAACCACAAGCGAGCAGCACTGCGATCTCCTCCCGCTCGGTGAAGGACAGATAACGCCCCGACACCGACACGAGGGTGAGAGGCGGCATGCCGCCACCCTTGCGAAACCACCGGACACCAATGCTCGGCAACACACCCGCCTCGACCGCAGCCTTCTCGCTTGATGCACCTCGAGCGATCGCCTCCCAGAACCTGACCCGATGCTCCCGCCGCCCCGCAGGCGGATGTCCACCCCAACGCGTTCCAGCTGCAGCGGCACGACCCCACGCCCGGTTTCTCCTCGGCATAGCAACTCCTCATCGTCAGGCGTTGCGACAACCAGTTGAATCCACCTGCTCGCGCTGTTGCTCTATGCGTACTGCAAGGGGCAGCGCTCCTCGCGGGTGATCGAGCGCGAGTGCGTGGAGGACGTTGCCTACCGTGTGATTGCGGCGAATCAGCGTCCGGATCACACGACGATCGCGCGCTTTCGCCAGCGCCATGAGACGGCGCTCGCCGATCTGTTTGGTCAGGTGCTGGGGTTGTGTGCGGAGGCTGGTTTGGTGAAGGTCGGTGTGGTTGCGATCGACGGCACGAAGGTACACGCGAACGCTTCGCAGCACGCGGCGCGTGACTATGAGCAGATCGCCAGGGAGATCCTTGCAGAGGCTGAAGAGGTGGACCTGGAAGAGGACGAGCGGTATGGGGAGAAGCGCGGCGATGAGCTGCCGCCGGAGCTTTCCACTGAGCAGGGCCGGCGGGGTTGGTTGCGCGAGGCCAAGCGTCGCCTTGATGAGAAGCGTGCCGCCGAAGCCAAGCCGATTCCGCGTTCGCGCCCTGAGCGCCTTCGGCAATCAAAGCGCCGGCTGGAGGAGGAGCTGGCTGTCGAGCAGCGCGCGAACGATGCTTATGAGGCTTACCGGGTGCATGGGCGCGCGAGCGACGGTAAGCGACTCGGGGCTGCTCCAACGCCATACGCACCGCCCGAGACGCCGGCTGGGAAGGTCAACATCACCGATCCTGACTCGAAGAATGTGAAGACGCCACGCGGGTACATGCAGGGCTATAACGCGCAAGCTGCCGCGACCGAGCAGCAGATCGTGATCGCCGCCGAGGTGAACGTCGACTCCTCTGATTTCGGGCGCTTGGCAGGGATGGTCACCGCTACCGAGACCGAGCTTGACCGAGCGGGTGTGACCGACACTCCCGAGGTAGTCGTCGCGGACGCTGGTTACTGGCATCAGAAGCAGATGGAGAGCGTGATCAACAAGGGGATCCAGGTTCTGATCCCGCCCGATGCTGGCAAACGCCGAGGCACCAGGCCGGGATGGGACGGCGGTCCCTACGCGCACATGCGGCGAGTGCTCCAGACCGACCACGGCGGTGGGCTCTACCGAAAACGCAAAGCGATGATCGAGCCCGTGTTCGCGAACACGAAGTTCAACCGGCGGATCGACCGCTTCCAACGCCGAGGCAGATCCGCCGCACGCTCCGAATGGCGGCTGATCACAGCCACCCACAACCTGCTGAAGCTCCAAAAGCACCAAATCGCCGCCGCCGGAGCCTGATAGGAGCCCTCACCGGCCCCTCGGCTACAACAGCCCCGGCCGAAGGAACAATCCGGCCCCGCTACTGCGAGATCACCAGCAACATCCTCCCGCACGACTGCACGCAGCGCCCTTTACGCAACAGCCACCCGCAGAAGCAGCAGTGCGCGGCTATCGCGTTGGGGTCGTTGCATCGCGAGACCGCCCGCTCAGCGTCGCGGCAGTCTACTTCTTGCTCTTCTTCGCCTTCTGCTGGGCCAGATGGACGTTCTCGGTTTGTGTCTTGCTCGGGCTGGGGGACGACTTGAGGATCGCAAGAGCGGCGCTGAGACGCCCGTGAGCGGCATTCAGGAGGGCCCGCCCAGTGCCGTTGAGCGTGAGCTTGACGGTCTCGCTCTTGCCATCGGCGATGGAGAAGGTCGCGGTCCCGATGGTCTGCGTCTCAGTGTGCCTCTTCTTGCCCTTCCCGGTCGTGCGCTTGACCATAATTGTCAGCCGGCCACTGCACGTTGCTGTACCTGTGCAGGTGAGCTTGATGAGCGCCTCGTGGTTACGTTGAACGCTGATAGTGGACCCGTCGAGCGAAGTGCTGCCGGTGGCTGGTGCCTTCGTTTCTTCTTTTGCGCCGAGGACGCGCGTCAACCCACTGCCCGCAAGCGATTCACTGCCCGCCGTAACAGTGACGGTAAACGGACCGGCGGTGGCGACAGGGCCGACGCCGTTCGATGCGATCACCGAATAGGTGAAGCTGGTGGTGTCGCTGGGTGGAGTACCTGAAACGATACCGGTGAAGGATGGTTCGATGCTCAGCCATGCCGGCGCTCCGGGCGCCAGCGCGTATGCCGGGGCGGGCACGCCTGACGCCCCGAAGTCCCCGGCGTAAACACCCCCTGACGGTACTGTCTGCGGCGGAGAGTCGGTGGTGAACACCGGACCGGCCGGCGGGGCGGGAATCAGGACTGGGAGGGTCGCGGTGACGCCGCTGGTCTGCCCGGTGAAAAGCAGCTCGTGCTGACCTGCCGGGGTCCCCAAAGGTACCGTCACGGTGGCGCTGATTTCGCCGTTCTCGTTCGCCATCGCACTCCCGAGTGAGACTGGGGTCGAATGCAACGTCTCTTCGACCGTCTCACCCGGCGCGAATCCGGATGCTTGGGTTGAGATGCTTTCCCCCGGCTCGACAGTGACCCCATTGGCCGACCCGCTACCGTCGGTCGAAGCCGCGGTGACCGCAGTCGCCGTTTCGTTCAGACCGAGCGCTTTCGCTACGACAGGTCGTACCAACTTTGCGATAGCTGCCTGTCCGGCAGGTGTCGGATGGAACGGAGCCTTGGAGATCGTTTCCCTGGAAAGGAAGTTGAGTAGCTGACCGCCTGAGAAACTGACCGACAGGCCATAGTCCCACGGTTCAGAGGTACACCAGGTATGGCCGTCCAGAGCTTTCGATATGTCCACAAAGCGGACATTGGGATTGTGCAGGCCCTTCACAGCAGCTTCTATCTTGCTGTTGAGTTCAGTAAACAAGGTGTTGAAGTAGGAGAGCTGCGCGTTATCCAGTGGCCAGGTGTCTGCGCATCCGATACCGTTGAGGGGGAACGGATCCATGTAGTTGGTGAAAATGATCTTCGGCACCCGGGCCGGAGACGCCTCGCGGCCTTGGCTTTCGATCGCGCTAACGATCTTTTCATAGGATTCCTCCAACTTCGGTAGATACGTCCAGAAGTCAGCGTTGACCGTGCTGCCCGGGGTGGATTCGGTACACTGCTCCGGCCCTTCGAGGGCGAGCTTGAGCAACCCTGCGACCTCTGGGTTTCCGGATCCTAAGGCGGCACCTATGAGGAAACCCTTGGTGCGCGGACTCGATGCGAGGGCACTCAGAATGCACTCTTTGGCGATGCTTGAGAACTTCACGTCGTCGGCGCCGTAGGTCATGACCACCGCGTCCGGTTCGGCTGCATCGTACGCGGCACTAGGAAACTGAGCGGGCACGGTTTCGGTGACGATGCCAAAAGAATTTTCCACCGGCTCCGGCCCGATGATCCCTTCCGCATAGCTAGCTCCCGTGCACGCCAGGGTGACGAAGTTCGTCCTGAGCGCAGCGGACAGGAGCTGGCCGTAGGCGTAGCCCGAATCGTGACATTCCGGATATGGGCCGAACCCCGGCGCGTTAGCAACTCCCCCGCTCCACAAGCCCGTTTCCCCGTTTGCAGGCGAATAGAAGAAGCCATCCAGCGTGCCCTCGCCAGCGGCGATCGAGTCGCCCATCTCGACGACCGTTGCTGGGAAGTTGAACTGACCTGAGGGGCCGATGGTTGACGACCGCTGCTGCTGCTGACGCCGAAGACACGCCGACGCAGCATGTCGCCAAGGCTACCGCCACGACCAGCACCCCGGTCAATCGGACTGCACCTGCTCGTGAGAAGGCATCCAGCAGTCTCATAGGGATCCCTCATCCTGTTGTAAACGTCCGGAGACTGGCTTCGCGTCGGTCAGCACCGAAAAGCGTGTCGCCGGAACGTATCAAAAGCCACGACCGGGGAGAGAGTTCCCTGATACCGCCAGCACGTCGCTCAGGGGACCACGATGTACTCCCAGCTGACCACGGTGTTCTTGTGGCAGGCTGGTACGGCTGAGTTTACGTACCGACCGTCCTTCGGTAGCCCAGTGTCATCCACGATCCAGCCATCGGGCGCGATCTCCCGGCTCATCCGCCGCGCCAGCGGCCGAGGGACCGCCATGTCATCCCACGGCGAGTCGGTGATGAACTGCTGCAACCCCTGCTCATCCCCATCCGGCAACCCCGAGGTCGCCCACTGGCGAGTCAACAGCATCTCCTCCAGCGGGCGACCTATAGCTGAACGATCCTCGACGTAAGCAACGCCGGCAAGCGCTCAGCGGCAGTGACGCTGAGCTTGATCGTCGTCCACAAGTCGGCAAATGCCTAGCCCACGACCCCGGTGACCCGAAGCTCCCCGCTCCAGCGAGTGCTCTAACTCGGGAGCAGGTGTCCTGAGCCAGGTGCCGCGCTGCCGCTTGGGATGAAGTTCGAAGCGACAGCGCCGTACCAGCTTGACGAGGACCTCGCCTTGTCCAGGGAAGCGGAAGCGGTCCCTAAAGTCCCCTTCAAGTTGAAGGCTTGATCGGGTTCAGCCCGGTGAAGCCTCGGGCAGCCCGATCGCCTCCTCTGCACGCGAGCGCGCGACGGCGACCGACAGCGCGCGCACGTATGCTCGCGCGGCGGCGTCGATGATGTCTGTGGAGACGCCCTGCCCGGCCCCGGTGAACCCTTCGATCTCAAGTACGACAGAGACCTCGCCGAGTGCGTCTTGACCCTCGGTGACGGCGCCGATCGTGAACTCGCTGAGCTTGGCGGCGATGCCGGTGGCGACCTTGATGGCTTGGAACACGGCGTCGATCGGTCCGTCCCCGATGAACGATCCACTCGCCGTGCCACCCTCGGGCAGGTTGACCGAGACCTTCGCGTGCGCTGGGCACAGCGAGGATGCCTCGACCTCGAACCAGTCCAGCGAGTAGCCGGCGATGTCCTCTCGCAGCTCGTCGGTGACGAGTGCCTCCAGGTCCATCGCTGTGACCTGCTTCTTGCGGTCGGCGATCTCCTTGAAGCGCTTGAACGCTGTGTTGAGCGCTTGACCGTCGATCTGGAAGCCCATCTCTTTCAGTGCCTCGCTGAGTGCGTGGCGGCCGGAGTGCTTGCCGAGCACGATCGAGTTGCTGGTCAGCCCGACGGTCCTCGCGTCCATGATCTCGTAGGTGGTGCGCTCCTTTAGAACGCCGTCCTGGTGGATGCCCGCCTCATGCGCGAACGCGTTACGCCCGACGATCGCCTTGTTGGGCTGCACGGGGTAGCCGGTCAGCCGCGAGACGAGTCTGCTCGTGCGCGCGATCTCGGTCGTCTCGATGCCCGTCCACAGGCCGAGGCTCGGCTCGCGCGTGTGCAACAGCATCGCGATCTCCTCAAGCGAGGCGTTGCCGGCCCGCTCGCCGATCCCGTTGATCGCGCACTCGACCTGTTGGCAGCCCGCTTCCACGCCGGCCAGCGAGTTAGCGACCGCCATGCCCAAGTCATCGTGGCAATGCGCCGAGAGGACGACATCGCGCAGCCCGGGGACCAGCCGGAACAGCTCCTCGAACATTGCGGCGAACTCGCGTGGCATCGTGTAGCCGACGGTGTCGGCCACGTTGATCGTGCTGGCGCCCTCATCGAGCGCGATCTGGATTACCTCGGCCAGGAACTGCACGTCCGAGCGCGACCCGTCCTCGGTTGAGAACTCGACGTCCTCGGTGTATTCGCGCGCTTGTGCGACGGCCGCGCGCACCTGCCCCTTGACATCCTCGCGTGTAGTTTGCAGCTTGTGCTTGATGTGGATGTCGCTGGTCGCGATAACCATGTGAATACGCGGATGCTGAGCGTCACGCACGGCGTTCCACACGGCCTCGATGTCCTGACTGACGGTGCGCGCCAGCCCGCAAATCACCGGCCCTTCGACCTCCCGCGCAATCGCCTGCACCGACTCGAAATCACCGGGCGAGGTAATCGGAAAGCCCGCCTCGATCACATCGACGCCGAGACGCGCGAGCTGATGGGCAATCTCCAGCTTCTCGGTCTTGTTGAGGGAGATCCCCGGCGACTGCTCGCCATCGCGCAGCGTCGTGTCGAAGATCAGTACGCGGTCGGACTCGCTCCGCCCGCGTGAGATATTGCCTGCCGAAGCGTCCATCATGTCGTGCTCCTTCTCTCGCTTTGTCGTTTCCTCTCTGCTGGGTATGCGGCTACGCGGCCGCCACGCGCTATTCCCCCCGAGGGGGGAGCAGGAGAAGCGAGAGAAGCGAGTTCTGCAACGACATCTGCCACGCAGAGTAGCACCGGCCGCCACACCCGCAAAGCGCGCTCAGGGGACCAGGACAACTCTTCAGCTCCCCGGCCGGATCGCTGCCTCGACGCACGGCCCACGCTCCGGCGTGTCGTCCGTTATTCCGCTGCTGCTTTTTTTAGGCGAGCAAGCGTCTGAGCAACAGCCACGCTCACACTCGCTCAGGACGGTGGGTGTCGCGCAAACCTCCCGGTCCGTCCGGGCGGGCGGGTTAAGACACTTCTGGGCATGGCTATGAACTTCTTGGCGTGTGATCGTGAGCAGGCGTTCTTGATGCCGCCGGACCCGCGGGATTGGCTGCCGGAAGGGCATCTTGCGTGGTTTGTGTTGGCGTCGGTCGAGGAGATGGATCTGGGCGCGTTTTATGGCTCCTACCGTCAGGATGGGTGGGGCCGGGCGGCGTTTGAGCCTTCGATGGTGGTGGCGCTGTTGATGTACGCCTATGCGCGGGGTGAGCGCTCCTCGCGTGGGATCGAGCGTCGCTGCGTGGAGGATGTCGCCTACCGAGTGATCGCCGCCCAGCAGACGCCCGATCACGCGACGATCGCAAGGTTTCGTGTGCGCCATGAGGCAGCGCTCGCGGGCTTGTTCAGCGAGGTGCTGGGGCTCTGTCGGGAGTCGGGGCTGGTGAAGGTCGGGGTGATCGCGATCGACGGGACGAAGGTGCACGCGAACGCATCGCACCATTCAAACGTTGACTACGAGCAGCTTGCACGGGAGATCTTGCAGGAGGCGGGCGAGGTCGACGCCGCCGAGGACGAGATCTACGGTGATTCGCGTGGCGATGAGCTGCCTGAGCATCTGCGAACCGATGAGGGTCGTCGTGCTGCGCTGCGAGAGGCCAAGGAGAAGCTCGCAGCCAAGCGTGCCGGTGGACAGGACACGAAGTCCGAGGCGCCCGAGGCAGAATCGGAGGGGGTAAAGCTCGTGCTCGATCCCGAGGTGATCGTCGCCCGGACGCAGGGCCGTGAGGGGTGGTTGCGTGAGGCGCGCCACCAGCTCGATGAGCACCGCCGGCTACAGGCCCTGCCGATCCCGCGCTCTCGAGCCGAGCGGCTGCTGACAGCAGAGCAGCGGTTTCGGGAGAACCTGTCGATCGAGCGGCAGGCGAACGAGGCCTATGAGGCCTACAGGGCTCGTGGGGTGATGAAGGATGGCCGGCGGTTTGGTGGCCCTCCAAATCGCTACGTGGCACCCGAGGTGCCGCCGGGGAAGATCAACGTGACCGACCTGGATTCACGCAATGTCAAGACGCCGCGCAGCTACACCCAGGGTTACAACGTGCAGGCTGTCGTGAACGAGCACCAGATCGTGCTGGCGGCCGAGGTCACGCTCAGCTCTCCAGACTTTGGGCATCTCGAGCCGATGGTCACGGCCACCCGGCGCGAACTCGAGCAGGCTGGTGTGAGCGATACGCCTCAGGTCGCGCTCGCTGACACTGGCTACTGGCATGAGCAGCAGATCGACGAGGTCGTGAACATGGGCATCCAGGTCCTGATCCCGCCCGATGCCGGCAAGCATGAAAGACCTCGTCGCGGTTGGACCGGTGGGCGCTACGCCTTCATGCGCACCGTGCTCGCCGGTGACCTCGGCGGCGGTCTATACCGAAAACGAAAGGCCATGGTCGAGCCGGTGTTCGCTCAGACCAAGCACAATCGGCGCATCAACCAGTTCCAGCGGCGAGGCAGATCCGCCGCACGATCGGAGTGGCGGCTGATCACCGCGACCCACAACCTAATGAAGCTCCACAAGCACCACCTGGCCCTCCAGACGGCCTGAAAGGACACCCGAGCGGCACAAACGCCCGGCCAGGCGCCACCGCCAGACCCGAAAAGCGCCACCGACCGCCGGGCGCTCACCATCGTCCGCGGCAACTTTGCGCGACACCCACCGTCCGATGCGAAAGCCTCGGAGTCACCGGTCCACGCGCTCGCTGTCGCCGGAATGCAGCACTCTGACCTGACGGCGAGCGCCCACGCGGGCGGCTCTCCGCGCCACGGCTCCTCATGGCGAAGTAATCGCGGTCGGCCGAGCGTAGTGGTGCTCTGGACGTGTGAGCTGTGATATCTTCCGGGAGCGCCTTTTGGCGATGACCAGCTCGGAGCCAGTCTCGGGGCATTACTGGGGGAGTCATCATGAGGTTTCGGTCATGAGGTTTCGGCGCGTCAGAGCTTCAGCGCGCGTCGTCCGGCTCGGCGCGCTGACGACGGGGCTCGTGATCATCCTCGCCGTCGCGGCTACAGGCTCGTTCGCGCTGAGGAGCGTCTTCTCGACGCCTGGGTCGGTCGCAGCGACGGTCCAGGCGACCCAGAGTTCCACGCCCCTGACGCCCCTGATCATTTTGCCGTCGGACAAGGCGTGCGTCGCTGGCGGCAAACTGACGATCCAGTTCAACAGCACCCCGCACGGGCCGTGGGCGAAGGTGACTATTTACCTCAATGGCAAACGCCTCAAAACACTCAAGCGCCTGCATATCACACGGCTTGTGACGATCACCGGCCTTCCGCGAGGCAGTTTTCTTATTGCAGTTACCGGTGTCACGCGCGCGGGGCGGGCGCGTGCCGTTAACCGCCGTTATAGAGCGTGTCCGCCAAAATCCTCGCGAACCCTGTCGGTGGGGTTGGCGGGGACCGGGTCGGGGCGCGTGACGGGCTCGGGGATCAGCTGCCCGGGGGTTTGCTCGGATAGCTATCCGGCTGGCACGATGGTGACGTTGACCGGGGCGGCTGAGTCTGGGTCGAGCTTCGCGGGCTGGTCGGGCGGCGGCTGCACGGGCACCGCCAGCACCTGCGAAGTGACGATGAGCGCCGCGACATTCGTGACCGCCACATTCAACAAATCCACCCCCACCGAATACGCCCTCAAAGTCATCAAGGCGGGCACGGGCAGCGGCACGGTGACCAGCTCTCCCCCCGGTATCGACTGTGGCTCAACCTGCGAAGCCAAATACCCCGAAGGCGAAACCGTCACCCTCACCGCCAGCGCCACAACGGGCTCCGAATTTGAAAAATGGACTGGCTGCGAACACGAAGTCGGCCTCGAGGAATGCGAAGTCAAAATGAGCGCCGCGGAGTCCGTGACCGCCGCGTTCAACCTCACCGCCGTCACCGAATACAAACTCAAAGTCATCAAGGCCGGGACGGGCACCGGCACCGTGACCAGCTCCCCAGCGGGCATCAACTGCGGCGCAACCTGCGAAGCCAGCTTCGAAGAAGGCAAAAAAGTCACGCTCGCGGAGAAAGCCGAAACGGGCTCCACGTTCGCCGGCTGGTCGGGCGGCGGGTGCAGCGGGACTGGGACATGCGTTGTGACGATCGACTCAGCGCAGGACGTGACGGCGACGTTTGAGAAGGCGCCAGCCGCGTCCGAGACGCCGGGCAGCTACACCGGCGAAACCGAGGGAAACGTCAACCTCCCCCATGTCTACTTTTACGTCGCGCCGGATGGAGGCTCGCTCGAGGACGTCGACATCCCCGGCTCCGCACCGTCCTGCACGCCCAGCGGCAGCGTCAACCCCGCCCCGGTCGGGATCACGTCGATCCCGATCAACAGCGACGGATCGTTCTCGTCAACAACCACGCAGACTGGACTCGTTGAACACCAACCCGCGACCTTCACCTACACCTTCGAAGGGCAGTTCTCGGACACCGGCGCTATCACTGGAACGTGGCGTGAGGAAGTTGCCTATAGCAATAGCGGCACGAGCTACAGCTGCACGACCGGCGATGAGTCGTTCACCGCGTCGCTAAATGCTGGCCAGACCGGCCAGAACACCCCGACGGCTTCCCCCGGCAGCTACACCGGCGACACCGAGGTAGAAGTCAACACCCCCCATGTCTACTTTTACGTCGCGCCGGATGGAGGCTCGATCGAGGACGTCGACATCCCCGACTCCGCCCCGTCCTGCGACGCGACCGGCGTCAGCGTGAAATCCGCGCCCGTCGGGATTGCGTCGATTCCGATCAACAGCGACGGATCGTTCTCGTCAACGACCACGCAGACCGGACTCGTTGAACACCAACCCGCGACCTTCACCTACACCTTCACCGGCCACTTCCACGGCCCCACCACAGGGACCCCGGGCCTCGCCCGGGTCGACGGCATCTGGCGCGAGGACGTCACCTACGCCAACAGCGGTCTCAGCTACGACTGCACGACCGGCAACGAGTCCTTCTCCGCAGTACTCGACAAAGAACAGACCGGCCAGAACACCCCGACGGCTTCCCCCGGCAGCTACACCGGCGACACCGAGGTAGAAGTCAACACCCCCCATGTCTACTTTTACGTCGCGCCGGATGGAGGCTCGATCGAGGACGTCGACATCCCCGACTCCGCCCCGTCCTGCGACGCGACCGGCGTCAGCGTGAAATCCGCGCCCGTCGGGATTGCGTCGATTCCGATCAACAGCGACGGATCGTTCTCGTCAACGACCACGCAGACCGGACTCGTTGAACACCAACCCGCGACCTTCACCTACACCTTCACCGGCCACTTCCACGGCCCCACCACAGGGACCCCGGGCCTCGCCCGGGTCGACGGCATCTGGCGCGAGGACGTCACCTACGCCAACAGCGGTCTCAGCTACGACTGCACGACCGGCAACGAGTCCTTCTCCGCAGTACTCGACAAAGAACAGACCGGCCAGAACACCCCGACGGCTTCCCCCGGCAGCTACACCGGCGACACCGAGGTAGAAGTCAACACCCCCCATGTCTACTTTTACGTCGCGCCGGATGGAGGCTCGATCGAGGACGTCGACATCCCCGACTCCGCCCCGTCCTGCGACGCGACCGGCGTCAGCGTGAAATCCGCGCCCGTCGGGATTGCGTCGATTCCGATCAACAGCGACGGATCGTTCTCGTCAACGACCACGCAGACCGGACTCGTTGAACACCAACCCGCGACCTTCACCTACACCTTCACCGGCCACTTCCACGGCCCCACCACAGGGACCCCGGGCCTCGCCCGGGTCGACGGCATCTGGCGCGAGGACGTCACCTACGCCAACAGCGGTCTCAGCTACGACTGCACGACCGGCAACGAGTCCTTCTCCGCAGTACTCGACAAAGAACAGACCGGCCAGAACACCCCGACGGCTTCCCCCGGCAGCTACACCGGCGACACCGAGGTAGAAGTCAACACCCCCCATGTCTACTTCGCGGTCTCATCCGACAGCGCGACGATCGAAAAAGTGTCGATCCCGTCGATCCCGTCGACCTCGCTCGAGTGCTCTCCCAGCGGCAGCGTGAGCTCGGAAATCGTGATCGCCTCGATCCCGATCGGTTCCGACGGGTCATTCACGTACGAAGAGAGCCATAGCGGCCTCGTCGGCAGCGAGCCAGCGACGATCACCTACACCTTCAACGGCCACGTCCACGGCCCGAACACCTCCGGAGACACCCGGATCAACGGCATCTGGCGTGAGGACATCACTTACGCCAACGACGGTACCAGCTACGACTGCACCACCAACAACCAGTCATATAGCGCCGTGTTCTAGCCGTCCAGCTGAGTCGCGGACTGGAAGGGTGCCTCGCGGGCGAGATCGCGCCGCCGATGGGGCGGCGCAGCGAACGCTCCAGTGTCCTGAGTCGTGATTCGTTGGCACTAGCGGCTGAGGCTATCGAGGATTTGCTGTGCGGTCTTGGTCTAGGTGTAGGGGCGGGTTTCCGGTCCAGTGCTCGATCCAGTTGCATACATGTTTGTGTTGAGTTCACCGACTGAGCGGTATGCTCCGCGACGGAGCTTCTTGTTGGTGAGCTCTGAGAACTGAGCTCTGAGAACCAGCGCTTGACGAGGTTCAGCCATGAGGAGCTGGTGGGTGTGAAGGACAGCACGAACCGGGGGTGTCCCGCGACGCGCTGAGTCCCCCCGTAACGCGCGAGAGCCTCAAGCGGAGAGTGCTCCTGTTCCATCCAAAGCAGTCGTGTCGGAAGTTGAGCCTGACGTGCCTGCTCCGGACGACTTTCGGGCGCGTTGCTTGGCGATCGGCTCACGCTTGCTCCCACCCGGCGTTCCCGGAAGCGGTCACACCCTGCTCGCGAGGCCCCGTTCCTCGTCCAGAGTGATAGCCCGGAGCCGCTGGCGACCCCTTCCGCTCCTGCTTGAAGGGAGCGGTCGTTGCCTCAGCCACCAATATGGAGGACCTGTCAACCTTCACCGGCCAGTGAGAGATGGCAAACCCACAATCTGTCGTCGCCCTGCGTACGCGGGAAGACCTACAGCGGACGCAGCCGGACCGGCAGCGTCTTGTGCTGGTTGGCGAACGCGGACTCGACGTAGGTGCACTCGCCGGCGATCTGGATCTCGGGATAGCGCTTGAGCGTCTCCTCGATCAGGATCCGCAGCTCCAGGCGGGCGAGCGCCGTGCCCAGGCAGAAGTGCCGGCCGCCCGCTCCGAACGCCTGGTGCTCGGCCTTGCGACGCAGATCAAAGCGATCGGGGTCCTGGAAGCGCGTCTCGTCACGATTGGACGACGGGTACCACATGACCAGCTTCTCACCCTCGCGGATGCGCTGCCCGTGCAGCTCGGTGTCGCGGGTGGCCGTGCGGGCGAAGTGCGCGAACGCGGGGAACATGCGCAGCGACTCCTCGACCGCCGCTGGTACCAGCGAGGGGTCCTCGAGCACCATCCGTCGCTGCTCGGGGTTCTCCATCAGCGCGCGCATGCCGCTGCAGTAGGTCGCCTTCGTGCTGTCGTTGCCGGCGGCCATCAGCAGCAGGAACCCCATCACGATCTCGTGGTCCTCGAGCCGCTCACCGTCGAGCTCGGCGTGCACGAGCACGCTTGTCAGGTCGTCGGTCGGCGCCGCGCGTCGTTCAGCGATCAGCTTGCCGCAGCGCGCGAACACCTCGGGCACCTCGCGCTCCATCACGCTCTGCGCGCCCTCGGGCGTCGCGTCCGGGTCGCCGGCGCCGACGATCGCGTTCATCAGGTTCGCCCACGCCTGGTCGTCCTCGGGGGCCAGGCCCATGAAGCTGCCGATCACCCGCGCCACCACCGGCTGGGCGACGTCGTTGACGAGATCGCAGGTCTCCCGGGCGGGCGGGCCTTCCAATCTATCGAGCGCCTCGATCGTGATCGCCCGGATCGCGTCCTCGTGCTCGGCGATCCGCTTCGGCGTGAAGCCACGCTGAAACAGCGCCTTCAGCCGGTCGTGCTTGGGCGGGTCCATGCCGATGAACATCGCCTGCTGCATCTCCAACGACAGGCCTGCGTTGGACGCGGTGAAGCCGCCGACTTCCGAGGAGTAGGTCTGCCAGTCACGGCTGACCTCGAACACGTCCTCGGCGGTCGTCACCGACCAGAAGCCGTCTTCGTCGGGAAACTCGGCGATGCCGCTGGACCAGTGGACCGGGCACTCGGAGCGCAATCGCCGAAAGAGCTCAAGCGGCGGCCCCTGCTGGAAGTTGGCGCGGTCGGCGACGCCCAGCTCGTCAAGCGGTGTCTCCTCCTGGCTGGCAGTGCTCACGATGTCCCCTTCCCGTAGTCACGTTGTGGCGTCCTGTAGCTGAGCCTACTCCACATAACTCCGCCCGTTGCGCCCTGGGCCGAAAGGCGCTGCGTAGCCCTCGCAGAGCGTCAAGCTGACGTAGGGCCTTCAGTCGCCGCCGCCCCAACACCACGCTCTCTGACCCATCTTCCCCGCTATCGCGCTTACAGCGAAGCGAGCGTATCGCTGGCCAAGGCCGAGGAATGTAGAAGCGAGCGTCTGGAAGCTGGTAGGTGGCACACTGGCATGGTGCATTGGAGCCCGCGCGCTGGGCGCGTGAGATTGCGGCCCTGGGAAGACGACGAGGTTGACCGGCTCGCGGGCATTCTGACGCCCCTTCTGATGGACCTGCTGAGCGAAGAGTTGCGGGGTGACGATCTGCCCGTCGACCGAGGAGGACCGTGATGCGGAAGTTGATCTACTCGATGACTGTGTCGCTGGACGGCTACATCGCCGGACCCGATGGCGCGATCGACTTCTCGGTGCCCGACGAGGAGCTGTTTCGGTTCCACACCCAGCAGGTGCGGGAGATCGGTGTGCATCTCTGCGGGCGGCGGCTCTACGAAACGATGGTCTACTGGGAGACCGCTGAGGAGAGTCCGCTGGCCGCGGATCAGGTCGAGTTCGCCCAAATCTGGAAGTGATCTGACCCGGCTTTCTCGGAGTCGGTGCTCTGGAATCAGGCGGCGATCTCTTGTTGTTGGTGTTGGTTCTCGTATTCGCTGGGTGTGAGCATGTTCAGAGCGCTGTGGCGTCTGCGGGTGTTGTGCCAGATCTCGATGTAGTCATGGATCGCAGCGGCGAGTTCGACACGTGTCTTCCATCTTCTGCGGTTGAGCAGCTCGACCTGCATGCGGGCCCAGAACGCCTCGACCATCGCATTGTCGAACGGGGCGCCGACAGCACCCACGGACGGCGCGAGGCCGGCCTCTGTGACCTTCTGGCTGAACACCCAGGAAGCGAACTGCACCCCCTGATCGGAATGTATGATCCCGCCCTCTCTCGGTGCTCTGCGGTTCAACGCCATGCCGAGCGCGTTCGTGACTAGCAGCCCGGTCTGGCGGCTGTCGATCGACCAGCCAACGACCATGCGTGAGAACGCGTCGATGACCGCGCAGCAGTAGATCTTGCCCTCGCGGGTGGGGTGCTCGGTGATGTCTGTCATCCACAGCCGGTCAGGCCCCTCAGCAGTGAAGCGTCGACGCACCAGATCCAGCGAGCTCGACTTGCCGACCATCGCACCCCGCGGCAGCCGGCGCCTCGGTAGCCCATAGATCCCCAGGCGTCTCATCAGCAGATGCACCTGCTCCTTGCCGACGTGGATCCCACGGCCGTACCTCAGCTCGGCGGTCACACGCAGCGTCCCGTAGGTGCCGCCAGAGTCCTTGTGCACCTGTGCGATCTCACCAGCAAGCCAAGCATGTCTCAGTGTCCGGGCGGATGGTGGACGTACCTTCCAGTCGTAGTAGCCAGAGACCGACACGCCGAGCATCAAGCAGGCCCGCTGCACGTCAAACCCCTGCCCGGTCAGGGAGGCGATCACCGGGAAGAGGCTTTTGGGGGCAGGTTCTGCTCCAGGAACACCTCATTGACCTTCCGGGAGACCGCGAGTTCAGTCTCGAGCTGGCGGATACGCCTCTTAGCGGCCGCGAGCTCCATCTGCCCCTCGGTACTCAGCCCAGGCGCCTCACCGCGGTCGATGCGCTCCTGCTTCAGCCAGCCATAGATCACAGCCTCGCTCATCCCAAACGTCTCGGCGAGCTGCGCGACCCGCGTCCCGGAGCGAGCGAGCTCGACAACCTGTTTGCGCACCTCGACTGGATACCTGCTGGGCATTGCTTCCTCCTCGCTGAACGCCGGAGGATTCCAGAAACACAACTCCGCTAAACCCGGGGCAGATCAAAGGCTCTGCCGAAGGTCGTGTTCTCCACGACGCTTCAGAGCGTGGTGGGCAACACCAGGCTGGCCACCGGCGGTGTCGGCGAGGAGGTCTCCAGGCTAAAGGAACAGCCCGGGAAGGACATCGCCGTCGGCGGCGCCGGCCTCGCCCGTGCGTGTATGGAGCTGGGGCTGATCGACGAGTGGCGGCTGTTCGTCAGCCCGGTCTTGCTCGGCGGCGGCACGCCCTACTTCCCGACCCTCCACGAAAGGATCAACCTGGAGTTGGTCGAGACACACACGTTTGGTTCTCGCGTGGTTTACCTTCGCTACAGGCGGGTGCCAGACGTCATGTAGATGGTGGCTTGACGAGGGCTGAGCAAGGGGATCTTGTCGTTGATCCTTGACGTTTCAGCGCATTACTCCTGCGGGCTGAGGAGCCGTGGGTTGTAGAGGATCTCCCATAAGTGTCCGTCGGGATCGCGGAAATAGCTCCTTTGCGCGCCTGATCACTCTGCGCTCGCTTGCGAAACCCTACGGTGTCGACTTCAGTGGCCACACCTCGACGACACCGTGGGCGACCGCGCAAGGGGTCTCTGAGACGAGGCTGACCGCCTCCTCGAGAGTGGCGGCATCGATCACCGCGAACCCCGCGATTGGAAGGTCCGAGCGCAGAAACGGTCCCTCGCTCCTGTCCACGCCCGCCCCGTCGTGATTGCGTACCTGCACGGGCTCACCGGCGATACCCATCAACGCTCCCGCTGCTTGTAAGCGCTCGTCGTGTCGATGGGCCGCGTCGCGGACTTTAGGGTCAGTCGCCTCATACCCTGCTCGGTCTCCATATCCGATAGTCACGAATTTCGGCACGAATACCTCCTCAACCGTCGTGGTGAAGCAAGCTTAGTCGTCACGGTCGTTGCACGCGGTACTGGATAAAGGTCGCGTGTGGCGACTGTCGCACACCGAGATGCTCGAGCTCGAGCGACTGCGAGAACCCGTCGAAGAGACCTCGTCCGCGTCTTTGCTCCTGACCGTTCGGTGAACTTCCGCCAGCCGCGCGGGTTGCGACTAGGGCCGGACGGCCACCTCTATTGCGTCGGCGAGGCTCACGCGATCGCGTTCGACTTCTCAACGGGAGACTTCCTGGGGCCGGTCCTACGACTGCCGAGGCTCCACGGCCAAGCGCTCGTGCTGCTCGACTAGTGTCGTGAGTTGTTAGTTCGTCTGGAGTGGGTTTTAGACTTGGTGGATGCCAAGTCCGATAGCGGTTGAAGTTGTTCTGAGCGATGAAGAGCGTGAGCAGTTGGAGTCGTGGGCGCGACGTCCGAAGAGTGCCCAGGCGTTGGCGCAGCGCTCGCGGATCGTGTTGGCGGCGGCTGAGGGATTGAAGAACACCGAGATCTCCCAGCGGCTGTCGCTCGATCACACGACGGTGCGTAAGTGGCGCTCCCGGTTCGCTCAGGAGCGCCTCGATGGGCTGCTCGATGAGCCGCGTCCCGGGCGGCCACGGACGATCAGCGACGCGCAGGTCGAGGAGGTGATCGTCAAGACGTTGGAGTCCACGCCGAAGGACGCGACGCACTGGTCGACACGGTCCCTGGCCACCGAGGTCGGGCTCTCCCAGACGGCTGTCTCTAGGATTTGGCGGGCGTTTGGCCTGCAGCCACACCGCCAGGAGACATGGAAGCTCTCCAAGGACCCGCAGTTCGTGGCCAAGGTCCGCGATGTCGTTGGTCTGTATCTCGATCCGCCCGAGCGCGCGGTCGTTTTGTGCGTCGATGAGAAGTCCCAGATCCAAGCACTCGACCGCACCGCGCCGATCCTGCCGATGCTCCCAGGCACACCCGGAACGCGCAACCCACGACTACAAGCGCTCGGGCACCTCAAGCCTCTATGCCGCTCTGGACATCGCCACTGGCAAGGTGATCGGCTCGCTGCACTCCCGTCACCGCGCGATCGAGTTCAAGAAGTTCCTTCAGACACTCGACCGCGAAGTCCCCGCCGAGCTCGAGGTGCACGTGATCCTCGATAACTCCTCCACCCACAAGACACCCGCGATCCAACGCTGGCTGCTCGCGCACCCCCGATTCGTTCTGCACTTCACCCCGACCTCGAGCTCGTGGCTGAACCTCGTCGAGCGCTGGTTCTCAGAGCTCACGACCAAAAAGCTACGCCGCGCCACGCACCGCTCCGTACAAGCACTCAACAGCGACATCCGAGCCTGGATCGACACCTGGAACGACGAACCCAAACCCTTCGTCTGGACCAAGACCGCCGACCAAATCCTCAACCCCATCACCCGCCACTGCGGACGAACTAACAACTCACGACACTAGAAGCACCTCGTGGCATCCCCGTTCGCGCAGCGGCGCGAACCTCGCCCGACTCAATCTGCTCGACCAACTCTTACGAGAGTCGTTTTCGCGGGTCTCGACTGTGGTCGCCGCTCGCCGGGTGTCCAGACGTTCGGGCGATGTGAGCATGGCTAGGACCTCCCCCGCTCGGCGGACTCGGTCGTGGTCACGCCGAGCTTGGTCAGGAAGCTGCGGTAGTCGGTCTGCACCCACTCCTCGGCCAGCCGCCGGTCGTCGTCGTAGCGGAAGGTGCCGATCAGCTCCCACTCGAGGCGCTCCCCGGTGGGCTCGACGGGGCCGATGGGCGAGTACGTGAACACGCCGGTGAAGACGCCGGAGAACGTGGTGCGCGCCGCCAGGAAGTTGCCGTCAACGATGATCTGCTCCCGAACGAGCCGCAGATCGCTGAAAGCGGCGCGCAACGAGGCGAAGTAAGCGCGCAGCTCATCGAAGCCCAGCTCACTGCCGGGTCCGTGGAAGACGTAGTCCTCGGCGAAGTAGGCGCGGAGCGCGGCGTCGTCCTCACAGGCGATCGCCTCATCGCCGATGCGGATCAGATCGCGGGCCAGTGGGGTGTCAGAGATGAAGCCGGGCATCGTTCCTCCTTTGGTTTCTGGTTCAGCAATAGTGCCCCAACGACCTATCGCCAACGCCGCGAATCGATAAGCCACTTCGGGAACGCTGCACTAGGCGATGGCTGCGGCTGTCGGGCTGGCGAGGATCGCGGCCATCAGGGCGCGGTCGCCCTGGGAGATCACGTCGCGCCCATCGCCGGGGTATACGGTGGTCAAGCTACTTTCCTCAGCGGCGCATCGCGCCAAAGGAGACCACCGTGAGCCAAGCCACCGCAGAGACCATCATCGTCGGAGCGCTCGGTGTCCGCTTCCTCGTAGAGGGACCCGACTCCAACGGCAGCGTGAGCGTGTTTGAGTGCTACGTCCCGGCGAACGCCAGGATGCCAGCGCCGCACAGCCACGATGCGTTCGAGGAGACCATTTACGGGCTCAAGGGCACCACGTCCTGGACCGTCGACGGTGAGAGCATCGGAATTGGGGCCGGCGAAGCGCTATGTGTGCCGCGCGGAGCGGTCCATGGGTTCCAAAACGGCGGCGGCACCGACGCGACGTTCCTCGCGATCGCCAGCCCAGGAATCTTCGGACCCGCCTACTTCCGAGAGGTCGGCGAGGTGTTGGCCGCTTCCGCCGGCGGCCCGCCGGACGTCGCCGCGCTGGCCGAGGTGATGCGCCGCCACGGCCTCACGCCGGCCCAGACGGCTACCACTTGACCGCCGCTCCAAAACGACGTGTTGGCGGCGGCTTGGATGACCAACCGCGTGGTCGAGTACCACGACGAAGATGTGCTGTTGTGTCGCGTCCTCGCTACTTCAAGGGGACTGTGATCGGGCCGGGCAGGCGACGATAGACGGCGAAGAAGTCACGGTCGTCGGGGACGAGGTAGCGGTCGGCTGACTGGTTCGGCTGGGGCTCGACCATCTTTGGGACGAGCCCATGGTCGTGGGTGTAGGTGATCAGCGTGTGCCAGTCGGGGTTGATGTCGAACTCCATCGCGCGCACCGCGCCGATGTGCTGGAGGAGCTTTGCGATCGAGATCACCGTCTGGCCTTCGGCAGCGACGAAGATCAGGTTGCCGTGGCGATCGATGCCGACGCCGGTGCGCCACACGCGCGTGACGCCGCCGAGCGTGAACCCCCATTCCGGGCTGTCGGGGTTTTCGTTCAAGGTGGGGTTCAGGCGCCCGTCCCATACGATCGGCGCGAGGCTCTGGCGCGCCCAGGCGACGTCCGGTCCTGCGTTCGGGCCGCCGCTCCACTTGACGATTTCGACGCGTCCGTCTCGATAGCCGACGAGCGTGGCTTTGCCGTCCTCGAGCGGCTCGTTGACCTGGCCGTTGATGGTCGAGCCGTTTTCGCCGTCTTCGTAGGTGAAGCCGCCGTTGAAGCTGGCGAGTAGTCGCCAGCGCTGGCCGTAGGGCACCATCATCGGCCCGCGCACCGTCGCGTTGGGTGGCTCGTAGCGCCCCGGGTAGTAGCCGATCGCGGTGCGTGTGTGGTCAAACCAGGCCACGTAGGCGAGCAGCTCCGGGTATTCGGCTTCGGGGCGAAAGCTCGTCACCAGCATGGGCGGGCCGCCGTCGAGCGGCGGCCCTGTCGGTTTCCAAATGCCTTCCCCGTGCAGTGGATGCGCGAATACCGGCTTGATGGGCAGCGGCCACGCCGCGGGTTGCTTGCTGCGCGGCCGGCTCAGCCCTACCGCCGGCAGGCGCTTCGGCGCGGGTCCACCCTTCTTCGGCGCGTTTGCGGTGTAGTAGATGTGCTCGATGTCATCGACGATCGTGTTCCCGAGAGGCACCTCGACCCTCATCCACTCGACGCTGCGAGCGCCGAACGACATGCTTGTCGGTTTCAGCATCCAGATCGCGTAGGAGATGACCGCCCAGGCGATAAGGCCGAGCAGCGGAATCACAATCAACAGGCGGCGGCGTCGCCGCCTGCGCCTGGCCTCAGCCTTGCGCCGCTGCTCACGGCGCGCCTCGAGCTGCTCACGCGGCGTGGAGACGCGGGCCGGATCAGCAGTCTCAGGTAGACCCCTCATGCCCGGATGAGCGCCGCCACCGGAACACTGGGCAAGTCCACCAACCCGGCGACGTGCGCCGGGTCGTGTTCTCGCTCCGACACAGCCCAACCATAAGCGCTGCCCCGTTCGCGCCGGGTGAGAATCCCTTCATCACCTTGGCCCAGAAGCCCTCTCTTGCTCGGTTCTCGCTCACGTTCAAGCTCCCCAACGGATTCTACCTGATCGCATCGTGGTCGTTTCTAAACCCCTTCCGCACGGGGCGTTGGGGCGTGTTCGTCCGCAGCCCGTTGCGCGAGACGAGGTCGCGTGCCTCCGAATAGCGGGCGGGCGCGGCGGAACATGGCCCAGGCCCCGATTGCGGCGGTGGCGGCGAGCGGCCCGAAGGCGGGGATCGTGAAGCGGTAGTCGTACTCGGAGAGAAACACCGGTCCGGCGAGCAAGACGACGGTAGCCGAGAGGAAGAGGAGCGCGGCGCGACGCTCGTTGCCCCGGGTGAGGATCGGAGCGGCCAGTGCGAGTAGGAGCAACAGAGCCATCAACGGCCCCTCGATCCGGGTATCGCGCTCGTAGTCGAGCAGGAAGCTGACGCTCTTGTGGACTTCCCCATCGCCGGGGTAGTACGCGGCGAGAATTGGGTCGAGGGAGTAGAGGTAAGAGGTGTTGAAGTAGTAGTTGGCCAGCGATTGCGGCGTGTTGCCGTATCCGGCGCCGGTCGGGCCCTCGTTGCCGTAGGGGGAGCTGGGAAACGACGGATCGACGATGCGCACGAGGTCGCGCCCGACGTATTCGAGATATTCGAGGGGCTGCCCAAGGATGGCGGCCTCGGCGAAGGAGCGCAGCTTGGCGTTCTCCCCCGGCTGCGGGACCGTGACGTCGGGCTCGCCAAATACACGCACGGCCGGCGAGATCGCGGTGAACTCCCAGGCGTCGTGGCCCGGTCGCCGCGAGCGCGGAACATGGATGCAGAGGTCCGCCGTGCCGGCGGGAGGGGTGAACTTGGAGCAGTTCGCGAACGGCGCGACACGCGCGTACAAGTCGAAGTAACCCGCGCCGGTGAACCCTCCGTAGCCCACCGCCTGTTCGTGGGCCCGTAGGAAGCCACCGATTGGCAACGCCGCCGCGACCACCATCACCGCGCCGATCGCCACGCGCCGCCGCCACGCGCCAGGGGCCGCGAGCGATGCGAGGAGGATCATCGCCACCAGCAGCACCAGCCCGAGGCTGCGCACGTCGGTCGCCGCCCCGAGCGCCAGCCCGGCGAGCACCGCCCATCCCCACCCTCCCTGCCAGGCGCGCACGATCGCATAGAGCGCCAGGTCGACCAGGAAGATGAACACCGCCTCACTCAGCGGCGCATGCTCGACGAAGATCTCCGACCCGCCCAGCATCACGACGGCAGCGGGGACCAGCGCGACCCACCCCGACAGCCCCGCCCGGCGAACGGCGCCGAACAGCAGTAGCCCACTCGCGAGGCCGAGCAGGTGCTGCACGAAGATCGCGAACGACAGGTGCGGGCGGATGCCGTGCATCAGCCGCAGAAACTCCGAGTAGCCACCGACGCGCAGCGGATTGTTGAAGATCCCCGTTATCGCATCCTCGATGTAGATCGAGGTGTCGGGAAACCCGATCAGCGCGGGCCGCCAGCGCCAGATGAAGTACAGGCGAAGCGCAAGCCCCACCAGGAAGACGACCCCCAGCGCGATGTACACCGGCTGGCGCGCGGCGCTCCGAACGCGACCCGGCCAGGCCTCCAAATATGCCCTCGTCCGCTCGCCGAGCCCAACCCTTCCGCGAGGCTGCGCTGGCGGGGAAGCGACCATGGGCCGGAACCATATCGATGGCACAACGGCCAGGGCTTCACTGGCGCAAACCCCGAGGGCCTTGCGGGACGGGCAGCCTCGACGGGCCGGTCGACCGCAACGCGCCGCCTGTCAACCAGACGTCGAGCTCGGCCAGAAGTGCATGGCTCGCCCCAAATCTGCCGTCAGCGGCGGGCAGGCAAGCGCGGACCCAGCAATATCCCAACTACAGGTGTGTATATTATGCGCATGGCCCGGGTCAATGTATACCTCCCCGACGAGCTGGCCCGAGAGGCGCGCGCCGCCGGCTTGAACATCTCCAAGGTCACGCAGGAGGCGCTCAGCGACACCCTCGCGCACAGTGAGACCGACCGCTGGCTGGATCGCCTCGATCGCCTGCCCCGCGCAAACGTGCCCCACGCAAGCGTGATCGACGCGATCGACGAGTCCCGCGCGGAGCTCGGCGACTCCGTTCGTGCCTGAGAATCTCGTCCTCGACGCCTCCGCCGTCGTGGAGGCGCTGCTGGGCACCGATCTCGGCATCAAAGTTCGTGAGCGGATGCGCGGCCACCGCCTGCACGCTCCGGCCCACCTCGACGCTGAGGTGCTCTCGGCGCTCGGGCGCCTCCATCGCGCCGGCGAGGTCCCGCGCACAACCGTGACCACCGCGTTCGGAGAGCTCGCCGCCGCGCCGATTCAACGTCACCCGCTGGCCGGCCTGCTCACAGGCGCATGGGAGCGGCGCGAGAACCAGCGCCTCGTCGACGCGCTCTACTCCGAGCTCGCCGCGGCGCTCGACTCGATCCCGCTGCTCACAACCGATGCGCGTCTCGCACGCGTCGACGACCAGGCCGAGCTGGTCACATAGCCCCAACGGTGCACGCCGCGTGCGAAACGCGAGCATGCCCCGGTAAAGCTGTATAACGAGATCATGGTTCGCGCCATGAAGCTGATACTGCCCGTTGTCGTCATCGCGTCTCTCTCCGCTCAGGGTTCGATCGCTTCCACGTATGCCAAGCCGGCGGGCGCCGCGAGCACAACCGGGGCCACCATGCATTCGGCGGTGGCGCCGCGCGCCCGGCGGGCACGTCATGCCTGCGCCCACGTGCCGAGGCTGGTTGGCCTGAGCCTGTCCGCGGCGCGACACCGAGCGGCGCGAGCCGGCTGCAAACTGCAGGCGAGGGAAGCCGGTAGCGGCCAGATCGTCGAACAGCGGCCGCATGACCGAAGCTTGACCCAACCAGTCGTGCGTCAGACGCCGCGCGCCGGTCGTGCAGGCCGCGTGGGACGGACGGTCACGGTCTGGCTGAAGCCGCTGTGCTTCCAGTCGGCAGACCCGGGGCCACCGGCCGGTGAGCCGCTCGTGAAACGGGGTCCGACCGAGCTGGTCAGTGGGTTGTTCCTAGCCGGAGGTCCGCTCAGTCGCTCCCCGCGCTGCCGGTCCGGAACGCCATCTCCCGGCACCATCACGGTGACCAGCGCAACCACCGGTGCGGTCGTCGCGAGCGACAACGTCGCCCGTGGACAGCTCGCCACGATCCCGCTTGCCGCGGGCACTTACACCATCCAGGGAACCTTCGGTAACGCTTTCACCAATGGCCAGGCCATGAAGACGCAACCACAACAGGTCACGATCACTGCTGGATACACCGTCCGCCAGGATGTCGTGGTGGCCATTCCCTGAGTCGCTTGCCTAGATATGCACGCGACGTGCTTTTTTGTGTAGGATTTGTGGCGTATGGAGCGACTGAACATCACTCTCGACGATGAGCAGGCGGAGAAGCTGACGCGACTGGCCGAGCGCATGTACGTGCAGCCCGGGACGGTTGCACGCTCGCTGCTCTCGAGCGCGCTCGACGATGTGGACCCCGATGCCCGGAACGTGGTGGAGTTGCTAGATCGGATACCGGGAGCCCTAGAGCGCGCGCAGATCGGTCTCGAGCAGGCGCGGGCCGGCGAGACGGTCTCGCTGGACGAGCTGTAGTCAGTGGCTCGTGTCGAGCTCGCCCGTGCGGCGGTCGAAGACCTCGAAGACCTGATCCGCACTCACAGCCTGCCGGCCGACACCCACGCCCGAGTGGCAAGGTCGCTGAGAGGGCTGGAACGCTTCCCGCTGATGGGGCCGGCGCTGGGCGGACGCTGGGAAGGCCTCCGCTTCCTTCTGGGACCGTGGCGCTGGCTGCTCCTGGTCTACGTCTTCATCGAGTCGGAGGAGCGCGTCGTCGTCGTGACTATTCAAAACGCGCGTTCGTCGGTTGCCGCGACGACCAGTCGCGGGCGTGCCGAGTGAGGGACCTTTGCGTTTATTGCGTTTGCGTGGTAAGTTGAGGTCAAGCAAGTTCGGCCCTCCGTGCCATCACCCACATGAGCAACACGCCTATTCAAGCCGCGGATGACCTACTCCAGATCGCTCCCGACGAAGGCGAGGCCCTGGAGACCCTCGGCCACCAGATCGAGGCGATCTACGACCGTCACGAAACCGCCCAGCTCCTCGACGCAGAGGGCAACGCAACGGAGATCCCCGACGCTGCGCTGCGCGCGCTCAGGCTGATCGTGAGGAGGATGGCGCACGGAGAGAGGCTGGCCCTGGTAAGCCACGGAGATGAGCTCACCACTCAGCAGGCCGCCGACATCCTCCACGTCTCGCGCCCCCACCTGATCAAGCTGCTCGACCGCGGCGACATTCCGTTTCATAGGGTCGGCAGCCACCGCCGCGTACGCACGTCGGAGCTGCTCGCCTACCGCGCCAGGCGCGACACGATGCGAGGCACGAAGCTCGACGAGCTGGCCCGCATCTCCGAGGAACTGCCCGGCGGATACCGATAAACAGAAGCAACCACTGTATCCCGTCCCGGCTCAGCCATATCCTCCGCAGCTGTGGCCCTGACCGCGACGCTCGACGCCAGCGTGCTCTATCCGCTGCCCCTGCGGGACACGCTGCTGCGAGCGGCGCAGGTCGGCATGTACGACCCCTGCTGGAGCGAGCAGATACTCGACGAGGTCGCCCGTAATCTCGTCAGGAACCGTGTCGCCCTCGCGCCAAATGCCGCAGCGATGCTGGACCCGCGATGCGCGCCGCACTCTCGCTGCAAGCTGCAGCCCTCACTCGCCCGGCGATGAGCGTCGCCGACATCCTCAACCTGCTGGTCGCCACGGTCCCCCGTTTCGCGCTGGCACTGCAAAAGTGCATGTCCTGACACCATCTACCGGGCCATCGCGGTGACCAGACGAGCCCTTGTGTAGGTGTGGCAACCACAGAAGGCGTTACGTCGGCTTTCGCGACCGCGAGCAAGGCACTGCCGTAATCGCCGTGGCGTGTGAACCGTCTTCGAAGGTGAGCGAGGCGGAGAAGGGGAAGCCTCCGCCGGGACATTGGTCTGGTAGGAGAATGCCCGTAGGGTGGTAGCTGACGGTCCTGCCGCGAACGCGTTCGTAGTAATTGAGCCCGCGCGGCCCGAGGGTGGCGTTCAGTTCCGCGACGGCGACGTTGGGCGCTCCGAGGAGAGCTGGAACCGGTGGTATGTCGATCTGGATTTGCCGGCGTGTGGGCCTGGGAGCAGCAGCGCCGGGAGCACGATCTGAGCGCTGATCGGCGTGCCGCCACTGGCGTAGTACGCGGTCGACGTGGGCAGCGGGCCGGGCACGCGCCTGCCCCTCCACTGCACCGCCGCGGGTAAGGCGCTCCTGGCCCGTCTGCCCGCGGCGGAGCAGAAAGATCTGATCGCCGAGCTACGTCTCACGCGACGTACTCCCAAGACGATCGTGACCAAGACCGCTCTGCGAGCCGAGCTCGAGCGAATCGTTGCGGAAGGCGGACTGGCGGTTGAGGACGAAGAGTTCTCTGCTGGGAGGTGTGCGCTCGCCGCTGCCATGGTGTTCTCGGTGGGGCGTCCTGTTGCGGCGGTCGAGCTTGTGGCTCCCGCGCAAGTGTATGCCAGCGCAGAGTTGCTGAAGGAAATGGGACCAAAAATCACCGCCACCACTCAGCACATCGTCTCGGCCCTGGATTGAAACTCTCAGGAGGGCGGACCTCGAGGACTTCTTAGTGCAAGAGCCCGATCGCAGAACTTTCGGCCAACCGGTGTCCACACAGCGATGCAAACAAAGTGGAGATAAGGGCTGGTCTGAAGCATTACGCGAACAAAACCGGCGCACACGTATCATGCAAGCGCTGGTGGAGGTGTTCGCCGAGCGTGGGTTCGCCGGCGCCACCGTCGGCCTGGTGATCAGGCGAGCAGGGATCTCAACACGCACATTCTATCGATCCTTCAATGACTTGGAGGAGTGCCTGATCACGATCATGGACAGCGTTTTGGAAGATGTAAGTGTGCTTGTCTCGCGGGAACTCCGAGGGACCGACTGCTGGCAAGACGGGGTCCGCTCAGCC
Organism: uncultured Solirubrobacterales bacterium; assembly: GCA_963764915.1. Lineage (GTDB taxonomy): Bacteria > Actinomycetota > Thermoleophilia > Solirubrobacterales > Solirubrobacteraceae > Palsa-744. Next base: position 374,607 of record CAVXUO010000018.1, on the reverse strand, counting down.
CTTGCCTCAGTATTAAGTTACCTTGACCGAGAACCCGAGCTGGCGCGCGTATGTATCGTGGAGACACTGGCAGGAGGACATGTCGTGCTCGCACATCGCCAGCACCCCATCGAGGCATTTTGCTCGCTTGTCATTGAGCGAATCGAAAGAGAAGTATCCAACATCTCGCCGTTGGCCGCAGAAGGGGCAATGAGCTTGGTGCTCGGGATCATGCACGCACACATCGTCAGGGGAAGTCCAGGCCTATTCATTGAACTGCTCGGTCCGCTGATGGGTCTAGCTATGGCGCCGTATCTGGACGCGTCCGGCACCCACCGAGAGATCAAACGGGGCGAGGAACTCACTAAGGAGATTCTTGCCGGAGAGTCCCGGTGGGCAATGCCAGCCCAGGCCCCAGATCGGATTACGAAGCACGACCGAGCGCTATCCAAAATCATCGGCAACCCGAGCTCTCATCGCGCTCGAGAATGCCTACTCTTCCTCGCCGAGCATCCCGACGCGAGCAACCGTGAGATAGCCATGGGAATCCATATCACTCACCAATCGCAGATCTCGAAGCTACTTGCGTACCTCGCCCAGGAGGGCCTAGCAATCAAACGCTCCGCGGGCAAGGGCAAGCGCAACGCATGGCAACCCACGCCGCGCGGCCAAGAGATCGCGCGAGTGCTATCAAGCAACGAGCCCAAGCTCGTGACTAATAATCACAACCCACGAACTGTTAACTCTACGGGTAGAGGAAATTTTCCGCTGTTAACTCTTGCGGAGATCGCGTCGGACGGATAGAAGTCCCTTCAGCGGCGTGATCGCCGTCTAAAAGATCCGTGCCGGGATGCCTCGGAAAAGGCGATATCCCGCGTTGCTGGACCGATCCGAAGGGAGTTCCGCAGAATGTCACTCGTATCACTTAGTCCCAGACAGCACATCTACTCGTTGGGCACAGCCGCCCTTCTGGCTTGCGTGCTATTTTTTGGAATCGTCGCCAAGCAAGCTCGGGCTACGTATTATGGCCTACCGACAGTCACTGCGTTCCAAGCCAACACCCACGAATTGCTGACCTATGTTGCACCCGAGTATAGCGGTGAAAGCGGACATCTATACGGTTCCGAGGCCGGAATCGCGGAAGGCACGAGCCCTAGCGTCACGGGCTTCGGTGGCTACAGCCAGTACACGGTTGCATTTCACGCAAACGGCTCGGCCGCCTTGTGGATTTATCAATCTCAGTATGGAACTGCATCCCCAACAGGCTGGGGAATGGAATCGGGTACAAGCCCGAGCATCACACGTGGAGGACCCGGCGAAGACGGCTACGAAGTAGCGTTCCGCGCGTCTGGTTCTGGCGATCTATGGACTTACGACTCTTGTCTCTCAGGGTGTACGCCCCTTGGTCGCGAAACTCACCTGGGAATCGCCGCAGGTACGAATCCCAGCATCAGTAATGGCGTAGAGGCATTTCAAGCCGCAGGCTCGCGCCGGCTGTGGATCTACTGGCCAAACACCGGCACCTGGAAAGAAACCACCTACCAGATAGCAACGGGTACTAGCCCGAGCATTGTGGTACTCGAAGGCGGTGGTAGCTACGAGGTAGCATTCCGATCCCCCACTGGCAACTTGTCAACTTATTCGTCTTCGGGTGCCGAGCACGAATCTAGTTGGGGAGTCGCGGAAGGTGCGAGCCCGAGCATTGGAAGAGCCCCTGGTGGCAGTTGGAAGATTGCATTTCAAGGCTCTGGCGGTACCGGTCTGTGGACCTATGCAGCCTCAGGCGAAACAATACAGCAGGAGCTCGGGATGGCCACGGGCACGAGTCCGAGCATCACGGAACGATGCGAGGGTGTGAATCAAACCGAAGTGGCATTTCAGGCCAACACCACCTCCCTGTGGTGGGACGCTAATGGGGTGGGCACCAGCGTCGGCCTTGGAATGGAGCCGGGCACGAACCCGAGCATCTCAGCGATGGTGCAGTCCGAGTGCTGACAGACTGGGCATAGAAACCCGAGCAGCGCGTAGTCGTGCGTCACCGCCGTGTCCCCGGAGTTGATCTCTCGGGCGCGGCGGTCGCCTGGTCCGCAACCTACCCATTGCTGAATCCAAAAGTCTATACTATACTATCAATGTGCTATGGTTTTATCGAATGTGTGTCGGAGTAGCGTTACCGCAAGTTAGGCGAGATAGTCTGATGAGACTATCGCTTCCAGTACTCCTGGTAGGACTAGTGTGGGCGACCCCCGTAGCCGCACGGGCCGACACTGACACGCTGCCCCCGGGCACATGTGTGTCGGCCCTGCCAGGCACCAGCAAACTCGGTGTTGCTGGCCAGCCGATCACCTACTCCAAAGAGATCTCTTGTATTCCAAATGGGGATGCGGTCTCAAACCCTGTGATTGAATGGGGCGACGGCACGACGAGCATGGGCACGATTACGACTCATGAACAAGACCGCGTCGTGGTGACGGGCACACACGTCTATACGAGCCCAGGCGTGTTCAAGATCCGGGCGAAGGTCACCAACGCCGCGAGCGGCCAGACGTACTCTCAAGGCTCGGAAATGGTGGCAGATATCCGCTCTGCGCCAGCTCCGGTGCCGTGTGAGACTCCGGTTGCCGATCCGCCTAAGAACAGCAGCGTGTCGGCCGTAGGCTGCGAATTCAAGGTGCGAAGCGGATCGCCAGTTCGGCGTTACGAGGTAGCGCGGATTCGTGCCGGGATGCCCTCGGCCGATCTCCGCGCCACGATCTCCTGGGGCGATGGAACCAAGAGCGCAGGAGTCTTGACAGGCGCCGGCACCCTGCGTGTAAGGGGGCATCACCGCTGGCAACACGCTGGCCATTACGCGATCATCATTACACTGACGAACGCCAGCGGTCACGTAGTGGCGCAGGTAACCGGCCGTGCCGTGGTCGTCGCAGGGAAGTAAGCCGGCTTAGCCTTGATCCACCGGTCTGATCCTGGAGGTGCTGGCGGGGGCGGCCGTTGAGTTTGTTGGAGAGGCTTTTGTTGTCGGCGGGGTTGCGGAGCTGTTCGTCGGTTGGTGCTGAGGTGTCGGAGTGGTCCTTGGGCTTGTGTCCCGGCGTGGTTGCGGGCAGGCGGAGGCCGGTGGTGTGGCGTCGGTTGTCGTCGCGGAGCGGGCCGGGTCAGTTGGGTGGCGGGAGCGCGCGTAGTCGCGTGAGCGCGGCGAGGAAGTCATCGGCCCAGGGCCAGCGGGCGGGCATCCGTAGTGTTGTGCGCCGCGCGGAGCGCACGAGTCGACCGGGCAGCGCGAGCAGTCGGCGGCGTAGCGTGCGCGCGGTCCTGGTGGTCGCGTTGGGCAGGCCGATTGCCTGTGTCCAGCGCAGCAGGTTGTGTGCCAGTGCGGCGATCACGGTCCACGCGGCGTTGGCGTTGAACTTGCCGGAGGGGAAGTGCGCCATGGCTTGGTCTTTGAGATCGCGGATCGCGAGCTCGACGACAGCGTGCTGGCGGTGCTCGACCTCGACCACGGTGAGCGTATCCGTGCGGTTGGTCGCGAAGGGGTAGTGATCCCACACTGGGAGCAGCTCGCCCTGCTGGGAGAGCCGGCGAACGCGGCGCACGACCAGTCGCCAATCCCCGAGTGTTGTCTCGGCGATCTGCGCGATCGACGTTTCGGGGTAGTCCTCCAAGGTGACCCACGCGTCCTCGTTGATCGCCTCGACTGCGACGCGGACGTGGGGCTGCATGCGCACGCCGATCGAGAACTTCCAGCCCGCCGTGTCCAGTCGCGCGAAGGTCTTCTTGTTCCAGAATCCCGAGTCGGCCCTGAGCAGCTTCTCGCCCGTGGCGCCGGCCCTGTTGACGCGTGCAATCACCTCCTCGCAGAAGCGCAGCATCCCGCGCGAGGTGTTCGCTGAGCCGTGACGCAGGCGGATGTGCAGCACCTCGCCGGTGTCCGCGCGCGTGGCGAGAATTGGGTGATAGCCGCGCTTGTGCGTATACCCAAAGCCGACGCCCTGCTTGGCATAGCCATGCACCTCGCCGACGAAGCTGTCGGCGTCGATGACCAGGCGACCGTCACCGGGCCCGGCGCCCGCAGCCCACGCGCGAGCGATGCTCTGGTCAAGCACGCGGTCAAGCTGGCGGACATGCCCGAACGTGAACGCGCGCAAGAACGTCCCCAACGTCGACGGCGCCGCGACCACATGGCTGAGCACCGCGCCGGTCTGTCCCGAGCGCAGCACGTCGCAGTCCTCGATGCAGTCCGCCCCGAGCGCCATCGCCGAGACCAGGCTCATCACCTTGCGCCCGGGATTCGCCGCGCCAGCGCGATCACCGAGATCGACCGCGTCATCGACGAGTTGCTCGATACCGAGGCGCCCCGCCAGCAGCGCAGGCAGCATCACACCAGCGTTAGCGACCGCCCGCTCATCATCGAAAACGACAACGGATCGGTCCGACAGATCATGCACCATGCAGGTGACCTCCTGGTGCAGGCCCGCCGTCGCCGGAATCGACAGCTTTCTGCCTGCTCAGGAGGTCATTTCAATACCGCCACCGGACAGACCCACCGACCACAACGGTGGATCAAGGCTAAGGCGACACCGAAGGCGGGGTTGCAGAGGACGTCTAAGCCTGAATCCACCGCGTGGTGACGCAGGGAGCTGGATTTGTGGTGTTGGTGGGGTTGTTTGGTGCTCGGCGGGTCTGGTCGGGGCGTGACGGCGGTTGATGTTCTTTCGGGGGTGCCCGGGGGATCTGGAGCAGCCGGTGGCGCTTGATGCGCGCAACGCGGACGGTCTCGCCGGAGAGCCCGATCACGCTGGTCCAGCCAGAAGCGCCGCCTGGCGATAGGCAGCCCGGCCCCGACCGTCATCAGCGCGCCCGCGATACCACGCGCCCACGAACTGGTAGTGACGCGCCGCGTGCGGACCGGCGGCTCACACAACTCGCAGCTCTCGCGCCATGACCCCTCACGCAGCAGGACCTCGGTAAAGCGGTGCGATCGATCGCCATTGCTCGGCAAGCACCGGTGCAGCTGAGCCGATGCCCCGGCTTGCCGTACTAGCCACAAAACACACACGCCCACGTGCCAGGGCGCGGGCACACAGCCCGCGCAGCGCTCCAACTCTTCCCAGTCGTCGCCATCGACCAACCAAAGCCACGGCCAACGCCAGTCAGAACACCCAACGAGATGGGCTGGGGGGCACCCTCCTACCGCTGCACGACCATACGCGTAAGCGTGGATATAAGGATGCGACGTACTTGCGGTCGATCGGCGGCTCGGCACCACAGCGTTGGCTCTAGCATCCCGGGCATCGTAGGCCCACGCACCACATCGGCTCCGTCGGAGAATCCAGGCCTGGCCGGGGGGGACCCACCGACATCCTGTCCACCTCGGCGGCCGGACCGGCAGCCGTCCGCGGCGGCGCGCTGCGCGTGGGCGGTTATCTGATCGCAGTACTGGTGAGCGCGCTCTCGGCCGCGCTGCTGTTCCGCCACCTCGGGCGCGAAAACGCCGGCCTGTATGTCACGGCGGCCTCCCTGGTGGCGATTGTTGGCGCGTTCTCGGACCTCGGGCTGACCGCGGTCGGGATCCGGGAAGTCTCGATCCTGCCGCCGGCGGAGGGCTGGGCGCTGGCGCGCGATCTGCTCGGGCTGCGCGTCCTTCTGACATTGATCGGAGGAGTCGTGGTGACGGCCATCGCCTGGGTGGCCTACTCGGCAGCGGTCGGCGTCGGGGTATCGCTTGCGGCGGTCGGACTGCTGCTGCAGGCAACGCAAGACAACTTCGCGATCCCCCTGACCGTCGGGCTGCACATCGGCTGGGTGTCGGCGCTCGAACTCACGCGCCAACTGCTGACCACGCTGCTGATCATCGCGCTCGTGCTGTTGGGGGCGGGCCTCGTACCCTTCCTCGGAGTCTCGATCCCGGTGGGACTGGTGGTGCTGACGGTCACCGTCATGCTCGTTCGTGGCAGGCGTGCGCTGGCGCCCACCTTCAACCGGCGGCGCTGGCGCAAACTGGTCGGGTCGATGCTGCCTTACACCGTGGCGACCGCCGCCTCGGCGCTCTACCTGCGGGTGTCGATCCTGCTCGTCTCGCTGCTCGCAAGCCGCACCCAGCTAGACTACTTCGGGGTCTCCTTTCGGATCGTCGAAGTGCTTACGCTCGTGCCCGCGCTGCTCGTCAGCAGCGCTTTTCCGATCTTTGCGCGCGCTGCCCGCGACGATCACGAGCGCCTGGGCTACGCGCTGGGACGGGTGTTGGACGTGGCGCTGATCGTCGGCGCCTGGGTCGCGGTCTCGATCGCGGTCGGCGCGCCGCTGGCAATCGCCGTCATCGGCGGGCCCGCATTCAAGGGCGCCGCTCCGGTGCTCGCTTTCCAGGGGGTCGCGCTTGGCGCGATGTTCGTCAGCATCGTGTGGGCCAACGGACTACTCAGCCTCGGGCTGTACCGGCTGATCATGGTGCTGAACGTGCTGGCGCTGGTGTTCAACGGCCTGCTCGTTGCGCTGCTCATCCCGCTCGACGGCGCGCGCGGAGCGGCGATCGGTACCGCTGTCGCCGAGATCACGATCGCGATCGTCCAAGCCGTGGCCGTCGTTCATGGCCGGCCCTCACTGCGCCCATCGCTGCGGGTGTTGCCGCGCGCGGCGCTCGCCTCCGCGCTCGGCATCGTCCCGATCGCCGTCACAGGACTGCCGGTCATCGTCCGGCTGCTCGCCTCGACCGCGCTGTTTGGCGCCGTCGTGCTCGTGACGAAAGCGCTACCGCGAGAGCTGCTGGACCTCGTCCCCTGGGGCTCCGGGCGGGAATGCGAGAGAGATGCGTAGTACCGCGGTCGTGCACCTCGTCTGGGGTCCTTTGGGGGTGCAGCCGCTGCGCGCCTTCCTGCGCTCCTACCACGCCCACGAAGCGGGCCTACCGCACGAGCTGGTGGTCGTCTTCAACGGGGTCTCGCGCGGGAGGGACGCGAGACCTGACCACACACCCCCTCCAGCCTACGGGCGGAGCTCGAGCGCCGCCGCCGTTCCCGACCGCGAGACGTTCCTGGCCGAGTTGCGGGACACACCCCACCGCTTGATCGAGCTGGAGCAGCCGGTACAGGATCTTCCCGCCTACGCCCTAGCCGTCAGGCAACTCGAGCACGGGCGCCTGTGCTTCCTGAACTCGTACAGCACGATCCTCGCGCCGGGATGGCTCGCGAAGTTGAGCGATGGCCTCTCCCAGCCGGGAACTGGGATCGTCGCCGCCACGGGCTCGTGGGCAAGCTTCAGCTCGTGGGTGATGTACACGCTGCTGCTGCCTAGCGCCTATCACCAGGTGTTACCCGGCAGACGGGAGGCAAAGCGACAGTTCCTCGCGATCGGAGCCGAACGCGAAGGGATACCCCCACGCAGGCGCTCGGTGCTCGATCGACTGCGAGAGCTGCCGGCTATCCCCGAGCAGCTGATCCGCTTCAAGACCTTTCCCGCTCCTCACCTACGCACCAACGGGTTTATGGTAGAGCGCGAGCTCATGCAGAGCCTTCGGCTGGATAGGATCACCCGGAAGATGGGCGCCTATTCACAGGAGAGCGGACGCAATGGCATCACCTGCCGGATCCAGCGCCGGGGCCTGCGCGCACTCATCGTGGCCCGCAACGGCGAGCTGTATGGGCCGGAGCACTGGCCGCAAAGCCACACCTTCTGGCAGGGCGATCAGGAGGGCCTCTTGATAGCCGACAACCAGACGCGCTTCTACGCCAACGGCCCGCTCGAACGCCGGCGGGTGCTCTCGACGTTCGCATGGGGACGGCAGGCCGATCCCCACCACCCAACGGCGTTCGCGAGCTCGTGAGCGACGGTGAGGCGGCGCCGCGCGTCACAGCGGTCGTGCTCACCTACAACGGCCGCGAGCTGCTCGATCAGATGCTGCCGACGCTGCTCGCACAGCGCTATGAGGACTTCGAGGTGGTCGTCATCGACGACGGCTCGTCGGATGGCACGGCCGCGCACCTGCGGGAGCGGTGGTCTCAGGTGCGCGTGGTTGAGAACCCCACAAATGTCGGGGTGGCGGCGTCGCTGAACCGCGGGGTGCAGGCGGCAGACGGGGAGTACGTGGCGCTACTCAACAACGACATAGAGCTCGACCCCGGTTGGCTTGCGGCGCTCGTGCGTTCACTGGAGGAGCATCCCGAGGCGGCTGCGAGCACAGGCAAGCTACTCAACTTTTATCGTCGTGAGGTCTTCGAGGCGGCCGGAGACTTCATGCGCTGGTCGGGCATGAGCGGCCACAACGGCCAGGGAGCGCGCGTCGGCCAAGCGTGCGAGCAGCCGATGGCGGTCTTCAGCCCCTGCGCCGGAGCGGCGCTCTATCGGCGCTCTGCGTTTGCGGACGTGGGCCTCTTCGACGAGGACTTCTTCGCCTATTTGGAGGACGTCGATTGGGGTTTTCGCGCACAGCTGGCCGGTAACAGTGCGCGCTACGAGCCCGCCGCAATCGCCTACCACATGGGAGGCGCCACTACCGGCCGCCAGATTGGTCGTTTCACGGCGTTGCTGCGCCGTAACAGCGCGCTGCTCGTGATCAAGGACTACCCGACTGCGGCGCTGGCGCGCCACCTTCACAAGGTGCTCGCCTTTCAGCTGATCTCGCTATACGCAAGCCACCGCGACGGCATCCTCCGCGCGCATCTGCGTGAGCTTGCCGGCGCGAGTCGCCTGCTGCCACGGATGCTGCGCAAGCGGCACGCGATCCAACGCGGCCGACGTGTTAGCATCGCCCAGCTCGACGCGGTCATGATGCCCGAGGTGTATGCCGGATCCACGCTCAGCGACCGCCTGCGCCTCCTCCGCCACGCACTTGCTCCGCTGTTCGGACGCTGAGACACAGGGCGCGGGGGCCAGTCGGCTCACGCGGATGATCACCCGGTACCACCCGAATCTCCGCGTGCCGTACTGATCGGGGCCGCCAGTCGCTCTGTGCGAGCCTACGAAGGTAGAGAGCGGCCCACACCTCGCGGCCGATGAGAGCCGGTGGCCGCAAGCCACCTCCACCCTATGGAATGATTGCTCTTCGTGTCACATTCCAGCTCACCCAGTCCGTCCGGGCGCCTCGGAGCACTGCTCGGCGGCTACGCGGCAAACGTCAAAGCTTTCCCTCGGAACCCGCGGATTCGCGATTGTCGTTGGGAACTCGCGAAGCGGTACCTGAACGGCAGCGGCTTGGAGATCGGCGCGCTGCACAGGTCACTGCCACTGCCCCCAAACGCGACGGTGCGCTACGTCGACCGGATGGATTGCGCGGGGCTGCGCAGCCACTACCCCGAGCTCGCCGCCGAGCCCCTCGTTGAGGTTGACATCATCGACGACGGTGAGACCCTCTCTACTCAGCCAGACTCCTCGGTGGACTTCGTCATCGCCAATCACTTCATCGAGCACACCCAAGACCCACTTGGAACGCTCGCCAACCATCTGCGTGTGCTCCGCCACGGGGGAATTCACTACCTCGCGGTTCCCCACCGCCGCCGCACCTTCGACGCGGACCGCCCGCCTACGCCCCTGGAGCACATCGTCCGCGACCACCGCGAGGGCCCCGGCTGGTCACGACCGATACACCAAGAGGAATGGGCACGCCTCGTGGACAAAACACCAGCCGCCGAAGTCCCGTCACGCGTGCAGGAACTCGAGCAGACCGACTACTCGATCCACTTCCACGTCTGGGCACCACGGGAGTTCAGAGCTCTATTGAAGTGTGCCCGCGACGAGCTGCAACTTCCATTTACGACCGAGGCGCTACGACCCAACGGCCACGAGTTCATCGCCATCCTCAGGCGCGTGTAGCTGCCGCACATCAGACACGCGCCGTCGCGGAGCACGGAGGCCCCGCGCCCATGCGCACGACAGCCAGACGACTCACGCGGACGATCTCCCGACATCGTCCCCGAACCTCCAAGCGCCTCAAACAGCTTCACCCGCCAGATCATCGAGCGGGATCTGTGTTCCGCCGTAGTCGGCCGCGCCTGCGCATCGAGGAATGGCCCGCCGGCGCTACCTACCGCGCCGGGGGCCAGCGCAACCTGCTCGTGGTCGACAAGTGCACATGCGACTGGGAGCGCGCCTCTCGACGACTGCGGCTCCCACGCGATACGTGAGCGTCAGGCCGGAGGGCCGATCAGGCGCTCGGGTGTTCCGATGCTGCGCAGGAACTCGGCCCGGGGACACTTATGTCTGACAGAAGTGCTAAGGTATCCCAGAAGCGCGTGCGGTTCGCGCGCTCAGCCACCGAGCACCGCATATCCAAGTAGCGCCTCCGGCATGTCATCTCACATTGCGGTCTCGCCTTCGAGGAGCCAGCGCCCCCGGCGTCCGAAGCGATCGACGACAGGCTGGTCGTCCTCGGCGATGACGCCGACGGCAAGGAACTCGAGGTGATGGCCGTAGAAGGACCGAAGGGCGAACTGATTGTGATCCATGCGATGGAGCTGCGCGAGCAGTACAGGGCTCAATACGAGGAGGCCAAGCAGTGGCGACTCTGAGAACACGAAGCGGAACCAAGCTGACCAAGAAGGTCCTCGACGCGCTCGCAGAGGAGGCGGAGCGCGGCTACGACCTGACGAAGGCCAAGCATGTCCGTATGGGCCGCCCCGCTCTCGGAGACGGCGGTGTCTCGCCGCGCGTCCAGGTGCGCGTCGATCCCGACCTCGCCAAGGCCCTGCGCGCCCGTGCCCGCGAGGAGCACCGCTCCGTCAGCGAGATCGCCCGCGTCGCGCTACGGGAATACGTCGACCGAGCGGCTTGAGGCCCGCAGACGGGTCGCTACACCACACCCAGTGTCGGCCGTCCATGGGCGTGGGCGAGCACGAACAGCGCCGCTCGGCGCTCTCGCGCTCGCCTCGTCCGCGCCCACAGCAGGATGCCGGCGAGCAGCAACGGGGCGACCCGGGGCGTGTCCGATCAACGTGGCGATCACCGGCGCGGAGGCGACGTCGCCGTCGGTGTACAGCACTCCGATGATGTGCGGCAGACGCACCAGCACCACCAACGCACCGAGCACGACCGGCAGCCACGGCGAGAGCCACTCCTGCAGGTCCCGCCGCCGCACATCGAGGGCGCTGGTGCGCTCGCGCGTGGGTTCCGCGCTCATAGGGCATCCTTGGTTGGCCTCGACCGCCGCTGACGAGTCCCTTGGGGTGATCGAAGTCACGGGCCGCAGACAATAGTCTGCGGGGTGGTCGGGTCCTACTCGACGATTGGAGCGGACCTACTCTGATGCGTTGATGCGATAGCATCAATCAGATGCGTACGACGCTCGACATCGATGATGATGTGGCTGTTGCCGCTCGGGAGCTGGCCACCTGCGAGCACCGCTCGCTTGGCTCCGTCATCTCCGCTCTGGCGCGAGCGGGTCTGACGCCTGCACGGGTGGAGGCCGACGGTGGCCTGCCGGTGATTCGCGTGCCAGCTGGCACGCCACCCATCACCCCAGAGATGGTCAGGCGCGCCCTCGACGAGGATTGACGCGCGCTCGTGGCGCTGCTGGACGTCAATGCACTGATCGCGCTTGCGTGGGACTCGCATGTGCACCACGCGCGAATGCGCGCGTGGTTTGCCGAGAGCAGTTCGGGCGGATGGGAGACCTGTTCGCTCACCGAGAGCGGCTTTGTGCGGGTGTCATCCAACCCCCACGTGCTCCCGGCCGCCGTTGGCATCGACGCGGCCCGCGCTGTGCTGTCGGCGTTGCGCGCACTCCCTGCCCATCGCTTTTTCACCGATGACGTGTCACTCAGCGACAGTGACGTCCCCGCGATCACGGGTCACCGCCAGGTGACAGATGCACATCTACTGACACTGGCTCGCCGTCGCGGCGTGTGCCTCGTAACCTTCGATTCAGGACTGCTGGCGCCTAGCCAGGGACGCGACGTGGAACTGCTGAGCGTTCTCTGAGCTTGCTCGACGGCCTCGCCCGCGTCGCTCCGCGCGACTGGGCTCTATTTGACGTATGGCTGTAGATGTAAAGAAATCATGCCGATCGAAACAGTCCCCTACGCCGACGGCGAATGGCCAAAGATCAAAGGGCTCAGCCGCAAGGTGGAGTTGTTGAAGGCCGTTACCTGTCGTCGGGGAGGCGTGGGTACCGACGCCTAAGGAAGTCGCCGAACATCGGTGCGGTATACGCGTACACGCCATGGTCGTCGCGGTAGATGAGGTGGTCGGTGATGAGGCGTGCGAGGCTCATAGAGAGCGCGCCGCGGGTGCGTTCTGTGGCCGCGTCCAGGTCCGCCTTCGTAAACCGCTCCCCGCCCAACGATGCCGCAACCCGCAACGTCCCCTGATCCGCTTGACGGGCCTCGCGATACCTAGGCACGAAGAACTCCTCGTCAAGGCTTTGCCGGATCGCGGGACGCTCGCGTTCGTACAGCTCCGTATCGATCACCTCCAGACCGTTGATGTCGGCGGCTTCCCATAGCGACTCTCCAAACCACTGGATGAAGTACGGGTACCCGTCAACGTCCCGCGCGATGCTCTCCGCGACGCCGTCGGCGTACGAGATGTCGCTCGCGGGAAGCACGAGCGCCTGCGCCGCGGCGCTCAACGGCTCCGGCGGCTCCGGTGTCAGCGACAAGTTGCCGATCTCCGCGGCTCGGAAGAGACGCTCCGCGTTGCTGCGCGCCGCGTGGATGTTCCTCGTCAACGGGTGCAGACCACAGAGCACGAGCGTCACTGGCAGTGGATCGTCATCGTCGTCCTGCGCTGCCACCATCGCCGAGAGCAGCGCGCCGAGGGGATACTGATGCTTCTCGGGTCGGTCGTGGACGCTGTGCGCCTCATCGTACAGCAGCGCGACGCCGCGGCCTTGCGCACGCGCGACATCGCCGACCTCGGCGAAGGCGATTCGCAGCCTTTCCTCCAATACCGATTCCGCGGGCCGGGGGACTCCACGACCGAGGGAGAGAGTCACGTCCTCGCCAATCTCGACCTGTACGCGACTGATCGCCTCCAGTGCGGTCGCGACGCTGCGCTTCACACGCGCCTTCACGCTGAGCGCGTCTACGGCGTCGCGCAGGTGGTCCGCGATAGTGGTCGCGAAGTCCGCCTCGTCGCACAGTCGGGAGCTCCAGTCGCGACGAATCACAACCCAATCGTTGCGCCTTGCGATGCGGTCGTACTCCTTCATCAGTACCGTCTTCCCCACTCCGCGCAGACCCGTGATGCGCAGGTTGCGACGCTTCTCCGGGTACCCTGCGAGGATCTGCTCGAACTGCCGAATCTCCTTCTCGCGCCCCGCGAGGAATGGCGGGCGCGTGCCGACGCCGGGGCTGTACGGGTTCCCTGTCACAAGCTAAGAATACCAATAATCATAGAGTATCACAAGAATCTATGACAACACGTGATATCCGCTGATTCGGTATGATCCGCAGACGTCCAGGGTTGTCCCGAGTGGGGGATGGGAGAGCCCCTGAAGAGTTCGAGGTTGGCAATGAGGTGTTCCGGCGCGACGAACGACCCGTCGACCGGCAGCCACGGGGAGAGCCACTCCAGGAGGTTCCGCCGCCGCACATCGAGGGCGCTGGTGCGCTCGCGTGCGTCCCTCGCGCCCCGCGAGTCGGCTGCCACAGGAAGGCACCCAACAAGCCCGCTGCTCAGGAATCCCGTAACGCCCCCCGCCGCAGCGCGAGCGACTCGCGCAGCGTGATCGAATGGTCGATCGCCTCCTCCGGCCAGGCGTGGCGCTCGCAGCCCCGCGCCGCCCGCCAGCCCTCCAGGCGTCCGCGCAGCGCCTGCAGGTCGCGGCAGACAACCGCGTCGGCCGCAACCACCAGCGCCTCGGTGAACAGCGCCCGCGGCGCGGCCCGGCGGCGCAGCACGCCGTAGCGGCGCAGCAGGTAGCCACGGCTGAAACCCGCCTGGCGACGTTGCGCGGGCGAGCGGCGGCCGTAGGTGACCGAGCCGAGGTGCACGCCGACGGCGTCGGGAGCCTGGGCGGTGGCCCAGCCGGCGCTGCGCAGGCGCAACGCCAGGTCGAGGATCTCCATGTAGGCGCTGATCGTCTCATCGAAGCCCCCGACCTGCTCCCACGCGGCGCGCCTGTAGGCGCCGGCGGTGCCCTCCGGGCCGGTCAGCGCCGGGCCGCCGGCGTGGATACCGCCCGGCGGTTTGCCCTGCATGCGGGCGAAGCCGGCGAGCGTGACGTCCGCGCTCACGCCAAAGCTGTCGATCGCGCCCCGCTCGCCCGGTGCGAGCATCAACGCCGCCACCGAGCCCACGCGCTCGTCGACCTGCAGCGGCGCGATCAGCCGCTCCAGGCAGTCGGGGCGCGGCTGCACGTCGTTGTTGATCAGCACCACGTACTCCCCCTCGCCGGCGCGCACCCCGTGATTGACCGCGCGGGTGTAGCCGCCGTTTGACTGCAGCCGCACCGTCTTCACACCCGGCCACTCCCGCTCCAGGCGCTCGGGCGAGCCATCGCGCGAGCCGTCGTCGACGACGATCACGCGGTGGGCAACGCTCTGACGCGCAAGATGCTCCAGGCAGGAGTTGGTCAGCTCGAAGTGCTCATACACCGGCACCACGACGTCGATCGCTGGTTGCGATGGCACCAGCCAAGGCTAGCCTCAGCGGCCGACGGGCGTCGCGGCGAGCCAGATCGAGTGGCGCAGGATAGGACTCGTTCAGCAACCGGTTGCGTAAGCCAGCATCCGACAGACTTCCGACATCCGTGCCGAATCAAGCGTCACACCTCGCCACGTGTCACGACGGGAGGTGGTCGTCCCAGGAGAACCCGGCTGCGGCCTCTTCCGTTGCCATCCTGTGCATCGCCCGGGACGTGGACGCACGACCCATGGCCGACAGGTTACCCCAGTCATCGATGACGTCGCCAGGCTCGACATGGGCTGCTTGGAGTGCACGCTCGGCCTGCTCCTCACTCCATGTGGGAGCCTCCTGCAGCACGAGCTTCTTCGCCGTCATGCCGCGGATTTTAGCGGCAAGCCAGGCGCGTGACGTCACTCGACGCAGCTCAGGCAAGCCAGTTGCTACCCCCCCGACGCGCCCCCGGTGCTGATCAGCCCCCGCTCGATCGCGTAGTGCACGAGCTCCGCGCGCGTGGAAAGGCTCAGCTTCTGCTGGATGTGGGAGCGGTGAGTCTCGACCGTGCGCACGGACAGGTAGAGCTGCCCGGCGATCTCGGCGTTGGTGTGCCCGAGCGCGATCAGCCGCAGCACGTCCAACTCGCGCTCGGAGAGATCGTCGGGTGGGCCGGGCGGGGGCTCGGAGGCGATCCGGGCGCCGAGGCTGGGGTTGAGGTAGCTCTCGCCCGCGGCGGCACGGTGCACCGCTTCGACGAGCTCCTCGTCGGCGGCCTCCTTGAGCACGTAACCGAGCGCGCCGGCGCCCAGCGCCTCGCGCGCGAAGGCTGGCTCCGGCTGCATCGTCAGCACCACGATCTGCGTGCTGGGAGACTCGGCGCGAATCGCGGGGATCGCATGCAGACTCGAGCTGCCGGGCATGTTGAGGTCGAGCACCAGCACTCGCGGGTGGTGGCCGCGCACGTGGCGTCGCGCGCCTTCGACGTCCGCCGCCTCCGCCAGCACCTCGAAGTCGGGCTCGCTGTCGAGCAGCAACCGCAGCCCGCTGCGCACCACCGCGTGGTCGTCGGCGAGGACGATCCCGATCGTCTTTCCCTCGGCGTACGTGGCGTCCTCGGCTCCGCTAGCCGGTTCGCTCATATAGGGAAGTTACCGGGTGCGTCTACTACGTGCGGCTCGGGATGGCCACACGTCCGCGGCTTGCGAGCAGATCAGCTCGCTGCCGGTACGTTGGCCGCCGCGCGCGGTGGCGCGCGCACCTGCAGCCGCACGAGCCGCTCCACTCCCGCGGTGCACACCCCCAGGCTGACCAGCGCCGCGGCGACGATCGCGGTGGCGACGCCGGCCGGGAGCACGTGCTCGGCGAGGCCCAGCGAGGCGATCGCGGCCGGCACCCCCAGCTGCGCGCTGGCCGCCAGCCCGGCCGCCACCGGGCGGCGCACGAACGCGACCGCGAGCAGGTGGATCGCGACGTTCAGCGCCGCCAGCGCGCCGGCGAGCACCAGCAGCGACGGGTGTTTGACGAGACCCCCCACGTCGAGCTGCGCGCCGAGCACGACGAAGTAGAGCGGGATGAAGAAGCCGTCGGCGATGCCGCGCATCTGCGTGGAGAGGCGTTTCGGACCGCCGATCAGCGCCACCGTCACACCGGCGCCGAACCCCGCGATCAGGATGCTCGCGCCGCCCTTCAGCGCCAGCCACGAGAGCACGAACAGCACCAGCAGCGAGAGACGCAGGTCGAGCGCCCAGTGGCGCTGCCTGGAGAGGCGGCGCACGCGGCGCACCCACCCGCTGGCGCGCACCAGCCGGGCCACACCCAGCAGCGCGAGCACCCCACACGCAACCAGCGCGGCCCCCAGGGCCGCATGCCCGACGCGCGCCGGTTGCAGCACGATCGGCACCGAGAGGATCGTGAGCACATCGGCGATCGTCACCTGCGCCATCACCGTCATCACCTCGGACCCCGCGATGCCGGTCTCCTCCAGCGCCGGCAGCAGCACGGCCGCCGAGCCCGAGGCGAGCAGCACCACATAGATCGCCGCGTGGCCGGTGCCCGTGATGCTCTCGGCGAGCAGCCCGCCGGGGATCGCCAGCACGCACACGATCCCCGCGAGCAGCCCCCCGCTGCGCAGCGATGCGGGCAGTCGCTTGTCGCGCAGCGGCAGGTGCATGCCCACGGTGAGCATCAGCATCGCAAAGCCGATTTCCCCGAGAAACGTGACCGTCCCGTTCGTGGGGTTCACCGCGTCGAGCACCGCCGGGCCGACGATCACCCCGGCGAGGATCTCGCCGATCACCACCGGCACGAACCAGCGCCCCGCGACCCCCAGCAGCGGTCCCCCGAGCCCGGCGAGGACGATCACGATCAGCGTCTCGAAGCTCACTTGGGAATCCAGGGTATGCGCTCGCGCGGGGCTACGATTGCCGGGCGCGTCCCGTTACCCCGGCTCGCCGAGCCGGACGATCGCCAAATCGAGGAGGCATCACGATGACCACATCGCAGCTCGTCACCGGCGTCGACTTCGTCGGCTGCCCCACCAAAGACCTCGAGGCCGCCGTCGCGTTCTACGGCGAGACGCTTGGGCTACCCCGCTCGGTGTACCTCGAGGAGCGCAACTACTCCGAGTTCGAGACCGGCAACCTGACGCTCAGTGTGTACAACGCGGAAGCGATGGGGCTCCCGCATCACGCCAACCCCAACCCGATCGCGCTGCACGTCGAGGACGTCGCGGCGGCGCGGGCGTCGCTGCAGGATCGCGGGGTGGCGTTCAACGGCGAGACGCTCGACACGGGCGTGTGCCACATGGCGTTCTTCGCCGACCCCGACGGCAACGCGCTGATGCTCCACCACCGCTACGCCCCGCGCGCGACGCAGGGATGAGCGTTCCCTGGCGCTGACCCAGTCGGTCCACGCGCCGGGGTGATCTGTCTCCGCGACTGGCGCGTAAGGCTTGCGGGAGAACGAGATGTCGTGCTCCTCGATGTGGCATGAGCCAGGACCACCAAGCGAATGGAGGCAGCAATGCACAACCAGCATGACGATCCCGAGGTCGATCGGGCGCGGCGGCAGACGTCGCAGGATCCGTGGACCGCACCGACAACGCGCAAAGGCTTCCTGAAGGGCGCGGTCGTCGCGGGCGCGGGCGCCACCAGCCTGGGGGCGTTCGCACCCGCCGCCGCAATCGCCAAGGGCAGAAAGAAAGGCCCGACCCACGGCGATCTGGCGATCCTGAAAGCCGCTCAGATCGCCGAGGCGCTGGCGGTTACGACCTACACCAACATCATCAACACGGCGCCGTTCTTCAAGAACATCCCCACCGACGACCAGGGCTACCTGCAGGGGGCGCTGCAGGAGGAGATGTCTCACTACCTGCTCGAGGAAAGCCTCACCGGCAAGCCCTCCGCCTACACGACGTTCTACTACCCGCCCAAGATGTTCGCCGACGCGCAGACCACGCTCAACATCCTTGTGACGCTCGAGGATGCCTTCATCGCCGCTTACCTGATTGGGGTCCGCGACTTCAGCACCCCCGACCTGCGGGTCACGGCGGCGCGCATCATGGGGATCGAGTCCGATCACCGCACCCTCGCGCGCGTGGTGGGCCCCGATGTGGCAGGCGGAGATGGCGGTCCGATCAAGGAAATCACCGGGATCCAGAAGACCGCCGAATCCGTTGCCCCGCCCAACAACAATGGCTACGAGCGCACGCTCCTGCTGACCCACATCGAGCAGGCGGTCGAAGCGCTGCTGCCCTTCGTGGAAAAGAAAGCCGCCGAAAAGGAAGGCTTCGACACTTCGAAGCCCTACCCGTTCGCGCCGTTCACGCCAACGCTGCCGAGCGCCCTCGGCGAATTCCACTCGCTGAAGGGCTGATCCCCACAGCCCACCCGGTGGGACGCTCTGTTCGCGACCTGTGGCACGGATGCCGCAGGTCGCGAACAGCAGTCGCGCGGTGGCTCATGCGGCCTGCGCCGCCAGCTCGCCGCTCGCTCCGTCCGTCGCCAGGTCGATCTCATGGGGCCGGGATGCCACCGGTGGGCGCAGGATCAGGAAGGCGGCGAGGATCCCGAGCGCGACGCACACGGCGGCGACCACATACGCGAGGTGGTATCCGCCGGTCAGTGCACTGGCCAGGGGGTGGCCCGCTGCGCTCAACGCCTTGGTGTGGTCGGTGGCGATCGTCCCCAGCGCGGCCAGGCCGATCGCGCCGAACAGTTGCACGGAGACGTTGATGATCCCCGACGCGAGGCCCGCGTCGCGCGGGGGGGCGTCGGACATGCCCAGCGTCAGCAGCGGCAGGAACGAGGAGCCCGCGCCGAGGCCGAGCGCGAGGAAGGCGAAGAACAGACCGGGGAAGTAGCTTGCGTGAACACCCTGGAATGCCAGCAGCACGAGACCGACGACGATGCCGAACAGCCCGGCGGCGAGCGTCGGAATGGGGCCGAAACGCCCGACCGCGCGCGCCGCGATCCCCATCGACATGGCCGCGATCGCGACGGTCAGGGGCATGAACGCCAGTCCCGTGTCGATCGCGTCGTAACCCAGCACGCGCTCGAGGTACAGCGCGCCGAGGAAGAACGCCGAGAACATGCCCGTGATCAGCAGGCCGCGGACGAGGCTCGAGCCCATCAGCGTGCGCAGGCGCAGGATCCGCAGCGGCATGATCGGGTTGGCCACGCGTGCCTCCAGCGCCAGGAAGGCCCCCAGCAGAGCCAGCGAGGCGCCGCCCGCGCCGAGCGTGCGGGCAGAGAGCAGGCCGTAGTCGCTGGACTTGACGATCGCGAAGGCGCCGAACATCGTCGCGAGCGTGATCAGGGCCGAGCCGAGGACGTCCACGCCGCCCGTGAGACCGATGCCCTCGTTCTCCTCGATCAGGATCGAGCCGAGCACCAACGCGAGCACGCCGATGGGCACGTTGACGAAGAAGATCCAGTGCCAGCTCAGCGACTGCGTGAGCGCTCCGCCGGCCAGCAGTCCGATCGAGCCGCCCCCGGCGGAGACGAACGCGTACATGCCCATCGCCTTGGCCTGCTCGACCCGCTCCGGGAACTCGGTGACGATGATCGCGAGGATCACGCTGGAGGCGATCGCGCCGCCGACCCCCTGGATCAGGCGAGCGCCGATCAGCAGCGCCTGGCTGTCCGCCAGGCCGCACGCGATCGAGGCCGCCACGAACAGGACGAGCCCGCTGAGGAACACCTTCTTGCGGCCCACGAGGTCGCCGAACCTGCCGGCCAGCAGCAGGAAGCCGCCGAACGTGATCAGGTAACCGTCGATCACCCACGTGAGGTTGGCCTGCGTGAAGTGCAGTTCGCGCTGGATCGATGGCAGCGCGACGTTGACGATCGTCGCGTCCAGCACCATCATCAGCTGGCCGAGACACAGCACGGCCAGCGCGATCCAGCGGCGACGCTCGCGCCTGCGGGCCGCCCCCTGCACGGGCGTCTCGCGCGCGGAGCGCTCGCCGGCGCTCGGCCGCGGCGTCTGGAGTTGGGTCGGCTCGGCGGCGGCGTGCTCGCCGGTGCTCGGCAGTGTCTCGAGTTGGGGTGGTGCGGTATCAGTGGTGCTCATCGAATGCTCCTTCCGGGGTGCGCGTAGAGAGCACCATAGCAGGGATCATCACTGGAGTAGGTATTATCGTTTAAACTTGATGATCGCTGCGGCGTGGTATAATCCTGGCGTTATGCCCGATCAGGTCCGCCCATGTCCTCCCAACTCGATGGTGCTGCTGACCCGCCTGGCAAAGCAGGTCTACAGGCGCAGCAGCGAGGAGCTTCTGGGCATGCACATGCGTCTGTTGATGGCACTCAGCTACGTGCGCGACCACGACAATGCCCCCCAGCAGGAGCTGGCGGAGGCGCTGTGCATGGACGCCAACAACGTCGTGCTGCTGCTCAACGAGCTGGAGGATCTGGGATACGTCGCGCGCCGCCGCGACCCCGACGACCGCAGGCGCCACCTGGTGGCGCTGACCGACGCCGGACTCCAAGCGCTGCGGAGCGCCGAGCGCGCGCAGGAAACGATCGAGGACGACGTGCTGCGGGCGCTCGACCCGAGCGATCGAGCGATCCTGTGGCAACTGCTGACCCGCGCGCTGCAGGGCGCCGAGCCGGACGCCCCCGGTCCGAGCGGCGCCGCGAGCGTGCCTGTCTCCGCCTCTGCTTGACGGCAGGATCGAAGCTGAGCCCGGTGGAGCCAAAACCCCAGGGACCGGCGGCGCCGTTGGCCCCTCTGGGTTCCCGTTGCCCTCTCCGCGTTGCCCCCTCCGGGCTCCTGTGTGGCCTGGTAAACATTGAGGGCGAGATGCCCCGCTCGACTACCGGCAGATCCGCGCCTGATTCGCCCGGCCGCTCGGCGCATCTGAACCGGCTGATGTTCGCCGTGCGCTACGTGATGCCCGGCACAATCGTGCTGGCGGGCGCGATCATCATGGTGATTGGCAGCGAAGTCGACCTCGAGGGCGGCGCCGACATCATCAGCGCCGGGCTCGCGGTGTACCTGGCGAACTGGCTCTTTCGGATCTCGACCTACGACCTCGACGAGCGGGAGGACGAGGAGGCCGCCCGAGCCTACCTCAAAGCTCACGGCCACTGGCCCGATCAGCAGCCGCCGCAGCCGGACACGCGCGTGCCGCAATCGCGTTAACAGACAACCGAGCGCGCCCCTTGGCGCTGACGAGCCAGATCTCGGTTCGAGCACACCGGTCGTGACGAGCCGACCACCACATTCGGCACCTCAAGCTGCGCCGCGGGCGAGCCGATCTAGTGCTCGGGATGGTCGAAAATCGTCTACGGGCCGGGCCTCTCACAGCGACCGTTGGGGCTGCATTGCTCGCACTATCGGTGTTTCAGCCGTGGTATACGCTGCGGCTGACGCTCGCCGGGGCCAACTCCGCCCGGCAGGCCCTCAACGGTGTCGCCCTCCAGTTCGGCAATGCCGCGTTTCAAGATCAGGCGCACAGCCTGGGCAACGGGTTCAGCGCACTGACAGGCCACCAGCTGGCGACGCTGAGCGCCGAGCAGACCTTGCACTACATCCACATCATTCTGTTGATACTCGCCGCGGGCGCGTTCGTCGCAGCGCTGCTACCGCTCGTCGATGCGTCCCAGGCGAGCCGTGCAAGCGGCGACCGGATCGCTCTCCTCGGGCTCGCCGCAACTCTCTGCGTGCTGTTTCGCATGGTCGTCCGACCGGTCGCGCTGGAAGAAGTGCTGTCGCTCTCGCTCGCCTGGGGCGTCTGGCTCGCACTCGCGAGCTCGCTTGCGATTGTTGCTGGGGGACTCATATCTCGCGGCGAGGGCGGCGCGAGCCACTCCGAGGCGGCGCTTGCAAAGACGTGGGATAGCCTCTCCGGCTGGACGCCTGAGGACCCGGCGGCGGGCAGCTGAGGGCATCGGCAATTTGAACCAACTCTCGATGAGCCGGTCGACGACGCCGAGTTGGCGAGCAACCAGATGCCTTCCAGATGCTCGATTTTTCACGCACATTGGATACAGGTGCTCCCAACTCGGGCGCGACGCGGCCTTCTCGATCGCAGCCGACGCCGTCGAGTGGGCAAGGGGCCGCTTGCTGGCTGATCGGCACCGCGCCACACCGCGTCCCGCCCCAAGAGCACTACCCTGAGGGTTCGGACTAGGGCCAAACGCTCTTGTCCGGTCGCTCGCCCGTTCTTGGTTTCACAGAGCCAAGAACGACCAAAAAATTGCCGACAAGCCGGGCGAGTCTATCCAGATTCTCGGGTGCCGGGTCGGGCACGATGTCGCAGTCCTTGGTTCCGCGTATCACGCCCCACGACCCCAGCGCCCGCACGATGCTCTGGCCATGCTCGCGAGCGTAACCAATGAACTCGCCGCCCTCCGAGCATCCAGGCTTGTCCCCCGATATCGTAAACACTGGTTGCTACTTGTGGATTAGTCTGTAAGAATGAATGCTGTGCCGACTGCTGGTGAGAATGGCAAGCAGCGACGGGTGCGCGTCTTGGTGGGCGACCATCAGCCGATGTTCCGCGAGCAGGTCGCCCTGGAGATCAAGGCTTGGCCCGAGTTTGAGGTTGTCGGCGTTGTTGATGCCGATGCGATTCTGTCGAGCCTGCTAGAGCTCAAGCCGGATGTTGCCGTGCTCGACCCGACATCGCTTGACACGGAGATCCAGGACGAAATTTTTGCCTGCTCTCGTGACGGGATTCGTCTGCTTTTCCTGTCCGGCGAGGCGAACGACGAAAGCTATGTGGCAATCGAGCGCGGCGCAATCGGCTGCCTCACGAAGGCGGTTGCGCCACGGGAGCTATGCGATGCAGTCGCTGCTGCAGCGCGGGGCGACGCGTATATCGCGACGGCTGCCGTTAGCGCGATTGCAGCCGCGCTTCGCATACGCAACCGAATCGACCGGCCCTATCTCAGCAAACGGCAACTCGAAGTCTTGCGCCTGGTCGCGGAGGGCCATACAAACCAGCAAATTGCGGAAGAACTGGTGATCGCCGAAGCCACCGTCAAGAGCCATCTCCGCGCGATCAACAAGGCCCTGGGGGTCAAGAACCGCACGCAGGCGATCCTGGCAGGCATGCGCCATCGACTTATAGAGTGATTCTTTCATACACCAAAGGATGAGGCAAGTTGCGCCTCCGCGTAGTTCCCTTGGCTGTTCACGGCTCCAGAGCAGATCGGCGAGGGTGTCCTCAACCGATGGCCAACCACCGATACAGAGGACGGAAGAAGGTCGAACGGCAGCTCGTTCGACTGGAGCTGGCTGATGGCTGGACGAAGATCGCCTGTCGGATGATCTTCGCCCTGCTCGCAGTAGCAACCACTGCTACATCGATTCTCTGCGCCATACACAATCTTCCCTGGCCGATTCCGACGAGCATGGCCGCGTCGGGCGCCTTGTCTGGCGTAGCGTCCACAAGAGACCGCCATTAGGCCGCCTGCGACGCCATTGGAGCCAAGATAGGAAGAGCGCCGCCTACTAGCTCATCCGTTGATCCGCCGAATCCACCGATCGGCTGTCGAAAACACCAGGGGCTCTGAGGATGCTTAATCGATGAGCTATCCAGATGATGCCATGCGGCTCGCTCGTGGCCTCGCCGAAGAGGTCGTGAGGCTGGCGAGGGAATTGCTGCAGGCAGGCGCTAAGCCCGCGTACGTGCAGGCCGTCTACACGATCGCCGCAGCGCATCGAGCCCCATCTCTGCAGGCAAGGTCGTCGCGCGCTGCATCGCGGCGGCTCGTCGCCGCCGAACATGCGGGCGGAGGCATAATTCCAGAACACTGGCGGTGCGGTGGGACGCACTCGGCAGCCTCCTGGTATCCGCTCCTAGTCCGTCGCGCCAGGGGGGCGGGCGGGTACAATGGCTTCGATGGAGGCTGCCGCCGCATCCCACGTCGAGCAACACCCAGCTGACGACCCCAAGCTCCGCGACGCGCAGCGTGCTCGTCTTGCACGGCTGCGTGACGAACTCGTCGCCGAAGGCGCCGATCCCTCCAAGCGCCTGCCCGAGCTGCGGCGCCGCGCTGACGCCTGGTCCGAGTGACCAGCCGTCCCAGGCGCGACTTCCTGCTCGACAGCGGCGGTGTCAGCGCGCTCGCGGCCGACCGCAACCTGCTCGCCGCCTATCTCGATCTACTCATGTTGCGCTTCGACGGAGCGCTTCTCGTTCCGGTCCCCGTGCTCACCGAGGTGCGATCCGGCCGGCGACGCTCCGACGTGCCTGTCGACCGCCTGATCAAGGCGATCGGCGCTGAGGGCGACATCTACGCTCCGCTGACCGTCGCCGCCGCCATCCGCGCCGGCGTGCTGCGTGCCAAAGCGTCACGCAGCACGCGTCGAGGCATCTCGACCACCGACGCTCAGGTCGTGGCGATCGCCGAGGAGCTGAGCTACAAGCGCGCGGTGACCATCGTCACCGGCGACCCGCGCGACATCAATCTGCTCGTCGGCCTGACCTGCCGAGCCAACATCGCGGTGGACGTCGCCAGCTGACAGGTCACGGATCGGCCGGGACGGGGCTAACGGGACGACTCTCGAAACATGACCCCACCTGGCAGCGTATACGGGAGCTGCACGCTCGACGCTTCGGCAAGGAGCCAAGCCAAGACGACGCCTGACCTACGACCCTTTGGGCGGCGGCTTGCTCAAAGCCTCTATGGCGGCGTCCAAGCGCTCGAAGCCCGCCCGCATGTCGCGGCGCAAGCGCTGTAGCTCACTGAGCACCTGCCCCTCGAAGGAAGCACCGCCAACGTCCCGCCCGGCCAGCTTGAATAGATCGGTCACGTCGATGTCCAGAATCGACGCCAGCTTGATAATGACCTCATCGGCTGGCGGGCCGTGCTCGCCGTTCTCCAGACGGGACAGATTGCCCGGACTCATCGGGATTCGCTCGGCGACCTGACGCTGGGTCAGTTCCTTGGCTCGCCGTAGGGAGCGGACACGAGCACCGAAGGCGTGGGCGCGTTCAGCTTGGGATTCAGGACGACGAATGGGCATACCCAAGAGTGGTCTACACCCGTCCGGCTGCTGATCCCTTGATACAGTTGCGCATTCTGCTTCATGCTCGCCAATGTACATATCTTGTCCCGCCCACGACCTTGAGGCCGGTGCAACCCCTCGCACCGGCCTCAAGCATTGACGCCGAGGAGACCACCGGCCCATGCAGACCCTTCCGTTCCGGCTCCGGCAGTGTTGCGGCCAAGCCTTCCTGGTCGTCCTAGCGGCGGTCGTGGCGCTCTACGGCGCGGCGGCTTCTATGGCGCTGGGCTCTGAAGTCCGCTTGGTCGCGCAACTGCCGGAAACCAGAGCCGCGACGATCGTCCGTGATGTCTCTGCCGATGGCCGTCGTCTGCTGGTTGAAACGTCGGAAGCGTCCGGTTTCAAGCGTTCGCTCTGGACAGTAGACGCCCTCACCGGGACTTCCCGGCTGCTCCTGCACCCGCCGCGCTACACGGTCTACCGGCAGGCACCCAATGGGGCCTTTGTCGGCTGGGTCGAACAGTCACGGCACGAGCCGACCGCCGTCTATGTAGCGCGGACAGACGGGACGACACCGCCGCTTCGTTTGAGCCTGCCACGAGACTACAGCCACGCTGGCGTGTTCCAGATGACCGTCGCCTCCAACGGCCGCGTCACGCTGTTGGTCTCGGATCAGCCAATTGCTGACGGCCAGCTCGTGTCGGCCGTCCTGTCGGCCGGGTTCGGTCAGTCCAGCTTGACGCAGATCGTGAGAGCCAAAGGCCCCCGCTATTTGCAGCGGGCGAATGTATCTCAGAATGGCCGGGTCTTCGGGCTCTGCGACGAGGTAGGTCACAGGCCGGGAGACAATGGCGAGACGGCCGAAGTCATAGCCGTCAGTTCTGAACCCCAGCTCCAAGTCAGACGGGCAACGGGACGGTTCTCGCTTCCCGGCACCTTTGACTGCCTGCCGTCCGATCAAGGCACATCAACCATGATCGTTTCCCAGCACGTTCCCGGTGCTGGTGTCTCACAACGCCGGGATTTTAGGAGCGCGGTCGTGACTGCCGGTTTGGCTCAAGCAGAGACCTTGAACCTAGCGCTCGGCACTGGCGCGTCTCAACTTGAAGCCGTCAGCCCGTCAGGCAGCCAAGCCCTCGTCTCAGACCATACCGGCACCGTGCTAACGGTTCTGAACCTCAGAAATGGGAGTCAGACGACGGTACGTCTACCAAGCTCGTTCCGTCGCCTCGGTGCTCTCAAGTGCCGAATCGGCGTCCCGTCTAACCAACTGCTGTGGGACCCAGGCGCTGGACCATTGCTGTACGCCTGGGACCCGTTTGCCGATGTCGTCCAGACAACAAGCTGCAACCCCCGGCAATACGCGCTCGTGCTGGACATCGGGTCAAGGCGGTGGGCGCGTCCGGTTCTGACGAGTCCCGCTGGCCGGGGAGTTACCCGGACGTGCTACCTGCCCAATGGCCGCGTGCTGGTGACGGGCAGCTCGCCCGGTCCCGGCGACAATGCCGCCCGCCTGTTCCTGTCGAATCCGGCTCGGTCAAGGTTCTCGCTCATCGACAGTCAGGCACTAGGGACTATCTACTCGATCAACTGCGAAAGCGCGGCCGGTGGATACGTCTACCTTGCCAGTGAAGGCACCGGCAAGCTGTATCAGGTAAACGCAGGCACGATTGATGGCTCGGCGCTGACTCCCGGCTAGCTCAGTCGCGGCTGAACATAGCGCCTAGCGCACATGCTACGGCCGCCAAGCCGACAACAAAAAGAGCAAAACAACCAAGCTCAATTAGAGCGCCGCCGGACAGATGGTCGTTGGACGCCGCCCCGGTAGCCGACATGATGTAGAACGGCGACCCCAGCAGAGCAAGCGACGCCACAAGGCCGATTAGGCGTCCGGCGACTGCGCCCCATTCAACGGGGGGAAATTCGTCGAGCGCTAGGACTACGCCAGCTTCGCTTCTAGATGAATGCGGCACTTTGACAGGCGAACGGGGCGGCGTGGGCCTATGCGTAGGTGGTCGAAATCCGGGGCTGGGGCGAGGTGGAGACGATTCGCGCTGAACGGGCCTAGGTCTGCTCCCGAACTGTGCCCGCAGGTCGGCGGCGTCGCCGCGCCGCTTAGCGTCTTCTGCATTCCGTCTGCGGATGTCCTCACGTTCAGCGGCCGCTCGGGTGGCCTTCAAGTGCTGGTCCAGTTTGTCACGAGTCGTCTTGTTCAACAAGAACGACACACCTTCCTCCCACAACATAAACTTTTCGGTGTGCCATTTCCTCGTTTCTGGGGGATCGCTTTCATGGTGATCCGGATGGTGTTCACGTCGCTTCTCCGTGCGCAGTTGCTTCAGCGTCTTTGATCTCACGCCTTCCGATACCCCCAATATCTCGTACCAGTTATCCATCGCCGCCCCTTGCCATCGTCTTTACCGTCGTGTTACCTTTGACTTGTTGTAACAAGGTTGCGCGCATGACAGAATCACCAAAGGAACCGGAACCGGGCACAGGCTTCGATATAGGCTCCACCGAGCGGGTCATGGAAGACAACTGGGAATGGATCCGTGCTGAGGGTTTTCGGCCCCACACAACGTTATCCCAGGAACAGGTGGAGCAGCTAGATCGTATTCCAATAAGCCGTCGCCCCACGTACTTATTACTGAAACAATTTGGAGTAAATAATGTTCTCCCCGGAGACGCCTTTGACCTAGAGAGCGATCGGCCTTTGCGCCACATGCCAGGCATGACGATCTATGTCCGTGATGAACCACCGGCCGACCCCTCCGCTCAATCAGGCAAAGCCGGGGCCTAGTGCCAACGTAGTAAAGCCGTCCTCGCTGCCAGCCGCAATAGCGAATTGGTCTGCAATTTCTCTGAACGCTTCACGGAGCTTATCCCGAGAGTTAGCGGGAGTAAGAATCCAGCCTGACTTTATCCCCATCTCCTGAAATACGCCTCGGAAGTTGGTCACCCCATCGCTAACGCCCATCGCCGCCACGATGTGACTGCCAGTCAAGAGCATATCGCCAACAAGCCAAGCCACCGACTGCGCGCAGGCTGAGCGTGAGTATTCGTCGGCTCCGTCCGTGATAATAAGCGTAAAGGTGCGAACCTTTATCCCTCTCGCCGTCAACTGCGCCGTCTTGGCGATCACTGTCCCGAGCGTGATAACGCTCTGATCGTAGAGCGGCGTTGTGCCGCCTTCCCGGTAAGTGCGCGAGTTCATCAGCGCCGCCCGCTCAAGCGTTGTGTAAGGGTTGAGCAACTTGCCATTGATGTACCGCGTAAGAAGCAAGGTGTCGTCTGCGATCTCATCCGATGAGATTTGCTTCAACTCGTCAACAATAGTGTTGTGGCCTTCGGCGACTAGAGCGGCGTTGTTACTTCTAAAGATCGACTGAGAATCATCGGCAAGGATCGTCACTAGGAAGACGCTCCCGCCGCCTGACGAATCACCAAGCCCGCGTGTAATCTCGTCCGCGGCACCTTCGACCGCAAGCAGGCTGTCTACACTCCTGCGTGTAATCAGGCCGGTCTCGTAAGCTCCTGAAATGATGAGGTCACTGGCATTGTCAGCCATCGGGCAAACCTTCTGCTGCTTGCTGATGGACTGGGTTATAGCGCCTCCTGAACCGAACGGCAACCAAGCCGCGTCTGCCGACTAGCTGGCGTCGTCCGCCCGCTGCCCCTCAACCCGCACCAACACGTCTAGCCCGAGTTGGTAGCTATCGGGAAAGCACAGCGCACCGGCCGAATCGACCATCTTGAAGTAGGCGATCGAAGAACAGTCGTAGGTCGAGGCCTTGAGCGGGGCCGTGATCTCGGCCACCGCTCCCGGCTCGGTGTCCGGTATGTCCATGAACCGCAGCGAGCTAATCAGGCCCGGCCCGGTCAACGGCCCCTGTCGTTCCAGCCGCCGCCCCTGCCAGGCCACCGTGCCGCTGTTGCGCACTCGCCAGGTCTGCTCGAAGACCTGGCCCGGCTCCATCAGTGTGCCGTGCGGAACGGTGTCCCCGACGAACGTTGAGGCGTCGCCCGGTATCGCCCGCCTGAGCCGGGGTCGGCGTCCGCCAGCTCGCCGTCTTTCCTGCTCGGGCGCGTGCTCGGCGACCTCGAACAGCGACAGCAACAGGCCGTCGGCCTGGAAGGTGTCCTCGTAGAACTGGACCAGCTCCCGGCTGGGCTTGCTGCCTTGCTCGACTCGGGAGATATGGCTCGGGCTACAGCCAAACTCTTTGGCGACCTGCTTGCCGGTCCAGCCGTTGACCAGGCGCAACTTCTGCATGGTCCAGCCAAGCACCGTCTTGGGTTGCCGGGGCACGAGATGGGGCGCTAGCTGCGGCCGTGGCATAGCGCCCAAGAATTGCAGGTTGCTCAATAACTCGGCGGTCTCCGATCCTGCCAGCAAGCCCGCGACCAAAGCGGGGGATTGCGAACGAAGGAGCCGTCCATGCACGACAACCGGAAGCAGCTTGAACACCTGGTCGTCGGCCTCATCGCCGCCGCTATCAGCGTGGACATTCTGGCGACTGAGCTGCCGCGCGTCATGCCCTACCTCGTCGTCCTGGCGGTCATCTTCGTGGTTGTGCGGCTGGTGCTTTTTCACACTCGCAAGTGGTAATTAGATTGTCAATAAGACCTTGACCGTCCAACGGACGGCACGAGATAATAGAGGGTTACGTTAGTGCGAGTGCGTGAGTTTCGAGCGAGGGACGTGACCGAATCAATCGGCAGTAAGTGAAAGGAGCACGTCCATGCCAAAAAAGAGAAAAACCAACCGGAAGCGGCTCAAGCGAGTATCTGTCCGGGCCGAGCTAAGGAATGAACCGGATTGGGACCGCTTCGCCTGGGCTTTGCTCCAACATGCCCGGATTCTGTCCGCTAACGAGCAGGCCAGCAAAGGTAAGCCGAAGCCATGAAACAAACTGAGTTGACTTGGTTTCAACTCAGGTTCCCGCACGATCTGAGTCAAGACGCTGTGCTGGCCGCCCTGTCGGCCTTTTCCGGCGTGTCGCGTGGCACCCGCCTAGTCTTCGACCTGGCCGCCACGAGTAGAGGCATTGAGCACCGCTTGGCCGTCAGTTCAACGGCGGCCGAGACTTTGCTTGGCAGTCTGCGGGCGGCCATTCCAAGTCTGCGCCTTGACCGAATCGAACCGCTCGACCGCAGCTTTACCCGCCGTCTGCTTTGGCAGCTCGCACCGGCCACAGCTCCGATCCGGGTTGATGAGCTGGCGGCAGTTGCCGCCAGCTTGCTTGCAAGTCTGTTCCCGCTTGGTGAGAGTGAAGCAATCCGCCTTGTCTGGACGCTGCGCCCGGCTGTCCGTCCGGCTTTGCAGTTCACCCCGGAAAGTCGGCGTGAGGGCTACCTCCAAGCCATGCGGCCTAAGCTGGCGCTGGCGGGCCTGAGCGGCTACGGCGAGCTGCTCATCACGGCCCAACGTCCCGGCCGAGTCGCCCAGCTAACGCACCGGACGGCTGCCGTCCTGCGCAGCTTGTCCACTCCACACGGCCGTCTGGTCGCTGACCCGTACTGGTACGGCCAAGCCCTGCGCCTGTTCGGTCAGCGGGGCCGCTACTTCAGCGTTGCCGAGCTGGCCGCCGTCATCGGCTGGCCGATTGACGGTCCCGACCTGCCCGGCCTGGAGCTGGGCGCGAGTAAGCGCTTGGTCCCGAGCGCCGCCTTGCCGAGCACCGGCCGAATCCTGGGTCTAAGCAACTTCGCCGGGGTAGAGCGGCCGGTCGCCATCACCCCCACCGCTTCGACTCGCGGCCTGTACGTCCTCGGCCCAACCGGCACCGGCAAGACCTCCCTGATTCAGAACCTCGTCCGTGACGATCTCGTGCAGGGCCGGGGCCTGGCCGTCATCGAGACCAACGGCGACCTGATCCGCGACTTGCTCGACCTGATCCCACCGGAGCGCACAAAGGACGTGGTACTGCTCGACCCGACCGACCCGGACTATGCCGTCGGTTTCAACCCGTTCACCGGCTCGCATGACCCGTCACTTGTGGCTGACCACCTGGGGGAGCTGTTCCAACGGCTCTGGACGGCCTATTGGGGGCCGCGTACCGGCCAACTGGCTCACATGGGCCTGTTGACGCTGGCAAGACGCAACGGTTCGACGCTGCTCGATCTGCCGCGCCTGTACCTCGACCCGGACTTCCGGGCAAAGGTGCTGGCTGACTTGGACGATCCGGTTGGCCTGGAAGTTGACTGGCGCTGGTTCGGCAATCTGCCCGAGCGGGAGCAGGCCACTGTCATTGCGCCGCTGCTCAACAAGGTTCGGCAGTTCACGGCCCGCCCGGTAATCCGGGCCATGCTGGGCCAGGCCGCACCGCCGCTGTCCATGCAGCGCGTCATGCGGGAGCGCAAGGTCTTGTTGGTCTACTTGCCAAAGGGCCTGATCGGCAGCGAGACGGCGACGCTGTTGGGCTGTCTGGTGCTGACGGCGCTTTGGCAGGCCGCCACCGAACGGGCCGGACGACCGCAGGCCGAGCGTCACCCCTTCGGCCTCTACGTCGATGAGGTGCAGGACTTCGCCGCCGCCCCGATCCCTTGGGACGAGATGTTCGCTCAGGGCCGCAAGTACGGGTTGGCCCTGACCGTCGCCCATCAGAACCTTGACCAGCTCCCCCGTGAGTTGCGCGAGGTCGTGCTCGCCAACGCCCGCAGCAAGGCTGTGTTTGCCCTCAGCGCCAGCGACGCCCGAGTGATGGAGCGACTATTCGCCCCGGCCCTGACGGCTGCCGACCTGCAAGCCCTCGACGCTCACGCCATCGCCGCCCAAGTCGCGCTCGATGACGGCGGCACGGCCCGGCCGGTGACGCTAAGCACTCCGCCGCCGCCCGTCTCCCTCGGCAGCCGGGAGCAGGTGCGCCATGCCTCGCGCTTCAACTACGCCGTGGAGCGCGCCGAGATCGAGGCCAGCTTGCGCCGCCAGGCGGCAGGCCCGCCGCGCCCGTCTGCTCCAGTTGGCCGTAAGCCGAGGACACGGCCATGAATCCGCCGGTCGCCCGTCCGGTCGCGTTGAGTTCAGGGCCGCGAATCTCTAATACCTGTCAGTCAGTCCGTGAAAATCTGCCACTGACTAATAGCGTAAAAACGAGTGACAAATGAGCGGGCGCTACCTGACACAAACCGCCCTGCGGGAGCTGCAAGCGAAACTGACTGAGCACGATCTGACGATCCTCAAGCGGGTGTCCGATCTGCGCTTCGTTAGCGGCTCTCAGTTGATCCGGCTGCACTTCGCGGACGGCCCCGATCCAGCCGCCAATGCCCGCGCTGCCCGCCGCTTGCTGCTGCGGCTGGTTCGGCTCGGGGCGCTGGCACGGTTGCCGCGCCCGGTCGGCGGCGTCCGCTCCGGTTCGGCGGGCTTCGTCTACCACTTGGGTCTCGGCGGCCAACGGCTGGCCGTCATTCACGGCTGGCAGCCCGAGCGACGCAGGCGGCGGTCGCTAACGCCTGGGACCTTGTTCGTGCGCCACGCTCTGCAAGTCTCCGAGCTGCATACACGGCTAGTGGAGGCCGACCGCTCCCGTCGCTTCGAGCTGCTTGAGCTGGTCAGCGAACCCGCCTGTTGGCGTAGCTGGGGCGGTCTCGCTGGCCAGCGTCAGACGCTCAAGCCGGATAGCTACGTTCGGCTAGGCGTCGGGCCGTATGAGGACAGCTACTTCATCGAGGTAGACATGGGCACCGAGGGCAGCCGCGCCCTCGATCACCAGCTACGGCTCTACGCTGCCTATCACCGGAGCGGAGCCGAGCAGACGGAGCGCGGCGTCTTCCCGCGCGTCCTGTGGCTGGCACCGGACGACCGCCGGGCGGGCGTCATCGCGGACTGTGTCCGGCAGCTACCGGCACCGGCCCGCGAGCTGTTCCAAGCCGCCCGCTTTGACCAAGCGCTAAGGGTCATAACAAACACCGAAACTAGTAAATAAAAGAGATAAATACACCGCTAATTCACCCATTATGGTACAATGTACAATTAACAACACTCTATGCAATAAAGCAGAAAGGAGGTCAATATATGCCCACAGCTTCACTCACTAATTCAACCGCTCCGGTCGCTGAAGCTACGGCCCGCGCCTTCGCCTATCTGCGCGTATCCTCCGAGGGACAGGTCAGGACCGACTACAGCGACGATGGCCTGAGCATTGACGCCCAGCGCGAGGGAGCCGAAGAAAAGGCTGTCCAGCTAGAGGCCGACATCGTGCGTGAGTTCAGCGACCCCGGCCGCTCGGCCTACGTTGACCTGCACAAGCGCACCGGCTTCCTAGAGATGTTGGACGAGTTGAAGCGCTGCAACGAGCACGCCAGTACCCGCGTGGACTTCGTGATTGTCTGGAGCTTGTCCCGCTGGGCCAGGAACCAGAAGGACCATTGGCAGACCCGCGAGCTTGTCCGCCAGGCCGGAGCCAAGCTGATCTCAATCACCGAGCCGATGATCGGCGACGACAGCGCCGCCGCTTTCCTATACGAGAGCATGATCGCCACGCAGAACCAGTTTCAGTCCATGCAGACCAGCGAGAGTGTCAAGCGCGGTCTCAAGCAGAAGGCCAGTGTCGGCGGCACTTACGGCCCGGCTCGTCTCGGCTACCTCAACAGCGTTGATGAACTGCCGGACGGCCGACGGGTCGCAATCGTGATTATCGACCACGATCGCGGGCACTTCATAACCCTGGCCTTCAAGCTCTACGCCAGCGGCGAATACTCCATCGCCCAACTGGCCGCTGAGCTGGAACGTCTGGGTCTGCGCTCCCGGCCGACTGCCAAGCGCGTGCCCAAGAAGCTAGGAACAACCGTCGTTCAGCGCCTGCTCCGCAATCGCTACTACGTCGGCCAGATCGTCTACAAGCTCGGCACCAAAGACGAACAAGTTTTCGAGGGTCGCCATGAGCCGCTTATCGACCCGGAGACCTTTGACCGCGTACAGACCATGCTTGCCGGGAAGCGGGTCGCCGGGGAGCGCCCAAGAGTCCGCCAGCACTACCTCCGGGGCAGCGTCTTTTGCGGCGAGTGCGGCGGACGGCTGACGTTTGCTGTCTCGACCGGCCGTAACGGCGGCAAGTATCCCTACTTCTTCTGTAGCGGCCGAATCAACGGCACGCCCTGCACGGTTCGGGCCAATATCCGCCCGGAGCTGATCGAGCAGGCCATCGAGCAGCACTACGCCACCGTCGAGCTGCCGCCCGCCCGCTTGAAGCGCGGCAAGGCCGCAATCCACGCTCTGGCCGAGGTCAGCCAGGACGCTCTGCGCCAAGTCCAGCGCGCCAAGCAAGGGCTGATCGCCAAGCTGGAAGCCCGACAGGACAAGCTCATGGAGATGAGGTTCGATGAGAAGTCCATCTCGGCCGCCCTGTTCAAGCGCAAGCAGAAGCAGTTGCAGACCGAACTGGACGCCGCCAATGAGTCGCTAGCCGAGACTGAGATCCGCATGGTCATCGACCGCGAACAACTAGAGCTGGCCCTAGAGCTGGCCGAGGACGTGCAAGCCGTCTACATCGCCGCCGACGAGCAGACCAAGCGCAGCTACAACCAGGCATTCTTTAGGAAGCTGCTCATCACCGCCGAATGGGACGACGACCAAGCCGAAACGTCCGTCCAGGTCAGCCGGGCCGAGCTGACCCCGCCCTACGCGCTCCTGCTGGTCGAGGACCTATTCGAGCAGGCCGAGGCAGAGGCCCAAACCATCAGGGCAGGCAACAAAACCGAGGCCCCCACGAAAAACAGGGCCGGGAGCGCCGACGAACGCTCCGCTGGCCCTGTTTCGATCTACGAACAAATGGCGGAGAGGGCGGGATTCGAACCCGCGATGGAGTTTAATCCCCATACTCGCTTAGCAGGCGAGTGCCTTCAGCCACTCGGCCACCTCTCCTAGAGGTCGAGCCACCAGTGTAAAGCCTGAGGTCGCCCCGAGGGAGCCTTCGGGCTCGGCTCATGCCACTCGGGGGTTGCCGGTGAGCGGGGGCGCTATGCCATGCCCCCAAGAACCGCCGCGCATTGGCGCAGCGGTTGCCTTGGTGGGCGGCTAGAGTTCAGCGCTTCCGATGCGCGAGAGCTTGGCATTGTCGTGGTCCCAGGTGGCGCCGAGCACACGCCGTGCGATCTCGGGGCCCGCGGCAGCGTCTGGGGGCAAGACATGAGCGCCGCTTCCAAGCCTGTACTCGTCGTGACCCGGCCACCGCTGCCCGCGGAGGTGACCGAGCGCGTAAACCGCGACTTCATTGTGAGATTGGCCGAGACGCCTGAGTCCCTCGCCTCCGACGGCCTGCTCGAGCTGGCAGATGGCGCATCGGGGCTGCTCGTGAGCTCCGCCGACCGGATCGACGCCGGCTTCTTCGATCGCGTTGCCTCCTCGGTGAAGATCGTCGCGACGCGGTCAGTGGGCTATGACCACATCGACATTCCGTCAGCCGCTCGCAGGCAGATCGCCGTCGCGAACACGCCCGGCGTGCTGACCGACGCCGTAGCCGACGCGACAATCCTCCTGCTTCTCGGCGCGTCGCGTCATGCCTACGAGGCACAACAGCTCATCCGCGCCGGTGAGTGGGCGCACGCCGCCCCGGTTGCGCTGATCGGTCGACAACTGACCGGGAAGGTCCTTGGAATCCTTGGAATGGGGCGGATCGGACAAGCCGTAGCGCATCGCGCGCGTGCTCTGGGCATGCGGATCCACTACACCAACCCCGCCCCGCTGCCGGACGACCTCGCGCACGATGCGATCTTCCACAAGGACCCGCTCGAGCTGCTGCGCGTAAGCGAGTTCCTGAGCCTCCATGCCCCGGCTACGCCGGACACCTACCACTTCCTGAACGCCAAGACCCTTGCGCTGCTACCGCGCGCAGCGATCGTCATCAACACGGCTCGCGGCGATTTGATCCGCGACGAGGACCTGCTCGGCGCATTGGAGGCGGGAACGGTGGCCGCCGTTGGCCTTGACGTGTTCGAGCACGAGCCGAAGATCGATCCCAGGTACCTGACTCTGAAGAACGCCTTCCTCATGCCGCACCTGGCCGCGGCCACAATCGAGACGCAGACAGCGATCGGGATGCTCGCGCTCGACAACATCGATGCCGTGCTTGATGGCCGCACCGCGCCGAGTCTTGTGACGGAACGCGCGGTGTGATTGCTCTTTAGGAGGTGACCGCGGGGCGGCGGGCTGGCTGGGCGATGCTTGCCTCGTCCCGATCGCCTTCACCAGAGCTCCCGGTCGAATCGGGGATAATGGTGCAGGTGAGCGGCATGACGAAGACATCCTTGCTGGGCAACAAGCCGGTCAACCGCATCGGCTTCGGCGCGATGCAACTCGCTGGACCTGGAATCTTCGGACCTCCGAACGACCCAGACGCGGCTCGCGCGGTCTTGCGTCGCGCGATCGAGCTTGGCGTCGACCACATCGACACCTCCCAGTACTACGGCCCCGATGTCGTCAACGAGCTGATTCGGGAGGCCCTGCACCCGTATCCGGAGAACCTGAAGCTCGTCACCAAGGTGGGCGGCCGCCGCGACGATGCCGGCGGCTGGCTGCCGGCCCTCGCGCCGGCGGAGCTGCGCGCGGGCGTCGAGGAAAATCTGCGAACACTTCGAGTCGAACGGATGGATCTTGTCAACCTGCGCCTGTTCGACGAGCACGATGCGGGTGGTCGGCTGGCCGAGCAGCTGGGGACGCTCGAAGAGCTGCGGCGGGAGGGCAAGCTCGACCTGATTGGAATCTCCAACGCCACCACGGACACCGTCCGTCGGGCGCTGGAGCTGGCCGACATCGCGTGTGTCCAGAATGGCTACAGCGTCGTCAACCGCGCCGACGAAGACGAGCTCGTGCTCTGCGAGGAACGCGGGCTTGCGTTCGTGCCGTTCTTCCCGCTGGGCTCGGCGTTCACGGCCGGCCCCAGGCAGCTGGCGGCCGACCCGGCCATCGCCGAGGTGGCGGCCAGGCGTCGGGTCACTGTCTCGCAGATCGCGCTGGCGTGGCTGCTGCACCGCTCTGAGCGAATCCTGCTGATCCCCGGCACTATCTCCATCGCGCACCTCGAGGAGAACATCGCCGCAGGCGACATCCAGCTGGATGAGCAGGACATGCAACGTCTCGACGGCGCCACCCAGCTCGGCGACCCGCTGGCCGCCATCGGCCACTGAGGCGAGAACTTTGAGCCGGGCCGGTCTCACGCCTTCTCGTAGGGAGGCGTATCGAGCGTCAGGTCTCGATGGCCAGCCGCTCGTGAACGGAGCGCACCGCGCTCGACCCCTCACCCACGGCGGCCGCGACTCGCTTCATCGAACCGTGCCTGACATCGCCGGCGGCGAATACTCCGAGCCTGGATGTCTCAAACGGCAGCGCTCCCGTTGTCTCGGCACTGAACGGGCCCGGCAGCTGGCGGTCGGTGAGGATGAACCCATCGTTGTCGAGCAGCACACAGCCATCCAGCCACGCCGTCGCCGGGAGGGCGCCAATGAAGCAGAACAGCCCTGCGCACGCGACCTCGTGCTCACGGCCGGTCTGTTTGTGCACCAGCGTTGCGCCTTCGAGATGGTCTCGACCGGTGAGCGCCTGCACTTCAACGCCGGTCATGAGATCGATTTTCGGGTCGGCGTCGATCCGCTCGATCAAGTATTGCGACATGCTCTGGGTGAGATCCTCCTGTCGGATCGCGATCGTGACGCTGCAATTGTTCTGAGCCAGGTAGATCGCGGCCTGCCCGGCGGAGTTTCCGCCGCCGACGACCAACACGGACGTTCCGCCGCAGACGCGCGCCTCGAGATCTGTCGCGGCGTAGTACACGCCGGCGCCCTCGAAGCGCTCGAGGCCCTCGACGTCAAGCCGCCGGTAGCGCGCCCCGGAGGCGACGATCACCGCATGCGTCGGAACCTCGCTGCCGTCGCGCAGCACTACGACGTGGAAGCTGGCCTCCGATCGCAGCCCAATCACCTCGCACGGGGCGTTCAAGCGAGCTCCGAGTCGCATCGCTTGCACAGCGGTCCTGCCGGTGAGCTCCTCCCCCGAGATGCCGTTCGGGAACCCCGCGTAGTTCTCGATCCGCGAGCTGGCGCCAGCTTGCCCACCGATCGCCACCGCGTCCAGGGAGACGGTGCGCAGACCCTCCGAGGCGCCGTAGACGGCGGCGGCGAGGCCCGCCGGGCCGCTGCCGATGACCACCAGATCGAAGATGTAGCCCGGTGTGGGCTGGAAGGTCAAGCCGATGTGCTCCGCGAAGATCGCGGGCGAGGGATGGCGCAGAGTCTCGGTCGCGGTGATCACGGCCGGAACGTCCTGCGCTCGCAAACCCATCGGCGCTAGAAAAGCGTCGAGGTCCTCGGCGTCCTCGACATCGATCCAGGTGTGCGCCAGATGCGAGTGTTCGGCGAATGAGCGCAAGCTCATCGCCTCGGGGGAGTAGCGCGAGCCGATGATCCGGATCGCCTGCGCCCCATCTCCGGATCGCAGGGACTCACGGCGCGCGAGCAGCGCGTTGAAGATGGTTTCGGAGAGCGCCGGGCGGACGCTCATCAGCCGGCGGAGCTCGGCCTGGACGATCACCAACACCCGCCCCGGCTGGGAGACGCGAGCGGTCAAAAAGCGGCGCTGGCCGGTCAGCAGCGTCAGCTCGCCGATGAAGCTGCTCGGCCCGAACGCGGCGACCACGACCTCATCCGCGCCGCCTGGCCGAACGACTTGCACTTCGCCCTCCAGGACGACGAACAGATCGTAAGACGCGTCCCCGGCTTGGAAAAGCAGGTCCCCAGCCCGCGTAGCTCTCTCCGTGCCGAACATGCCCATGTCCGCGAGCTCGGACGCGCTCAACAGCGGCGAAGCGACGGAGTCTCCAGAACTGCTCGCGCTCATTCCCGCAACTCGTCCATTTGATCGAGTTCAACCATAGACGGAGCGGGCTCACCTGAGCAGCTCAGTCCCGCGATCAGCGGCCGAACCGCACGCTTGATCGCGTCGAGGCTTACGCCCTGCTCGCGGCGCAGATAGCTGATCAGGTTCACGTTCAGCGCGTTCAGCAACAGTTGTGCGGTGATCGGTGCGTCGAGTCTCGAGGAGATCTGTTCTAGAAGGCTCTCGAGGTGCATCGAGAGCGTCAAGTAGCCCTCGATCGGTGCTTTCCAGCGGTCCTTCTCGAGTGCAAGCGTCAGCTCGAGATGTCGGTCGTAGAGATCCAGTAGCCCGTCGAGGAAGGCCCCGAGACGCTCACTGGCTGGCGCTCCAGGTCCCAACGGCGGGGGACCGGCCATGAAGGCGTCCTGGAAGGATTTGAGATGCTCGTCGGAGAGCGCCTGGAATAGCCCAGAGCGGTCACCGAAGCGACGGAAGACGGTTCCCTTGCCGACCCCCGCCTCGCCGGCGACGGCGTCGATCGATGTCCCCTCGGCGCCTCGCTCGGCTAGAACTCGACGAGCCGCTTCGAGGATCCGCACACGGTTGGCCGCCGCATCCGCACGTTCGCGGGACCCACCTGCCATCGGCAGCTTCCGCGCGGCAGTTATGTCCCACCTATCGTCGACGCTCATGCGGGTTCTCGGTACTGATCCTATGGTCTGGCACGCAGCAGATCCCGCCTGGAGGCGGCCGGCGAGCGACACCTCGCTCGTCCGGCCCTCTCTCTCGTAAACGGACTAACGGTCCGCTTGGCAGGGGCTTAGCATATCCACCGCACAAACGGACTGTCAGTCCGTTTAGCAGGGCCTGCTGCGGACGAGCTCGTGCTTCCGTCCCGCGCTGGGCGCCGCGTTGTATGAGATACCGCCTTTTGCGGTATTCTGTGCAAAATACCGGGACGTGTCTACACCGAGCTGCTTGACTTGGCACAGGATCAGCATGGATATCTGCGTACCGCAGACGTGCGCAATGCCGGCTTTGACCCTAAGCGCTTGGTCGACTATGAGCGACGAGGTCTGTGTGAGCGTGTGGCCTACGGTGTCTACCGGCTGAAGACGATCCCACCAGACGATCTGGAGGAGTACATGCGCGCGGCGCTCTGGCCGATGGGCGCCGGAGTGCTCTCGCACGAGACAGCACTCGACCTATATGAAGTGTGCGACGTGAACCCCGCTGGCATCGACGTGACGGTTCCGCACAACTATCGCACCCACCGACCGATGCCGGTGCTGTACCGGCTGCATCCTCGTAATCTGGCGAGCGAGGACACCGGACGACTTCGAGGGTTGCCGATCGTAACACCGCTGAGGGCGATCCTCGACGGGATCGAGACCCATGTGCGCCGCGATCTGATCGAGCAGGCCATCCAGACCGCCGAGCAGCAGAGTCTCATCACCGCTGACGGCGCAGCTCGGGCGCGGGACGCTCTCGCTGAGCGTCACGTGGAAGCGACCAGTGAGCGGTAGACGCTATGACATCCCACCGAAGAACCGCCGTGCATTGGAGCAGCGCCTGCGCAATGTAATAGCCGACACAGAGCTTCAACAGCGTGCACGCCGGCAGCTCGGCTACGTCGCGCTTGCCGCAACGCTCCTGCGCTATGCACGCGACGAGCACGATGAACCTTTGTTCCTGATCAAGGGCGGCGTGGCAGTCGAGCTGCTGCTAGGACTTCAAGCGCGCGCGACGAAGGATCTCGACGCCAGCGCGTGGTCGCGTCTCATGAGCCGGGGGATTTGAAGTTGCGGGCGTAGATGCTTCTATTAAGTCAAGGGGATGGTGATGAGGTGTTTGTAGAGTCTGCGGGAGAGGTGGCGCTTGAGGGCTCGCATGGCCTCGCGTTTGGTCTTTCCTTCGTTTGTGCGGCGGTCGAGGTAGGCGCGGGTTTGCTCGTCGCGGCGGGCACGGTGGAGGGCGATCGTGTGTAGTGCGGTGTTGGCTTGTCGGTCGCCTCCGCGGGAGAGGCGGTAGCGGACGGTCTGCCCGGAGCTGGCGGGCTTGGGTGCTGTGCCGTTGCAGCGCGCGAATGCTGCCTCGCTCTTTAGGCGTCTGGCGTCGCAGATCAGCAGCTTGGCCGCTGAGATCGGACCGACTCCTTGCTCTTGGAGGAGGGTCGGATCTAGTGAGCTGATCAGCAGAGTGAGCTCGTGCTTGTAGGCGGCTGCTTCGGTGGCGAGCTCTTCCGAACGGCGGGCAAGGTCGCGCAGGACGACGAAGACGAGCTGCTCGCTCCGCGGCCGATCGCTACGAGTGCGCATTTTGACCAGGCGTAGGGAGAGCTTGCGGCCATTACCCTCACCGATCCGCTCGCGTAGAGCCACGGGCGCGGTGGTGTGCAGCGCCTGAAGCTGGTTGAGTAGCCTCGTGCGCTCGCTAACGCATGAGCGCTGTGCGATGAGCAGCGCCGCCAGCGCCTGGCGAGTGCCGCCTGCGCGGGGCGTGGAAAGCCCGTCTTCAGCGAGCACCTTCTTCGCGGCCATCAGCGCGTCGATCTCGTCAGACTTCCCTCGTCGGTGTTCTTGACGCCGGGGGCGCTCGACCTCAACGACACTGATTCCTTCGGCGAGTAGAAACTCGCATAGGCCGGCGCCGTAGCTGCCGGCGCCCTCGATCCCGACCACGACGTCTTCCTCTAGCGTCCTGAGCCACTGCACCAGCTGCATATAGCCGTCCAGGCTCGCGTTGACGGTCAGGCCGCCCAGCGGCTGGCCGAGCCCGTCGAGGGCTCTTGCGAGGTGCTCATGCTTGTGCGTGTCCACACCTACTGCAATCATCGTTTCTCTCCTCATCGTCTGCTTGGGATGTGGAGGCCGTCGGACAGAGCTGTGTCGAGCGATGTCAGGCTTCTATGAAGTCACGACGGCATCCGGAGTGCGGTGGCGGTGGGAGACGGCTCTACGCAAAGGCACCGGTATGGGCCGGCTCCGCTTCGAGTCATCCCGCCGCCACCAGCACCCTCACGGCCGCGTCGGACGCCGCCGCCCGTCGTCTTCTCCACTTACCCAGGGGCTCGCTATGAAGACGACGCACCCACCACACTCACCGAGGGGGCACGCCGAAACTACACAGCCTCCGCTTTGTCCTGGAAGACGAAGCTAATGGAGGTACGCCCGCATGGAGAAGGTAGCCCCGAGCGAGAGGTTTCGCTCTGAACTGGATGAGGTGCTGGCCGGTGTCGCCGGGGAGCACGACCCGATCGAGACGGTCGGGCGGCTGGGAGCGCGGCTGATCTTGCAGCAGGCGCTGGAGGACGAGGTCACGGAGTTCCTCGGCCGGGAGCGCTATGAACGCGCTGGCGAGACGGTGAGTCACCGCAACGGGCACGAACCCAGGACGGTCAAGACGACGAGCGGCTCGTTGGCGCTGGAGCGCCCGCGGGTTCGTAACGCGAGCAAGCTGGGGTTCGAGAGCAGGATCCTCGGGAAGGGGGTCACGCGGACGCACGCGCTGGAGTCACTCGTGATCAGCAGCTTCCTTTGGGGCCTCTCGACGCGGGACGTGGAGGCTGCTTTGGAGGAAGTCTTCGAGGAGCCGATCGCGTCCAAGAGCACGGTTTCACGGATCTGTGAGGACACCCGCGAGCGATACCGCCAGTGGTGCCGGCGGCGCCTTGAGCAGCACGACATCGTCTACTGCTTCTTGGACGCGATCTACCTGAAGTTGCGCCCCGACGACACCCCGGCGGAGGGCGTCCTTGTGTGCTGGGGCGTGACGCTGGAGGGCCGCAAGGTCCTCCTCGGGCTTGCCCTGGGAAGCCGGGAGAGCTACGAGGCG
This sequence comes from uncultured Solirubrobacterales bacterium, assembly GCA_963764915.1. Taxonomy (GTDB): domain Bacteria; phylum Actinomycetota; class Thermoleophilia; order Solirubrobacterales; family Solirubrobacteraceae; genus Palsa-744. Next base: position 331,982 of record CAVXUO010000018.1, on the reverse strand, counting down.
TGGCTCGCCTTCGGCCGGGACATGATCGCCCGCGGCCTGCGCGCGCCGGCGCTCGTGATCGCCGACGGGGCACCCGGAATCTGGAAGGCGACGCGGGAGCTCTGGCCCGGGGCGCTGGAGCAGCGCTGCACCGTTCACGCGCTTAGGAACGTCACCGGCAAGCTCCCCGAGCGCCACCACCAAGAGGTCAAGGCGCGCTGGTGGAAAGCATTCGACGAGGCCCGCTCCCCGAGCGAGGCGAGCCGAGAGCTGCAGGGCATCGTCGCCGACTACAAAACCAGCTATCCCTCGGCGATGGCCGTCATCGAAACGGACCTGCCGGCGCTCGTCACCCACCTGCAGTTCCCGTCCGGGCATCGCAAGCGAATCAGAACGACGAATCTCCTCGAGAGAACGTTCGTGGAGGTCCGACGACGCACCAAGGTCATCGGACGGTTCCCCGGCGAGACATCTGCCCTCTCACTCATCTGGGCCGTGCTGGAGCTCTCCTCACGAGGCTGGCGCGGCGTGAAGATGAACCCCAAGACCGTCGCCGAAATCGAACGTCTCCGCCGCCAACTCCGCGACACCACGACCACTCCACCAGCCACAACGAACACCGAGGAGGTGATCGCCGCATAACATCCCCCTCAAGCGGAGCCACCCCACAACAAATTCACCCGGGGAATGAGACGCGACCGCTGCAGCACCCGGTGAACCGTCGAATGGGGACGGCCCGCCTCCTCGGCGAGCAATCTCGGACCCCAGCCTGTGCGTTGGCGCAGCTCACAGATCCGCCGCTCCTCATCGTCTGACACCCGCGTTGGGCTGCATCGAGGGCGACTCGAACGATCCGCCAGGCACACCGTGAGGCGCGGTCAGCGTCACTGGCAGCCCGCCAACGACGCACCCACTCCCAGACCGTGGAGCGCGCGACATGCGAACGCGCCGCAGCGTCCACGAACGTCGATCCCTCCTGAACAACCATGCGAACAAACTGCCAGCGACCAAGCGCCGTATGACGCGAGTTAGGGTGCGACACTCCGGGCCTCCTTGAGGAAGTGAGCTTCGACACCCACAGCCTCTCGGCAGGCCCGGACCTAACCCCTCACGTTCGGAACGTCCCCGGGCACATCACCTAGTCACGCAGTGGCCTAGCTGCTCCATGCGCAGTGCGATAGCGAGGTCGGTGAGCCAACAGTGAGAGTAGCTGCTATGACGACTTCGGCGTTTAGTCAGACGACGGTTATGCGTCAGGCGGACTTTGTGCGGCCAAGGTTGGCGGAGGCCGGCGTCACGTGAGCGTTGGCCCGTAATGGCCTCATTGTGAGGAGTGGTAGTGCCTTAGTTGGACGAATCGCGGCGGAGTCGGCAATCACACGATGCTAGAGGCCGATTCTGCTTGCGTTTGCAGGCATCGGTGGGATCGTGACCTCGCCCAATGCTGCTGAGTCGGGGGGTAGCTCAGCCTCAACCAATCCTGGACGAGAACGCCGCATCTCCAATACCCACTGGTGTCCGCGTATAGACGGAGGATGTGCCGCGACTACGGTGAGGCCCGCTGTGCGAGCGCTCTCCAGAATCCAGCCACGATCGAACACAACAGCCGCCGAGGGGTGCTCCCAGCTCACGTAGAGAGCGTTCGCGTGGGGCTGCATAAATGGGAATGTTCGCTTGTCGAGGAGAAAAAACGATGCATGTACTATGCCATCGTCAGATAGGACTCGGGCAGCTTCCCGCAGATAAGGTTGCGCTTGCTCTTCAGTGAGATGAGTAAACACCGAGATTGCGTTTACGAGCGTGAAGTCTCCGTCTCGTGCCGGGAACGGTGCGAACCTCGGTTTTTGCTCACCGGGGTTGAAGTTGTCATCGAATACGTCGTGGTGCATGAACTCAAACTGCGGTGCTTGCGGCGTCAAGTTCTCCTGGCACCAGCGGATCATCCCCGCGTGCAGGTCGATCCCCAGATAACGCTCTGGCTGCTCACGCTGCTGGATCATCTGTCGTGCGACGCGACCGCAGCCGCAACCGAAATCGAGCACGGATCGGTATGCTGAGGGATCCAGATAGGGGAACACTAGATTGCCCGAGGGGTTCTCGAACGCGGCCACGTCAGTAGGTCCGACCAGCGCGCGCATATCGCCCGGTGGCACAGGCAGCTTCGGATCGGCAGGCAATGCCGAATTGCCGAGCCCGCGTTGAGGTCGTCGCATTTGCTTCCACTTGAGCATAGCGATAGCTTACCTGAGAGTGGCACACTCAGCTTGTGCTACTGAGAGTTTGGAGGATGCGTGTTGCGCGCATACAGCCAAGCTGCGAAATCAAGACTTTACGCCCCAATCTCTCAGCGTCCGCGGGCCGAACGACGGTCGGCCATATCACGGCTGAATGTGCGGGTCAGCCAGCGCGTTGGTGAGAGCCGGGAACGAATCCGTAGGGGATCGTGGCTCGGTGCCCAACCGGAGTCGATGCACTCCGAATGCGCGAGGGATGGGATGTGCGCGCGGCTGTTGGCCATCTTCTGGGCAAGGTGCGCGATCCGGACCGCGTCCTGTCCTTCGGCGCCGAGGTCGTCGCGTGCGATGAACCAGTCGGTGCCTCGGCGGGCGCGGGTCGCCTCGACGTAAGCGGTCTCCTTGCTGGTTTGCCAACCGCCGGTGAGTACGACGGAGCGATCGACGGTCGCGCCCTGCTGGCGGTAGACGTGCTGCGCGTAAGCGAGCCTCAGCGACTCCAGGTCCTCGCTGGCGATCTTCACCCTGCGCTGGGATCCGTCGAGCGTGACGGTCAAGCCCCGCTCGTGGATGGCGATGACTTGTCCGCGGGTGCCGTTCTCGACGCGCGGCTGTCCCGGCGGGCGGTGTTGGGCGATGAACGCGATGAGGTCGCCTTCGCGTAGGCCGGAGTGGACGCCGGGTAGCGGGATCTCCTGGTGTCCGAGTTCGCCGCGCTGGGCGCGTAGGTGCTGTGCGCGGGCGTTGAGTCGGTCAATCTCCTGGTTGGAGGCGTCGGCGATCAACGCGACCTCGCGGATATCACGGCCCTCCGTGAGCGTGGCCCATTTTTGTACGGCTTGCTCTGCGGCCTGGTCGCGGGTGTCGGAGAGGTGTAGCTGGCCTCGTGAGGCGTAGTGCGCCATCGCGCGCTCAGGTTCTCCTGCGCGTAGCGCTTGCCATGCGCGCTGGTCGGCTGGGTCCTTGGTGCGGTGGATGTCCGCGAGCTCGGCGGTGGGGGCGTGGTTGGTGAGCCGGTTGAACATGCCGCCGGGGCCGATCGAGGGGAGCTGCTTGCCGTCGCCGACAGCGATCAGCTTTGCCCCGGAGCGCTCCACGAGCGCGGTCAGCACGTCGAGGCGCTTGTGATCGACCATCCCGGCCTCGTCGAGGATAACCGTGGTGTCCCCGCCCACGGGGAGGATGCCCGTGTTTGCACGGGCGACCAGCGCGTCCAACGTGAGTGTCCGCCCGGCGAGCGCGGGGCTGTCCGCGCCGAGACGCTCTGCGGTGGACCCTGAGACTGCGACCCCGATCGTCTTGCGCCCGGCGTGTTGCTCTGCGTGGGCGGCGGCGTCGATCACCACTCCCTTGCCGGTCCCGGCGGGGCCGACGAGGACCGCGGCGCGCTCGGGGCCGGTGAGGACTTCGAGCGCGTGGTGCTGCTCGGGGCTGAGTGGCCCGCCGATGCGCTCGGCGACCTCACGGGCAGCGTGGTCGCATGCCACGCCGCCGACATCTCGGCCTGCGGGCTGTGCGAGCTGGGCGGCGCGGCGTTCGATTGCCTGCTCCTGGGCGCGCACAGTAAGCGTCGTCATCCGCCCGCCCTCCAAGGCCAGCACCCGTCGATCGCGGACCATCTCCCGCGCGACGGCGAGCGCCTCTTCTGGCGCCAGCTCGCCGGCGGCCTGCTCCAACACGATCGCGCGCAGATCGCGCTCCTGGAAGACGGCGTGCTGCTCGGTCAGCTTCGCCTCGACCCGATCCTCGATCGCGCGCTCGGCTGCAGGGCGCTCGGATACGCCGATCAACCGCACGGCCTCATCCGGCCCGAACTCGTGTTTGTGCCCGGTCTGCGTCCACACTCGTTGTAGGTCTGAGCGCGTGGTCAGCTCCTTGGAGCGGCGATTCTCGAGCGCGAGGTTGCGCAGCTCGCCGCGTTCGGGCGCGCGACCGTAGCGGGCACGGAAGCGCTCCGCCGCCCGTGCGACCTCTCGGGAGCGCCCGGAGAATGCCTCGCACAGTTCCCGGGGTACACCGGCGATCTCGAAGTACCGGCCGTCCTTGCCGGTGCCCTGCTCGATCGCGTACCCCTCCCGGACCAGCTCATCCGCGAGCGCAGCGCGATAGAGCGCCCCCAGCTCCCGTGCGCTGCGGAAGATCGGTCGAGACGCGACCGCCACGATCCGGTCGTCCGCACGGACAGCGCCGGTGATGACGACGTGGCTGTGCAACTGCGGGTCCGGCGCCTGGGCGCCTGAGACCCCGCGGGCCGTGGTGTGCCGATACTCGGTGGCGATCACGTCCTTCGCGTGCTCTTCGACGACCTGGCCGCTGTAGCGGCGGCGTACTACGGGCACCTGCTCACGCAGGTGGCGGATTGCCTGCTCGACCGCCCTGGCATGCGCGGTCTCGATCTGCTCGCGCTGCCACGGGTCCCCGAGCGCCCACACCGTCGAGACGGACTTCGGTGCGCTGAACGTTACGTCGATCCCGCCACCGCGGCCGCCACCGGCGCCCTCGGGCCGAAGCCACCGGCCCGTGCCGGGGTGGCGGCCCTCCATCAGCGCGATGAAGTCCGCGCCATCCACCGGCCCGCCCGCCTCGATCCCCAACCTCTCCAGGGTTTCCGCATCGGCCAGCCACCGGCCGGGGGCCTGCGTCAGCTCGCCGTCCGGGGTCAGGTAGTAGTCCCCGCGCTCGGGCTCCACGGTCTTGCTCTCCAGGTAGCGGGCGTACCCGCCGCCTTTGGCGGCACCGATGCTGGCTGTGGTCATCACATGGTTATTGACCGCGAGCGCGCTCAACCGGCCACCGACTTCGTCACACAGCGATCACACAGCGCTCGCACAGCCGTGCATGTTGTCTGTACTGGAGGGGGGAGCGAAGCGATCCGCGGGCGTGGAAGGCCCGGCGTCACGGATTTAGAGGCATGGCTGGGGGTGATCGGCCAGGCTGCCAGGGATAGGTCGGCACCGTCGACGCGCGTTGCTGGATCAGGCAAGAGGCAGGGCTGTCGCTCAGGCGCGACCGGGCGTTCGCAAACTCGTTGGATGCTTCTATGTTGTCAAGGGCGTTTTTGTGAGCTGGTTGTAGAGGTCGCGGGAGAGGTATCGCTTGAGGGATCTGATGGCCTCTCGCTTGGTCTTGCCTTCGTCGATTCGGCGTTGGATGTAGGCACGGCTCGGGGCGTGGTGGACGGAGCGTGAGAGCGCGATCGTGTAGATCGCGGTGTTGATTTGCCGGTCTCCTCCGCGGCTGAGGCGGTGGCGGACTGTTTTGCCGGATGACGCGGGTTGCGGGGCGGTGCCGTTAGCTCGCGCGAATGCCGCCTCGCTCTTGAAGCGTGCTGGGTTGAACGCGATCAGCTTCGCCGCGCAGATCGGCCCGACGCCGGGTTCGTCCATCAGCGCTGGTGCAAGATCGCGCGTGAGCGCGTCGATCTGACGGGTGTAGTCCTGGGCTTGCTGGTCGAGCGCGCGGGTTCGGTTGGCGAGGTCGCGGAGTACTTGGAGGGTGGTGTTCTCTTGCAGGCTGGCGTTCGGGCGGGTCCGCATCCCGGTGAGTCGTTGTGCGAGTTTCGCACCGTTCTTCGCGGGTCCGACCCTTTCCCTGAGTGTCGCTGGTGCTCCGACGTGGAGGGCCTGCAGCTGGTTATAGAGCCGTGAGCGCTCGCTGATGACAGAGCGGTAAGCGACGAGCAGCATCTGCAGCGCCAGGCGCTTGCCGTGCCCCCTTGGCGTGGAGAGCCCATCATCGCCAAGCACCTTCTTTGCGGCCAGCAGCGCATCGAGCCGGTCAGACTTCCCGGTGCGTCGCTCGCGGCGCCGTGGCCGTTCGACCTCGAACACGGTGATGGCGTTGTCCTGGAGGTATTCGCATAGGCCCGCGCCGTAGCTGCCGGCGCCCTCGATGCCGACACGGATCTCTCCCTCGAGTGCGGCGAGCCATGCGAGTAGCTCGCCATAGCCGGCGAGAGTCGCGGTGATCGTGATCTCGGCGAGGAGCTGTCCGAGAGCGTCCACGGCGACGGCGAGGTGCTGGTGCTTATGGGTGTCCACGCCTACTGCGATCATCGATTCTGGTTTCCTCGTCTACTGGTTGGCGCTGGTGTGATTGGAGACCGCCAGACAAAGCCATGTCGAGCAAGCAAGCACGCTTCTATGAAGTCATGGCGGCGTCCGTGGCAGACGACGGGAGACAAATCCAACGTAGGGCACCCAGCTGGGGCCAGCCGTTTTAATCGAGTCATCCCGTCGTCTGCCACACCCTCGACGGGGCACCGGACGCCACTGCATGACCGCCGCTTCGCTGCGCCCTACGGGCTCCGCTACGCGCCGGTCAGCCCGCTTTCCACAGGGCCCCAACAGGCACTGAAGAAACTGGCCTTTGGCGTTTTGTCAAGTTTTGTGTTGGCAGGGGTGTTCGTCCATGCTGTTGGCGCGGTTGTCGGGCGGGGCTGGCTATGCGCTTCGCGGGTGTGTTTCGTGAGCGGTGAGATGGCACGCCGTGGCCTGATTAGGTGCGCGTGCGGCCTTGGTGGCCGGGGGCCTTGTGCGGTCTTTGGCGTGCGCAGGGGCCCTTGTTTCAAAGCGAGCTCGAGAGGGCTCGAAATTACGAATGCGGGCTTGCGCTCGGGTGGTCTGGTGAGGCGGTAGCCGTGGTGGGGTGTGGGCTATCGGTTCAGGGCAGGGGCGACCTTCGCGGGGTTGTAGTCGATGTCGCTGTTGACCATGCGCCAGATCACGCGCAGCAGCCGGTTCGCGCAGGCGATCACGGCTTGTGTCGCGGTGAGCCGCTGGCGCAGCGTGTGGTAGAGCGCTCTGAACGCTGGGCAGGCACGAACGATGCGTCGAGTGGCTTGAAAGGCAGCGTCGCGCAGCTGGTAGCGGCAGCGCTCGGAGATCTTGCGCTTCGGGGTGCTTTGTCCGGAGTCCCTTGCGATCGGTGCGCAGCCGCCGAGCTTGCCGAGCGCACGCGGGGTGCTGAGCCTGCGGACATCGCCCGCGGCGGCGAGGAGCAGTGCCCGGTCGAGGTCTCTGAGGCCCGGCAGGCTGCGCAGTCGTTGCGCTCCGGGGAGTCGTGGGTAGATGCGCAGGAGTTCTTCCTCGAGTGCTTCGAGCTGGCCTTCGACGAGCGCGCGGCGGCGCATCAGCCGCTGCAGCCTGGCGGCGTAGGCGGGTCTGGCGGCGCGGTAGCCGACCGGGTGGCTGGTTTTCTCTGTGAGTGCCTTGATCTTGTTGTGGCCGATATGGCGTCCGGGTGCGGCTGCCCGGACTCGACGCTCAAGCTCGATAGCCCCGAGTCTGGTTGCGCGTGCGGGGTCTCCGCCGGTGACAGCGATCACAGCGCGTGCTGTGACACCGCGCTCGCCGCCGCGGAAGGTCTGCAGGAACTCGGGCCAGATCGTGTCCAGGCAAACCTTCACCGCGCCGCGAAGCCGGCGGCGCTCGCGGCGCAGGCGCAGCCGCTCGAGACACAGCGCGTGCGCGCACGCCACCGCCGGCGTATCGGGCCGAACGAGGTGGGAGTAGCCGGCCGCGCTGGCGAGGGTGCGCGCGTCGACACGATCAGACTTAGCGCCCGTGACATCCAGTGCGCCGCGGAGCTTCGCGACGGTCGCTGCGTGGACCTGGCGCACCTCAACGCCCTGTCCGGAGAGCTCCTCCGCGAGTGCCTGCCAGCGCGTCGCGGTCGGCTCGATCATCACCAGGACGCGCCCGTCAAGCCCGGCGAGCTCCCCGAGGAACCCGTCGATGCCGTCACGCGAATGAGTGAACCTGAGCCGTCGATCGGTCCCGTCCGGTGCGCGCAAGACCGCTTCGTGCGCGGCGCGGCGTCCGAGATCGATGCCGACTGTCCACGCGCGCTCGCCCGCGTGGACAGTCCCAGTCACGTCCGTCATCCTCTGCATCCAGCCTCCTCCGACAGTGGTTTAAGCCCGCACACACCTGGGCCAATGAGCTACTCGAAGAGGAGGCTGACCTACGCCCCGGCGGCCACAGACAAACCCCAACTTCCGCGCCAACCTAACTTACATGGCCGTTTTGGGTGACTCAGGGTCATTAACCCAGAGCGCAACTCTGCCCAGGCCCGATGAACACACTCCCAACATCCATCTCTCCCCGTTCTCGACTGACGCGCGAAGACGTCCTCGACGGCCGCGACGTCGCCGAGCTGCTGCACCTCCCGATCTCGACCGTGCTCGAATACGCGCGGCGCGGGGTCCTCCCTGGGCGCAAGCTCGGCCGCCGCTGGATCTTTCTGCGCGACGAGGTGGAGGAGGCGGTGAGGCAGGCTCCGATCGGGGCATCGAGCAACCCTTGGCCGAGAAGGCTTTGAGGGGCCCGCTTTGGCTGACCCATCATCGCTCGTCTGACCTCGTAGGGCACCAACCGTCCGGCCCGCGACGTGGCGGTCCCCAGCGGTCAGCCCTCCCCGGCGGTGGGCAAGTGCGCACATAGTCGCAGGGCAACATACGGGTCGGGTTAGTCGAGTATGTCAATTTCGTCGTTGTCCTTCCGTCCGGCGGCAGGCGTAGCATTCGGTTCCGACTATGGCGACCTACCTGATGTTCGCGACGGACACGCCGGGCAGAAACGAAACAGTTATCGCGGCGGGCGGCGCTGCGGCGGCTCTCGCCGGCCTGATCCTGGTCTTTCTAGGCGCAGTCATCACCGGGATGCTGGCCTACCCGGGTGGGACGCCGAAACGGCTGCTCGCGCCCTATCGCAGAGCGACGGTGGCCATCCTCGCTGTCTTCGGTCTGAGCCTCACCAGCGCTGCCCTGAGTCTTGCGTGGCTGGCCACCGGAGGGGCGGGGGTCCGCTCTACTACGCCGTCCTATGGACCTTCTTTTCCGTGCTGGTCACTGTCTTCGTGGTCGCGGTCGTAACGACCTACTTTGTTGTACTCGCGTAATGGCTATCACCACGCTCAAGACCGAACAGCTCACCGATGCAGAGCTCGACAAGCTGTTAGCGAAAAGCAAAGCTCACTGGCTCACACAAGCGAAGCGCGCCTTCAAATACATGGCGCAGCTAATCCCCGAAGAAGCGATCCACCCCGACGACCTGATACCCAGCCTTGTGATCGCGCTGGAACTAGATACCAAACTGACGGACTACCTCGACAAGAATAAACTCGGCCAGAAATACTGGTTCACGTACTTCGCAGAGTACATCGTCGATGAGGTGTGGGACGAACTATGAAGGAGGGAAACCATGACCGATGATGAGATTGGCTCGCTCGCAAAGGGGTACGTCGATGAGAGCGTTGCCGCCGGGGGGGCCTCCCCGGCGGCGAATGCTTACGATGCGGCAATAGCGAAGGTCGAAGCGGAGACCCGCAAGCTGCTGGTGGCTTCTGAACGACGAAACGACGCAGACCGAGAAGCCGTCGCCTGTTAGCCAGGTCACGGACTTGAATTGCTCAGAAGACCGTCAAGCCGTACAACTCGGCTATGCGTAGCAGCGCCTCGTCGTCGCGAGGGATAGGCCGTCGCTCGTGCTCATCGAGCGCGACGTTCTCGAAGAGCGCCCAGCACTCCCAATCCGAGGAGAGCCGGGACAGGTATCGGATACCTGCGAACTTCATGCGGTCGTTCGCGTCGCGCTGTTCGTAGGCCCAACGTCCGATCCAGCGGGTGATGCGGCGATCGCCGCCGCGAACCGTCGGCACGTCGAGGTCGCTGTATCCATAGAACGCGAGCAGCTTGCCCAACTCCTCACGGAGTACGGCCCGGGTTTCGGCCGACTCGACGTCGAGCAGCCGGATTGCTGGGACTGCGTCATTCGGTGTCGGAACGACGCGCAGGGCGAGGCGCCTGTGGCGCCAGTCGGCGGGAACCTCCCCAAGCGCCATGAACCCCTCTTCGTCGGCGATCGAGCTGAGGCTGGGATCGGGTCGGAAGCGGGAGAGCGTCTCGCCGAAGCACCCGTCGAGCGTCGTGGCGAAGTAGCAGACGCGGTAGTCCCCGGTGGGGCTGTCGAAGCGGTTTCCGGTGGCGCGGCTCTCGAGCAGCTCGGGGTCGAGCGGGTCGGAGAAACGGAGCGGGTCAGGTGAGCGGCCGACTCTCCAGAGGCCGCTCTTGGGAGGCTCGACGACCTTCGGGCTTGGTGCCACTCATCCCCCGGCGAGGAACGCCTTGGCGGCTACGAGCACGTCGCGGAACGCTCCGTCGCGGATGCTCTGCGCGGGCGACTGGTCATCGAGCTGCGGGTTAAGGCCAAGGAACCACGCGCGCACGGTGTGAGGGGACTCCTCGGCCAGCAGCAGCTGGAAGGTCTGGTAGGCGCAGCGCAGCCGCTGCTCGTGCTCTGCTCGGGGAGTGCGCTCGCCGGCCGCCCAGCGGCCTACGGTGCGGGGGTCGGATACCCCGGCGATGTAGGCGACCAGCTTCTGGCCGAGGACCTCCTGCATGTATCCGACCACGTCCTGGATCGTTGACTCGACCGCTTTCCTATGCGCGTCCTGTGGTGCTGAGCGGAGCTGCGGCATGGTTTCCCTCTGTGGTGGTGGGTTTGCGGTCGGTCCTTCTATTCGACAGCTACCCAAACATTTGGCGAACTATTTGCCTGGATGTTGGCCAGGTATTTGGCAATGTGGTTGGACATTATATCGGCCTGACGGATGGCGCGCCCGTAGAGCGAAGGCCAGGTTGACCCGTTCGACGTCCTCGGGCCGGGCCTTGGCATGCATGTAGCGCTCGGTGGTCGTGATCCGCGAGTGCCCGAGGAAGTCCTGGACGAAGCGAGCGTCGGCGTGGCGGGCGATGAGGCTGCCGGCGGCGTGGCGCAGGGCATGGAAACGCAGGGGGCGTAGGCCGGCGGCGTCGCGGGCGCGCTTGAAGCGCTTGCGCACCGCGGACGGGTCGAGGCGTCGCCCGAGGCGGGAGCAGAAGATGTAGTCCTCGCGTGAGGTGTAGTCGCCGCGTGCTCGGAGCCGTGTCAGGGCTTCGGCGGCGGGGTCGGCGAGCGGGATGAATCGCGCCTGCCAGCTCTTGGTCGGCCCCTCCACCCCAGCGGAGACGGCGCGTTGGACGACCATGCGGCGGGTGTCGAGGTCGATGTCCTCCCAGCGCAGCGCGAGCAGCTCGCCGAGGCGCAGGCCGGTGTAGGAGGCGAGGCGGAACAGCTCGGCGTCCTGGGTGTCCTCGCGTGCTCGCCATGCGATCTCGCTGGGTTCGAGGTTGGCGGGTTGTGGGCCGCGGTGTCCGCCGTCGGCGGCGGCCTGGGCGAGGGCCTCGATCTCCTCGGGCTCGTAGAAGTCGAGTACCGCCGGCGGTGGCTCGCGGCGCTTGGTTGTCGCTTCCACCGGGTTGGCGGGTAGGCCGTGGGTGTCCTCGCGGCGCCCGTAGTTGAAGATCGCGGAGAGGAGCTGCCGGTGCTTGTTGACGGTGCGAGGGGAGACCTCGCTCTCATCGAGCTGGCGTAGGAACGCGGACACCTGCCGGGTTGTGATCTTCGCGGCGGGCAGGTCGCCGAATGCCGCCATCACGGGACCGGGGCTCTTGCCCTTCCCGCGCTGGTGCGGCGTCCCCGGCTCGGCGAGCATGTAGCGGTAGTCGCTCAGCGTCGAGGGCTTCGCGCCGCGCTCGCGCTCCAAGTGGTCGAGCCACTCTGCAGCGAGGTCACGGAAGGTGACGCCCTGCTCTCGGCGCTCGCGCTCACCCGCCTCGATAGCCAGCTCCCGCTCCTCGTGCTCGGCGATCAGCTCGGCCATCCGCACGGTCGCGCGCTTCTCGTCGAGGAACCCCTCCGGCATCCGCCCGCGCCGCGGGCGCCAACCCTTGCCGCCCGTTCCGCGTTCCAACCACGCCGGTCCGACGCGCCGCTTGATCTGCCTGCGGCCACGGCGCCACTTGGCCTCGTACACCGGCCCGTCGCCGCGCTCGACTATGACCAGCGCGCCGGTCGGATAGGTGTGAGTTGAGCCACCAGCTTTTCGCATGACCTATGGAGAGTACCACGCGAGTACCACGCCTCCGCGAGTACCGCTTTCAGTACCGCACGAGCCAGAATCAGCGCTTATAAGGCCACTTTGAGCGATCGTAAACTACTGAAAACACTGGCTTCAGCATCCCCACTCCGGCCTGTCACGCCGGAGGCTGCGGGTTCGAGTCCCGTCGCTCCCGTCATTTACCCCCGCGCCAGCGGTCTGCTTTTGGCTGCGGCTCTCGAAGAACGGGAGGAATGAGGGCTTCGGCTGGACCGCGACGACGCGGTTCTCGTCGAGCCAGACGCGGGTCGAGCAGTAGTAACGCGCCTCGAGTTTGCGTCCGCCGGGTGGTGCCCTGCATGCGGGCTTGGCAACGTCGGCAGTGCGCGATGCCTCGCAGCAGGTAGCACGGGGAGGGGCGGCCGGGGTGCAGGTTGCGGGCGCGCTGGCGGCGCATCTGCTGCACGCGGTCGAACAGGGCCTCCTCGACGATTGGCTCATGGAGTCCTTTGATCACCTTGCTGCGGTCGCGCCGTCCGGAGACGTAGCCAGCGTAGGCGGCGTTGCAGAGCATCTCTCTGACGGCTCGATGCTCCCTTACAGGTCAAATCGCCGCCCGCCAGGCGGGCGGCGAGCCCTGGCTCCCCCGCACTGTCCCGTCGCCGTCCTCCCGTAGCATGCACCTGCGATCACGACGCCTCCCGCCATCTGGACCGTGGGCCACTCAAACCACGAGTTCGACCGTTTCACGCGACTGCTCGCGGACGAGCAGATCGAATACCTCATCGACGTGCGCTCCTACCCGTACTCGCGCTATGCGCCGCAGTACGGCCGCGAGGAGCTGGCGGTCTCGATCCCGCCGCTCGGGATCAACTACCTCTACATGGGCTCCCAGCTCGGCGGGCGCCCCAACCGCGAGGAGCACTACGACCAGGACGGGCACGCCCTGTACCGGGCGATGTCGCAGCAGGACGCGTTCACCGACGCGATCCAGACGCTCACCAGGGGGGCTCAACGGCACCGCCTGGCGCTGATGTGCAGCGAGGCCAGCCCCAAGCACTGTCACCGCCGGCTGCTCGTCGGCAAGGTCCTCACCGAGCACTCGCTGCAGTTGCGCCACATCCTGTCCGACGGCACGGTCCTGGCCGAGGACACCGTAACGCTCCCAACCCAGGGCGCGCAATGCTCGCTGCTCGCAGAGGAGGTCGATCCGTGGAGATCTACACAATCGGTTTCACGCAGACGACGGCTGAGCACTTCTTCGCCCGCCTAGCCGACGCCAGCGTGCAGCGGCTGCTCGACGTTCGACTGAACAACTCCTCGCAACTCGCCGGGTTCGCGAAGTCAAGGGATCTGCCGTACTTCCTGCGAGAGCTCATAGGTGCCCAGCTATGAGCACGAGCCACAGCTCGCCCCAACCCAGCAGATGCTCGACACCTACAAGAAGCACAAAGGCGACTGGGCGGACTACGAAACCAGCTTCCTCTCCCTCATGGAGGAACGCCGCATCCACGACGTCCTCGACCCGGCGTCTTTCGTCACGCCCACCGCGTTGTTGTGCAGCGAGGCGACGGCCGAGCACTGCCACCGGCGCCTGGTCTGTGAGCACCTCACCCGCCACTGGCCGGCCGTGACGGCCGTCCACCTCTGATCGTCATGGAGCTAGTGCTCTGCCACCTCGCGCGCATGACGGCCCCCCGGATCTGCATCGCCGGGATAGACCCCGACACAACCCTGCACGTCCGCCCTACAACACCGAAGAGCGACCCGATCACCAGGAGCCTTCTGCGAACAGAGGGTGGCCCGCTCTCCGTCGGAGCGGTCGTGGAGCTGGGGAAGCTCACCCCACAGCCCTCGTGCGACGGCGGGCCGCACCCACGCCCCATATAGCCCCGCGCGGTGTACGCACCACGCAGCGCCCCGCAGGGGCTCGACCGTGTTTTCGGCCGTGGTGAGGATCTCGAGCACTGCTCGAGGATACTTAAATGTGGGAGTCAGAAACACAACATATTCACGATGGCCCGGTGACCCCAAACAGCGATCTCCTGATTTAGCCTGGCTGGGAGCTGGCTTGGCCTCGGTTGGCGTGCGTCCGATCACTTGAGGGCTCCCCGGTTCGCGTCCGGACCCGATACTCTATGATCCCATAGGGTAGAAGTCTCCCTGTGAGGGCCATTTAAAGTATTCAATGATAAGGAGTTCACCGTGAAGTCAATCACTCGAATCTCATTTGGATCGCTGTTGGGATGTCTGCTTGTTGTCGCCGCGATCGCGCTGCCTACCGGGGCTTTGGCCGCAAATCCGGGCGAAGTATGTAACACAAATCAGGCCACAGTAATATTCAAGAATCAGGTGAACGACGAAATCTTATACACCGTCGAAGGTGGTACACCAATGCGCATCGAAGCGTATGCCGGTCCGGAAGAATACTACGGTCACCAGGAGAACCATACCAACGGGTACTTCTTCCGGTACACGATCAATCAGTCATCCTGCCATAAAACCTGAGGTCACCTATTCCGCAGGCCGGCCCTTAGAGCCGGTCTGCGGCCTCTACTCGCGCCCCTACCGCGGGTGGTTGGGTGGTTGAGTCGCACGACGCCGGGCGCCTCTTCGGCGCCTGACGTGATTACGACGGCCCATCCGGTCGGTAGGCGCTTGGTGCGGTCAGGGTGGAAGCGGCGCGCCAGCCTACGGGCCCAGTATCGGCACCGGGGAGCCGAAAGCGGCCCAAGGCCGACGCCCAGCGTTCCGAGCGCCTTCTGCATAACCTCGGGTGTGAGCACGCCGCCGGCGAACGCACCGGCGATCGCGCCAACGGTGGTGTTCAGCAAGTCGATCCGTCGACACATTGTATCGTTCTAGAAACAGGAACGGCCCGAAGGTTCTGTTTCGCAGGTTTTGTCGATCCACTCACGAAGGGAAGGGCCAGATGAGCCAAGACGTACTCTCGACGAGAGTCACCAAGCTACGACGGCGTGCCGTTCTCATAGCCACTAGCAGTGTCGTGATCTCGGGCGTGATCGCGGTCGTTGCCTTGGCCAGCACGATCTATCCCGCAAGTCATCACTTCCAAGGCAAGAGCGAAGCCGTATCGATCGTGACGGGAACGACGACCCTCGTGACTTGCATGATCACAGCCACTGGCGAAAGCGACGCGCTTCTCCACGCAAAGAGCGTCTCCTTCGCATCCTGTAAAGATCCCCGGGAAGGATCAGCGACCGTGGAAGCTAGTGGTGAACACTGGTGGTTTGCCGCGACGCCGACGTTCGGAGTTCCGACCAAGATACATCTCGAAATGGGCTCCGGTGCACTTGTGCTCAAACTAGAAGATACCTCATTCCATTGCACTATCACCTCCAAAGGTTACTACAACAAATCAGGGGACTCCTGGGAGAACGGTCTAGACTCACCGCTGGTCAACTCGGAGTCAGAACTCAACGACTCAAACATCAGCGCCACTTGGGAAAATTACAACGGCACTTGCTCGCAAGCCGGAACCAATCCCTCAGTTGCCCTGGTCACCAGCACATCCAGCCCTATGGTCTGGACCGATGCAAGCGAACCTACCGACACCATCCTCATCGGATAGCACAGAAACACTCGCGGCAGCCCGTCGATGCAGACTTGGGCTGCCGCCCACTAAAAGTGGACCTGGACGTTCTCTCTATAGATGCTAAGTTTGGGTGTGCGGGGGCTTCGCGGAGGGACGTGATGTCAACATGCAGCGGCGCCGTCCCCTCGTCCTAGCGTGGCCAGTGTCGTCCTGCGGCGATCCAGAGCTCGAACAGTGGGTCTACGAGCGCGCCGCGGAATGGCCGGCCGTGTTCGCGCCACAGCACGGCTTCGCGCTCCAGCGTCTCGACGGCGCCCTGCACGGCGTCCTTGGTCTCGCCGTAGCGAGCGAGGACCGCGACGGAGAATGGTGAGCCTTCGCGGCGGGCGACGACCTCGGCGACCTTCTGCTGGGTCGGGGTGAGCGTATCCCAGCGGGCGCGCATCTCCTCCTCGGTCACGTAGTCGGGCAGGCGCGCGAGCGCTCGCTCCCAGGCGGCGTCGGCGGCTTGGTTCTCCGGCAGCTCCTCCCACAGTGCGTGCGCGAGGATCATCGCAGCGCGCGGGTGTCCACGCGCAAGGTCGAGCAGCGGCTGCAGCGCCTCCCCGACATCTCGGTTGCTCGCGGCGAAGCGTGTCTCGATGTAGCTGCCCAGCGCCGCACGGGGGAGAGGTACGAGGGTCATCGGGTCGGCCTGCCGGTAGAAGGGGCTGTCGGGGTGCTCGAACAGCTCGCCGAGCAGGGTCGGCAGCGAGCCGCAGAACAGGTAGCCGACATTGCTGGCGTGGCGCTGGGTGACGCTGCGGATCACCGCGTCCAGCCCGCCGGGGCGGGGTCGGCCGCGGCGGTCGCGCTCGGCGCCGCCGGCGCGCAGCACCTCCTGAAACTCGTCGTAGCAGACGACCACAGGCCCGGCGGCGGCCAGCTGGCCGGGAAGGTCAAGTGCGTCGAGCAGACGGCGCTCCGCGTCCTCGGGGCCGACCGATCGAAGATCGGCCAGCGCGCCGCCGAGGCCCGCCGGGAGCTGCATCCCGCCACCTCGGCGTGCGACCTTGGCCTTCGCCTTGGCCCACGCGCCGCCTGCTCCGCTCAGCTCGCGCTCGAACGCCTCCTCGATCCGGCTGCACAACGTCATCCGGCTCGTCACCCCGTATAGGTCGACCCGTACCGCCAGCGCTCCCTTCGAGCGTGCCTGCGCGAGCGCGGCCTCGGCGAGGGTCGTCTTGCCGTAGCCACGGGGCGCCGCAAGGCGCACCCGGCCGCCTTCGGCCATCCGCCGCGCCAGCAGGGCAAGCTCCTCCTCGCGGTCGATCAGCTCGGCGGTGCTCGCGTGGAAGCGGTGTGTGAACGGGTTCCGCATGAGTAGGCTGCAAGACTACCAAAAAGTAGGGATCAAGCCTACTCAGCTAAAGGTCTGGGTCCGCAGGGCTGATCCGTACCTGTCGCGCGCCCGGATCTCAATGCGGTGCCGAACGAGGGTTTGACCCCGCAATGACCCGCGACCAGCCGGGCAGTTCGCCGCAACCGCTCTCGTCCGTTGCGACGGCGCGCGGGCCGCGGGTCGTTCGCAGTCGCATTTGTTCACCCTTTGCGGCTGCTCCCGGATCGCCGGTCCAGCGGGCAGCCCGTAGATAGAGTGTCTGCCTTGCTGCTCTACGACTCTCGGGTGTCCGGCAACTGTTACAAGGTCCGGCTGCTCCTCGCGCACCTCGGCGTGGAGTACGAGCGGTGCGAAGTAGACGTGGTCGACCGCTCGAACCGTTTCGAGTTGCTGGGCGACCTCAATCCGGCTCTGCGAGTGCCGACGCTCGTGCTCGACGACGGTCGTCCGCTGGCGGAGTCCAATGCGATCCTCGTCTACTTCAGCGAGGGAACACCGTACCTCCCGGACGATCGATATGAGCGCGCCCAGGTGCTCCAGTGGCTGTTCTTCGAGCAGTACAGCCACGAGCCCAACATTGCGGTGGTGCGTTTCTGGGTCGCCTACTCGGACGCTCCACCCGCGGAGGCTGACGTTGAGACTCGGCGCCGCGGTGGGTATGCCGCCCTCGACGCGATGGAGCGCCATCTATCTGAGCGCCGGTTCCACGTCGGCGAGCACTGCACGGCAGCTGATATCGCGCTCTACGCCTACACCCACGTCGCAGGCGAGGGCGGGTTCGATCTTTCGGGCTATCCGGCCGTCGGCGCCTGGCTGGATCGAGTCGCCGCGCAAACTGGTCACGTGCCGATCACCGCCTGAGCATCGCCAAACCAACGGCGAGCGCCGGCCGTGCGTTGGGACCGCGCCTGCTTCGGAGCGAGTGTGTCGGTCTCCCTCGGGCAGGCTCAGTTGGTCAGTATTCGATGAAACTACGCTTGGTCGAGCAGCGCGAGCGCTTGCACACGACGCGTCCACTGCGATCGAGGGCGAGCATACCTCCCTCACCCGGAAGGGGGGTCGGCGCCACCGATCACTGCTTATTCGTCGCCGGCTTTGCGGTGTTACCGTCAGGGGATGATGGCGGTCGATGGTCGTGGCGCTGATCGGAATGCGGCCCACCCGATTTCAGTGGCTTCAACGCGTCGCGAGCCGAATCGATGGGCGGTCCTGGCCCTTCTCGGCGTGGCTCAGCTGATGGTGGTGCTGGACGCGACGATCGTGACGATCGCGATTCCTTCGGCTCAGGAGGCGCTGCATTTCTCGACCGAGAGCCGACAGTGGATCATCACCGCCTACGCGCTGGCGTTCGGCAGCCTCCTGCTGCTGGGTGGCAAGCTGGGTGATCTGTTCGGGCGCAAGTGGACCCTGATCACAGGCCTGGTCGGGTTCTCGATCGCCTCGGCGATCGGCGGGCTGGCCCAGTCCTTCGGCGTGCTCGTGGCTGCCCGAACGCTCCAGGGGGCATTCGGCGCGCTGCTCGCACCCTCGGCGCTGGGGTTGCTGACGGTGACGTTCGAGGGATCTCCTGACCGGCCCACAGCGTTCGGGATCTTCGGTGCGATCGCCGGCGGTGGTGCCTCGCTCGGGCTGATACTCGGCGGTGCGCTCACCCAAGTCTTGTCCTGGCGCTGGTGCCTGTACGTCAACCTTGTGATCGCCGTGCCTACGACGATCGTGGCGTTGCGCCTGCTGGTCAATTACAGTGCTCCGGAGCGGGATCCAATCGACATACCGGGAATCCTCACTTCAGCGCTGGGTCTGTTCGCGTTGGTCTACGGGTTCTCCAACGCCGAGACCCACTCTTGGACGGCCACGGCCACGATCGTGGCGCTCCTCGCCAGCCCCCATACTCCTGACGGCTTTCGTGCTGATCGAGCGCCGAGCCAAGCATCCGTTGCTGCCCCTGCACATCATCTGGGACCGTGCGCGCGGCGGCGCGTACACCACGATCGCGCTGGCTGGCGCGGGCATCTTTGCGGTATTTCTGTTTCTCACCTACTTCCTGCAGCAGCAGCTCGGACTGTCGCCGCTTACCACCGGACTGGCGTTCCTCCCTCTCACTGGCGCTCTTGTGGTCACCTCGACCACGGTGCAGACCCGCGTGATCCAACACACCGGGGTCAAGCCGCTGGTGCTAGCTGGCACGACACTCGGGGCGATCGCGATGTTCCTGTTCACGCGCCTGACGCCCGACTCCAGCTACGCCAGCAATGTCCTTCCTGGCCTGCTCGTCCTCGGCGTCGGGATGGGATGCATCTTCGCGCCGGCGTTCTCGACGGCGACTCTGGGCGTGGAGGGACGCGAGGCCGGGGTGGCCTCGGCGATGGTCAATACCTCCCAGCAGGTCGGCGGCTCGGTTGGCACCTCCCTGTTGAGCACGATCTTCGCCAGCGCGCTCGCCAGCTACACGGCCGGTCACCTGCACACCGCCGACCTGGCCAACGCCGCGGCAGTTCACGGCTACACCACGGCGTTCTGGTGGGCGGTCGGAATCTTCGCCCTCGGCTTCCTTCTGGCGATCGTGATCCTTCCCGGCCGGGCCAAGCCTCGCGTGTCCACCGTCAAGACTGCGCTCGCCCGTCACGCGATTGGCAACTGCCACCACTTCGATGCTGCGGATGGCGCCCGGCATGTGTTTGGGGCTACGACGGGTGCTGGGGGGCGATGAGCACCGGGCGCTTGGTGTGTGCCGCGAGTGCGTGGGAGACGCTGCCGAGGAGAGCGCTGCCGATGGCGCCCCGGCCGCGTTGGCCGCAGACAACCAGTCCGGCGTCAATCTCCTGGGCGATCTCATCGATCGTCGTGGCCACGGATTCGTTGGCTTGCGCGATTCGCGCGGAGGCGTTGTAGCCGCGCTGGCGGGCACCCGCGGCGCCCTCTTCCGCGATCTCTCGCGCGGTAGCCGCCTCCTGCTCGTCGATCTCGCCCTCGTTCGGCACGGCGACTAGGAACGAGCCGGCTCGGGCCAACTGCACAGCTGCCGGCATCCATACAACCAATACCACGGCATCGGCAGGCTTGATCAGTTCGACCGCGGCAGCGAGCGCAGTCTTTGAGCCGTCGGATCCGTCGTAGCAAAACAACACCGGTTTATTCACCGCTCAGCCTCCTTGTCTCAAGCATCACGCAGTCGTGCGTCAGGCTACTTCGCGGCGGGACTCGAGGATGTCACCATCCGAGATCCTGCCCGCCGTCAAAGACTTGCTTCCGGATCACAAGAGCCGAGCTGCGCCCTCGCCTGCGCTGCCCGTGGATGCGATCCGGGTCGGACCCTGTCGCTCCCGTCGAAGCCCCTGCAGATGGAGATTTTAGATAAGTTGCCCCCGCGTCCGGCGCCGCCCGTGTTGGGGGCTGACCAAGCGCCAGCTGCGCAGCTGGGTGCGTCGGGGTATTCAGTTCGCGCGCACCCTCCCGCCCAAGCGCTCAGGTTGATGGCCAGCTAGGCGATCGCTCCGGGGACCTCGTCTTTGAGCATCTGTGAGATCTGCTCGCGCAGCTGCGGCGTGTTCTCGTGCCCGTGTGCCGTCACTGCGTGGGCGACGGCCGCGTCGAGGACGTGCTCGTCGCTTCCGGCCATCGCCAGATCGCAGTTGTTGTCGCTCGGCATCTCACGGCAGTCGATGTATTTACGGGGCATAGCTCCTCCGATCATTGTTGGTGGCGATCATTGTTGGTGGGGCTGTTATCCTACCTATCAGTAGGTAAGACGTCAAGCATGCCTGCGAGGATGCCGCAATGGCTGTGAGCGCACACGACACGAGGATTGGCCCCGAGGCGCCGGACGCCGGCCAGCGACCCGCGAACACACGCTCGCGCATCCTCGACGCCGCCGAACGACTCGTCCAGGTTCGCGGCTTCAATGGCTTCAGCTATGCGGACGTGGCCGCCGAGCTGTCTGTCACTAAGGCCAGTCTCCACTACCACTTCCCCAGCAAGGCCGAGCTGGGGGAGGCCCTCATCGCACGCTACGCGGAGCGTTTCGCGCACGCGCTCGCGAACATCGACGCAACCATCACGCTCGCCCCCGCCAAGCTCGACGCTTATGCGAACCTGTACGCCGAAGTGCTGCGCCAGGAACGGATGTGCCTCTGCGGCATGCTCGCCGCCGAGTACCTGACTCTCCCCAGCCCAATCCGCAATGCCGTGATCGCGTTCCTCAACGACAACGAGGCGTGGCTCGCGCTAGTCCTCGAACACGGCCGCAACGATGGAAGCCTATGCTTCAGCAACACAGCTGCAGACACGGCTCGGAGCATCATCAGCGGCCTCGAGGGCGCCATGCTTGTGGCACGACCCTACGGTGCAGTCGACCGGTTCGAAACCACCGCGGCCCAACTCCTTGTAGGCCTCGCCGGCACCAAGATCACCAAGAGCTGAGCGACCTCTCCTTGCCCCGCTCACCCGAGACACAGGCCGCTGTAGGACGCGAGGGCTCTGATGGCCACGCGGCTCGAGTCCGTCAATCCTCCTCCAAGTTGACGCTTGGCCAATCACAACCGCTCCTCGCACCACCTGATTAGGGTCATTTTTCGGCGATGTGGTGCAGCAGGTCGGCGAGTTGATCGGGTAGGGACAGCATCGCCCAATGCCCGGTGGGGAGGTCGTGAAGCTCCCAGTCGCCGTCGGCGAACGTCGCGGCGCGCGGGTCGCCCTGGGCAATGAGCTCGCGCAGGCGTGCGACATCGATGCCGCCAGCGGTGCAGAAGATCGCTGCGCGGCGAACCCCGGGGGGTCTGTCGTGGGCGAGGTGCACGGGGGAGGTCATGGTCGCGTAGGGCTGGGGGGTGGCGCGCAGGGCGATCAGCCGCAGGTGCTCCTCGCTCAGGCCGCTGGTGCTTCCATACGTTCCGGCGGTGAGGGTCTCACGGTCGGGGACGGGCCAGCGCCAGCCGTCTCCATGCTCCTGGACCGCACGTTGCTGGTGTTCGCGCTGCTCGGGCGACTGCACCTCGGCGATGGCCGTGCCGTTGGGGAGCGGGGAGGTGTCGAGGTAGACGACGGTGTGCACCCGTCGCGCGCGGCGGTCGGCGGCGGCGGTGACCACCGTGCCGGAGTAGCTGTGGCCGACGAGCACCACGTCCTCGAGCGCCTCGTAGTCGAGCAGGTTCACGACGTCGGTTATGTGCGTCTCCAGGTCGACGCCGGCGTGCGCGAGGTGCACGCGCTCGCCCAGCCCGGTCAGGGTCACCGGGTAGACGTCGTGCCCCTGCGCACGGAGCCTCCCCGCCACCTCATGCCACACCCAGCCACCGAGGCACGCCCCGGGGACGAGCACGAGCGGCCGGTGCGCAGCGCTACCCATCCTCACCCTCATGCCTGCTCGCGGGCTGCGGGGCTTCCTCGCCGGCGAGCCATGCCAGCAGCGCGGTACGGGAGAACCGCCACTCCTCTGCGAACGCACGCCCGGGCAGCTCACCAGCGAGGGCACTGGCGCGGAGCGCCTCGACTGGCAGGCGCAGCAGCGCGGCAGCCTCCTCCAGCGTCAGCACCTCCTCACCGCCGCTCTGCGCGAGCTCGATGTGCCCGACCGCGAGCTGGTCGGCGAGCAGCTCGCTCACGAGGTGCTGCTTGCGGCGGCCGGTCGAGTCGACGAGCCGGTCCAGCGCAGAGGCCTGCTCGCGCGGCAACCTGACGAACAGGGGAACGCGATCCTCGGGCACCCACCGAACGATAGCAGATTGCTATCTGCGGCTATCAAACCCTGACAGACGGCAGCGAGCGCGCTGCCGGTAACGCCGGCGTCATCGCTGCCGGCACCGCATATCGACACGGTGCCGAGCGATGCCCGCCACTCACATGCAGGAAGCTTTGCGCCTGGCCGCCAGTCGCAGATGCTGATGCAGCCATATGGCGGTTTCGGTGAGCATCGCCGTTCCCGTTTCAAACGATCCGGCGCCCGCGGGCGCAAAGGCGACGATCGCCACGGCGACCGCACGCGCGGTGTCCACTTCGACTATGCCCGACTGGCGCACCAGATAGGCGCCGTCCGGTTCGGGTCCCCAGCCGCCCTTGAATGCGGCGCTGGCAAATCCGGCGGAGCCGAGTCCCCAACTCTCGCTGGGCTCGATGTGCCGCATCAGATTCAGCACGTAGTGCGTGGCTGGCGCAGACAGTAGGCACCCGCGGGCGAGCGCACTGAAAAACTTCACCGCGTCGCTGGGCTTCCACTCGGTCTGCCCGAACGTCGTCACGGCCCCCGGTGGCGGCGGCGCGGTGGCAATCACCGTTTCTTCATCGCCACTGCGACGCAGCAGTTCTTCGATGTAGCCGCTGGCGCCGATCAGCCCGCCCTCGAGCTGCTCCAGATCGTGAAAGAGCTCAAGGATCGCTTCGTTGTTCGATTCGGTGATCGCCGACGTGGCCCACGACTGCTCTACCGGTGTGAGGCTTTCGTCGCCGGCCTTCAACAGCGCTGTGAGCACAGGCACCTTGGTTGTGCTCCACCCGTGTGCTGGCGTATCTCCCCCGAGCGTCTCAGGGCTACCCGGGCCGAGCGGAGCGACCGTCAGCTCGACGCGCCCCGGCAAGCCGGCCGCCAACCGCGCAAACGACGCTGACGCGTCGCCATCTAGCACCGGCACCACATGCGCGGCCGCCCCCGGCGCCAGCTGGGATTGGCTGGTCGCCCCTTTACCATGCGCCTGAGTGCCCGCGCGGCCCGGCTGTGTCCCCGCGTTTGTCGGATCGTGCCCGTTGCCCGCTGCCCGCCCTATGTGCGGGTGGGCCAGGGAGTTGGGATGGGCGGCACCTCCGTGTCCCACCACCAGCGCAGCCACGCCCACTCCGAAGCCCATGCCCGCCAGCAGCACGGCGAGGAGCTCGGCGAAATGGTGGCGCGGGAGAATGGGCGGCGGAGGTTGGTTCGGATGATTGGAGGCGATGCCCTGAGGCGACCAGGCCGAAAGGTCGGCACATAGCCGAATCGTATAGTCTTGCGGCATTGCAGGCCGCCCGGGCGTTCCGCGGGGAGCGGAATGGTGCGGGGCTGGTGGGACCCTGAGGCCCATGAAACTTGACGGTCATCGACGCGACTGGCAACACGACCAAGGAGGTGAGCGTGCCCGGCAACGGCTATCCGCGGCTGAGGCTGCTGGTGGCGGCAGTCCTCGGCGCGATCATCGGCTTCGGCCTGTGGACGCTGGTGGAGGGAGGGGGCACACAGGCTCCGCATGCCGGTGCGGCCCCCACGATGAAGGGGCACGGCGCCACCCACGGACCCAAGCGCCATGCGCGATCGGCGCCGGTGGCTCGTCCGACGCCCTCGGTGTCGCCGGAAAACCACATAGAAGTGTTGCCGGGATGAGCGCAGCGAGCGCGGGGTGGTGAATATGCAACCGGATCAACCCACCGCTGATCATGTCGTCGCCGGGCGGGAGGCGACGGCGGCGAGCCCGCGCCCCCTCGGTGCGGCCCCACCACAGGCGACCGAGCCTGCCCGCACCGCCGCCCCACCGCCGCCACCACCTACCGGGCGCAACTTGCCGGTGGCGGCGGCGATTGTCGTGCTGGCCATCGCCGTGGCGGGTGCCGCGGTGGCGATCGTACTCAGCGGGCGGGGTGGCGGCGACGCTCATACCGTCACCAAAGTCACAGTGTCGAGCGAGAGCCCGCCGTCCGGCGTCAAACAATCGAGCGCTACGAATCCCGGTGCCACCGGAACAGCCACGGGTACGGGGACGACCGCGGCCACGACGCCGGCGCCGACCGGCACCGGCGCGGTGACCAGCACGACGCCGCCGACCGGGGCCGGCACGTTGCCACCCGTGTCAGCTCAGCAGATGCAGTCGGAAATTCAGCGCCTGCTGCGGGGATGGCACGAAGACGTCGTGCACGGCAACTACCGGGGCGCGTGGGAACTGCTGAGCCGTCGCAAGCAGGCACAGGACAGCAGCGCGTATGGGTACGCGGCGTGGGCCAAAAACCAGGCCACGTTGCGTCCGTATCTCAATCCCGCCGGATTGCGGGTGACAGTTGAACTCACCGAACCCGGCAGCGGGGTGGCACAGGTGGATGTGACCGGGATGAGGTGGGATAAACCCGGCGCTTCGTGCACCGAATGGTCCGGTATCACGTGGGTCAAATATGAAGAAGGCGCCTGGAAATACGACCCGGGATACTCGACCACCCCGCAGCGAGAACGGGAATGGAAGTCGCGCTTCTCCCAGTTGCTCGGAGGGCAATGCTAGCCGGCCGGCCGGGGATGGTTCGTCGGCATCTTGTACCCGCGTCGATGGTGCTCGCGGGGTGCCTTGCGCTGGGCGTTCTGATCGGCGTGCTTGTCGATCGAGCCGGCGATCCCGTCCGTACGGTCGCCGGCGCCACCCCACCAGTGAGGGTCGCCGGCTCGGCACGGGTGGCCGCATCGCCGCGCGACTCCTCGCGAGTCGGTGTCTCGGGGATCGCGCCATCGCCAGCCGGGTCTCCGGCGGCGGGGTCCAGGGTGACACTCCAGTCTGCGCTGCGGCGAGGCGTGGCCGAAGCGCACGACTTGGGCGGGGAAGCGGCAGCGGCGGTGTGGGTCGACGGCGACGTCATGCCGATCCTCGGCGGCTCCACGGCGGTGGTGCACCGGATGTGGAGCATGAGCAAGGCGGTGGTGACGATTGCGGCGCTCAAGGCCGTCGCCGACCGGCCCGACCCGGTGTTGTGGTCGGCGATGAACGACGCGATCATACGATCGGACAACTGTGCCATCCGCAGGGTGATCGTCGGGCTGCAGGATCGCCTCGGCGGCGTTGCGGCGGCGACGGATGCATTTGAGCGGGTGTTGTCCGTGGCACATGCTCGCATCGAGCGCACGCCGCAGTCGGCCTCCCCCGAATCGGAGTGCGTACGGTACCTGGACAACCATCAAGGAGGGCTGCCCGGCAGCGACCTCGGTGTGGCGGCCGAGTTTGGCACGGCCGAATGGACTGAGTCGGATGCGATCTCGTTCGCACACGGCCTGTCGGTGGGGGATTACGGCGCGTCGGGCGCTCGGCTGCTGGGGCTGATGGCGTTGCCCAAGCAGCCACCGCTGGAAGAACCGCCACCGCCGTTGGCGCCGCCGCCGGACTGGGGCGCGGGCGCGGCGTTTCCAGCGAGTTGGCATCCCGCGTGGAAGGCGGGATGGGGCGGCAGCCAGGACGTGCCGCCTCACTTTCTCGCCGGGCAGATCGTTGCGCTGCGGCTCGGCGACGTGCCGGTGGCTGTGACGGCAATCTTTCTTCCGGGCGCCCAGCCGGCCACCGACAATCCGGGCCTGACGCGGGCGCCGAGGGCGCTGGAGTTGATGTTTGGCGCCGTGAGGGTTGGTCTCGAACAGGAACATGTGGGTGGCGTTGCATGACCAGGGACCGCTGCATGAGCAGGATGGGCGACGCATGAGCGGAGGAATGTGTCGCACTGGCGAGGGCACACGCGGATGGGCCGGGTGACCGCGACGGCTGGCGACGCGGGCCGCCAGTGCCCGTATTGCCAGCTTCCCCTCGTGGAGGGCGCGGTGGCGGAGCGTTGCGACGCGTGTGGCTCGCTTCACCACGAAAATTGCTGGCGCCACGGCGGCGGTTGCGCAGTGCCTGGCTGTACCGGATCGGTCAGCGTGGCTGGCGCCCATCCGCCCGACTTGCCCACCCCGCTCGGCTATCAGCCTGCGGCGTCGGCAAGGCCCGGCTACCAGCCGGCGCCGCCAACCCTGTCCGGCTATTCGTCGGCACCACCCACCGCGCCCGGCCATCCACCGGCGGCTCCAGCTGTGGCCAGCTACCCGCCGGCGCCGCCAACCGTGTTCGGATATGCGCCCTATCCGCCAACCTACCCTCCGCCGCGTCGCGGGTTGGCGGTGATTGTCGTGTCGGTGATCGTTGCGCTGCTGGGAGTCGGCATCGCGGTGGTGGTTGCCACGGGTGTGCTGGCCGGTAACGCACACGCACACCACGGGTCGACGCACTCCACAACTACTCCTCCTGGGGGCGGCACTTCAACGGTGTCCCCCACCGGTGCAAGCGCCCCCGAACAGCGGTCTGACCGCAGTGCGATCACGGCGGTGCTCGGCGACTATCAAAGCTCCTACTCCAACCACAACATCGCCGGGTTGGAAGGTATCTTCACACCGGAAATCAGCCGTCGCGGCCTGGCCGCTAGTGGTTGCACGGTGTCACACGGCCGCGCCGCCGTGCTGGCCGACTATCGAAGCCAGTTTGAAGCGGGCAGTGGCTCCTATGAGCTGGTGGGGTTTTCGGAAGGAGCGATCCAGATCGAGAGCAAGACGCGCGCGCGCATCAACGCATACTATCGGATCACCCCCGGAGGTTCGGGCTATGTAAACTTCAAGTTTGTCGAATTGGGTGAAGGTTGGGAGATCAGTGAAGTGTATGCGACGTGTAAATAGTGGATCCACATGCCATCCCGCAAGGCTGGCGAAAGCGAAATGAGGCCGACTAATGGAAGATGAGCTTCCCGAGATCAACGACCCGCGAGCACGTATCGAGTTCACCACTCCGACCCCACCCACACATTCATCGGCCGTGTCACCACCCCAGGCGCATCCATCTGCACCGCCTCCCCCCGCCCCGCCGCGGCCCGCGCTGTCGGCAGGCCCGTTTGCGCCCGGCCCCGAAAGGCGGGCCGTCGACGAAGGGTGGACGGAAGCGACGCGGTTGATGTGCGCCGCTGCGTATATCGATAGCACGTTTGCCCAGGATGTGGTCGAGGAAATCGTCCACGAACACCACCGCGCGGTGCAGATTCCGACGGGTGTGGATATTACCACAGTCGCCACGCACTGCCTTGCCGCGTGCCGCCGCAAGGCAGTGCGCGATCTGCTGCTGACGGTGGATGTGGTGCTGACAATCGTGCTGTTTTTTACGCACTTCCTTGGACACTGGGAGTTGTGGCTGCTCGTCGGGTTTCTGGTGGCGTGGGCGACCGTGATGGCTGACACATGGACCGCCACCTACCTGGTGGTGGTGAAACGTCTCAACCCGCTGAGCTTCCCTTCGCACGCCGTGCCGCCGCCCACCAATCCGTATCTTGCACGCCGCATTGAACAGCTCGCGCGCGACCAGCGGGGCAACCTCACCGTGTACAGTGGGTTCCTGCCGTTCTCGGCGGCGGGGCGGGACGCGGGTGGGTGGTCGTTCCTGGTGGACCTGCAAAAAGGCAGAGAGGATCACATCGGTGGGCAGTCGAGTGTGCGCGAACCCACGCCGGCCGAGCTTTACGATGGTGTCGAGCGGGCGCTGGGGGCGCTCGAAATGCCCAACCTCGAGATCCGGGACCGCCTGTTCGTGAGTGGATCGGACGTGCGCAACGACCGCACACTGATGCCCAGCGAGTTGGGCCCGCCGCTGGCGTGGATCGAGCCGAGTGTGGTGGCTCACTACATGGTGGCGCCCACTCACCAGATTCGCCACTACCGCTGCATCGAGATCGTTGACTGGCGCGGCGAGCTGGTGGTCACGTTGTTTCTGCGGTTTGCGGTCCGCAATGGGCGGCTGTTTTGCGAGCTCAACAAGTTTGTGCTGGTGCCGCTCAAGGAGGAGCTCCATCGTCTCGACCACCTCGGGGGAGGGCTCAACCCGGGCAACCTGCTGGCGATGGCGATCGCCACCTGTGTGGCCACTCCACGCTTGTCGTGGCGCGCGCCACGGGTGATCCTCAAGCCGCTCGGTCGCGACCTGCGACAGTCGGGCAAGGCCAAGGTAATCGAAGACGACCCGTTCTTCGACTACGGCGCCCCGGTGACGGCATTGGATCGGGTGCGCTCCACGCATTACCGGCGCTACTTCCAGATGCTGGACAAGGAAATGTACGTCAAGGTGCTCGAACGCACCGTACTGGACTCGATTGCCGAGATCCTCGATCAACATGGCATCGACACCGGCGAGATCGTCGAGCGGCGCACGACGATTATCAACAACGGGATCATGACCAAAGAGCTCAACGCCACCAACGTTGCGGCGGGGCCCAAAGCGGGTATCAGCGTCAATCTTTCGCGGTCGCATGGCTCCGGCGGTGAGTCGTGACTCGTACGGTTCAGTGGCGAGTCGCGACGCGTGGCGCCAGGTGCCGGTTTAGATCGTTGGCAACACTCATTAGACCCACCAGGGCAGAAAGGCAAGGCCGAAATGTCTGAGACGGTCAACTATGGGATCAGCGGTGTGCAAAACATCACCGCGCAGAACATCGCGGTTGGCGCCAACAGCAAGATCGAGCAGACCATCTCATCTGGGCGGTTCAGAACGCCGCTCGCCGAACTGGAGCGCGCGATAGTGGCCTTCGACGGTCCGCCGGCGGCACGGGACGCGCTGCTCGCCGCCCAAACCGTGATCGCCGGCGAACTCGAAGCGCCGGCGCCCGACAAGAGCACGGTTCTCGCCAAATTGGCGTCGGTCAAGGATCTCGCGGGCACTGCCGCCGCTGTCGTCCAGGCAGCGGCGGTGCTTGCGCATGCGGTCACCACGATTCTCTGAAGGCAGTGGCCACAACACGGCGACGATCTGTTGGGGTGTTCTCGACAGCTCGACGGGCGTTGGAGCAGGCCGAGGGGCAAGTCGTCGGGCGAAGGCGCTGAGCGTATGGCCGAGCAGGTGCCAGCGGTATGCGATGTACTCGCGAGGATCGAAGCTCACGACTGGGACCGCCTCGCATGCTTGTTGCATCCAGAGATTCACTGGACGACCGCGGCCGAAGACGAGCTTTATGGTCCCGCGGCGGTGATCGAGTGCCTGGCGGGCGATCCACCACCGGCGCCACCGTCCTATCACGAGCTGCGCGACGGGTTGATGTGGCGATGGATCGACTGTCCAGGCTGAGGGGCGTGGCTCAACACGACCGGCAGCCAGAGCACCCCAGCCAGATGAGCCGGGCCGCTGATCGGCCCAGCCGATCGGCCCCGGCTCTGTGGACTCGGGATGCTGGAATCAAGCAGCGTCGCCGGCAACTCGGTTTAGTGATTGTGGCCGTGCTTCCGATGCGTCCCCCGGTGCCCGCCGGCCACATGCCGGTGGCCCCGCGCGCCGGCGATCCGCATCGCGCGCATTCGTAGGACCTGCTCGCAGTCGGTGTACTCCGTCAGCATCGTGGGCAGGTGACTCGCGGCGTACTGCAGCGCGGGGACTCGCAGCCGTCGGTCCAAACGACGGCCGCTTGCGCACTCGGCCGTGGCACGCCGCGCTTCGTGGTGCAGCCGCGCCGCGGGGGAGCGCTTGGCGTGTGGCGCGCGGGTCCCGCCCCCGCCACGGTGGTGGGTGCCGACGTGTGCGATCCCGGTCTGTCGGTGGGAGGCCGCGATCGCGATCGAATGCCCCGCCTGGCCGGAGAGGAGCAGGCCGGACGTCAGTGTCGCGGTGCCGAGGGCAGCCACGAGCATCCCGGTGATCCCGTTCGCGGACAGCTTGCCGGCCAGCGCCCGGTGGGCGGTGAGCCCCGCCAGGCGTCGTGAGACGAGCAGGAATGGGGCGGCGAGCGCGTGCAGTGGCGAACCTTCGGTCAGGCCGCGGCGGGCGCGGTGAATCAGCGTCTTGACCGCCGAGACGGTGGTCTGCTCGCGGCTGGCAAGCTCGCGGTAGCTGCGACCTTCGAGGGCATGGCCGACCAGCGCGTCGCGCTGACGCGCCGGCAGGGCTCCGATCGCTCCCATCAACCACTCGAGCCACTCGCGTTGCTCGACCGCCTCCGAGGGCGTCGACTCCCCCGCGACGGAGTGGTACGCCTCCAGCCACACCGGGGGCTGCGGCGCACGGACGGCGTTGATCGCCGCGTTGTGCACGATCGCGAACAACCACGCTCTGACGTTCCGCGGTCTGGTGCCGGCGGCGAGATGGCGGTAGGCGTTCAGGAAGGCGTCCTGGAGCACGTCCTCGGCGAGCTCGGCGCGGCCCCCGAGCTGGCGGCGCGCGTAGCGCAGCAGCTCGGGACTGTGTGCATCCACGAGCGCCCGAAACGTGTCGTGCTCACCCGCGGCGGAAGGCGGCGTCTGTCCCGGATCCCATCCACTCCCGCCCGCGGCGGGAGTGCTTTGCGAGGCTGGTGTGCGCGGCTGTAGGTGTTCGTCGTTTCGTTCCATGGCCTATGAGACGCGGTCGGCCCGCAAATGTCGCGCAGACCGCCGGAGACCGATGGCTGGCTGTGGCGGCCTCGGCGGGCCGCAACATGATGACGCCTCGGTAGGTTGCGGTCTCGCGGGGAGAGGGCCCTCAGGCCCCCACCGTGCCAAGCCGTACGACGAGCTTGCCCGGATTGCCCTGCTCGCCGGGGAAGACCAGCTTGACCGTGAAGCGTTTGTGGTTGCGCGAGACGCTGGTGGCGACGATCTTGACGGCGTGCGCCTGCGCGCCGACGATCCGTGCGGTCGCGCTCACGATGCGCCGTTTGGGGCGAGTGTTGAATCCGTAGGTCGCGTAGCCGGTGAAGCGGACCGTCCGCTGGACTTTGGGCGTCAACTTGTACGTCGTGATTAGGATCGCCGGTGCGGACGATGCGGTACAAGGACCTGCCAGCAGCATGGCGAGCACCACGATCGCCATTGCCCAGCGATTGCTCATGCCGTGAATGATAGGCCCTCAGTGTGTGGGCCCTCCGGGCGTCTCGGTCGTGGCCAGCCGAGGGCGGTCCCGGTCCCGGTCCAGGGCCGTGCCCGTGAGGGTGTGTCACGCCTCGTGGCGTTGGGTAGGGTGGACCCATGAGCGTGAGCGTCCCCACCGCCGACTCCGCCGTGATCCGCACCGTCGGCCTGACGAAGGTCTACGCCGAGGCCGACTTCGCGGCTGTCGATGGCCTCGACCTGGAGATCCGGGGCGGGGAGATCTTTGGCCTGCTGGGGCCCAACGGCGCCGGCAAGACGACCACCGCGGGGATGCTCACCACACGCGTGATCCCCACGGCCGGGACGGCCTCGGTGGGCGCCGTCGATGTGATCGCCCACCCGGCGCTCGCCAAGCAGTTGATCGGCGTGGTCTCCCAGCAGAACACGCTCGACCGACAGCTGACCGTGTGGGAGAACCTGTACTTCCACGGGCGCCTGTTCGGGATCGGCGCGGCGGAGTCCCGGCGCATCGCCGACGAGCTGCTCGAGCAGTTCCACCTCGCGCGCTGGGCGCAGGCGTCGGTGTTCGCGCTCTCCGGCGGGATGGCACAGCGGCTGATGGTGGCGCGCGCGATCTTCCATCGGCCCGCGGTGCTGTTCATGGACGAGCCGACCTCAGGCCTGGATCCGCAGAGCCGCCTCGCGCTGTGGGAGATCCTCGGCGAGCTGAACGCCGCCGGGCAGACGATCATGCTGCTGACGCACTACATGGAGGAGGCCGACCACCTGTGCCACCGTGTGGCGATCATGGACCACGGCAAGATCCTCGCGCTCGACACGCCCGCGGGGCTCAAGCAGTCGGTGGGGGCCGACACGATCGTGACGGTGAAGGCGCCCGGCGACGGGGACTCGCTGGCCGCGACGCTCCAGCGCGAGATCGAGGGCGTGACCCGTGCGCGCGTGGTCGACGGCGGCGTCGAGCTGCACGTCAAGGGGACGGAGCGGATCGTGCCGCGGGTCGTGGCGGGCGCCGAGAGCGGGGGCTTCGAGCTCGTCGACCTCTCCGTCGCCGAACCGTCGCTCGAAACCGTGTTCATCAACCTCACCGGCAAGGAGCTGCGCGAATGAGCGCCCCCGACGCGACCACCACGATCGCCGTGCGGCATCCGGGATGTGCCGCCCCCGCCGGAGGACACGAATGACGACTCCTGATGCTGCCATCGCCACGCAGAGCGCCCCCGCCGGAGGACGCGAATGACGACTCCTGATGCTGCCATCGCCACGCAGAGCGCCCCCGCCGGAGGACGCGAATGACGACTCCTGATGCTGCCATCGCCACGCAGAGCGCCCCCGCCGGAGGACGCGAATGACGACTCCTGATGCTGCCATCGCCACGCAGGGCGCCGCCGCGACCAGCACCGACGGCAAGCGGCCCACGCGCCCGGCCGCGATCGTGCTGACGCCCACGCGCTCCACGTTCGTGGCCAGCCGCACCGCGCTCGGGGCGTTGATCCTGCGCGACCTCACGGTGCTGCGCAAGAACGTCCCCGAATTCGTCGCCCGCGTGCTGATCCAGCCGTTCCTGCTGGTGTTCGTGTTCCTGTACGTGTTCCCCACGATCGGCCAGGGGATCGGCGGCGGTCACGGCGCGGCCAACGCAAGCACCGAGTCGGACTTCGCGACCGTGCTCGTCCCCGGCGTGGTCGCGATCTCGATCATGTTCCAGGGGATCCAGGCCGTGGCGCTGCAGATGTCCACCGAGTTCGGCTACACCCGCGAGATCGAGGACCGCGTGCAGGCGCCCTGCCCGATCTGGTTGGTCGCGATCGCGAAGGTGCTCTCCGGCGCCGTCCAGGGGATGCTCGCCGCCGTGATCGTGTTCCCGATCGCCGCCGTCATCCACGCCCCCGGCGTGCACGCCCACCTGTCGGTGCACTGGTGGATCGTGCTGACGCTGATCCCGCTCGCCTCGGTGGCGATGACCTCACTCGGGCTGCTGCTCGGCACGACCTTCGAGCCGCGCAACATCGGCCTGATGTTCGGCTTCGTCGTGCTGCCCCTGACGTTCCTCGGCGGTACCTACTACCAGTGGACGAAGCTCGCCCCCGTGGAAGTGGCCGGGATTCACTGGCTGCAGATTCTGGTGCTGATCAACCCCCTGATCTACGTCGCCGAGGGAATGCGCGCCGGGCTGACCGAAGCGTCGCACATGCCGCTGTACGTCGTCTACCCGGTGCTGATCGCCTTCTGCGCGTTCTTCCTTGGCCTGGGGCTACGCAACTTCAGGCGTCGCGTGCTCGTATAGGGAATTTGAGATCGTCCGCGCGGGTAGCGGCGAGTCCCACACGGCTGGGCGCCGGGCCTCCATGCCCGGCGACGACACCCCTCTTGACAGCAAGTTGCCGCCGCCGCGCATAGCATCACTTGGTGGCTTGACAGTTGTGCCGCGGTGCGTTACGCTGCGTCAGCAGGCCGGCCTCCCACCGTGGGAGTCCGGGTACATAGGGTCTGGTTGGGGTCATACCGCCTTGTGGTTGACGTCAAGAAGCGCTCGCAGGGTTTTTTCGCAGTTATGGGAGAGGCAACGGACCAAAGCGATGAGGGAGTTGTCAGCGTGGTTTCTAGAGGGAGATTCATGATGGGTCCGGCACCCAGAACAACGCCGGGGGCACCTACAGCCCGTTCTACCTGAGGATCCTGCGCCAGGACGGCGAACAGGAGCTCACGCGCTTCTCGACGACCCTGCCGCCCGGGCTCACCGGGAACCTCACGGGGATCCCGTTCTGCCCCGACGCCGACATCGAAGCATCCCGCACCGTCACGGGGCCAGGAAGAGGAAGAACACCCCTCCTGCTCCGCTGCCAGCGAAATCGGGCACACGATCGTCAGCGCCGGTGTCGGCACGATCCTCGCGCAAACACCCGGGAAGGTCTACCTCGCCGGCCCCTACCGCGGCGCCCCACTGTCGATCGTCTCGATCACGAGCGCGAAGGTCGGCCCGTTCGACCTGGGGACGGTCGTGATCCGCTTCGCGCTGGACATCAACCCGGTGACCGCGCAGGTCGAAGTCTCCGGCACCCAGTCCGAAGCGATCCCGCACATCATCCGGGGCATCGTCGTGCACGTCCGCGAAATCCGCGTCTACATGAACCGCGAAAAGTTCATCCTCAACCCCACCAACTGCAGTCCCCTGCAGATCACGAACACGATCGACGGCGCCGGCGCGAACTTCACGATCCCCGCAGACCAAGTCCCCGTCGCCGTCAACACCCCGTTCGAGGCGGCCGACTGCTCGAGCCTCAAATTCGAACCCAAACTCGCGATCACGACATCAGGCATGACAAGCCGCGCCGACGGTGCGAGCCTCACCGCGAAACCGACCGTCCCCGGCGCGCTCGGCACCCAGGCGAACATCAGCCGCGTCAAAGTCGAACTCCCCGAGCGGCTCCCCTCACGCCTGCCGACGCTGCAGAAAGCATGCACCGCCGCGCAGTTCGAAGCTAACCCCGCGGGGTGCCCACCAGCCTCGATCATCGGGCACGCCAAGGCGATCACTCCGATTCTCCCGGTTCCGTTGGAAGGCCCGGCGTACTTCGTCTCCCACGGTGGTGAAGGATGGCCGAGCCTTGTTGTCGTGCTTCAGGGCTACGGCTTCACGATCGACCTCGTCGGCACGACGTTCATCAGCAAAGCCGGTGTCACGTCAACCACCTTCAAGACCGTTCCCGACCAGCCCGTCACCAGCTTCGAACTCACCCTTCCCGAGGGCCCGTACAGCGCACTCACCGCGCTCGGGAACCTCTGCACCGCCACCAAGACCGTCACGGTGAAGAAGAAGGTCACGGTCAAAGTTCGCGGCCGCAGGAAGACGATCACCCGCAAGGTCAAGCAGACCGAGCCCGCGACGCTGCAGATGCCGACCGAATTCGTCGCTCAGAACGGCGCCGAAATCCACCAGACCACACCGGTCATGGTCACCGGCTGCCCGAAGAAGGTGCGCCATGAGCGTCAGAAGAACCACCGAAAGAAGCGTAGGAAGTGATGGTGGGTTTCTTGTTGCGTTGTCGTGTAGGAGATGGAGGTGGGCCCTCCGTGGTCGCTCTGCAGGGAGTGATCACAAACCACCCGCGAGCTGCTGCGGTCAAGAGCCGTGGTGGGAAGCGTCGCGGGAAAAGGCGTGCCGTTGTGAGTGCGTCAGGTGAGACCCGATGAAGGCGAACGAGAGTGAACCGCAGGTGAGTTGTCGAAAGGCATTAGATGGCATCAAAACCGGGGCATTGTCTTTGTCTCGGGATGAGTCTGGCGGGTGCCTGTTTATTGGCCAGACGGTGCCCGGCATGGATGCGGCGCGAGCGCGGGTCAGGCTCCTGCATGGAACATGGGAACCTGTCGTCTCACGAGATGGTCGGCCAGTGGCTTATGGCCTGCGGTCGGTGGTCTCAGGGAAGGCTCCAAGCGGACGAAGCCGTGAGGGGCGAGTTCCTGTTGTGGGGCACAGGGGCGGATCGTCCGGTAGTAGTGGTGAAGGTCCTGTAATGGGGCTGGAGCGAAGCGGACGGGCCATTCAGGCGAGGTTGACGGTCAACCACGATTGTTGTGGGAGGAGCCGGTGACTGAGCCAAAGTTGAAGGCGAAGTCGTTTGTTATCAGCAAGAAGGTTGTTCTGGGGGCCTGGGAGGATGTAAAGTCCAACCGGGGTGCCCCTGGTGTTGACGGGGAATCGGTCGAGGACTTTGAGGGAGACCTTGAGGGGAATCTCTATAAGGTCTGGAATCGGTTGTCCTCGGGGTCGTATATGCCGCCGGTGGTGCGGGCGGTGCAGATACCGAAGCCGCATGGGCTTGGGGTTAGGACTCTTGGTGTTCCCACTGTCGCTGATAGGGTCGGGCAAACGGTCGTAAAGAAGTACCTGGAGCCTGGGGTGGAGCCTGTGTTTCATCCGGACTCATATGGGTATCGGCCGGAACGTTCGGCGCATGATGCGCTGCGGGTTTGCCGGGAGCGGTGTTGGAAATACTTTTGGGTGATCGATATTGATTTCCAATCGTTTTTCGACTCTCTTGACCACCAGCTTGTGTTGAAAGCGGTTGCTGCCCATACCGACGAGCGGTGGATTCTCCTCTATGTGGAGCGGTGGCTGAAGGCCTCGGTCCAACGAGAGGATGGCACTGTGGTGGCGCGTGATCGCGGGACCCCGCAGGGTTCGGTGATCTCTCCTGTGCTGGCGAACATCTTTCTTCATTACGCGTTCGATATGTGGATGGCTCGGGAGTTCCCGGCTATCCCGTTCGAGCGGTATGCGGATGATGTCGTCGCGCACTGCAAGAGTGAGTCTCAAGCGCAGTTCGTGCTCGACAGGATCAAGAAGCGGATGCGCTCGCTGAACGTTGAGCTGAATCTCGACAAGACAAAGATAGTGTATTGCAAGGATTCTCATCGTTTCGGCTCTCACGAGCACGAGCGGTTTGATTTCCTGGGGTACACGTTTCGTCCTCGCTCGTCCCGTGATGGGAAGGGTGCGATGTTTGTCAACTTCAGTCCGGCAGTCAGTGACGAAGCCGCGAAGAAGATCCGTCGGCGGATCAGGCGATTGAGGATTCATCTGTGGAGTGGAACAACCCTCACGCGGATAGCACGAGAGATCAACCCGATCGTGCACGGTTGGATCAACTACTACGGGAAGTTCTACCCGGCAGTGTTGGCCAAATCGCTCAGAAGCATCGAGATGTATCTGGTGCGCTGGGCGATGCGTAAATACAAGCGACTGCGAGGCCACTACATGCGAGCATGGAGATTCCTGGACCGCGTGGCAAAGCGCGAGCCGAGACTCTTTGCTCACTGGCGGCTAGTGCGCGCCCAAAGCTGGATGGTGGGAGCCGTATGACGGGAGACTGTCACGTACGGTTCTGCGAGAGCCCGGGGCTGCAACGCCCCGGGCCACTCACCGCCGTGCACGCGAAGAGCGCCAAGCACAGAGCCAAGAAGGGCGGGAGGTGAGGGTCAGTCGATCGAGCCGGACGCGGCGATCCACACGCTTTCGATCCCGAGTACGCCGCAGAGGGTGTCGAAGTGGCTGTCGTAGTGCAGCACCCCTGCGCCGCGCTCGGCGGCCGCTGCGGCGATCAGGTAGTCGGCGGCGGGCAGGCGCCGTTCGCCGCGCAGGTCGCGTGAGGCACCGATGGCCGCGGTTCCGGCGCTGCGCGTGACGGGCGCCGCCGGCAGGGCGGCGAAGGTTCGATCGAGGCTGGCGAACATCTCCTCATTGCGGGCGGCCGCGAGCAACTCGAGCGCGACCACTGGGCACACGACGAGCAGGCCGCGCTTCACGGTTGCGGCCCAGCGGGCAAGCACGGCCGGGTTGTGCTGGCGGTTCCACGCCGAGGTGTCGAAAACGAGCGCCTGGCCCGAGCCGTAGGGCTCAGCGTTCGGCATGGAGGCGCTCGGAGACGGACCAGTCGTAGCCGTCGTCCTCGCCGTTGGCGATTCGCAGTAGGTGCTCGATCGCCTCGTTTCGCGCACCTCGTTCCGCGCGGATCGCCTCCGCGCCACGCAGCGCGAGGTCGTGCACGGCGCGCGACCGGGGCTTGGCCCCGCCCAGCTCCCTCACCGCGTCGGCCAGCTCGGAGTCGAGTGTGACCTGGATACGCGGCTTGGTGGATGGCATATCGGCAGGGTACCACGCGGGTGGTACACAGATCGCTCGCCAGGGTGGCGGGGGGTAACGCGTGGTGCTCCGGGTCGTTTGGGGTCACGCGTGATGCTTCAAGTCACGGGCGGTCACGCCTGGTGCGCTGGTGATGGGGGAATCACAGGCGATGCGCCGGCCTGGCTGTCCATATCTCCGAGCTGCGCCCGCCGTGCGTGCTGTTGCCGGGGGTTGTTGAGGGCTTGCCGGCAGTGCTCGGCTTCGTGCCGTGAGTTTCGCTTTGGTCTTGCCCTGGGGTCGGCTTGCGACTTGGGACTTGACAACTGGCTGCCGGTGTACGCTCGCTCCAGAGGCTGCCCAGCTTCAGGCGGTCGGTGTTGGCCCGAGCGCTCCGGCCACGTAAAGCAGCGCCTGAGCCCGTGCCACCGCCCCGACCGCGTCGTCGGGCACCAGCAGTGCGGGGTGGTGCAGCGGGCGGGACGTGAACCCCGGGGCGCCGTCGAGGCCGACGAACGCCATCGCGATCGGCGCCAGCTCCGCGAAGAAGGCGAAGTCATCCGAGCCGCATGAGCGCCACTCAGGGGCGCGCTCGAAGCCCGCGCGTGCCAGCAGCAAGCGCGCCCGCGTGACGATCCCGGGGTCGTTGACCAGTGGCGGCTCGCCTTCGGTCAGCCGTACGCGTGCGCGGCAGCCGTGCGCCGCCACGACGCCTGCGGCGACCTCCTCGACCAGCGTGCGCAGCGCCAGCCGGTCCTCGGGGCGGTGGGCGCGCAGCGCGGCTCGCGCGCGCGCCTGTGACGGGATCACGTTCTCCGCGCCACCGCCCTCCAGTACCCCGACGGTGAGCGTCGCCGCGTGCAGCGGGTCGATGCGCCGCCCGACCTGCGCGTGCAGCGTCACTACGATCTGCGCGAGCGCGAGGATCGGGTCGCGCCCGTGGTGGGGGTAGGCGCCGTGCGTGGGCTCACCCTCGACGATGATCTCCACCGCGTCGCACGAGGCGTTGACGGCGCCCTCGTCGAGCGCGACCGTGCCCCAGCGCAGCTCGGGGTGCACGTGCGCCGCGATGATCGCTGTCGGCGCCAGCTCCGCGAGCGGGCCGCGTCCGGTATCCCGCTGCGCAGCGTGCGCCATCTCTG
This sequence comes from uncultured Solirubrobacterales bacterium, assembly GCA_963764915.1. GTDB lineage: Bacteria > Actinomycetota > Thermoleophilia > Solirubrobacterales > Solirubrobacteraceae > Palsa-744. Next base: position 292,581 of record CAVXUO010000018.1, on the reverse strand, counting down.
TCGTCCGCTCTGGACACTGAGCCGTGTCCGCCGCTGGCCCGGGATTCCGCGCGGCCCTCGTGGGTGACCCGTACGCCAATTCCTCCGCGCCGGAGGGGTAGGCCTCCTCGCTCGGCTGCAACACCGCCAGCAGCGGCGCCGGCAGCTGCTCGGCGATCGCGTGCGCCGCGCGGGCCAGCGCCACCAGCGCCGCCATGTGCACGTCGTGCCCGCACGCGTGCATCGCGCCGCCCTTGGCGCTGAAGGGTGCGCCCGTGCGCTCCTCGATCGGTAGGCCGTCGAGCTCGGCGCGCACCGCCACCGGCGCGCCGCCGTCGTCCCGCTCGTGGGGCCCCACCCTGGCGATGCGCCCGGTCCCCGCGACCGTCGTGCACGGCACTGGCAGCTCCGCGGCGACCGTCTCCGCCGTCCACTGCTCGGCGTGCGCCAGCTCCGGGTGTTCGTGCAGCCGGTGGCGCAGCTCCACCGCGCGCGGCAGCTCGCGCTCGACGCCTTTGAGTAGTCGCCCCAGCAACTCAGAGTGCGTGGTGTTCATATGCAACTTTTTAAAAGGCCGTGAGCAATTGCTATCGGGCTTCAAAAACTTTATAACAACACCCGCCCATATCTGATAGATACCATTGCGATACCAGACGTGGATATCGGAAAGTGCGATGCCATCAGTAGATCGCGGCATAGCGCCTGCACACCTCGCCGAGGTCGAGCTCGGCGACCGCGTCCAGCTCCGATCGCTTGATGCCGACGTACGCCTCGTACAGCGTCGTGCCCAGCCATCCGCGCACGACGTCGTCCTCGGCCAGCGCCAGTAGCGCGTCGTCCAGCGAGGCCGGCAGTGCGCCGACGCCGAAGCGCTCGGCCTCGGCGGCGTCCAGTTGCGCGGGGTCGCGATCGAGGATCGGCGGTGGCGCGAGGCCCGCGCGCACCCCCTCCAGCCCGGCGCGGATCAGTGCCCCGAGTGCGAGGTGGGGATTGGCGGCGGCGTCGGCGCCGCGGTACTCCAGACGCAGCTGACGAGCCAGCTCGGGAGTGGGCTCGAGGGAGGAAGCGGAGGGGAAGGATGACGAGGCGCCGTCCCCCGCGGCGAGCGCTACCAGCGGCGGGATGCGCAGCAGCACTTCGCGGTTGCGCTCGCCCACGCACACCGCGCCCGCGCTCCAGCGGTGGGGGGTCAGGCGCGCGGCCGAGACCGGGCTTGGGGCGCACAGCGCGCACAGCGCCCCCGCGTGGCGCAGGATCCCCGCCGCGAAGCGGCCTCCCAGCTCGCTCAGGCAGCCCGGGCGGGCCGCATCGTAGAGCAGCGGCGCGCCCGCGGCGTCGAGCAGGTTGAGGTGGATGTGCACGCCGTTGCCGGGCTGGTCGGGGTGCAGCAGCGGCGTGAAGGTGGCGCGCAACCCGCGCCGGCGGGCGACCTCACGCACGACCTCCCTGAACATCACGGCACGGTCGGCGGCCGCCACCCCCTCCGCGGCTGCGACGGGGATCTCGAACTGGTGAGGGGCGAACTCCGCGAAGATCCGCTCCGGCTCCGCCCCCGCCTCGACCAGCGCGCCTATCGCCTCGGCCGCGAACGGTTCGGCACGTCGCTGTGCCTCCAACGAGAAGGGCGCCGCCGGCTCTGGGGAGGACGACGCCCCCGGCGCTGGCTTCGGGGAGAACGAGGCGCCCGGCGCCGGCTCCAGTGAGAATGCCCCCGGCTCCTTCGACGCGAAAGCCGCCGCGCCCCCCTCGGTGCCCAGGAGCTGAAACTCGTGCTCGAAACTCGCCACCACCCGTGCGCCGAGCTCACGCTCGAGCTTCGCGAGCGAGTCGCGCAGGAAGCTCCGCGGGCAGCACTCCCATGGGGTCCCGTCGGTCTCCGTGATGTCGCACAGCACCAGCTCCAGCGCGTTGGCGCCGGTGTCGGACATCCCGCTCCCGGTGGACTCGGCCTCCACACGCACGTGCGTGTCGGGGTCGGGCAGCAGGCGAAGGTCGCCGGTCGAATCGAACGGCGTGTGCTCCGCGAGCGGCCCGTGCGGGGTGAGCGAATGGTTGGCGGGCACCCAGCCCACGCCCGCCTGCAGCGTCTCCCCGAGCTCGGACGTCAGCAGTGAGCGGCCGCGCACGATCCCGCCGAGGTCGCAGCACACCAGCGCGACCAGCTCGGTCGAGCTCATCGCTGCGCCTCGAGGGGGCTCCCGCGGTGGCGGGGTGCCTGGAGACCCTGCGGGGCAAGCGGCTCGGTCGAGCTCATCGCGGCGCCCCGGGGGTGCTCCCACTGTGGCTCTGTGTCCGGGGATCCTGTGGTGCCAGCACCGTCCCGTTGTCCCAGATGCCCTCGTGCAGCCCCAGCTCGTGCACGCCCGCGCGCACACGCGCGGCGTCGTCGGCGGCGAGCACGACCACCATGCCCCCGGCCGGTTTGTCGCGCCGCTCGATCGCCGCGGCGAGCCGCTCGGCCGGCTGCATGTGCACGCCGCCGTGGCCCAGCGCGGGGTAGGTGTCGGCGATGCCGTAGAGGGTGCCGCGCGGACCCCGCACGCGGCCGAACACGCACACGAAGTGCCCCACGTCCCAGTCGGGCGGCGGGCCGTCCGGCTCCCCCTCGTACAGGTAGGCGAGCAGCTGGTCGAGGCGCGCGTGTCCGCCCCACAGGTGGTGGGTGGCGAGGTTGGCGATCACCGCCACCGGGCGCTCGAGGCCGGCGAGCAGCTCGAACAGGCCGTCGAGCGTGCGCGCCGTCCACGGGCCGTTGTAGGGGATCGCCGCGAGCGCCTCGCCGCCGAGCCGCTCGATCGCGTCCACCACGCCGGCGGCCGTCGTGCCCGACACAGCCGCATCGTCGACGAACGGCAGCGCCAGGCGGTAGTCACGCCGGCCGGTTTCGCCGTGCGGCAGATGGCTGAGGTCCGGCGTCGCGGAGACGATGCTCCCCGCCGCCACCGCCACCGTGTCCTGGTCGATCGGCTCGCCAGTGCGGGCCTTCGGTGCGCCTGAGTGTCCAGCCGGTTCGTCCGCGTTGCCCGCCGGCTCGCCCGTGTGCGCCGTTGGCTGTCGGGCACGCTCGACGCCGGCCGCGTGCAGTGCCAACGCGCCGCAGAACGCGCCGCACAGGTCGTCGCGCTGTGGCAGTTCTCGCGCATGGAACGCCAGCAGCGCCCGCGCCCCGGGCAGGAGCGTCGTATCCAGTGGGGAGGGCGCGGCCATCGAGCCAATATACGGCGGTGGCTCGCGGCGCTTGCTGCCCACGGGCGGACGTTCGCCACACGTATGCCGCCGAGCCCCGGGCCGGCGGCGGCGTCCCACCGAGCCCCCGGACCGGCGGCGGCGTCCCACCGAGCCCCCGGGCCGGCGGCGGCGTCCCACCGAGCCCCCGGGCCGGCGGCGGCGTCCCACCGAGCCCCCGGGCCGGCGGCGGCGTCCCACCGAGCCCTCGAGCCGGCGGCGGCCCTCACCCCTGCGCGGAGGAGGCAGGCAGCGCGAAGGCGCTCTTGCCGTCGCCCTCCCGCTTGACCCGCGTGACCTTGCGCTGTCGCACGAGCTGGCTGACCGCGGCGCGGATCTCGGGGGTGCTCATCGCGGTGACCATCACCAGCTCGGCGAGCGTGTGCGAGCCGTGCTCCAGCGCCGCGAGGATCGCCTGTCGCACCTCGCTCGGCGAAGCCGGCCGGCGCTCGAGCTCGGGCTCGGGCTCGAACTCCTCGACGACCGGCTCGGGGAGGGCGGCCGGCGGCGCTTCGGCCACGATCGGCGCGGGCTTGGCCGCAGCCGTGGACAGCGAGGGCAGCGCGCTCAGCCCGGGTTGTGTGCGCAGCGATGGCATCCCGGCGAGAATCCGCGGTTCGCGCGGAGTGCGGGGCGCGCGCGGGGCCGGCGGAGCGGACTCCGGCTCCGGCGCGGGGGCGACCGGCTCGGGAGGCGCAGAGGACGCCAGTTCGATCGCGCCGGCGGCCGAGCCGCGTGGCCCGCGCGCGCGGCGCCGCGAGGGCGCCGGACGGGGTGGGAGCTCTGGGGGCCCGCCGTCGGTGGGCGGGGCCTCGAAGGAGTCGAGCGCATCGTTGGCCGCGAGCAGGCGCTCGTACTCGTCCAGCAGCGGGCGCAGCTCAGCCATACGCTGCTCGATTTCGGCGCATACCCGCGCCAGCAGGTCAGTCTCCACCATCGTCCCCTCAGGCTCAAAATGCTCGATTACACAACTGCACGCGCCAGCATATCCAGCGATTCGAGTCCGCCGGAGGGAGACGCTGAGAACGGCTTTCAAAAAGACCGGTGCACCCGGATCCGCCCCGGACCCACCGTCCATCTGAAAGAGGTCTACTCGGCGGGCTCCTCGACCGGGGCGACGGCGAACACGACGTGGCGGCGGGCGACGGCGAGGAAGGGGTGAGCCTCGGGCGGGCCGCCGTCGAGCGGCTCGATCGTCACGTCGGTGAGCGTCAGGAAGTCGCGCTCGGAGGCGTTGAGCACGTCGGAGACACGGCTGCGGTAGCCGTCGCGGGCGAGCGTGAGCGAGCCTTCGATGCGGTGGCGGGCGGTCTCGAGGCGGATCCGCTCCTGGCGGTGCTCCATGCTCAAAGCTCCTCCTGCGGGGTCGGGCCCGCGGCGGGGTCGGCCACGTCAGCCGCCGATGCGCTCGCGCGAAACCTGTGCGGCGGGCAGACCGGCGCGGGCGATCGGGGCGAGTGTGCCGTGGATGCCGGTGGGGCGGTTGCGCTCGTCGCGCACGATGTACAGCGGCCGGTGCTTGACCTCGTCGTAGATGCGCCCCACGTACTCGCCGATCACGCCGAGCGCGATCAGCTGGATGCCGCCGAGCAGCAGGATCGCGATCGTCAGCGAGCCGAAGCCGGGTAGGTAGGAGCCGGCGAAGTGCAGGCCGATCACGACCGGGATCGCGAAGAAGGCGAGGCCGGCGGAGAGCAACCCGACATAGGTGGCGAGCTGCAACGGCACATGCGAGAAGGAGGCGATCGCGTCCAGCGAGAAGCGCAGCATCTTGCGCAGCGTGTACTTGGTCTCGCCGGCGTGGCGGGCGTCGCGCTCATACGGGACGGCCGTTTGCGTGAAGCCGACCCACACGGTCATGCCGCGCAGGAAGCGCGAGCGCTCGGTCATCGTCAGCAGCGCGTCCAGGGCGCGGCGGTCGAGCAGGCGGAAGTCGCCGGAGTTGGGCTCGAGGTCGACCTGGGCGAGCTTGTCGAACAGCTTGTAGAACCACGAGGCCGTGGCCAGCTTGAACGCGGTCTCGCCCTCGCGCTGCTTGCGCACCGCGTAGACCACGTCGGCGCCGGCTTCCCAGCGGGCGACCATCGTCGGGATCAGCTCGGGCGGGTCCTGCAGGTCGGCGTCGATCATCGCCACCACGTCCCCGACGGCGTGCTCGAGGCCGGCGGTGAGCGCCGCCTGGTGCCCGAAGTTGCGGGAGAGGTGGATGACTCGCACGCGCGGATCCTCAGCGGCCATCCGGTCGAGCAGCTCGGGGGTGGCGTCGGAGGAGCCGTCGTTGACGAGCACGAGCTCGAAGGTGTAGTCGGCGACGGCGGCGCAGGCGCGGCGCACGAAGCGCTCGACCAGCTCCTCCTCGTTGTAGACGGGGGCGACGACGCTGAGCAGCGTGGGGTTGCGGGGGGAGTCGGGCATCGGGGCGGGAAAATGCTTAAGTTGCGGAGGTGGGAAGCGTCGAGGAGACAGTTGACAGAGTAATGGAGACGGCCACGGTAGTGGACGCCCCTAAGGCGAAGCTCAATCCCGCCCTGATCGCGCAGTTCATCAAGTTCGGGATCGTGGGGATCTCCAACACGCTGCTGACGCTCGCGGTGTACACGGCGCTGCTCAAGGGCTTCGACATGTGGTATCTGGCGGCGTCGGCGATCGGCTACGCGGTGGGGATGGTCAACGGCTTCGTGTGGAACAGCAAATGGACGTTCCGCGGGCACGCGGGGGACGCGCTGACGCCGGTGCGGTGGTTCGTGGTGCAGGGGTGCGGCCTCGTCGCGGATCTGGGCCTGGTCTTCCTGTTCGTGAACGACGTGGGCCTGGACAAGCTCCTGGGGCAGGTGTGCACGACGGCGATCGTGACGGTGTTCACGTTCATCGCCAACCGCGCCTGGACCTTCCGCATGCACCCGACGGCGGGGTAGGCCGGGACGTTCATTGGGGATCGTCCGCGCGGGTGGGTGGCGCCACGAGCGGCTGGGGGCTGGGCCTCCCTGCCCAGCCGCCGAGCGGGATGCTCTGATCGGGGAGCGAGGGGCCCGGCTCGGCCGCCTGCGCCACCTCTCAGCGCAGCACGGCCAGCAGCGAGAGCCCGACGGGGATCCGCCCGCCGCGCCCGATCGCCGCGGCCTCCAGCTCCAGCGGCCGTTGCAGCAGCCAGTTCAGCGGCGCCGGCGGTACCCACAGGTCGAGGCTCGATTCGGTCGTGCCGCGGTGCAGGCGCTCGAGCGCGCGTAGCGCGATCGCGACCGGCAGCAGCAGCGCGTTGAAGTGGGTGGCGTACTGGCACTCCCAGCCGGCCGCGCGGGCGGCTTGCTCGAGCGTTGCGCGGGAGTAGCGGCGGCAGTGATGGTTGACCTTGTCGTGGCCGCTCCACAGCCACTGGTAGGCGGGCACCGTCACCAGCAGCGCGCCGCCGGGCGCCAGCACACGTCGCAGCTCGCGCAGCGCCCCACGGTCGTCGGGCAGGTGCTCGATCACGTCGAGGCACACCGCGAGGTCGAACGAGTCCTCGGCGAACGGCATCTCCATCACCGAGCCCTCCACGACCTCGCCGACGTGACGGGCGCGGGCGAGCTCGACGCTGGTGGGTGAGATCTCAACGCCGGTCACCGCGCCGCGGCGCGCCAGCTCGACCATGTTGCGCCCGCTGCCGCAGCCGGCGTCGAGGATCCGGGTACGAGGCGGCAGCTCGAGTCGCTCGATCGTGCGCTCGAGCACGCGGCGGCGCCCGCGATACCACCAGTGGCGGTCCTCCGCCCGGTGGGTCTGCAGCTCGTAGTCGCGGTTCACCGAGAGCATCTTTCCTAAAACTCGTCTCGCGCCACGGTCCGGGGGCAATCCAAATCAAACATCTGGCCATGCCTTGACGAAAATCTTGGCATGCCATAAACTAAACCCATGGCAGCGCGAGAGCAGATGCGATCCTCCGCGGTAGAGGACTACTGCAAGGCGATCTTCACGCTGGAGTCGCGCAGCGATGAGCCCGTCTCGACGAACGCGCTCGCCGAGCGGCTGGAGATCACCCCGGGCTCGGTGTCGGCGATGCTGCGCAAGCTGGAGGAGCTCGAGCTCGTCACGCACGTGCCCTACCGCGGGGTGAGACTGACCGACAAGGGCCGCCGCGTGGCGCTCGAGGTGATCCGTCACCATCGCCTGCTGGAGTTGTTCCTCGCGGAGACGCTGCAGATGCCGTGGGATCGGGTGCACGCCGAGGCGGAGGTGCTCGAGCACGTGCTCTCCGAGGAGCTCGAGCAGCTGATCGCCGCGAAGCTCGGCGACCCCGCCTTCGACCCCCACGGCGACCCGATCCCCAGCGCCGACCTGCAACTGCGCGAGCCCGAGACGTGCAGCCTCGAGAGCCTGCAGGCGGGGGCGGAAGGGGTGTTCGTGCGCGTGTCCGACAGCGACCCGGAGATGCTCCGCTACCTCTCAGAGCGCGGCATCTCTCCCGGCGAGCGCTTCGAGGTGCGCGACCGCCAGCCCTTCGGGGGGCCGCTGTTCGTGAGCTTCGACGGGCGCGAGCACCCGATCGGCGGCCAGCTGGCGCGCGCGATGCGCGTCGAGCTCGACGGCGACCGTGAGGGGGCGACGGCATGAACGCGCCCCTTTCGTGGCGGGGTAGGACTCCCCGCCTCCACGAGCATCGGGCCGAAGATCCTCGCGCGGATGATCTCCCCGACACGATTTCGCTCCTCACGTCCCGCGGTAACGATCGCCGGGCGGTCGGGAAATGAGCGCGCAGCCCGTCGCGCAGGCGCCCGCCGCGGCGCTCGAACTCGGCCCGAGCCCGCTCGAGAAGCTGTTGGCGCGCGGGCGCGTGCGCGCCACGCTGTCGATGCTCGGCCCCGCGTTCGTCGCCGCCGTCGCCTACGTGGACCCCGGCAACTTCGCCACCAACATCCAGGGCGGCGCGCAGTTCGGCTACCTGCTGCTGTGGGTCGTGCTCGTCGCCAACGTGATGGCGATGTTGATCCAGTACCTCTCGGCGAAGCTCGGGATCATCACCGACCACAACCTCCCCGAGCTGTTCCGCGCCACCTACCCGCGGCCGTTCGCGTGGGGGATGTGGGTGCAGGCCGAGGTGATGGCGATGGCGACCGACATCGCCGAGTTCGTCGGCGCCGCGCTGGGGCTCAACCTGCTGTTCGGTGTGCCAATGCTCACCGCGGGGCTGATGACCGGCGTGATCGCGTTCGTGATCCTTGCCCTGCAGCGCCGTGGCTTCCGCCGCTTCGAGCTCGCGATCACCGCGCTGCTGGGCGTGATCTTCCTCGGCTTCCTGTACGAGACCCTGCACATCGGCCCCTCCGCGCGGGCCTCGCTCGGCGGGCTGGTGCCGCACCTGGCGGGCAGCGGCAGCCTGTACCTCGCGGTGGGGATCATCGGCGCCACGGTGATGCCGCACGTGATCTACCTGCACTCGGCGCTGACCAATGGGCGCACCCCCGTGCGCAACGACCGCGAGCGCGGGCGCGTGCTGCGCTTCGAGCGCCTCGACGTGATCATCGCCCTCGGGCTCGCGGGGCTGGTCAACATGGCGATGCTCGCCGTCGCCGCCAAGCTCCTGCACAACACCGGCCACGCCGGTGTCAGCACGATCCCCGCGGCGCACGCCGCCTTCGGCCAGCTCGTCGGCGGTGGCGCCGCGCTGGCCTTCTCGGTCGCGCTGCTCGCCTCCGGCGCCTCCTCCTCCTCGGTGGGCACCTACGCCGGGCAGATCGTGATGAAGGGCTTCGTCGGCCTCAACATCCCCCTGGTCGCGCGTCGCCTCGTGACGATGGCGCCCGCGATCGCCGTGCTCGCCGTCGGCCTCGGCCCCACGCAGGTGCTGGTGTTCAGCCAGGTGATCCTCTCCTTCGGCATCCCCTTCGCGCTGATCCCGCTGGTGCTGCTCACCTCCAACCGCGCGATCATGGGCGTGCACGTCAACCGGCTGCACACCACGATCGCCGCGTTCTCGCTCGCCGGGCTGATCACTGCCCTGAACGTCTTCTTGATCTACCAGCAGCTTCTCTAGCCGCGCCTGGCGGCGTCCTCGGTCGCTCGTGCCACGCCCAGCCACTCGACCGGCTCCGTCGCAGAGGGCTCCCACCATCCGCTGATGGGAGCCCTCTCGTCGATACCGTGAGCGTGGTCCGTCAGCCTCGGCTGATGTGAGACTCAGTGGTGGTGATGGTGATGATGATGGTGGTGGCGTTTCGGTTTGCGGTGCTGTGTGACCGAGAGGTTCTGGGCGATCACCGTCGAGCGGTGCCCGGAGCTCACCTGCACCACGCTCAGGTGGACCGGCAGAGTCCCGAACTTTGTGAGCAGGCTGTTCCCGGCGGCGTTGAGCGGGATCGAGATCGTGACTTTCTGACCCGCCGGGATCGTCACCTTGGAGGAGCCGACGGTGACCGCTTCCGAGCGGGTTCGAGGACGGCGCCGCGCGGAGACGGCCACCGGCTTGCCGTGGCGGGTCTTCTCGATCGTGGTCAGGGTCGCTTCGATTTCGCAGGCGGTGCCGGCTGTGCCTTTGCACGTGAGCGAGAAGGTCACCTCGCCGTTCTTGCCCTTGGCGGCGCCCACCTGCGAGGCGTGTGCCACCGATGGCGGCGGGGGCGTCGGGGTGTAGGTCACGCTCACCGTCTTTTCGGCCGTGAGCCCGACCTGGTTGGTCGCGACCGCGGTGATCGTGTTGGCGCCTTTGCTCAGGGCGACGCTCGTGGACCACGCGCCGCCGGCTCCGACGCTCACCGCTTTGCCGTCCACGGTCAGCGTCGGCGTTCGCTCGCTGTCCGAGGCGGTTCCAGAGACCGTCACGTTCGGGGTGGACACAGTTTCACCGTTCGCCGGTTTGCCGATCGTCAGGGTCGGGTGGTAGCTGGCGAGTGCTTCGCCGGCGAGCATTTCCACTTCGGGGAGTGTGTACGCCTGGATGAACGCCATCCGCAATGTGTATGTGCCGCCCGCCGGGATCGTGGCCTGGTAGGGCATCTCGAAGCCGTTGTAGATTTCCTTGGCTTCGCTGCTTAGATAGACCGACAGTTGTTCATTGGGACGGGTGTCGTAGACGATCGCTCCCTGAGGGTGTATCCCGTCTCCGCCGGCTGGGGTTGCGGCATCCTCCTTGTAGTAGATCGCGCCCGCGCCCGATGGCAGAGTGACCATTTGGCCCTTGGTGGCGGTAGAGAACGTGCTGCTGCCGGGGAACTCATAGGCGCCACCCGCTTCTTCTGCATTAACGAGCTCCTGATCGTAAAGAGCGTTCAGGGAGTGGGCGGCTCCATCGGTTGAGCGCCAGGTGTCGGTCATCCACGCCACATGGTTGGCGCTGCTCGTCTGCCAGGTCCGTTCGAGCTGCACGCCGGTGGAAACGAAGCTCGTGCAGCTGGTCGCGGTCGGGGGGAACACGGTTTCCGGCGCGCACTTGACGATCGGGTCGACCTCATGGATCGTGACCAGGCCGCCGGGTTCGGGGGTCGCAGTCACCGCTATCTGCGGGGCACCCGGCACGGGCTTCAGAGGTTCTTTGTCTGTTTTCAGTTCGTTCTGAATTCGTTCATTGACGTAGTCTGCTGTTGCGGGACCATAGGCGTTCGCGCCGTCGATCCGCAGCTCGGAGCGGGTCGCTGATCCCGACGGAGGATCATCTTGTTGATAGAGCGCTGCGTTGCAGTCGAACAGGTAGTCGCTGGGTACCAGCGAGCTCGGGGCAAACAGCTGCGAGTAGTCCAATCCGCAATCCCCGACCGACTCGAAATCGTAGTAGCCGGCCAGCGTGTTGGATTCGACTTCATAGTCGTATGGAAGTTTGTTTTCGGTAAAAACCCTGAAGACCGAGCCCGCAATCCGAGGGCCGTGAAACGGGTCTGCAGCTTCTTCGGCCGCGTCGCCCGGAGGGTGGGCTCCCGTATCGGCAACTGGCACTGCTCGCAGCACGCAGGGACCGAGGTGCAGAGATTTTGCTTCGACGCTCAGGGAGAAGGCGCCGCTTCCGTTTGGAGTCGCGTCGCCGAGGAGCAGGCTTTCTTCGCCTTTCGTTCCGATGTAGTAGCAGCGCAGTGCGATCGCCCCGGCGATATTCGTAGTGCCTTCGATTTTGAGCACTTCCGACGGGGAGGGTTCGCTCTGGTTGTTGAGCGTGTACGTGGGGCCGGCGGGCGAGGTGATCTGAGAAGTCGCAGGTTCGATCGCGTTGGCGGCCGCGACCGGGCCCGCCAGGGCGAGCAGAGAGAGCGTGCCGATCAGCATCGCGGCGCGCTTCAGGGGAGTCGGTAGCAAGGTGAGCCTCCTGGATGCATGGGCATAGGCGACCGTCGCTGTGCGGGCGACGATCTGGCCGCTACGACACCCCAGCATACGAGTAGTTGCGGGCGAGCTTGTGTGAAATGGCCGTATAGGCCCGGCGCTCCACGGCTCGGTGGAGGGAGCGTGGGCGGCTAACATCGCGGGGACACGGCCGGCGAGCAGGAAGGAGCACCGATGGAGCAACTGCGAGGTCGCACCGCACTGGTCACCGGCGCCTCCGGGGGGCTCGGCGCCCACCTCGCCCGCCGCCTGGCGCGCGAGGGCATGAACGTGGCGCTCGCGGCGCGGCGCGAGCCGGAGCTCTCGGCGCTCGCGGCGGAGCTCGAGAAGCTCGGTGTGCGCGCCGCCGCGCTGCCCGCCGACCTCTCCGACCTCGGGCAGGTCGATCCGCTGGTCGAGCGCGCGCAGGACGCGCTCGGGCCGCTCGACCTGCTGGTGAACAACGCCGGCCTGGAGCTCACCAGCGACTTTTGCGCCTACACCCGCGAGGAGCTCGCGGGGATGGTCGATCTCAACCTGACCGCGCCCCTGCTGCTCACCCACCGCGTGCTTCCGGGCATGCTCGCCCGCGGGCGGGGCCACGTGGTGTTCATCGCCTCGGTCGCCGGCAAGCTCGGCCCCGCCTACCAGGCGCCCTACGCCGCCACCAAGGCCGGGCTGATCGGGCTGACGCAGTCGCTGCGCTCCCAGTACCGCCGTGGGACGGTCGGCTTCTCGGTGGTCTGCCCCGGCTTCATCGCCGGGGACGGCATGTACCAGCGCATGATCGAGGAAGGCGTGAAATCCAATCGCCTGATGGGCGAGACGACGCTCGAGCGGGTGTGCGACGCGACCGTGCGCGCCGTGCGTCGCGATCTTCCGGAGGTGATCGAGAGCGGCGCGCCGCTACGGCCCGCGCTCGCGCTCGCGGTGCTGTCGCCCGGGCTGGCCGAGCGCATCGCGCCGCGCTTCGGCGTCACCGAGCTCTTCCGCCGCACCGCCGTTTTGCGCGGGCGCGGGGGCTGAGACGTCGAGCTGCGGACCGAATCACGTGACCCGCCGGCGGCCCCGGAGGGGGGCCGCCCATCCCAACCCCTCTTACGACCCTTCGGAGTACGCCGGCCCGCCCTCGCCCCGTTCGCGCTCGGGCGCGGCGTGCTCGCCGCTCAGCTGCCGTTCGGGCGCCAGCACCGTGAGCGCGACCGCGAGCGCGGCCACGATCAACCCCGCTCCGACCGTGAACGCCAGCTGGTAGCCGCCCGTCAGCGCCGCCGCGGTCGAGTGCCCGCTCGCGAGCAGGTGGTTGGTGCGGGTCGCCGCGAGCGTCGCCACCACCGCCAGCCCCAGCGCGCCGCCCACCTGCACGGTCGTGTTGACCAGGCCCGACGCCAGCCCCGCGTCGGCCGGCGTGGCGCCCGACATCGCGAGCTTCATCAGCGCCGGGAACGCGCTGCCGATACCGGCGCCCAGCAGGATCATCGTCGGCAGGACGTCGCGCGCGTAGTTGCCGTGCACCGGCGCCCGCGTGAACAGCGCGAGGCCCGCCGCGATCACCACGAGCCCCGGGATCAGCGTGCGCCGCGCGCCGAAGCGCATGATCAGCGGTTCGGAGAGCTTCAGCGACATCGTGCCCATCACGATCGTCGTCGGCAGGAATGCCAGCCCGATTCCCAGCGCGTCGTAGTGCAGCACCTTCTGCATGTACAACGCGCCGAGGAAGAACACCGAGAACATCCCCGCCACGGTCAGCGCCTGGATCAGGTTGGCGCCGCTGACGTTGCGCGAGCGGAAGATCCGCAGCGGGATCAGCGGCGTGCGCGCGGTCGCCTCGCGCGCCACGAACGCCACCAGCAGCGCCACCGCGACTGCGCCGAGCTCCAGGGTTTTGGCCGCGCCCCAGCCGTCTTCGGCCGCCGGCTTGACGATTGTGTACACGCTCAACATCAGCGCGCCGGTGATCAGCAGCGCCCCGGGAATGTCGGCGCCTTGACGGAAGCCGATCCCCCGGTCGGGCGCGATCAACCGCCGCGCGAGCACCGCCGTGGCGATCCCGATCGGCACGTTTACGAAGAAGATCCAGTGCCAGTCGAGCGCCTGCGTGATCACGCCGCCCGCGAGCAGCCCGATCGAGCCGCCCGCCGAGGCGACGAACGCGTACACGCCGATCGCCTTCGCCTGCTCCTGTGGCTTGGGGAACATCGTCACGATCATCCCCAGCCCGACCGCCGAGGTCGCGGCGCCGCCGGCGCCCTGTACGAAGCGCGCGGCCACCAGCATCGTCTGGTCCTGCGCGAGGCCGCACGCCAGCGAGGCGGCCGTGAACACCGCCAGGCCGCCGAGGAACACGCCCCGGCGCGAGACCAGGTCGCCGAGGCGCCCCGCGAGCAGCAGCAGGCCGCCGAAAGCGATCAGGTAGGCGTTGATCACCCACGCCAGCGCCGACTGCGTGAAGCCGAGCTGGCGCTGGATCGTGGGCAGCGCGACGTTGACGATCGTGCCATCCAGCACGATCATCAACACGCCCGCGCACAGCACGTACAGCGCCAGCCAACGTGCGCGATCATGGTCTCTGCCGGTCATCGTCCCGTTGTAGCGGATCATGGATCGGCATGATGTAAAGCCCACCAACAGGAGGTTTGAAGATGGCCGAGAGTGGCATCACCACACACATCGCCCAGATCGGGACGGTGATCGTCCCCGTCAGCGACCAGGACCAGGCGCTCGCCTTCTACGTCGAGAAGCTCGGCTTCGAGAAGCGCGCCGACATCCCGTTCGGCAAGGGTGACCGCTGGGTGGAAGTGGCACCCCCGGGCGCTGCCACGACGCTCGCGCTGATGCCTCCACAGGAGGGCGAATCGATCGGGATCTCCACTCGCGTGGCGTTCTCCAGCCAGGACATCGACGCCGACCACGCCGCCCTGCGCGCTCGCGGCGTCGATGTCGACGAGGAGGTCATGCGGATGGGCGACCCGGTCCCGCCGATGTTCTTCTTCCGCGACCAGGACGCCAACCGTTTCTTCATCGTGCAGCGCAGCTGAGGACACGATCCGATGGCGAGCGACCCCGTGCTGAGCGGAGGCTGCCTGTGCGGCGGCGTGCGCTTCGAGCTCACCGCGCCGCCGCCGGCCGCCGGCTACTGCCACTGCACGCGCTGCCAGCGCCGTACCGGCACGGGCTCCTCGCTGCAAGCCCGGATCGACGGGCGCACGCTGCGGCTGCTGCGGGGCGAGGAGCTCCTGAAGGACTGGCGCCACCCCGCTGGCGGCTTCGAGAAGCTCTTCTGCGGCGAGTGCGGAGGGCACCTCTTCAGCCGCAACCCTGAGGACCACACGCAGATGAGCGTGCGCATGGGCGCCTTCGACGGCGACCCGGGGGTGCGGCCGAGCTGGCGTGCCTACGTCGCCTACGCTCCCCCGTGGGAGCCCGTTCCCGACGACGGCCTGGAGCGCTTCGCCGAGGGCAAGCCGCACGGCTGAGGCAGGCGATCGAGGCACGGAAGGGGGGGGATTCGAACCCCCGAGACGGGGGTTGCCCGTCTGCCGGTTTTCAAGACCGGTGCATTCAACCGCTCTGCCACCCTTCCACGCTGCCTACGAAGGCTACCGGCTCGGCCCCCGAGCCGATCCTGGTCGCTTCAGCCGAACTTCTCTCTGTAGCTGTCGGGGACCAGCGCCTCGAATTCCCGATGGCGTTCGATGAATGCTTTGACGAACGGGCAGAGCGGCGCCACCTCGAGACCTCGTGCGCGGGCGTCTTCCAGGGCAAACCGGATCAGTCGATCACCGAGTCCGCGACCCTGCAGGCGCTCGTCGACCTCGGTGTGGACGAACGTGATCCGCCCGGGGTGTATGCGATAGGTGGCGAAGCCGACCACCTCGCCGTCGATCGACAGCTCGTAGCGATCACGGTCCGGCGCGTCGGCCACCTCGATGCGCTCCGTCCCAGCCATGCCCGGAACATTAGAACGCAAACGACAACTACGAGCTCCGGTGTGCGAGCTGGGTGCGTGACTTCACGTCGAGCTTCCGGACGCCGTCTTCAAGGGGACGCCGTTAGGGTCTGGGCGCGAGGCGTTGAGCCAGCCCTCGGACTGGCGGCAGCGCCGAGCGGTGCTACGTGCGCAGCTCATGCTGACCCAAAGGACGCGCAAGCAGCGAGCTTGAGTCGACTCCGACAAGTTCACAGCGGTGCTGCGTCGATGCGCGCAACGATTTCCCGGACGTCGATCGCAGCTTGGTAGACATCAGAGGGAGCGAAGCCGAGTTGCTCTGCGAGCGTCCGATAGCCCTCCGGCCAATCGGGGAGCACCGTGATGTATGGAGGCCAAGCGTGCTTGGCGCGCAGGCGAAAGATCTCCACGCACACTTCTCGTACGCCTGCGCAGTCCTTGTCATGTATGAGCCGATCCACGAGGATCAGGTCGATGAGGTCGCGGTAGCGGTCATTCGGGCGTTCTGCGTCGGTGCAGGCGTGCAGCTTCTGGGCGACGAGGTAGGCGATTGTGACGAGGGGTAGCTCGCCGGGCGGCGGTAGACCCAGGCTCTCGGGATCTACAAACGTGTTCGCCGTCCACTGGATTTGGTGGCCTGCGGCGCCTTCGGCCGGTGAGGCCTCGAACTGCACAGTGCTCCAGGGGTCGCCCTGGTAGGCGACCTTCACATCGCCACGAAGAGCCGCCGTGTCTCGGACTGGCTCGAGCCCGGTCAGCCTGAACGTGAATCCCTCCCAGCCCTGAGCTAGTGCTGTCCGCAGCCGCGGGCCGATGTCCTCGCCGTTGAGGCGCGCGCTGGGGTCGCGTCTCATTTCCCGGGTGAATTTGTTCGGGGTAGCTCCGCTTGAGGGAGATGTTATGCGGCGATCACCTCCTCGGTGTTCCTTGTGGCTGGTGGAGCGGCCGTGGTGTCGGGTAGTTGGCGGCGTAGCCGCTCGATCTCGGCGACGGTCTTGGGGTTCATCTTCACGCCGCGCCAGCCGCGGGAGGAGAGCTCCAGCACCGCCCAGATCAGTGAGAGGGCGGAAGTCTCGCCGGGGAACCGGCCGATGACCTTGGTGCGCCGGCGAACCTCCACGAACGTTCGCTCGAGGAGATTCGTCGTGCGGATCCGCTTGCGGTGCCCAGACGGGAACTGCAGATGGGTGACGAGCGCGGGCAGATCCGTGTCGATGACGGCCATCGCCGAGGGGTAAGCCGTCTTGTAGTCGGCGATGATGCCCTGCAGCTCGCGGCTGGCCTCGCCCGGGGAGCGCGCCTCGTCGAATGCTTTCCACCAGCGCGCCTTGACCTCTTGGTGGTGGCGCTCGGGGAGCTTGCCGGTGACGTTCCTAAGCGCGTGAACGGTGCAGCGCTGCTCCAGCGCCCCGGGCCAGAGCTCCCGTGTCGCCTTCCAGATCCCGGGTGCCCCGTCAGCGATCACGAGCGCCGGCGCGCGCAGGCCGCGGGCGATCATGTCCCGGCCGAAGGCGAGCCAGCTGTCATAGCTCTCACGGCTTCCCAGAGCCAATCCGAGGAGGACCTTGCGGCCCTCCAGCGTGACGCCCCAGCACACCAGGACGCCCTCCGCCGGCGTGTCGTCGGGGTGCAGCTTCAGATAGATCGCATCCAAGAAGCAGTAGACGATGTCGTGCTGCCCCAGGCGCCGCCGGCACCATTGGTGGTATCGCTCCCGGGTGTCCTCACAGATCCGGGAAACAGTCGCCTTCGACGCGATCGGCTCCTCGAAGACTTCCTCCAGCGCGGCCTCCACGTCACGGGTGGACAGTCCCCGCAAGAACGAGCTGATCACGAGTGACTCCAGCGCGTGTGTTCGCGTGACACCCTTGCCGAGCACCCTGCTCTCGAACCCCAGCTTGGTCGCGTTGCGCACCCGCGGACGCTCCAACGCCACCGATCCACTCGTCGTCTTGACCGTCCGTGATTCATGTCCATTGCGGTGACTGACCGTCTCCTCAGCACGCTCATACCGCCGACGGCCGAGAAACTCAGTCACCTCGTCCTCGAGCGCCTGCTGCAGGATCAGCCGCGCTCCCAGCCGCCCAACCGTCTCAATCGGGTCTTGCTCCTCGCCGACACCGGCCAGGACCTCATCCAGCTCTTGGCGAAACCTCTCGCTCGGGGCTACCTTCTCCATGCGGGCGTACCTCCATCGCTTGGTCTTCTCAGGACAAAGCGGAGGCTGTGTAGTTTCGGCGTGCCCCCTCGGTGAGTGTGGTGGGTGCGTCGTCTTCATAGCGAGCCCCTGGGTAAGTGGAGAAGACGACGGGCGGCGGCGTCCGACGCGGCCGTGAGGGTGCTGGTGGCGGCGGGATGACTCGAAGCGGAGCCGGCCCATACCGGTGCCTTTGCGTAGAGCCGTCTCCCACCGCCACCGCACTCCGGATGCCGTCGTGACTTCATAGAAGCCTGACATCGCTCGACACAGCTCTGTCCGACGGCCTCCACATCCCAAGCAGACGATGAGGAGAGAAACGATGATTGCAGTAGGTGTGGACACGCACAAGCATGAGCACCTCGCAAGAGCCCTCGACGGGCTCGGCCAGCCGCTGGGCGGCCTGACCGTCAACGCGAGCCTGGACGGCTATATGCAGCTGGTGCAGTGGCTCAGGACGCTAGAGGAAGACGTCGTGGTCGGGATCGAGGGCGCCGGCAGCTACGGCGCCGGCCTATGCGAGTTTCTACTCGCCGAAGGAATCAGTGTCGTTGAGGTCGAGCGCCCCCGGCGTCAAGAACACCGACGAGGGAAGTCTGACGAGATCGACGCGCTGATGGCCGCGAAGAAGGTGCTCGCTGAAGACGGGCTTTCCACGCCCCGCGCAGGCGGCACTCGCCAGGCGCTGGCGGCGCTGCTCATCGCACAGCGCTCATGCGTTAGCGAGCGCACGAGGCTACTCAACCAGCTTCAGGCGCTGCACACCACCGCGCCCGTGGCTCTACGCGAGCGGATCGGTGAGGGTAATGGCCGCAAGCTCTCCCTACGCCTGGTCAAAATGCGCACTCGTAGCGATCGGCCGCGGAGCGAGCAGCTCGTCTTCGTCGTCCTGCGCGACCTTGCCCGCCGTTCGGAAGAGCTCGCCACCGAAGCAGCCGCCTACAAGCACGAGCTCACTCTGCTGATCAGCTCACTAGATCCGACCCTCCTCCAAGAGCAAGGAGTCGGTCCGATCTCAGCGGCCAAGCTGCTGATCTGCGACGCCAGACGCCTAAAGAGCGAGGCAGCATTCGCGCGCTGCAACGGCACAGCACCCAAGCCCGCCAGCTCCGGGCAGACCGTCCGCTACCGCCTCTCCCGCGGAGGCGACCGACAAGCCAACACCGCACTACACACGATCGCCCTCCACCGTGCCCGCCGCGACGAGCAAACCCGCGCCTACCTCGACCGCCGCACAAACGAAGGAAAGACCAAACGCGAGGCCATGCGAGCCCTCAAGCGCCACCTCTCCCGCAGACTCTACAAACACCTCATCACCATCCCCTTCGACTTAATAGAAGCATCTACGCCCGCAACATCAAATCCCCCGGCTCATGAGACGCGACCGCTGCAGGAGGTTGTCCCGTAGCGCGTAGAAGTTTGTAGGTGGCGGTTCTCTCGCCTCGTCCGGTCCTGCTGGGACCGTGGCGAGTGCGAACAAGTCCATCGAGACGAGAGGAACCGCCATGGAGACCGTAGAGCAGGAGCAGGACGCACGCCCAGAGCACGTGTTGCCGTCGCGGGTGCAGGAGGCGCTGGGTGAGTTGGCTGGTGCGGCGAAGGATGGGTTGCTCGCGTTGAGTGTCGGTGTTGGGTTGGGGGTGCTCAGCGAGATGATGGAGGCCGAGCTTGATGAGGTCGTGGGCGCCAAGCACGCGAAGCTCCCGGAGCGCGCCGCGGTGCGTCATGGGCACGAGGACGGCGAGGTCACATTGGGTGGCAGGCGCGTCGTCGTGAAGCGTCCAAGGGCCAGGACCGCGGACAATGAGCACGAGGTGCCTCTCGCGACCTACGCGTACTTCGCTGATCGTGACCCGTTGACGAGGGTGGTGTTGGAGCAGATGCTCGCTGGTGTCAGCACGCGCCGGTTCTCGCGAACTCGCGAGCCTGTCGGTGAGAAGGTGAGCACCCGGGAGCGCTCGGCCTCGAAGTCTGCGGTCAGTCGCGAGTTCGTGGGTCGCACGCGTGAGCGCCTTGGGGAGCTGATGCGCCG
This sequence comes from uncultured Solirubrobacterales bacterium, assembly GCA_963764915.1. Classification (GTDB taxonomy): domain Bacteria; phylum Actinomycetota; class Thermoleophilia; order Solirubrobacterales; family Solirubrobacteraceae; genus Palsa-744. The sequence continues at coordinate 272,937 of CAVXUO010000018.1, read as the reverse complement.
CGGTCTGGGAGACGTGCGCCTGGCGGCATTGATGGTCGATGGGATCGAGCTGAAGGGTCGCTGCTGCGTCGTCGCGCTCGGGATCACGACCGATGGAGTCAAGATCCCGCTGGGATTGTGGGATGGCTCCACGGAGAACAAGACCGTCACCGTCCATCTACTCGCCGATCTCGTGGACCGGGGTCTTGACGTCGAGCAGGGCGTACTCGTTGTCCTGGATGGCAGCAAGGCACTCAGGGCGGCCGTCGCGGAGGTCTTCGGGCCCGTGCCGGTGCAGCGCTGTGTTCGCCACAAGGAACGCAACGTCCTGGATCATCTCCCCGAGCGCGATCGACCAGCCGTGAAGGCGCGGCTGCGGCGCGCGTGGGCCAGCGAGAACCACGCACTAGCGCTGGAGGGCCTGCGAACCCTCGCCAGCGAGCTGGAGCGCTCGCACCCCGGCGCGGCAGCGTCACTCACCGAGGGCCTAGAGGAGACACTCACCCTCACCCGCCTGGGGATCCACGGACGCCTGAAGAAGACACTCGCCTCGACGAACCCAATCGAGTCGATGATCGAGATCATCCGTCGCACATCGCGCAACGTCAAGCGCTGGCAGTCCGGGGACATGTGCCTGCGGTGGACCGCCGCTGGGATGCTCGAGGCCGAGACCCAGTTCCGCAAGATCGTCGGCTACTCAGATCTCGCCAAGCTCGCCCTCGCCGTCGAGCGAGACCTCGCCGCGCAGCGCACCACCATTCAAACCACAACCAAGGAGAACACGCCCATCGCCATCCCCGTGTAACCATCACCCCACCGCCACCACGAACTTCTACGGGGAACGGGGCAACCTCCGCTGCAGCGCGCCGGGTGCTCACGACGCCCAGCGGCTGAGCGCGAGGCGATCGTGCGCTACGAGTGGCCCTGCCCCGGGCAGCTGCTGCATATGGACGTCAAGAAGTTCGCCCGTTTCACCGAGCCGGGGCACAAGACGACAGGAGATCACACTCGCCGCTCTCGTCGCGCTGGCTGGGAGTACGTGCACTCGATCGTTGATGATTACTCACGCCTGGCCTACTCAGAGATCTGCGAAGACGAGCGCGCCGAGACGGTGAGGTCGTTCACCGAACGCGCCCTGGATTTCTACCTAGAGCACGGGATCGTCCCCGAGCGACTGATGACCGACAACCACATGAGCTACCGCTGTAGCCGCAGCTTCGCCCGGCTGCTTACCTCTCGCCAGATCCAGCACCTCCGAACCCGACCCTACACGCCCCGCACCAACGGGAAGGTGGAGCGCTTCCAACAAACCCTCGCTCGCGAGTGGGCCTACGCCATGCAATACGCCTCAAGCACAGCCCGTCAGGAAGCCCTGCCACACTGGCTCAACCACTACAACGAGCGGCGCCACCACTCAGCCATCGGCAACCAGCCACCCCTCACCCGCGTTCGGAACCTCCTCGGGCACCACAACTAGGCAAACTGCAAAAAAATAGTTGGGCTTTCTTTGCACATTGCACGATCTTTAGCTCTTCCGTAGCTGCTAGTCCTTAAGAACAAAGAGAAGAACTAGTGCTACCGGAGGGACAAGGATGAGCATGTTCGCGCGCAATGAACGCAAGACGAGCCCTAGTACACCGGCTACGTTGAAGATGGTACCCCGGAAGTCACTGTACAGGTGGCTAATCACTTTGACGCTGTTGGTCGCCGCCATCCTTGCGGTCTCTACATCGACTGCGTTGGCGACCGACGGCCTACCACCTGGAGAAGCGGTTCCGACTTGGGCTGCGACTAAATTTGCTCATTTTATGCCTCCCAAGCCGGAGGGTGCTTCTCCCCAGTTCGCAGGCAACCACGGCGAAAAGCTTGAGTATTGGGGAGGGCCAGTTCAAACCGCTCCAGAACTTTATCTACTCTTTTGGGGTGGCAACTTTTGGAACAACACCGAACCAAGCTCTCTATATGAAGAACTTCACTTGTTTTATGAAAGCCTTGGGGTGGAATTGATCTTCCCGTATACCAAGGGATGGCAGGGCATCTTGACACAGTACACGGATGTGCAGGGTACGTACCAAGATGCGAAAATCGTGGCGGAATCACATATTAACGCCATAAAAGCTCCAGTCAATCTTACCAATGCGATGGTCGAAGAAGAGGCCGAGACGTGGATACGCGAACTTAAAACCAAAGGTACCGCGCCAGGACCAAATGCACAATTTGTAGTGCTGACAGCTCCTGGCACTACCATATCTGAAACCGCAGGGTGCGGCTATCATAGCGTCCTAAGCTACGATGGCGGCGAATACAGCTATACATACGTTCCCTATGCCGGTGACGCAACCAAATACTACGAAAAATATAAAGAAGGAATAACGTGTAACTACCTCGAATCGAATACTAAAGTACACGGCATCAACGCTAAGATGATGTTCTCAACTACGGGCGTTGCCTCTCACGAGTTCGCAGAGAGTGTGACGGACCCATTGCTAAAAGATGAAATTGCGTGGCAAGGGGAACAGAAAAATGGCGAAGTCGAGATCGCAGATCTTTGCGAGGATGAACCGGAACCAATACAGGAACTGCCCGATAAGGAAGGACGCCTTGGCTGGACATATGTCTTCTTGCTGTGGGACGATGAAGGCGGTAACAAGTGTTCATTGGAAGACCCACCTTACGAAACTCCTTCAGTCCCGTCCGTGAATACTGAAGCGGCCACGAGTCTCGGATACCACGAAGCAAAGATAAACGGTAGCGTAAATCCGAACGGACCGGATGCCCATTATGACTTTGAATGGGGCGTTGGTAGCGTCGGAGAACACAAGACCTCAGAATCAAACGCTGGATACGGGGGAAGTGCAGTACACGAGAACGATACGCTCACCGGCCTTAAAGCGGGGACAACTTATCACTTCCGAATCGTAGCGTCGAACTGGGTTGGCACCACCGTCGGTGGAGAAGATGCCTTTACCACTCCTATTCCACCGCCAGTTGTTACGACGGAAAAGCCCACAGAACTAGGTGAAAAACATGCTGTCCTAAACGCACTGGTTAATCCAGAGGGGTTCGCTACTACATATCAACTGGAATATTGGGAAGATGGTAAAAGTAGCGAAGTAAAAACGATTCCGACAACTCCAGAATCGGTCGGAAGTGGAGAAAACAATGTCGCGGTTCACCAACATTTGACTGGTCTCTCGAAGTCCACCGAATATATATACCGTGTGACAGCGACGAGCGCTGGTGGGACAAGAAAGGGCAGCGAAATATCGTTTGTTACAGGGCCATTTCTTGAGTCCCAGACGACGCCTAATGCGTCTGGTGCTACGGCTAATGTTTTGCATGGTGTTTCGTGCGCGTCGTCTGTGGCTTGTGCAGCGGTTGGTGATGATAAGAATAGCTCGGGGGTCTGGGTGCCCCTGGGTGAGAGTTGGAATGGGGCGGAATGGCAGTTGAAGTCTACGCCCACGCCGAGTGGTGGGACGGAAGTTACGTTGTCGGGTGTGTCATGCTCGTCTTCGACCGCATGCACGGCGGTTGGCGCCTATAAAGACAGCGCTGGTGAATATGAGCCTCTCGCAGAGCGCTGGAATGGTAGTGAATGGACGCTTCAGTCGGCTCCTGCGACGACCGGTAAACCGTATTTTGTTTCGCTGCTCGGTGTGTCTTGTTCGTCGGCTACGTGGTGTGTTGCGGTAGGGTACTATTGGAAAACCGGACTCGAAGCCACACCGATAATCGACAGCTGGAATGGTACCGAATGGAAAACTCAGTCAAGCCCCAATACTGGTAAGGAATTCACCAAGCTCGAAGGTGTCTCCTGCACGTCGTCAACAGCCTGTACCGCGGTCGGTACGACATACTCGGCAGTGCTTATTGAGCGGTGGAATGGCACCGAATGGACACTCCAGACCGGCGTCAACAAAGGAGTCACTAATTACCTCAGCGCTGTGTCGTGCACCTCAACGACCTCCTGCACAGCCGCCGGCACCTCTGAAGGCACCGGTTTGGCAGAGAGCTGGAACGGAACGACATGGTCAAGCCAAAGCATACCCACCCCAAGCGGCGGCAAAGCAATTATTCTCACGGGAATATCATGCTCATCCTCAACATCATGCGTTGCCGCCGGCCACTACGAATCGAGTTCCAGCGTCGAAGAGACGCTGGCCGAGAGCTGGAACGGCACAGAATGGCGAACTCATGCGACGAATGTGCCTGCTGAAGCACAGGCAAGTGGCCTGACGGCCGTAGGATGCACGTCAGCGTCTTTCACGTGTGTCACAGTAGGATATGATACCGACAGCGTCGGTACCTCTGTTACGCTGGCTGAGCTTACGGGTCAGCCCATCACCAGAGCTGAAAAGGCAACAAGTGTTACCAGCAGTTCGGCGACACTCGAAACCGTTGTTGATCCGGCCGGTGGAGAAACGACTTATCACTTTGAATACGGTCCGACAAGCAGTTATGGTACCAGTATACCTGTGCCTGACGGAAGCGTTGGATCATATATTTCTCCAGAAACGGTAAAACAGAGCCTTTCTAAGCTACAACCAGAAACTACATATCACTATCGTGTAGTTGCCACCAACTCTAACGGCGTTAGCTATGGTAAAGATCACACCTTGGCAACTACACGAGCTTGGTCCCTTGTATCGACGCCTAATGCGTCTGGTGCTACGGCTAATGTTTTGCATGGTGTTTCGTGCGCGTCGTCTGTGGCTTGTGCAGCGGTTGGTGATGATAAGAATAGCTCGGGGGTCTGGGTGCCCCTGGGTGAGAGTTGGAATGGGGCGGAATGGCAGTTGAAGTCTACGCCCACGCCGAGTGGTGGGACGGAAGTTACGTTGTCGGGTGTGTCATGCTCGTCTTCGACCGCATGCACGGCGGTTGGCGCGTATAAAGACAGCGCTGGTGAATATGAGCCTCTCGCAGAGCGCTGGAATGGTAGTGAATGGACGCTTCAGTCGGCTCCTGCGACGACCGGTAAACCGTATTTTGTTTCGCTGCTCGGTGTGTCTTGTTCGTCGGCTACGTGGTGTGTTGCGGTAGGGTACTATTGGAAAACCGGACTCGAAGCCACACCGATAATCGACAGCTGGAATGGTACCGAATGGAAAACTCAGTCAAGCCCCAATACTGGTAAGGAATTCACCAAGCTCGAAGGTGTCTCCTGCACGTCGTCAACAGCCTGTACCGCGGTCGGTACGACATACTCGGCAGTGCTTATTGAGCGGTGGAATGGCACCGAATGGACACTCCAGACCGGCGTCAACAAAGGAGTCACTAATTACCTCAGCGCTGTGTCGTGCACCTCAACGACCTCCTGCACAGCCGCCGGCACCTCTGAAGGCACCGGTTTGGCAGAGAGCTGGAACGGAACGACATGGTCAAGCCAAAGCATACCCACCCCAAGCGGCGGCAAAGCAATTATTCTCACGGGAATATCATGCTCATCCTCAACATCATGCGTTGCCGCCGGCCACTACGAATCGAGTTCCAGCGTCGAAGAGACGCTGGCCGAGAGCTGGAACGGCACAGAATGGCAGGTTCACTCAATGAGTTTGCCCACAGGCGCAAGTGGAGGTCAGCTAGATAGCGTGTCATGTGTATCGACAACAGTATGCACCGCAATTGGCGACGATGAGAGCAATTCAGGCACGGTAGTTACGCTCGCCGAGACTACTGGTGCTCCCATTGCCGCAACCGAAGGTGCAACTGCGATCACAAGTCATGGAGTTACGCTAAACGGCACGGTGATCCCGGACGGCTGGAGTACCACCTATCACTTTGAATACGGTACGACTAAAAGTTATGGCACCAAGGTCCCCGTTCCGGACGCTAGCCTGGCATCTGAAATCGCTGGGGAAAAGGTTGCTTATTCTCTTTCGGGTCTTCAGCCGGAAACTACATGTCACTACCGAATTGTTGCTACTAGCTCGGAGGGAACCACAGACGGCGAAGATTATACATTTGCTACCACCCGGGGCATGTGGTCCACCATATCGACGCCTAATGCGTCTGGTGCTACGGCTAATGTTTTGCATGGTGTTTCGTGCGCGTCGTCTGTGGCTTGTGCAGCGGTTGGTGATGATAAGAATAGCTCGGGGGTCTGGGTGCCCCTGGGTGAGAGTTGGAATGGGGCGGAATGGCAGTTGAAGTCTACGCCCACGCCGAGTGGTGGGACGGAAGTTACGTTGTCGGGTGTGTCATGCTCGTCTTCGACCGCATGCACGGCGGTTGGCGCGTATAAAGACAGCGCTGGTGAATATGAGCCTCTCGCAGAGCGCTGGAATGGTAGTGAATGGACGCTTCAGTCGGCTCCTGCGACGACCGGTAAACCGTATTTTGTTTCGCTGCTCGGTGTGTCTTGTTCGTCGGCTACGTGGTGTGTTGCGGTAGGGTACTATTGGAAAACCGGACTCCAGGCCACACCGATAATCGACAGCTGGAATGGTACCGAATGGAAAACTCAGTCAAGCCCCAATACTGGTAAGGAATTCACCAAGCTCGAAGGTGTCTCCTGCACGTCGTCAACAGCCTGTACCGCGGTCGGTACGACATACTCGGCAGTGCTTATTGAGCGGTGGAATGGCACCGAATGGACACTCCAGACCGGCGTCAACAAAGGAGTCACTAATTACCTCAGCGCTGTGTCGTGCACCTCAACGACCTCCTGCACAGCCGCCGGCACCTCTGAAGGCACCGGTTTGGCAGAGAGCTGGAACGGAACGACATGGTCAAGCCAAAGCATACCCACCCCAAGCGGCGGCAAAGCAATTATTCTCACGGGAATATCATGCTCATCCTCAACATCATGCGTTGCCGCCGGCCACTACGAATCGAGTTCCAGCGTCGAAGAGACGCTGGCCGAGAGCTGGAACGGCACAGAATGGCAGGTAGTCTCGACTCCCAACCCCAGCGGGGCGAAGTCGAGCCAGGCGACGGGCGTGTCATGCGTGTCATCTGTAGAATGCTTTGCGGCTGGAGATTTCGTGAATAGTTCGTCGGTTACGGACACACTCGGTGAGGTAGGTCCATGAGTGGGCTTTCCCCTGAGTGGCCCCAACCTGGCATCTCGTGGCCCCCGTTCTAGCTGCGGCGATGCTCGCCCCAACCGAATACAAAAGCTACACAACGCCACCAGCCGCCGACTGACTCCAGAACCACAACTTTACGGAATCGGGCGTCCACGAAAGCAAACGCACCCAAGTTTGTGTATACTGGTTGCTTATGTTGAGCGTACCGACAGTTGGAGCCGTCCATAATCTACACAGGATCACGGTTATTGCGGTCGCCGCTATAGTCTTGCTTGCGGCGCCCGAGGCATTTGCTGCGCCCGGCAGCGTAGACCCGTCGTTCGGTTCGGGAGGGCATACGACCGTCCAGGCTAACGCGGCCTGTCTGCGTGGGTGCGTCGAGTTCGGCGGCTCGTACGCGGAAGCATTGATGCTGCAACCCAACGGCGGAATCCTGCTAGCCGGCTCAGACAACTACATCGGTGCTGGGGTTAGCGCCGGGCGGCCGGCTGGGGCGCTGGTCCAGCTAGAAGCAGACGGCACACTAGACGCTTCGTTCGGTGGTGAAGGGCATATCGAAAACGCCCCGTTCGATATCTCCCACATCTTTAGTGCGGGGGGAGAATTAGTGGCACTTGGAAGCAATGAAGCGCAGAAGATTGGTGTCGAGCACTATTCGAATGGAGTCCTAAACCGCTCCTTTGGTTCGGATGGTGTGTTGTGGATTGCTGCCCCCGATGGTCTGGTTGACGAGACGCTGGACTCGACCGGTCGAATAGTCGTGCTTGCAGGGGAACACACGGGTAAGATTGAGATAGCCCGCTTTTTGGCGTCAGGAAGTCCTGATCTAAGCTTTGGACACGATGGCATCGTTTGGATGCCCATTGCGTCCGAAGCAGAACCTGTGACGGCGACGACTCAGAGTAATGGCGACATCGTCGTGGCGGGCGCCACATATAAAGAAAACGCGCTACGCGAAGTCACCAAGAAAAAACTGGTTCTTGCGCGTTTGACGCCGTCGGGCAAGCTAGATCATTCATTTGGCGAAGATGGAATTGTGCACGTACCGCTCGTGCATCCCGGCCGGGCTAAGCTAGCGATTGCTCCAGATCGGCACATTACGCTTGCGACCACTAGTAGCCCAAAAGGAGCTATAGGAGAAAGCGAACTTATACTGGCTAATTATACTAGTGCTGGTGCGCTGAATCGATCTTTTGGGAAAGACGGGATCACACGATCGGTCTTTGCCAGCAACCGGCGAGAAGGTCTTGGTCCGCGCGCGATAGCTTTTGACGCTATGGGTGACACGCTTGTAGTCGGGGAACGCCCTACCTCTACTGTAGACGTGCCGGCGGGTGTTGCGTTTCTTGCGAGATATACGCCTAATGGTCGCGACTGCTCATTTGGCTCTAGCGGCGTTGTCATCGATAGCGAAATAGGTGGGGCCAATGCCGTCGCGGTCCAGCCCGATGGACACATCGTTATCGCTGGCTGGAGCAAAAAATCATTCGCGGCAGCACGATACATTGGTGGCGGTACACCTCATACCTGCCAAGGAGAACCTAGTCATAGTAAGCCGATCCATCAGCTACCACGGCTCCGTCGCCGTCGTTCTCCGGTGCGCAGGGGCGACGGCGAAGCATGGCGTTCTATGGCACTGCCCTTACCTTGATGGCCTGATCTTGCGCCTAGTGGTAGCCGGTCGGCGCAAGATCGGACAATAGTTATCTGTCCATAGCAAACAACGATGGCAGGTTATATTCGAGCGAGCGGGGCGAGCATGTGGTTGCGTTCTCACGCAGAGAAGGCGGAAGGCTGGGAGTTCGTTGCATCGTCCAGTCGCCAGCTAGAATGCGTGCTCGGCTGGTGAAGACTACTCGTTGCCTTGCGGGGTGTGTCCCTTCTCGTGGCCCTGCGTGCTTGTGGCCGTACCACGCGGTGAAGGTCTGGTCGGCGGTCTCGATGAGGCGTCGTAGTGGTCGCTCTCGTGCCGTCAGGAAGACTACTGATGGGGCGATCGAGTGTGTTGCGAAGTAGGTTTGGCGCCAGCCGTCAAGTAGCCAATGGTCATAGCGTCGTAGGCGGTCGATTTGCTTGTGCGGCCGTTCGGTTCGGTCGTACTCGATGAGCACGGCCCAGCGGTCGTCGCCTGCCTGGCCGATGAGTGTTGCGTCGGGCTCCAAGTAGCCGTCCCGGCTGTCTTCCGGGTGTAGGCGCGTGTCGTCCGGGAGTCGTGCCGTTTGGGAGCACTCAAACTCTTCGCTCTCTCTCTTTTCGATTCGTCCGCTTCTCGGTCCTTGCCAGTGGAACGGCATTTTGTCGATGAGTCCCCCGGCTTGATCGGGTGCCGCTGCTTGGGCGATCTGGAGGACGAATGCTGCGAGCTGTAGATCGTGTTCGGTATAGCTGATGCTGGTGATTGCGGCTGGGGTGTAGGGGTCATCGTTTGGGACTCTGCCTTGCTCTGCCAGCGGGCTCCAGCCCATTGAGCTGAGTCGGTAGTTCCATTCCGCGCTCCCGGTTTCCGGTATGGGCCGGAAGCGGTCTAGGTATCCGCTGTCGTGCAGGCGCTTGAGTCGCTTCTGTGCAGCTCGTTCGCTGACGCCCCAGCCGAGAATCACGAGCTGACTGGATGAAAGGTAGTTAACGTCGTGAATGAGCGCCATGAGCCGGAGATCCCGGTCGGTGAGGCCGATCGCTGGCGCGGGGTGCTCTCGGCGCCCCCATTGGATTGTCCCCGCACTCAGGCCGTCACCTGAGCGCACCATCCTTTGCTTCACGGCCGCGGCGCTCGCCATCGTCATGCCGCTTTCTTTTCACTTGTGAGTGGTCGGCGCGGCTCCTCGATGATTTCGACCACCATTTCGCGCTCGCCTGTCTTTTTGTCGCCTACCATAGGCGCCCACTTCTGCGGTGCAGACTCTTTCGCGGTCCATACCAACACTTGTACTCCATATACCCCGGCCGGTATCCAGCCGGGCGTCGCCTCGTCGTTGGGAAGCTCCACGACGTACCGGCGTCGTGATCCGTCGGGGGATCCCGCGATGTACGCAAGGGGCTCGCCCTTCTTCGGTTTGAGGACGACCGCGACTCGGGTTATCTCTGATAGGGGTGGGCATTGTGCCCATGCGGGGAGATCGACATGCACGGCGCGATACCGGGCCACGATCGGGGTCTTGATCGAGTGGACGAGCGGTGGTTGTATGTAGCGTCCGTGGTCGTGGGGGTGGTCGCCTCGGCGCTGCTGCTCGCGCTCGTGGTGTTTACGTGCCTGGACGGCCGCTGGGCCTTCGACTAGCTGCTCCATCGGTGCGGTGGCGGCTGTGGCGGCCGGTTGTGGGATACCTTGGGCAAACCAGAGATTCACGGCGCGGTAGTCTGGTTGCTGCACAATGTCCATCGGGTCGATTCGGATGCGGCGTTGGTCTTCGGTGTCACCGCGGATGTTGTCTTGGAAGACTTCCATTGCGAGTGCGGCTGCGGCGCGGGCATCTTGAAAGTCGCGTTGGCGGAAGATCGAGATGTTTTGTAGAAGGCTTTTGACTCCGGCTCGCACTCGTTCATCGGCGATTTGGCCGGTGTACTGGAAGGCTGCGGCGACCTCGATGCCTCCTGAGCGTCCCTCGGAGAGTAGGGTCGCAAAGGCCGGGATGAAGACGTTGTGTGCCTCGTCAATGACCAGCGCGGCTTGTACGCGCTCGCTGGCGTCCCTTCGCTGTATTTGGTGGAGCGCTCGTTGTACGAGCAGGATCAGCATTGAACAGAACAGGTTGGCGTTTGACTCTCCGACGGCGCCCTTGCTTCCGTTGACTATCAGTATCTCTCGGCGTCGGATGATGCTTTCTAGGTCGAGCTGGATCGGGTGCGTCATCAGGAGATTGAGGCTTGGTGAGGTAAGGAATCGAGCGACCTTGTTGGTAGGTGCAGCGACGGCCTCTGTGATAAAGCGGGGGTTGTCCTTGACCATGCTCGGAAAGGTGTGCTCCCAATACTCACGAACGAAGTCAATCTCGTGGTAGCAGCGCAGCTCGCGTGTCACCCATTCGCGGTAGCCGGTGTCGTAGGGGTCCAGTAGCGCCTTGACATGCTGGAGCGCCGGGATTGGCTCAATGATTGTCACCGCCTGGATGGCTGCGCGCAGGAATAGGTCTGAGCGTGGGCCTACCGAGGACTCGCCGGCCAGCTCCCGGATAACGTCGATGAAGATATCCGCGCGAATCTCCGGGGTTAGGTGCCCCGCGGTAAGGATGTTCAGCCCGTACCTTGGAGCCCCAAGGTCCAGATAGTAAAGGCGACGACGCGGGGGTATGAAACTCAGGCAGAGACGGGCAAAATCCTCCTTCGGGTCGATCACGATCACTGCGCGCTCGTCGTCCTCTCCAACGGACCGGACGTGCGGGGCAAGCGCCGCTGTCTTTCCAGCTCCCGCGGCGCCGAGCAGCATCCAACCCTTTCTCCGGTCGCAGGGGTGTATCCCCACCGGCCCATGCTCGTCCCGCATGACGGCATGGGCAGGATCGCGGCTGATGGCGCTGGTGGCCGTTATCTCTCTGGCGGATATGCGGCGTAGGGGGACTCCCTTGAGTCTCAGCGTCGGCAGGTGCCAGAGCGAGGCGACCTCGGCGCTCGATAGCGCTCCGCTCCAGAGCGCGGGGAACAGTGGTGGCAGACCGCGGGCGGAGCGCCAGGCGTAGAGCCGGCGGCGCAGTCGCATTACCCGCACGCGGAGATAGTTCTCTCCGCGCGTCTCTTGGATGACGCCGGCGACCTGGCGAGCGTAAGGCTCCTGCCCGCGCAGCACGATCACGCGCATGTCAAACCACCACCATGCCCGTCCGACGCCCTCTACGGCGCCCTGGATGTGCTTTTGTGCCACGACGCTATCGACGCCAGGCTCGGTCGGGCCGAACGCGCCGTCTGCCATGAAGCGCCGCTCGCGGCGTCTGAGCGCGTGACCGGTATAGCGCTCGAGCACGGCGGGTGCGGGCGTGAGAAGTAGCTCCAACACGCAAGGCGTCGTGAGCGCGTGCATAACGGACACAAGGCTTTCCATGAGCGAGTGCTCATAGTCCTTGGTCGTCGCTAGCGCCCATACCCATCTTCTCGCCTTCTTCACGCGGAGCATGTCCACTGCGACGGGTGAGACTCGCTCCCGGTGAAGTAGCGCCCGCACGGCCGCCCACGGTGAGGCGATGGAGCTGAGAGTGAACGGGTCGGCGTGTGCTGCGTCGATCGGGATGAGGCGCGTATCGGGGTAGGTGGCGCGCAGCCGCGCGGCGATCGAGGCGTGGTAGACGGGCGGGGCCTGCACTAGAAAGCGCACGGATCGCGCGCCTCCTTCGCTTACGATCTTCAGCGCGAGCGTTGGGGGGCCTGTGAGCGGACGGCGCACGATGCCCGGCCTCAGCGCCCCGGCGATCCCGTCGAAGACCTTGCTGATCTCATACGGCGAGGCTTGGTCATCGCGCCCCAAGCGCAGCTCCGCGCACAATACACGGCCCGCCTCTGCACGTTGCCGGCGAGCACGCAACCGCGCGAAGCCCACAACGACGCCAGCGGCCACGAGCGCGCACGCGATCAACGCGGCGATGTGCAGGCCGAGGATCGCGGTGTCGGTGAGCGATGTGAGGACCGACGGGCCGGCGGCGCCACCCTGCCTCTTGGCTGCGCCGGCTGTGCCCGTGACGGCTTGTCGCACGACGCTGGGCGCGAGGGTCCGTAGCCAGATCAGCAGGCCGGCGAAGCTGACCGCGATGAGGGCGAGGGGGCCGAGGTAGCGTCGTGCGAGATAGTGCATTTCGCTCACCCTTGGGGGACGGCGTAGGTCTCAAGTAGAGCGGCGAGGCATAGGAGGATCGCTGTGCCGAAGGCGAGCAGCGCCAGCTCAAACGGCCGGTCTCTTCCCACGCGAGCGCGGCGCCAGGCGGTGAACGCCAAGGCGAGCGCGCCCCACTCAAGCGGCCACTGAGGCAGGAAGGACGCCAGGCCGAGCCCGTAGGACCCGAGCGCGAGACCGGCAAGCATCGCATTGGCCCCCAGGCTTGCGACCACGACAACATCGCCGACTGCTACGACCGTGCGCCGTCGCCGTGGGCCGACTCTCAACACGGCGAACAGGAAGGGGATCATCGCCTCGCGCACGTTGTTGGCGAAGATGCGCGCGGCCATGCTGGCCGTGCCTCCCGACGTGGGGATGAGCCGGAAGTCGAAGAAGTAGCCGCGGAGCTGGCGTGCGATCGGGATAGCGAGGAGTGCCGATAGAAGCGTAGCGAGCCACAGAAGCGCGTAGCTGTCTAGCATCGTGTTCGACAGACTCCTGCCTTGATTGTGTGAGATTGGGTGGCCGGGGGTGTTGCTTAGCTGTCGGTTGCTGGTTGCCATTCGGTGAGCCTCCATCCTTTTGTTGTGTGTTCTGTTTGTGCGAGGTAGACCTGATAGGCGCCCTGTGCTTGGCCGCCGACAGGCGCGACTTCCTCATAGCTGACGACGATCGCGCGCCCGTTGCTCTGGCGGATCACGCCGACGTAGTGCCCGCGGCTGTACGCCTGCGTGACTTCCTGTAGCTGGTTCCTCACGGCCTGCGCCGCATCCCGGCGCAGCTCGACGGCGAGCCGGCCTGCGGCGAGTGCCAACAATTCGGTGCGCTCCCGCGGGAGCATGGTGGCGCTCCAGTTGACCCATACGTTCGCGTAGCGCGCGATCACGCTCGCCTCGCTGCCGGCGGCTTGCGGTGGCGCGGGCTGGCGCTGCGCGGCCTGCCCGCGGCTAGTGCGGGTGGTGCTCTGCGGCTGCGGTGAGTAGGGGTCGTGTAGCCCGCATCCGGTGAGGAGCGCGCCTGCGGCGAGGAGTATCGGGAGCGTCCGTCTTCTCATAGGCCGGGCAGGTGTCGGGGGGTGAAGCCGACGGTGGTCTGTGGCGCCCATCCGGGTCCCCCGTAGGGGTTGGCGTCGCTGGTGCCCCAATCGCGCCCGTCGATGCTGACAAAGACGTGCTCGGGGTCGGCCCAAATGGTGAACTGCTGGCCGGGGCCTTCCTCGCCGAAGCTCATAAACGCGGTCGAGTCGAGCGTCGGCGTGTTGACCCTTGACGCTTGGAGCAGCATTGAGACGGAGCTTGAGCAGTCAAGCCCGTCGTATGCGTTGCCGGATATGAACTGGTTAGCGGCGTTGTGACAGTAGGTGCCGTGGGTCGGGCGCGCGGGGGTGACGTGCCCGCCGCCGTAGCAGTAGGGAATGTGAGCGGCGGCTATCTCATCCGCGACCGTCACGAGTCGCGTCAGTAGCGGCCCTGATGGCTGCTGGATTACCGCGCCGCCCGTGCTCACGTTCGCTGCTTGGAGCTGGCGCGCGAGCGCGAACGTTTCACGGGCGTAGGGCACCGACGCCGGAGGGGTCCCCTTGTAGTGGATGAGCGCGTTCAGCGTGCGTTGGTCGAGGCCAGGGTCGGCGCCGAGCTGGTGCAGGTAGTCCGCCGCGGCTGCGATCGAGTCGAAGTCATCGGTGATGCACCCGTGCGGTACGCAAACGTGGGGGTAGTGCGCGGGCCGTAGCCGGGCGATCGGCCGGTAGGCGTTTGAGTACACCGCCCAGGTGGAGGGAAGGAACTGCATCGGGCCGAGCGCACCGGCCGAGTTCGGTGTGAACGCGGCCGGGTCGCGGCTGTAGTCGCTCTCTGTCTCGTGCAGCGCCGCGAGAACGTAGGGGTTGACGTGGTAGGCCGCGGCGGCGGCCTGGTACATCGGCACGTACACCGCAGGAATCCCGTCGGCGCTGCCGACCGTGCCCGGGACCGGTGAGCCCATCAGCGCGACCACCACGGCGAGCAGGACGACGATCGGTAGCGCGATCAGCCCGGCGGCGAGCGCGGCAGCTCGCGCGGCCCACCGTCTTGTCCGTGGGTCGAGGATGATCCGGGCGGCGACCGTCGCGCCATCCATTACGCCAGGGCTCCCGCGAGCTGTTGATGCCAGGCGGGGTCCGCGAGCAGACGCAGCGCGCGCCACGGATCGTCCTCGGCGTCCCTGAGTGCTTGGCGGCGGATCGGCTCGTCAAACTCGGGCTCATGCGTGCATATCCAGTACTCGAGATCGGCGTAGCGGGACGTGATCGTGCCGCGCCCGCGGGGGCCGTTGTCGAAGTACGCGGTGGAGTATTCGCGCTTTACCGTCTTGAGCGCCCCGATCGCCTGAATCTCCTCGCTCGTCAGTCCCAGCTCGTCCTTGAGGTACTCAATCTGGCGCGGCGACTGGTGAAACGTGAACTTGCGTGCCGCGTTATCAACGAACGCGCGGCCCGCGGGGTGATTGAAGTCTGAGAGCTGCTGGCTGACGCCTATCAGCGCCAGGTTGTCGTGCCTGGAGCGCCGCGGTAGCTCGTTAACCCAGCGGCCCGTCGCTTCGTTTTCAACGAGCTTCCAGACCTCCTCCAGAGTGAGATAGAACTTAGGGGCGCGCCGCCCGATGTGGCTGCCATCTTCCAGGTGTCTTTGAATGGTGCGCGCGACGCGCTCTGCTGTGTGCTCGACAATCTCGAACATCGCGGCACCGGAGAAATGATCCGGGATTCGGCGTGTGTCAAACACGACCAGCGGCGCGTCGCGCGGGATCGTCGTTTCCTTATCGGCGAGATACGAATAGGGGCCGTCGCCGCAGAAATTGTGTAGACGAGCCGCGATGTCTCGCAGAGAGTCGGCCATTTGCCCGGCGCCGGCCGCAGCTTCGCTTGCGGCCCGCGCGGTGAGGGTTTCCTGCAATAGCAGCTCGCGGGGCCTCTCCTTCGTTACTAAGCACCGCTCGTAGACCTGTCGTATCGCGCGGCCAAGCAGGTTCTCCTCTAGTGCGCTCAGACCGTACTCATCCCGCCGGCCTGTGCCGATGAGCGTGGCGTGCAGAGCGATGAGATAATCGATCTTCTCCGCGCCGACAGACGCAGGGTCCGGGGTATCCCACGGACAAATCGCGTCAGCACCAGAGCCAAGACGGACGTTGGCCGCACCGGGGATCAGGGAGGCTAGAAACTCGTAGTGGCCCCCGCGCTCGATCACGGCGCCGTGGTCCCCGCGCGCTAGCGCACGCGAATAGATGCTGTTAACCAACATCGTCTTGCCGAATCCGCTCTTGCCGGTGACGATCAGCATGTGGTTACTGTGCGCCGGGTCGAATAGGTCTAGGCGCTCAAGCGTGCGTCCGACGGAGGCGTAGCCGACGGGTATGCCCGACGGCGACCCGCAGCGCGTCCCGACAATCGGCGTCGTGTCACCCACGTTCACCGACACGTACTTGCGCGTTCGCGCGGCCGTGTCCATCCCGGTCGGCAGACTTGAGGACTGGACCTGGCGCTGCGCCGCGACGGCGGGGTGTAGGTAAGCCTCGTTCGCGCCCGCTAGCTCCCGGCCGATCCCGTCAAGGATCTCCGCCACCGCTTCGGCGTCCCCTGCCGGTTCGCGGACCGACAGATAGCACCCGACGCGGTACACCCCGGCGCCGGTCAGCGCCAGCTCGGCGTTGAGATCCGCCGCCTCAGTCTCTTGGGCGTGCTGGTCGGGGTCCAGCGGCCTACCTCGCATTTCGGTCCCGCGGTTGTTTCCGTGGATACGCCGATACCGTCGTTTGTGAAACAGACGCTCGCGTGTGCGATCGGTCGCGTGCAGATGAACAGCGACAGTGAACGGAGAGTGAGCCGACATGAGATAGAGAAGCCACCCGAGCCAGGTCTGCTCTGGAAGGGAGCCGACATACCGCGTCTGCTCGACATGCCCTCCGATCCGCATAACGTTCCGCTCCCGCAAGTCGATCGCCTCGGGGCACAGAGCGCACCGCAACCCCGCAGAATGGGTCGCCGCCTGCGCGGGGTCGGCCAGGTCGCTGAGCCTCGCGGGTAGATCAAGCCGCAGCTCAGGGTCGTGGCCGGCGTCGGCGTCGGCTGGCGCGAAGCGCGCCCAAAGCAACTGTGCGACCTCGCTGCCGTCCAAGTCTCGCGCACTCAGACCGATCGACTCAAGGTCGGTTCGCACTCCTTCTGCGTGGCACGCACTTTCGCGTATCGCGCGCTCATACGCCGCGGGGCTGAGGGTAAGCGGGCCGCGGCGGGAAGGGCGCAGGGTGGGGCGCCCTTCGCGGACCGGGAGCCACGGGACGACGACGAAGTACCGCATATCGAGCGCTGCGAGCGCCCGGCTTTGAGTGCGGATCGACTGTTCCTCTGCGAGCCCCAACCGCTCGATGGCGACGGCGAGCTCGCCCCATCCCTTCGAGCGAGCGTCCTGCACCGCTGAGTGGCAAGCCTCGCGCTCGACGGCTAGTAGCGCGTCGATCGCAAGCGGGGCCGCCTGGGCAACCAACTCAAGGCTTTGCCGATCATCAGGCAGCCTCGCAGCGATCGAAGTAAAAGCGCGCGCGATATGCTCCGCGCCGTCCGTGTCATGGATCAAGGGGTTAACCGGCGAGACTTCGATCCATCTGACGAGCGCCCCCGACGCGAGCACGCCGACTCCCTCCGCGCTCAGGGCCTCCAAGGGAAGCAAGTCACCGCTCGATGGGCACGCGCGAGTCCTGCGCGCCCACCGCGGTATCCGCAGCTTGAGCCCTCGCGCGGGAGCGCCCACCACGAACCCTCTAGCGCGTACATGCGCGACGTGGCGCGAAGCTGGCAGCTCGCGCGGAGCGAGCACCCACTGCGCGTGATCGAGCAGCGCCCTTCCGAAGCTCACAGTGCCGCTGGTGAAGTAGCTCACCGCAACGGGCGCGGTCAGCAGAACGGTCCCCAGCCACAACGCGATCGGCGTCGGGGGATGCAAGAGGTCGATCACGCCGAGCGCGAGCGCGGCGCAACTGACAATGAGAAGCCACTGGCGCCACGTCAGACCCATGTAGGGAACCGGCGTGTCAACGTGCCGGTAGGTGCGATGACTCACCCCTTCCTGCCTTTCCTCGGAGCACGCGGCGGAGCCGGCGAGCGAGACGGACCTCCCTTTCGAGGCTGAGCCGCAGGCCGCTGCGACCGCGCATCACGCGCAACTGGTCGCGCGCGCCCGCTAGAGCCCGGCCCCTGTGCGGGCCGCGGTGAACCTGCTCGCCCGCCACCGCCACTCTGAGGCTGAGCCGCGGCGCTCGCCTGCGAGCGCGCGACCCCGCCGCGCCCGGACTGCCCGCCACGGCTTGACGCGCCCTGCGGCCCCGGAGCGCCCCTTTGCGCCGGGCGTGCCGGCGGGATGACCGGCGGGCGTTTTGAGCCACCCGACCCCTTGCGGGCGCCCCCAGCAGGTGCGCCCGAGCTGCCCTTGCGCGGAGCCCTACCGGAACCGCTAGCGCGCGGGGGCCTGCGCGAAGGCCCCGATCCCCGTCCGCCCCCCCGCGATGCCCTTCCCGGCCTGCTACCGCGCGACGCTCCCGCCCGGCCCCGCGCGGCGCCCGATCCTCCCCCCCCTGCCTTCGCTGGAGGCGTGGGCGCCTCGCCGGCAGCCCGCCATGCCTCGCGCATCCGTGTCGGGGTTTCGCGCAGCTCGTCTCCCGCCCGCGCCACACGCTCGCCGCCCGGCGTGGGGCGAGGCCGCGGCCGCGGCGGGCCCGCCGCAATCGCGCCGCTCGCCGCGGCGGCTGCAACATGCGGCCTTGCCTGCCGTCCCGCCAAGCCAGCAAGCCCGCCGCGTGGCGCTCCGAGCTGCCCCGCCGCGAGCCCAAGACCCCGCCCCCCCGCGAGCATCGCAGCCTGAAGCCCCACCCTCGCCCGCTGAGCCTTCACCGCGAGCGCCCCGTTACTCACCGCACCCCCACCACCGGAGGCGCCCCCAGGACGCACCCCGAGTCCACCGAGGGCGTTACGAACATGCCCAAAGACCATGAGCGGCCACTTCCACGCAATATAAAAAGTGACAAGAGCCGCGAAGGCACCTATCACGCGACTGCCGATATGAGCACCCCCGCCGAGGTCGGTCACGTCCAGACTGATCGCGCCCGCAACCGCGAAGATAATGCACCACCCCACCGGAATCACGCAGACGCCGACCAATGCAAGCAACCACCCCCGCGCGAGATAACCAATCGTGGGTAGCGGAGTAAGAGCAATAAAGAGCGGGCCAGAGACGAACAAGATCGCCGTAACGACCAAAATGAGCACCTTGAGTGCGAAAAGAGAAACGGCGAGCACAAGGGCAACCAGGCCGAGCACCCCCAAGAACGCACCCCCGACCCCGAAAATGACTGACGCACCGAACATCACAAGGACCGTGCGGTGGAGTCCCTGAGCGACGATCGACCACGAGAGCATCGTGTGAGTCAAGACGTTCACGAACGCGACCGCGTTCTCGAAAGAAAAGCGGTACAGGACCAGCCAAAACACAGCGCCTATCACCCGGAGGAGCGCGTTGCCGGGATGCGCGCGGAAAGCGAGACTAAGCGCGGTGTCTCGTATCGTGGCGATGATGAGCGTCGTTGGCAGTATCGCCCCTGCGACCCACATCATGTTCACCTCCAACCGGCCGACAGTCGGCCAAACGGACGTATCGGCTACATTCGGCAAAGCCACCAGCCACTCCAACGTATGAATGTCCGCGTGCTTGAGAAAACCCGGTGTCAAGGCTGACAGGAGAGCCCCAAAAAGCCCGTTCACCACCTCGTTGAGCAGTTCACCTATCGAGGGAAGGGGGTTCAGGTTAGGGCCAAGGTTCGGCCCGATACCGCTCCCGAGGATGCCACTGGCCTGCGCCACGGGAGCCCACGCCAGCAGCGCGACTCCCACACCGGCAGCGACCAGGAGCACTGGACGTACGCGGCGGCGCGACATGCCGGCCTTATGCCACTATGGTCGGGAGCGCCGCGAAGATGGCGACCCCGACTCCGATGTTGAAAATCATGTCATTGGCGCGCGAATGACCAGTGACCTTTGCCGCGCCGACCGCGATGCCTGCCACGGTGAACCCGGCGAGCACGATCGAGATTAGATAGCCCTTGAGATGTTCAAGAAATTCCGTGACACCCGCGATCGACTCGGCACCGTGAAAAATCGGCATCCGGCTTAGCAGCTCGACGTGTCCCACCGCGCATGTCACGACTGCGACTGTCACAGCGAGCAATGTCATAGCGGCCACAAGCGCTGCGCGACGCGCCGGGTAGAATGTCACAATTGGGGGGTGCATCGCTGTTCTCCTTGGTTGATGTGTTCACTGCCCGAGGTAGCTGAAGCGTCCCGGCCGCGTAACGCGCGCTGAAGGCGGTCGGGCCGCGGGCGGCGCACTCGTGACCGACAGATCGGCCGGGCTTGTTGACTTGGCCGGGGCCTGCACCAAGACCCTTGTGGATGCAGCAAGCGCCTTGCGTGGGATACGTTTCGACAATGGGCGTCGAACTCGCGCGGTGAGCCGCGACGAGGTATGCCGACCGTCAAGTGTCCTCTGCGCAGAGCTGGAGCGAGGCAGCGCGGGGGTACGCGCGGTTCGCACGAGAGGTGTGGAGATTTGGGTGAGCGGCGCCGAAGCCTGGTGGTGTGAGTGCGAGCCACCGCCCCAGGTGAAGACCACGACGCTGACTACCGCCCCGGCGAGGACTAGCGTACGTCGTCGCCGAGCGGGTGACACCGACAACATCGGAAGCCGCACAAGCAGCGCTATGGCCGATGTAAGAAGTCTGAGGCGTACACGTTGCGAGAGATTCCGCTGCGCGGCGGGCAGTGGGTCGGGCACCGCAGGCAACGGGTCCGGCGGTGTATCAAACGCCATATCTTCAATGGGAGTGGCCGCCCGGCGATGCTTACGGCGGCGCCGCGGCGCCACGGCGCCAGGTCCGAGCGCCGGGGCGCCAGCCGACGGTCGGAGCGTGGCGAACCACTCCGCTGTGTCGTCCTCGCTGCCATTCCCACCACCCGCACTACGCGACGCCAGCCGATCTTCTGCTGCGTCTTCCGTGCGTGGCAGAGTTGCTGGGGATTGCCCGACGCGGAGCGTTACGACGCCGTCACGGACCATCTGCGTCCCGGCTGAGGGGTCCTGCTCGATCACGAGGTCCCGCTGCGCGCTCGCGATGATCTCTACCGGCTCGATGGCGGCTATCAGGCCCCTGGAGCGCACGAGGTCAATCGCCTCTGCTCCGAGGTGTCCCTCCACGTCGGGGGCTAGTAGCGCGGCCCGTTCGTTTGTGGCTTGCGGTCGTCGCGTCCGAGGCGGACGCGGTGTTAGGGGGGTGTCTTCCTGCGCGAGAGGGTCAGCGAACGCGGGGGGCGAGCTGGTAGGGCTCATGCCTCCTAAGCCGGGCTATCACCCTTTCGCGCAACTCGATCTTTGCGCGGCCAGGATTCCCCGGCACTGACGGGCGGGCGTCAGTGCGGTTTGCGATGGGAGTGCCGGTGGCGAATCAGCCGGATCAGTGCCGCGACGGAGCTAGCGTCAGCCGCACTTGCGTTAATCGACAAGACCTGCGCTCCGAAGGTGGCGCGGGGGAACCTAAACACTACCGCCGCTCGCCCGTGTGACACCTTGGCATGACGTTCGGCGTGGGCAAGCCGATGGCGCCCTCGGAGTGCTAGGTAGCTGAACGTG
This sequence comes from uncultured Solirubrobacterales bacterium, assembly GCA_963764915.1. Classification (GTDB taxonomy): domain Bacteria; phylum Actinomycetota; class Thermoleophilia; order Solirubrobacterales; family Solirubrobacteraceae; genus Palsa-744. The sequence continues at coordinate 251,419 of CAVXUO010000018.1, read as the reverse complement.
ACTGGACCGCGCACACCGTTAGGAACTATCGCGGTCAAAACAAGCGAGTGACTGCGCACGCGATAGCGAAGGCGAAGCGCAGGGAGCGGTGGGGGACCGACTTCTTTCTGTTTCTGTTCGCTTATCGGTAGTGTGGCGGTCGCTGCGTTACCGGGGTTACTTTGCCCCGCTGCGTCGGTCAGCCACACTCGCACCGTGCGTGCGCCGGAAGGGGCGTGCAATCCGGCAATGTGACCATCCGGGCCGGTTTCCGGTATACTGCACGGTCCGGCAGCCGGACAAAACTGATAGGCTGCTGATACGATTGGTGCTGCGTGGCTGGGTGGATCACTCCACGTCATTGTGTAGGTCGCGTCGCTCGCAACTGCCACGGATAGTCCTACGGGGGGCGGGGGTGCGGTGTTATCCACGACAATTTCATGTGTGAGTTGCGTTGCGTTACCGGCCGCGTTTTCCGCTTGCAGGGTTAGCATATGAGGCCCGTCGGTGAGACGGGTGGTATCGAGGGTAAAGGTTTGTGTGAGGCTTGCGCAGGGGACGGCGCGTGTGTAATCACAAGTGCCGGGGGCGCTTTCCACGGGTGAGCCGTCCACCAGGAGCTGCGCCGCTCTGATTCCGCTTGGGTCGGATGCATTGAAGGTCACGTTCTCTGTGCCGGTGTGAAAGCCGTTAGCTGGTCCTGCGCCCCATAGGCTGCCGGTCGGTGGGCTTATCGTCGGGTCTGCGGACTCGCTGACTGTGACCGTCACGCCGTAGAACGCTGCCCATGCTTCGTGCATTGTGCCCCCGGTCCCGCATCCGATTGAAGCGGTGCATGTGATTCCGATCGAAAGGCTCGTAGCTTCGTTGAGCGCTACTGGTCCAAATTGTTCGCCTCCGGCCCCAAAGGGTGCTCCGACTTCGCAGTGGTCTGCGGGGAAGGTGAATGTGCAGGTCTCAAGCGTTGTGCCGTCGGCGGACACGAATGGCGACCAACTGTTATCTCCGTGAGCGCCGAGATACCGCTCGTCTTGGAGGCCCGTAAGGGTCGTCCCCGGTGCGGCAGTGAAGGTCCAACCTGCCCGAGCGCCATCCACGGCGTTGCTACCAGCTAGCAGTTTATCCGTCGCATAGAGCCCGGTTTCCTGCTCCTGTATGTTTGATCCTCTGGCCTGGGGCGGGCAGGTCTGGCCGACAGAAAGATGAGCCGGGTCGCTATCGAATGACACAAAGCTGTTATTTGCCGCTCCCGGCGCATCCGCGCAGGCACTCACTTGATAGGTTCCCGCACTCGCTAGAGCGGGTGTGGCTGCCAGCACGAGCGCCCCGACTACACCGAGGAGAGCTAAGCGTCTCATGGAACGTCGATGTCAGTTGTGGGGGACGTTATGCTGCGGCCGGCGGGATCGACGTAGCTGAGAGCGAGCACGACTCCATGATATGCCTTGAGGTGGATATTCTTCGCTGCTGCGGTTAGCTCCGCGATGCTCCTCGGGTGCCCGTGGCGTCGCATATCAAGGATCTTTACGACTACGCGTGCCCCCTGCGGCCGGTTGAGCAGCGTCACCAATAGCCCCGATCGACGGCGCCTAAGACGTGCCCGCGGCTGTGGGAGCCGCCCGACATGCGTGGCAGTGGGCACCACCGGGGCAATCGAGGGTGCAGGGACGTTCCCCGATTGCGGCTCGGCCACAGGCTCGCGGGCCTTGCCACTGGCTATCACACTCGCCAATCCGGCGGCTTCAAAGAGTGCCGTCACGTCCAGCTCGTCATTATTCGCGGCGGCGCTGGTGATGAGAAGCTGCCTGTCTTGTTCCGGGCTCAGGTCAGGTCGGTAAGCGTCGAGGGCGCACACAACGGCCGCTGTATCCGCGGTGGCCTGACTTGTACCGTAGAAGCCAGCCACGGGTTCACCCGAGCTGGGGTCAACCGTTTCAAGATCGCATCCGGGCGCGAGCAGAGCAAGACCCGGCCCCCAATTCGAGAAAGGGCACTTTTGGTGATTTTCGCCCGCGGCACCGACAGCGATAATTGGTGGCAAGGCTGCTGGGTAGTCGAGTTGGTCCAAGCCTTCATTGCCTGCGGCCGCAAAGACACTTATGCCATAGCTTTGAGCTGCGACAGCAGCATTTTCAAGCTCTTGGAGTTCGGCTTCCGACGGGGTCGTCGGATAACCCAGGGACAGGCTAATGACCTTGATGTTATAGGCGGCCGCCAAGTCTCGGCACCGAAGAATAGCCTGCTTGTAGCCTGTGAAGCTCACAGTTCCATCCGGTTCCATTACACGAATTGAGACGATGTGTATGGCGCCAGGAGCAGCACCGACTGTCCCCCAATTGTTATTCGGGACTGCGGCCGCTTCCATCGCCATGCGTGTGCCGTGTTGCATCGGGTCAACATCGTCGGGGGTTCCCCCGTCCAACGCTTCCCGGTACACTGTTACAGGCGTAGTATCAGGGTTGAGATTGACCCCTGAGTCGATAAGACACAAGCCCGCCGGAACTGCGGGAGGGGTAGCGTAGGGCAATGCTTCCCCGTAATCGTCTCGAAGCTGGGCCGGCGGGAATGGTAGTTCCGAAGCTGCCGCTTGAGTAGCGAGATACATGCCGGTGAGTGCGAAAAGCAAGATCGCCGCGGTGGTGTGTCGGATCATTTCACCGGACTCCCACCCGAATCGTGCGACTATGACCTGTCGTAAACGGATAGCCGGGGATATTTAGCACAGTAGCGCGGAACTTGTATCTCGTTGGAGGGTAGCCGGGTTCAAAGGCGTAGCTGTATTTGAAGGCTCCGGTCTTGCCTGTGTGCGTGTTAACTAGTAGTCGCCATTCACCCCCGAAGTGGATTTCGACTGATACGAGCGACCCGCCCGGCGGTATATATCCGCCGGACAGTCGGCCGCGGAAAAGGAACGGGACACCAGCGTTTACTTGGCGCGGTGCCGCCAGCGTGACGGGCGCCTTGACGCGCTCCAAAAAGTTAACGTGTACAGCGTAGGTGGGGTCGCCAACATGCGAGCGATAGGCAACCTCCAATTCACGGGAAGGCCCTCGCGGCGCCGTGAGGGTCCAACTACCATCGGGTCCCGTCGTAGTCGTAGCAATAACCACCAGTCCATAACCTGCCGCCGCGGGCCGCTGGAGTAGGTCGAGCTGAGCACCAGCGATCGGGGCACCCGTGTGGCTGACCAGTTTCCCCGAGAGCCTGACCGTTGACCCACGATATGTGTGAGTCAGAATCAGACCCTTCCTATTGACTGCGATTTGGGCCTGGTCGTCGCACCCCGTCCCATTGCACGCGCCACGCCCAAGCACCCCTCCACCCGCCAAGGGGCCGCTGCCTCCCGGCGGTTCAGTGTGTTCCGAAGGCGGCAAATAACCACTCTGGAGGCCGTGGTTTTCCACCGTGATCGTCGTGTCGGCGACTACGGCAGTATCGCCAGCGGCATTCTGAACAAGCACCTTCAAGCGGTGTGTGCCATCTGCAATCAGCGTCGTGTCAAGTGATAGGTCAGCCGTCACTTGTTGCGGGCATGGCTGCACATATAAAAAGGCATATGTGCCGTCGGTAGTCCCGCCCACGTTTTGACACCTGCCGCCATTCGTGTTGATAACCTGACTTGCGACTTCATGGCCGTCAATCTCGAAAATCCCGCGGTAAATCCCCGATGCTTGGTCATAGGCGGTGAAGAGAATGTTAGGTGAGCCATGAAGTACACCGGGAGCCAAGAGCGAACCCGCGACGTTGGACACAATCGGCTGGCTCGTTTGGAAAAGCGTTATGTCAGACCTTGATAGCCATACATCCTCCATAGGGTCCCCGCCTCCCGTTGCGGGACACGCTTGCCCGGTATAGCCGCTACCACAGGCCGCCGTCATATAGAGGTGCGTCGCCCCTTGGAGAAATGACTGTGGCACGTTGATGGCAGTTCCGCCCATCCCTTGGCAGTTGGACTCCAGGCACTGAAAAAAAACGTCCGCCGAGTCATAAGCGTCGTTCGGAGCGGTAAAGTCAAATAGGGTCTCTGCGCCCTGCCCCGATGCCAGATGACCTCTGCTGTTCCCACCTACAAACAGACGGGCCGCGCTGATCGTCATTCCCGGAGGCGCGGAGAATGTCCACGTCGCGGAAGTAGCGTTTGCCGGCTGACTCACGTTTCCCCCAATCGAGGCTTCAAGCCGGCTCGGACAGTCGTTAGTTGCGTAGACATAGCTCCCTACTACAGAACCTGACCACCCGTCGATCGGTGCAGGCTGTTTTGAGGGTGTCTGACAGCCATAGACGTGCATCTGACCAGCCGAAGCCACTGGCGGTGTCACGGCAAAGTCTCCTATAGCGGCGAGGCCGACAACAAGGATCGAAAGGCTTGTCGATGCACGCCGGTAAAAAACAGTCTTGGTCATTGATGCCCCAGGTAGCTGTATCGTTGGTTTGTACTTGAATGAACTGACCCGGTACTTCCCGCCGGGGGTATGGGGGCACTAGTGGCAGCGGTCGAAGGAGCCTGCCTACTGGTTTTGACTGAGGCTGCAACTGCGACGGCAGCCTGCGAACGCGGCGCGTTATCTCCAATCGCCAGATACCGTAGGCGGCGTGGAAGGCGCTTTGCGCTCGTAGGCAGCTTTCGGTGGGTCGGCGGCGATGCGGCGCGACCGAGCATCGAGCTGGCCGCTGCGGCCGACACGCTGGCGCTCTGGCTTGGGGTAGGTGTGGCGATAGCCGCAGGCTCCGCTGTCGTAGCTCTTGCGAGCCGATGGTGATGGTGGTGCGCCGGGGCGGGACTCTGGAAGGTGTGAGTAGCGATCGAGGCGGTTGCGGCGACTAGCGCTGTGCCGGCGATGGCTACCTTGGCGACTCCAGCGCCGCCAAGAACCTCCGCGGCACGCCCGCCACTGCCACGCGGAAGGAACGGCACGCGCTGTTCGAGCCATACGGCGAGCTTGCCGAGGCCCTTGGCGTGCCTGAGCGGCGCGGAGGGCATTGGAAGGAACGCCGCTGCGGCTGCGCGCTGGAACTCGCGTCCACGCATTTCCCGGCGTAGCCGGCCGTAGACCCTCCCGCACGGAACGCACGCGGTGACGTGGGCCTGTGCCAGTCTCGCGTCGTATGCGTTTGCCTCGCCCGCGGCATCGGCGGCGATCACTCGCTCGCGGAACTGGCACATGCGGCCCGCCGCCGCGATGGCCGCGACTCGATCCAGCTTGGCGTTGGCGCTGCGGACTGCCGAACGTACCTCGCCAAGCGAGAGGCCCAGCAAGCGCGCGGCCGGAACAGGACCGACTCCATAACAGGCCATGACTGACACGACCTGGCACTCACGCGGATCAAGTTCGGCCATGAGGTCGGCAGCTCGGGCGAATCGGTCCCTAAACTCCAGCGTTTCGTAAGGGTTGGCGCTCAACGTGGCCTGTTGAGACGCCGCATCGAACTCCACTCGCATCCGTGAGCCCAGGCGCGTGAAATGCCTACCTTCCCGGTACCTGTTGCAACGGTTCTCGACCGCAACCCAGAAGCCGCCGAGCATGTGGCGTTCGTTGCGGATACCGCGCGGTGACATGACGACTGCCGTGATCGCGTCGTCTACGATTTCCTCTTGCGCGGCAGGCGGCACGCCTCGCCCGTCGCTCCGCCGCCGCAACTGTCCAATCAGCTCGGCTCGACGCCGATGCAGCTCCGCCGCCGCCTCCTCCGGCGACCATCCTCCGTCGCGGTGCCCCGGCCCGGTCACGCGCGCTCTCCCCGGCATCCGGCGCAGGGCCAGAACCCGCCGTACAGTCGATATCGGTTGCAGGTCATCCATGACGTAAGCCAGGCTAGGACCGTCTCGCGCAACTAAATTTTACTCCTCTTGCGCAAATCAGCGCAATCTCCAGGCTCGTTCTAAAAAATCGGCTCGCCGCCGGAGCCTCGACGGATCGAGCGGCCCCCCTCTGGCGAGCGGCAGCCCTTGGCCGTCGGGCTCGCCTGCAAGCCGGCCCACGGCCCGCGACGAGACGGCTGGCTTCGCCGATTCCGCTACCGGCATAGACTGTGGAGCGGACGAATCGGCGACGAAGTCGTCCCAGCAGTTCCGGGATGGGATGGCGAATCTAAACGAGGCTGCGTGCTCTATCGACAGCTACGAGCGGCAGGCGCAGACGACTGGCGCCAACGCGAGGGACCCAACGAGCCCTACGAGGGACGCCAGCTCATAGTCGATACGTCAGCCTGGACGGCCATCGAGCGCTCGGAAAAACTCGGCAACACGCCCGCCGAGTGGACCGAGGCTATGCGTCGTGGCCAGCTTCTGCTCCACCCCGTCGTCCGCCTTGAGCTTCTGCACCACGCCAGGAACAACCCTGAGGTTGAACACTGGGACGGCATGTTGCACGAAGCGCTCGCGGAGGTGCGTGTCGGCAAGAGCATCTATGAGAAGGCGACCGACGCCATCCACAAGCTTGCGGACAAAGACCCTCACGGTGGCCACAAGGTGAGCTTGGGAGATGTGCTGATTGCCGCCTCCGCGCAGGAACAGAAGGCAGGGGTACTCCACTACAACCCCAAGGACTTCGAGAAGCTGGCGACCGTGCTTGACTTCGAGCAGGTGTTGCTTGGCGGGGTTACGGGCACGTTCGAGCGGGGGAGCATAATCCACAACCCAGGTGCCAAGCCAGGTGAGCGCTATATGTGGAGGCGTGGATATGGGCCAGGCGAACAACCCACCTGACGAGCAGCCTGCCGCTCGACTTTGGCCCACCGGGGCCGCTTGGTGGGCCAAATCCACCGGGAAGTCCCGGTATCTAAAGGGATCAACGCATACGGGCGCGGCTCTGCGCGTGGCTTGTTAGAGCCGTTTCTTGCGCTTCCTCATATTCTTCCGGTTCTGCTTCACACGCGAGAGGTCGGTGGTTCGAAACCACCCGTGCCCATCGGTCGTTTCCACTGTATCCAAGCCAATTTTGGCCGACTGCTCAACGACTTACGAGAGGGCCAAAGTCGGCCGGTGGGCTAAACGGTGGGCTAAAGTCCGTCTTTGGTCACCGCAAATTGCGTTCTTTAGAACGGAGACGTGGTTCGCGGGGACCCCACCGCCAATACCCGTCCATCGCGGGGGACACGGAAGGGACTGACGCCCGCTCAATTTTTGGCTCCAGCGCTAGGCTTCGGCACCCTATGGTAGCCATGTGCTCCGGTCAACCGGCCAGCAGTTTCGAACGGGCGAGTTCTTGTCCCGGCAACGAGAGATCGCTCAATCGAGTTGGGGGCTCCCGTCCGATCGTCGACACATCGAACTGCTCGAGCTTGAGAGACTCCCGTGACCTTCGCCGCTCCAGCCCAACCGCTACGGCGAACGCGCGGACCCGCAGCAGCACACTTGACCGCGTAAGAAGGCTGGCAGGTTTGTGTTGAAAGATGGAACCCGAGCCATCGCTCTGTAGTATGCGCAATAGATCAAGTAGCGGAGAAGGCAACGGATGATCGACTCAAGAATGGACGGTGAGGATCGGCGCCCGGGCGCTTGTGGCAAGCAGGCCGCCGACCCGGATACGCTTGCACGCATCTCGAATCGACTTCGCCATATCGCGATCCTCTCGGCCACATGCGTGATGGCGCTCGCGACCGCAGCCTCGGCCCAGACGGCGTCCACTCCGACCGCGCCGTCGGTCAAGCTTTCGAAGCTCTCGTTGGCAGGCATTCCTCAGCACAATGAAACGCTGGGCAGCGTTCGGGCGCCGGTGAAGATGCTGTACTTCGATGATCCGCAGTGCCCGGTCTGCCTTGAATGGCACCGGCAGGTGTTGCCCGTGCTCGTGCGCAAGTACGTCAGGACCGGCAGGCTGCAGATCCAGTGGCATGGGTTCGCGGTGATCGGACCGGATTCGGTCACGGGGGAGCGGTTCGTCGCCGCCGCGGGACTGCAGGACCATCTGTGGGACGTACTCGATGACATCGAGGCCAATCAAGGCGAAGAGAACTCGGGTTGGCTGACCGCCTCTCTGTTCGAACAGATTGGCACCTCGATCCCCGGCTTCGACGTCACCACCGCGATGGCCGCCGCCAACTCGCCCACGGTCACGCACGAGCTTGCTGCCGACTTGCAGCAGGGTGAAGTAGATGGCATCCCGGGAGTCCCCTACATGCGGCTTGGGCGCCGCGGCGGGCACCTCGTATTGGCCGATGGCGAACTGCGCCCCCTCGAAAAGGCAATCAACCACCTCCTGCGCGACACCCACGGCAGATAATCGCCAGCCGCGAGACGCCTTGTGTCTACTGCGTAGGTGTGATCTCCGGGATCTTCAGGGCGCGTCGGATCAGGTGAGCCGCACGGCTCAATGCGGTTGAATCGCGCGCCCATGTCGATGCCCACGCCCGTAGGTCTGCCCGGGACGCAGATGGAGGGGATTGCGAGAGTGTCAGAAGTACATGTGTGCTGCGGATCAGTGAGTGGATCTGCCGTCGTACTCGCGGCGGCCATCGCGTACTGGCCAAGGCGTGAAGGCTCCTGCGGAGCGCGGCGGCAAAAGTCGAGCACGCTGCTGCGATCTGTGAGCCGGGCGTCGTCGCCGTCCACCCGACCATTTGAGGGACGAAGACCGTGGTGGCCATATCCTCCCCCGCGGCGATCTGCAGGTACTTGGCACCGATCGCGCTGACCGTTGCGCGGTGCAGGGCGAAGGAGTCGCGGTGGAGTGGGCTCGGCGCCCAGTTAGCCCCGCTTGCAGACATCCACTGCGAGTACAGGTCGGCGTACGCGGGCGTCGCCAAGTTAACCGCCAGTCGGCGGAACCGGAGGTCGGTCAGCCGCGGATAGGGAAACGGCTTACCGGTCGCCGCATCCGTGACATCCTCCTGCAACCACTCAGCAAGGTTGAATGACGCGTGAGCTTCCTCTTCCGTGGAGAAGCGTGCCGTCGCACCGGAAGTCTTGTCAACGATCGCCAACCTCCACCGTCCACTCACCAGAGCGAGGCTCGCGGACATGTCATCCCCCGGTTTGACGCTAAAGAGGAATCGTGGGTGAAAGTGATTGGTGGTGTCACTCCAGAACGCGTAGTAGGCCAGGATGCTCGGCATCAGCGGGAACGGATGAAAGCTCTCCTCGTTGGTGCCAATCTGAATAAACGGTCCGGGAGCACCGGGGGCCTGCGCTCCGATCCAGCTGCCTGCCCGCCCGACCGATCCCGGGCGGACACCGGGTATCGACCAGGAGGCGCGCACCGATTCCACGTGGCCACGCCACACGTAGCCCGCAAACTTCCCGAACGACCAGGGCGAACGCTGCGCGCCGAGCGCGGCGCCAGGTAGGACAACCGCGAGCGTGACCAGCGCAACCAGCCCGACACGTGCTCGTAGCCCTCGCGCAGGCGATACCCAGAGGCCGTTGAGGTCCGCATATCGTGAATAATCGGGCATGTGCACCGCATACTACGTGCTTTGGGTGGAATCGGCACCGTTGCCAGGCCGCAGGGTCACTGCCACTGGGCGATTCCGAAGCGGGCGTGCGAGAGGCCGATCTGCTCGGCCTGGTCAGCGGCGGCGTGCTCGGCGGCTTCGTGCGCCGCGGCGAGCACACGGCGTAGGTCGCCGCCTGAGTTTGTGTAGAACTCCGTGAGAGCGTCGAGTGCCGCGGCGTCGATGATGTCCGCGATTTGTACGTTTGTCAGTGCAAGCTCGGTGCGCCTTGCGAGGATCGCCTCGATGGCGTTGCGGGCGAGGTCGCTCAGGAGCGGGATGGCGACCCGCTCAAGCACCGGCGCGAGCCGACCGAAGGCACGTGATCCATCGATGAGGTGTGTCTGCACCGCGACGATCGTCGGCGCGTCGACTTGGTCGACGAACGCGCTAAGGGGTCCAGCGAAGAATGCCTCTGCGCGTTGTCGGTCGTCTGCTCCTCCGACTGTGGCCTCGGTGTCCTCGAACACGAACACGGGCGTGGTTCCCGCGTCGGCGAGAGTGGGGACGAGGCGTCCGGTGAGGGCCAGCAGGTGGTCGCTGCCGAGTCGGTCCTGGGTGAACTCTTCGCGAAGGGATGCGACGTTGAGGTTCACTTCGGCGGGGATCATCCCTCCCCCGAGCTTTGCGCTCGCTATCCCGGACGGTGTGTGAACGGTGGTTTGTGATGTGGCGCGAGTCCGCTCCAGCTCCCCTTGGGCGGTGGCGTCGAGCACGACCTCGTCGAGGGTGATCGAGAGAGCGAGGCGTGCGATCTCCCCTACGCTGCCCGGGTCCTCGACCCCGGTGATTGGGATTCGAAGTGCGAAGTGGTTTGCCGGCAGTTGGTAGCACACCCAGGCGATTACGCTCGACTTTCCGGCGCCGCTCGGCCCGACGACGGCCACGCACGATCCATCGGCGATACGGGTGATTGCGCGCTGCTCGTAGGCGTTGCTGCCCGTGAGCTCATCCAATGGTACGTGCAGCTCATGCAGCTCCCACAGGCGACTGCGGGGCCGAAACGCGGCTCGATCGGCGATGCGTGCTACTTGTTCGACGCTCAAGTTCAACCTCGGAGTGCCGGCCGGTACACGGTCCGCGGGCGACCGGGGCCGTCCGATCGCTCGGCGGTTGACTCTACGAGGTCTGCCGCCGAGAGCTGCTGCAGCAGCGTGCTCACGCGTGCCCGTGTCAGGCCCAGGCGGTCGAGCAGCGCCTCATCCGATGGGCTGGCCTGGCCGAGGTCCAGGAGCTCCGCCATCAGCATTCCCTGTGGACGCCCGAGCTGCGCGGCCGCGTGGAGCAGCCGTGCGCGGCTGGAGAGCTCGTCGGCTGGGTCGGCTCCGTGCACGAGTGCGTTGTTCGCCGCGCGGATCGCCGCGCGCGGGTTGCCGCGCGCGTCAGCGGCGATCTGTGAAAGCAGTTTCTGCGGCAGCTCGTCGGTGCGGTTGAGCAAGATCATCGTCAGTCGCTCGATCGAGAGCGGCCTGAGCTCGATCACGGTGTCGAAGAACGTGTCCGCTGGAGGCCTGAGCGCCGTGGCACGATCGTCGTTGTCGATTGCCACCAGCCAGCGGTGGGGGAGCTGCCAGATCATGTCGCGCATACGACCGAAGACCCCGTAGACCGCTTGCGCCGCGGCCGTGGCGTCGAGCAGCACGATCATTGGCTCGACCTCCTCGCCGACGCCGAGGAGCGTGTCGTAGAGCAGCCGCGACGCCCCTCCGGGCGGAGGGGACTGGTCACCCGCCATCTGCGCGAGGGTCCGGGAGACCGTGCCTGCTCCAGTCTGCGCGATCCCCGGCCGGCCCTTCACCGCGTCGCGAACGCGAAAGACGAGCTCAAGCGGCTCTGCGACCGCAGTCGCGTCGACATAGACGACACGCTCGTCGCGGTTGCGCAGCCTCAGCTGCACCTGCCGTAGCAGCGAGGTCTTGCCGGCACCCCGCTCCCCACAGATCATGGTGTTGTTGTCGCGCTCCAGCGCGCGAACGACCGCGTCCCACTCGGGCGGCAAGACGTAGTATTTCGCGTCGGCTGGGTTGTCGTATAGGGGCCGTCCCTGCAGCATCCAACGGATCATACAGTATGTTGCGTTGGCGCGCGCATGGCGTCCCCGCTTCTACGAGGGTCCTGCCGGTAGTCCATGCACATGACCGAAGTCGTTGGTGTCGCGTGGTCATGCCAACGAGCCAGTCACAGAGCGGGCAAGATGGGCTCCACATCAGCGCCACTCGACTTTGGCCCACCGGGGCCGTTTGGTGGGCCAAATCCACCGGGAAAACCCGGTATCTGCGGGGATCGAGGCGGAAAGGACGCGAACCGCATTTGGCTTGTTAGAGCCGTTTCTGGCGCTTCCTCGGGCCTTTTCCGGGCCGCTTCACACGCGAGAGGTCGGTGGTTCGAAACCACCCGTGCCCACTCAGAAAACGCCTGCAAATGCGTGGTTGATGTAGGCGTATTGTTCGCAGACTGGGCGCCGAATTTAGGCCCATGGGGCCGTTCAGGGGCCTAAAAACCCCTTCTGGTGAGATGGCACGCCTCAGCCGGATCCTCGGGCGGCTCCTGATCCCAGCCGATGTAGTCGTCGTTAGTGAGCAGTACGCCCGTCGATGAGGCCCGGTCAAGGGCACGCTCCTACACGAGGCGCTGCGGGAGGGACGCGTCGTTGCCGAGCCCTGACGCGCGCAAGCTGGCATCGCTCCTGCAGCGCAAGGCCGTCGGCGACGAAGCGATCCTCGAGCGACTGCTCGGATAGTGGGCTCGGGCATCGACGGTCGCTACTGCTGTGACTCGGTTTCATCAGCGCTCGATGACCTCACGCTCCGGTCCGCGTCGCGCTCAGTAGCTCTGTGGTCCCTTGGTCTCGTCTGGGACCAGGCGCGGGAAGTACTTTGCGGCGATCCCGAAGACGAAATCGACGAGCTGCTGCGGTGTCGGTGGTGTGTTGGGATCGGTGAGCTCGGCGGGAATCGGGAGTCCGGATTGCTTGGCGTGCTCGAGGAACCCGGGGCCGATAGCCTTGCCGAGGTTGCTCAGCACTGCGCCGAGTTCGACCTGGGTCAGCTGCCACTGCGGCACTGGCCGCGGCTGGAAGTCGGGCCACGTGGCGGGGTCGCGAGGGCTCTCGCGGGAGAGCAGGTGCTCGAATGTGCGCGCGGCGGCGTCCCGGTCAGTGAAGGGATCGCCGAGGTCCCAGATCTTCCGCAGCGTGGAGAGCAGCGAGGTGTGGCGGTACTCGTCGTTGATCACGATGCCCTCGTCCACCCACGGGGAGACGATGATGGCCGGAACGCGGTAGCCGGAGCGGTCGAATTTGAACTCGCACTCCCCAGCGGGCGTGCTGGGATCGGGCGGCGGCACGGGTCCGGGCGGGACGTGGTCGTAGGTGCCGCCGGGCTCATCCCAGCCGATGAAGAACGTGGTGTTGTAGGCGTTTGAGCCATCGGCGGAGTCGGCGGTCTTGATCGCGCGGTAGATGCGATTCAGGAAGTTCTCGCCGGCCAGGATCGAGGACGGCGGATCGAACGCGAGGTTGACGTTCTCGCCGATCAGCGATCTCCCCTCCGCCGGGTGGTAGTCGCCGTGCCCGGCTATGAGATGCGGCTCGATCAGGCAGAAGTCCGGAAGGGTGCCGTTGGCCGCGTCGCGCTCGAACTCCGAGAACGGCACGAAGTGCGTCCCCAGGCGGTCCTTCAGGCGTGCCATGTGGATCCACCCCGTGAACGAGACCCGGGCGGGCTCAAGCACGTACACCTTCCAGGTGCGCCCATGCGCCTCCAGCCGATCGAACAGCGTCTCAGCGGTGTTATCCGTGGTCCACTTCATGGCCGGTTTGTTGGTCACGAAGCCCGAGGAGGTCCCGGCGGTCCAGAACGAGCGGTTCATGAACGTCTGCGAGGGAACCTCGCAGAACCAGTGGTCGAACACACCGAAGGCCTTGGCTATCCCGTTGAGCACCGGCACCTGCTCGGGCGTATAGCCGGTCATGATCTGCGCGTACTCCTCATAGGAGGGCTGACGGCCCACCTCGCCGGTGTAGGTGCTGATGTAGTCGGTGACGAACCCTTCCATGTTCGGCTCGGTACCCGGTGGCGGGACGTTCCACGGTGCGGTGACGGCCTCGCCGATCTTGAAGCGGTTGTGCTCGTCCAGGGTGTTGTACAGCTGGGTGTTGGTGTGGAAGTACTCCTCACCCGAGTCCGGGTTCGGCGCATCCATGTCATCGGTGACGGTGAAGGAGACCGTCTTTCGCTCGGCGCCATGCTCGGCCCACGTGGGAATCGGGTTGCGCAGGTCCTTGCCGATCACTCCCTCGAACGTCTTGCCATCCTCTGGGCCGTACAGGTGACCTAGAAGATTGTCGAGCGACCTGTTCTCGAACAGGACGAGGACGACGTGGTCCAACGCGTGGGAACGGTCATGATTCACGGGCGCATCCTTAGACGAAGGAGGTTCGTGGGTGGTTGCTCAACCCGGAGTCGGGGTACAGGTCAAGGCCTGCTTGCGCTCGTCCTCCAACTCCAGCGACAGCGAGTACCGCCGGTACGGTCCATCCGACGCGCGCTCGAACACTCGAGCGACGGCGCACTGCGTGAGGGATTCTTCATCGACCTGCTATCGCCACCACAGCCGCGACGAGGTTCGCACACAGCTCGACACGGCCATCGACTGGGGACGCTATGCCGAGCTCTTCGAATACGATGGGGGCCACGGCGAGGTCAGTCTGCATGTCCACCCCGAGCAGCCCTAACGCAATAGCGCGCGGGCTCTCCGCCAGTTGAGCAAGGCGTACCCTGAAGTGAGCGGTCCACGAGCCGCCGTGCCGCCGCGAGCTGGCGTGTCGCTGCGCACCATCGCGCGGGAGTGGGGCCGGATCGGGTGTATCGGGTTCGGCGGCCCGCCAGCGCACGTCGCGCTGTTCCGCGAACTGTGCGTGACACGACGGGAATGGCTTACCGAAGATCAGTTCGAGCGGGCAATCGCGGCGACCAACATCCTGCCCGGCCCGGCCTCGACGCAGCTCGCGATCTACTGCGCCTGGCGGCTGCGCGGCCCCAGGGGAGCAGTCACAGGTGGCCTTGGCTTCATCCTGCCCGGCCTCGTGCTGATCCTCGCGCTGTCCGTGCTGTTCCTCGCCGGGTCGCCGCCCGCATGGATACGGGGCGCCGGGATGGGAGCTGGCGCCGCCGTTGCTGCAGTCGCGGTCAGGGCCGGGATAGGGATTACCGTTCCGATCTGGAGACGCGCCACGGACACTCAGCGGCCTCGCATCCTGCTTTATGCGTTCGCCGCCGGGATTGCGGCGGCAACTACCGGCCCGTGGCTCGTGCTCGTCCTGCTGGCGTGCGGCACGATCGAGCTGGCATGGCAGCGCCAGCTCACCGGAGGCGGTGCGAGCTTGCACGCCTGGCCTCTGCTTGCAACGGTCGCAGAGCCGGGCGGGACAGGCGCGCTCGTGTGGACTGCATTGAAGGTCGGGGCGCTCGCGTTCGGAGGCGGGTTCGTGATCGTTCCGCTGATGCAATCAGACGCTGTAGGCACCTACCACTGGATGACCCACGGGCAGTTCCTCAACGCCGTAGCGCTCGGACAGGTCACACCGGGGCCGCTCACACAGACCGTCGCGGTTGTCGGCTACGCCGCAGGCGGGATTCCCGCAGCGCTCTTGGCGGCGTTCGTCGCGTTTCTGCCGTCGTTCTCTTTCATCCTGTTCGGTGCAGCTCGCTTCGAGCGGCTGCTGCACAACGAGCGAGTGACCGCGTTCCTCGCCGGGGCGGCTCCCGCGGCGGCGGGGGCGATCATGGGCTCGGCGATCCCGCTCGCCGGTGCATTGAGCGAGACGTGGCAGTACGTCGTGCTCGCTGCCGCCGCCATCGCCCTACTTGCGCTGCGTCGCAGCATCGTTCTGACGCTGCTCACCGCTGGCATGGCAGGCGCCGTCGCCGCGCTGCTCGGCGCTCCAATCCCACGCTAGACGGCCCGGCCAAGGGTCGCTAGTGTCGTGAGTTGTTAGTTCGTCCGCAGTGGCGGGTGATGGGGTTGAGGATTTGGTCGGCGGTCTTGGTCCAGACGAAGGGTTTGGGTTCGTCGTTCCAGGTGTCGATCCAGGCTCGGATGTCGCTGTTGAGTGCTTGTACGGAGCGGTGCGTGGCGCGGCGTAGCTTTTTGGTCGTGAGCTCTGAGAACCAGCGCTCGACGAGGTTCAGCCACGAGCTCGAGGTCGGGGTGAAGTGCAGAACGAATCGGGGGTGCGCGAGCAGCCAGCGTTGGATCGCGGGTGTCTTGTGGGTGGAGGAGTTATCGAGGATCACGTGCACCTCGAGCTCGGCGGGGACTTCGCGGTCGAGTGTCTGAAGGAACTTCTTGAACTCGATCGCGCGGTGACGGGAGTGCAGCGAGCCGATCACCTTGCCAGTGGCGATGTCCAGAGCGGCATAGAGGCTTGAGGTGCCCGAGCGCTTGTAGTCGTGGGTTGCGCGTTCCGGGTGTGCCTGGGAGCATCGGCAGGATCGGCGCGGTGCGGTCGAGTGCTTGGATCTGGGACTTCTCATCGACGCACAAAACGACCGCGCGCTCGGGCGGATCGAGATACAGACCAACGACATCGCGGACCTTGGCCACGAACTGCGGGTCCTTGGAGAGCTTCCATGTCTCCTGGCGGTGTGGCTGCAGGCCAAACGCCCGCCAAATCCTAGAGACAGCCGTCTGGGAGAGCCCGACCTCGGTGGCCAGGGACCGTGTCGACCAGTGCGTCGCGTCCTTCGGCGTGGACTCCAACGTCTTGACGATCACCTCCTCGACCTGCGCGTCGCTGATCGTCCGTGGCCGCCCGGGACGCGGCTCATCGAGCAGCCCATCGAGGCGCTCCTGAGCGAACCGGGAGCGCCACTTACGCACCGTCGTGTGATCGAGCGACAGCCGCTGGGAGATCTCGGTGTTCTTCAATCCCTCAGCCGCCGCCAACACGATCCGCGAGCGCTGCGCCAACGCCTGGGCACTCTTCGGACGTCGCGCCCACGACTCCAACTGCTCACGCTCTTCATCGCTCAGAACAACTTCAACCGCTATCGGACTTGGCATCCACCAAGTCTAAAACCCACTCCAGACGAACTAACAACTCACGACACTAGCTGCTAGCTCTGCACCGTGCCGGTCTGTGCGTAGGTCATGGCGGCAACCCGGTCGGCGCAGCCCTTCATCTCGATCACGAGCCCGTCGCGCATCGTGACGACGACGTAGGCGATGCCGTGATCCAGCGGCCGGTCGTCGTTTCGGGGCTGGTCGGGACGGAACGCCATGACGATCCGCCCGCCAACCTCGACTGTCTCCTCGATTCGCCCGGCGAACCCGCTGGGCAGATTGCGCTCCATGACCTCGAGAATCATCTTGCGGTTCTCGCAAATCTGCCCATCCTCGACGCCGAGCCACTGGGCCTCCGTGTCAAGCGCCCCTTCCAAGACGCTCAGGTCCCCGACGCCACTCATCGCCTCCCAGGCCCGGTGCAGCAGCTCTACGTCATTGCTCTCGCTCATATGTGATCCTCTCCGATCGCGTCGGTCATTAGACGGGGCAGCGGGTAATGCGCCGTCAGGGAGGCGGACGAGGATAGGCCGCATACGGGAGTGGTCAACGTCAGCCAGGCACCCACCAAAGGCTACTCCCCGCCCGCCGTGCACCGGGGCGCTGCATTCGCTGCTCGATACCGACGACGAGGCCACGAGGCAGAACGGCTTCATGAGTTGCTACTTCCCCCACTTCGATGCCGACCGGATGATCCTCCCCCCACCCCGCAATGAGCGCCACCTCGTACTTCAGGCTCTCCGAACTTGGCTTCATCCGCCAGAACTTCGGCTTCCCTGCTGGGGGTAAGCGCAATCGACAACGCGGTGCTAGAGCTTCCGAAGATGCGCTGCCGGGATGCCTACCGCCAGATCGCGCCGTCACTTGGGGGTGTCGATCAGGCTTCCTGGTCGGCGATCGGCGGGTCGTGATGTGGCAGACGGTCGCCCTTGCGGTCGGTGTAGGGATGGTCGCGGCGCTCGTTGGAGTGCTCGCCCCCGAACCGCAGGCAAGCGTTCGGCCGCTGCCCGGTCGGGTCTCGGGACTTCGACGGCGGCGAGCGCGTCGCCGCCGTAGCGCCGTGGCTAGCCGGCTACGTGGTGAGGAGTGTCGCTTGAATGCCGGGGAGGGCTGCTTGGCGGGTGTCTGCGGTGAGGAGCGTCAGCTCGTGCGCGAGTGCGGTGGCTGCGATCCATAGGTCGTTTGCGGGTTGTCTGCCGGAGGCGGCTCGTAGCTGTGCGTAGTGCGCGGCGACGCGGCGATCGACCGTTAGTACCGGTGCTTGTTCGAGGATGCCTGTGAGGCGGGCGAGTCGCCGTGCTCTCAGGTGGTCTGGTGCGAGGAGTACGCCGACCTCTAGCTCGCCGATTGTAATGACGCTTACGGCCCATGTTCCGGGGTTTTGGGGTGCGGTGTCGCCGGCGAGGACGCTTGTGTCGATGAGCTGTGCGCTCACGCGGCTGCTTCGGTGTCGCGCATCGCGCGTAGCTCGCTTGCCCATCCGCGATCGACGGGGGTCTCGCTGAGCAGCTCGGTGAGGGCCTCGGGTGGTGCTGGTTGGCGGGTGCCAGGCAGCGGGCCTAGCTCGGCGACGGGGCGGCCGTCCACGGTGATCGTGAAGCGCTCGCCCTGCTCGGCGCGGCGGAGCACCGCGCCAGCCTGGTTGCGTAGCTCGCGCTGGGGGATCGTGGTCGCCATACCAGGTAGTGTAGCGAGGCTGCTACACCTTGTGGGCCGGGCTCGTGGCTGCTGCGCAGGGTTGTGAGCGCCGCTCGGTTTTTGCCCACCGGGGCTGTTTGGGAAGCCCCGAGCGCTCCTCATCGCTCGACGCCGGCTTCTCGGCGGCCGGAGTGGTAGTCAGAACCGAATGCTTCGCGATCCCCGGGTAGCGGCCGAGCACGACAGGAACTGACCGACGGGACGCACGTTGGGGTTGCCCGGCTGGTTGGTAGAGCAGCGAGAACTGTCCGTCGGTGCCGGCGCTCCGCTTATGTGCCTGTGAACCGATACTCGGTCTGCCAGGCGTCCTTCGAGTCGGTGTGGGCGGTCCAGAAAAGCTCGGCGATGTTGTCCGGGTCGAAGTCCGTCCCCGGCTTGACGGCACCGGTGATCGTGATGGTCGCGGCGTGGATGCCGTCCTCTCGGACGCCGGCGGCGATCAGCGTTTGCGCTGAGCGCAGGGCGGCCTTCCCCATCGAGAGGCTCGCCAGTGCAGGCACTGGATTGTCAGCGAAGCCGCCGCTGGTGACCAGCAGGGTGCCGCCACCAGCTGCCCGCAGGATGGGCGCGGCTACCTGTGCCGCTACGACGGCGCCGAGGACATCGACGTCGTGGGCAGTTCGGAGCCGCTCGATGGTGGTGTCGAGGATCTGGCCTGGATCTGGTAGGGCAGCGTTGTACACGACGACACCGGGCGCCCCGGGGGCGCCGAAGATCCGTTCGAGCGTCTCGCGGTAGCCGTCCAGATCCTCGATATCCGCGCCGATCGCCTCTATCTGAAGCCCGCCGCTGCGCAGTTCAGAGGCGAGCTGGTCGAGTGCTTCGCTGCGGGAGATGAGTGTGCTGCGGAAGCCCTCGCGGCCGAAGCGCCTAACCACGCCGGCGCCGACTCCCGGGTCCAGCACCGATCAGCAGAAGATGATGGGGGTCAACAGGCTCGGGCATATACCACCTCCGGGTAGAGCTTTCGCCCGGTTGTCAGTCTGGGCCGCTGTCCTTGTGGTCAAACCACCAGAAGAACGTTTTACCAGGGTTCGATCATCTCAACCGCAATACACGTACCGCACCTGCGCCAAATGAGACGCTCTCCACGCCCCGCACGCGACAGGCGCCGCACGGGCCCCACCACCGGGCTCCCAGCGCCGGCCAACCCCGGGTCGCGCCACCCGCCGAGGCGGTGCCCGTCTAGCTCAAGTGCTCGCCGAAGAACGCCAGGATCCGCCGCCAAGCGTCCTCGGCCGCTTCTCCGTTGTAGTCGAAGCCGGTCACATGCAGCAGCGGCGTCAGCGGCCCGACCTTCAGATGGTTGAGAAAGCTGTGGCCGGCCTGTGGGTACTCCTTGATGTCGTGCGTGACGCCGAGTGAGTCGAGCGCCTGCTCCAGCCGTTGCGCGCGAGCGCGCAGGGTGCGGTCCTTGGCGCCGTAGCTGCCGACTACCGGGCACGCTCCGGCGAGCCGCTGCGCGTCCTTGGGCACCTCGCCGTAGTTGACCGACGCGGCCTGAAAGCCGCGTGGCGCGCACAGCAGCGCGAAGCCGCCGCCCATGCAGAAACCGATGATGCCGATGCGCCCGCTGCAGTCCTCGCGCTCGGCCAGCAGCTTCCGCGCCGCCTCGATCTCTTCGTACGCGGGCCCGCTGCCCGAGCGCGAGGCGCTTATCGTCGCCACCACGCAACGGATCCCGCGGCCCGAGTACAGGTCGGGCGCGAACGCGACATAACCGGCGTCCGCCAGCCGGTCGGCCTGCGCGCGGATATCGGCGGAGAGCCCGAGCGCGTCCTGGATCACGACCACGCCCGGGTGCGGCCCGGCATCGCTCGGCGTGGCTAGATAGCCGCCCAGCTCACCGGATGGCGTCGTGTAGCGCAGCTCGGGCATCGCAGACATTGTGACGACAACCGCCCGCGGGCGCGTTGTCGGATCCCCGAGCCGTCTCCGCTCGGTTCTCGCGCAAAGTCGCGCCGAGTGATAGCTATCCAAACGCAGACTGCGCATTCGCCGGGCCGAGCGAGCATCGCCACGCGCGAGGGGATCAAGACGCCTAACGCCAGCAGGCGCGAGCGAGACAGCCCTGCGAGCCGGCAGTCCGCGCTTTCCGGGGCGGGCGGATTCGGCACGAATAACTCGCGGGGCGAGGGCAGGGGTTCGCCTCGTGCCCACGTGCACGGCCTTGCGCCACCTGCGTAGGACCAGGTGCACCTCGCTGGTGTGAGATAGTGCGGCTGTGAGCACCGCCGAGCCATCCACTGTCCGCCTTATCGGCGTCGAGGATCTCGGTAGCTCTCAGGTCGCCGTGGTAGAGCGGACGCCGCACGGCGCCCTCGCCGTCGGCATCAGCACGGGTAAGCCGTTCGCCGTGTCCAACCGGTGCCGCCACCTGTTGGCCTCGCTGGGCAAGGGACACGTGACCGAGGACGGATGCCTGCAGTGCCCATGGCACGCGGCGCTGTACGACGTCGGCTCCGGAAAAATGGTGCGGGGGCCCCAGGGCGCGTTCAAGCCGCTGGCCGGTGCTGTGAAGGCTACGGCCGGCGCCCGCGCACTGAAGACCTTCCCGGTCGAGGTGCGCGACGGGGCAATCTGGCTCGTCGGCTGATCCGCGGAGTGAGCTTTCAGTAAGCGCTCGGCGCTGTCGCTCCCGCGACCGAGCGGGCGTCGATCCGCGTGCTCGCGCCGCTGCCGCGTTGGACGACGGCCCGGTTTGGGCCGCGGCGCGTCGCGCGAAGGCGGACCGCGGCAAGTAGTTCTAGGGCCGCTTCCGGCGCTTTTTCGACCTTCTTCCCGCTCGTTCGACCTTCTTCCCGCTCGTTTCACACGCGGGAGGTCGGTGGTTCGAAACCACCGTTCCCATGGTTGCTAACTGCGTGGTGTCACTACAGTGAGCGTCGCGGTTTGCCGCACGCGAAAGCCAAGCTCCTCGTAGAGCCGGATCGCTCCGACGTTGGTGCCGAGGACGTGCAGGAATGCACGTTGCGAGCGAAGTTGGATGCCGGCAATCAATGCTCCGACCAGCCGAGAGGCCAGCCCCTGGCCGCGATAGTCGGGTTTGGTGCAGACGGCGCTGATCTCTGTCCAGCCGTCTAGACGAAACCGCTCGCCGGCCATCGCGACGAGTGCACCGTCACGCCGGATGCCCAAGTAATCGCCAAGCTCGATAGTTCTCCTCAGAAACGGCCCCGGCTCGGTTTGGGCGACGAGCTCGAGTATCTCGGGAACATCGGCCGCGCCGAGCGGGATCGCCTCCGCGCAATCGACCGCGGCGACCCGCTCCTCGACCATCTGCACCAGATCGAACGCCTGAATCGCCAGCCAGCCGTCTGGCAGTTCGGCGCCGCTGTACCGGCCGGCTACGTAGGTTCCCGGCGCAACGAGCTCGGCGGCGTCCCGCCAGTCCTGTGCCGAGGGTGGCGAGGGTAGCGCGAGGAACGGCGCCACGTCGGCCGGATATCGGCGTGCGAGTCCCCGCACCTGTGCAAGCCGTGCGTGCGCGCCGCACAGTGACGCGTACGCCGGATTGTCGAGCTGGGCATCGTCGGCTGCCACCATGCCGCATACATACCACGCGGCCTGTCGCCGGCGAACTCCGCGTCGCGCTTGGAACGCGCCGGCGTCACCCGACCACGTGTCGATACGGGCGGTCGCTCGTTTCGCGCGCGCAAGCCCCTCTACGTCTGACAACTTCCAACATGGCCAGCCACCAACCGCAACGTTCAGCAGTCGTCGGGTTCCGGCCCGCGCTGGTTTTGGGGCTGCGCGCCGGGCTCTGAGCCGAAGCCCGTAATCATCGTGTTGATCGCCAGCCGCCAGCGCCGGTCGATCGATGCCCGCGAGCTGCCCAGGCGACCGTCGAGGTCGGCTGCGGCGAGGCCCTGTACGGTCGCGACGAAGATGTGTGAGACATCCGTGGTGTCGCCGTGCAGTACGTCGGCGTCGATCGCCGCACGAATGCGCTCGACGATCAACTTGCGCACCGATGCGCCGGCTCGCAGCTCGGACTCGCCAGGGTCGAAGTCGGCAAAGGGCCTGGAGAACATCAGCTGCGCGAGTACGGGGTGCTTGTGGATGAAGTCGCGGTAGGCGTCGGCGAGTGCGATCAGGTCCGCGCGGGGGGCATCGGTAGGAGGCAGTTCGTCCAATCGCTGGCGCAGCAGCCGGAAGCCTTCGAAGAAGACCTCTCGCAGCAGCCCGGCCTTGTCGCCGAACAGCTCGTACACGGCGGGTATGGACGTGGCGGCCTCGCGCGCGATACGCCGAGCGGTAAAGCCTGTCACGCCCTCGCGTGCGAGGAGGTTGATGGCGTGGAGGAGCACACGATCGCGCAGCTCTGGGGTGCGCTGCTTGGCTCTCGGCATCGGATCAGCCGCGGCGCTGGTGCTCAACGGCTCGCGGTGAGGCGCCGGCGACCCAGCCACGTTTGAGAACGACGTTTCGGAACACTGTTACAGTATATGTAGGATTACGACCACATGAGAGGGGAGACCGGTGAGCGGACTCGTCAACTATCACCTCGAGGGCGCCGTTGCGACCATCGCGATGGACGATGGCAAGGTCAACGCGTTCTCGCTAGACATGTTGAGCGCATTGCACGAAGCGTTCGACCGGGCCGAGCGCGACGGTGCGGTTGTCCTTCTACGCGGTCGCGACGGCTACTTCTCGGCGGGCTTCGACCTGCGGGTCTTCGCCGGCGGGGACGCGGAGCGGATTGTCGAGATGCTCCGGCTGGGAGCGACCCTGGCGCAGCGGATCATGGGCTTTCCGGCGCCGGTGTTGATCGCCAGCGATGGTCACGCGGTCGCGGCGGGAGCGTTCATGTTGATGGCGGCGGACGTGAGGATCGGGGTCGACGGCGAGTTTCGAGTTGGCCTCAACGAGGTGCAGATTGGGCTGACGATGCCCCAGTTCGTGATCGAGCTCGCGCGCCAGCGGTTGCACCCCGGCCACCTGGCGCGTGCGGTGATCGACGCTGCGATGTACACGCCCCGCGAGGCCGTCCAGGTTGGCTACCTCGACGAGGTCGTCCCGGCGGCCGAGCTCGACGAGGCGGCCCGGCGCGAGGCGGAGCGACTCGCCGGCCTGAACCGTATGGCGCACACAGCAACCAAGCAGCGTGTGCGGTCGCCGTCGCTCGCCGCGATCGACGCGGCAATCCAGAGCGAGATGAGCGTCGAGGCGCTGAGGGGGGCCAGTGCGCCGTGATGCTCGTATTGCTCGGCCAGCGTGTGTGTTGGTGGCGGTTTAGCTCAAATATTCCGTACTGTTCGTCTGGAGCCCTCGAGGACCAGGTATCCATCCGATCCCCCGGCGAGTAGCCCTTACCGGCGATAATGCGGCGATATGAAGGTATCGACCGTCGACGCGAAGCGGCAGGGCGATACGGCACCGAAGGCTGGTTCGTCGGCGTGGGCGCCGTTTCGCTCCCCTGATTTCGCGAGGATGGCTTCGGCGCAGTTCGTCAGCAACGTCGGTAGCTGGATGCAGACGGTCGGCGCTCAGGAGCTGATGCTGACGCTGACGACGTCGGCCGCGCTGGTGGCGTTGATCCAGACTGCCGCGGGCCTTCCGGTTGTCCTGCTCGCTGTGCCGGCAGGCGCGATCGGCGATCTCGTCGACCGTCGCCGGCTGCTGATCGCATCGCAGTCGTTCATGCTGCTCGCGGCTCTGGCGCTGGCCGGGTTGGCGCTCGCCGGATTGGTGACGCCGTGGGTCCTGCTCGCGCTGATATTCGCTGTCGGCGCCGGGCAGACGTTGACCTCGCCGACGTGGCAGACGCTGCAGCCCGAGCTCGTCGCGCCAGAGGACCGCATGCAGGCGATCGCGCTCGGGGCCGTCAACCAAAACCTCAGCCGAGCGATCGGCCCTGCGATCGGGGGTGCGCTGTATGCAGCGAGCAGCGCCGCGGCACTGTTCTTGGTAAACGCGTTCAGCTTCGTGCCGGTCATCGGCGCCGTGGCCCGCTGGCGCGAGCGCACACGGCCCGCCGGCGCCGCTGCGCCCGAACACGTCGTCGAGGCAATACGCGCGGGCGCACGCTATGTCGCCGGCAGCCCGGCCCTGCGCGTGATCCTGCTGCGCTCCGGTCTCTTCATGCTCTTCGCCAACTCGCTCTGGGCGCTGCTGCCGCTGGTGGCGCGCACGCGGCTGCACCTCGGCTCCGGCGGCTACGGACTGCTGCTCGCCGGCGTCGGCGTCGGCGCGGTGGCCGGCGCGGCAACGCTGCCCCGCCTGCGCGCGCGGGTGACCGCGCAGGCGATGATGACCGTCGGTACCGGCGTATTCGCCGTCGTGACGCTGGCCCTCGGCTACGTGCGCGCCAGTGTGCTGGCCGCGCTGGTGCTGGTGGTCGGCGGCGTTGCGTGGATCCTCGTGCTCTCGACGCTGAACTCCCAGTATCAGACGACGCTGCCCGGCTGGGCGAAGGCGCGCGGCATGTCCTACTACCTGGTGATCTTCCAGGGCGGCGGCGCACTGGGCAGCGCCGCGTTTGGCGTGATCGCGCAGAACGCCGGGCTGAGCGAGGCGCTCCTTACCGCGGCCGTCGGGCTCGCGCTTGTCGCCGTGGCCGGTGTGTGGCTGCCGTTCAAGGCGATCTCCCCTGTAGACCTGTTGCCGGCGGGCGACTGGCCAGACCCGCGACTCCTCGACCCCAGCGCGACTGACGGGCCGGTGCTCGTGACGCTCGAGTACCGGCCAACACCGGGGCTGGAGTCAGACCTCGTTGACGCCCTCTACGCTGGGCGCCGCGCCCGGCGGCGCACGGGCGCGGTGAGTTGGCGCGTGTGGCGCGACGCGACCGATCCCGGGCGCGTGCTCGAGCAGTTCGTCGTCGGCTCCTGGGATGAACACCTCCGCCAACATGAACGCGTCAGCCGCCGCGACCAGCAGCGCCTCGACGCAGTCAGGGCCATGACCGATCCAAGCCGGCCCACGACGGTCACCCACTGGCTGGCGCCCCAGCTCAACCGAAACCCTCCCCCCAAGCCACCGTCTGACGGGCCGGACTGAATACAGCTACGTTTGCTCACCGGCTGGATGGAGTCGGGCGTGGCCTCCCGGCCTGTCTGATTCAGCCGCAACGTTCACGGCAACCGCATGACATTGTCTTAGTGTGGTGGGTGTGCTCATGCTGGCCGGGAAATGCACTCACGCCGAGTTCGCCGCGCGAGCGCGGGGGAGATTGCCGGTGTGATTCGTTCGCATGCCCACGTCGTCGGAGTACCCGAGGCAATTCGTTCGTGCGAGGGCCTGGCTGGTGCTGACCGGGCGATCACGTATGAGCTTGCGGCTGGTGACGCCCGGTCGATGAGTGCTGAGCAGTGGGCGCGCGCGACCTGGGAGGGCGCCCCAACCATCGCCCGCTGGTTCCTGATGCTCGGTTGGCGGTTCGTTCTCGGGCTGCGGCTCGCGCCTGGGCGGTCGCCCACGAACGTGCTCGGCTGGCGCATGCTCGACGATCGACCCGACACGGTGACGCTCCAGGCCCGCTCCGCCCTGATCACCGGGCACAACGTCGTGATCGTCCAAGAGTCCACGGTGCTATGGACCACGCTCGTCCGTTACGAACAGCCCATCGCACGCCCGATCTGGAGACTCGTCGAGCTCGTACACCGAATCGTGCTGCCATACACCCTCACCCACGCCCGGAAGGTGCGGCAGCGTGAGCGCGGCCGACACCACTGCCGGCAACCGAGACGGTGACACCGAGGATCGCATCGCGGGCTACGCCTTAGCATTGCATCACCAGCTTGGTCAGCGATGCAGAAGGGAGTTCGATGGACGATGAGCTGATCGCTTTGCTCGATGAGGTGCACCGCCACGGCGTTGCGCATGACGCGAGCAAGGCCGACCGTTTAGAGCGATTGCGCAACGTCGAGCCGGACACGGCGCAGCTACTTGCTGTGCTCATACGCGCTATCCGGCCGCACGCGGTGCTGGAGCTCGGTACCTCGAATGGCTACTCGACGTTGTGGGTGGCTGACGCCGTGCGCGCCACCGGTGGGCACCTCGTGAGCGCAGACATCGATCCTGGTCGAAGCGCACAGGCAGCGAGGAACCTCGATCGTGCCGAGTTGCGCGACGTGGTCGAGCTGCGGGTCGCGGATGCCGCGGTGACGCTGCGTGAGGCGTCTGACGCGACATGGGACATGATCTTCTTGGACGCCGAACGTCCGGCCTACACCAGCTACTGGCCCGATCTGGTGCGCGTGCTCAAGCCGGGTGGTCTGTTGGTCGTCGACAACGTGATCTCACACGCGGAGGAGGTACGCGAATTCCGCGAACTGGTCCGGGCCGAGGAGTGCGTCAGCGAGGCAATGGCACCAACAGGCGCCGGAGCGTTGCTGGTTGTCCGCGAGTCCGACCGATAGGCTGCCGCGAGCCCGGCCGGTGTCCGATCGCGCAATGCCTTATGGAGACTCGTGCAAGTGCGTAATCACGACGGGGGGCGTGGACAGCAGCGAGGGGTCGCTCCGGCGCCCGGGTCTTCCATCGCGGAGTCGCCGTCATCGAGGCTTCCACTCTGACGTGCTCGACGCCTCGTCATCGTTTCGGCCGGCTGTATGCTTCGCCGCGGTCTTTCTGATCCGATCCATCCGGCAAAAGGAGCTGTATTGTCCAAATTTCGTCCTCGCCTAACCTACGCGAACGTCGCGGCCACTCTTGCGCTGGTGTTCTCGATGAGTGGCGGTGCGCTTGCAGCCACTCACTATCTGATCAGCTCAAAGAAGCAGATTAGCCCGAAGGTGCTCAAGGAGCTCAAAGGCAACGCGGGCGCGAAAGGCGCGACCGGTCCGGCCGGCCCGCAGGGTGGCGGCGGAGCGGCGGGCCCGGCAGGCGCGCCGGGGAGCGCAATCGCGTACGCGGTCGTCGCGATCAACAGCGCAGGCAACCCCGCGTTCGTCTCTGCCCCCGTCGGCTTCACCTCGGTTACCAAAACGAACGGTGTCTACTGCCTCACGCCGTCATTCGCGGGCAACCCGGTGCTCGTCACCCCGGCGGGTGACACAGGTCCATTCGCAATGGGGCCGTCTGAGAGCTGTCCCGGCGGCTACCAGATCGAAACGACCGAGACGCTCTCCACCGGGCAGGGCTTCGTCGCCGCCGTGCCGTGAGACCGGAGCTCACCGGCTCGAGAGGCCGGGGCGGCTTGGACAGCGCCCCGGCCTAGCGGCCGACCTGGCCGCCGGGGGCGTCGACGTCGCGCCCGTGGCGGCCCCATCGTCGGCGACACGTGGTGCGCAAAGCGTCGCGGAACGCGGCGATCCAACAGACGTACTCATCGCCGAGCTGCGCGCCTCGGTGGGCCGCCCGAGGTCGTAGCATCGCTGCACCGCGGCAACGGCTACCGTGGGGAGCGTGGCCACGCTCGGACGCACCGACCTCGACGTGTTCCCCATCTGTCTCGGTGGCAACGTGTTCGGCTGGACCGCCGATGAGCCGCAGTCTCACGCCATCCTCGACGCGTACACCGGCGCGGGCGGCAACTTCATCGACACCGCGAACTCCTATCTGGTCGAGCACGGCCGCTCGGAGACGATCATCGGGCGCTGGATCGCCAGTCGCGGGAACCGCGACCAGATCGTCCTGGCCACGAAGGTCGGCGGCGGCCACGGAGCGGTCCGCAACCTACGGGCGGACACGATCGAGCGCGAGGCGCACGCCTCGCTCGAGCGCCTGCAGACCGACCGCATCGACCTCTACTACGCGCACTTCGACGACCAGGAGACGGCGCTCGAAGAGTCGCTGGGCGCCTTCGACGCACTCGTCAAGGCAGGCACGGTCCGCCACATCGGGGCCTCCAACTACACGGCGCAGCGGCTCGCCACGGCACTCGATTTCCAGCGCACGCATGGGCTTGCAGAGTTCACGGTCCTGCAACCGCACTACAACCTCCTCGAGCGCGACTTTGAGCGCACGCTGCTGCCCCTCGCCGAGGCCTGGGACCTTTCCGTGTTGCCTTACTTCGCGCTGGCCAAGGGCTTTCTGAGTGGCAAGTACCGGCCTGGCGGCGAGGCCGTCAAATCCGAGCGCGCCGAGGCCGCCCGCGCTTACCTCGACAGTGGGGGAGCGGGGGTACTGGAGGCGCTTGACAAGGTGGCGGCGGCTCACGAAACGACGGTGGCGGCCGTCGCGCTCGCCTGGTTGCTCGCCCAGCCGCGGGTCCTCGCCCCGATCGCCAGCGCACGGACGACAGAGCAACTCGGGCAGATCCTGCCCGCCGCCGTGCTGAGGCTGACTCCCGCGGAGGTCGACCGGTTGTCGGCCACCACGCAGGTGGCGTAAACGAAGCCAGCTACCCATCCGTCCTTGTCGAATGCATCCCGCGTCAGACCCCACTTCCCTCAGAGCGGTGGGTATCTACCGTCCGCCGATTCGCATTTCTTCCTTGCCGTGCGATGCTGGGCGAAAGGTGGTCATGCTGGGCGAAGGGTGGTCATGCACACGTAGACGCTTGTCGGTCCCGCAACGCAGCGCCAGGCGTGGTCTTTACAACGGCGCTCCTCGCCGCTCTGGTGTGCGCCCGCGCGGCTGTCCAGGGGTCTCGCGCGAGGGTGCGGGAGGGATGGGACAGGTCTGCGGTCCTCGCGGGTCAACCGTGGCCTTCGTGCCGTGATGGACGATCTCCAGGGAGGCGCCCTGAAGTAGCGAGTACGCCGCCTGCTCGGGACCAACCTCCACCAGCAGCCTGCGCCCACGGAAGCAGAGGCGGAACGTGAGCCGGGTGAGCGCCTGCGGTAGGCGGGGCGCGAAGCTCAGGATCCCGTTGTGGTCTCGCATCCCTCCAAATCCCGCGACGGCGGCGATCCATGTCCCCGCCAGCGACGCGATGTGCAGGCCGTCGCGCGTGTTGTGCTGGAGGTCGTCGAGATCGATGAGGGCGGCCTCACTGAGGTAGTCGTAAGCAAGCTCGAGGTGTCCGACCTCCGCGGCGATGACCGCCTGGGTGCAGGCCGACAGCGAGGAGTCGCGAACCGTCAGTCCCTCGTAGTAGGCGAAATCGCGCGCCTTCTCCTCGTCGGCAAAGGCGTCACCGCGCAGATGCAGCGCGAGCACCAGGTCGGCCTGCTTGACGACCTGCTTGCGATAAAGGTCGAAGTAGGGGAAGTGCAGCAGCAGCGGATACTGCTCGAGGGCGGTCGCGTCGAAGTCCCAGATCTCGTGCTCCGTGAACGCCTCCGCTTGAGGGTGGACTCCCAGCTCCTTGTCGTAGGGGATGAGCATCGCCTGGGCGGCGTCACGCCAGGCGGCTGCCTCCTCGTCGTCGACTCCGAGCTCAGCGGCGCGCTGGGGATAGCGCTTTGCGCGCTCGAAAGCCTCGCGCAGGTTGCGCTCGGCCATCAGGTTTGTGTAGACGTTGTTGTCGGCGATTGCGCTGTACTCGTCGGGACCGGTTACGCCGTCGATCCGGAAGTGGCCGGCGGCATCGTGGTGCCCCAGCGAGCGCCACAGCCGAGCCGTCTCGACGAGCAGCTCCAGGCCGACGCCGCGCGCGAACTCCTCGTCGTGATCGCTGGCCGCCTCATAGCGGACGACGGCATCGGCGATGTCGGCATTGATATGGAACGCCGCTGTCCCTGCCGGCCAGTACCCCGAGCACTCCTGCCCCCGGATCGTCCGCCAGGGAAACGCGGCACCCTCCAGCCCCAGCGAGGTCGCTCGCTCCCGTGCGAGATCGAGCGTGAGATGGCGCCAGCGCAGGGCGTCGCGCGCGGCGTGCGGAGCCGTGTATGTCAGGACCGGCAGGACGAAGGTCTCCGTATCCCAGAACGCGTGTCCGTCATAGCCCGGTCCGGTCAGCCCCTTGGCCGCGATCGCCCGCCGCTCCGCCCTGGCGCCGGCCTGAAGCGTGTGGAAGAGGCCGAAGCGAACCGCCAGCTGCAGCTCGGCGTCACCCTCGATCTCGACGTCGGCACGATCCCAGAAGTCGTCCAGGTAAGCGCGTTGGTCGGCGAGGAGACCGTCCCAGCCACGGTGTCGCGCCTCCGCCAGCGCGGCTGCAACCTGGTCGACGATCGCCGGCGCCGAGCGCCTGCGCGACCATCCGTAGCTGATGAGCTTGACGATTCGAAGAGGCTTTTTGGGCACGAGGTCGGCCGTCACGAGCTGGCGACCGAGGTCCTCGAAGCTTTCCGAGGTGGCCGTCGTGTCCGCCGGCCCGTCGATGACGTGATCCATCGCCGCGGCCATCGTCAGGCCGCTCGCGCGCGTGGAATGCTCCAGGATCACGCGGGTGTCACGCGCGGCAAAGAGCTCGGATTGCAATGGTGAGGCGAGCGCCGACGCGGCCCGGGGATCGCGCTCGGCGACCGGCAGCTTCTCATTGGCGACGAGCTCAGACTGCACGACCACCGGCGTCTGACCGTCGAGCGCCTCGACTTCGTAGAGGACGGCCGCGACCGCGCGCTGCGTAAACGACACCAGGCGCGTGGAGGTCACCCGCACGGAACGTCCCGTCGGAGACACCCATTCGACCGTGCGGCGCAGCACTCCGGCGCGAAGATCGAGCACCCGTTCGTGGCGGCGCAGCTCGCCGTAGCGGATGTCAAACGGCTCGTCGTCCACCAGCAGGCGGATGATCTTGCCGTTGGTCACGTTGATGACAGTCTGGCCGGCCTCGGGATCGCCATAGCCCGCCTCGGCGTAGGGGAGGGGCCGCACCTCATAGACACCGGCCAGGTAGGTACCCGGCAAGCCGTAAGGCTCTCCCTCGTCGAGGTTCCCGCGCAGGCCGATGTGACCGTTGGCAAGCGCGAACACCGACTCCGTCTGCGCGAGCCTGTCGAGGTCCAGGGCGGTCTCGTGCACGGCCCAGGGTTCGACCGCGAAGTCCGGATGCTGGATCATGGCGTCGTCAACAGCTCGGCCAGATCTTCCACGACGAGGTCGGCGCCGTGGGCCCTCAACGCCTCCGCCTGACCGACTCGATCGACGCCGACCACGAAGCCAAAGCGCCCCGCTCGACCGGCCTCGACACCCGCCAGCGCGTCCTCGAACACGACCGCCTCAACGGGCTCGATGCCCAAGGCCCGCGCCCCCGCGAGGAACGTGTCCGGCGCAGGCTTGCCCTGGAGATGCTCGCGCTCGGCCACGACTCCGTCGATGATCGCTTCGAACAGGTCCTGAATGCCGGCGGCGGCGAGAACATCGCGGCAGTTGGTGCTGGAGGAGACAACGGCGCGTCGCAATCCGGCCGCTTGGACCGCTTTGACGTAGCGGACCGAGCCCTCATATGGCTGCACACCCTGTTCGCGGATGAGTCTGAGCACGATCTCGTTCTTGCGGTTGCCCAGACCGTCGATCGTCTCCGTATCCGGCGTGTCGCTCGGGTCGCCCTCCGGTAGTGCCACCCCGCGCGAGGCGAGAAATGCCCGTACGCCGTCATAGCGAGGCTTGCCGTCGACGTATTGGTCGTACTCGCGGATCGGATCGAAGGGAACGAAGGCTTCGTCGGTCCGCTGGGCGCGCTTGCGCAAGTAATCGTCGAACATCTGCTTCCAGGCGGCGGAATGCACCTTGGCCGTCTGCGTCAGCACTCCGTCGAGGTCGAATAGGCACGCGGTCACCCCTGTCGGCACACCAAGCACGCCTCAGAGCTAATCAGCTTTGGGCTCTGTGGGGCCGGTCCGAGCCCGGTTCGCCAGGCGATCTAGCAGCTGCAGGCACGATGCCGATGTCGAGTCCTCGTCGATGTCGAGGAGGCCGGCGACTGGTTGCGGCTCACTCGGGCACGGATGTTGGTGGACGCCAACCCCTCGCGAGCGTCGTTTGACCCACCTCGATCAGGTAGCCGTCGGGATCCCGGATGTAGCAGCGAATCTCGGTCTCGTGCTGCTTGGGCGGCGTCAGGAATTGGGCGCCCCGCGCGCTCCACTCGGCGTACACCGCTTGGATGTCCGCGACCCGGATATTGAGGAAGCTGCTCACCCGATCTGGGTCGGGCTGCGTCTCGAGCGTGACGGTCGGCTTGTCGTCGGTCGGACCTCCGCCGTTGTTGATGATGATCCAGCTGTTGGCCAGCGCGACGTACGTCACCTCGTCACCCGCCTCGCCGGAGATGACGGTCTTGCCGCCAAGTACGTCGGTGTAAAAGCGGCGGGAACGCTCGACATCATCCGAAACGATGAAGTGGGCCAAGACCATCCGCTCGTCAATGGTGCTCATGCTGACCTCCGTTGTTGGAATTGACTCAATAGCCCCACGGTCAGCGTCCGGCGCTCTGGCCGCCGTCGATGTACAGGACCTCTCCGGTCACGAAGGGCGCCGACTCGAGATAGGTGACTCCACCGACCACATCCTCGATCTCGCCAACCCGGCCGACGGGATGCAGCGCACCCATCCCCGCGTAAGAGCTCTCATCGTGAATCGGCGTTTTGATCACGCCCAGAGAGACGGCATTTACCCGCAGACCACGGGAGGCATACTCGATCGCAAGCGATTTGGTGACCGCAACCAGGCCCCCCTTGGTCAGGACGGGCAGGGCGGCGGGTCGACCGCTATCCGCCTGCTCAACGAGCGTCGTCGAAACATTGACCACGTGCCCACGACCCTGATCGAGCATGTGTTTGATCGTGCGCGTTGTCATGTGAAAGAAGCCCGCCAGGTTGACGGCGACCAGGGCGTTGAAGTCCGCGAGGGTGTAGTCCGTGAAGGACTTGCCGATGTAGATCCCGGCGTTGTTGATCAACGTGTCGATCCGCCCAAAGCGCTCGACCGCCTCCCCCACGACACGCCGCGCCGTCTCAGGGTCGGCGATGTCACCTCCGATGGTCACGATGCCGGAGTCCTCAGACGGCCCGATCGAACGAGCGGTCGCGATCACGACGTATCCGAGCTCACGGTACGCCTTCGTGATACCCGCGCCGATGCCCTGCGAGGCGCCGGTGACGATCGCAACCTTCCCGTTGTTGTGCTCATGCGAAGGGGTCATTCGACGAGGTATGTCTCGTAGATCACGCCTGTCGGCTGGCGGCCGCCGACGCTGATGAACACGCCTTTGTTCAGCCAGTCGAGCTGGGGGGCGGCGGTCTCGATCTGGGTCGAGGTGCGGAAGGTGTACTCGCCGGCGTCAACGTCCTCGCCGCGCCCGAGACGTGCGAGCACCTCGGCGCTGCCGTGGCGCACGCCTCGAGATTGCACGTAGAGCAGATCGCCGGCGTCGGTCTGCAGCGTGTAGCGGATGTCGCCGAGTGCGGTGCCGTCCGGCAGGAGAATCTGCCAGTCCGCGCTGGCGCCTGGGAGTAGCGTGCCGTTGAGCTCAGGACCGGTGAACGTGCCGCCGGTCTGGGGCACGATCCGCCGGTGGCCCTGTGCGAGCTCGCCGAGATCCAGCGGTTCTCCGAGGATGACCTCCAAACGGTAGACCTTGCGAAGGCGAGGATCGGGCAGCTGATTGCTCATGGTTCCTCCTGTCAGGCGCTCGCCCGTTCGCCAGCCGGGTCGTTGGGAGAGGCTCGAGGCTGGAGCGAGCCCAAGGTCGTATGAGGAGCGTCGCACAACGACTCCCGCCGATCTCGCGCCGCAAAAACTAGCCGATTAGCAGGGATCTTTAGAAATGGAGCTAGGGGGACTCGAACCCCCGACCTCCTGGGTGCGATCCAGGCGCTCTCCCAACTGAGCTATAGCCCCGCACACGGCTGCAAACGACGGGCGACCGTGTGGCAAGTGTAGGGCGTCGCGAAAAAAGGCGCCGGGAAGGTCGCTAGAGTACGACGGCGCAATGGGGTTGTTAGATGATGCCATCCGCGAGCACCTCGAGCTTCGGCGCCGGCGCGGCGCCGATCCGAGCGAGGTGATGAGCAAAGAACATGAGGCTTTTGGCCCGGTGGCAGCCCGTGCGGTAAATCAGGTGCCGGCAGACACGGGGGACGACACGCTGTTCGCGTCAGAGTTTTCGGCGACTCATGGAGACATGACCGCCGAAGACCGGCGGCCGGGACCGCGGGCGGGTGGTCGGATCTCGGCAGATAACGCGTACCTCAGCCAGGAGACGGTCGAGTTGGACATGCGCGCGGTGCTGGACGAGGACGCAGGCGTGGGCGTCAACCGCGCCGCGCGCGACGGTATGCGTTCGATGACGAGCGCCGCCCCGGTTAGAGCGCTGCACTGAACCAAGACCGGCCGGGTCCTCGATGGCCCGGGGTCGCAAGCTCAACCCTTGGAGGTCTTGCTCGCGGGGGCTTTTGGTTTGGTTGCTTTGGCGCGTTTGCTCGCAGCTGGTTTGACGCGGGTGGATTTCTTTTTCTTCTTCTCGTCCCCCACGAGGGCGGCGCTGGCGGCTTTCACGCGTGCGGCGGCTGACTCGACGGCCTCCTTGGGTGACTCCACCGGCTTTTTGGTGGTGCGTGCTCGGGCTTTGGGTCGCGCGCGGGCCCCTGTCTCTGGCATGGTTGGGCTCGACGAAACAGTGTTCGACGCCTCCGGCGTCCCTGGCGGCTTCTCAGCATCCCTCTTCGCGCCGCCCGCCGGCTCGGGGGCGTCCACAGGCTTCCCTGCCGCGCCCGGCGGCTTGGAGGCATCCACGGGCCTGGTGGCCGGCACGGTGCCTCCTACGCTGGCGACAAGCTCCTGCTCGGCGCCCCCTACCTCGGCAGCGGACACAGGCTCGGCGACCCCCACCGTCGCGCTACCCACCGCCTCCCCGACGCCCTCGGCGACGCTGACGGCCTGGGCGATGCTCTCCGCCTCGCTGGCTGCCACGGGGATCGGCACCCCGGCCGTCCTGGGTTGTGCTCGCGTCACCGCTCCAGCCGCGCCTTTGGGACCCTTGCGCTTGCGCTTGTTGTTGCGCGCGCGGCGCTTGGGGAAGTTGCGCAGCAGCTCGCGTGCGAGCGCCGGGGGCTTGCGTGCCATGCGTGTGCGCGCGCCGCGCAGCGCCTCTTCGGCCTCGGGGGTGTGCGCGAGGGCGGCTGCCAACAGCGCGGCGGCGAGGCGGCGGTCTTGCTTGCGTGAGGCGTGGATCAACCGTCGCGCGTTGCGCGCGTGGGCGCCGCCGGAGGAGTTGACGAGCAGGCCCAACAATCTCTTGGTCTCCGGCCAGCGTTGCACCGCGTACTCCTCGTGCAGCTCGCGCGTGTACTCGGCCAGACGCCAGATCCAGGCGCTGGCTTGGTCGCGACGGCCGATGCGCCGCTCCACCAGGGAGCGCAGCATGATCTTCGAAGCCTCGCGGCGCTCATCGCGCGGCCAGGCGCCGATCACATCGATCGCGGTGTCGAATGCGTCGGGGTCGCGGCCGGCGGCGATGTCGGCCAGCGCACGCAGCCGCAGCTGCGGGTTGGGATTGCGTTGCACGGCGGTGATCAAAAATCTGCTCTTCAGCTCGCCGCCGCGGTCGAAGTGCAGCATCGCTCGCGCCCGGCGCCAGCCAGGGGCGGTGACGCGCGCGCCGGCGAGCGCCGCCCACACGTGCTGCTCGCCGTAATCGAGGTTCTCCACGGCGATCCGCCACAGCTCGCGCTCGAACACCGCGAAGCGCCGCTCCTCCTCCGCGCACACCGGTAGCACGCGGCGCTCCACGCGCATGCGCCGCCCGCGCCCGCGGCGCACCGGGCCGACGACGATCGCCCCCCCGCGGTAGACGTCGCGGTCAAGCAGCGAGTGCAGCGTCACCACGGGATCGTCGTGCTTGGTGGCGGGATGCACGAAGTCCACCACCAGCCCCGCCTCCTTGCCGGGGTTGCGGCGCGTAACCCGCCCCACCCGCTGCTGGTAGATGCGCTTGGAGGCCGTCGGCGCAAGATGCACGCAAACGGTGGCGCGGGGACTGTTCCACCCCTCCGCCAGCAGCTGTGCGTTGATCAGCACGTCGATCTCGCCCCGCTCGTAGCGCGCGAGGATGCTCGCCAGCTCGCGCTTGGGCGTCTCGCCCGAGACCCCCTGCGCTTTGATCCCTTCCGCCCGGAACGCCTCCGCGAGGTTGTAGGCGTGGCACACCCCCGCCGCGTACACGACGCCCGGCACGCCGTTGAAGCGAGTGCGGTAGAGGTTGGCCATCGCCAGGTTGAAGGGCTGTTGGTCGAGCAGCTGCGCGAGCTCCTCCTGGTCGAACTCGATGTCCACCTCACCCCGTCGCAACGGCACCTTGGCGATCGTGCGCACGCCCACGCCCGGCGGGATGCGCACGCAGCGCAGCGGCGAGATCACGCCGCGGCGCGCGGCCTGGGCGAGGTCGAAGCGCGAGGTTTGGGTGGGGAACAGATCGGTGACGTGGCGTGCGATCAGCGCCCCCGTGGCGGTCATGCCGATGAAGATCGGGCCGGTCCAGGCGCGGATTGCGCCGCTGGTCTTCTCACCCAGGGCGGTATGCGCCTCGTCGCAGATCACGATCGTGTAGGCGCTGGAGATGCGCCCGGCGTTGCGCACGAACCACTGGTAGGTCTCGACCGAAACGGGACCCTGCGTGGAGTCCTCGCCCATGTACAACGGGCGGGAGATGCGCCGCGAGTAGCCGCGGTCGCGCAGCTCCCCGAGGAACTGGTCGACGAGATTGCGCCGGTGGGTGAGGATCAGGATGCCGCCGGTCTGCGAGGCCTCGACGAAGCCCAGCGCGGCTACGGTCTTGCCGGCGCCTGTGGCGTGCTCAAACCAGAAGCGCTTCGCCGCGTTGGGGTCCTCGGGCTGGTCGGGGAGCACCTCCTCCTCGTCCTCATCCACCCAGTCGAGCGGCTCATCGTCGCTCTCCTCGGTCTCCTCCGCGTCGCTCTCAGGGAGCGGCTCCAGCTCGTCCTCGAGGTCGCCCAGCTCTTCCTCTTCGTCCTTCTCCTCGTCCTCCTCCGCGGTCTCGACGTCCTCATCGTCCGTGTCTGCGTCGTCCGCGTCTGCGTCTGCGTCTTTCCCCTCGTTCTCATCAACGTCGGCGATCCCGACTGCATCGACGGGCTCCTTGCCTCCCCCGTTGGCGCCGCTGTGCCCGTAGTCGTCCCCCTCTGCCGCCCCATCCGCGCTCGCCGTCGATCGCGCCGAGCCGGGGGGGGTGCCGTTGGCGGAACTCTCCCCGTTGCCGAGAATCGCCGCCGAGGCCAGCAGCTCCGGCGAGGCGGCAGCCGCGGCACGGCTGTTGCCGTTGGCGCCCGAACGTTCGGCCTCCGCCAGCAGTGCGGTGAGGGTGCCCGACAGCGCGTCCACCTGGTGGGCCGAGAGCACGGTGCCGTCGCGCAGCCGCGGCTCCTGGTCGGAGAGCACTCTTTCCAGCCCGAGCAGCAGCGAGAACTCCCGCCGCCACGCTGTCGAGGGGTAGCGGACACGCTCCTCGAGCTCCGCCAGCGCGGCGTCCAGCGCCCGCCGGCGGGGGGTTGCGTGCCCGCCCCCCCGAGCGAGCGCGACGGCGGCGTCCTCCCCCTCGTGCAGGAAGCGCTCGCGCACGAACTCCTCCGCCCGTGCGATGTCGGCGGAGCTTGGGATGGACGCGACCGCAAGGGCCACTGGTGTGGACTCGGCCATAAGAGGCAGTGGACTTCGAGATGGAGCCGCCGCAGAATGAGCCCTCGACGTGGCTCGGAGCGCCGACCCTGCCGGCAGACCCCCGGGTACCCAGAGCAACTTGGCTCGGAGTCCATCCAAGATACAGCACTCTGCGGCCGGATTGAAGGGGGTGCCTGATGAACACCCTCTCGCGCTGCGGCAGCAATGGTCTGCACCGCGGCCTGGTGGCTGGAATGGGACGTGAGCCGGCGTCGATCTGGCATGCTCACCGCGATGTCTCCGAAGCAGCTCATCGCGCTCGTCGGCGGGCTCGTCCTCGCGGTTGTGCTGGTCGTCGGTGTTGTGCAACTCGCGAGCACTCCGGCTCCCTCGGAGGCCCCGCCGTCACAGCGTCTGACCCTTTCGCAGATGCAGGCGCGCCTGGTGGGATCGCCCGGGCCGCTGGCGGCGCTGCACGCGCAGGCGGACGAGCTGCTGGGCAGCGGCGCGAGCGCGCTGCGGGCGCGACTGGCGGCGCTGAAGGGATGGCCGGTGGTGCTCAACAAGTGGGCTTCGTGGTGCACCTCGTGCAAGGCCGAGTTCGGCGTATTCCAGCGCACCGCCACCAACCTCGGGCGTGAGGTCGCGTTCGTCGGACTCGACTCCGGCGATACCTCCCGCGCCAAGCCGCTGGAATTCCTCCATTCCTTCCCGGTCAGCTACCCCAGCTACTTCGATCCCTCCACCCAGATCGGCGTGGAAGTTTCGGACTCCACGCTGGTTCCCGCCACGATCTTCTACAACCGCCGCGGCGAACGCAACTACATCCGCCAGGGCGCCTACCCGAGCGTTGCCACGCTCGAACGCGACGTCCAGCGCTACGCGATGGTGGGGTGAGGCAGCTAGTGCCTGAGATTCGCGTGGACCCGCTCACCGGGTACAAGACGATCGTGGCGGGCGAGCGCTCGCGGCGGCCGGGCGGCGAGCCGCGCTGCACGCCGCCCGATCCGATCGACGTTGGACAGGATCCGTTCGCGGAGGGCCACGAGGACCGCACTCCCCCGGAGCTCTATGCGGTGCGCCCACGGGGAGGCCCCGCGGACTCGCCGGGCTGGACAGTGCGCGTGGTGCCCAACCTGTTCCCCGCGCTCACTCCAGGGGTGCCACAACGCGACTCCCTCGCAGCGAGCCTCCACACCCCTCCCCCTATCCCAACCCATCCAATACCGGGCGGCTCCTCCGCCGCACCCGACCCGGTGGCCGCCTCGGCGACGCAGCCCGGAGTGCGGGACTCCCACCCCGACCTCTTCACCGCGATGCCCGCCACCGGGGCGCACGAGGTGATCGTCAACGCGCCGCAATCGGTGTACTCGCTGGCGGAGCTACCCGTCGAGCAGGTGGTCGCGGCCGTGGAGGTTTGGCGCGAGCGGATGCGGGCCCACGCGGAGTGCGCCTGCGTGCAGCTGATCGTCAACGAGCGGCGCGAGGCCGGGGCGTCGCTGCCGCACACGCATGCGCAGCTGTATGCGCTGGACTTCGTGCCAGCCGACGTGGCGCGCGAGCGCGAGCGCGCCGGAGCGTACGCGACGCGCACGATGGGCAGCGAACTGGTGGGGGACCTAGTTGCCGAGGAGGTCCGTCGAGGCGAGCGGGTGGTGGCGATCGACGACGAGGCGGTGCTGATGGCGCCCTATGCCTCGCGGGTGCCCTACCACCTGATGCTCGCCCCGCGCCGCCCCCGCGCGCGCTTTGAGCAGGCGGGCCCGAGCGGGGCGGCGCTGCTGCACGACGGGCTGCGCCGTCTCGCGCGCCACCTGGGGACGAGCCCGCCGCTGAACCTGTGGGTGCGCACCGCGCCACGCGGCGCGGAGCGCTTCTGCTGGCGCATCGACGTGTTCCCCCGGCTCACCCACCTCGCGGGCCTGGAGCTCTCCACGGGGGTCAACCTCAACATCGTCGCACCCGAGGACGCGGCCGCGCAACTGCGCGATGCGTAGGACGCCTGTAGGCTGCTCGCCAGATGCCACCGGTTGAGCGCTTGGTACCCCGCTTCGCGGCGGAGCCTCCCCAGGAAGGGCTGCCATACGGCCGCTGGGCAGACCGCCTGCAGCGGGAGCTGCTGGCGGCCTCGCGGGATCTGACCGATGCGCCCGAGGACCTCGGCGAGCCGGGGGAGATCCTGTGGTACCCCGACCGCAGCTGGCATGGTCGCACGTATGTGCCCGCCACGACCACCACCTCCGGGGGATATGAGTTGTACGGGTACGTGCGCTACGTGCCCACGAGCGAGGAGGGCGGCGAACCGAGCGACTTCACCGCGCAGGCGGACTTCACCGACCAGACCGCCGACGCCAACCCGCAGTGGAGCCTCGACCTGTGCGACGAGGTGATCGGCGGCTGGCGCGGGCCGGGCGGTGACGTCGCGGCGATGACGCTCGTATGGGGCCGCCCGCTGGTGGCGGGAGGCGCGATCGTCACGGCGGAGCTGGCCGACCTTGCAGTGGATCAGTGCGAGCTGGCCGACAACCGCTTCACGCTGATCGCCCCCGACGACTACCGCCACGATCTACTGGAGATCAAGCTGTGGAGTCACAAGGGCAAGCAGCTCGCGAGCGAGTCGCTGTACGAGGGGGACGAAGAGGACGCGGCTTCAGATTAAGGAGTCGTTGTCGATAAAGGAGGCATGTCGCGACGACGCGCGCGTTTCAGCCTGACTACACAGGTCGCGCTGCTGAGCCTGATCCCAATCGTCGCGCTCGGGTTCGTGCTGGCACGGGTGCTGCAGGAGCAGATCGTGCAGCGCACCCTCGCCGACGCCGACCAGTCAGCGCAGTTAGTGGCGCGGCTGGGGGTCCAGCCGTGGCTCACCCCCCGTGACCTGCACGAAGGACTCAGTACGCAGAGCATCCACAGGCTGGACGAGCAACTGCGCACGCGCTCGGTGAGCGATCTCGCACGAATCAAGATCTGGAGCGCGGCGGGCCGGATCGTCTACTCCGATGACCACGCCCTGATCGGGCGCAGCCTCGGCGCCGACGACGACGACCTGCAGGACGCGCTCGCGGGGCATCCCGCTCCGGCCGAGCTCCTCACGCCCGCCCCGCACGCCGAGACCGCCAGCGAGGTCGGGTTGGGGCGACTGGTCGAGGTGTACGTCCCGCTGCAATTCGTCCACTCCGGGCTGCCCGCGGGAGCGTTCGAGATCTACCTGAGCTACGGGCCGATCGCCGCCACGGTCGGCCACGACGAGCGCACGATCGCGCTGGTGGTATTCCTCGGCTTGGCGCTGTTGTGGGCGATCCTCTACCGGATCGTGGCGAGCGCCTCCGGGCGGCTGCGCCGCCAGGCGCGGGAGAACGATCGCCTCGCCCGCTACGACTCGCTCACCGGGCTGCCCAACCGCACGCTGTTCCGCGAGCGCGTGGCGCAGGCGCTCAGCGCGTGGGTGGATGGGGTCCCGCCCGCCCCGCCCGCCCCGAGCGCGGGGAAGCTCGCGGTGATGCTGCTCGACATCGACGCGTTCAAGCAGATCAACGACACGCTCGGCCACGGCGCCGGCGACGCCGTGTTGAGCGAGGTGGCGGCGCGTCTGCGGGCGCAGCTGCATCCCGGCGTGCTGCTGGCCCGGCTGGGCAGCGACGAGTACGCGATCCTAACCCCCCGGATCGAGGGAGTGGAGGAGGCGCTCGCGCTCGCGGCGGCGGCGCAGGCGGCGCTGCAGACGCCGGTGACGGTTGCGGGCGTCGCGCTGAACGTCGAGGCGAGCATCGGTGTCGCGCTCGTGCCAGATCACGCCCAAGCGGCCGACGAGCTGCTACAGCGCGCCGACGTGGCGCTCGGTCGTGCGCGCGTGAGGCGGGGGCGCGTAGAGGTGTACTCGCCCGAGCACGATCATTCCGGCGCGGAGCGGCTGGCGCTGCTGGGCGAGGTCCGCCCCGCCCTGGAGCGGGGCGATTTCACGCTCTTCTACCAGCCGCAGATCGCGCTGCGCACAGGGCGCGTCACCGGCGTGGAGGCGCTGCTGCGCTGGCGCCATCCGCGGCAGGGCATGATCCCGCCGCTGCAGTTCATCTCACTGATCGAGCAGACCGCGCTGGTGGGCCCGCTGACCCTGCACGTGCTCGACATCGCCCTGCGCCAGTCCACGAGCTGGCGGCAGGCGGGGTTGCAGCTGGGGATTTCGGTGAACCTCTCCGCGCGCAACCTCCACGACCCGGAACTGCCCGCGCAGATCGCCTCGGCGCTCGAGCGTCACGCGGTTCCGGCGACGGCGCTCACACTGGAGGTCACCGAGAGTGCCGCGATGGCCGACCCCACGACTGCGGTGGGGGTGCTGGAGGCGCTGCGCGCGCTGGGGGTGGGGCTGTCGATCGACGACTTCGGCAGCGGCAACGCCTCGATCGCCTACCTGGCGAAGCTGCCGGTGGGGGAGCTGAAGATCGACCGTTCGTTCGTCACCTCGATGTGCGAGAGCGCTCGCGAGGAGGCGATCGTGCGCACCACGATCGACCTCGCCCGCCACCTCGGACTGCATGTGGTTGCAGAGGGCATCGAGACCCCTGACGTGTGTGAGCGGCTCGCCGAGATGGGCTGTGACACCGGCCAGGGCTACCTGATCTCGCGCCCCGCCCCGGCGGAGGAGCTCACCCCGTGGCTGATGGGGCGCATCGGCGAGGACTCGCTGGCGGCGGGGTCGCCCGCTTGAGGGCGAGCCCGACCGCTTACCCTTGAGCGCGGATGCGAGCGCTCGTGCAGAGGGTCACCCACGCCGCGGTGAGCGTGGATGGCCGCGAGCTGGCCCTGATCGGCCCCGGTCTGCTGGTGCTGCTGGGGGTCGCCCACGACGACGAACCCGCCACCGCCGAGCGGCTGGCGGCGAAGGTGCGTGCGCTGCGCATCTTCGCGGACGGCGACGGTCGCATGAACGAGTCGCTCGGCGAGCGCGAGATCCTCTGCATCAGCCAGTTCACGCTGTACGGCGACGCCGCGCGAGGCAACCGCCCGAGCTTCACCGCAGCCGCCGCGCCGGCGCACGCCGAGCCGCTGTATGAGCGCTTCTGCGAGGCAGCCGGTGCGAAGCGAGGGGTATTCGGCGCGCACATGGTTGTGGAGCTCGTCAACGACGGGCCGGTGACTCTGCTGCTGGAGGGGTGACGGGCGACCGTGCGAGCCGTCGCAGCCGGCGCTGCTGAGGCACCGCGAGACTTTTGAGAAGCTCCCAGAACGAGTTGTCCTCAAACGCGTCGGCGAGGATCAACAGCGTGAGTAGGCCCGGCTCGCATTCGCCGCGCTCGATGATCCCGATCGCGTTGCGGTGCAAACGCACCCTGTCCGTATGGGCAAAGGCTTCCTGCGAGCCGCGTTCGGCGCGCAGCCTCGCAACCTTGATGCCGAAGTCACGCAGAATCGCGGCACGCTCCTCTGTGTAGGTCGCCATCCCATAGCACCCTAGGGTGGGTAAGACAGCTGTCTACCTACTGTTATGTGCCTTTTGTGGCCGTTTCGTGGCTTCTTTGTAACAGCTAAATGTCCGCCAGACAAACGTCTGCTTTATCCGTTATGCTGCCGTCCGCCCAGAACTATGTGTTAAGCGATCGGCGGCCCTGGGTTGCGCATCTGCCATCAGGC
This sequence comes from uncultured Solirubrobacterales bacterium, assembly GCA_963764915.1. Taxonomy (GTDB): domain Bacteria; phylum Actinomycetota; class Thermoleophilia; order Solirubrobacterales; family Solirubrobacteraceae; genus Palsa-744. Next base: position 208,222 of record CAVXUO010000018.1, on the reverse strand, counting down.
AGCCGGCCAACGAGCAGTGCTGCCCGTCGAAGGAAGGAGCGACAGTGATAGGACCGCGAGCGACCGACCTCCAAACCACCCAGCCGCGATGTTCCGGGCGGGCTGCCTGATGCCACGGATCAGCGCGTTCTACGGGATCGTCGTGACGATGTACAGCAACGACCATGCGCCACCCCACTTCCACGCCCGCTACGGGGAGCACGAGGCTCAGATCGTCATCGACACTGGCGCTCCACTGGCCGGTCAACTTCCGATCCGAGCCCTGCGGCTCATTCGCGAGTGGGTCGAGCTGCATCGGGTCGAGTTGCGCGATGACTGGGAACGCGCCCAGATCCGCGAGCCGCTCGCTAGCATTGATCCCCTGCCATGAGTGACATTTGCTCACTTGCTCGCGTTACCGCCGTCGAGCCGCTCGAGGGCTTCCGGCTGCGACTGACGTTCACCGACGGCCTTGTCCGCGAGGTGGATCTCTCGGGCGATCTTTGGGGGCCGATGGCCGAACCGCTGCAAGACCCCGCCTACTTCCATCGGGTGAGCGTCGATTCCGAGCTTGGCACCGTCGTATGGCCGAACGGCTACGACCTCGATCCCGACGTTCTCCACGGCGATCATGAGCCGGTCGCCCGGCCTGCCGCGCAGGCATCGCGGTAGGCGTGGCGACAATCGAGCTGGTCAGCGACGGGTCGGTGACGCTGCCGCTGGAGTCTTCGTGGCGAGCTCGGTCTCCGCGGCGGTGTCGCGGGCCTGAAAGAACTCGGCGCCCTCGATGCTGGTGTGTGGCACGATCCGTCCCAGCCACGCGGGCATCCACCAGTTGATGCGCCCCATCAGCAGCATCAGTGCCGGGACCAGCAAGCAGCGCACGACCGTCGAGTCGAGGATCACGGCGACGGCCAGGCCGACACCGAACTGCTTGACGGTGGGATCGCCGTTGAGCACGAAGCTGCCGAACACGAACACCATGATGAATGCGGCGGAGGTAATCACGCGCGCGCTCGTGACGAGGCCGGAGACGACCGATTCGCGGTTGTCCTGGCCGGAGTTGACGTGCTCCTCGATCTGGCTGACGAGAAACACCTCGTAGTCCATCGACAGCCCGAACAGCACGGCGAACATGAACAGCGGCACGTAGGAGACGACCGGCACCGGCCCTTCGAGGCCAATCACGCCGCTCAGCCACCCGTACTGGAAGATCGCGGTGAGCACGCCGTAGGCGGCGGCGATCGACAGCAGGTTCATGGCCGCCGCCTGCGCGGGGATCACGACGGTGCGGAACGCGAGGATCAGCAGCACGAAGCTGAGCGCGATCACGACGAGGATCTGCAGCGGCAGCTTTTCGGAGATGCGCGTCGCCAGGTCGACGAACCCGGCGGTGCTGCCGCCGACGTCCGCCTGCACGTTGGTGCCCTGCTCGGCTTTGGGGATCGTGCTGGAGCGCAGCCGTTGCACCAGGTCTTCGGTCGCTTTCTCGGCGGGCCCGGTCGTCGCGATCGCGTTGAAGTAGGCGGTCGTGCCTGTCGAGCTCACCTGAATCGGAGTGATCGCCGCGACCCCGGGCGTGGTAGCCACATCGTGCTGGAGCGTTTGCAGGCGGGGGTCTTCGGCGTTCTTGGCAGGAGACCCCAGCGACACCGCGACGATCAGCGGCCCGTTGACGCCCGGCCCGAAGTTCTTGGACAGCAGGTCGTACGCTTTGCGCGCCGTGGTGGAGGTGGAGAGCGCCGCGGTGTCCTGCTGGCCGAGCTCCAGCGACAGCAGCGGGATCATCAGCGGGATCAGGATCGCCAGCGCAGCGAGGCCGGCGATCATCGGGTGGCGGGCAATCGTGCCGGCCCATTTCGCCCACGCGCCCTGTTCGGTGGCGGCCTCGGGTCGCAGGTCGCGGTGGGGTGGGCGCACGCGCAGTGCGTTGATCCCCGGGCCGGCGATCGCCAGCGCGGCTGGCAGCAGCGTAAGCGCGGCGAGCACCGCCACGACGACCGCGATGCCCGCCATCTCTCCCATCGTGGTCACTAGCGGGATGCCGGCCACCGCGAGCGACACGAGCGCGATCGTGACGGTCCCGCCGGCGAAGAACACGGCGCCGCCCGAGGTGGCGGCGGCGCGCGCGATCGACTCGTCGTAGTCGAGGCCGTCCCCAAGACCGCGGAAGTGGCGAGTGACGATGAACAGGGCGTAGTCGATTCCTACGCCCAGCCCGATCATCGTCGCCAGGGTCGGTGCCACGCTCGGCACGGTCGTCACGTGGCCAAGGATGCGGATGATCGCAAGCGTTGTGAGCAGGGCGATGATTGCGTTCAGGATCGGCAGCACCATCGCGGCGATCGTCCCGAACGTGAACGTCAGGATCACCATCGCCGCGATGATCCCGATCAGCTCGCTGATCTCGGTCGAGGGCTTGGAGACCTTCTGCCCCAGCTGGCCGCCGGTCTGCACCTCCAGGCCCGCGGCCTTGGCGGGGTTGGCGGCGTCGACGATCGTCTGCGCTTCGCTCACCGATAGTTCGCCCGGGCTCTCGCCGAGCGTGACCGAGAGGTAGCCGGTGGCCTGGTCCTTGCTCAAGGCCGAGGCGCCCTGGGGCGTCAGCGGGTTGACGACCGACGCCACATGCGGCGCTTTCGCCACGTCGGCGGCCGCCTGGTCGACCGCGCTCGCATAGCGTGATTCGGTGAGCTTGCCGTGCGCGGCGTGCATCACGATCGGGCTGGAGCCGTTGGCCTGGTCGGGGAACGACTTGGCGAGCGTGTCGGCCGCGCGCTGGCTGTCGGTTCCGGGCAGCGACAGGTCTTCGCTCGTGGTTTCGCCCAGCGAGTGCGAGATCGCGATCAGTGCCACCGCCGCTACCAGCCAGACACTGCAGACGACGAAGCGGTGGCGGACGCACAAGCGCCCCACGCCGTACAACCTCCCTGTCATCCGCCTTGCCCCCTTCAGGTAGCGGTCAGCGGGCGCTCATCCTCGCGCGGCGGCAGTCGGTTGTCAAGGAGAGCACGTAGATTTTACCGATAATTGGACCTTTGGGCTTGTCCGGTGGTCCGACGTTAGCCGAGCGGCTCAAGCCCCAACCAGTTCGGCCTCGGGAGCCTCGACGTGTGCCAGTTGAGCTGATTCCTCGGCGATCTGCCGTGCGGTGGCATTCGCCCAACCCGTCGTGGAGAGCAGCCCGAGCGCAAGCACGGCGAGTCCACAGCCCGTGACGACCCACCACGCGGCGTGACTGGAGGCGACGAAGCCGGGCCCCACCGCCCCCAGCGCGGTCGCCGCGATCGCGCCCGCAATCGCGACTCCCAGGGTCTGCCCGACTTGGCGCGAGGTGGAGGCGACGGCTGCCGCAACGCCGGCCTGTGCCGGGGGCATGCCGAGCACCGCGGTGGTGGTGATCGGCGGGTTGACCATGCCGAAGCCGATCCCGAAGATCACGTAGGCGGGCAGCAGCGAGTCGAGCGGTGTGTGCGCGGTGAGGCCCGTCAGCAGCCCCCCGCCGAGCGCGATCCCGACCCCGCCGACGAGCAGCCCCGCGCGCGGCCCGCGCCTGCCGACCAGACGCCCGGAGAGGGGCGCGAAGATCAGCGTCATTGCCGCGATCGGTAGCGTGTAGAGGCCGGCGGTGAGGGGTGAGAGGTGACGGATCTCCTGCAGGTAGAGGGTGTTGAGGAACAGGAAGCTGCCGAGCGCCGCGAACGAGCAGACTGCGATCGCGCTTGCGCTGGAGAAGGGGACGCTGCGGAAGAAGCGCAGTTCAATCAGCGGTTCGGTGCGCCGTGACTCGTACGCGATCAGGCCAACCAGGGTCGTTGCGGCGAAGACAAACAGGACGATGCTCTGCGCGGATAGCCAGCCGGCCGCGGGCGCCTCGATGATCGCGTAGGTGAGCGACGCCAGCAGCGCGATCATCAGCACTTGCCCGACGGGGTCGATACGCCGCGGGCGCGGCGCGCGCGACTCCGGAACGAAGCGCATCGTCAGTGCCAGCGCGGCGAGGCCGACGGGGATGTTGATCCAGAAGACCGACCGCCATCCCGCTGACTGCACGAGTGCGCCACCGACCACTGGCCCTAGCGCCAAGCTCAAACCGACCGCGGCCCCCCACATCCCGATCGCCTGGGCCCGCTCGCGCGGGTCGGTGAAGACGTTGCGGATGATCGACATCGCCACCGGGTTGAGCATCGAGCCCCCAACCGCCTGCAGCATGCGAAACGCGATCAGCCACCCCAGCGTCGGCGCCGCGCTGCACAGCAGCGATCCCAGCGTGAACAGCACCAGCCCGGTCTCAAACACCCGCCGTCGCCCGAGGCGGTCAGCCATCGACCCGGACAGCATCAGCAGGCTGGCGAGCACCAGCGTGTAGGCGTCCACGGTCCACTGCAAGCCGGACACCTCCGTGTGCAGTTCGCGCCCGATCGAGGGCAGCGCGACGTTCACGATCGTGTTGTCCAGCCCGACGATCAACAGGCTCATGCAGCAAATCGCGAGGATCAGCCGCCGCCGGGCGCGGGATGGCTCTGGCGTGGCGTTCTCAGCCGCGCGCGCGTCGCTCATCGTGGCTCTCTCGGCCGCGCGCGCATCGCTCATGTCTGCGTAGTTTGCCCGCTCACGGGTCTAGCAATAGCAAGGTGCGGCGTGAATCTTGTCCGATTCCCCGCGACTGACCCTCGCACCTGTCGCAAGGTGCGAGGGTCAGTCGAATCCTTGGTCGGTCAGGGGGTGCCGGGGGGGTCCTGCCCGTGGGGCGGGCTTACGACCCCGATTGCCTGATGGTGGCCTGAAAGGACCACGCCCGTTGATTCGGTGAACGTGTCCGAATCCCGCGAGTCTCTTGCATCTTGTTGAGGTAGGCTGAGGCGATGTCCGCGAAGGAGACAGTGCAGGCGCTCTACGCGGCTTACGCCACGGGAGACCCCGGTCGCATCGCGGCGTTGCTGCATCCCGACGTCGTCTGGGTGGCTCCTGCGGGCAATGCGACGCAGATAGCGCTGGGGCTGGGAAGTGCTGATGACGCGGGGCCGCCGCGGGGCCTCAACGACCTTGATCGTGATGCGATTGTGGCATTCATGGCATACGACTACCCGCGGTTCTTCGCAAACGTGGCGTTCGAGCCCCGATCGATGGTTGGCGAGGGGGACGTGGTGCTGGCCGAGCATAGGATGTCGGCGACGCTTCCAAACGGTCGCCCTTACGTCAACGACTACTGCTTCGCCTACGAGGTCGCCGACGGCCTGGTTACGGCGATTCGCGAGTACATGGACACGCGCGGCGGCTGGGCGCAGGTGTTCGGCGACGATCCCCCAGTGGTCCTGCTAGAGAGCACGACGCCCAGCTCGTGACGAGCGACGCAGCGTCGCGCCATGGAGGGCAATGACTCCCTCGAAGCAAGGCAGCAGTCCGTCAAGCGGACGCTCGGACGACACCAACTCGTCCATTGTGCAAGCGTGGCGTCGGGGGCTGGGGGCACTCGCGATGCCTGCAAGGCAGGAGCAGGCGACTCACGATTACTGGAGCCAGTACGTAGCAGCTCGTCCTCGCCCACGTTAAGCAAAGCGCCATCGCGTCTGGCTGAACTGCTCACCCTTGCCGAAGCCGAGAATTGTCGTGGGGGCGACCCGATAGAGGAGCGCCTTACCCGCGCGGATCGCGTCGCTGAGACCGAACCACGTGCCCTCTGGTGCTGTGAAGCGCGCCCCGTACTTCGACTCGTAGGCGGTGGCGACCTGTTCGAGCTCTGCTGCATCGCCGACCTCGACGGCCTGTCCTTCGACCACGAGATCGAGACCGTCGAGACCGTTCTGGCCCGTGGTGAGAATGCACTGTGGGTTCTGCCGGAGGTTCTTCGCCTTACGCTCGTCCGGACCCGTGCAAAAGTACATCGCATCGTCGTGCCACACGGCCAACAGCGGCGTGACGTGTGGACGTCCATCGGGACGCACCGTCGAAAGCCAGAACACCTCCGCCTCGTCGATGCGCTGGCGTCCCTCCGCCCAACCTGTCGGGGTCGCCCCCGGGCTGCTGAACCCGGCGTGTAGCTCCGTAACCGGCATCTTTACCGCCATGTCGTGTTTCCCTTTCCTAGAAGACGTAGGACTATCTCTCATAGGCTCCGCTCACTGCGCGAAGCCATCGGTAGACCCATTCGCCTGCATGCGAGTCTCTCACGCGGGGTCGCTCGGCGCCGCCGGCGCAATTGCTGAGAGCGTACGCGCCGCAACCGCTCGCTCTTTAGACGAAGACGGGGTTTGGGGCTGCGGTCAGGCGCGCGCAGCTTTGAGGCAGCGGTGGGTCAGGCGAGCCTGCGGCGACGGAGCGTCGGGTGGACAGCGACTATGGTGCGGCGGGTGAGCGATAGATATGTCCCGGCTGCTGGTCGTGCGATGCTCACGCCTCTCTACGACGCGATCAACGCGATTGCGATGCGGCAGGGACGATGGCGTCCACGACTCGTCGAGCGAGCGGTCGGCTCTGGCGCTCCGAGGCGGATCCTGGATCTCGGCTGTGGTACTGGCGAGATGGCGCTGGCGATCGCTCGTGCTTCTCGGGCGGTGACGCTGATCGGCATCGACGGCGATGCCGAGGTGCTGAGGCGAGCAGCGGCGAAGGCGCGGGCCGAGGGTGTCGAGCTCGAGCTCCACGAGGCGCTAGCCGATCGCATCCCGCTCGCGGACGCGAACGTCGATTGTGTGGTGAGCACGCTGATGTTCCACCATCTCGGACCCGGGGCGAAGCGTGAGGCGCTCGCTGAGGCACGGCGTGTCCTCGCCCCCGGCGGACGGCTCTTGGTATGCGACGTAGGCCGCGCCAGCGATCCGATAATGCGTGTCGCGTTCTTTGCCGTGCAGCTACTCGATGGGTTTGCAAACACGCGCGAGCATGCGCGAGGCGCACTGCCCGACATTGTGTCGCAGGCAGGATTCTCGACCGTCACCGTGTTCGGCCGATACCGCACCGGCGGAGGCACACTCGACCTGATCGAAGCGCTGCGCTAGACCCCACCGGCACGAACGTTGTGCCCCGCCCACGACGTCAAAAAATCGCAGCCCCCTGACTTTCATCCGTCGCCCATTGCAATAGCGCTAGGGACATGTTCCCGGAGACTCGCCGAGCTCGGAAAGGGCATCAAGGTGTGGGGGAGGTCCGACTTGGCGGCCATGCGGCGCGAGGTGCCCAGGTCCGCCATGGGCCCGGGCAACCGCTAGCCTTCGCGAGAGCGTCCCCCACCGATGATTTCTCGTCGATTCGGTGGTCTTGGTTCACATGACACCAACCACATGCCACATGTCCATGTCTCTCGACGGCTTCGTGGCCGGCCCCGATCAGAGCCGTGACAACCCGCTCGGCGTCGGCGGCCTGGAGCTCCACCACTGGCACCTGGACGAGCCCCTCCATGAAGCCGACGCCCGCGTGCGCGACGAGCTCATGACGCCCTGCGGAGCGTACGTGATGGGCCGCAACATGTTTGGCCCGGTTCGGGGTCAGTGGGACGTGAACTGGCGCGGGTGGTGGGGCGACGAGCCGCCCTATCACGCGCCTGTGTTCGTTCTCACCCACTACCCGCACGACCCGATCGCGATGGAGGGCGGGACGACGTTCCACTTCATCACCGAAGGCTTCGATGTCGCCTTTGAGCGCGCGGAGGCGGCGGCCGGCGACCTCGGCGTCGACATCGCCGGTGGCGCGTCTACCGTGCGGCAGGCGTTGGCGGCGGGCGTGATCGACGAGCTCATGCTCGACGTCGTTCCCGTTCTGCTCGGCGCCGGCGAGTGCCTGTTCGACGGAGTGCAAGACCCCGGCCTACAGCCGGTCGAGGTGATCCACTCCCCGCGTGCGACGCACGTTCGCTACCGCATCGGCCGCTGACTTGCTTGCCACACGGCAGAAGCAGATCTGACAGGTCACAGATCCAAGCGACCTGCTCCTCGCCGTGGGTGTCGCGCAAACCGGGGGTCTGTCCGGGGTTTTAGACCATTCTGGGGTATGCCCCAGAACTTTCTTGAGTGTGATCGTGAGCAGGTGTTTTTGTTTCCGCCGGACCCGAGGGATTGGCTGCCGGAGGGTCATTTGGCGTGGTTCGTGCTGGCATCGGTGGAGGAGATGGATCTCGCGGCGTTCTATGGCTCTTACCGCGAGGATGGCTGGGGTCGGGCGGCGTTCGAGCCGTCGATGATGCCCTGAGCTCAACCGGTCGTCGCAACGCGGTTGGCCTGTGACTCTAAAGGGGGCAAGTGACGACTGGTTTGCTTGGGGGGTGCGGCTGTCGTCGTGGAGGCTCGCCCGGAGGGCGGGCCGGAACGGCGATAGCCGCGCGCGACCGTCTGGCACCCTAAGGGGATGCCATTGCTTCGGCGAGTTTCGGGCGCGTGGATGCTGCAGGGCGGCGGTCAGGCTGCGGCGTTGAAGTACTCGGTGAGTACCTCGGCGGGTGTCCGCCACGCGAGTGTCTTTCGTGGCCGACTGTTCAACGTTGCCGCGACGGCCATGAGCTCCTCGGCGCTGTGGCGGGCGAGGTTGGTGCCTCTGGGGAAGTACTGGCGCAGCAGCCCGTTGGTGTTCTCGTTGGTGCCGCGCTGCCACGGGCTGCGTGGATCGCAGAAGTAGATCTGTAGACCGGTGTCGACCCGTAGTTGCACGTGCTGGGCCATCTCGATGCCCTGGTCCCAGGTCAAGGACTGCCGAAGTTGTTCGGGAAGGGCCCCGATCGTGTCAGCGATCGCATGACGAACGGCCCCGGCGCCGGCACCCGTGATCGGCGGGCCGCTCTTCACTCTTGGGCTGTTGTGACCCTCGATCGGCGGGAGATGCAACAGCATCGTGAACCGGCTTGAGCGCTCTACCAAAGTCCCGATCGCAGACCGGTCCACACCGAGGATCAAGTCGCCCTCCCAGTGACCCGGCACAGCCCGGGCATCAACCTCAGCCGGCCGCTCGCTGATCAACAGCTCGTCAGTCACGAAGCTCCGGTTGCCCTTCGACGTCCGATTTCTGGGAGCCCGCAGCGCTCGACCGGTCCGAAGACAAGCGGTCAGCTCCCGGCGCAGCGCTCCGCGGCCCTGCACATACAGCGACTGATAGATCGCCTCATGAGACACGCGCATCGACTCATCATCGGGGAAGTCCAGGCGCAACCGGGCAGAGATCTGCTCCGGGCTCCAGCACTGTCCCCAACGGCGATCCTTTCGCGGTCCCTGACGCCGCCCCCGCCATGCGATATCTGGACCGGCGACGCTCCCATCAGGCCGCTGCACCGTGCCAGAAAGCCGATCCTGCACATAAGCCCGGGTGGTGTCTCAGTTTGAAAATGCGTGTCCGCTCGGGCATTGGGCGGTCTAGGCTGCTGGTCTTCCGATAACCAGCGGTCCCGACGCGGGTGGTACCCCGCGCCGGGACCTGAGCACAGGAGAGGATGCCTCCCATGCCTGCCGAGAACCCTATCCCGAGCGCCGCTGAGCGCGGCGACGCGCTGGAGCGCGACACGCTCTACCTGATGACCGACCCCGACGGCCCCCCGATCTGGAGCGTCGAGGACATCGGCCGCGAGGCCGAAACGGACGATCCGATGGTCCCGATCCACGGCCTGCTCCGCGCCGGGCTGATCCGCCAGACCTCGGATGGCTACGTGTTTGCGACCCGCGCCGGTTGGCGCATGGTCGAGATCGTCGGCCAGGTGGCTTGAATGGCCCACGACGCAGACACACACGCGATCTGTCTCGCGTTCTCTTGGCGGCTGCGGGATACCCGCACGGCCGCCAGGCTGACGCAGGACCGGCTCGCGCGCCGCTCCGGGGTCCACATCACGGAGATAAGCAAGCTGGAGCGCGCGCTGACCGACCCCCGCCTCTCGACCGTCGTACGGCTCGCACGCGGCCTCGACGTGCCGACCTCGACACTGGTCGAGGACCGCTATCAGGACCCGCAGTTGACGCTTGAGGGCTGACCGCCGGGGGCGCCACGTCGCAGGGCTGGGCGTGGCGCCCCGCACCTCGCTCGCCAACGGTGCTTGCCCGAGCCCAGCTAGAGCACCTTTTTGTACGGCTCCAACGAAAACCGTTCGTTGCGCTGATCAAAGAGGACCTTGAAGCACCAAAAGAAGTCCTCGCGGCCAAGCAAAATAGGGATTTCCGCGTTGCGAAAATACACGTCGAGATGGATCGTTATGTTCCAAAAGTGGGCATCGATCCCCGCTGGCCAGTAGCGCATCCATGTGGATTGGTCTTCGGGGTCGTCCTCTCCCGAAGCAGTCATCCCACGTATAGGGGTGCAGGCGGCTAGGTCGATCCCTAGTTCCCCTGCTAGGTCGGCTGGGAACGTCGTGCGATTGCAGCCGCTATCTACGAGCGCCCGGAACTCTTCGGTCTCCGTCCCGTCTTGACGCACAAATACGAGCGGAACGGCCGGAGATGGGCTGGCTGTCGGTCCCGTAATGTAGGGGAACCATTTTGGATGAAGGGCTGGCGTGCCCCCTGCTTTAGCCTCGATCCACCGATTCCGTCTGGTGCTGAACAAAGAATGACCTCCTGAAAGGGCTTGATTGCGGCTGTTGAGGCCAGCCGCGGCCCGAGTTCAGGAGGTCACTCGTATGGTGCAGGATGACGAAGCGGTCGGACTGGATGCTGTTGAGGTCGTGTTTGACGACGAGCGGGTAGTTTCGGACGCGGGGGTCGCGCTGGTTGCGACGCTCGCGGGGCGGCTTGGGGTCGAGGCTGTGGTCGGCCGGTTTGTGACGCTTCGGCGTGATCGGCCGGGGGCGGCGAATGTGGGCCGGAAGGTGATGGCGCTGGTCTACGCGATGCTGTTGGGTGCTGACTCGATCGATGATTGCGAGGTGTTGCGCGCGGGGCGCACGCGCCGGCTTTTGGGTGGGTGGCTGCCGGCCCCCTCGACGCTTGGGACGTTCCTGCGGGCGTTCACGTTCGGGCATGTCCGCCAGCTCGACCGGGTGCTCGCGGAGACGCTCACGCGGGCGTGGCGGGCGGGCGCAGGCCCCGGCGAGGAGCGCCTCGTGGTCGATGTGGACAGCTTCATTGGGGAGGTGCACGGCAAGCAGAAGCACGGCGCCGGTTTCGGATACACCAAAAAGCGGGGGTATCACCCGCTGATGGCCAGCCGGGCCGGGACCGGCGAGGTGCTGCATATCCGGCTGCGGAAGGGAAAGGCGAACTCAAGCCGCGGGGTACTGCGGTTCGCCGAGGAGCTGATTGCCCGCGTGCACCGGGCCGGCGCCAGCGGCGAGAAGCTGCTGCGGGCCGACTCGGCGTTCTGGAACAAGACGCTGATGAAGCGGCTCAAGGACGCGGGATGGTCCTACTCGATCAGCATCCGCTGCCAGAAAAGCGTGGTTGAGCGGATCCAGGCGATACCCGAGGGCGCGTGGCGGACACTCGCCGAGTACCCCAAGGACGGGGAGGCACAGATCGCCGAGACGACCTACGGCGAGACACGGATGATCGTCCGCCGCACCCGCCTGATCGGCCCCCAAGCCGAGCTATGGCCCGACTGGCGGCACTTCCCGTTCCTGACCAACCGCACCCAGAAGATCGAGATCGTGGAGGCCGAGCACCGCCAGCACGCCGTCGTCGAGCTCACGATCCGCGACCTCAAAGACCAAGCCCTGGCGCACTTCCCCTCCGGCCAGTTCAACGCCAACAGCGCCTGGACCGTGATCGCCGCTATCGCGCACAACCTCACCAGCTGGACCACAGTGATCGGCCTCCCCGGCCAAACCGTCCGCGCCGCCCGTACCCTCCGCCGCCGCCTGCTCAACATCCCCGGCCGGCTGACGCGCACCGCCCGCCAATGGACCCTCCACCTCCCTGCCCGCTGGCCCTGGCAACACGACTTCATCCGCGCGCTCGCCCGAATCAGAGCGCTACCCGCCGCCACCTGAGCGACAACCCCCGCCACGAGAACAAGCACACCCGGCCGCCGACACCGGCACACTCACCGCTACCCAAAAAACACGCCCGAACGGCCCCGCCGAACCACCCGAAGCGAAATCCCCACCCACAACACAGCCTGACCCCGCCAACCCACCAAATCACCGCGAAACGACCCCATCAACCCAGCGCACCGGTGGATTGAGGTTTAGAAGAAGCAGGCGACGTGGGGGTCGCTCGCGACCCGGAAGATTTCGACCTTCTTCCCTTCGTCCTCGATTTGCTCACGTAGCTCCCCGAGTGTTTCGGCGCTCGCCACGACAACATGGTCTCGGATAGCAACCCATTCGCCACTGTACTGCTCAAGGGTATCCGCAAGCGCACGCTCTGCGGCGACTTGCTCGGCTACGGTCATCGGGCTTCCTTAGTATCGATTTCCCTAGCACATACGCCTGCCAAGCGCAAGAGTAAGGATGAAGACTAGGCTACCTAACGGACAGCACTATCGCAAGTGTTTATCGGACGTTTTGTGGCGATGGATTAGAGCCGTCAGCGCTAGCATGCATGCTAGCGCTGGGCGGGACTCCACGTAGGTCAGCCTAATCCGTCTCCCATTCGGGGACGTACGTTCAACTGAGCTGATATATGCGGTTGGTGCTTCCCCCGCTGGTACCCTCGGAGGCGTGCCCGAGCGCTCACGCAAACGCCCGCGCGACCCAAACCAGTTGGCGAAGTTGATCGTGGACATCGCCACGGGCGAGGCCGAGGACCCGGACCCCGACGACGGGAAGGACCCCGCAGCAGTCGCGCTGGGGCGCAAAGGTGGTCTGAAGGGTGGGAAGGCCCGCGCGGCCAAGATGACGGCCGAGGAGCGCAGCGCAGCGGCGAAACGGGCCGCACGCGCTCGGTGGCGATCCTAGGAGCGCCGCCCTGCGGCGCAGGACAACCATCGACCAACGCGGGACTCGTCACGCGGTGGTCACAGTGCCACATAAGTGCCTCGAAATCCTTCGAGTTCCACAACGAGTGCCACGAGTGCCACGAGTGCCGCGAGTGCCGCGCGGCGTGCTATTAATGCTGCGGCACTCGTCGAGAGGAAGGTAACTCATGGATACTCCAGACACAGCCGCTACAGATTCAGCAGCAACGACCAATGGGGACAAAGAGCCCGACGCCGCACCACCGTATGTCTCGTATAAGACGGTGGAGTCGCTCATCGAGCGGATGGAGAAGGACGGCGCGATCCCGTCTCAGATCGACAAGAGCTACGTCACACACGTCCCCTGGGGTGCGCAGAACCACCTTCTCGCCGCCTTCGGCTGGCTCGGGCTCACCGACGATGGGAAACCGACGCAGCGGCTGGAACTTATGGTCAACGAGCCTGGAACACGGCCCGCCATCTGGCAACAGATCCTTGGCGAGCGCTACCCAGGCCCGATGGGCTTGGCGAAAAACGCCACCCAGCAGCAGTTGGAAGCTCAGTTCAAGAACTACAAACTGAGCACAGAGACGCAACGCAAGGCGCTCTCGTTCTTTCTGGCCGCCGCAAAAGCTAACGGCGTTGAGTTGAGCCCCCTCTTCAAGGCACAGAAAGCACCCAACGGCGCCCGCAAGCCTCGCGTCAAAGGCGCAAAGCAAGATGGGGCTGAGGAGCAAACAGTGGTGCCTCCGCAACCCGACGACCGCGCCCCGGCGCTGATCCGGAACCTACTTGCGCAGCTCCCTCCCGAAGGCTCGGAGTGGGACAACGCGAAGGCGGAGGTCTGGCTGACAATCGCGAAGAACACCTTTCAACTCGTGTACCGCATGACGGACGCCTCGAATGGCGCTTCTGCGGCCACGACCAGCCCCGCCGAGCCGGGAGGGGGTGAGTCCAGTTAGGAGGGCATAAGCGGAACCCCGGTGGCCGTACTCGCTAAAGGACTGGCTGGGGTCCCGCCTTTCAACCCTGCGAGGCGGCGCATGGTCCACGTCGCCTCGCACTTCTCGGCGCGCTAGCTCAAATTGGCCTAGAGCACCCGACTTTCGATCGGGGAGATAGGGGTCCGAACCCCCTGCGCGCCACTCCATGTTATCGGCTCTTTCGCCCCATAGCGAGATACCCAACACTATCTTTCTGTCCGACCGCTCACGCATAATGTTCAGCATGAACCGGCTGAGCATCGAGAAGCGCGCCACCATCCTCGGGATGCTGGTCGAGGGCAACAGCCTGCGCTCCACGACTCGCATGGCGGACTGCTCGATCAACACCGTCTCGAAGCTCCTACTGGACGTTGGCGAGGCGTGCGCCACCTACCAAGACGAACACCTGCGCGACCTGACCTGCAAAACGATCGAGGCGGATGAGATATGGAGCTTCGTCTACGCCAAGCAGAAGAACGTCCCGGCGGACCTGGAGGGCGAGTTTGGGGTGGGCGATGTCTGGACGTGGACCGCGCTCGATGCGGACTCGAAGCTGATCGTCTGCTGGTACGTCGGCAGCCGCCAGTACGAGGATGCCGCCGCATTCATGCTGGACCTCAAGGGCCGCCTTCGTGACCGCATCCAGCTCACAACCGACGGGCTCCCCGCCTACCCCAACGCCGTCGGGCTCGCGTTCCGGCACAACATCGACTTCGCGCAGCTCATCAAGACCTACGCATCGGACCCCCGGACCGGACAGGCCCGCTACAGCCCTCCCGTCTGCGTCGGGGCACGCACCCGTGTGGACCGTGGCAACCCCGACCCCGCCAAGATCAGCACGTCCTACGTCGAGCGCCAAAACCTGACCATGCGGATGGGGATGCGCCGATTCACCCGGCTGACCAACGGGTTCAGCAAGAAGCTCGACAACCACATGGCGGCCATCGCCATCCACTTTATGCACTACAACTTTGCCCGCCCGCACAAGACGCTCGCCAACCCCTACCCACGCACACCCGCGATGGCCACCGGGGTCGCAGACCACATTTGGAGCTTGAAGGAGATCGCGGCGCTATTCGACTAAATGGCGGTCCGGGTGCCAGCCCGGACCGCCTACTACTGACGTAGGAACAAGCCCGCAGGAAAGGGGGGCCGCGATCATCCTCGCAACCCTGCCGGATGCCGAAAAGGTCCGTCCGAAGGTGCGCGCAGAATTAGGCTCCACATTCCCGAACTTATTTAGTCCGTGCCAGCGGGAGTTCGGGAGCGACGTAGGAAAGGACACGCAAAATGGCGTACCACACCTCTGAGACGGGCGCACCGCACGTCTACCACACGTACAAAAACTGCCCGGATGGCGAGAAAATCAAGGCGAAACACTCGCCCAGGGCGTCGGCAAAGGACGGCACCTCTGCAAAGAGTGCGCGAAAAAAGCCGCTAGCTAGCCACGCGCCAAAAAGTCATCTCCCAGTCCGGCCCGGACGGCTCGCCATCGATGACCGCCCAATAACGCCGGACAGCCTGAACCGGAAACCGATGGCGCAACGCGATTGCGAGGGCACGGAAGCCCTCCTCGCGCTCACCGGCGAACCTCACGGTCGGCTCCGCGTAGGCGTGCCCATCGCCACCCTCGCAAGACTCGAACGTCTCGACGCCCTCCGCGCGCAACGCATCCACATAAGGCGCAATACCAGGGTCCAGCTCCGGGAGCCAGCGCTTCCGCCAAGCCTCATGCGACAAAGCCGCCATCAGGCCTCCCCTCAAACTGAGACACTACCTAAGCCCGCAGCTGCGCATTCACCGCGAGCTTCGCCGGCTTGGGACGTTGAGCGCGACGCTCAGCGTGTCTCTGGGCGGTCGAGGCTCGATATTCAACGCGGCCACGTCCGATCGCGGCATTGCGTTGCAACTCTCGGGAGATCGTCGACGGCGCACGGCCGAGCCGACGCGCGATCTCTCGCACTCCACAACCACAAGCGAGCAGCACTGCGATCTCCTCCCGCTCGGTGAAGGACAGATAACGCCCCGACACCGACACGAGGGTGAGAGGCGGCATGCCGCCACCCTTGCGAAACCACCGGACACCAATGCTCGGCAACACACCCGCCTCGACCGCAGCCTTCTCGCTTGATGCACCTCGAGCGATCGCCTCCCAGAACCTGACCCGATGCTCCCGCCGCCCCGCAGGCGGATGTCCACCCCAACGCGTTCCAGCTGCAGCGGCACGACCCCACGCCCGGTTTCTCCTCGGCATAGCAACTCCTCATCGTCAGGCGTTGCGACAACCAGTTGAATCCACCTGGTCTCGCTGTTGCTCTACGCGTATGCGAGGGGTGAGCGGTCCTCGCGTGGGATCGAGCGCAAGTGCGTTGAGGATGTTGCCTACCGTGTGATCGCTGCTCAGCAGAAGCCCGATCACGCGACGATCGCGAGGTTCCGTGCCCGCCACGAGGACGCGCTGGCCGAGCTGTTTAGCAGTGTGCTCGGGTTGTGCAGGCGGGCAGGCCTCGTGAAGGTCGGGGTGATCGCGATCGACGGCACGAAGATGCACGCAAACGCGTCGCATCACTCAAACCTCGATTACGAGCAGCTTGCACGGGAGATCCTCAAGGAGGCCGGGGACCTCGACGCAGCCGAGGACGAGCTCTACGGGGATGCTCGTGGGGATGAGCTGCCGGAGCATCTTCGGACAAGCGAGGGGCGTCGTGCCGCCCTGGCGGAGGCGAAGAAACAGTTTGAGCGCGAGCGCGAGGAGAACGGGCGCGCGGCCGGCGAGGCCGAGGCTTCCGGGGTGAAGATCGAGCTCGAGGCCGAGGTCATTGTTCCCCGGGTTCAGGGCCGCGACGGGTGGCTGCTCGAGGCTCGCCGTCAGCTCGATGAGCACCGCCGGCGTGAGGCCATGCCGATCGGACGCTCGCGTGCCGGGCGGCTGTTGGAGGCCGAGCGACGGTTGCAGCAGAACCTCGCGGTTGAGAGCGAAGCGAACGAGGCATATGAGCGCTACCGGGCGCATGGGCGCGACACGCAAGGTCGAGGACTCAGTCGCCCACCAAAGCCATATGAGCTGCCCGAGACCCGGCGGGGAAGATCAACACGACTGATCTTGATTCACGGAACGTGAAGACCCCGCGCAGTTACACGCAGGGCTATAACACGCAAGCCGCGGTGAACGAGCATCAGATCGTGCTCGCCGCGGAGGTGACCGCCAGCTCCCCGGACTTCGGTCACCTACAGCCGATGGTCGAAGCCACCAAGCAGGAGCTGGAAAAGGTTGGTATCACCGAGACGCCCGGGGTTGCGGTTGCTGACAGCGGCTATTGGAACGAGGAGCAGATCGATAACGTCGTGAGCGACGGCATCCAGGTGCTGATCCCACCCGATGCGGGCAAGCGCGACACACCGCGCCGCGGCTGGGATGGCGGCCGCTACGCCTTCATGCGCATCGTGCTCGCCGGTGACTATGGCGGCGGGCTTTACCGAAAACGCAAGGCGATGGTCGAGCCCGTGTTCGCTCAAACCAAGCACAACCGGCGCATCAACCAGTTCCACAGGCGAGGCAGATCCGCCGCACGCTCCGAATGGCGCCTCATTACCGCCACCCACAACCCGATGAAGCTCCACAAGCACCACCTGGCCGCCCAGGCCCCCTAAACCTTGATCCACCGGTCTGATCCTGGAGGTGCTGGCGGGGGCGGCCGTTGAGTTTGTTGGAGAGGCTTTTGTTGTCGGCGGGGTTGCGGAGCTGTTCGTCGGTTGGTGCTGAGGTGTCGGAGTGGTCCTTGGGCTTGTGTCCCGGCGTGGTTGCGGGCAGGCGGAGGCCGGTGGTGTGGCGTCGGTTGTCGTCGCGGAGCGGGCCGGGTCAGTTGGGTGGCGGGAGCGCGCGTAGTCGCGTGAGCGCGGCGAGGAAGTCATCGGCCCAGGGCCAGCGGGCGGGCATCCGTAGTGTTGTGCGCCGCGCGGAGCGCACGAGTCGACCGGGCAGCGCGAGCAGTCGGCGGCGTAGCGTGCGCGCGGTCCTGGTGGTCGCGTTGGGCAGGCCGATTGCCTGTGTCCAGCGCAGCAGGTTGTGTGCCAGTGCGGCGATCACGGTCCACGCGGCGTTGGCGTTGAACTTGCCGGAGGGGAAGTGCGCCATGGCTTGGTCTTTGAGATCGCGGATCGCGAGCTCGACGACAGCGTGCTGGCGGTGCTCGACCTCGACCACGGTGAGCGTATCCGTGCGGTTGGTCGCGAAGGGGTAGTGATCCCACACTGGGAGCAGCTCGCCCTGCTGGGAGAGCCGGCGAACGCGGCGCACGACCAGTCGCCAATCCCCGAGTGTTGTCTCGGCGATCTGCGCGATCGACGTTTCGGGGTAGTCCTCCAAGGTGACCCACGCGTCCTCGTTGATCGCCTCGACTGCGACGCGGACGTGGGGCTGCATGCGCACGCCGATCGAGAACTTCCAGCCCGCCGTGTCCAGTCGCGCGAAGGTCTTCTTGTTCCAGAATCCCGAGTCGGCCCTGAGCAGCTTCTCGCCCGTAGCGCCGGCCCTGTTGACGCGCGCAATCACCTCCTCGCAGAAGCGCAGCATCCCGCGCGAGGTGTTCGCTGAGCCGTGACGCAGGCGGATGTGCAGCACCTCGCCGGTGTCCGCGCGCGTAGCGAGAATTGGGTGATAGCCGCGCTTGTGCGTATACCCAAAGCCGACGCCCTGCTTGGCATAGCCATGCACCTCGCCGACGAAGCTGTCGGCGTCGATGACCAGGCGACCGTCACCGGGTCCGGCGCCCGCAGCCCACGCGCGAGCGATGCTCTGGTCAAGCACGCGGTCAAGCTGGCGGACATGCCCGAACGTGAACGCGCGCAAGAACGTCCCCAACGTCGACGGCGCCGCGACCACATGGCTGAGCACCGCGCCGGTCTGTCCCGAGCGCAGCACGTCGCAGTCCTCGATGCAGTCCGCCCCGAGCGCCATCGCCGAGAGGAGGCTCATCACCTTGCGCCCGAGATTCGCCGCGCCAGCGCGATCACCGAGATCGACCGCGTCATCGACGAGCTGCTCGATACCGAGGCGCCCCGCCAGCAGCGCAGGCAGCATCACACCAGCGTTAGCGACCGCCCGCTCATCATCGAAAACGACAACGGATCGGTCCGACAGATCATGCACCATGCAGGTGACCTCCTGGTGCAGGCCCGCCGTCGCCGGAATCGACAGCTTTCTGCCTGCTCAGGAGGTCATTTCAATACCGCCACCGGACAGACCCACCGACCACAACGGTGGATCAAGGCTAAAACGGCCCCAGGGCAGCACCGACACCCGACCAGGCCCGCAGAACCCGACCCCGACAGACACCACCACTACGCACACCATCGCCCGCAGCAACTTTGCGCGACACCCACCACGAAAAGCAGGCGCGCGCATCGGCGGCTGCGACGCGCCCGCGTGGGACGACGAGGGGCCACCCGTGTTGGCTCTCGGCTCACTTCTCCTACCGGGCAACAGCCGGCGTCTCAATCACCCTATTGTCAGCCCCACCGCACGAGCTCGCCGTCAACTGCGGGCCTACGCTCAGCGATGCGCCGCGGCGAGGGCGAGACGGCCCAGCTCCGGGCGCTGGTCGAGGACGGGGTTATGGCCAACGGACGAAAATCGAGGTCGAGGCATACTTCGAGCGGAGGGCCGCTTAACATAAAAACCCCGCGATTTGCAGGGTGTTTTCTCAGTGCCCCCGCCAGGAGTCGAACCTGGATCCACCGCTTAGGAGGCCCGGCTTTTAGAGCCCGGATTTGGCTTGTTTACTGGGTTTTCGAGCCTTCGGCCAACCACGCCAACTCCCTTGATATCAACGCTTTTCGGCAGTTTCGGTAGCAGAACCTGATTGCTACCAAAACCCCACCAAGAGCCGAAAAGCCCATCGTCCTCGACCTCATCCAATGCAAAAGCTTCTGAGCCACCGACCGACCCCGCTGGTCGCGATCGCGACCGGTTGACACCAGTGGGTATGGTTCGGCGGGCTGCTGGACGAGGCCGCGCGGTCTTCTCTGGGCGCCCAGCGGCGGTGTCAGCGCATGCACGAGTCTGACGATAACCCCATTCTGATCCTCACCGGAGCTCCGGGCTCGGGCAAGACCACGGTGGCTCAGCTTCTCGCCGCCAAATCGCGGCGCGCCGTGCATCTCGAGTCCGATCGGTTCTTCCACTTCATCCAAGCTGGCTACATCGAGCCGTGGAAGCCCGAGTCCCATGAGCAGAACACCACCGTCATGCGCATCGTCGCGCAGGCCGCGGCCGGCTACGCAAACGCTGGTTACTTCACGATCATCGACGGGACCGTCATCCCCAGATGGTTCCTGCGGCCGTTGCGCGATTCGTTGAGTGCCGCCGGCCACCGGGTCGCCTATGCGGTGCTGCGGGCACCTCTCGCCGTCTGTCTCGAGAGAGCTGGGAGTCGTGCATCAAACCGGCTCTCCGACGCCGCTGTCGTGGAGCGCCTCTGGCACGACTTCGCCGATCTCGGCCCGTTCGAGACCCACGTCATCGACAGCGGAGCTCAAGCTGCCGACGCCACAGCCGATGCGCTTGCCGAGCGATTGCAGGGCGATCTGCTGCTCTGACCTGATTGGGAGCTGCTCGCGGGTGCGCTGGATGAAGGCCAGCGTGCCCTGGAGCGTCTGCCCGTCCGCCCAGGGCAAACGGTCCCGCTATATGCTCGCCGTCTGTGAATGCGAACGAAGGCAGTCGGCGTCGCAACCTGCCGCCGCGCCCGCGGCGGAAGCAGTGGCTGGGGCGATGGAGGGGGCGGGTCGGCGCCGCGCTCGTCCTCGCCTCCGCGGCGCTGTGCGGCAGCGTGCCGGTCGCCGCCGCGACGAGCTCCGACGCGCAGGCCACGCACGCCTACCTGACCGCCCAGTACAAGCTCGTCAGGGCGCTGCTGCACGAAGCCGCCGCGGCGCGCGGCGCGGAGAGCGCCGCGGCGGCGCAGATCGCCCGAGAATGCCCCGGGGTGGTGTCGGGGATACCGCAACCGTCCCCAAAGCTGTTCCTTGAACGCACACCCCGCGCCAAGGGCGAAAGCGCCCGCCTGACCAAGCAACAGCAAACGATCGAGGAGGAGCTCGCTACGGCGGTCGACCGGCCCGGCAACAGCCTGTATCGCCCAGCCGAGGAAGCCTACGCCGCCGAAGTACGCCAGCTCTCGTGGAGCAACCCGATGATCGCCTCGCTTCTCCAGGCCGCGACCACGGCCAAACTCGGAAACGTCTCCACCCCAGCTCCGTCATTCTGCGCCGACGCGAGGGCCTGGGCCCAGAGCGGCTATCGCGCCCTGTCGGCTGCCAGCCGGGAATTCGAAGCTTCGCAAGCGGCGCGGAGGAGCTCCGATCTGGAAGAAGGACGTTCGCTGGAAACGCTGCTGAAGCCCTACGAGAACGCATCGGATCGAGCGCTGATCCGCAAGACCAACGCCGTCGAGAACAAGCTCCTTGCCAGCTCCGACTTTCAGACGTTTTCTCACTTGAGTCGGATCGTCGGGTTCCCGCATGCCGGGGCCGAAGAACCTAAGCCGATCACTGTGGGTCACGGGCGCACCGCCGCCGGCACGCGCTTCCAGGTAAGCACCGGGTCCGAGCTGCTGGGCGCTCTTGGCTCCTGTCGTCGGTCGGCGGCGGTGTTCTACACCCGCCCGGGCGCTCCCGAAGTGCTGATCGAGGGCGGCCCCAACAACCCCATCTGTCTCTCCCCGCCCCGCTACCGGCATCCCGAGGTGTTCTGCGAAGTGGGCATCGAGACCATCCAGGCCGCGGTGCCGGCCGCGGTGCGCTCGGCCAGGCTTCTGCTCGCCGACGGACGGGCGATCGTATCGCGCGTGGTCCGCGTACCGCGACGAGATGGCGGCCCTGCCGGCATCTACGCCCAGGAGATCCGTGGCAGCTCCAGCCACGCCGTGTCCCTCGTCGAGCTGAATGCCGGCGGGGGCGTCGTGCTCACCGTGGGACTGCCGCGATACCGCTGTGTCAAACCCAAGCAGCCGGAACTCCCGATCCTGACGAGCACTGAGCTCGCCACTGGGCACACCCCCGAAGGGGAACCCTTCACGATCAGTACGTTCGGCAGTTTCAATGGACAGCCTTCTCTCAGCGTCAACACCGGCGTCGACCCGGAACTCAATGAAATAGTGATCCCACCCGACGTGGCCAAAGCGTTCCCCTGGTCGCTGTCGATCGGCTGCGCTCCGCACCCCTACGCGATCCTCTACGGAATCCTCGCCCCGCCAGGAGAGTCGGTGACGGGGCGAACCCCCCAAGGTGCCGTCTCGCTGAACGTGGTCCCGCTCGAACCGCGCCTGCACGCGAAGGGGCCACTCGTCTACGGCGTGTTCAGCGCGCTGCCCTCTGAACTAACGGTCCTCGGGGCGAACGGCTCGACCGTCTACACCGAAAACCTGCAGGCAAAGGCGGCGGAAGCGGCGCAGTTCTGCGAAGGCTACGCGGAACCCTGAGTCCCGTGATGATGGATACGGTGACATCCTCAAGCCACGGGGGGTTCCGGCCATTGTGGACTTCGGCACCCCCGCCGATCGGCTGGCGACTTGCCGCCTGTTACGTATTGCTGCTGGCGCCGGCGGCAGCGGGAGCGTTCGTCAAGTGGCCTTGGGCGTTGACCGCGGCTCTGCTCGTCCCTGGGATGGTGGTCCAGGGCTGGCTCGGTTACACCAGGGCACGCGCGTTGGGGATACCCCGCCGCACATTTGTGGTGCCATTGGGAACTCGGATGCTGCTCGGCGGGGTCTCGGGACTCACCGGAGTGCTAATCGCCCACATCCGTCCCAGTTCCCTCGCGCCACTGGTCTTTGTGCTCGTCCTGACGGTGATCGTAGATCCCGTGTGGCGCATCGCTTGGAACCGAGCACGGACGGCTCCGGCTTCATGAGATCCCGTGTGCGTCGGATTGCCACTACCTGGCTCGTACTCGCAGCGACAGCGGTGCTGGCCGCAGGGTGCGGCAGCAACGCGGCGTCGGCGAGCGACGCCGCGAGCGAACAGGCGCAAGCTCGCGCGTTCGCCGCTGCGGTCAACTTGAGCGCCTCCGATATCCCGGGCTTCAAGGTCGCTTTGGCGGGTGAAGGCGAACACAAAGCCTCGCCCGGCCCGCTCCCCCGACGGGTTGAACAATGCGATGGCGGCCCTCGTGTGAATGGGGCAAGCCGTGGCGTCACCTCGCCACTTCTTCAGAAACAGAGCGTCCCGATTGAGACCGTGCTGTCTGCGGTGTACCCCATGCGCGACCCGTCCATCGCATCGGCGTACATCACAGCCGCCGATAGCCGCCAGGGGCTGGGCTGCGTTCAGCGCGAAGAGGTTCGAAAGAGAGATGCAGCGCGACTACGAGGGAAGAGCGAAGTCGTTGCGCTTCGCCCGCCTTTGGGCGGCGCACCGGTATTCGGGGTGCGCGAGTGGAGATGTCTCCCCGGCTCGCAGCCCTGCAAGAACAGAGGTGATCGGAGCTTCACGGATCGGCTCTGGTTCGCAGCCGGGCCCTACGTCGTGATGCTCGCTTACATCGCTGGGCCGCAAAACGAAGCGAAGGGTCCGCAGCCTTTGGCACTGCCTCTGGAGCGGCAACTGATCGCCCTGCTGTACAGCCGCGCCCAAGCGCACAAGTCGTAGTTGGAGCGGCGAGACCCCGACCGCCGAGTGAGAAGCGTCGAGAAGTCAGCTCGGTGGCTGCTCGCCCTCGTAGTAGTCGATCGTGTCCGCTGTGCGGAAGACGGCCCGCAGTCCACCTCCGTCTGACTGTCGCTCGTAGGCGCCGAGTGTGCCCGAGTCGGGGCGGATCACGATGTCCGGCTCGCCGTTGGTGCTGAACACCAGGAACCGCACGATGTCCTCGGTGCGGTTGACAAACTGGTGTGCGCCCTGCTTGCCGCGCAGGAACGGCACAACCTCTCCCTCCCGAAGATCGCGCCATCCGCCGGGTGTCCGTAGGCACGGCTGGCCGTCGAGGACGACCAGGAGCTCCTCCTCGGCGAGGTGGTAGTGGTACGGGTAGGCCGCTTCGCCGGGTGGCAGCTCCCATAGGCTCAACCCCAAACGGTCGCTGCCGGCCTGACGGCTCAGACGGGCACGCAGGCAGCGAAAGCCGGGGTGCTCGCGCGGCTCATCGAAAATGGGGTCGTTGATGTTGGTCACAGGGCGGAGGGTATCTGCAGCCCGCTGGTCCTTGGCTTGCGGATTGTGCAAATGAAGTAGATGCCGAGTTGAAACCACTCGCTTTGCACCGTCTGGGAGAGGCTTGTAAGGTCTTCCCACGGTCGCGAGTAGGGGTCTCCAGGGAAGACCGTCGCTATCGCCTCGCCGATGGGTCCGAGCAGACGGCCGAGCGGGCTGGCAGGCAGGCCGGCGTCCATGATGACGAGGCGTCCGTCGGGGCGCAGCGCCTCCCACGCCTTCTGCAGCACCGTCTCGCGGTCGGGGAGCACGGAGTAGCTGAGGCTGAACAGCGCCGCGTCGACCTGGCCGGGGAGGTTGAGCTCGGCGGCGTCCTGGTGGAGCAGGCGAACGTTCTGCCGGTGATGGCGCGCGGCCGATTGTTGTGCGCGAGCGAGCATTCCGCTCGAGGCGTCCACGCCGATCACCTGGCCATCATCGCCGACGGCGTCGCATAGCAGCGGCAGGTTCCGGCCTGTGCCGCAACCAATCTCAAGGACCGTCTCGCCGGGCTCGAGGGCGAGTCGCTGAACCGCCTTTCGGCGGAGTCGGTGAGGCAGCAGGATCGTGATCTCGGCAGCGCGATACCAGCGCGCCATGCGGTCGTAGCGCCGCGTTACCTGCGGAAGCGGCTGACGAACGAAAGTGGACCGAGACATCAGCGGATCATCATGACGGACGTGTCTTGCGGTGCGGCTGGGACCGTGAGACGCTTGCGGTTGGCGAGTGCCGGCCAAGGCTGCAGGAGCAAGGTACGCTCAAACATCTACATGCTTTATCCGCGGATCGGAGCAGCCTGCTGTTGGATAAGCGTCGAGTGCCGAGATGACGAAAAGCGCCCAAGCCGTGGTCATGCTGAGCCTCGCCCTGCTCGCGACGGCCTGCGCATTGCTCTGCGCCGGTGTCTCACGGGCGAGCGCGGTCCCGCCGCTTCCCGCCTCTGACTATGCCACGCGCTCGGTATGCGGCTCACCGGTTCCCGGACGAGCGCATTGCCTTGGGTCAGAACTCGTGCCTGAGACCGCCACCGCCCGCGAACGTAACCACCCCTTGGGTATGACCCGGGCCCGGGCAATCAGTGCCGGTGCCGCCGGCGAAGGCGCCTATGGGTTGCGCCCGCAGGATCTGCGCAGCGTCTACTTCCCCGGTAAAGAACCGGACGCGCCCGCCTCTGAACCGCAGACGATCGCACTGGTCGACGCCTACAACGACCCGAACGCCGAAGCCGGCCTCGCTGCGTATGACCGGGAACTTGACCTTCCCGAATGCACCAGCGCCAACGGATGCTTCGGCCAGGTCAACCAGGATGGTGAAACCGGCAAGCCGCCGTTTCCCGAAGATCCGCAGGCGCTCGTGGCCACAGAAGCGATCTGTGAAGAGAGTGCGGGCAAGACGCAGGCTGGACAGGCGGCCTGCCTGGAAGTTGAAGAAGTACACGCTTGGGCACTCGAGAGCTCGAGCGACATCGAGCTCGCCCACGCGATCTGTCAGAACTGCCACATCCGTCTGGTGGAGGCATCCTCGCCTGAATCGCGGGACCTCGAAGCGGCTGAGCAAACAGCCGCGCGCGCCACGAGCGAAGGCGGAGTCGGCGCCACTGAGATCTCAAACTCCTGGGGCCTTGAGGAACCCCCGGCCGACAGCGAAGCGTTCGATCATCCGGGGATTGTGATCACCGCCGCCAGCGGCGACTTCGGCTACTTGAACTGGACCGAAGCCGAAGCGGCCCATGCCCTCGGGGAGAGCTACTACGAGGGCGTGGAATACCCCGCCTCCTCGCCCCACGTGATCGCGGTCGCCGCGACCAAGCTCACCTTGACGAGCACCGGCGAGCGCCAGAGCGAGACCGTCTGGAACGAAGGCCCCAGCGTCGCCGGGAAGGACGAAGACGCGTCCGGTGGCGGATGCAGCCTGAACTTCGAAGCTCCCAGATGGCAGCGCGAAGTGCCAGACTGGACAGCGGTCGGTTGCGGTACCGGAACGGCCGCGCGCAGGGCGGTGGCCGACACCGCCGCCGACGGGGACCCCTACACCGGCGTAGCCGTTTACTACGCCGCGCCGCAGGGAGGGGGAGGCTGGAGAACGTATGGGGGAGCGAGCATCTCCTCGCCGATCATCGCGTCGATGTTCGCGCTCGCAGGCGGCGCTCACGGGATCGCCTACCCCGCCCAGACGCTGTATGAACATCTCGGTTCGCCATCGCTGTACGACATCACTGAAGGGGGCGATGGCAAGTGCGACGGCGACTACAGCTCGGGGTGCAGCGGCTCGATGGATCCGCTCTCACCGTTTGACTGTGGTGCGGGCGTACTGATCTGCAACGCGGGACCGGGGTACGACGGCCCGAGCGGCGTCGGAGCCCCCAATGGTCTCGCGGCCTTCAGGCCGGGCGATGGCGGGGAAAGCGAGGGTGACGTCCCAGCTGAAGATGGGAGTGGCGACCCGGCGCCAACGAACACGCCAAGTGGCAGGGATGCCCCGTCCCGGCATGCGGCCAGCGACACCTCGGCTCGTGACCGTGCCGCGATTCGCGTGTCGGACTTCGACCTTACCTTCGCCGCGACCGGGACACTGCACCACGGATGGCCCGCGATCACCCGCGTTGCTTTCGCCTTTACGCTCAGCGCGAGCACACGCGTGCGGGTGGCGCTGGCAAAGCTGGTACATGGACGGGGCCACTGGCGCTGGCAGGTGCTGCCCGACTCGATCACGATCCCGGCCGGCAAAGGGCGCAACAGCGCCCATCTACGGGCACGTGGCAGGCTCGCCCCCGGCCGCTACCGCCTGACCCTGACCCCTGCCAACGGCGCTCCACTATCGCTCATCGTCAACATACGTTAGGCGTGCGTACCCTGCACTGGCCCGCTGGTATGGTTTCAGGGTCAGTCCAGAGCAATGGGTCGTTCGATGCGGAGGTTATCGATGAGGAGATCAGGCGGGCAACGCGAGAACCGGCGTCGTTTGAGCGGTCCTCTGTACTCCTTGGTAGCGGCGAGCGCGGCACTGTGCTCCGTGCTGGCTTGCGGACTCGTGTTGTCAAGCGCCCCGGCGCTTGCGAGCAGCAACTCCTTCGGCAACAAGGGTTCCAGCCAAGGACAGTTCGAAGAACCAACCGGCGTGGCGGTCAACGAAACCTCCGGCTACGTATACGTGGTCGACAAGGGCAATGACCGCGTTCAGATCTTCAACTCGAGCGGCGAATACAAGGGGCAGTTCAACGGCAGTGAAGCACCCACCGGCGCGTTCTCCTTGCCGGAAGGAATCGCCGTTGACAACAGTTGTGTCGGCGGGGCGCTTGAATGTGCTGATGAATCGGTGCAGGACGTGTACGTGGTCGACACCGGTCACAACGTGATCGACAAGTTCGGCCCTGAAGGCAAATACCTCAACCAGCTAACGGGAACGGTGCCCGGCGAACCGTTCTCGGGGAAGCTCGGTGTGACCGTCGATCTCAGAGGCAATGTGTGGGTATCTGAGGAAGGCGGGAACGTAGACGAGTTCAACAACTCAAAGAGCAACGTCTTCCTCCAGCGGAGCGTGTTGCCGTTCAAACTGCTTCCCCAGATCGCCATCGGCCCGACAGGACGCTTGTACGTGATCAACGCTGAACACAACGTCTACTTCCAAGGCGAAGACAGCATGGTGCCGCTACAGGCGACACCATGCGGCTGCGACACCGGCATCGCGGTCGATACAACCGGCGATCTGTACGTCGACGAAGGAACCTCCGCGAGCGAGTACACCAGCACGGGTAGTCCCATCGGTTCGCGCTTGGGCTCCGGAGAGCTGGCCGCCGCTACCGGCATCACCGTGAACTCGGGCACCGGTCCGGTATTCGAAGACACAGGCGCCGGCAACGTGTATGTAGCCGATCCCGGCTCCGATGCTGTCTGGATCTTCACAACGAAGCCCTCGATTGAGGGCCTTTCCGCCTCGAACATCACCCCGGACGACGCGACGCTGGAAGCACAGATCAACCCCGAAGGCGAGGAAACCAGCTACGAATTTTTCCTGGAATCGCCCTGGTGCGGCACGCGTGGCCCCGGCGCTTGTGAAGCGGGCGGTGGCGTGCTGATCGCCCACGGCATAATTCCCGCAGGCCTCACTGCTCAGACGGTGAGCGTCGATCTTGCAGGCGCAGGACAGGAGCTCTCACCGGGTGAGACCTACGGCTATCGCGTGGTTGCCACCAACAAGGCTGGAGAAAGCCTCTACCACGAGAAGACCTTCACGACGCTCGCGCCGCCCACGATCGAAAGTGAGTCCGTCGCGAACGTCACCGAACACGACGCGACGCTGCAAGCCATGATCGACCCGAACGGCCGCTACACGGGCTACGAGTTCCAGATCGACACCAACTCCCGCTATGACCTGTCGGGTCCGGTTTGCCCCTTCGAACTGCCCGGGTATGCAGTGTGCGAAGCGATCCGTGTAGGCGAACCCCTGCCGGCCGGCTTGGTCGAGCCTGAGCCCGAGTACCTACCGGCGACCTCAGCCGCCCAGTCGGTCAGCCTCGACTTGGCGAGCATCGGAGCGGTGCTGGCACCCGGCACGACCTACCACTACCGCGTGATCGCCGCTAACGGAGGCAGTCCAACGATCCAAGGCCCCGACCAGACGTTCACCACGATGTCGTCGCGCGCCCGACCGTTGGGCGGCGAACCCGAACCCACGGGTGGCGGCATACAGTCCGGACCATCGAGCGCCACCGTTCAAGGCGGGTCGTCCGGCACACCTGGCGGGAAACCCTCTGGATCATCTGGCAAGACAGTCAGCCACAAGGTCCTTACCCGGGGTCAGGAGCTCGCCAAGGCGCTGAAGCAGTGCAAGAAAGAGCCAAAGCGCAAGCAAGCCGCGTGCGAGAAGCAGGCTCACAAAAAGTACGCGCCGGTGAAGAAAAAGAGCAAGAAGAAGTAGCGACTGACGCTCACGGATGGCGCTGGGAGAGTCGCTCAGCGAGGCAGCGCCTCTCGTGGTGGCTTGACGCCGATGAGGAGTGCCATCTCCAGCCACTTCCAGTAACAGTCGACGTCGTCAAAGCCGAGCGCGCGCAGCCATTCGAGCTGGGTCTGCACGTCCAGCGTGCGGTCAGATGGGTCCTCGTTCTCGATCGGCTCGCCGATCGCCTCGAAGAACGCCAGATGCAAACGCTGGGTCGGGGACGCGACGTGCTCAAAGTTGGCGAACACACCGCCGGGCTCCAGCAGGTCGAAGACCTCGCTGTAGAGCGAGCGCTTGCGTTCGTGCTCCAGGTGATGGATCGCGAACGAGGAGACGACGGCGTCGAAGCGCCCGAGGTCGGGCAATGGCTGTGAGAGGTCGTGCCTGACGAGCTCCACGCGCTCCTGGTCCGCGAAGCGCTCGCGTGCGGCGTCGAGCATGACCTCGGAGAAGTCGACGCCGACACCACGCATCGCGGGGCGGTCGGCCTGCAGCATGGCGAGCAGACGCCCGTCGCCGGTCCCGAGGTCGAGGACACGGCGAACGTCCAGCGGCACATGTTCGAGCAGGACGCGCTCTCCTTCCATCCGGTGCGGGAACTCATCCGCCCGGTCCAAGTAGAGACCGACTCGCTCGCTGTCGGTCCACTCCTCGCCGGTCACCTCGCCACGGTGCAGCTGTACTTGCGCATCAGCTGCCCAGGCGTCGCCGTGCCTTCTGCACCGATGGCAGCGCGGCCTTGGCCTTCGTCAATGCTCGCGCGCGCAGGTCGACACTCGCGGGTTTCGCGGCGATCGTGATCTCCTCACCGGTCGCGGGGTTGCGCCCGGCACGCGCCTTCGAGGCGGGCTTCACGCGCACCGTCAGCTGCACGAGCCCGCCGATCTTGACCTTCTCGGCGTTCGCGATCTCATCGAGCACGACATCCTCGAGAGCGTCAAGCACGCGCTTGGCCTCGGCCCTGGTGATCTCGGCACGATCGGCGACAGCACTGGCGAGTTGCGTCTGAGTCAACGGCACGACAATCTCCTCCTTGTGGGTTCCAGAGCTGCGGAGAGTAGTCAATCCACCCGGCGGGACCCGTTCGTCTCATGCTCGCGGGCTCGATGCTTGATGCTTTGTCGCGAGACGGCTTCCACGGCCGCGGCGATCGTGGCGGGGTGTGTGTAGGGCGCCATGTGTCCGCCGCTGACCATCTCCAGTCGCGCGTGCGGGAGTGTCGCCGCCAACTGCTCGGCGCACTGCGGTTTGACGAAGTTGTCGTGGTCGCCCTCGATCACCACCGCGGGCGTGACGATGGAGCGCAAGCCGCGGTTGACCGCGTCGATCACGTTCAAGGCGACCAGTGACTCGCCGGCCCATGCCTCCAGGTTGCCGCGCTTCATGTTGATCGCCAGCGCACGGTGCAAGTGAGCCGGCGCGACCGGATCCGGCGCGAACGCTTCGGAGTCGACCTGTTCGGCTGTGCGCTTGAGCAGCAACTGCGAGAACGTCGCGTTCGCGATCTGGTCCACGACCGGTAGCTCCATCGCCTGCAATAGCCGCACCTCTGCGGCGCTGGTCTCGCTGTGGTGCTGGCAGGTGCCGGCGGCGGCGTCCACGAGCACCAGTCCCCGGGCGAGGCCCGGATGGCGCTCGGCGAATGCCAGCGACAGCGTTCCCCCGTAAGAGTGCCCGACGAGGATCGGCCGCCCCAGCCGCAGACGGACGATCAGTTCTTCGACCGCCTGCAGCTGTCGACCCTCTGGGAAGTACCCGCCGTTCGAGGAGCCGAACCCCGGCCGGTCGATCGCCACGGTCCGCCGGCCCGGCAGCAGCCGCGTGACGAGGTTCCAATCTTCGGCTGTACCCGGCAGCCCGTGGATCAACAGCACCGCCGGTCCGGCACCGGGCCGTTCGATGTAGTGCAGCCGCAGACCACCAGCGAGCTCGACGAAGCTCCCGGCTGGACGAGGCGTAGCGGGCAGACGACCGTAGGTCCAGTTGAGCACCACGACCACCAGCACGCATGCGCCCAGGAGGGCGAGTAGCAGTCGTTTGATCGAGACACCGCGCACCCGCGCAGGCTATACAGACCTCATCGAGGTCGCCTCGTGTGACGCCGGCCCTGTTCCGGAGCTTCGCCGCCCGGCTCGCGTGTCGAACGCTGCCAGGACGTGGTCGCGCAGTGTCCTTTGGTCCGCCGGCTGGAGGTGGTGGCCGAAGACCCGCTGGCGTAGCTCGCCGGGTTGGCGTGTTCCGCGTCGGCCGTGTGCGAGGGCGAGGTTGTCGAACAGCAGCAGTTCTCCGGGCTGCAGGTCGATCTCGATCTCGGCATCGTGAAGGCGAAGGCCGTGGTGTGCGAAGAACGCGAGCTCGGCGGACAGGCTGTCGAACTCCAGTCCGCAGAGGAAGCCGGGCTCGGCCTTGACGCTCGGGAGGGTTGGTGGGCGCTCGGCTGCGGCGGCCTCGATGATGCGCGCGAGGCTTCCCTCGACATAGCCTTCCTCATCGTCCCAGGCGCCGTGCGTTCGACCATAGGACCTCAGCCGCTCCAGAAGCTCCGAGGGCGGCGGCCAGGAACGCTGGGCCAACAGCGCTGCCAGCGGTACCAGTCGCGTGACCGCCTGGACGCCCATGACGTCGGCGGGGATATGGAGCGCTGTGTAGCGCGCGATGTCTCCCTCGACCTTCGGGTCGAGCGGCAGTCCGAAGTCGAAGTGCAGAGTCTGGAAGTCCCTGGTCTCCCCGCCGTCGAGCGGCGGAAGGACAAAATCACCGATGACCGACAGCGCAGGCAGACCTCGCTCGAGCCGGCAGATCTCGACCAGCTCCCTCACCATGTCGAACGCCCCATCGCTCGTCCAGAAAGGCCCGTCGATTTGCGCGAACCCACAAGAGCCCAGCTCCTGCGCATAGTCGCGCGTCCTCACGCCGGCAGCAGGTCGCAAAAGACGAAGCCCTCGCGCTCGACCACCTCGCCGGTCTCGCACATGATCGGCTCGGTGAAGATCGGGCCGGCGTGGACGAAGGTGTGAAACTCGCCGTTCTCACCACAGGGGTCGACGCCCGCGGGCAGGTCGGCGAGCAGCTGCTCGTCGTAGGCCCGGCCCGCGAAGGAGGCGTCGAGCGCGCGCGGGTCCAAACAAACGATGTACGCCTGAAAGCCGGCGGCGATGAACTCCCGCGCCAAGACGCCGGTGTCGCGTCCCCAGAGCGGAAAGAGACCGCGCTTATCGTTGGCGGCGAGCCGCTCCTCACGATAAGCGCGGACATCCTCGAGAAACAGATCGCCGAACGCGACCGCCTCCACGTCGGACAGGGGTGGGGCGCCGAACGCCTCGGCCATGCGTGCCTCGTATACATCGTTGACGCACGCCGGCGGGATGCGAACCTCAACCAGCGGAGCGCCGATCGCGTAGGCCTGCTTTGCGAGCAGTTCGCGGCGAACGCCGTGCATGCTGATCCGGTAACGCGTCAGTCACGGTCGTGATCAGGGCCTCGGGCTCCACCCCCTGGAGGCGCAGGGTCCAAAGCGTCAAAGCCGAATCCTTGCCACCACTCCACGACAGCGCGGAACGAACGGTCATATCTCCCACCTTCACCTCCGGCCAGCGACCAGGATCAACACGTAGAAGCTCGTCGCTGTAGCTGAACGCCACGATCCGCTCGGAAGTGATCGCGAGCGCGTCCTGCAGCTCGCTCGCGCGGCGATGCTCAGCACTCAGATCCGATGCCGGGTCTGCCACTGCCTCGATCTCGATGAAGCTGCCCAGGCCGCGCACCTCATCGAGGTGTATGCGAACACCGTGCCAGAGCAACAGCCGCCGGGACTTCTCCACGACAACCAGCACGCCGAGCGCATCAGCGAGGGCATCCTTCAGCCCGGCAGGGTCGCTGACCGGCACCAGCCGGTAGCGGCTCTCGCGCGCCACCGTCTCGTCGGAGCGCTCGTAGGAGATGAGGTGAGAGGCCGTGTCCTCCTCGCGCAGCTTCAGCCTGCCGTTCCGAACCCGGAAGTACGTGTCGGTCTGACGCAGCCAGCCCTCGTCGCTCGCGCCCATCTGTAGGGCCACCCGCAGGGAGCGATCCGGATCGGGGTCACGCGCCTTCAGCTCGATGTTCCGTCGCGGCATCTCCACGCAGCTGATCGTAGTGTGCGCCGTGATCCCGGCCGTTTTCCGTAGGCTGCGAGACCCGGTGGCTAGGCCCGCGGCCTGATTAGACCTGTCGGCGTCGCTTTCGTCGCCGCGCTCGCCAGGCCTCCCAGTCCAACTCGAGGGTCCACCACGTTCGGAACGCGGCAAAACCAACCAGCACGATAGGAACAACGAGCAGGCTGACCCCCCATACCGGCGGCAAATCCGCCCGATGCGCTTCACCGGGAGCCCACGCCGCGTAGGGGTGGGCGAGTGAAAAGAGCCCGATTGCGAGTGCGACGACGCCACCGAGTGCCACCAGCACGTAGGACACGGCCTTCCCGGCACGCTCGTGCGGATGCCGCTTGCGGATCATTAGAGCACGATACCCCTGCTGCACCCGGTACGGTCTGCTGATGGCGCACCAGAGCGACTCGCTCGAGCAGCGGACCGCCGAGCCGCTGATCCTCGCCGGCGTGTCGAAGATCGTTGGCGTGGACCTTGCCCCGCGATCGTTGCGCCTGGAACGCGGAGCCCGCGCCGACGTCGACGGTGCCGCGGCGGACGAGTCGGTGCTGGTCGAGATCTTCGCCCATCAAGGACGCCTCAAAGGAGCACAGTTCCACAAGGTCGCCCGCGACGCGTTGAAGCTCATCACGCTGGGACGCAGCCGGCCCGCGAGCAAGCTCCTCATCGCCTTCGGCGACCCGAACGCGGCGGCGAGCGTGACAGGTGCGAGCTGGCTTGCCGAGGCGCTCGCCACGTGGCGGATCGATGTGCTCGTCGTCGAACTCGACGACGCCGTCCGAGCCGGCCTGCGAGATGCACAAGTACGCCAGGTAATGGTCAACCCACCGCCCAATGTGTGACATAGACAACGCGACGCCAGCACGCTAGATCTCGCGGCCACTCACGCTCCCAAGACCACGGTCCCAGATGGCCTGAGCAAGACACGCACCTTCGGTGCGAACGACAACGTCACTGCCCTTCGGGCTCGCCGAGAACCTCAAGAACCTCGGCCTCCCGATCGAACGGCGGACGGGCAACAACGAGCGCTACTTCGAGATCAAAGGCGTATCGGGAGAGCTGGCGGAGCACTGGTCAACCCGCAGCCAGGACGTCGACCGTGCCGCGCAGACCTTCCGCCAGCGCTACGGCCGCGAGCCAAAGGCCGGGGAGCTGGACAGTCTCACGCTCGGGACCCGCGGCAGCAAGTCCGCCGCCACCCCGGCCGACGTGAACGCGGCATGGCGGGCGCTCGGCGCCGAGCACAACCAGACCCAGAAGCGCTCGGAGGAACTCTTCAACGACTGGGGCCTGCGAAACCAGCCGAAAGTCGATCTCGCCAAGGAGTTGCTCGCCGAGGTCACCAGGGACAGCTCGATGGTCACCAAGCGCGAACTGCGCGCGAAGGCGTACGAGCTGAGCGCCGGCATCGGCCGGCCAGCGGAGGGCGACCGTCTCATCGACAACCTCGCGCGCGGCGGGGAGCTGCTGCAACTGGAGGACGGCACGTGGACGACCCGGCAGCTGCGCGAGCAAGAGCAGACGACGATCGAGAGCGCCGAGCAGCGCGCAAGCGAGCACGCCGCACCCGTCAGCGAGGACGCGCTGAAGCAGGCGCGGCGGGAGGTCGGCAGGGAGATCAAAGGCTCTCTGACCCAGGAGCAGCGCGAGGCGCTGGACACGATCACCGGGCAGGGTGGCGTGAGCGTGCTCGTCGGACGGGCGGGTACCGGCAAGGGCGTCACGATCGCCGCCGCAGCAAGGGCGTGGCAGCTGGATGGCAACGAGGTAATCGGCACCGCGATCGCCGGCGCAACCGCACAACGACTCAAGGACGACGCGAAGCTCGACCGCTCCTACACCACCGACGGCCTCCTGCACGGCGTCGAGAACGGCCACATCAAGCTCGGCGCGAATACCGTCGTTGTGATGGACGAGGCCGGCATGGCCGACAGCGACCGCCTCTCCCGACTCACCCAGGCGACCGCCGAACGAGAGAGCAAGCTCGTGCTCGCGGGCGACGCCGCACAGCTCTCCTCGATCGGCGCGGGAGGCCTCTTCAAAGAGATCGAGGGCAAGGTCCCCACGGCCGAGCTGGCCGAGGTCCACCGCGCCAACCACGAATGGGAGCGACAGGCATGGGAGCAAATCCGCGCGGGCGAACCCGGCCCGGCGCTCGCGCAGTACAAGGCTCACGACCGCCTGCACATCCACGACACCCGCGCCCAAGCAGCCGAGGCGATGGTCGAGAACTGGGACCAAACCCGAAGAAGCTCACCCGACGGGCAGGCGGTGATGATCACCGACGCCAGCAACAAGGAGCGCGATCAGATCAATGCAATGGCCCAAGAACGCCGCGCCCAAGCCGGCGAGCTCGGCTCACACCGCGTCCCCATCCCCCGAGAAGCCCTACGGCCTCGCCTCCGGCGAC
This sequence comes from uncultured Solirubrobacterales bacterium, assembly GCA_963764915.1. Taxonomy (GTDB): domain Bacteria; phylum Actinomycetota; class Thermoleophilia; order Solirubrobacterales; family Solirubrobacteraceae; genus Palsa-744. The sequence goes on along the minus strand of CAVXUO010000018.1, from coordinate 172,775 downwards.
GAGATCATCTTCACAGCCCAGCACCGTATCCGGCCAGAAGCGTGTCGAGAATGGCATCACCGGCACGATCACCCACACCAGCCGCGACGAGAACCGCATAACGATCAAGACCAATGAGCGCGAACCCCGCGACGTTCAGATCGACACGAGCGAGTTCAGCGACCTCTCCCTCGCCTACGCCGTCCACGTCCACAAGGGCCAAGGCCTCACCACCGAGACGAGCGGCATCCTGACGGGCGGCTGGCAAACCGACCGCGAGCACACTTATGTCGCCGTCAGCCGCGCAAGAGAGCAGACCCAGATCTACCTCGCCTGCGAGGATCTCGGCCAGCAAGGCCTCGACACCGACGCCATCGAACGCCTCGCCGACCGCATGCGCCAAAGCGGCACCCAGGAGGCCTCTATCACAAAGCAGATCGCCGACCAGTCCCCCGAACGTACACCCGACCAGGCCCCGGAGCGAACGCCCGAGCAGATATCGGAGCGACAGCAGCAGACGGAGCCCGCCCCGCAGGACCCCCAAATCCGCGAACGCGACCTCGGCGAGATCATCCGCGAGATGCAGGACCGCCAGCGCGACTGGGAACAAGGCATCGACCCGGCCCGCGACAACGACCGCAGCTACGGAATCGAATAGACCGCACGCCTCCGGTGGCACGCAAAGAGACGAACAGCCAAGGCACGGCGGCTACGCCGCAGAACCGCGCCCCCGTCGCGCCGCGACGCACACCGGGGCACCCTGAACACTCCCCGTCCCAGCCGCGCCGCAGGCACGAGCGCGATACGAGCACAGGGTCAAGCAGACCGTCGAACCGCAAGGATCGAACACCGCCATATATGAGGACGAGGAAGGCAGCGGTGATTCCGGTCTGTCAAAGCGAGTAACCGTACGGTCCGCCATCACGCGAGAAGGTCATTGAGAACGCTCTCTCGTTCTGTGGTCGAGATGTCGGCCAAGCGCGCAACGTCAACCAGCAGTCGCCCCTGCACGGTGAGGCGCCAACGCACCGTCGAGACGCCCCATATGCCCGAGGCGCTGTCGTAGGTGGAGCCCACCGGGCCGGTCTCCCCGTTGGAATTGGTCACGCCTAGCAAGCCAAAGGTCCCGAGTTCCTCGACCTCCTGACGTAGTCCTCCGGTGGGACCCATACCACCAGACACGTCCTGATCGATGTCTCGAAGGCTCAGTCTTTCCTCGGGAGGGTCGGCAAATATCGAGAGCACAACAAACTGTCGCCAGGTCAGGCGGTCGGCCAGACGCGCGAGCCAGTGACCGTCAGCCGGCGGTATATCCGGTCGGACGGCGAGGCTTGGCAGAATCGCCCCCAAATGTCTCAGCTTGTGCTCTTGGTAGGCGTTGGCTGCCTGCAATAGGACGCCCTCCAAAAGCTCTTCGGCGTCGGAGCGCTGACCCTTACCGGAGTCGAAGAACCCGTCGTCTCGAGTCTTCTCACCATCGGCGGCGCGGGCCTGGGCGTCATCGAGAGCCACTGCCAGAACCGTGCCGACACGTTCTTGCTGACGGGCCACCAGCAGCCGATCGTAGACCTCCACGCCCACACGACGCACGGTCTTGGTGATCGCGACTCCGGCGGCTGCTCCGCCGATCGAGCCAGCGGGGCCGCCTACGAGCCCGATGGCCCCACCGGCTACCGCCCCGATCAGATCACTTGAGTTCTCGATCAGATCGCGGAGGCGGTGACTGTCCGCCTCGGCTGAATCATCGCTGTCCTCGCTCATGGGCTGCCAACTTTAACGAGAACTTCGGGCCAGTTATCTACTCCGATTCCGGCGAATGGGGCGCCGGGAAATGCACCGGGTGACGTGGCCGACCCGCGTTGAGTGGCCCAGGCTGCTCCTATCGCGCGATAGCAGGCGTGGCGGTCCAACAGCGCGAGATGCATGTCCCGTGAGGCTGGGACAGCTATGGAGCTGCAGTTGGACATCGTCAGCGAGTCCGGCGCGATCCGCAGAGTGCCAATGTGCGCCGCGAAGTGCGAAGTTGAAGCAATGATCGAGTCGACCGACGACGACCGTCCGGTGCTTGTCGTGTATGTGGTGTGGCACCCGGAGGCGGCTGTGTCGGCCGATCTCGCGAGTGCAATCTTCCGCGAGATCTGTGCCGATCCCGACGTTCCCGCTCGCCGCGGGCTTGGAATTCCCGTCCGGTTCCGGAGTTCGGACCACCCGGCGAGCGCACCGGTGCCAATCCCGTTCGGGACAGCCAAGCACACGGCCGTGTTCGTGCTAGCGGACGACAAGCTCGTCGCCGAGCCGGCATGGCGTAGCTACGTCGCGGAACTGACGAGCGCAAAGAACACCGGTGACCTCGTCGTTTCTGTCGCGCTCACCGCCCCGTCGAACCTCCCGCCAGGACTCAGCGACGAGCAGGCGATCCTCCTGCATGAGGTCGATCCCGCACGCCGGAAGGATGAGCTCCTCAACAACATCAAGAACGATCTCTGTCGCCTGCTGGATCCGGAGGTGAAGAAGGTGACGGTGTTCTTGAGCCATGCGAAGCATGACGGCTTGGAGATCACCACAGCAGTCAGGCGCCACCTTCACGAGCACACAAAGCTCGACGATTTCTTTGACGCCACAGACATACCTGATGGTGCGAGGTTCGCAGAGTTCATCTCCAAGAGCGCGGGATCTCTCCCTGTACTCCTTGCCGTCCAGACCGATGGCTACGGATCGCGGGAATGGTGCCGGCTGGAGGTGCTCGAGGCAAAGCGGCGTCGGGTCCCCATCGTCGTCCTCGCCGCGATCCAGGTCGGCGAGGCCCGCTCATTCCCATACATCGGGAACGTACCAGTCGTGTGCTGGCGCGACCAATCCTCGTTGCCCACGGTTGTCGGGGCCCTACTTGGTGAGGTGTTGAGGAGTCGCTATTTTCCCGAACGGGTGCGCGCTATCTGCCGGCAGCGCGAGGGCGTGAATGCCACCGCGTAGACAGGTCGGGCTCGGCGCGATGGGCCAAATCCGCCAAGAGCTCAAAGAAGCGACCGCCGAACGCAAGGACGTCGACCAGCGCATCCGCCGCCTACGCGCCGCCGAAGCCGCCCTCTACGGCCACCGCAGCCCTAACGCCAAGGTCCTCAACCGCAACCAGCTGAAGACCTACCTCGCCGAGCACCCAGGGTCGCGCAGTATCGAGATCGCCGACGCACTCGGCGTGCCCCCAACGAACGTGAGAACGCTCCTCAGTGCCCTGAAGCGGGCAGGCGAGGTCGTCAACACAAACCAGCGCTGGTACCTGAGCGAACACCAGCCCTGACAGCACGAGCAGAGAGCAAGAGAGAGGTCAATCGAATGGGAAGCGCGACGACGAGCACCACCAGCCGGTCACGGAAAGGCGTCCTGAAAGCCGCGCAGACGGTCGGTGTCGTGCTGTACCTGATCACGCTCGCCGGCCAATGGTTCGCCGCCGTTGTGCGGGTCCTGTGCTCCTACATCGTGCTCGCGCTAATCGCGCTGATTACGGGCTGGCCGATCCCGAGCAACTGGATCGCGCTCGCGATCGGCTTTGGGCCACTCATCGTCTCGCTGCTCGCGCTGCTCATCCCGCCGCTGATCGCGCCGGTTGATGGGCGCTGGTGGGAGATCAGCTCCGGCGGACGGCCACCCGAGCAAGACGAGCAGGAAGCATTCGAGAACGCGATCGAAGAGCTACGCGAATACGACCCGAAGCTGCGCGTACCCCGGCACTGGTTCGTCGCCGAAGACCCCGACCTCAACGCTGCCGCCTATGCGAAAACGATGCGCGTTGACCGCGGCCTCCTCGAAAGCCCCTATGCGATCGCCGCCGTGATCGCGCACGAGCTCGGACACCTCAACTCAGGCGACGGAAGATTCTCAAGCGCAAATCCGGCTGATGCTGATCGCAGACATACCCCGACCCATCCTCTACCCCCTGTGGTCGCTGCCCTTCCGCGGCCTCGCCTGGTTCGCCAGCGGTGCCGCCGTCCTCAGCTTCATGGCGAACCCCTGGGAGATGTACTGGCGCTCCCGCGAGTTCGCCGCCGACGCCTACGCCGCCCGCCTCGGCCAAGCACACGCCCTCGCCAGAGCACTCGAAAACGACGCCATGCCCTACGACCGACCGATCCCCCGCATGCGCTACTCCCGCGCCACTCACCCCTACACCAAGCAACGCATCACAAAACTCCGCGCCCACCCCCAGCCCCACCCAGGAGACCAGCAATGAGAACACCCACCACCATCAGAGCATCGCGCGATCACTGCCCCACCCGACCCCCGCGCGGGCTCGCCACGACGCGGTCGCGCGGACTCGCCGCCACGGCCCGCCGCGTCCAGGTCGACCTCACACCACAAGCCGTCGAGCAAGTCGCCCAGCGCGTCACGCAACTACTCCGACAGACCGAGCAACGGACACCGGAACTGGTGAGCGCAGGCGAGCTCGCCCGGCACCTACGCGTCCAGCGACCCTGGATCTACAAAAACCGCCACCTGCTCGGCGGCCAACGCATCGGCGACGGACCAAAGGCGCCCTGGCGCTTCGACCTGGACACCGCCAAACAGGCACTGCAACGCCACCAGGCAGCGCAGCACGCGAACGGAGGCCAGTGATGCGAGGGCTGTACACAATTCCCGCGAGACGCAGCGAGGGCATCGGCACTCTGGCAGGCATCCGGCCCCATCCACGACCGGCCACTACCGATGGCCCACGCGGGGTCGGTCGTCTCGGCCACGCCCGCCGCGCCGCGCCCGCGCTTCCCCCTGACGCGATCGAGCAGATTGCCCAGCGCGTGGTCCAACTCCTGCGCGTGGAAAGCCAAACGATCGACGGCAGCCCGGCGAGCGGGCCAGAACTGCTCAACGCCGCAGAGCTCGCACGGCGCTTCGGACTCACCCGCACCTGGGTATACGAAAACGCGGGTCGGCTCGGCGCGATCCAGCTGAGCGACGGACCACGGCCACGCCTGCGCTTCGACCCCCAAGTAGCCGCGCACGCACTGCGGCGCCGCAACGAGCCGGTCCCAGCGATCGAGCCGCCACGGCCTGCTCCCGCACGGCGCCGGCGCACGCCCACAGACGTGACCCTGCTGCCGGTCTATGACCCGCGCTCGCGCGCGGCGTTCGCCCGCCGGGGACCCGCCCATCGAGCAAGCAGTCGAGTCGTGGTCAACAACCTCAGACGCGTCCTTCGCTTAACTGACGGGAGGGCATGATGGCACGCCCATCTACAGGAAACGTGCGGCTCGATCGTCGGCGCAAGAACCCGCCTTTCGAGTTGCGCTTCCAGGCGTACGGCAATCGCCAGTGCGTCAAGCTCGGGACTGCCGAGCAGGGCTGGACGTGGGACCGGGCGCAGCGGGAGCTCGAAAACGTGCTCGTCGAAGTCCGCCGCGGCATCTGGAAACCAGCGGAGCCTGAGCCCGAGCCGGCCCCGGTCGCCGACGAGAACCCCGTGTTCCACAACTTCGCGTCGGCCTGGTTTGAGGACAACAAAGGCGAATGGACTGAGAACACACGCCTTGACTACCAATGGCAGATCTCCCGCCATCTGCTCCCGTTTTTCCAGCACCATCGCCTGTCGCAGATCACGATCGCCGAGGTGGACCGCTATCGGGCGGAGAAGGTGCGCGAGTCCGCCCGGCTCAGTGAGGCGCTGCAGACGTGGCGCAAGCGCATCAACGACGCCAGGACCCCGCTGAACGACGCAAGCTCGCCCAAGAACGGCCGCCCAGGGCACTCTCGGCGGTATCGATCAACAAGACGATCACCCGCCTCGGTCAGATTCTCGAGGTCGCCCTCGAGTACGGCCTTATCGACCGCAACCCGGCGCGCGGCAAGCGCCGGCGACTGAAGACGACCAGGCCCACGCCCGTGTGGCTTGACTCGGCCGAGCACATCGAAGCGCTGCTCGATGCCGCCGGCGCGCTCGACCGCCGTGCGAAGGTCAAAGGAGGCCGCGACCAGAAGGGCGGACTGATCTACCGGCGCGCGATGCTCGCGACATTCGTCTTCGCCGGTCCACGGATCTCAGAGCTGACCGCCCTGCGCTGGCGCGACGTAGACCTCGCCGGCAACCGCATCACCATCCGCAAGTCAAAGACCGATGCGGGAATGCGCCAGATCGACCTGCTGCCCGCGCTGCGCGACGAGCTGGCCGCCTACAAGGCGCAGGCGCCCGATACCCAGCCAGAGGCGTTCGTGTTCCCCTCCGCCGTCGGCACCGAACGACTCGGGGAGAACATCCGGCCCCACGTCCTCGGCAAGGCGATCGAGGCAGCCAACAAGAAACTGACCGAGACCGGACTGGTTCCGCTGCCCGAAGGCCTCACTCCGCACAAGCTGCGCCACACCCACGCGTCGATTCTTGTCGCCCTCGGGGTTGATCCCGGTTCGGTCATGGACCAGTTGGGGCACGCGGACCCCGGGTTCACGCTGCGCGTGTACCGGCACGGGATGCGCCGCGACCCCGCCGCCAAGGAGCGCCTGCGCGCGCTCGTCGGCGGCGCCGATTGGCCCATGATCGACAACAGCGACGCTCAGCCGCCGTGGAGCGAACTGGCCGGGACCGGCAAGCCGAGCCTCGGTTCCGCCCGGTAGCACGGCGCTCGTGTCCGAGTCGCTTGCCTCAACCACAGCCGCCCGGCTGCGAGCTGCGAGACTTCCGCGCCGCAATGACTGATCGCCCTAAAGAGTTCGAACTCGTCGACCGCTACCAGGTCGCGGCCGAATTCGCCCATCAATTCGCGTTCGACAGACATCGCAAGCTGGTCGAACTGGGCGCCGCTGACGACAACACCCGGAGGCTGCTCGCGGAATCGGCCACCATCGCCCTGCAAGAAATCCCCGCGTTCGCCCGAGACTGGCGTCCTGTCGAGCGCGAATGGTTTGAGGTGGAGCTGCTCGACCCGGCCGAGCTCCCCCGCATGACCGAGGTCTTGAAGGCTCGCTTCGCCGAGCTCAGTCCGGTGTTCGAGACGCTTCGTGCCCGTCAGGACAAGATCGTGGCCGAGCTAATCGAGCTGCTCGACGAGGCCCAGCGAACCTGAACCACCCTCCCAACCCTCCCGGCTGAGGGACCTGATCACGGACTTGATCAGGCGGCTGCGAGGCGCTCTGCGGCTATGGTTTCGTAGTTCGCGGCCAGCGTCAGCAAGGCCTCGCGAGAGGCTTTGAATTCCCTCTGCTCCGCTTCCCCACGGAGTCGGGCGGCTTCCGCTCTCATCTCCTCGGGAGTCTGGTTGCTCTCCAGAATCGACTTCTGGAGCCCGTCTATCAGCCACTGGTCCTGCGGGTTCAAGGTCGGCCAAGTCAGAACTTTCATGACCCTCAGTGTACCGGCCGACAGGCCCGCGTCATAGGGGCCGGGTCGTAGCCTCAGCCAGCCGCAACGCCCTCACCTCTGCTCGTCCGGCCACCTGATGCGACGGCGCCGCCAGCGAAAAGCTCGATCCAGTAGGAATGGGGTTTTGGTAGCGTTTAGGTAGCAGAGGGGGTTTTCGGGCCTGCGCCGCCTCAAATCGTCTAGTTCTTCGCCGCCAAAACATGCCGATTACCAGGCTTTTTCTAGTAATGCCCCCGCCAGGAGTCGAACCTGGATCTACCGCTTAGGAGGCGTCCACGAAAAACTGCCGCAGAGGCCGAAACCCCGCATAAATGCTAGGGATTTGGGGCCCTTCCGTGGTATGCGCGCTCGGGCGATATTCGGTGGGATTCGGGGCGATTCTGGGGGGGTTGCGGCCAACGGTTGGCCACTATTGAGTGCCAGCTACCCCAAGATGTTGCGCGTAGGGTCTACTCAACCGCCCGGACGCCCGCAGCGGTGGGGGCAAGGGTTGGGGCCGTCACGCTGCCCCTTGGCCTGCTTGTGAGCCACGGTCCCGACGCCGCCAAAGGGTTCGTTGCTGGGAGGGATGGTGCCGGAGAACCCGATTTGGGCGGCGACGGGGGCAAGCGGCTGCCCGATCGCTTCACGCTCGCCGGGGTCCAGATGCCGCCGTCGACTACCGGCCCGGCGACCAAGGCGAGGCCCGAGCAGCCCCACGGCGCCAAAGCCCGCGAAAGCGAGCCCACCGTACCCGTAGCGAACGGGGAAGGGGCTGCGTCCCGGCCAGCTCGAGCCGCTCGTGCTCGCCGACCTCAAGGAAAACGCCGAAAGCGGCCACACGGAGGACGACCCACCCCTTTGCCGCGCAGTCCCGCGTAGCGTCCGGGGCGTCACTACATGTGCGATCCGCGGTGCCGAGATAAGTGCTGCGCGCAGCAGGCGGGCAGGCCGGCGACGCTACCCGTCGCCGGCCTGATGGGGTTACGTCAGGCGGTCAACAACCGCCGCCCCATATAGCTCACACTAGGAATTCAGCGAATTGAGCAGCCGAGCTTCACGACTACCTGACGGTTTTGATGGACACGAACTACCTTTGAGCCACAGGAAATCCGCCTTGTTACCTCGCTCTCGGGAGGTTCAAGGGCTCCTTCAACCTGATAAACGCCGGGACTGACCCAAAAGGTACCGTGGCCGTGCCTCAAAGACTTAGCCTCCCGAACCAGCTTTTTACTGCCACTAGGCCGTCTCACCCGCACAACAACTTCACTCGCTGGCAGTGACTTTTTAGATTTCCCGTGAGGACCACCAACTAGGTAGGTGAATACACTGATTGCGCCATCGCCCTTATGACTGGCTGAGCGCGCGTCCGGTTTTCCCTCCTTCATCGGATAGGTAGCCGTCACGGTCGCGGGCTGAAGCATCACAATCGCGACAAGCCCCGCACTCAAGGCAACTGCTTTTTTGTTCATCGGCTTCTCGTTTTCACGTTGGTTTGACGCTCGTATCAGTCGCTTGTTGAGAGCTGGACTACTGGCCCGAGCGCTTCTAGGTTTGGCGCAACCACGCCGAGTGACCGCCCCACGCGAAAGCCCGTGTGAGCATCCAGAATGAGCCCCATCACGGTACCTGCAGGGCTTTTGCGTTCCGGTGGCGTGGGAACATCATCAAGCGTGAAACTTCCATGCATTACTACAAGATACACGGAGCTATCCGACCACGGCACCTTGCCGGATGGTGCCTGCCCACCGATGCTAGATTCCATGATCGCCTGCGCGTCGGCGAACGAGCCTTGAGAGACACTGATCGTGCTTGGGCTTGGCTCTTGTGCCAGCCCAGCGTACTTCAGCGCAATCTTCTGCACTTCTGACAGGGACAATTCCGGGCCGGTCTGTACTTCAGCAACTGGTCGTGCTGATTCTGCCGCTTTCTGGATTTCGGAAGGCGACTGACTCGGGATAGTTGGTAGCGGTACTGCAACCGAGCTGGAGGTCGCAGATGCTCCTGCGATGATCTGCAAGCTGCCTATACCGATCACCATCGTGACAATAAGGACTAAACCTCGGACGCCTCTTTTCTGGAACATTTTATACCCTGTCTTTCCCTTTGTACTCAGCATGGTGTGTGGTAGTAAGCGTTGCCTGGCCATGAACCTGGCCATTGTTCAATACATGTTGCGGGACTCGCAGAAAATTTTATCTTTGAGTACTCCCCTTCCCACGGGTGCCAGGTGAATGGATTACCCCAAACACCGGCCAAAGCCTGTCTCGCGGAGTTGTACGGCTGCGTGTTAGCGCCACCCTCAAAACCAGCTTCCAGTTCGTCTGTGCTGCTAGGGTATCCGTGATTATATACACCAGCTTCGTACCAGTTAGTGTTTTCCTGACCCCAGTACACTCGCCAGATTCCGTTATATTCCAAATCCTGGATCACATAATCGTGAGCTTCATTCAAGTTTATGGGACCTGGCTGTACATATTCAGAGTAATCTGTGCCGTTATTGCTAACGTCCGCCTCAAACCGATGTAAAGAGCAGCAATCAATCCCGCCTCCCGCCGTTGTGCCGGACTCTACCCAACCGTCACTTGATTTACTTGACTCCCACATCTCATTATCAACAAAATCTCCGCTAGCCCATCCGGGGACATCCATTGATTCGGTTACAACATTGAGCACCCCACCTTGGATGCATTCTTTAGGACAGCCTATCATGTGCCATTCAGTGAGTGCATAGCAATGGTGATTTTCTTCAGCGCTCCGATAGCATTTCCAAGTGGCAGCCTTAGCCACAGGAGTTGTCGGCGCAAACCCAACCATCGTTGCGGTGAGAACACCTAAAACTAGGGTAATCAGTGATACTCGCTTGCACACGGCCATACCATTCTCCTCCGATTGACTCGCATGGAACAATTAGATTACGGTAGACCTATTGTATAGCCTAGAGGGGACGTAGCCCCCAAGAAGATTCGCCGCTAAATAGAAACATTATTTGATGAATGTCAGACTGAGCGCGAGCCATTAGCGCGACGACAGGCGACGGAGCGCTGCGGTAGCACGATCTGTCCGCCGGGCGCGTCGAGTGGATCGTAGACATGCGGCGCAGTCGAGCCCAAACACGCACTGCCATACCTGCATCGGCCGAGAGAAGGGCGGCGGCGGGGAATAGGTCGCGTAGCCAAGAGCTTCCCTGGGATGCCACGCAGACGGCTATCCGACGGCGCTGACGCGCTTCACCGTCTCGCCGCGTCTGGCACGAGCTTGCGGTGGAATGCTCCACTCGGCGACAATCTCGCTCGGCCGCATCGCAGCATCCCTTGGGTAGTCGCGGCGACCCTCGGCGAGCGTCGTTCGCAGTCCCTCCGCGGTGAGCGCCTGGGCGAGCACAGCGTTTGAGATTGGTCTCGCTGTCAACGAGCAAACCCGTCGCAGCCGAAGATCGCCAGCTCTGTCTCTGCCAGCCGGGGAACACCTTATGGAGTAAGCTCGTGCTGTGGTGCTTGCGTATCCGAGAAGTCCATCTTTTGTGGGACATGGCAGGGCGCGGCGGAGGTAGCGACCGAACGGCCGGGGGCTGAGTCGTGGCAGAATTGCTGCTGATCGAGGGGATGAGGAAGGGGTATGCGCGCAGCGGGTGGGCGCCTGTTTTGGTGGATGTCTCGCTGGAGGTTATGCGGGGGGAGGTCGTAGCGGTTGTCGGCGGCCGACTGGAGGGCAAGACGACGCTCCTGAGGATCGCGGCGGGAGTAGAGCGCCCGGATAGTGGGACCGTCTCACTGGAAGGCTGCACCCTTGCGGACCTCGAGGGTCGGCCCCGTGAAGTTCGCTGGGTGGATCGTGACGGGCCAGGGTTCGAGGAGGCCGAGGTCTCGGAGTTCGTTGGCTGGCCGCTCGCTCCGGGCGGGCGCGCGCGGCGGCAGGCAGAGCGCGCGGCGGAGCAGATGCTTGAGCGCGTGGGGGCGCGAGAGTGCTTTGGCCTGCGGTGGGGACAATTGTCCGACTGGCAGCGAGTGTTGGCCGGGCTCGCGCGGGCGTTCATCGGCTGCCCAAAGCTCGTGGTCATTGACGATCTGCTCGACGCGCTGCGCGAACCGGCTACGCAAGAAGCGTCCGATCTGCTGCGCTCGCTGATCGAGCAGAGCCAGCGGCGCTGCGGGGTGCTGATGAGCGTGTCAGACATCGAGTCCGCAATGTACGCCGACCGGGTGCTCTCGATCACCGGCAAGCACTCGCTGCGGGTGCTCTCGGGGCGGCTGAGTGACGGCGGCGAGATCATCCCCCTTCATGGCTGCTCCGAAGCCGACGGGGCCTAGCACTGGGCTAGCACAGATCGTGGAGGGTAGCAAACGAGCGCTCGCCAGGCCAGCATAAACGGACTGGAACAGCCATGAAATGTTTCCGACTCCGAATCTCGGCATCCCCAATAGGACTGACGGAGAGCCCAGTAGCTATGTCTATGGAGCCGGACTATTCCACCAGACTACACCTCCTTTGGCGTTTGGCTAGCATCCGGCGAATGTCAACCTTCAACGCAGGTGATCCCAGCCCCGAACTGCTGATCCTTGGCCTTGTGATCCAGCGGTCTGACACGACTGCGGGCATCGCGCGCCGCCTGACCGATCAGTTCGCGTCCGCGCGCTTCTCGAATACCACCGCATACGGCAGGCTGCCGGCCCTGGCGGAAAAGGGCTACGTCCGGCTTGTCGAAGTCGGCCCGCCCGACGAGCCAACGCGTGATCGCTACGAGGCAACGCGAAAGGGAGTCGCGTACTTTCGCAAGTGGCTCCGCAACACGGAGCTACCGCCGATCCTCCGCGATGCCTTGCAGTGCAAGCTGGAGCTCCTCCAGCGCGAGGATCTCCTAGACCTGATTCGGCTAGTCCGCGAGGAGGAGGCAGCCTACACGACCGCCTACGATATTGCACGCGCGCGTGTGCTGCGAGAACAGCGGTCCCGTCGAGTCAAGAGTAAGCCCGTGATCTACGAGGCGCGGCTGACCTGCATTCGGAACAGGGACGAAGCGGCATTGTGGGGCATGATGTCCAAACGACTAGAGCGGTTGGGCGAGGAGCTGGAGGAGCTTCTTCAGGATATGCAGAGCGATAGCTCCCCCGGTAGGGCTGGTTGATGGAGCCCAGGCCGCTCTCGGTCGAGGGGGTCTGGAAGGGCTACTCGCGGGGGTCAGAGTGGACGGAAGTCCTGGCAAACGTCTCGCTCGATGTGCAACCGGGCGAGGTGGTCGCGGTTGTCGGCGGCCGATTCGATGGAAAGACAACGCTTCTGAAGATCGCGGCCGGATTGGAACGCCCGAGCAAAGGCAGCGTGTCGCTTGGCGACTGTCGATGGACGGACTGCCGGGACGCAAGGCAGAGCCGCTTGCTGGGGCAGCAGATCAGGTGGGTTGACCGCCGCGGGCCGAAGATGAAGATGGAGGTCTCAAAGTTCGTCGGCTTGCCGCAAGCGCTCCACGGCCGCAGTCGCCGGCAGGCCGAGCGAGCCGCTGGACAAACGCTTGAGCGGGTTGGGGCGCAGCAGTGTCTCGGTCGCTGCTGGGGCGAGCTATCGAATTGGCAGCGGATGTTGGTCAGCCTCGCGCGGGCGTTCGTCGGTAGCCCACTGATCGTGGTCATCGATGATTTGCTCGACGGGCTCGGAGGACGCGGAACGGAAGAAGCATCCGACTTGCTGCGCTCCTTGATCGAGGCGTCTGAACCCCGCTGCGGAGTGCTGATGAGCGTGTCGAGCACAGAGTCGGCGATGTATGCCGACCGGGTATGGTCGATCACCGGCAAGCGGACGCTGAAGCTCATGGCTGCGCCCTGGATGGGCGGCAAGGTCATCCCGTTCCCCGACAGAGACGGCATGGAGGTCGGTGGGTAGCTTGGCGTAGGCTGTTACGAGATGCTGGAACTACACGAACTCGTCAAGCATTACCAGATGAGCGACGGCGAGCCCGTCCGTGCTGTGGACGGCGTGTCGATGACGGTGGCTGCGGGAGAGTTCGTAGCTCTCTATGGTCCCAGCGGCTCGGGCAAGACAACGCTGCTGGAACTGATCGCCGGCCTGAAGGACGCCGATAGCGGCGCAGTCATCGTCAATGGCCGCAACGTCTTTGAGATGTCGCGCAAGGAGGGACATGCCTACCGGCTGAACCAGCTCGGGATCATCGGGCAGCCGCACAATATGTGGCCTGGGGCGCGAGCAGTCCAGACCGCCTCGCTGAAGCTGCTGCTGGCGAGCGTTCGTAAAGCGAAGCCGACGATAGAACCGCTGCTCTGCCAGCTTGGGCTCGGGGATCGGCTTCGGCATCGCACCGAGCAGCTATCGATGGGCGAGCGCCAGCGTGTGATGATCGCCTTGGCGCTGTCTATGGAGCCCGAGCTGGTGCTAGCCGATGAGCCGACCGGAAGCCTCGACACGCACCGCACACGCGAGGTGCTGGGATTGCTGCGCGATCTCTGCCATGAACGGCAGATGGCGCTCCTGCTCGCCACACACGATCCACAGGCGGCCTACTTTGCCGATCAAGTACACGAACTGCGCGATGGTCGCCTCACAGAATATGAACCGGATCACATACCCTCGCCGGTTACGTCCCCGGTCGATAGCGGTTAACTGTGGAGGGGATCAACCTATCTGGCATTCTCTATATCTACGAAACACGGTTTGGGTCAAAGGCCGTTATCGTGCAGGAGTGCTTTGCCGTCCTCGGTATCGCGGTTGGCGTGGCTTTGCTGTTCGCTTCGCAGGTTTCGAGTACCAGCCTCGCACGTTCGGTTTCTCAGCTCAATAGCCAGTTCGTCGGAAGCGCACAGGTCGAGCTAGAAGCCCGAGGGCCAGAAGGCGTCAGTGAACGGCTGGTCGCGGAAGCGCGGCGGCAGCCCGGTGTGAAGGTTGCCTTGCCTGTCTTCGACAAGCAGATAAACGTGATCGGGCCAAGAGGGGAACGGGCGGTCTACCTGATCGGCGTGGACCCTCATGCCGTGCGTGCGAGCGGACCACTCTTGCGCCGCTTCTCGGCCAGGCAGCTCGCCGCACAGCAGGCTATCGCACTCCCGGAACCGCTGGCAAACGAAATCGGCGCCGGCCCATTGGAGACCGTCAAGCTACAGTCCGGCGCCCGCTACGTAGAAACACTGGTGGGTGCCACGCTCCGTCAGGCGGACATCGGTGGGTTGGTCCGTAGCCCGGTAGCGTTTGCCTCGATCGGGTATGTCCAACAGCTCGTGCAGGCGCACGGTCAGGTCACTTGGGTTTTCGTGCGGTATGCCCCCGCACGAGCGCACGAAGCGCGGGCTGCGCTTGAACGTCTGGCGGCAAAGTGGCACGTCAATCTCGTACCGGGCCAGTTCGACTCGCAATTGTTCGCCGTAGCCGTCGCTCCCGAGAGCAAGAGCGAGTCGCTGTTCTCGGGTATTAGTGCTCTGGTGGGCTTTATGTTCGCTCTCAACGCCATGCTCATTACGGTGTCGTCGCGACGAGCGATGATCGAAGACATTCGCCCGCAGGGAGCGAGCCGCTGGGATACCGTCAAGATTCTGCTGTTCGACGCGCTGGTTATCGGCACGTTGGCCTGTGCGCTGGGGTTGGTGCTAGGCAACATCCTTTCGATCGCGGTCTTCCACAGCAACCCCAGCTACCTCGCGGTCGCCTTCCCGGTCGGAAACAATCGGGTCGTGACGTGGCAGTGCTATGCCTTCGCCATCGCTGCCGGCATGATTGCAGCGCTCATCGGCGTCTTTTGGCCACTCCGCGAGATTCTGGCGCGTCCCTTGCAGCCCCCGGCAGACCCCGCCGACCATCGGCGAGCCTGGGTCGTGACACGGATCGTAGCTGGCCTCCTATGCGTCGGGATCTCCGTACTCATCTTGGTTGCCGACACCCACGCTGCCATCGTTGGCAATATCGCGCTTGTCATGGGACTTGTCATCTTGCTGCCGGTGCTATTTGATGTGCAGGTGGGACTTTTCAGCCGGATATCAGACCTACTCGACGGCGTTGGTTCGGCCCTCGCCGTCACCGAGCTGCGGACCCCGCACACACGGGTTCGCTCGCTGGCGATTACGGCGACTGCCGCTATAGCCGCATTTGGCGTGGTGGAGTTCCAGGGCACTCAGGCGAACCTCCAGAGCGGCCTGAACTCCTCATCGCGCGGGACCGACTCGACGGCCAGCATATGGGTGGTCCCAAAGGGCAAGACCAATGTTCAAGCGACCACCCCATTCACGGCTGTAAATACCACAACGCTCACGCATCTTCCGGGAGTCGAACGTGTCAGCACGTTTCGGGGCAGCTTTCTCGATTGGGGCGATCGTCGCCTATGGGTGCTCGCGCCAGCGGGCAGCGTCGAGAATCCGATCCCTGCCAGTCAGATATTGGGCGGCCATCTCGCACTCGCAACTGAACGGCTGCGCCGAGGCGGCTGGGCCGCCCTCTCACAGGAGCTTGCCGCTGAACACCACTTGCACGTCGGCCAAACATTCATACTGCCCGCGCCGCGACCGCTGAAGCTACGGGTCGCAGCCCTCACGACGAATCTCGGCTGGCCGCCCGGCTCACTCATCCTCAATTCCACCACCTACGAGCGAGCCTGGCTCAGTAGCGATCCCAGCGCCTACGCGATCCAGACCGTCGGTGGCGCGTCCCCGGCTGTCGTCCGCCAGCGAGTGCAGCGCGCCTTGGCGTCGGTGCCGGGACTCACCGTGGAAACGGCACAGGAACGCGAGCAGCGCCATTACACGATC
This sequence comes from uncultured Solirubrobacterales bacterium, assembly GCA_963764915.1. Taxonomy (GTDB): domain Bacteria; phylum Actinomycetota; class Thermoleophilia; order Solirubrobacterales; family Solirubrobacteraceae; genus Palsa-744. Next base: position 156,734 of record CAVXUO010000018.1, on the reverse strand, counting down.
GCGGCGCAGGGCCTCTCACGCCTGACGCAAATCCGGTTGCTTGTCCTCATCGCCGCCATGCTCGCGGTCATCGGCGCGATGGGCGCGATGATCTGGCAGCGCCGCGATCTCATCGCCTTCATCAAGGTCCAGGGCTACGAGGAAAACACGCTCTGGCGCTGGCTGCTCTGCGAAGCCGCGGTTCTGCTCACGGTAGGCTTTGCGACCGGCGCGGTCTTCGGGCTCTACGGCCAGTTGTTGTCGAGTCATGCGCTGGCGGTTGTCACCGGCTTTCCGGTTGTGTTCAACGTCGGTGGACTCGCCGCGATCTCCAGCCTCATATTGGTCAGTCTTGTGGCGCTCGCCGTCGTCGCGTTGCCGGGCTACCTCGTCGTGCGCGTCCCGGCAAACACCACGAGCCCGGCGTACTAGACCTGTGCTGAAACGGTTTTAACACCAAGCCAACTGATTCAGCGCCACTCTCGGGAGGGCAGCTCTACGCCCTCGCTGCCGCCGCGACCCGAGAGCTAACGTGGGGACTACCGGCAGTCGCTCATGAGGTGCGTCACTGGCACGCCCTGGCGAGCACCATCCCCAGTGCGCCCCTTCGTGCTGACGCGCTGAGCGCGATCACAGCCAAGCGTGGACACATTGACGGCGCGGCCCTGTTCTCCATTCTTCCCCGCTCCAGGAATCCGAGCCTGCTTCGCCTGCTCGTCGCCTACGAGATCATTTGGGACTTCCTCGATAGTGTCAATGAGCGCAGCGCCGACGCCGGCCTCACGAACGGCCTGCAACTGCACCGAGCCCTGCTCGATGCTCTCGATCCAGCGCGGCCGATCTCCGACTACTACCTGCACGCTCCCTGGCAGGACGACGGCGGATACCTTTGCGCGCTCGTCACAGCTTGCCGGGAGAACTGCGTCCGCCTGCCGTGCTACGGGCAGGTGCATGGGCTCGTCATGCGTGAAGCCCGCAGGGGTCAAGTGTGCGCAATTAACCACGACACTGATCCTCGTCGTCGAGATGCGGCTCTCGAAGCCTGGGCTGCTACCGAGTTCCCAAACGGTCACGAGGCGTGGTGGTTTGAGCTTACTGCCGCCGCCAGTACCGATCTCACCCTTTTTGCGCTGCTGGCACTCGCCTCCGATCCGATTTACTCATCGGAGCGGGTCGGGCGGACGGTAGACGGCTATTTTCCGTGGGCTTCGGCACTCGCAGCGCTGCTCGACAGTTACGTCGATCAGGTAGAAGACACCGCCCACGGCGATCACAGCTACGTTGCCCATTACGGTTCACCTGAGCTGGCAGCCGAGCGGATGTGCATGTTTATCCGTCGTTGTCTAGCAGAGGCCAGCTCGCTACAGCGCGGCACGCGGCACGCCCTGATCGTGGCAAGCATGTTCGCGCTGTACCTCTCCAAGAGCAGCGCACTCACCCCAACAACGCATCCCACCACCAAAAAGCTAGTAAGCGCGGGTGGCTCGCTGACTCGTGTCCTACATCCCATTCTCAGGTTGTGGCGAACCGCTCACGGCTTGCGTTCAGCGTAATGAACGTCAATCACAAAGGAGACAAGATGACATTCACCACCTCACACTCGCTGACCCGCCTCAAAGGCGGCTTGCCGCCAAGTAGGCATTTGCCGGTGCTGTATCAGACACTTTGCTGTCGGTACTCTCCGGTCTCGTATCTCGAAAGCTGCCGGTCGCGCCTTGGTCGGCGCTTTACCATCTATACCCTCGACATGCCTCCGCTTGTCTTCCTCACATGCCCTGACGACATTCACGCCGTCCTATCAGGCGATCCGACAAAGCTGCATCCGGGCGCCAGCGTGAGCCTGATCGAGCCGCTAGTCGGCGAGCAGTCGTTTATGCTCATGGAGGAGGAGGAGCATATGTGCCGGCGCCGCGCCATAACGCCGGCATTCCATCAGCGGCTCGTCGCCCATCATGCGCGCCTGCTCTCGGAGACGGTGGAGCGCGAGGTGGCTTCCTGGCCGCTAGATAAAGTAGTGCCGCTCGATCCATACGTCTGCGCGCTGACATTGCGATTGATTCTGCGGGCCGTCTTCGGGGACGACGACGCGCTTCCACGGCTGCACGAACGCTTCACGGCGATGTTGGGCATCACGACCAGCATCCTCTTTCAGGAGCCGAAGGTGCGCCATATTCCCGTCGGGCGCAAGTTGTGGCACACGTTCGTCAAGCAGCGCATCGAAGTCGATGAGGTGTTGTGTGGTCTCATCCGCCGACGACGTTCAGAAACCGCACGCCAGCCGCTCGACCTGCTCGACCTGCTGCTGGTCAGTGCGAAGCTCGACGGCTCGGCGATGTCGGAGCGGGAGATTCGAGACGATCTCGTGTCCATGATTCTGGCTGGGCATGAGACAACGGCGGGCGAGATCACCTGGGCATTTCAGTTGCTAGCACACAATCCGGGGGTTCAGCAGCGCCTCATCACGGAAATCGACCGCGGCAAAGGTGATGATTACCTCACCGCCACCGTGCACGAGACGATACGGCGCAAGCCAGTCTTCCTGTTCGCTATCCCGCGCGAGGTCGTCGAGTCGGTCGAGATTGGAGATTGGACCTACGCACCACCTGCTCGTCTTTTGGCGTGCACCTACCTCATGCACCACGATCCCGAGTTGTATCTGCGGCCATATGAGTTCCGACCCGAGCGCTTCCTTGACGAACCGCCCGAGCCACGGACATGGTTGCCGTGGGGCGGCGGTCGCAAGCATTGCCTCGGCCGCCACCTCGCACTGCTGGAGGTGAAGACCGTCTTGCGTCAGGTGCTGGCCTCTATGCGCGTGCTCCCTGCTAGCACAGACATCGAGCGGCCACGATGGCGCAGCGCGACGTTGATTCCCTATGCTGGCGGCCGGATCGTGCTTCGGGCGCGCTCTACGGCTCGTGCCCGTCCACGGTCTGCGCTCGGCCCACGATTCACCAAATAATGTTTCTATTTACTGGTGAACCATTTTGTTCACGGCGCAATTATTGCTGGCGCGGGGCAACCATTGTGTGCCAAGATCGCCTATGTAAGTCCAGGGCCACCGCCGGAGTCGGGTCGGGCCTCCCAACGGCCCGGCCCGCCTCTTTCGAGGGACAGGCATATTACTCGCACCGCCCTGGCGTGCGGGAGAACAGCGCGGGTGCCCCGCTGGAGGTAAGGCGGTGGCACCCACGCTGAAATCATCAGGACGCCAACAACACCATATACCACACACAACCGATGGAAGCCACCGTGATAGTACCGTCCGTCTTTGTGAAGTACCTTCGCAGTGGCCTATTCAGGGAGTGGGGATATGCCGCCGAGCAGCTATCCAGCCTGGCGCTTGAGTTCGGCGGCGGCGCCCCCGACGGCGCCTATGGCGAACCACTACAAGCGTTCGGCACCATCGGCATTGTGCTCGGCGAAATCGGCTGGAAAGACACCGATAGGCGGGGCGATGTGACCATCAACCTACACATCGGTGGCGCCTACGTGGTCAAGGGCCTGAAGCATGAGCATATGACGTTGGCTGAACAACTCAACGAAATGCCGAAGCGAACCCGTAAGGCCATGCGTGATATTGCGAAAGCCAAGGTGGAGGAGTTCGGCGAGTTCGTCAGAGCCGTCGAGTCCCGTGTTAACCGTCTAGGCAATCTACAGTGCAAATCATCATCTTCACTAGCTGATGACGCACGACCGATTTTGCAAACGCGACGACCACGAGTCCGACAGCAACCGCACTAACTCACTGACAAGCCAACCGTTTATATCAGAATGTCGAAGCCATGAGACCCCGAACCCCCCTTGCTATGGCTAACGTGCGGCACAAAATAGAATGGGTCGAGGGTTAGAGCGTGAGCGATCAGAACGGTCGTCACCCTCGTGACACGCAATCTGTACGCCGCACACTTCATGAGGCTCAGTATCACACTAGATTTTATCCCAAAACGCTGATTGGAGATGACGATGAGCTATTGGTCGATCTTAAATCAACAGATGAGCGGGGGGAGGTCGTCCCGGACTTAGGCAAGTCTGCCGTGGTGCTGAGGGCGGAGTTCGCCAGTATCGCCGTCGAATACACCGCCTTCAAGTTCAACGCAGAAGGTCTACGACCCTCCGACGCGCGCTGTGAGGCGCTTATTTTAACCTTTCTGCACCTAGAGGATTTTACTTTTACTCACCCTGATGTCTATTCAGTGCTATTGGATATATTTGGTCTTCCGCCGCTACGGATTGGTTCTCCTCCTCCTAAACAACTTTTCAAGCAAGCTGGCATCCTAGAACTGAGCAGCTCCACTGCTGAGTTAATAAGGCCGAACATAGCAACTCTGCACCCCCAAGCCCTAAGAAGACATAAAAACTTATCCTTTGTCACCAAACGCATTCGTGAGTGCTTGGGCAATCGTGCAGCACACTGACGACATCAATCCGTACGCGCAGGGGCACATGCACCGAGCTTTCCGCCTGGGTTGGGAAGCTGCCGATGACGGTCTGGACGAGCGCGAAGCGCAGGAGCGGGCTGAGCGCTCGATGCTCAACCGGATGACGACGCGCGCTTGGTGGCGCGGTTTCCGAACACAGCGTGGTGAATACTGAGGTGTGTATGGAGCAATTGGAAGCAGTCATGCTGAACAGCCGGGGCGAGGCTGCGAGGGCGGCGCTCCGCAAAGGGCCGGTCTTGGTTGTTGCCGTGCGGCTGGGTGTCGGCGCCTGGGAGCCATTGTACGGCCTTGTCGGCTCGCGGCGTATGGAGCTGCCGCGGGAGTTCTGTTGGACTCTCGAAGCCATCGCGGTGCTCGAAACGGCGGCGGCGACGCGGTAGCCGGCCGACATGCGGAGGCACCCTGATGGTCGGTGGACGAGCGGTCGTCCGATTTATGGAACAAGGTTATAGGATTCGCATCCCGCATGATCTCGGCTCTGTTTGCCCAGAGGAGGTCGTCCTCCGCCCCCCTTGTGAGGTGGAGCGCCCCGCCTGGTTCGGATCAATGGCGACGAAGCAGTGTGCTGGTAGCCGGTGGGTCGTGGCCTAGTTGGGCGCTTATGCGAATCGTGGCGTGAGCAGCCGCCCGCGCGGGCAGCGTAAAGGTCACGGTCAGTTTGCCGTGTCGCAGAACGGTTGTCTTGGAGCGAACGGCGATCACCTTGCCACGGTACCTAGCCGTGTAGTTCACCTTGACGGTCCCGCTCGACGGTCCGGTAACGTGCACCGTGAGCTTGTGACGGCGCACGGTCTCGACAATATGCAATTTGCTCTTTGGCGCGGTTGAGCTGTTGCTGTCGGAGTTGCTACTTCCCGAGCCTTTCCCGTTTGAGTTGCTGCCGCCACCCGACCCTCCGTGCGAGGTTTCCGGGGTGACGGTCAGGGTGACGTGCGCGGCGTTCGTGGGGCTGCTGTTGCCAGCGGCGTCATGTAGCCACACCGCGAGGGTCCAGACACCTGGCCCGGGCACTGTGACCGTGGCTGGGCCGTCAGCTTGGGCAGGGAGCGGTTCTGCGCACGCGCCTAATCCGCTGGCGGGGCAGATCTGGTAGGTCGCTTCGGTGATCGGTGCTATGTCGGCCGGGTTTGTCCAGGTGACATTGAAGGTCGAGCCGCCAGTCTGTATCGGGACCGCGATTAGGTTGGTTGGCGATGGTGGTGGTTCATTGGCCACGGTGATCTGCTGGGTGGCGACCTGTGATTCGTTGCCTGCGGCGTCCGTTGCAGTGAGCGTCAGGGTGTGCGTACCGTCGGAGAGCGCGGTTGTGGGCAGCGTGAGTGTTTGCTGTTCAGTCGAGAGCGGGCAGGGTTGGATGAAGGTGAAGTTGCACGGGGCGCTGTAGGTCTCGACTGGGTGTCCGTCGGCGGCTAGGACGATGCTCTGAACTCCTCCGCCGACGTCCTGCGCCGAGGCGGTAACGCTTTCGGTGCCCTTGTGGAAGCTGTCGTGTGCGCCTGGTTCCCATAGTGGTCCCGTCGGTGTGTCGAGTGTGGGTGGTGTTGGGTCGGTGAGGGTGACGGTGGCGCTGTACATCGTTGCGACGGCGGCGTGGAAGTGTTCGCCGCCGGTGATGCACTGTTGGCCGGCGGGTGCGGTGCACCGGAGGCCGAGGGTAAGTGTGTGTGCTGAGAGTCCGGTGAGTGTGGCTTGGTTTTCGCCTCCTGGTCCTGATCCGGTTATGCAGCTGCCTGAGATGGGTGGGGTGCAGGTTTGTTCGGGTAGGATGGTGCCGTCGGCGCGGAGTGCTGGGATCCAGTTTTGGTCGAGGGTTGAGAGCATGCGCTGGTAGGTGATGGCGGTGATTGTGGTGCCGCCGGGGGCGGTGAAGGCCCATCCAGCTTCGGCGCCTGCTTGTGCGCCGTTTGGGAGTTCGAGGATGTCGGTGGTGGAGATACCGTTTTCTTGGTTGGCTTGTTGGCCTTGGTTGGTGGTGTAGGGGCAGGAGAGGTGGGTTTGGAGGTGTGTGGGGTCGGTGTTGAACGGTTCCCACGAGTTGTTGGCGCCGCCGGGTGCCGCGTTGCAAGCGGTGACGTTGTAGGTGCCGGCGTCCGCGGCGGAAGGGAGAACGACAACGAGAAGGGCTACGGCTGTAAGAGCGGCGATACGTGCTGGCGGGCTCACATGGTGGATGATGGCATCGTTACGCGTGTCCATGCGCTCGCTCGTCCAGCGTCGTAGGGGTCGACGTAGCGTACCCGGACGGCGAGAACACCCTGGTCGGGCAGCCGGATCGTCGTGCTGTTGCTCGCGATCTCCCGCAGACGCTGAAGGTCGTGGTGTCCGTGGAGATGGCCCAGGAGCAGGACCTGCGTTTCGGTGCCCGCTGGTCGGCTTGTGAGGCTCAGCAGCAGATGTTTGCCGTAGCGCCGCAGACGGGCGTGCGGCTGGGGCAGCCTGGCGGCGAGCGAAGGCCCAGTGGTCGCGCGCAGGGTGATTGCGGTGGGAGTTGGGTTGGGTGCGAGAGTTGTTGGGGTGCTGGTGGGTGGGGGCGCCGGTTCGGCTTGGGTGCCAGCTTGGATGATGCTGGTGAGCCCGGCGGCCTGGAACGTCGCGGTGGCGTTCAGCGTCCCGTCGGAGGGGCCGGTGAGGAGCTGCTCGGCTTCTTCGGGGGTGAGTTCGGGCCGGTAGGCGCGTAGCGCGCCGAGTACGCCGTCTGTGATTGCGTCTGCTTGGGATGTCCCCTGGCTGTAGTCGCTGTTCGGCCAGCCGGTGCTGGGGTCGGCGGCGTCCAGTTCGCAACCGGGCGCGAGTAGTCGCGCGCCGATGCTTGAGAATCCGCAGGGCTGGTGCGCGGAGTTCATCGCGCCGACCGAGAGCACGGTCGGGTCATCGGCGGGGTACTGGAGCGGGCCGGAATCGTTGCCGGCGGCTGCGACGACATCGATGCCGTAGTCATGCGCGACCGTGATCTGTTCGTTGAGCGTTGCTTGTGGTGAGGATTCCGGTGACGCGCTGCCGAGCGACAGGCTGATGACCTTGATGTTGTAGGTGTGCTGGTAGCGCAAGCATTCGGTGATGCCAGCGGGGAAGTAGTCGAGTCCGTCGCCGGTTTCCCCGGGTTGCGCGACGCGGACGGAGACGATCCTCACAGCGGTGGGCGCGGCGCCGATCATCCCCCACCCGTTGCGGGGGGCGGCGGCGAACATCGCCATCAGCGTGCCGTGTTCGTCCGCCGAGACATCGCCAGGGCTCCCTTCGCCTAGCGCGGTGCGAAAGACTACCGAGCCTTCGGTGTCGGGGTTGAGGTTCACTCCGCTGTCAACGATGCAGACCCCGACGGGTGTCGCTGGGGGTGGCGCGAACGCGAGGAAACGCCCGTTGTCGCTGATCGCCTGCGTGGTCGGCCACGGCGTCTCCATCGCACCCGCTGGGGGGGCGATGGAGAGTGCCACGGTGAGAGCTGCGCATAGCGTGGCGAGGATGGTCCCCGGCCCATTGCGGGGGCGGGGACCATTCCTGCGTGGCTGGTTGGGCGCCTTACTCGGCGCGGATGGCATGGGTGGATGAGTAGCCGAGGGTGTAGGGGCGTTCGGTGCTCGCGCGTACCCGGGCGCGGAATGGGAAGAGCCCGGTCGCCCCGAGGAACTTGTAGGTGGTTTTGAACGCGCCGTTGCTTTTGCAGCGAAGCGTCTGGAACACGCGCCAGCCGCCGAGATACCTCACCTGCAGTTCCACGACGGGATGTAGTTGCCCGAGGTATCCGCCGAGGACGCGGCCGGTGAGTGTGACCTGACCGTGCGGCGTGATCCGGGTGGGAGCGACCCCCAGCGTAATCCCCGCGCTGACGTGCTGGACGATGTCTCGCGTAAAGGCGTAGGTGGTCTCGTTCGCGAACGCGCGGTAGGCGAGGCGGATCAGCCTTGATGGTCCCTTCGCGATATGCGCGGTGAACGATCCGTCCCCGGCGGTGCGCACGACCCCGATTTTGACAACGGGTGCGCCCGTCATTGCGACCTGCTGGAGTATTTCGAGTGTCGCGTCGGTGATTGGCTGGCCTTCGGGGTCAAGCAGCCGTCCCCTCACGTTCATGTTGCTCTTGTTGTAGGGGCTGTTGACCGTGGAGTTGACACCGAGGCTGGCTGCCTCGCTTGCGTTGCTGCCGTTCGGCGTGCCGAGCGTCTGCGTGATGATCTGGGTGTTGCTCGGCCCGGGGTTTCCCGGCGTGGGAAGTGCTGGGCCGGGAAGCGGTTCGCCGGGGAGTGGCCCGCCGGGGCCGGGTGGCGCACTGTTCTGTTGCGTGTTGGGCACGACCGCGCTCGCAGGGGATACCGCGACCGTCGACCCGGCCTTGTTTTTCGCCGTTACCTGGTAGCGCAGTGTGCTCCCGGCGTCAGCGGTTGCGATGGTGTAGTTGGCGGTGCTTGCGCCGCTCACGGGCTGGCAGGCGTTGCCTTCGGTGTTGCAGCGCAGCCATTGGCCGGTGTAGTCGATGGTGCCGGCGCCCGTGGGGGCTTCCCATGCGCCGTTGGTCGCCGAGAGCTGTGTCCCGATCGTGGCCTGTGGGTCGCTTGCTTCGATCCCCGGCAGCGAACCGTTGACTGGCGCGTTGTGGGTGCTGATCTGGCCGTCGTAGACGACGCTTGCGTTGCCGGCGGCGTCCTCGACCGTGACCTTCAGGGTGTGCGAGCCGTCGGTGACGGCGCCGGTTTCGATCGGGATGTCCACTGACTCGCTCTGCCTGCAGGGCTGGCTGTAGTCGAACATCAGTGCCCCGCCGCTGCTGCCGGTGGATACGCACTCCCCTCCGTTGTTGTTGGGTGTCCCTGAGTAGAGTGTTTTACCGTCGATTTGGGCGGTCACGGTGTAGACGCCGGGTCCGCCGGGGTCTGTGGCTGCGAGGGTGAGTTCCTGTGTGCCGCGGGCGCCTGCGTTCAATAGTGGCCCGGCGATGTTGCTCGCGGCTGGTGTCGAGCTGTTGCTCATGAGGAAGCGAGCCCACCATAGTCTTACCATTGACCAGGCGCCTTCGCTTGCCCCGGTGTTGCATGCCTGGCCTGGTGTGCCTCCGCACCCCGCGCCGATGTAGAAGTCCCCGCCACGGTTGGACGGGAGCGAGAGCACGCCGGTGTAGACGTATGGTGAGCCGCCTGCCGAGCAGGCGGGTTGCCCTGAGCTGCATTGCAGGAGGACATCTGAGCCGTCGTACTTGAATTCGGGGCTGTAGGCGACGGCGGTGGCGGAGGCGTCGTAACCGTACCCGTCGCCGTACATGCCGACATCGACCGAGCCACCCGCCAGAGCCGATCCGGTGGGTGGCGTCCATTGGAGGTTCTCGCCGGCGCCGACGGGCTCGGCAGCGGCGCTGCTCAGTTCTGCGCCCATCGGGTCCCCTGGCCCACACACTGTGTTGGTGTTGGAGCCAAAGCCGACGCTGCCGCTGGTGAAACTCGACCAGCCCTGGCTTGGCGCCGCGGATAGATTCGGGTTCTCGCAGGAAATCTCGACCCATTCTCCCGCGTGCGCGACGCCCGTACTGAGCGGGCCGATCGGGGTGAAGCACGCGACTGAGAGGATCACGCCAGTGAGGATCGCGCCTCTGGCTGTCGTCTTTGTGTGTGTGATTAGGTGGCTGGTCATTGTCTGTCTCTCTTTCTTCCCTCGTTTTGGTTTTCGTGTGCTGCATGAGCGCGATCGGTGGTCGGTCTTGGCCATCGAGTCGGGTTGCCTTGTCGTACTCAGGGGCTGAACTCGCCTCCGCCGCCGGGAATGTGCGTCTGTTGCGCTGGGACGGGTGGATGCGGGGCGGGTGGTGGTGCGCCGAGGTAGACGAACCCGCCGGGTGCGTGCTGGCCAGGGGCTGGTTTGCTCGGCGGGGTTGGTGGGATCGGGACGGCGTGACCGGGGCCGAACGGGAGGAGGGGTCTCCTGCGGCGGGCCGGCTGCTGGTGGCTCGCCGCGGCGAGCCGGGTTGGGAGCACGGGATCCGGGGCCGTGAACGCTGTGGCCGGGACGGCGCGCGAGACGGCCGCGTGGCGGCGGTGCGAGGTTGTGCCGGTGTGCGTGAGTGCGTGGTCGGCGCCGATCGCTCCAGCGGTAAGGAGCGCTGCGACGGCGAGCGGTGCCGCGACGCGGCTGCCGGGACCGGTGTTCGCCAGCATCACTGCCAGGCGAGCGTGCGTCTCGCTCGCGTGGATGGGTATTTTCCAGCGGGGGCGCTGGAGGGGTTTGGTGTGCGCGAAGACACGGGAGAGCCAGCTGGTGTGCGCGAGGGTGACGGGGAGCGGCAGCAGCGCGGCGGCCCGCTGTTCGAATGCTTGGCGTAGGCGTGGCGCGGTGGTCTGGTGCTCAACGCGACAGCGTTTGCAGTGCTGGATGTGCGCGATTGCGCTTTGCGCGAGTTGCTCGGCTGTCTGCTTGCCTTCTTTGAGGCTCTGGATCGTGCTCGCGCGGTATCCGCAGAGCCGCCCCGTGGTGAAGAGCAGCGCGTAGCGCTCGCGCTTTTGCTCGGCGGCTCTGCTCGCGTTGAGCGCCTCATTGTGTGACATCCCGAGCTCGCGTGCGATACGCCGGCAGCGCAGCCCTTCGGCCCACAGGACGAACACTTCTTGCTCGGTTTCGGTGAGCCCGGCGAGGAACTCGAGGATGATTTGCTGGTCCTCGTGCTCCAGGGTTCGGTTTTCGGGGTCGCCTTTTGCGGCTTGCCGATGCGCGTCGGCCTGGAGGGTTGGGGCGTGCGCGGCGAGGATCGTGCGGTGGCGATGCTCGTCGCGGTGCAGGTGCAGCGCCCGGCGTTTGATTTCGGCGTGCAGCGCGTTACGGAGGTGCTCTTCGCTCTCCCAGGGACGCTCTCGGTGGAGGAGAACGAGCGTGGTCTCTTGGTAGATTTCCTCGAGCTGCTCGGGCGTGAGCCCACGACACTCGCGCCGCACGCGGGCGGTATTCAGCTTCCGTGCTCTCCACGCATCGAGCAGCCGCGCGGCGTGGTCGCGCTCGAGGTGCCCCGTGTTTGGGGACACGGCGTGGAGGCCCGGGTTGCGCCGAGCGTCGATGGTTGGCTTTAGGCCAATCCGAGACACTGGGATCCTCTCCTTTGCCTGTAGATCGGATTTTCGGGGCTGACTCGACTTCCAGGCATGACTATCGCGCATATCATTGTTTCTAATTAGGCCGACTAGCAGCGATCAAACAGTCGTCCACGCGCTAGGTGTGGCCGACTGAGCACGCGGGTCTCACGGGGAGAACGGCCCACCTTTCGTTTGTTCTTCAGCCGTCGCTGGAGCGCTCGACGCCGGGGGCGGCGGGGAAGCCGGCGGGGGTTCGGGCGCGGTAGCCGGCTGCGCGGCAGCCGGAGTGCTTTCGGTGCGGGCTCTGGGCTGCGTGGGTGGGTGTGCTCGCCGGATACCCTGGAGACCTCCGTGTTGGTGGGGCTTGCGGGCGTTGGGTCGATCGGCGGAGGAGGGGTGCGGGGAGCGGGCGCTCGGCGCGGCGTGCGCCGGTGATCTTGCTGGCTGCTGGCTGGTGGCCGGCTGGTGGCGGTCGAGAGCTGCGGTGGTGATCGCGGTCGTCGCACAGGCGGCTAGCACCAGTCCAGCGGTCTTCAGGGCCTGCCGGGCTCGGCCGCAGAGTTGCGCGCGAACGCGCCTATCGAGAAGCGTGTCGGCGGCTTGACTATTGAGCACGCGTTGCGTGCCGTCCGGGGGCGGCGAGGAGGCTTGGGTTTCGCAGCTGGGATCTTTGCTCATGCTGTTAATGGCCCTAACCCCGCGAAAATGAACAGCGGATTTCACCGGGGCTGCTCCCGAAGCCACGGACGCCTCCTACCTGGGCCTATCGAAGGGCCGGTCGTGGGCTCTTTCAGGGCTCGAGCTGAAGGCCTCAGGGCGAAGGCGTCGCTGAACTTGCTGTTCGTTTTGGTGCCTTTGGGGCCATTAAGTGATGTGCGCAGAGAGCTCGAGACACCCGAGGTGCCATCCGGCGAGCTGCTTGAGCAGGTCGCGATGCGGATGCGCGCGCTTTCAGATCCGCAGCGGATGCGTGTGCTGCTGGGCATCGAGGGCCGTGAGGTGTCCGTGCAGGAGCTGGCGGACGAGCTCGAGGTGAGCCACCAGAGCGCGTCCTGGCATCTGAACGTGCTCTACCGCGGCGGTCTGCTCGCGCGCCGCCGGGATGGGAAGAGCGCTCGTTACTCGCTGGCGGACTACACCGCCACGAAGATCATCGCCCATGCGACGGCTGCTGTAAGCGCGCACCTGGAAGAACTCGGCGAGCTCCCCAGCCAGTAGACCCACCGGCCAACAGGGCCATGTGGGCGCCGGGGAGAGCCGGTGGCTGCTGCGCAGGCACGACAGGCGCGCGGCTACGCGCGTGTGGCCGGCGTGCGCGCCTAGCACATTTTCTTTGGTTTGTCTACAAACGCGCATTTGTACGTTTGTACAAATGTATGTTTGTAGACGGGAGTCTGCGCGGGCCGTAGTTTCGGCCCATGACCAATTTTTCACATATTCGCCGCGGCGCGATTGGTGCCTGTGTGATCGCTGCATGTGTACTCGGCTGGTTCGCGCCGAGCGCTCTCGCGGCGACGGGTAACAACGTCGGCGCGAATGTCGCCGGCTTGTTGAAGGGTTACGCGAGCGAGTTGTACGGGGGAATCGTGGCTGTCGTCAGCCTGATGTTTCTCGTGAATCGTCGTTACACCGAGCTCGCGGTGTTCCTGTTCGCCGCGATCGTGGTCGCGTGGATGGTGTTCGCGTCAAGCGACATCGCCACCGCGGCGGAAGCCATCGCCAAACAGATCTTCGGGTGAACCAGGGGGTGTATGGCGATGAGTGACTCTGTGCTGCCGATCCGCTCTTACCAGCGGATTTTCCGCCCCGACCGGCGGATCTACCAAATCGACGGGCGGCGGCTGCCGATCCCTGGCGGTGTGCCGCTTGAGTGGCTGGGTTGGGCGTTCGCGGCGCTGGTCGGGATCCTGGTTCTCAGCGAGCGCTCGATCGCGGTCGCGGTCGTCCTCGCCGCCGTGGGTGGCTTGTTCGGCGCGAGCTCACACGGGTGGGTGGGTGCGGTCCTCGGGACGCTTGTGGGTTTCGCTGCTGTGCTGTTGGTGGGGGTGTTGCTTGGCTGGCTTGATTGGCCGTTGCGGCTGATCATCGCGCCGGGGATGCTCGCGACGTTCGCGGGCCAGGCGTCTGCTGATGGTCGGGCGGCGCACCGCTACCTGGTGTCGTGGGTGGCGCTGCGGTTGCGCGCGGCACGGCGTTCGTTGGATGGTGCGCTGCCTGTGGAGGGCGAGGAGCGGGTGTGGGCGCCACGGGTGTGGTTCGCGCCGGATGAGCACTCGCCGGCTTTGCAGCACGGGCGGGTGTGTGGCCCGGCGCGGCTGGTGTTCGCGCACCCGGTTGTCGTGTGCCGGGGGCGGGGGCGGCTGATCGCGCGTCGCGCGGAGGGGCACCGGGTGCGCGCGGGGGAGCGCTTGGCGGAAGTGATCGAGCTCGATGCGGGGCAGTTTGTGGAGGTGCGGCCATGAGTTTCTCGCTGCGCTACGCCTACGGGAATCTCTTGTTTGGCCGCGGGAGTGAGTGCGCGGGCTTGTACCGGCTGGGGATGAGCTCTTACCCGTTTCTTCCGGTGGGTGAGAAGTGGGCGCTTCAGCGTCGCTTGCAGCGGGTCGCTCATACGATCGCCGCGGACTTCAGTTTGTGGCGCGTCAACCGCGCGTACCCCGCCGACACCTATGTGACGCACACCCTTGGGTTGCTCGATGAGCGCCACCAGAAACCAGAGGTGTGGCGGGAGTACCTGGAAGGCCACGAGCAGCGCTTGCGCAGCCTCGGGTCGCACACACCCGAGGTATACCTCTCGGTCTCGCTCGCCGGAAGCAAACCCGCGGGTGTGGGTGCGGGCCTGGTGCAGTGGGTTGATCGCACCCGCCGTCGCGTGGAGGAGCTGGTTGGTGTCCGGGCGGGGTCCCCGATCCGTGGTGGTTTGATCACCGAGCTCGCCGCGCGGGAGGAGCGCGTCTATGACCGCTTGAACGGTGTGATCGCGGCGCGGCGCGCACGCACCGTCGAGTTGCAGTGGCTGCTTCGCCGCGCCGCGTGCCGCGGGATCTCAGAGCCCGAGCTTGACCAGCACTGGGTCCCGGACGCGCTCGTGATCGACCCGGGGGACGGTGATCTCGCTTACCAGCCGCTTTCGCGTGATCTGCGGCGGTGCGCGCAGGCAGCGATCACGGAGCGCTCGCAGTCCCTGGTCGTGGACGGCGAACGGGGGCGCTCCTACCAGGCGATGCTGACGCTCGGTGCGCTCGCGGAGGCCCCGGAGTTCCCGGGTGCCGGCGCGGAGGTGTTGTGTGCGCCGCTTGGTGCGCTGCCGTGGCCGGTCGACGCGGTTATGCACGCGCGGTGGCTGGGGAACCGTCAGGCGCTCGCGCAGGTTCGCAAGCGGATCGCTGATGTCGAGCACGCCTACACCGAGCAGTTGCAGGGTGCCGCGCACGGACCGAGTCTGCTCGCCGGCGCTGACCGTGTTCTCGCACGGGAGTACGAGGCGCAGTTGCAGGCCGGCGGGCACCCTTCGATGCTCTATGCGCAGATCGGGCTCGCGGTTGGTGCGGAGAGCGAGGAGGAGCTCGAGCGGCGTGTCGCCGCGGTGAAAGAGCAGTACGGCGACATCCAGCTGCACCGGCCCGTCGGGTTGCAGTACCAGCTGTGGTTGGAGCACCTGCCCTGCGTGGATGGGTGGGCGTGATGGTGCGCGACTACACCCAGCAGCTCACCGTCGAGCAGTTCGGTGCGATGGTCCCCACCGCGACGCGGGCGGTTGGCTCCCAGCGCGGCCCCTACCTCGGATACACCCCCAGGGGCACAAGGCTCCCGGTTCGCTTCGACGCTACCCAGGCGCCACGCGAGGACCGCGCGTCCGCGGTCCTCTTGATCGGCACATTGGGAAGCGGGAAGACGGTTGCGGCGCAGACGATCGCGTATGCAGCAGAGCGCCGTGGGTCCCTCGTGGTCGATTTCGACCCCAAGCCCGACCACGGGTGGGAGAACCTCCCCGAGCTCAAAGAGCGCCTACAGGTACTCGAGCTCTCCGGAGAGGCATCACAGCAGGGGTGTCTAGACCCGCTACGGATCGGGCTCCCCGACCTCCGCGAGGAGCTCGCCTGCTCCTATCTCCTTGACCTGCTGCCCGGCCCCCCAGGGACGTGGGAGAACGCCGTCAGCTTCGCTGTCAAGGACACCATCCGCGAAGGCTCACACAGCCTCCAACGCGTCGTGCAACAGCTCCTCGGGAGCGAGCGCTCCGGGGCACGCGACGCCGGGGAGGCCCTGGAGGTGATCCGCGACTTCGGGCTCGCACGCCTCGGGTTCGGCGAGGACCAAGCCACCGGTGTGACGCGGGCCGCGGCGCCGGTCACAACGATCCGGATGCCCGGCCTCTCCCTACCGGAACCCTCGGCGGCCAGGGACACCTACACCCGCGCGGAGCGCGTCTCCGTCGCCACGCTGTCCCTCGTCGCCGCGTACGCGTTGCGGCTGGTCTCCGAGGATCGCTCGCGGCACAAGATCATCGTCCTTGACGAGGTCTGGTTTCTCTTGGCTTCCCCACAGGGGCGCCAGGTCATCAACCGTCTCGTGCGCCTCGGCCGCGCGTACAACGCAACGCTTTTGCTTGGCACCCACCGTGTTGCTGACCTCGGCGACCTCTCGGACCTCGTCGGTGTCGTCTTTGTCTTCGGCGCGGACTCCGACGCGGCCGCGGAGGCCGCGCTGCGATTCATCAGCCTGGACCCGACCCGCGGGCTGGTCGGTCTCGTGCGCGAATACCGCGCTGGCCGGTGCCTGATGCGCGACCTGCACGGCCGCATCGAGGAAATCCAAATCGACCTCGTCTACCCCCATCTCCTCGATGCGTTCGGGACCACCCCCGGGCAGCAAAGGAACCACGCATGAGACACCTCACCCGTACCCTGCGGGTGGTTGCGCGCAGGCGGCGCCTGTTCACGCTCGCGCTGCTCGGCGGGCTGGTGCTCGTGCTCCTCCCTGGCCCGTCGGCTGTCGCTGACGATGTTTACAGCAATATCGGGCCGGCGTCACAGATCCCCTCTGGGGGGCTGGTTGGCCGCTACCCGATCGCTAACTATCAGCTCGACCAGTATTTCCCCGCGATCCAGGTCGGTGTGTTCTCCGGGATCGATACCTCGGGGCTTCTGCCGATGATCGCGTACTTCATCGCGCAGGTCATCTGGCTGATCACCGCGTTCATCGCGTATGCCGTGATCACTCTTTTTGCGTTCGCGTTCTCACTCGACCTGGTGAACGGGAACGGCACCCCCGGGTCCGGGGCGCTTGCGCCGGTCTCCCAAGCGATCCACAACATTTACGCGAGCACGTTCGGGTCCCCGTGGCTGATCGCCGCCGTCGCGTTGGTCTCACTGTGGGCGATGTGGAAGGCGCTCGTGCAGCGCCGCTACACCGAGACCGCCGGGACACTCGCCGTGTCCCTTTTGTATTGCATTCTCGCGCTCGGGATCGTCACACAGCCACAACGCACGATCGCCCCAGCAAGCCAGCTCGCGAACAAGCTCTCCACGGCGCTGCTCTCCCTCACCAGCCAGGGGAACCTCTCAAGTGAAGAAGCCGCCAAGCAAGCCGCCGGCAACCAGCTCTTCTCTCTCCTAGTCATGCAGCCCTGGACCGTGCTCGAGTTCGGCGGGATCGAGCACTGCACCACCACCGTCGCCGGGAAAGCAGTCTCGGTCCCGGTACGGCCGCTCAGCAGCAACCCCAGCCAGGAAGAGACCCTCTCCAGCAGGCTGCAAAACACCACGGAAATCCACACCCCGGGCGGAAAGACGTGTATCAACAACGAGCTCAAGTATGCCCCGCATTTCCTCGCGTACCCCTTCCAGGGTAAGGAACGCAACCAGGAGTACGAAGCGCTCGAACACGCAGACGACAATGATCTCCCCGAAACAGACCCTGGCAGGCACAACGGCAGCTACCCCCTCGGCCCGGCGGATAAGCCTGCCGCGGAAGCCGCGGGCAAGGGCGGCCAATACCAGCGCCTGCTGCTCTCACTCCTGATCCTCGCCGGGGAGCTCGGTGCGTGGCTTTTGCTCGGCGCGCTCGCGGTCGGGGTGATCATCGCTGGTGTCTTTCTGCTGTTGACGCTTGCGTTCGCGCCGTTCGCGCTCGTGATCGGTGTGATACCCGGCCGCGGCCACGAGTTTTTCCGCGGGTGGCTCACGAAGCTCGCGGGTTACCTGCTGCGGAAGGTCATCTACAGCGTGATCCTCGCGGTAGTCCTCGCGGTTTGCGCCGCGCTGGATGACGCGACGAGCAACCTCGGATGGTTCATGGCGTTCGCGCTGCAAGCGCTGTTCCTGTGGGCTGTGTTTCTTCAGCGCGATCGGATCGCCGGGGATCTTCTTGCCGCGACCGCGGGCCACGGGGCCGCGCGGGATGAGGTGGGCCGCCTGCAGTCCCTCTATTACACCAGCCGCCTCGCGCGGATGGCCGGGCTGCACCGGAACCACACCCAACAAGCGGCAGCTACCAGGGGGCACGCCGGTGATACCGGCGTGCCCCCTTCCAACCCGACCAAGGAGGCCTCGATGGCGGCTTCAGCACCCCGCGGGATCAACGTCCCCGAACCCGGCGAGGGCTACGACGAGCCAATCGCCTCGACCGAAGGCGCAGACCTCCCCAAAGCCGCACTCGAACCATACGACGGTGATGACGAGAGCGAATCGGCCGCGGGGAGCGCAACACCCCCCGCTCTGACTGGCGGGAATCCCGCGCCTGACCCCGACGAGGAGCCCGCATGAGACGACGGGTCGAACACGCCGAGGCGCTCACCGTCCTGCGGGAGCTACCCGGCGAGCTGGCGCAGGTCTGCCTCGCTGCCCCCCACGCGATCGAGGTGCCCCACGCGCTCGTGGTACTCGCGGAGGTCCGCCGCGTGCTCCGCGACGACGGCACCCTATGGCTGCGGCACCGCGGTAGCGAGACGCTGCTCACCGGGCTGCGAGAGCTCGGCTGGGTACGCCGGCCGCTGCCGGGCGGCGTGAGCGCGCTCACAAATGGCGGCGACGCGGCCGAGCGTCTGTTCCTGTTCACCAAGACCACCGGGCGCTACCACTACCGCAGTCAACCGTTCGCCAGAGCCCACCGGCCCCACAGCATCGGGGTGGGTGCGAACGCGCGGGCGCGACGCGGCGAGTGCTGCGCCGATGAAGCTCCCTGGCGCCGTCGGGAGTTGATACGGCGCTGCGTCCTGGCGGGCTCATCGAGAGTCGCATGCGGGGCATGCGGCACCCCCTACCAGCCCACCCTGCCAGGTGCGCTAACCCCAGGAGCGCACCGGCCGGCCTGCGCGCACCACAACCCCCAAGGCCACTGCCTGGTCCTCGACCCCTTCTACAAGCCTCACAGCGCCACAGCCGAGATCGCGTACACCCACGGGCGCAGCTTCCTCGGGATCACGACCACCGGGGAGGACCGGCGGTGAGCGGCCCGAGCGGCGTAGCGATCACGATGCAGTCAAGCAGCCAACGAACAGGACTGTGGCTGTGGCTCGCGGGTGCGCTCGGTGTCAGCGGCCTGATGTACCTCACGATCTTCGCTGTCGCCGCGGCGGTCCTCGGCGCGAGCTTCACCGGGTGCACCGGCAGCGAATCGGCCACGGCCGCGCAGGCAGGGTCCGCGCCATCAGCCTACGCGCTACAGAGCATTCCACCCCAGCGCCTCGCGCTCTACCAGCACGCCGGTGGGAGGTTCGACATCGACTGGGCGTTCCTCGCGTCGATCGGTACCCAGGAGTGCACCAGCGGCGAGTGCACCGGGGTCAACAGCTCCGGGTGCGCTGGGCCGATGCAGATCGCCTACGTCCGCGGCAGCCCGTGCAGCCCCGGGTCGGGGCCGACACTGTGGGAACGCTACGCCGTCTCCGCGCACCTCGGGCAGCCACCACAGGTCAACGACCCCGCGGACGCGATCGACACCGCCGCGAGGATTCTCCGCCAAGACATGGGCGCCCCGCCGATCGGCGGCTCCTACGCCGAATACCGCCAGGCGGCGTGCAACTACTACGGGGCCTGCACCGACGCGACCGTCGCCTACGCCGAGGAGGTCATGGCCCGAGCCATGCAGTACGGGTTCACCGGCCGCGGCACCCCACCCCTTACCAGCCCCCAGCTCGCCGAACCCATCACCGCACAGGGGCAGTGCAGCGCGAGCGTGATCGCACCAGAAGCCGCGAGCGCCTCAGCGATCGTTCGCGTCGCTGAAAGCCAGGTCGGCCAGGGCGAACACTCGCCCGGTTCGCAATGCACGATCTACGGGCCGTGCGAGGAGTGGTGCAGCCTGTTCGCCTCGTGGGTGTGGATGAGGTCGGGAGTGCCGCTCCCCGGTCCCACCGTCCGCTATGGGTACTCCGGCGCGCTCTACACCTGGGTCGCCGCGAACGGCGGGCGGGTCCTGCCGCCCACGGCGAGGCCCTCGCCCGGCGACGCGGTCTTCTACGGCCAAGGCCCCAGCGACAGCGCGCACGTCGGGATCGTCGTGCGCGTCCAAGGCGACGGTCAGATCACGACCGTCGAGGGCAACTACGCCGGGCACGTCACTCGCGTTGGCCCGTTCACTCCGAGCGACCCGGTCGGTGAGAGCGGCCCGATCTACGGGTACGCCGAACCGCCTTCCCCGGGTCAGGTGAAGCGCTGATGCAGATCTCAAGCCAGGTCGATCGCCTATGCGCTCAAGGTAACCGGAAATGCCCATGTTCGCGTCCGAAGGGAGTAACCATTTCACGCTCGTGTAGACCTTCAACTTCTCGTGCTCGCCGCCGACCGAGGCGTGTTCGCCAACGGGGGGAAATCCTCGACCTGTTCGCTGGTGCTGGTGGATGGGAGGAGGGCCTTCGCCCGCTCGGGTGCTCCGCGCTCGGGATCGAGTCGGAGAGCTGGGCATGCAAGACAGCACAGGAGGCAGGGCATGCCCGCGTGCAGGCCGACCTCTCGACGCTTGACCCACAGGACTTCGCGCCTGTCTGGGGGCTTGTCGGGTCCCCGCCGTGCCAGGCGTACTCGACCGCCGGGAAGGGGCTGGGTGCTCTCGACAAGCCGTTGGTGATCGCGTGCGCACACGAGCTGGCGGCCGGCAACGACAGCCGCCGAGCATGGCGGGAAGGCTGCCGTGACCCACGGTCGCTGTTGACCGTCGAGCCGCTGCGGTTCGCGCTCGCGCTGCGACCAAGCTGGGTCGCGCTCGAGCAGGTCCCGGCCGTCCTTGAGCTGTGGTCGCTATTCGCCGCGCTTCTCGCCACTCATGGCTACCACACGGCGAGCGGGATTCTCCGCGCGGAGTGCTACGGGGTACCGCAGACCCGCAGGCGCGCGTTTCTGCTCGCGTCGCTCGATGGGCCGGTCGAGCTTCCCCCGCCAACGCATCGCTCCTATGACGCTCGCCGCCGCGAGACCCCTGCGTGTGAGCGCGGGCTGCGCCCGTGGGTGAGCATGGCGCAGGCGCTCGGCTGCGATGCGGGCGGGGTCGTGCATACCAACAACCAGACCCACGGCGGCCGTCGCCCACGGGGCCTGGGTCGCCCGCTGCTGGCGCCCGCGCACACGCTCGATACCGCGTCGGGCCAGTGGACGTTCAGTAACCGGCAGCGGCGCCCGGAATGTCTGCGCGCCCCCTGTCAGCCAGCGCCGACGATCCTCGCGCGGGGGCAGCAAAGGTGGGTGTGTGAACGTCCGGCTACAACGGTGGCTTGCGACTCGCGAATCGCGCGTCCAGGCCACAAGCGCAACGCCGCGCAGCCGGACGCTCCGGGGCGCAGCGAGGGCGCGGTAAAAGTGACCGTCGCGCAGGCCGCCGTACTCCAAGGGTTCCCCGCCGACTACCCGTGGCAAGGCTCACGCTCCTGTCAGTTTCAGCAGGTCGGCAACGCGGTCCCGCCACCACTCGCACGCCGAGTCCTCGAACAAGCGATGAAGCCCGGTGATGAATCGTGACTTCGTTTTCTGGTTCGATCCTCACTTCGATTCTCGCTTCGATCCCGGCTTCACCTACGGCGCCGGGTCGAAGCGGGGAATGCTCGCTCGGGTGCTGCGATTCCGCGCGATGCGGATTTGCCGACATCTTTACCTCCGCAGGGGTAGCACCATGAGAAGCACCACAGCGAGTGAGCGAGCCGGGGCGGTGGCACTTGCGGGACTGGTGTTGCTGGGGCTGGCAGTTCACGCTGTGACCAGGGACGGCCCTGGACCCGGTGTGTTCAACCCGACCGCGATTCGGGCCGATCTCCTCCCGCTACTCGGCTATGTCCTGTTCACCGTCTTGGCCATCGCCTCGCTGCGCCTGGTGTTCTCCCGTCGTGCCCTGCGCTCCCGTGTCCAGTTCGAGCTGCTGCCCGCCGACACGTTCGACCCGTCGCTTGACGCGATCCGCCGATTCGCTAGGCAGCTCGCGCGGACGCGGCGCGGGTTCCTGCTCGGCTGGCTTGAGCGCCCGGGTAGCGCCGTGCGGATCCTCCTCACGCCAGACCGGCATGGTGTCCTTCATTACCGGCTGGAAGTGCCCAAGCGCGCCCGCACGGCGCTTGAAACCGCGCTGAGCGCGTACCACCAGCTCGAAGCGAGAGAGTGCGAGTCGGTCTCGCTTCCGGATGAGGGCCACACGGTGAGGCTGGAGCTTCGTCTCGCTCATAAGCCGTGGCAGCCGCTCGGTGACCCCGGCCTTGACCCCGACCCGCTGCAAGGAATCGCCGGGGTTCTCGGCCGGCTGCGCGGCCCGGCCGAGGGTGCGCTCGTCGCGATCGACTTGCTTGCCAAGACTCCTGCGCAGAGCCGCAGGCTGCGCAAGCGACTGCTCAAGGGCGCGGCCCGCGACGCCGGTGTCCAGAGCGCCAGCACGCTCGACGGGATTCTCGCGGAGCCCCAGAGGGCTGGCAGGCTGCCTGCCGCAGACGCCGTCGATCGGCTCTTTCAAACGCGGGCGCTGCAACGCAAGCTCGACGCCTCCGACCCGCTGTTCGCCACTCAGATCCTGCTCTGCGTACGCTCCCACTACCGCGCTCCCGCGCGAGCACTGACGCACGCGCTGCTCTCCTGCTTCGACACGTTCGCTGGGGAGAATCATTTCCGTGCGGTGGGCTTGAGGTTTGGCGGTCTCGGGTTCCTCGGCGCTGACACGCCGTGGCGGCGAGGATGGTTCGACCGCCGGCTGCGTAGCGGCGGGTTTGCCCCGGTCAGGGCGAGCGTGCTCGGCGCCTCGGAGATCGCGGGGCTGCTCAAGCCACCGACCGCACGCTGCTATGTGGAGAACGTCGCACGCTCCGGCGGCGCGATCCCACCACCCCCACCGGGACTACCGACGTACTCCGGGCAAAAGGGGCTGATCCCGCTCGGGAAGGTCTCAGACCGCGCCGGAGAGAGGGTCGTCGGGGTACCCGTCACCGGGACGTTCTTCGCCTACATGGCCGGGCGCTCCCGCTACGGCAAGACCGAGACAGCGATCGGCCAGTTCATCGCCCTCGCGCGCTCCGGTCACGGCGGACTGTTCCTCGACCCACACGCCGACGCGATCAAGGACATCAAGCCCTACCTCACCGACCCGGGCATACGCGAGCGAGTCGTAGAGATCAACCTCGCAGACCTCGAGCACGACGCCCAAGCGCCCTCCTGGAACCTGTTCGCATTGGAGTCCGGCACCCCGGCGGAGGCCGCGGGGAAGGTCGAGGCGTTCGTGGACGCGCTCGCCGCCGCGATGCGCTGGGACGAGCGCAACACCCGCGCGCTGAACCTCGCCACCCAAGCCGCCCAGGCACTCATCGAGCTCGCGCTCGCCCTCCCACCCGAGCTCGCACCAACGATCTTCCAAGTCTCCACCCTCCTCTCCGATGACCAGTGGCGCACCGCGATCCTGCCCGCGCTGTCCGCCGGCACACGCGGATTCTTCGAGAACCGCTTCCCAAGGCTCCCGGCCGAGGCCATCACCGCAGTCACGAACCTAATCGACCGGCTCCGCGCCGCGCGACCCGTCGCGGCATTCCTCGGCTCGCCGATCTCCACCTACGACGCTCGGCGAGCGATGCGCGACGGGCTGATCGTGCTCGCGTGCCCCGGCTCGGGCTCCACCCGCGACCGGCTCGTCGCGAACCTGTTGGTCTACGACGTTCTGCATGCCGCCAAGGCAAGAGCGAGCATCCCACCCAAGGCCCGCCGGACGTTCTGGCTTTTCTGCGACGAGCTGCAGACCTACGACGGGCCGAACCTCCCCGCGCTACTGGAGCAGTCTGCGAAGTACGGCGGCCGCGCGTTCCTGTTCAACCAAAACCCCGAGCGGCTGACCGAAGCGACATGGAACGCCGTCACCACCAACCGCTCTCACCTGCTCAGCTCCACCGTCAACGCGAAGGCCGCCAGCATGATCGCCCGCGAGTGGGGCGGCCAGCTCGACGCGAAAATCATCACCGGCCTAGCGCGCTACACCTACCTCGCGTCAATCACGCACGGCGAGCGAACCACCAAACCATTCCTCGTACACGGCATCACCGCCCGGGAGCTACACGCCGAACACCACCACCCCGAGCAGCTACCCGCCCTCGAAGCCGCGATCCAAACCACCACCCGACGCGAACCGATCGCCGCGACGCTCGCCACGCACGAACACCACGACCAAAACATCCGCCAAGCAGTCGAAAAGCTCCACAGCAGCCAAACCAACGGAGACCCCGTCTCGCACGGACGGACGATCCAACCAGCAATCCCCGACGAGGAGGATGCGGAATGCGACTCTTGAAGCCCGCCGCGCCGACTCTCCCCGCGGTCACCACCGAGGTTCTCACGAGCATCTACCAGCACCGGCTGCTGAGCACCACCCAGGTTCACACAATGCACATGCCCGGCCGCACACGCCGCTGGGCCGAGCACGTCCTCGAGCAACTCACCCGACGCGGGCTCACGACATTCGTGCGTCCCGGCCGCGGCAAGCCACGCCTGCACTACCTAACCCCCACCGGGGCGCAAGCCGTCGAGGTGATCCCAACTCGTGTCGAGACCCGACGCAAGCTCATCACACCCGAGCAGGCCGCCGGCCCGCTCTGGAAGCACACCCTCGCCGTCAACGACACCGGCATCGCGTTCCTACACGCCGCACGCGAGCGCAGCGACGACTTCGGCCCGCTCGGCTGGCGACACGAGATCGCCCACCAAGCACCAGCCACCGGTCACACTCGCGGCGAGCTGCTGATCTCAGACGCCCTGCTCACCTACCTCGCCCACGAGCCAAACGGGCAGCTCACGTTCCACTACCGACTCCTAGAGCTCGACCGCGCGACCGTCCCAACCGACACGCTCGCCGCCAAGCTCGCGCGCTACGCCGACCTCTACCGCCACAACCACACCAACCGAGGGCAGCCATCAGGCAAGCCCGCCTGGCAAGCGCGATACCCGATCTTCCCCGACATCATCTGCGTCCTCGCGGGGCAACCCCGCGTCGCCCTCCAACGACGCATCCGAACCGTCCTTGCGCTCTGCCACGAGGATCACCAGCTCCAAAGCGCCCCTGCAGTCCGCGTATCCCTCGCACTACTCGAAGACCTCCAAGCCCACGGACCATACGCCCGGATCTGGCGCCAACCCAAAAACCCCGCCCAAGCCCTCGACTGGCTCGGGCGAACGGACTGACAATGATCCCTCCAACCGAGAACCCGTGCGGTAGCGCCCAGGCCGCACTCACGGAGCACGATCTGCTGCTGGTCGATGCCCTCGTCGAGCGCGTGGCAGAGCTGCTACGACCCGCGCCCAGCCTGTTACCTGGCCTTCTCACTGCCGCCCAACTCGCGCAAGCGCTCAACGTGAGCCGCGCATGGGTGTACGAAAACGCCCGCCGGCTGGGCGCCCGTAAGCTCGGCGACGGGCCAAGGGCACGTCTGCGCTTTGACTTGGAGACCGCACGCACCGCGACTTGCACCTCTGAAGCAACGGATGCGCCAAGACCCGCGCCGCGCCGGCCCCGGCCGCGCGGCAGCAAGCCCGGCGTGGGCCAGGTGCTCGCCGCAAGACCCCCGAGGACGACCCGCGACAGTCGTCTGCCGAGGGATGCAGCGCAGGGCTTCCCGGTGAGCCACATGAGCTCCCGCGGTGTGTTGAGGACACGCTGACGAGGATCGTGTTGGGGGCGGTCATGCGCAGGTCGTCCCTGCGTCAACCGAGGGAGTGGTGATGACGTACCGCTATCCGTCCGGCGATGTGATACATTGTCGGCTATGTCTACACAACAGAATCGATCCATAGACCTACGGGTCCGGCTGCGGCCCAGCGAAGCGGACAAGCTTCGGACGCTGGCAGAGCGGGACGACGAGCCCGTGAGCGCCGTTGTACGGCGCGCAATCCGACGCTACATCGAGCAGACCGAAGGAGGCGATGCGTGATGGCACGCCCAACGAGAGGCAGTGTGACGACGCACCAAGGCCGCGACGGCCTGACGTACCGCTCGCTGCGGTTCACCGCGTACGGCAAACGCCGTCGCGTCCCGCTCGGGCCTGTCAGCGAGGCGGCGGCCGAGGAAGCGCTGCGGCACACGCTCGCCGACGTGGAGCGCGGCGTGTGGAAGCCGTCAGTCGTGATCGAGGCACCACCGGAGCCGACCACCGCGCCGACCTTCCATGAGTTTGCCGAGGAGTGGTGGACGCTGCGCACGGGGCAGCTCGCGCGAAAGACGCAGGCCGATTACAGGTGGCGGCTGACCGTCCACCTGATCCCGTGGTTCGGGAAAATGCGGCTTGACGCGATCACCTTCGAGGAGGTCGAGCGCTACATCGCGGCGGAACTCGCGGAGGGGGAGCGAATCCGGGAGGCGGCGGCGACCGGCAAGCCGATCATCGAGGGAATCATCGACAAGCACGGCTGCGAACGCAAGCGCAAGGCACGACCACTCTCGCCCCGGTCGATCAACATGACGGTCACGCTGCTGGGGGCGATCCTTGAGCGTGCCCTGAAACGCAAGCTGATCGACCACAACCCCGCGAAGGACAAGGACCTGCGGGTCAAGGAGCGGGAGCCCGCGCGGTCCTATTTGGACACGGCCGCGCAGATCGAGGCGCTGCTCGACGCCGCGGGCGAACTGGACCGGGAGGCGACGAAGGAGCGCCGCCACATCGAGCGCCGCGCGACGCTTGCGACGCTGACGTTCGCCGGGCTGCGGATCAACGAGCTATGCGCGCTGCGGTGGCGAGATGTGGACCTCGCCGCGGGATGGCTGCACACTGGCTCTAAGACCGATGCGGGCCGCTACCGGGCCGTGAAGATCCGCGGGGCACTCAGGAACGAGTTGGTGGCGCTCCGTGCGCGCCGTGGGTCGATCGTGCAGGACGCTTATGTGTTCGCCACGCGCACCGGCAAGCCGATGGCTGACGGCAACCTGCGCCGCCGGACGCTTGGCTGGCCTGCGGACAATGAGAAGGGGAAGGGTGGGAAAGGCGCCGTCGGGCGGGCGAACGCAAACCTCGCCAAGCGGGGCCTGCCACCGCTTCCGGAGCACATCACGCCGCACTCTCTCCGCCGGACGTTCTGCTCTCTGCTGTACGCGCTCGGGGAGCCCCCGACGGTCGTCATGGACGAAATGGGCCACACCGATCCGGGCCTCGCGCTGCGGGTCTACGCTCAGGCGATGCGCCGCGGCGAGGACGAGACGGTGCAGCTCCGGGCGCTGGTCGAGGGCGGGGTTATGGCCAACAGTGGCCAACGGGACGAAGGCGAGGCGGCAACGTACTTGGCGCGGAAGGCCGCTTAATGCAAAAACCCCGCGATTTGCAGGGTGTTTTCTCAGTGCCCCCGCCAGGAGTCGAACCTGGATCCACCGCTTAGGAGGCGGTTGTCTTATCCATTGGACTACGAGGGCGTAGGCCCGGACGTCACAGGGCTATTGGAAGGCTACCGGGCTTGGTGCGGTGCGGCGGGCCTGCTCGAGGCTACCGTGGCGGCTGCAAGGCGGCAAGACGGTCGAGGTCCTCGCCGGTGAGTCGGTGGGTGATCCACTCGGGCATCGTTTGGGCCCGCAGGCCACTGTAGAAGCGCAGCGCCGGTTCGTTCCAATCCAGCGCGGCCCATTCCAGGCGGCCGCCGCCGCGCTCGCGCAGGCGTGCGGCGACCGCGGCCAGCAGCGCCTTGCCGACGCCCTCGCGACGGTGGGCGGGCCGTACGAAGAGATCCTCCAGCCACACGCCGCTGCTGGCGAGGAAGCTCGAGAAGGTGGGGAAGTAGAGCGCATAGCCAACCACTGCGCGCGGGTTGTCCAACTCGGCGATCAGCGCCTCTGCCGCCGGGCGGGCACCGAACAGAGCTTCGCTCAGCTGTTTCTCGGTTGCGTGCAACTCGTGCAGCAGGTCCTCGTACTCGGCCAGCTCGGTGAACATCTCCAAGAGCTCGGGCACGTCCCTGTCGCACGCGTCTCTGATGACCAGCGGCCGGGGAGGGGCCGATGGACGGGAGCGGGTGGAGCGGCTGCGTCCGGCCATCACCGGTCGGGCCGCTCGGGGTAGATGTCATCGATCGTGGTGAGCGCCGCGTACTGGCCCTGCCCCTCGCCGAGTGCTGCCTGGATCGCCTGCCCGCCGCCGGCGAGACGGTCGAGCACGCTCACCACGCCCACCACCGTCAGGCCCTCGCTGCGCACCCGCTCCAGCGCCTCGATCGTGGAGCCCCCCGTCGTGACGACGTCCTCGACGATCACGCAGCGCTCGCCCGGGGCCAGCTCGGGGCCCTCAATCCAGCGCTGCAAGCCGTGCTCCTTACGCTCCTTGCGCACGATGAACGCCTTTGGGATGCCTGCTGCGAGTGCCGCGCACGCCACTGGGATCGCGCTTACGGGAACGCCACCGACGGCGGTTGCTCCCCATGCGTGGGCCCGATCGGCGACCAGTGTGCCGATCGCGGCGAACGTGTCGGGCAGCAGGATCGCGCGCTTGGCGTCGACGTAGTACTGCGCCTTGCGGCCGCTGGTGAGCGTCACCTCGCCGATCACCAGCGCCTGCGCGCGCAGGTCCGCCCGCAGGCGCGCGCGCGCCGCTTGCAGGTTGCTCGTAGGTTCGGCCAGCGTGTCCACTTGGGGATCTAATCTAGCTCGATGCTCTCCTATCTCGGCAGCTCGCGCGTGTGTGCACGTTCCTGCCGGCGGC
Source organism: uncultured Solirubrobacterales bacterium (assembly GCA_963764915.1). Lineage (GTDB taxonomy): Bacteria > Actinomycetota > Thermoleophilia > Solirubrobacterales > Solirubrobacteraceae > Palsa-744. The sequence goes on along the minus strand of CAVXUO010000018.1, from coordinate 128,148 downwards.
CGCGTCTCTGCGGTTCGCGCGCTTGGTGAGGCCGGTCGCATGTTCTTCGCGCTCGTCACGTTGCTGCGGATCGCCTCGCGGATCGCCTGCCTGATCGTGATCGTTTCCTTTGGGCTGTTCGTCATCGATCAGACCGGCAGCGCGTCGGCGCATCAGCAGGAGGTGGTCAACGGGACGAATGGAGGCCCGGCGTCCAAGCGGGCCGCGCCCCCCGCGAAGGAGGACGAAGCGCACAAGGTGATCGACGAAGTCGCCAACAAGCTCACCTCGCCCTTCTCGGGGCTCACGGCGGGCTCCACCAGCCAGTGGGTGATTCGCGGGGTGGGTACCTTGACGGCGCTGCTCGTTTACGGCGTCGGCATCGGCTTTCTCGCGCGCTTCCTGCGCCTGCGGGTTTAGGACGGCTTTCGAAATGTACGGTGCGTCCGGGGACGAATCCAGGCGTGTCGCTCTTCTTGCGAAGCCGCTCTGAGCCTCGAAGCCGCTCTGAGCCTGAGGCTTTGGCCGGCCGGGCTTCGCCGGGACCGTCAGTAGTACACGTCCACGGGGGTTCCGAGCTGAACCCACGCGTAGATCGCCGGTGCGTCGGGAATCGGCACCCGCAGGCAGCCGTGGCTGGCGGCGTACGTGGGCACTTCGGGGTACCCGTGGATCGCATAGCCGCGGATGAAGTAGTTGGAGTCCACCATCCCCTCCGAGTTGACCCCGGGCGTCTTGAGGTAGACGTGGAAGCGGCCCAGCACCGTCGGGGTCGACGGCTTACCCGAGCTCATCGTGTAGATGCGCCGCACGTGCCCTCCCGGTTCGATCTCGGCGAGCACCTGCGCGGCGAGATCGGCCTCCACGTGCCTGCCGTCTCGTGGGTAGCGTACGTGGAAGGTGCCGGCTCTCCGCTGCAGCATGTGGAAGACCTGGGTGTCCGTGTCGGGTACGCGCGCAAGGCCAGTCAGCTTGCGGTAGGCCGTCACCGCCTGGCCGGTCGCTTCGTCGAAGACGCCGTTCATCGGCACCGCGTAGTGCAGCGTGCTCAGCGCCGACTGCAGCAGCCACACTCCCGGGCCGCGTGTGCCTTCGCTCATGTCGGGGGCGATCACGCGCATCCGTGCCGGCTTCGCCTTGAACGCCGTCATCTGTGGTGTGGCGGCATGTGCCGCGTTCACCTGCACCAGGCTGGGGCGCGAACTCGAGTAGCCGAGGCGGAAGCGACCCGTCCCGCCGGGCCCGGGTAGCACGCTCACTGTGTTTGTCGCGACTCTGCGTCCATCCCGATCGAAGCGCACGGTCACCGTCTGGCCGGCCTCGAACGGGCGCACCACGCCGCTCACGACGAGGCGTTCACCGGTGAGCAGGAACGCCGGACGGCCACGGAGGCGCTGGGTCGCGAGTGCCATCTGCCCCGGGACCGGGCTCGGCGGTGGCGTCGATGGTGGTGGGGCGGTGATCACTCCTTCGATCCTACGAAGCGGGGGCGACACCCAGCGGCGGGGTGATCACTCCGATCCGCCGCAACGTCAACCCGAGCACCGCGATCATCCCCAGCGCGGCCACCGTCAGCACCGGAATCTGCCAGCCCCAGCCCTCCAGGGCACTGAAGGCGAGACAGTTGTTGAGGCAGTGCGTCGCGATGCACGGGTACAGCGAGCCGGTGTAGCGGTACAGCAGGCACAGCCCGAACCCAAGCGACGCCAGCGGGATCAGGTCGACGACCGGCGCCGAGCCGGTGTGCACGCCGCCGAACACCAGGCCCGTGATCAGCGCCGCCGGCCACAGGCCACGCCAGTTGTACAGCGCTCGGAAGATGAATCCGCGAAACAGAAACTCCTCGCAGATCGGCGCCACGACGCAGGTCAGCCAGGCGCTCAGCAGCAGCAGTGTGGTCCCTTCGTTGGCACCCAGCTGTTCGAGCAGTTTCTCTTTCGTATTGACGTTCAGGATCTCCGCCCATATCGCGCTGAACACCAGGAACGTCAACAGCGTCACGAGGATCAAGCCGAGGGCCCACAGCCAGCCCAGGCGCGGGCTCAGCCAGCCGATGCAGGGGCGCTGCAACCCGAACTGCCAGGCGCGTACCGTGCGCCCGCCGACTTTGGCGAGCAGCACCGCCACCAGCACGAAGGCCGCGTCCTGCACCACGGTGTCGAGGATCTCGAGCCACCCGGGGATCGAGGAGGAGGTGATGCTGACCCCGAACAGCGCCGCCGGGATGTCCACCACCAGCCCACCCACCGCCGCCAGCAGCAGCCCACCGAAGAGCGCCGCCGGCGCCGTCCACCAGGGCCAGGTGTTGGCCGGCAGCCTTGGTCCGGGCGGGCTGGGGGGCTCACTTGGCGCGGGTGCAAGATAGGGCTCGAGCGGGAACAGGACGAGATCGCTCTCGAGCTGCGGGTGGGACGGGATGTCGGGCTGAAGCTCCATGTCTGTATTCATCGTCGTCGGAGTCCAGCCAGCTTACGGTCAACGCGCGTCATCCACGCCGCTGTCCCTCGACACCTTGCCCGTCTGGTTGTGCCTGTCGCCCACGTGGTGCCCGCCAACGTGCGGTGCCGGCCGGGTGCCGTGTCCGGCAAGTGGTGTCACGCAAGCAGTGGTGGCAGCTGCGCCAGCGAGGAGATGCGCGGAACACAGGGAGGTGGTTTCCCGGGCTCGGCGTCGTCGCGGCGCAGCAGCACCGCGGGGATCCCGGCGGCGAGCGCACCGTGAACGTCCTGGTCGAGCGAGTCCCCGACATGAACCGCGCGGCCGGGGGCGCACCCGGCGAGCGTCAGCGCGGCGGTGAAGATCGCTCGGGCCGGCTTTGGGTGTCCCACCGCAGCTGAGGTCACTACTCCGTCAACCATCCCCTCGAGGCCCACGCTACGTAGGACCGCTGGTAGCGAGATATCCCAGTTGCTCACGACCACCAGTGCCAGGCCGCGGGCCCGCAGTCGCGCGAGTGCGGCGGGCGCGTCGGGGTAGGCGCTGAAGCGCAGGGAATCCAGCATCGCCGCGGTCAGTTGCTCGAGCGAGAGTGTTTCCACCGCTTGCGGGGGAAGCCGCGCGCGCAGCACCTTCGCGCAGCGGCGACGCAGATTCTCGAGCGCGGCCGGGTCGCGTCCCTCCTGATGGTGAGCCCTGTAGTAGGCGATCTCCGCGCGGAAGGCGCGCTCGGCGTCGGCGGACGCAAGCTTCGTGCCGTGAACGTCGCGCAACCGTTCTACCAGCGCTGGCGATGGCGGCTCGAGTGCCACCAGTGTGCCCAACCCGTCGAGCAGCACCGTATCGATGTTGTCCAAATGCACCCCTACCACCTCACAAAATGAGGGGTTGGTCCGCAAATGTGCAACCCCTGCATCTTCGACTCATCTACCTCGGAGCTCGACCAGCGAGCTCGTTATGCCACCCAATGCCACGTCGCAAACTCGCCGACGAACAGCGCCATCAGCAGCGCCATCGCCACCAATACCGGCAGACGCGCCCGCGGCCGCTCCGCCAGCCATGCCCCCAACCACATCGCCAGCGGGAACAGCACCACCTCGAAGCGCGGCAGCGACATCAGCGGCTGGGGCGCCACCGGGTAGGAGAGCGGCAGCGCGAGCGCAGCCAGCACGTACGCGCCGTACGCCAGCGGCAGGCGACGCAACACGCCGACCACCATCGGCACCGCCGCGAGCAGGAACCCGAACAGCATCACGTTGTGCCCGGCGTCCACGAGCGGGTCCCCGCCCGCCAATTTGAAGTACACGTGCGTGCGCTGGAAGGAGAGCAACTGGCGCAGCCCATCGAAGGCGGCGCGCGCTCCATCCCACACGGCCACGTATGGGCCGGCGAAGTGCCTGTTCCACGCTTCCTGGGCGTGGAACGGCAGCAGCGCGCTGCCGCCCGCCAGCGCGAGGTAGGCCATGTACGCGCCCACCCCCGCCGGCAGTGCCGCCACCCACAGCACGTCGCGGCGCACCGCATAGCGTGGCAGCCACCACGCGCGCTCGGGAAAGTCCGGCGGGCGGTCCTCACGTGGCCCGTACAGGTAGAGCATCACCATCGGCACCACCAGCACCAGCCCCGCACTGCGGGTGGCGCTCGCCAGCCCCCCCAACACCCCGGCCCATCCCCACCGTCCCTGGCGTGCGCACCAGAAGAGGCCGACCGACAGCGCCAGATACAGCGACTCCGAGTACACCGCGGAGAAGAAGAACGCCATCGGCGCGAGCGCCGTCACGAGTACCGCCAACCGTGCCGCGTCGCCGTGATGGGTGCCATGACCGAAGCGGGGGGACACTCGTCTTTGACCGAAGCCGGGAGACACGCGCCTCCGGCGCGCATCCCCGTTTCGGCCAGCATCCCCCGTTCGGCCCGCAAGACGGCCGAGCTCCAGGGTGCTCAGGCGGTGGATCCCATATAGCGCCGTCGCCAGCGCCACCAGCGAGATTGCCACCCCCGCGGCGATCGGCGGGGCGCCCAGTTCTGAGATGGCGCGCACACCGAGCGGGTAAAGCGGGAAGAAGGCTGCCCGCGACCCGGTGCCGAAGGCGGCAAGCTGGGGACGGTAGCCGTAGTGGGCGATCACCAGGTACCACACCGCGTCCCAGCGCGCTACGGGGGCCGCCAGCAGGTTGCCCAGCCAGCCGAAGCCGCTTGTGATGCCGGCCGGGTCGAAGGCGCTGCGCGCCCGCCCTACCCCGAGCACCGCGACCGCGCCCACGCCCGCCACGAGCACGATCAGACGTGAGATCCACAACGCCCGCCAGCAGTCGCGAACCGCCGCCATCCGCGCCGTGTCTGCACGGAACCGTGCATACCAGCCAAGTGTGGTGACCTGGGAGGCCGGCGCATTGGGGAGGTCGGCGCCCGGCGCACTCGAAGCGTCGTCGAGCGCCGCGGTGGCAAGCTTGCCCGCACTGTCCACAACGGCCATCTCAGCGGTGTCGCTGCTCATCTGTCGGGCGTCCGCTGCTCGATCGCGCTCACAAAACCGTGCGACGTGGCGGACGTGACTGGCAGGAAATCACAGATTGGAGCGGTACCCTCCCACAAGCAGCCTTCGCGCCCCCTTCGCATGTCCAGACTCGCACGCCAGCGCCGCCGCCATCGCCGGGGGCCATCCCGCATCCTGTTCGTCACCCTGATCGTACTGGCGAGCACGCTGTTCCTCGGCGCCGTCGGTGCGGTGGCGTATGTGATCGCCGTCGCCGACTCCACAGAGGGTCTCGCTGGGCGCCACCCGATCGTCGAAGGCGCCTCCTCGCAGCTGTTCGCCGCCGACGGCACGCGACTCGGGTTCATCCAGTCCAACGAGCTGCGCTCGCCGATCCCCTGGTCGCAGATTCCCGCCAACCTCTCCAACGCTACGGTCGCGATCGAGGACCAGCGCTTCTACCACGACGACGGCATCGACCCCACCGGGATCTTCCGCGCGGCCGTCAAGGATCTCGTACACGGCGAAGCGCTGCAGGGGGCATCCACGATCACGATGCAGCTGATGCGCAACCTCTACCTCGGTGGCGATGAGCGCACGTTCAAGCAGAAGATCACCGAGGCGAAGCTGGCGCTCGAATACAACGAACACCACAGCAAGCGCGCGATCCTCACCAGCTACCTCAACAGCGTCCCCTACGGCACCATCGGTGGCCAGACTGCGATCGGGGTGCAGGCCGCCTCGCGGATCTTCTTCGACAAACCGGCCTCCCAGCTCGACCTCGAGCAGACCGCCCTGCTCGCCGGCCTGCCCCAGGCGCCCTCGGAGTACAACCCCTTCCTCTATCCCGCGGCGGCGCGCCAGCGGCGCAACGAGGTGCTGAGCAAGATGGCCGAGCTGCACGACATCACCCCGGCGCAGGCGGCCGCCGCCGAACGCGCGCCGCTGGAGGTCCGCCATGGCGACTTCTACTCAGAAAAAAAAGAAGGCTTCTTCTTCGAATACGTTCGCCAGCAGCTGATCCAGCGCTATGGGCGCAAAACGGTGGAACGGGGTGGTTTGCGGGTCTACACGACGCTCAACCTGCACGAGCAGGAACTGGCGCACAAGGCGATCGCCGAAGTGCTCGACGAGCCTGGGGACCCGGCGTCGGCGATCGTCACGATCGACCCCCACAACGGCTACATCGAAACGATGGCGGAGTCTGAAAGCTACGAGCAGTCGCAGTTCAACCTCGCCTCCGAAGGTCACCGCCAGCCCGGCTCGACCTTCAAGGCGATCGATCTCGCCGACGCGCTTTCGCGTGGGGTGGACCCCAACACCACCTACTACCTCTCCCACACCCTGTACAAAGGCTGGCTGGCCGCCGAACCGAACTATGAAGTGCACACCTTCGAGGGCACCTCGCTGAACAAGTCGATCAACCTCGTGCAGGCGACGCTCGCCTCCGACAACACCGTCTACGCCCAGCTGGCCGCCGATCTGGGCGAGGAATCGATCACCGAAATGGCCTACAAAATGGGCGTCAAAACCCATCTGCTCGGCAATCCCTCGCAGGCGTTGGGCGGCCTCGAATACGGGGTCACGCCGCTGGAAATGGCCGACGTGTACTCCACGCTCGCCGACGGCGGCTACCGCAACACGCCGATCGCGATCACCAAGGTCGTGTTCCCCAACGGCCACGTCGACTCCAGCTGGGGCACGCCGCACCGCGTGAAGGTGCTCTCCAGCGGGGTCACCGCGGAGGAGACCACGATCCTCCACGAGAACGTCCTCGACGGGACGGCGAAAAACTCCGCGATCGACTGTCCCACCGCCGCCAAGACCGGCACCACCACCGAACTGGTCGACGCCTGGCTGGATGGCTACACGCCCGACTACGCGACAGTCGTGTGGATGGGGTACCCCAAGGAACGCGTGCCGATGACCGACGTCCACGGTGAAGCCCAGCAGGGCGGAGCGCTGCCCGCCGTGATCTGGCACGACTACATGGCGGCGGTCACCGAAGGCCAGCCCTGCGTGGAATTTCCCCAGCCGACCGAACCGCTCGTATACCGCCCGTTCTTCGGCAAATACGCCACCATGGACCAGTCTGGCGCGCCCGGCACCGGCCTCGAACCGAATCTCGGGCTCGGCACCGGCAGCAACGCCGCACCGAACACGCACGTCAAGCCACATCACGGCAAGGAAACAGCCGCACCCGGGGTGGCCAAAGAAACGCCGGCCGCGGGCACCGAACCGCAGGCAGGCGCCGAACCGCAGGCGGGCGCTGGGGCCCCCGCGGAAAAAGCGCCTGCCGAACCCGGCGCTCCGGGCAAAGCACAGGCCGAACCGGGTGCTGGCAGTCCGGGCGCGGGCGGGGCGGGCGGGGCGGGCGGGCCCAATACCGGCGGTGCCCCCAATGCCGGCGGCGGCTCGGGAGGCGCCACGAGTGGTGGCACCTCCCCGCCGTGATGACCTCGACCGACTGGCACCGCGGCAGGGTGGCGACCTCGACGGGGTGGCACCGCGCCGCCGTGATGACCGCCTGGTGCTAGGTTGTGCGCACTCGTGGCAAAGGAAGACAAGGTCGAATTCGAGGGCGAGGTGATCGAGGCGCTGCCGAACGCGATGTTCCGCGTGAAGCTCGACAACGATCACGTCGTGCTTGGGCATGTCGCCGGCAAGATGCGCCGCTTCAGGATCCGCATCCTCCCTGGGGATCGCGTCCGTTGCGAGCTCTCCCCCTACGACCTCGACCGCGCGCGAATCGTCTACCGGCATCGCTGAGGCGCGTCCGAGAGCGAGCGGCGCGGGCACGCTGATTCTCGCTCGGCACTCTCGGAGGACTGGATGACCGTGTCGGGGCGCGGTAGCGAGCTCACCCTGATCAAGGCGATCGCCGCCGAGCTGAACCAAGGCCGCGGTGCCGGTGGCGTGAACAGTCGGGTGCTGCGCGGCATCGGCGACGACGCCGCCGTGGTGCGCGCCCGGGCGGTGTGTGCGACCTCCGTGGACGCGATGATCGAGGGAGTGCACTTCCGCCTTGAGGGTGGCGCAGGCGGCCGAAGGCCGCCAAGCCGGGCCCCTCTTTCTCGATCAGGCGAGGAGTGGATGACACCGGCGCAGGTGGGGGGCCGGGCGCTCGCCGCGGCGTTGTCGGATCTCGCCGCGATGGGCGCCGAGGCGGGGGAGGCCTACCTCGTGCTGGGACTGCCGTCGGGGTTCACCGAGGGGCAGGCGCTCGAGCTGGTGGGTGGCGCGCACGCGCTCGCACTCGCCACCGGCGTCACGATCGCCGGCGGCGACGTGGTGGTGGCACCCGCACTCACGGTCTCGATCACCGCCGTCGGCTGGGCTGACTCCGAGGAGGAGCTCATCTGCCGGGACGGAGCCCAACCGGGTGACCTGGTGGGGGTGACCGGCGGACTCGGTGGCGCCGGCGCCGCCCTCGCGGTGCTGGAGGGGCGCGCTGTGCTCCAGGCGCGGGTCGTGCCCGAGGCGCGCGTTGTTCATGAGGCTGAGGTAGTGCCCGAGGCGCGCGCTGTTCATGAGGCACGGGTCGTGCCCGAGGCGCGCGCTGCATCACAGGACAAGACCAGTACGCAGGGACTGTCCGGATCGGCGGTGGACGCCGTGCTCGCTCGCCTGCGCAGCCCCGTGCCCCGCCTGGCCGAGGGCCGCGCGTTGGCGGCCGCCGGGGCGCGAGCGATGATCGATCTCTCCGACGGTCTTGGGGCCGACGCCGGCCACATCGCTCGCGCGAGCGGCGTACGCGTGGAGATCGACCTCGGCGCGCTGCCGCTGGACGAGGGCGTCGCGGAGATCGCGGCCGAGCTGGGAGTGCCGGCATGGCACCTCGCCGTGGGGGCCGGCGAAGACTACGAGCTGTGCGTTTGCGTCGCGCCCGCCGACCGCGAGCGAGCCGAGACGGCGCTCGCCGACGCGGGGGGCGCGCGGGTCACATGGATTGGACGCGTGGTGCCGGTCGCCGACGGGCCCACGCCGGCCACTGGTGGAGCCGTCGAAGCCGGCGTGGTGCTGCTGGACGCAGACAGACACGTCCAGCAACTGGAGGGATTCGAGCACCGCTGGTGAGGGCCCGCCGCGTTCCGGAGGCGCTCCCGGCGGCTGACCCGGGCGGGGCCCTCCGGACGGCGCCGATTTGACGGACGGCGCCGATTCGAGATACATAGGACTACCCGAATAGCCCGACGGTCAAGATATATCCACGGCGTCCGATACTCGTGCCATGCGCACGTCACTGCTGCCGCTGGACTCGGTGTTAGGGCCCCGCGAGCGCCGCGTGTTGGGCGCCGTCACGGCGGTTCTGACCGCGCTCGTGCTGGCGACCGGAGCCCACGCCGTGTTCGGGATCGGCGGGGGCTCCGTCGAAGAACCGATCCGCGACTGGGTCACCTCCGCCGTGTACATCCTCGTCGGGGTGATCGTGTGCTGGCGTGCGATCCGTACCACGGAGGCGCGGAAATCGTGGATGATCTTCGCGTTCGGCATCTCGGTCTACGGTCTCGGCAACGTGCTGTGGGCGGCCTGGATCGAACATCTCCCCAACCCGCCGATCCCCTCGATCTGCGACGGGATGTGGCTGACGCTGTACCCGTGCTGCTACGTCGGGATCGTGGGCCTCGCCCGCCTGCGCGAGCGCCGCGTGCCGGCGCGGATGTGGCTCGACGGGATCGTTGCCGGGCTCGGGATCGCGGCGGTCGGGGCGGCGATCGTGGTGCGACCGGTGCTGGCGACGGTGTCGGGTGGCACGGCGGCGGTGATCACCGAGATGGCCTACCCGCTCTGTGACTTGCTGCTCGCCGCGCTGGTGGTGGGGGTGCTCGCGCTACGCGGGTGGCGGCTGGACCGGATGTGGGCGATGCTGGGCGCCGGCTTCCTGGCGCTGGCGGCGGCCGATTGTTTGTACGCGCTGCAGGTGGCGCACGGCGCCTCCGCCCCCAGCGCACTCACCAACTTGACCTACGACATCGGCGTGATGCTGCTGGCGCTCGCGGCGTGGCAGCCGGGGGCGGCGATCGAGACCGACACCGTCCCCAGCACCGCGGTGCTCGCGATCCCCGCCGCGTTCACTGTGAGCGCGCTCGGCCTCTTGATCTACGACCACTTCAGCCGCCTGGACCCGATCGCGCTGACGCTCACGATGTTGACGATGCTGGTGGCGTTTGCGCGCGTGGCACTCACCTTCCGCGACGTGCGCGCGCTCGCCGAAACACGCCGCCAGGCGCTGACGGACGACCTCACGTCGATGCCCAACCGTCGCCATTTCCTGCGGCGCGTGCACGACGGGATCATCGCCAGCCGGGCGACTGGCGAGAGCCTGGCGCTGCTGATCGTCGACCTCGATCACTTCAAGGAGCTCAACGACACGCTCGGCCACGACGCCGGCGACCAGCTGCTGCGCCAGGTGGGGGAGCGCCTACACGGGGTGCTGCGCGCCAGCGACACGGCCGCGCGCCTGGGGGGAGACGAGTTCGGCGTGCTGCTCTCCGATTCCAGCGACGGCGCGAACGCGGAGCTGGTCGCGCAGAAGATCCTCAAGGCGATCGCCCAGCCCTTCCCGATCAAGAGCGTGGGCCTGCGCGTGACGGCGAGCATCGGCATCGCCCTGTTCCCTGAGCACGCCGAAAACGACGAGCAGCTGATGCAACACGCCGACGTCGCGATGTACGAGGCGAAGGCCGCGCAATCGGGGTACGCCTGTTACGCGCGTGAGCGCGACAAGCATTCGCTGGAGCGGCTCACGCTCGCCGGCGAACTCTCGCAGGCGCTTGAAAACGGAGAGATCGAAGCCCACTTCCAGCCCAAGGCGGACGCGGGCAGCCGCCGGATCGTCGGCGTCGAGGCGCTCGTGCGCTGGCAGCATCCCACGCGCGGGTTGATCTCCCCGGCGGAGTTCGTGACCGTTGCCGAGCAGGCCGGCCTGGGTCGGGCGCTGACGCGCCGGATGCTCGACCTGGCGCTCACCCAGGCTCGGATCTGGCGCGAGGAAGGCTTCGATCTGCACGTCGCGGTGAACACGACGGTGGCCGACCTGCAGGACACGCAATTCCCGGCGGAGGTCGCCGCGACGCTCGAGGCCCACGGGCTCCCCCCGGAGGTGCTCGTGCTGGAGGTGACCGAGAACATGGTGCTCGCCGATCCCGTGCGGGTCGGCGACGTCCTCGCGCAGCTCGGCGAGCTCGGCCTCGGCCTCTCGCTCGATGATTTCGGCACCGGCTTCTCCTCGCTCACCCACCTCAAGTCGCTGCCGGTTGGGGAGGTCAAGATCGACCGCTCATTCGTCGGGCGGATGACCACCGATCCGGTTGACGCGGCGATCGTGCAGGCGACGATCCAGCTGGCGCACTCGATCGGCATCCGCGTGGTGGCGGAGGGGATCGAGGACCAGGTGACGTGGAGCTCGCTGGTAGCCAACCGCTGCGAGCTGGTGCAGGGCTACGCGCTCTCGCGGCCGCTGCCGGCGATCGACCTCGACACGCTATTGCGCGCCCAGCCGCTGCCTGACGTTGGGCTGGGCGGGATCGCGGACGGGCAGGGACAAGTCACGGAGCTCGACGTCGCTTCCTTGGAGAACGGGCACGGTGCGCACGACCAAATCGACGGCGTGGGCGAGACAGGGCAGATCAACGGCGAGCTCGACGGAATCGTCGGGCCGAGCCACGATGGCGCCGGGGAGGGTGCCCTCTCGGCGAAAGGGCACAACGGGAATGGGCACAGCGGGAATGGGCACAACGGGAATGGGCACAGCGGGAACGGGCACAACGGCCGGCGTGCGAGCAGGCGCCCGTCCGAGGCGCTGCGCGACCTGACGGCGCTGACGCGCTCGCATCCGATGATGGACGCCGTGATCGACGAGGTCGACGGGCGCATGATCCGGATCGGCTCGCAGTGGCTGGCGGACTTTGCCTCATGCAACTACCTGGGGCTCGACCTCGATCGCGAGATCATCGAGGCCGTGCCGGCTTACCTGGACGCGTGGGGCACGCACCCGAGCTGGTCGCGACTGTTGGGCAGCCCAGCGCTGTATGAGCAGATCGAGGAGCGCCTCACGGCGCTGCTGGGCAGCCCCGACTCGCTGGTGCTGCCGACGATCACCCACATCCACCTCGCCGCGATCCCCGTACTCGCGGGGTCGGGCACGATCTTCCTCGACTCGCGCGCGCACAAGACGATCTATGACGGTGCCCAGATGGCACGCGCGCACGGCGCCACCGTGGAGCGCTTCCGCTTCGAAGAGCCCCAGCACCTCGATGAGCTGCTGCGCGGCGCGCGCGGTGAGCCGCGGCTGGTGTGCATGGACGGGGTCAACTCGATGACCGGCAACCCGCCCGACATGCGTGCCTTCGCACAGGTGGCACGCGAACACGGCGCACTGCTGTACGTGGACGACGCCCACGGCTTTGGCGTGATCGGCGAGCGCGGCCCCGAGGAGCGTTGCCCGTACGGGATGCGCGGCAACAGCATCGTGCGCTACTACGACGAGAGCTATCAGGGCCTGATCCTGGTGGGGGGCTTCTCCAAGGCCTACTCCTCGCTGCTCGCGTTCATCGCCTGCCCCACCGAGATCAAGGAGCTGCTGAAGGTCGCGGCGGCGCCCTACCTCTACTCGGGGCCCTCCCCGGTCGCCTCGCTGGCGACGACGCTCGCCGGCTTCGACGTCAACGAGCGCCGCGGGGACGACCTGCGCGAGCGGGTGTGGCGGCACACCGCCCGCGTGACGGCGTGCCTCGCGCGGCTGGAGGTGCACACTCCTAATCGCTCGGGGTTGCCGATCGTTGAGATCCCGCTGCGCGACCATGAGCGCATCGGGGAGGTGGGGCAGCTGCTGTTCGACCGCGGCGTGTACGTCACGCTTGCGGCCTACCCATTGGTGCCACGCGATGAGGTGGGCTTTCGCGTGCAGCTCACCGCGGCCAACACCGACGCTGAGATCGACACGCTGATCGCGGCGCTGGAGGAGCTCGCGGGGATGGGCGAGCTGCGGCCCGTGGACCAGGCGAGCGCTCCACCGATCGAGCGGATGCGCGCTCCATCGGTGGAGCAGGCGAGCCCACAACCCGAGTCGGTGGCGTAAGCAGCCCGCGCCGCGGGCCCGCACGCGCCGTTGAAATGCGCACTTTGCGGGAACCGGCCTCTCGCCCGTCAGACTGGTCGGAACGTGATTGTGAGTAGGACATGATCGTCCGCTATCGCGCTCTGTTCTCCACGCCGGGTGTCGGCCGGCTGCTGGTCAGCTCGGTGGTGGGGCGCCTGCCCTCGGGCATGTTCTCGTTGGCGATCCTGCTGTTCGTTCGCGGGAGCACCGGCTCCTTCCTGGTGGCGGGTCTCGCGGTGGGCGGGTTCTCCCTGGCGGGCGCGGCGATCGGCCCGCTGTTGGGCGCACAGGTCGATCGGCATGGGCAGACACGGGTGCTGCTGGGAGCCGCGCTCGTCCAAGCGGGGTTGCTGGTGGCGTTGGTGCTGGTCGGCGTCGAGACCCCTGCCCACCCGCCGGTGGCGGCGATCGTTGCGCTCGCGGCCCTCGCGGGCGGCGCGCTGCCGCCGATCGGGGGTTGCGTGCGTGCGCTGTGGTCGGAGGTCGCCGACGGCGAGGAGCTGCAGACCGCCTACGCCCTGGATGCCACCACGCAGGAGACGATCTGGACGCTCGGTCCGCTGCTCGTGGGGCTGACGGCGGGGTTCCTCTCCACTGCCGCGGCGGTGCTGCTGTGCGCTGCGCTGACAGTGTGCGGAACCCTCTACTTCGCGAGCTCCACGCTCTCCCGTGGATGGCGCGCGGTGCTCGGAGAGCACAAGCAGGGGAGCGCGCTTGGCGCGAGCCCCAACCTGCGCATGCTGCTCTACACGGTCGTGCTCGCGGGTGTGGTGATCGGAGCGGTCGAGGTGGGTTTGCCCGCGCTGGCGGTGCAACAGGGCGCGCGCTGGTCCTCGGGCCCGCTGCTGGCGCTGTTCAGCCTCGGCAGCATGATCGGCGGCCTGATCTACTCCGCCAGGAGCTGGGCGCTGGAGATCGCCCGTCGCTACAGCGTGATCCTGGCGGCGATGGCGATCGCGGTGGCGCCGCTGATCGCGGTGCACGCGCTCGCCCCCGTGTTCGCCCTCAGCGTGCTCGCCGGGCTCTGCCTGGCGCCGATGATCTCCTGCCAGTTCTCGCTCGTCGGCGCGCTCGCGCCGGAAGGCACCGTCACCGAGGCGTTCACCTGGCATCGCGCCGCCACGGTCGCCGGCATGGCCGCGGGCTCGGCGCTCGGGGGGTCGCTGATCGACGCTCGCGGCCCCGGCGGCGCATTCGCGCTGGGCTGCGTTGGCGTGGCGGCCGCCACGGCGCTGGCGGTGGGGGGTCGCCGGCGCATCACACCCGGGCTGGCGCTGGCCGAAACGGGGAGTCCGGCCTATTCGGGGATGCCGGCCGAATCGGTCACCGGCTCGCGTCTCCCGGCTTCGGTCGCGGCGGCCGAAGGGCCGGTGCCGTTCAAGCTCGCGGCCGAGGCGGTGGCGCTGGCCGTGCAAGCGCTGTCGCTGGCGGCGGAGGAGTCGCCCGCCTACACGGCCGAGCGGCCCGCCCGGGTCATGCTTGCAGCCGAGGCAGTGGCGCTTGCAGCAGAGGCGGTGGCGCAGAGCGCCGCGTGAGAGGGGGGGCCAACGCCGCTCCCACGGGCGTGGTCTTCGTGAGGCGCGCATACACCAGCAGCCGTTCGGCGGCGCTGAACGGCGGCGTGCAGGCGGAGAGCACGAGGCGGCTGTAGCCGGCGTGGCGGATCGCGGCGTACACGTCGGTGGGTAGGACGCTGCGGTGCCCCATCACCGTGTAGAGGAAGTGCGCGTAGGGCATGTCCACCAGAATCCGATCGCCACGGCGCAGCTGGTCGATGTGGCGGAAGGGGGCGAGGAAGGTGGTGCGGTGGCCCGCGATTGCGGTTGTCCCACCCAGGCCGGGGAAGCGCGTGCCCGGGTAGGTGCTCGGCGTGTAGATCCCCGGCCCCTTCTCCAGTTCTTCGGTGCCGGTGCCGTACACCAGCACGAAATCGGCGCCGATGCGCGGGATGCGGATGGCGCCCACGGCGCTGCCGAGCGCCGCGTGGCGCGCGAGCTCGCTCGCCAGGAAGGCGACGCGCCGGCGCTCATCCGCGAGTCGCTGCAAGCGGGTACTCTCCAGCGCCGTGGGCTTGGCGTGTTCGAGTGTGCGCAGCGTGTCCCGCAGGTGGTCTTGCTGAAATTTTGCGTACAACGCCGAGAACGGCTCCTGCCACACCAGCGTGACGCCCACGTCGAGCAGCGCCAGCACCCCGAGGACGATCAGGATGCTCGAGAGCGCCCGCAGCACGCGGCGCACGGGCGCGGGGCCCGGGCGGCCGTGCACGGGGGGGCGGGTAGTGAAGAGGATCTCGGACACGATCGATCGACCCCGAACGGGTTTACCTCAGGCGATCTGACACCAGACTACCCGGGGCGGACGCCGGACCGGCCGCCTCACCGTCGCAGCGAGGACTCGGTGCCACCCAGCGACCCGGGCCCAGCATAGGACAGCGGCCCGCGACCGAAGCCGGGAGACGCGAGCCGGT
The DNA here is from genome assembly GCA_963764915.1 of uncultured Solirubrobacterales bacterium. Lineage (GTDB taxonomy): Bacteria > Actinomycetota > Thermoleophilia > Solirubrobacterales > Solirubrobacteraceae > Palsa-744. Next base: position 112,689 of record CAVXUO010000018.1, on the reverse strand, counting down.
GGCTCGCATCCCCGTTTCGGCCAACGATCGGCTCGCGGTCGCTGGGCCACTCGTACGGCTCGCCCGCGTCGTCCTCGTCGATGCCGCTCGGGGCGAGCGCGATCAGCAGCGCCGCGGCCAGGCAGCCGAAGGCGACGCTCCACAGCGCCGCGCCGAGGAGCCCGACGCGCCCGCCGGCGAGCAGCAGCAGCGCGGTGTGCGCCACCCCACCGAGGCTCAGGCCGAGCTGGTCGGCGTAGAAGGCCACCAGCAGCGCGAGCGGCACCACGCCGAGTGCGACCAGTACGAGCGCCTGGGTGCGGCGCCCGCCCGCGCCGCGCCTGCTCGCGCCCCACGCGCCCGGCCCAGCGACCGAAGCCGGGAGACGCGAGCCGGTGACCGATGCGGGAGACACCGGCATCCCCGAATAGGCCGGCGCCCCCGTTTCGGCCAGCAGCAGCCACAGGTTCAGCGCAGGTATGAGCAGCAGCGCGGTGAGCGGATCGGACACCCACACCACCGCCGTGAGGCCGCCGAGCACGAGCAGCATCCCAAGCGCCGCGGCGTCGGCGTCCGGGCGGACGGGGAGCCGGCGGGCCGCCGCGTCGTGCGGGTGGACGGGGAGTCCGATCCGGCGCATCAGCGCCGGCCACCCCAGCCAGGCGAGGACCAGCACGAGCGCGCTCGCCAGCACCGCCTCCACGGCGTGGCTGTCGAACGGCAGCGCCGCCGAGGCGACCGGCGGGCTGGGCGTGGGGGTCGCGCCGAGCGAGCCCAGCAGCATCGTGAAGGCCGCGCACGCCAGGAACGGGAGCGCGCACGCCAGCGCCCACGCCACCCACCGCCCGACCGGTACACGCCGCCGGCGCAGGCGCGCGAAGCCGTCCCCGAGCACCGCCAGCACCGGCAGCAACAACGCCGCCACCACTAGGCGCAGCGCCCACTCGGGGATCGCCTTCTGCTGGATCGGCAGCCCCGTTTCCAGGCCCCTGCCGGCTTCGCCGCCGCCGATTTCGGGCCCTCCGTCCAGCGCGTACACAGTGGCGAGCGCCGCGCGCCCAAGCGCTTCCAGCCGCGCCGCGCTCACCGGTTCGCCCGCCGGGGGTGGCAGTTCTCCGCCGGCTCCCATGAGCACCGCCGGCAGCCCGCGAGCCCCGAGCGGGCCCTGTTCGCCGCCGGCGAGCGGGAAGGCGAGGTGCGCGAGCTGGGCGATTGTCCCCGGGGCGGCGGCCGGGCCCCCCGCCTGTTGCGCGACCGCCGCCGCCACGGTGCTCTGCAGCAGCGCCGGCGCCGAGCCGGCGGAGGCCGAGAACGACGCCATCCGCGGTCCGGACGCGCGGGTGCCCGCGAGATCGCCGAGCACCAGCGCGGCGTCGAAGCGGCCGCCCAGGATTTCGCTCGCGTGTGCCGCGAAGTCCGCGGCGCCCCCGTTCCCGCCCGAGCCGCCGCTGGTGGAGACCAGCACGATCGGGCGCTGGGTCTCGCCGGCGGCCAGCACCCGCGCGAGTTCGAGCAGCGCCGCGGTCCCCGACAACTCCGCCTCCGCGCCCCGGCCGGCGGCGTCGCGGTGGGCGACGATCACGATCGGCGCCTCCCCGGTGGTTCCCGGTCGCTGCGCGACCACGGTCGTGAGCGTACGCTCCCCGTCGATCGTCGGCGCGCGCACGCTGCGGGTGCTAACCGCGAAGCCGCCCTTGGCGGCGCTTCCCAGCCCGCGCAGCGTCTGCGCCACATACGCGGCGAGCCGTTGGTCGCCCGTGCTGGCGGGGCGGCGTTCGGGAAACTGCCGGGCGAGCCCTTGCAGCGTGGCGAAGGCGCGCGCGCCTTCGAAGGCTTCGGGAGCGAGGTTGGAGCTCAGCGGCGCGGTGCGCCCGGTGAGCGAGAAGCCCGCGATCACCAGCGCGAACAGCAGCGGCAGGAACGCCGCGCGGTAGATGCGTCCGTTGAGCACGCGGCCCAAACCATAACGTCAGCCGTCGGCGTGGGCGACGCGGTACGCGACCCCACCCGGATCCGGTCCCGCCCACCCGGATCAGGTCCCGCCCACCCGGATCAGGTCCCGCCCACCCGGATCAGGTCCCGCCCACCCGGATCAGGTCCCGCCCACCCGGATCAGGTCCCGCCCACCCGGATCAGGTCCCGCCCACCCGGGCCAATCCAAAATATCCACATACATCCGGCCACCACGGTCGCCTGGAATCCAGCATGCACCCCGGGGCGCCTGGAGGATCGGTATCGTGCGCGCGTGCTCCAGCCCGTTGCCGTCGGAACGAAGACGCTCGCCGATTACACCCACATTTGCGGGCGCGACCTGATCGATGAGATCCGCGAGCTGGCGGAGCCGCTGAAGGGCAGCCGCGTGGCGCACGTCTCCGCGACGGCGTTTGGCGGGGGCGTGTCGGAGATCCTGTACACGCTGGTGCCGTTGATGCGCGATGTGGGGCTGGAGTGCGAATGGCAGGTGATCTACGGCCGCGAGGAATTCTTCAACGCGACCAAGCTGATGCACAACGCCTTGCAGGGCGCGCCCGAGGACCTCGACGAGGAGCAGTGGGAGACTTGGAGGCGTTACAACGAGATGAACGCCCGCGAGCTGTCCGGCGGGTGGGATGTGTGCCTGATCCACGATCCCCAGCCCGCGGCGCTGCACAGCTTGGTGCCGGGCAAGGCGAAGGGGTGGGTGTGGCGCTGTCACATCGACCTCTCGACTCCCAACCCGGAGACGATCGCTCACCTGATGCCCTACATCGAGGACTATCCCCAGTCGCTGTTCCACATGCAGGAATACGTGCCGCCAGGGATGAACGGGCACGTCAATATCGTGCCGCCTGCGATCGACCCGCTGACTCCGAAGAACATGGGGCTGTCCCCGGAAGACGCCGCGTATGTGTGCGGCCAGTTCGGGATCGACGTGGACCGGCCGCTGATGTGCCAGGTGTCGCGCTTCGATCCCTGGAAGGACCCGCTGGGGGTGATCGACGCGTATCGCATCGTCAAGGAGCGGCTTCCCACCGCTCAGCTGGCGCTGGTCGGCTCGATGGCGAGCGATGACCCCGAGGGGTGGGACTTCTTCAACGCCACGATCGCCCACGCTGACGGCGACCCCGACATCCACATCCTCAACAACTTCAACAACGTCGGGGCGATCGAGGTCAACGCGTTCCAATCCCACTCCGACGTGCTGATCCAGAAGTCCACGCGCGAGGGCTTCGGCCTCACCGTGTCGGAGGCGATCTGGAAGGCGCGCCCGTTCATCGGCGGCAACGTCGGCGGGATCCCGCTGCAGGTCGAGGACGGGGTCACGGGCTTTCTCGTCTCCAGCACCGAGCAGTGCGCCGAGCGCGCGTACGAGATCCTCGAGGACCCGGCGCTGGGCAAGTCGTTGGGCAAACGCGGCAAGGAGCACGTGCGCGCCAACTTCCTAACCCCGCGCTATCTGCGCGATTATCTACGTATCTTCAACGAGCTGCGAGAATCATGAGCGAGTCGCCGGCACGGCGAGCTCCGCTGGTGCTGGTGAGCAACCGGGGGCCGGTGACCTTCCAGGCGGGCGGCGAGGTGCAGCGCGGCTCGGGCGGGCTGGTGACGGCGCTGACCGGGCTGGCGTCGCACCGCGAGGCCGTGTGGATCGCCTCGGCGATGAGCGAGCAGGACGTGGAGGTCTCCCGCGCCCACGGCGGCCGTGCGTTCCCCGTGCGTTCGCCCGCGGGCGAAGAGTTCCAGGTGCGCCTGGTGGCAAGTGACCCCGAGGCGTACGACCGCTTCTACAACGTGTTCGCCAACCCGATGTTGTGGTTCATCCAGCACTACCTGTGGGACCTGTCCAACGCCCCGGACATCCGCCGTCACGAGATCGAGGCGTTTGAGTTCGGCTACAACGTCGTCAACGAGGACCTTGCGCGTGCTGTGGTGGAGGAGCTGGAGGGGACGCGCGAGCCGGTGGTGATGGTGCACGACTACCACCTGTACACGCTTCCCGACCTGGTGCGCCGCGCGCGCCCGGACGTGTTCCTGCACCACTTCATCCACATCCCCTGGACGCAGTCGGACGCGTGGCGGGTGCTGCCCTCGCGGATTCGCGAGGAGATCTTCGCGGGCCTGCTCGCGAACGACATCATCGGCTTCCACACGCGCTCGTACAGGCGCAACTTCCTGCAGTGCTGCGCGGATTTGATGGACCTGGAGGTGGACTTCGAGCGTGGCAGTGTGCGCTACGGCGGGCGCGAGGTGTGGGTGCGCGCGTACCCGTTGCCGATCGACCACCGCGCGACCCGGCGCATCTCCCAGGGCGCGCGCGTCCAGCAGCTCGAGCGGGAGCTGCTGGCGCGGCGGCGTGACTTCCTGATCCTGCGGGTGGACCGCGCGGATCTCTCGAAGAACGTGCTGCGCGGCTTCTCGGCGTTCGACCTGTTCCTGGAGCAGCACCCCGAGTTCTCCGAGCGGATCACGTTCATGGCTCAGCTGATGCCCTCCCGCACGGACGTGCCCCAGTACGCGGAGTACCTAGAGCGGATCGAGGCGTTGGTGGCGGTCGTCAACCACCGCCATGGCACCCCCGACTGGATGCCGATTCAGCTGAAGCTGCGCGACGACCTGGAGGAGGCGATGGCGGCGTACAAGCACTACGACGTGCTGCTCGTCAACGCGATGTTCGACGGCATGAACCTCGTCGCCAAGGAGGGGCCGCTGGTCAACGAGCGCGAGGGAGTGTCGATCCTCTCCGAGAACACCGGCGCGCACGAGGAGCTGGGGGAGTACGCGCTGTCGGTCAACCCGTTCGACATCCAGGAGCTGGCGGATTCGATCTTCGCGGCGCTCACGATGGCGCCCGCGGAGCGCCACCGCCGCGCGCGGGGACTGGCCGAGATCGTCACCTCGCGCGACCCCGGCGACTGGATCGACGAGCAGCTGGCGGACATCCGCGCGAAGGGCAAGTCGCAGCAGGGGATGGGATGAAGACCCCGCCCGCCGAGCGGGCGGGTCTGGATGGGTCACGTAGTTCGGCCCTCAGGCCGCTGTCACGGAAACCAAGGTCGCCTAAATCCAGCCGAGTGTTGCAATAGTATTCATAGAAGGGGCTAGGGTGTCATGAAAAATTCAGAGCCCGATAGCAATTGCAAACGGCTTTCAATTTTTTTGCTCAACGCCCGCCCTATTGCAATCGTGATACGCCTCTTCTGTCCTCCGCCGACCCTCCTGCCAGCTGTTTGGCAGTGTCTTGGTTGCTCGGTGCGACCTCGACCCGTCTGGTCTCCAATCGGCCGTACCCATAGGCCCTGTTATCATCCGCGCCCGTTCGCATGACTCTGCCCGCACCCACATACGATCTCGTGCTGCTGCTCGATGCCGAGGCGGAGGAGCCGGCGCGCGCGAAGATCCTCGCCGACGCCCGCGAGGCGATCGCGGCACAGGGCGAGCTGCTGCGCGACGACGATTGGGGGGACCGTGCCCTCACCTACCCGATCGCCCACAAAGTGACCGCGAAGTACCATCTGCTGCAGTTCCACGCCGGCTCCCCGGAGCTGTTGAGCGGTCTCGACCGCACCCTGCGGATCGCCGACGAGGTCGTGCGCTTCCGGATCATCAAGTTGAAGCCGGGCACCCCGGACGCACCGGACATGAGCGCCCCGGGCGCGAGCGCGGTGGTTGCGCCAGCCGCACCGACCCCCGAGCCGGTCGCCGCGGCCGAGCCGGTCGGCGAGCCGGTCTAGCAGCTAGCCCAGAGTCCGTCCGTACACGAGCCCAGTGCGAACCGCGGAGCTTGTCGGTGGCATGTGAGGTCGCCCTCCGCTCGTCCGCACGTGCCGTCGTAATACACTCGGAAACGTGAACCGGGTGGAGACGAGCGATCAATCGCTGAGAGGGTGGCGCAGGCGGCCGCAGGCCGGCGAGCCGGGCCCCTCTTCTTCGATCGACCGTACCGACGTGCTGAGAGCGTCTCCGCCGATGTTCGAGTCACGCCTGTTGGACTTCTTCTCACGTGTGCACCCCGCGGTGCCGCCACTGCTGTTCGTGCCGGTGACCACCGCGATGGCGGCTTGGAGCCTCGCGCAACTGAGCGTGGCGGTGACAGTCGGCCTCGCCGTGGCCGGATACGCCCTGTGGACCCTGTTCGAGTACTGGCTGCACCGACTGGTGTTCCACTTCGAGCCCGAGCAGGGAGTGGGGGCACGCCTGCACTGGATCATCCACGGCATCCACCACGAGCACCCCAACGACCCGATGCGCCTGGTGATGCCGCCGGCCGTGAGCGTGCCGCTGGCGGCAATCGTGTTCGGCGCGCTGTACCTGATCTTCGGCGCACGCTATGCCCCCGGGCTAGCGGTGGGCTTCTTCACGGGGTATGTGGTGTACGACATGCTGCACTACTACCTGCACCACTTCACCCCCAAGGGCCGGGTGGGGCGGATGCTGCGCGAGCGCCACATGCGCCACCACTTCCAGGACGACACGCGTGGCTTTGGGATCAGCGCGCCCTACTGGGACGAGGTGTTCCGCACCTCCCCGCGCAGCCGCCGGGATTCCGTCTAAGTCCCGCGCCGGGCGTCCACGGGCCCGCGTAGTCGCCGGGACTCCGCCTGGGTCCTCGCCCCGGATGTCCACGGCCCACCAACAAGAGGGCCGAGTTGCCCGTGGCTCCGCCCGAAGCGCCCTCGGCTCCCCGAAGGGGTGCGCCCCGCGAAGCTGGAAAACCACGCAACGAGCGGGATCGCGGTGCGCCCGGCAGAAATACCGCCCGCGGGCAGGTCTAGACTCGGGCACTTCATCCACACGTAAGACGAGAGCCCCGCACTTGCGGGGTACGAGATAGCTGAAAGGAAGATGAGCCGTGGGCACAGTCAACATCAACCGGGTCGTGATGACCGGCAACCTAACCAGAGACCCCGAGCTGCGTTCGTTGCCGAGCGGCATGTCGGTGTGCAAGTTGGGGATCGCTTGCAATACGCGTCGCAAGGACCAGGGCTCCGGGGAGTGGGTGGACAAGCCCAACTTCTTCAACGTCACCGTGTGGGGGGCGCAGGGCGAGAATGCCGCTCGTTTCCTCTCCAAGGGCCGCCCGGTGGCGATCGACGGACGGCTGGAGTGGCGCGAGTGGGAGGCGCAGGACGGGACGAAGCGCCAGGGAGTCGATATCATTGCCGACTCGGTGCAGTTCCTGGGTTCGCGCGATGACTCCGCAGGTGGCGGGGCCTTCGCCGGAAACGGGGCCTCTCAGGGTGCCGATACTCCCGTCAACGAAGGGGATTTCCAGCCCGCGCCGGTCGGCGCCGCAACAGGCGACGACGACATTCCGTTCTAACGACATGCCGTTCTAGAGGGTGGCGCAGCCGGGGGCGTTAGGCCGGCTGGCCGAAACGGGGATGCGAGCCAAAGGCGAGTGTCCCCCGACTTCGGTCGGGTCCCTCTATCATTCGATCAAAACACAGGAAGGTAGAGACCAGTGGCAAAGGCACGGGGCCGCAGCAAGCCGGCCCGCAGACGAGAGAAGCGAGGCGGGCCCGGCAGTGGCCGGCGCAAGCCGTGCCAGCACTGCCGCGACAAGATCGAGCAGGTCGACTACAAGGATGTGGCGACCCTGCGGCGCTTCATCTCCGAGAAGGGCAAGATCCGCTCGCGGCGGATCACGGGCGCCTGCCGCCGCCATCAAGCTCAGGTGGCGCGTGCGGTCAAGCGCGCCCGTGAGCTGGCGCTGCTGCCCTACGTGAACGAGGGCGGTCGCGACGACAACCCGCGTCGCGATCGCGGCGATCGCGACCGGGGCCGGTAGAGGCGTGCCCCGCTTGCACTTCCCCGCGCGTCGGCGGGCTCGAGGAGACGGCTGCTGATGCCCGAGGCGATCCTCCTCAAGGACGTCGAGACGCTCGGCGAGCAGGGCAAGGTGGTGGAGGTGTCCAAGGGGTACCTGCGCAACTTCCTGATCCCCCGTAAGCTGGCCCAGCCGGCCACGCGCGGAGCGGTCGAGGCCGTCCGCCGCCGCCAAGAGGCCGAAGAGCGGGCGGAGCGAGAATTCGTGGAGCGGGCGACCGCCAACGCGGCGCTGCTGAACAAGACCGTGCTGACGATCCCTCAGCAGGCGGGCGCCGACGGGCGCCTGTTCGGATCGGTCTCCGCGCAGGACATCGCCGAGGCGATCCGCGAGGCAAGAGGCCTCAAACTCGACCGCCACAACGTGCACCTCCCCGAGCCGATCAAGAACGTCGGCACCTACATGGTCGTGGTGGACGTCGTCGACGATGTGACGGCGACCGTCAAGACCATGGTCGTCCCGAAGAAGTAGTCCCGGAGGGACCTCTGCGGGAGGGGGCAGGCCCCCTCCTGACCTTACAAGAGTCATCCCGCCTACCCGCGCCCCCCGATCGCCGCCGCGAAATCCGCGAGCTTGTGCTCCTCGGCCTATGGGCATGGCGTCCCGAGGAATAACGGGCTCAGACGGCCGTCCGCCGCACCTGCAAGCATCCTTTGGTGCAGCAGTTTCCCTCGGAGATAGCGGGGTGTCCTTCGCGGCGCGGCGCGGCGTCGGGCTAGAGTCGCTGTGGTTATGAGCGCCGTCGCTGCCACCAACGGGGCGGGCACCTCCACGGTGGCCGTCGCCCCGCCGCACAATCTCGAGGCCGAGCAGTCGGTGCTCGGCGCGATCCTGCTCTCCGACCACTCGATGTACGCGCTCGTGATCGAGGAGGGCCTGCGTCCGGAGGACTTCTACCGCGATCGCCACCGCTCGATCTACGAGGCGATGCTGGCGCTCTATGAGGAGAGCGAGCCGGTGGACGTGTTGACAGTCGTCGAGCGTCTGAAGCAGGCCGGCAAGCTCGACGAGGTCGGAGGCATCGCCGCGGTCGATGAGCTCACCGGCGTGGTACCGGCTGCCGGCCATGCCCGCCGATACGCGCAGATCGTGCGCGAGAACGCGCTGCTGCGGCGTCTGCTGAAGAGCACGTACGAGATCCAGGCGAGCGTGCTCGACCACCATGCGCCCCCGCGAGAGCTCGTCGAGCAGGCCGAGAAGGCGATGCTGGAGGTCGCGCGCGACGATCGCAAGCAGGACTTCCGCACGATCGAGGACGTCCTGCATGAGGAGCTCGACAAGCTGCACCGGCTCTCGATCGAGGGCACCTCGCTGACCGGCACGCCCTCCGGCTTCAAAGATCTCGATGAGATCACCGGCGGCTTTCAGCGGGGCAACCTGATCATCATCGCGGCGCGCCCGGCGATGGGCAAGAGCGCGCTGGTGTGCAACATCGCCGAGAACGCCGCGGTCGAACACAAGCGCCCGGTGGCGCTGTTCTCGCTGGAGATGGCGGAGGCCGAGCTGGCCCAGCGCTTCGTCGCTTCGCAGGCGCGGATCAAGGGTGATGAGCTGCGCAAGGGTCGCGTCAAAGAGGAGCGCTGGCCGAAGATCCTCACGGCCAGCCAACGCCTGGCGGCGGCGCCGCTGTGGGTGGACGACTCCAGTGACGTGGGTCTCTTGGAGATCCGCGCCAAGGCGCGGCGCCTGCACTCGCAGTGCGAGGGGGGGCTGGGGCTGATCATCATCGACTACCTGCAGTTGATGCGCACCGACAGCCGCTACGACAGCCGCGTGACCGCGGTGGGTGAGTTGAGCCGCGGCCTGAAGATTCTCGCGCGCGAGCTGGGGGTGCCGGTGATCGCGCTTTCGCAGCTGAGCCGCGCGGTGGAGACGCGGCCGGACAAGAAACCGCAGCTCTCGGATCTGCGCGAGAGCGGGAACCTCGAGCAGGACTCCGACCTCGTGATGTTCATCTACCGCGACGAGTATTACGACGAAGACTCCGAGCGCCCCGGCGAGGCGGATCTGCTGATCGCCAAGCATCGCAACGGCGCCGTGGGGAAAGTCACGCTGACTTTCCACAAGGAGTATCCGAAGTTCATGAACTACGCCGGCGAGCGCTACTCGCAGTAGACGTTGCAGCGCAAAACCTAAGCGGCCGATAAGCTGTTCGAATCGCTAGATACCTCTCCATGGCTCGCCCCGGCTCCGCAGAATTGTGGACTTGCGTCGGACCGGCCCCGCCGGAGCGCCCTGGAGACCTAATCAGCCAACCGTGGGAGGACAGGCAGTGATTATCGCCAGCAGCAGTTACCCGTTCCTCGAAGTGTTCTGGACGATGCTGATCTTCTTCGCATTCGTGATCTGGATCTGGATCTTGATCGGGGTGTTCGCCGATCTCTTCCGCCGCCACGACACGTCGGGATTCGCCAAGGTGCTGTGGATCATCTTCATCGTCGTGCTGCCCTACTTCGGGGTGTTCGTCTACCTGATCGCCGAGCACCGCGGCATGGCCGAACGTGCAGTCAAACAGCAGCAGGCTGCCCAGCAGGAATTCGACAAGTACGTTCAGTCAGCGGCCGGAAAGGGCGACCCGACCGAGCAGATCGCCAAGGGCAAGCAGCTGCTCGACAGCGGCGCGATCACCCAGGCGGAGTTCGACGCGCTCAAGCAGAAGGCTCTGGCCCAGTAAGAAGGTCTTCAGTAGGCGGTGTAGGGCGTTCCTGGACCAAGCTGGGCGCCGCGGGCCAGCGCAGCCCGTGCTACCGATCAAAGATCGGCCAGCACGGGCAAGGTGGATCGTGGCGATCTAGCGCCGTGTCCAGGGACGCCCTACCGGGCCCCTACACTCCATGCGGCATGCCTGGCATAGTCATAGTCGGCGCCCAGTGGGGCGATGAGGGGAAGGGCAAGATCGTCGATCTGCTCGCCGAGCACAGCGACGCGGTGGTGCGCTTCCAGGGCGGCAACAACGCCGGGCACACGATCGTGCGCGACGGCGAGGAGTGGAAGCTGCACCTGATCCCCTCCGGCATCCTCTACGCCGGCAAGCGCTGCGTGATCGGCAACGGCGTGGTGATCGACCCGAAGGTGCTGATCGAGGAGCTCGATGCGCTGCGCGCGCGGCGCATCGACGTCAGCGGTCTGCGGATCTCCGCCAACGCCCACCTGATCATGCCCTACCACCTGATGCTGGACTCGGCCGGCGAGGCCAAGCTGGGGCGCCTGCAGATCGGCACCACGCGCCGGGGGATCGGCCCGTGCTACGCCGACAAGGCGGCGCGCCTGGGAATCCGCGTGCAGGACCTGCTCGACGAGAAGATCCTCAAGAAGAAGATCGTGGCGGCGATGGAGCCCAAGCGCCTGTCGTTGCGCCCGTTCGAGAAAGACCCCGCGCTCGACCTGCGCACGATGACCGAGGAGTACCTGACCTACGGACATCGCCTAGAGCAGCACATCGCCGACACGGCGAAGCTGATGTGGGAGCTGCTCGACAGCGGCAAGCGCGTGATCTTCGAGGGCGCGCAGGCGACGATGCTCGACATTGACCATGGCACATACCCCTTCGTCACCTCCTCCAACCCGGTCGCGGGCGCGGCCTGCATCGGCGCCGGGGTCGGGCCGAAGGACATCGACGAGGTCTGGGGGGTTGCCAAGGCCTACGCCACGCGCGTCGGGGCCGGGCCGTTCCCGACCGAGCTGGAGGACGAGATGGGCGACCGCCTGCGCACGCGTGGGGGAGAGTTCGGCACGACCACCGGCCGCCCTCGCCGCACCGGTTGGCTGGACCTCGTGGCGCTGCGCTACGCCACGCGCCTGAACTCGCTTTCGGCGCTGGCGATCACCAAGCTCGACGTGCTCTCGGGCCTCGATCGGATCAAGGTGTGCACGAGCTATCGCGGCGCCGAGGGGGCCGAGTTCGACAGCTTCCCCTACCACCAGACCGTGCTGCACCACACCACCGCCGCGTACACCGAGCTGGAAGGCTGGAGCGAGGAGATCGGTGAGTGCACGAGCTTCTCGGAGCTGCCCACGGCGGCGCAGGAGTACATGCGCTTCATCGGCGAGCACGTCGGGGCGCCGGTGGCGCTGATCGGGGTGGGCCCGGGCCGCGATCAGGTCGTGTGGACCGAGCTCGGCCGCCAGACGCTCGCGGCACGTAACGGCAACACGCCGGATTAGGGTGTCTTTCAAAATAGTTGTGCTGCCTGCGTACCAGGCGGCGACCTGAACGCCGTTTCCCCTCGGACGGTACGACGGGGGAGCAGCCAGGCGTGCCGGTCTTTGAAAGTCGTGCTCAGTTGCCCTCGACCATCGCCACCAGCGCGTCGACGACCTGCGGGTCGAACTGGGTGCCGGCGCAGCGCGTGAGCTCGGCGACCGCGTCGGGGAGGCTCATCGCCTTGCGGTAGGAGCGCGTGGTCGTCATCGCGTTGAAGGCGTCGCAGGCGCAGACGATGCGCGACTCGAGCGGGATCGCGGTGGCGCGCAGCCCATCGGGGTAGCCGGCGCCATCCCAGCGCTCGTGCGAGGAGCGCACGATCTGGCCGACCTCCCGCATGAAGCCACCGACACGCTCGAGCATCCGCTGGCCCTCGATCGTGTGGGTCTTGATGATCTCCCACTCATCGGGGTCGAGCTTGCCGGGCTTGTTGACGATCTCCTTGGGCACCGCGATCTTGCCGACGTCGTGCAGGAGGGCGCCAAACTCGACGTTGCGAGCGTGGTGGGCGTCCAGGCCCATCGCCGCCGCCATTTCGACCGCGAGGCGCACCACGCCGCGGCAGTGCTCGCCGGTGTAGGCGTCGTCGGCCTCGACCACGTCCCCCAGCACGAGCGCGGTGCCGCGATAGGCGTCGCCCAGCTCGATCAGCTGCTCCAGGCGGACGCGGCGTTCCCGGGAGAAGATCCGCAGGATCCCAAACAGCGGCGCGATCAGCAGTACCGCCCAGCGCTGGTGTGCCCCCGCGATCGCGACGAGCAGCCCGAGTGGGGCGAGCGCGGCGTCGATCAGGTAGACCTCGCGCACCTCCCCGATCAGCTCGCGAATGCCGATGCCGCCGCACAGGCGCTCGCGCACGGCGTTGGCGGCGAAGTCGCAGGCGAACTGCGCGGCGAGCGCGAGCAGCAGGATGACGAGCGAGCGAAGATCGGCCAGGTTGGTGGGGCTGGTGTCGTGCGCGAGCAGCAGTATGAGCACCGGCCCAAACGAGAACCAGCTGTTGGCGGGCACCGTCAGCAGCCGGCTCGGCGCAACGCGCCCGCGCAGCACCGCCGGTGTCATACCGAGCGCCAGCGACAGCGCCACCAGCAGCGGCACCAGCTGGAGCGGGGCCGCGAACAGCAGCGGCACGAACACGGCCTGCGTGGGGACCGTGAAGCCCGAACCGACATCGATCCTGATGCGTCCGGCCACGGCCAGGCCGACGACGTACAGGGCCGCCACCGAGATCGAGTGATGCGATCCCCATCCGAGCCCGCCCCACCCCGGTGCCCGCCCGCCCGCGGTCGTCGCCAGCAGCAGCGCGGCGCATGCGAAACCGCCGCCGACGATCAGTTCGCCACGCCGCTCGGCCATGTCCATCCGCTGGCCCTGGCGCAGGAACGACGTCCGCGCGCGCTCGGACTCGATGATGGCGTAGGCCGACACGGATTACATACTCCTGCGCGCTTTATCGCCCGGCGGTCGATGCGGCTTGAGCGAGATGGCGGCGCGCTATCGCAGGCGCAGGTGTTTGATTTCAATGAACGGGACGACGCTCGCCGAACTGGTCTAGATACTAATTATTGGGGTTGCGCAGACGCTCGGGTTCATACATGCGTCCAAGTCCCTTCCACACAGGGCGATCCGTGCTTCATGCTGGCAGTCAGCTCAAGCGCTCTTATTCACACATACTGAAAAGGCAAACTCGTCGCGAGGCGAGGACGCAAAGCAAGAGGTCTCCCAGCTGGAAGAGGTGGCACACCGAGCCCCTCGTTTTAGCTTGGAGATGGCTCGGCCGCCGATAGAACCACGGAGGCTATTGTGTTCTCGCTTTCATCCCTTTTTGCTCGCCGCTCGCACCCAGCCCTAGGAGGCTCGCTTTCATCGCTGGGGAGCATCGTCCTCCTCGCGGTCGTCTCGGCCATCTCGCTGCTGTCCGCCGCGCCGGCGCAGGCGGCGCTGGTGAGCACAGGCGCTTGCAACGAAGCCGCGCTCAGCCAGCCGTTTGCCCAGTGGGGGGACACCAACTCCTATGAGCAGGTTCCGCAGGGTGACTTCGAGGGCTCGCTCTCGCAGTGGACCCTCGGCGGCGGCGCGTCGCGGGCACCCGAAAGCGAGCCCTACGGGGTCACTGGTGAGGTCGGTCGCTACTCGCTCGTGCTGCCCGCGGGTGCCACGGCGCAGTCGCCCTACACCTGCGTGAACGCGAGCTACCCCGCTTTCCGATTTTTCGCGCGCAATGGTGGCCTGCTCTCGACGGTCCTGGTTCAGGTCGTCTACAAAACGGTGCTCGGCCCCGTCGCGCTGCCGTTGGGGGCAGTGGCGCTGAGCGGCAGCTGGCAGCCGACCCTGCCGATGCTCACCGGCTCGGTTGTGGGCGGCCTGCTCTCTGGCGGCACCGCGCAGGTGGCATTGCGCTTCACGGCGCTCACCGGCGAGTCGCGGATCGACGACATCTACATCGATCCCCGTATGCGCTGAGCTTGGACCGAGCTGGGGATCGGGCGAGCAGGGAAACGCCCGGGGAGGGGGCGCGACCGGTGGGGGCCGGTCGCGCCCCCGCGGGCCGCGCTGCGCCGAGTCAGCAGCGACCAGCGATCCGTACGCAGGTGCGGAGCGCATCGAGAACTTCCAGGCGTTGAGCGAGGCTGCTGGTGCGCGGGGCCAGACGGCTGCTGCTCTCCACGACCAGCCATGCGTCACCGACGCGCCGGGCGGTGATGTCTCCGAAGATCCCGCCGCTTTCCTCTTCCACCACGCCGGGATGCCCCGGCACGGGGGTCGAGCCCGGCAGCGGTGCGGGCAGGACACCAGGGTGGTGGGCGTCGAGCAGGAGCGCGGCGTCCAGGGCCCACCTTCGGTAGGTGATTTCGGTGTCGATGCAGGAGAGGTAGGCGCGCCCGATCACCTGCGGAACCGGCCGGACCCGCAAGACGACGTGGCCGAGCTGCTGCTGTGCGCCGGGGAGCCGGGAGCTATCGATCGCGCAAGGGCCCGCCGGCGGCCGTCGGAGGGGCAAGTTCCTAAAAATCCGCGAGTATCTATGGTCCAGATGAGCTAGGGCACCAAGGGTTCCGAGCGCGTGGGGGTTGCGCCCCCAGGACACTGTGGGATCGGGAACCCACGGCTGGCCCCCTGACAGATGGCGTCGCGCAAGCTCTCTGCCGTTGCCTGCGAGCGCGACCGGAGCAAAGAACGCTCCCAACGTTCGTATTGAAGCCGACAATCGCTTGTGCGAATCGCCAATTGCTCGTAGCGAGTCGCCATGCTGCAGCTGAGGAAAGCCAACGGCGACGCGGTAGCCGTCGGGGAGCCTCGGTTCGGGGCGGGTGAGGATCGTTAGCGTGGGTGAGACGCGCACGGCCGCGACCTGCGGGGCGGTGAGGTAATAGGCAACCGCATAAGCGAAATGTTGACTGCCTTCGCCGCCGGAACCGCTGTCGATATCGGCGTCGATGAACGGTTCAGCGGCGGTCGGTCCGCTGCCGCAGCCGGCGGCTCCGCCCCCGAACGTGCCGTACTCGCGTGCAAAATGGTCGCGTTTCGTCGGATGCACCAGCCTGGTGGTGAAATCGATCTGATCGCACCACCCGACGACACCGCCGGTGATGTCCGGAGTGAAGCCGATACGGTAGCTGGTGCTGGAGAGCGACCTCCTTGACCCGGGGAAGGTGCCGGCGAGGGGCGCCGAATGCCTCGCGCCGCTGAGCAGGACCGCGGCGGTGGCAACGCCGGTGGCGACGACCATGACGACGACGAGCACGAGCGCTCTCGCTCCGTGGCGCCAACTGGGGAACCCGGCTGCCGCCCGCGCGGCGTGCTCCCGCGCGCGAGGGTCCGAGGCGAGGATGCTGTCGAGCAGCTGCTGACGGGCCGACTGCCCAAGCGCCGCGCGGGGATCGGCCCGCGGATCGGGCACGGGGTTTGCGGTTCGTAGGACGTCGATCGGATCGGTCATCGCTCTCCTCCTTCGCTCAACGGCTCGGTCAGCGCGCAGCCCGCCTGCTGTGAGCGCTCGGACGGTGTGTGCTCCAACAGTTGGGCAAGGTGCCCGCGCGCACGGTGAAGCCGCACGCGGAATGCGGCGCTCGAGCAGCCGAGCGCGCTCGCCGCCTGCGCGGGGGAGAACCCCTCCCACGCCACCAGCAGCAGCGCCTCCCGCTCGCGCTCGGAGAGCTCGAGCAGGGCATCTCTCAGCGGTAGCGCGACGCCCTCCCCCAGCGCCTGCGGCTCTGGCGGTGGGGCGGCCGCGTGCATGAGGCGGGCGCTGAGCGCAGCCGAGCGGCGTTGCCCGCGGCGATGGTTGGCGAGCGTTCGTCGCGCGACGCCGTAGAGCCACGGCAGCGGCTCCTCTGGTACCCCATCCAGCGCGCGCCACGCTACGAGGAACGTCTCGCTGACGACGTCGTCGACGGCGGCCCGCGGCGCACGGCGCAGAACGTAGGCCAGCACGTCGGGGTGGCAGAGCTCGAACAGCGCCTCGAATCGCTCCCGTCTCTGCGCGTCGGGCTCGCTCATCACCCACCTATGTCCGGCCCATCGCCGCACGTTACATCCGCTGTGCAGCCCGTGGGGACGCGGCTATCGACGAGTGGGTGCGATGGCGAAGCCCGCCAGCGTGGCTGCCGTCATGCCCGCGGCGACGGCGAGCGGGAGCGTGATACTCTGCTTCTCGAGCAGCGCGCCGATCAGGGCGCCGAGGAGCAGCGCCACCACCGCGCCGGTGCGCCGGCGGGAGTTGCGCGGGGCGCCGCCCGCCGGGTCGGCCACGAGGCCCGTGAGCGTGAGCGTCATCACCGTGGTGGTGAGGTCGGGGATCGCGAGCTTGCGCACGGTCGCGTTGCGCACGCCCATCGCGATCGCCACCAGCGCGATCACCGCGTAGGCGGCGAGCGAGCCGATCGTGACGGTGACGACGGCGGCAAGCGCCGCGGCGCAGGCGAGCAGCCCCGCCTCGAGCGCCAGTGCGACACTCACGTGGCGGCGGCGGCGCTCAGCCAGCCGGGCGGCGATGCGCCCGCCGATGCCCGCCCCGAGCAGGAAGGCGAGAAGCGAGATCAGCGGTGCCAGCACCGGCAGCCCTCCGGCGTGCGCGAGGCCGAACCCGAGCAGCACGACGTTGCCGGTCATGTTGGCGGTGAACACGTGGCCCAGCCCGAGGTAGCTGACCGCGTCGATCAGCCCGGTGGTGACGGTCAGCACCAGCAGCACCGGCGGCAGGCGCCGGTCGTGCGCGGTCGGCGGCCGCGAATCCGACTGTGGAGGAGGCGACGCGGGTTGGGGCTCGCTCACACCGCCTGCGCCTCTGGTGTGCTCGGGCACCGAGGGCTGACGGGCGCGACCGGCCTCACGCCGCCGCCCGCTCGACGCGCCCGTGCGCCTGTTCGCGCAACACGGGACTCCACCGCTCGGGCTCGCGCTCGGCCTGCTCGTGTGCCCAGCGGAAGTGATGGATCGCCGAGCGGCGCAGCGGCTCGCCGAGCAGCAGCCCCGCGAACGCCCAGCGCCGCGCGTGGCGCGGGGTCTCCAGCGCGAGTGCCAGCGCGCCGGCCAGCACCCACAGCTGCAGGACTCGGTTGTAGGCGGGCAGGCGCTCTGCCGTCATGCCCTCGGCTTCGACGAGGTGGGGGATGCCGCCGCGCAGCTCCCACGGCCACTCGATGAAGTGCACGATCCCGCCGGCGAGCCCGGCGCCGTTGTTGAGCGCCAACCACTTCTCGACCGACTCGCCCTCGCCCAGCCACGCCGCCGCGGCCCACGCGGGGAGCCCCGTGGCCCACAGTGCCACCGCGCCGCGCCGGCCGATGAACGGCTCGAACACCAACCCCACGCCGGCGCGCACCTCGAAGGTGTGGTGGGCGGCGGTGCCGAGCGCGGTCATGACCGTAAACGGGCGGCGCGGCCGGAGGGCTCGACGGGGCGAGGGCTTCGTCGTCCCGTTCATCTGCACCGCACCCATGCGGGTTGCCCCGGCCCGCTCGGCGCTGTGCGCCACCCGGCGCAGGATCGTGCGTCGCAACCTCGGGCTTTTCAATGCGACGTCGGTCGCCTTCATCATCGCTCTCCGTGGCATCGTGCTCCCGCTCTTTTACTCCGACGGCGCCATCCAGGTGGCGTCGTCGAGCTGTGGTGGGTGGTGAAAGTCATCGGCGTGTGTGAGCATCCAAGCGGCCGCCTCGTCCATGCGCGGAGTAGCGAGCAGGCCGGCGGCGGTGAGGTGGGCTGCCTCCGTGAGCACGGCATCCAGCGCCGCCCAGCCGGGCTCGCCGGTGAAGGCGATCGCGAAGGGGTGGAACAGCAGGGTGAGATGGCCTTTGCGCCGCGCATGCGCGCGCAATGCGGCGATCAGCTCCTCGCCCAACTGCTCCGGCCCGTACGGCTCGGGATCGCCGCGGTAGCGCTCGCGCAGTCCAGCGAACTGCGGTAGGAACGCGTAGGCGTCGAGGAGCTGCCAGCGAAACGGCAGCACGGCGAGGCCGTCGAGCGTACCCTCGCGCTCGCCGGCGGGGGAGACGTAGGTGTAGCCGCGCTCGGCGAGCAGCGAGAGCGTACGTGCCGTCAGCCCGCCGCCGGGGGGACGAAAGCCGCGCGGCTCGATCCCGATCGAGCGCATGGCCTCTGTGGCGCGGTCGAGCAGCGCCGCCTCGGTGGGGCCGTCAAGTGCCGCCCACTCCTCGTGACGCCAGGCGTGCATGGCGACCTCGTGGCCCGCCCGCGCCAGATCGCGCAGCGCGTCGGGGTACATCTCGGCGTTGAGGCCCTCGACGAAGAAGGTTGCCCGCACGCCGCGGGCGGCCAGCAGCTCCAGCAGCCGGGGGAGCACATCGCGCACCGTGAAGTGCTCCCCCTGGGGCACGTCCTCGGGCCACATGCCCAGCTCCAGCTGGGCTGCCTCGCCGAGATTGTCGAACGTCACCGACACGGCGGCGTCGGCAACGCTCGCTCCCCGGATGCTCATCGCGTGAGGATAGTCCAGGCGCCCCGCGCGATCGCTCAACGGGGGAAGTAGTACAGCGTGGCGCCCGATCCGGAGGTGCTCTGTCCGGGCACGTGCACCACGGTCCCGTGGGCTTCGATCCAGCGGTCGCGGGTCTCGACCGTCGCATTGCTCGCGCCTGCCCCGCCGGGTCCACCGACTCCCGGACCGCCTGTGGCTCCACTGCCACCGACCCCGCTGCCGGAGCGGCTCGCGGCCACGCTGCCGCCGAGCTCCGCACTGCCGCCGAGCTCTGCGCCCGGGCCGCCGGCAGCTGTACTGCCGTCCGAACCGCCCGTGGCCTCGCCGCCGCCCGGCAAACCGCCGCTCGAGCTGCCCGTGGTCCCACCGCCGCCTTGGCCGCCGAGCAGGATGTAGTGCAGCTGGCCGGTGTCGATCAGGTGCTCGACCTGCGCGAGGGTGGGTGCGGGATCGGCGCCCATGAAGCCGCCCATGTCGATCACGTTGCGGGCGCTCTGCAGCGCGATCGCGCCCGCGGTGTTGGAGCCGACCGCCGCGACCATGTACTTGGCGGAGCCCTGGTGGGCCTCCAGGTACTTGATCATCGCGCTGCTGACGTTCGCGCCCCCGGCACCCGCAGCGCCACCGGCACCGGGGAAACCCGCCGTGCCCGCGGCGTGGGAGCCAGCGCGAGCGCCACTCCTGGCCGTACCACCGGCAACGGCAGCTGGAGGCAGGCCGCCGGCGCCTGCCCCTACGGGAGCGGCGCCACCAGGACCGCCACCGGGGAGGTCGGTGCCCGTCGCTGACGCTTGCGAGGCGCCGCTGGCCGGTTGCGCAGAGCCGCTCGGAGGCTGGATCGCCAGCCGTCCGCCCGGCCCTCCGCTGCCCTGGCTGACGCTGCCCGGCCCGCCGGCTCCCGCTGCGCGTCCCGGCGGAAAGCCTCCCACGCCGCTTGGCCCGCTGCCTGCGAACCCGCCGGGCGCCCCGGCGAGGCCCGCGTTCGCGCCCGCGGGGCCGGCGAGCGGATCGCCGCCGCTCAGCGTTTCCCCAACGGTGGCGATCGCGTAGGAGGCGGGGCCGGCGAGCACGCCCAGCAGCCCCGCGACGGCCGCGAAGGGGAGCAGCACGCGCAGGCTCGGGGCGTGCGGACGCCGCCCGGATTCAACCCGCGCAAGCAGCAGGGCGCCGCCGGCGAGCGCGGCGAGCACGATTGCGGCGGGTGCGAGCCATGGCACGAACCCGGCGGCGCGGGCGAGCAGCACGGCGGCCCACACAGCGGTGCCGATCGCGGTGGCGCCGAGCACGGCGGCCCACACGGCGGAGCGCCGCGCGTGGTCCCACAGCTCGACCAGGCCGCCGGCGGCGAGCACTGCCACGGCGGGGGCGAGCGCAGTGGTGTAGTAGGGGTGGAAGATGCCATCGGAGAAGCTGAAGATCGCCCACGAGACCACGCCCCAGCCGCCCCACAGGAGGTAGGCGGAGCGGGCCGGGTCGGTGCGAGGGGCACGCCGCCGCGCCCACAGGCCGAGCAGCAGGCCGAGCAGCGCAAGCGGCAGCAGCCAGGAGATCTGGCCGCCGACGATCGGGTTGAAGAGCCGCGTGAGGCCGGCGGGGCCGCCAAAGCTCGCTGATCCCGTGGGGCCGCCCGCGGCGCCGCTGCCGGAAACCCGGTTCAGCCCGTTGGCCCCAAAGATCAGCGAGAACCACGAGTTGTCGGTGGTGTCGCCGACGAACGGACGGTGCGCGGCGGGGATCAACATCATCGCGCCGTACCACACGAAGCTGACCGCGAGCATCGCGCCGGCGCCGGCAGCGAGTTGCGCGACGCGCCGGCGCACACGACCTTTGCCCGCGACCACAAAGGCGAGCGCGAGACCGGGCACGACCAGGTAGGCGGCGAGCATCTTCACGTTGAAGGCGAGCCCGATGAACAGACCGCACAGCAGCAGGTGGCGAGTGCGGCCTGACTCCAGCGCCCGCACGAGCGCCCAAGCGGCGGCGAGCTCGCACAGCACGAGCAACGGGTCGGGGTTGTTGAAGCGGCTCATCGCCACGAAGA
The DNA here is from genome assembly GCA_963764915.1 of uncultured Solirubrobacterales bacterium. Classification (GTDB taxonomy): domain Bacteria; phylum Actinomycetota; class Thermoleophilia; order Solirubrobacterales; family Solirubrobacteraceae; genus Palsa-744. The sequence goes on along the minus strand of CAVXUO010000018.1, from coordinate 91,718 downwards.
TCGGCGTGAGCGCGAGCATCAGCGCTGCCAGCAGCGCGGCGCGGGGCCCGAGCGTGCGGCGCACGATGTTGTGCAGCAACAGCACCGAGGTGATGCCGCAGAGCGCCTCCGGCAGCAGCATCGAGAGGCTCGAGAACCCGAACAGCCGCCCGGAGAGCCCCATCAACATGTTGGATAGCGGCCCCTTGTCGAGGCTCACGAGCCCCGAGGTGTCCACCGAGTTGCTCAGCCACGCCCACCAACTGCGGCTCGCCGCCTGGGCAGCCTCGGCGTAGTAGACGTTGGCATACCCGGTGCGAGTCAGCCCCCACAGCGTGAGCACTCCGGCGAGCAGCCCCACCAGCCACAGCAGTGGGCGCGACCACGCGGGGTCGGCCTCGCGCCCGCGAACCAGGCGGCGCAGTGCCGCGCGGGCGCGCTCCCCGAGCGCGTCGGCGGGAGCCGTGCGGCGGGGAGGAGAACCCTGCGATCGGTCGTCGATCGGTGGAGCGGTGATCGATGGGGCTGACATGCCTGTCCTTTCCGTTTGAGCGCGTGAGTCGCTGCCTGCCGTACTCTCGGCGCCCCGGGTTGGGGGAACATGCGCGGTGCGTAAGAAGTACGTCGGAGGGCCGGGCGGGCGCGGACTACAGGCCCGGCGATAGAAGCGGGGCCGAGTCGTCGATTGCGGTCGCCAGCGGCACCCCGAAGCTGACCTCGATCAGCGCGCCGCCGCCGGGGGCGTTCGAGGCCCTCGCGAACCCGTGGTGGGCCTCGGCCGCCTGACGCACGATCGCCAATCCCAATCCGGAGCCCGGCGACCCGCGGGCGGCGTCCGCGCGATAGAAGCGCTCGAAGACGCGGGGGAGGTCGGCCGCTTGGAAGCCGGGGCCGTGGTCGCGGACACAAAGGACGCCATCGCGCAGTCGCACCTCGACGAGGCCGCCCGGCGGGCTCCACTTGCGCGCGTTCTCGAGCAGGTTGGCGACGGCGCGGTTGATGCGCTCGCCTGCCCCGCGAACGACCGTAGGCTGCAGCGTAGTCTCGAAGCGCAGATCGCAGCGTCGGCGGGTGCGCTCGACGGCGCCGGCGACGATCTCGTCGAGGCGCAGCTCGTCGAGGCGCACGTCGTCGGCTGCCAGCTCACCGCGGCTGTCACGCGCGAGCTCGGCAACGTCGCTGACCAGCGCGGTGAGCTCGTCGAGCTCGTCGATGACGTCACGTCGCAGCGCCTCGCGGTCCTCGGGCGCAAGGCGGGCGGCGTCCTGGAGCACTTGGATGTTGGCGCGCAGCGAGGCGATCGGGGTGCGCAGCTCGTGACCGGCGTCGGCGATCAGGTGGCGCTGGGCGGCGACGGAGCGCTCGAGCTCCTCGAGCGTGGCGTTGAACGAGGCGGCCAGGCGCGCGAGCTCGTCGTGGCCGCTCACCGCCAGCCGGCGAGAGAGGTCGGGGTTGCCCGTGAGCTGCTCGGTACGGTGCGTGAAGCGGGCGATCGGGGTGAGCGCGGTGCGTGCGACCAGTGCTCCGAGGATCACGGCGAGCGCGATCCCACCGCCGCCGACGAGCGCGAGGATCAGCAGGATGTGGCTGAGCTCGTGGTCGACGGTGGTAAGCGGCAGCGCCACCAGCGCGGCGCCGCGGGGACCGGCGCCGAGCGTGAGCATGCGCAGGTGGGTGCCCCGCACGGTGCGGTCGGCGAGCAGTTGGCCGCGCCCGTGTGCGGCGATCGCCCGCTCGGGGCTGTCGGGTGCGATCGTGGGCGAGGAGCCCTGGCCAGCGGGGACGTGCACGGCGCCGGAGGGGTCGATGAACTGGACATATCCGGAGGGCCCGCCGAAGCGGGCGGGCGCCACGAAGGTGGGAAATCCGCGAGGCCCGGCGTCCGCTGCGCCCGCCGAATTGCCGCCGGAGTCGTTGGGCGGGGGGATCTGCGCGGGGCCGCTCGTGGGCCGACCCTGCGCACGGCCGCCGGCGGAGCCATCGTCACTCGCTCTGGGTGTTCCCGGTGCAGCCGGCGCCCCCGGCGGTGGCGGCGCGACGAGCCCGGCGGCGCGCTGGCGCAGCGAGGAGTCGACCTGGCCGCGCAGGTCGGAGCGCACCGCGACATACACCACCATTGCGGCGAGCACCACCGCGATCGCGACCGCGAGCCCGGCGACCGCGGCGATGCGGGTGCGCAGCGTCACGCAGGGACCTCGCGACTGCGAGCGCCGATCACGGTGTGCGTGTCAACGGGGATGGGGGCGCACATCACGGTGTGCGTGTCAACGGGGATGAGGGCGCACATCACGGCTCGCGCAGGACGTAGCCGACACCGCGAACGGTGTGGATCAGCGGGCGGCCGCCGATCGCCTCGAGCTTGCGGCGCAGGTAGCCGATGTACACCCGCAGCGCGTTGGAGGCGGGGCCGAAGTCATACCCCCACACGCGGTCGTAGATGACGCTGTGCGAGAGCACCCGACGGGGGTTGCGCATCAGCAGCTCCAGCAGGAGGTACTCGGTGCGGGTGAGCTCGGCGACACGGTCGCCCACGACGGCACCGTGGCGATCGCCGTCGAGGCGGACCTCGGCGAAGGAGAGCGCCTCGGGCTCGCCTTCCTCGCCTTCGGGACCAGAGCGGCGCAGCAGTGCGCGCAGCCGCGCCTGCAACTCGCCGACGTCGAACGGCTTGACGAGGTAGTCGTCGGCGCCGGCGTCGAGGCCGTCGATGCGGTCGGCGACGGCGTCGCGCGCGGTGAGCATCAGGATCGGCACGCGGTTGCCGAGCCGGCGCAGCCGGCGGCACACCTCGAGGCCGTCGATGCCGGGCAGGCCGATGTCGAGCACGACGGCATCAGGCAGCGCCTGCGCGACGAGCTCAATTGCCTGCACGCCGTCCTCGGCGGATTGCACCTCGTACTCGGCGAGCGCAAGCGCGCGCCGCAGCGCTTCACGCACCGCGCGATCGTCATCGACAACCAGGATCCTCACTCACTCGATTGTGACGTGCGCGCGAGCGCGCACGTGGGCACTCATACTTTGCGCTTATGCGAACCACTTTCTACTTCGACCTCGGCTCGCCGTATGCGTACCTGACGGCCGAGCGCCTGGACGAGGTGTTGGAGGAGCCGGTCGTCTGGCAGCCGATCTCGCTGGGTGGGCTGTTCAAGGCCAACGGGCGCTCCTCGTGGGCGGTCGGCGATCGGGCGACTCGCGCAGCGGGAATCGAGGAGGTGGAGCGCCGCGCGCGGGCGTACGGGCTGCCCGAGGTGCGCTGGCCGCAGCCGTGGCCGAGCAACTACCTGTTCGCGATGCGCATCGCCATCTTCGCCTTCCAGGTGGGGCGCGGGGAGGACTTCACGCGCCAGGCGTTTCGCGACGCCTTCCAGCACGGCGGCGACCTGGGGAGCGCTGAGCAGGTGCTGCGAGCCGCTGCGCGGGCCGGCCTCGACTCGCACGCGGCGCGCGCTGCGACGGAGGATCCGCAGGTCAAGCAGGCGCTGCGCGCAGCCACCGATGAAGCCCACGAACAAGGGGTGATCGGGGTGCCGACGCTCGCTGTCGGAGGGCAGCTGTTCTGGGGCGATGACCGCCTCGCGGACGCCGCCGCGGCCTTGGGTCGGCCGCTGGCCAAATAAGTCTTCAGAGACCCGTTTGGGCGGTGACTTCCCCGGCCTTGACGGCCTTGGCGAGGGCCTTGTAGTCGCGTTCGTTCTGCTCGGCGTAGGCGGCTGAGAAATCGACGATCGCGCGATCGAAGCTGGGCCCGCGGCCGAGATAGGCCGCGATCGCGATCCGGTCGCCGCTGCGGGCGTGCGCCCGCGCGAGCGTCCACCCGCACAGCCGCCCGTAGGCGGACAGGCCCGACGGGACCATCTGCTCGACTTCGGCCGAGCCCTTCCAGTCCTTCAGCTGACGCCCGTAGAAATCGCGCTCCTGACCGTCGATCCCGGACTTGACGTGCAGCCAACCGAGGAAGATGTCGCTCGAGGCCTGCATCAGGCGCTGGCCGGTGACGACCCGCTCGCCGTGGTTGGCGAACTCGCTGGGGCCGAGGAACTCCTCGAGGACCGACTCCTCGGCCTCCTTCATCTGCAGGAACAGCGGGTCCTGGCCGTCGCGGCCCAGCATCAGCGCGATCCAGGCACGCGTGCCGACGCTGCCCACGCCGACGACCTTGCGCGCGAAGTCGGTGAGGCGGAACTCCTCGAGCAGCACGCGCCGGTCGTGCTCCAGCGTCGCGCGGTAGGAGCGCACCAGTTCGTGCAGGCCGTCGAACATTTCATCGCGTTCAGAGCCGGTGACGAGGTCGTCGATCGGCACGATCAGCGGCGGTTCGGCGACGATCCGCGCTTCGCCGTCCACCATGTGCGTCAGTTTGGAGAAGGCCGACATGCTGTCCTTGGTGCGAGCCTTGGCGAGCGCCTTCTCGGTGCGCTTGTACTGCTTCGGCTTGAGCTGGGACCCGAGCTCCTTGAGCGTGTTCTCGATGTCCAGGCGGGCATACCAGACATCGAGGTTGTTCATCGCCGCGAACCCCGTCATCGCGACGCGGTACTCCTCGACGGTGTCCAGCACGATCTGCTCTTGATCCTTGACCGGGAAGCCGTTGAAGCGCGCGGCGATCAGCATGCTGGCGGCGAGGCGCTTGACGTCCCACTCCCACGGGCCGGGGAGCGTCTCGTCGAAGTCGTTGACGTCGAACATCAGCTGCCGCTCGGGCGAGGCGAACACGCCGAAGTTCGACAGGTGCGCGTCGCCGCAGCACTGCACCGTGAGCCCCGAGCGCGGCGTCGCCGCCAGGTCGCTGGCCATGATCAGCGCCGCACCGCGGTAGAACGTGAACGGCGAGACCAGCATCCGCCCGTAGCGGATCGGCACGAGCTCCGGCACCCGCGTCTGGGCCTGGCGCTGCAGCAGCCCGATCGGATCACGGTGGGCCGCCGGCTCGAAGGTGGCGTGGCTGGAGCGTGGAACCTCGGAGCGCGCCGCCTTGCCGCGCGCCGCACGCTCGGCCGCGGTCAGGTGGGGCACGGGGGGCAGCGGGCGCCCGGTCTTGGGCGAGGCCGTTGTGGACGAAGACATTGTTACTCCCTCGATAGTGCGCTTGGGCGTGTTGGGATCACTCCACTCGGAGCGTGGCGAGATGCGTGGGCAAGTGCCTCACCCAGCGGCAGAGAACGAACGGCCGGCATCGACGCCTCGATCCTCTCGGCTCTATCGCCAGACGCGCGGACATGAGCGGAGGAGATGCCCGACACGTCGTCTGTACCCCAACTATACGCCGCGGGTCTTCGTGCCCGACAAGCCACGCCGGTGTCTGTTCGTGCCCGACGAGCCACGCCGGTGTTTGTTCGTGCCCGAGGAACCATGCCGGTGTCTGTTCGTGCCCAGCCGTCGTGGTGGGCAGCCGCTGCCCCTCCCCCTCCCCCTCCCCCTCCCCCTCCCCTTTCCCCTCCTCCCGTACTCTCGGAGTTGATGAGACGCTCCCATAAGACACATGCGTTGTGGCCCCTACATGTGGGCCTGGCAACGGCCGCGACGCTGGCGGTCGCCGGGCTGTCGGTTGGGCTGTTCGTCGGCTGCGGGGCGGCACGGAGCCACGACTCGGAGGCGGCCCAGAGTTGCGACGGCGCCGCGGCGTTGTGTGGGCGGCGCCTCGACGAAGTCGTCTTCCCCGGCACGCACAATTCGTTCGCGGCCTCCGCGGAGCCGGGCTGGCACTTCGCCAACCAGCGTTATGGCATCGCTCGCCAGCTCGACAACGGGATCCGGGCGTTGCTGCTCGACATTCACTTCGGGGTATACGACCAGGTGAGTGGCCGTGTGCGGACCGATCTGCGGGCCGAGGGCTCCGATCGCAACAAGGTCGCCGAACAGCTTCCCGCGAGCGCCCTGCGCGTCGCCGACCGGGTTGCCGGCCGCGTGGGGGTGGGCACGCTGCACGGCACGCCCGAGCCCTACCTGTGCCACACCCTGTGCGAGCTGGGAGCCGAGCCGCTGAATCGAGAACTGGAGGTGATCAGGGACTTTCTGGAGCGCCATCCCGACGAGGTGGTGATCGTGATCGTCGAGGACTACGTCCCCCCGGCCACGATCGAGCGCGCGTTCGAGCAGACCGGGCTCACGCACTATGTCGCGACGCTCGACCGTCGAGCGCCGATGCCGACCCTGGGTGAGTTGATCGCGCGCGGGCAGCGCCTCGTGGTGTTCGCCGAGGAGCAGGGCGGGTCGCCAGCCTGGTACATGCCCGCGTTCTCGTTCATTCAGGACACGCCGCTCGGTGCCACGCGCCCGGGCCAGCTGAGCTGCGCGCGCTATCGAGGCGAAGCGGACAGCCCGCTGCTGCTGATGAACTACTGGATCCCACCGTTCCCACCGAGCGCCACCCTGAACGCCACAATCGGCCGGACGCCATTCCTGCGTGGGCGCATCGAGCGCTGTCTGAAGAAGCGCAGCTTCAAGGGCGCTATCGTCGCAGTCGACTTCTACCAGCGCACGTCGGTGGTGAGCGTCGCAAAGGAACTCAACAGCCGTGACCGCTGAACCCGCCCCGCGTTACTCACAGTTGCAGTCCGGAGAGTCCGCGGTGCGCGGTCGAGCGGCCCGTCAAGACACTCCCCGGTCGGCTCACGGCGAGTGGGCGCCGGCTCCCGACCGGCCCGATCCCGTAGCGGTGCTCGCGGCCCAGGCAGCCAGGCGCGTGCCGGAGCTCGTGCCGATCCGCTACGGCCGGATGCTGATGTCGCCGTTCACGTTCTACCGCGGCGCGGCGGCGGTAATGGCAGCGGATCTCGCGGTGACACCAGACGCGGGGATCGTGGTGCAGGCGTGCGGCGACGCCCACATCTCCAACTTCGGCGGGTTTGCGGCCCCCGACCGTCGCGTGGTGTTCAGCCCGAACGACTTCGACGAGACGCTCCCGGGTCCGTGGGAGTGGGACCTCAAGCGGATGGCGGCCAGCGCCGAGATCGCCGGCCGCGACGTAAGCCTGCCGGCAGACAGCCGGCGGTGGATCGTCGAGGAGTGCGTGCGCGAGTACCGCGAGGCGATGCGTGACTTCGCTGGGCGCAGCCATCTCGACGTGTGGTATGAGCGCCTGACGGCGAGCGAGCTGGTCGATCGCTTCGGCGGGAGGTTGAAGGGCAGGGGTCGGATCGAGTTCGCGCAACCGTTCGTTCAGGCGCGCCGCAAGACGAGCCTGCGGGCGGTGAAGAAGCTGACCGAGCGCGACGACAGCGGGCTGCGCTTCAGCCACGTCCCGCCGCTGCTCGTCCCGATCCGCAAGCTGGTCGGCCCAGTGGATGCGCGCGAGCAGTCGGCGTTCGTGCAGAAGGTGCTGGATCAGTATGCCGAGAGTCTCGACCCCGACCGGGAGTACCTGTTTCGGACGCACCGCTTCGTCGACATGGCGCGCAAGGTCGTCGGCGTCGGCAGCGTCGGCACCCGCGCCTGGGTGTTCCTGCTCGTCGGCCGCAACGGTCAGGATCCACTCGTGCTGCAGGCCAAGGAGGCGCAGCCGTCGGTGCTCGAGCCATATCTCGGCGCGAGCGAGTTCGCCAACCACGGCGAGCGGGTCGTGCGCGGCCAGCGCATCTCGCAGGCGGCCAGCGACATCTTCCTCGGTTGGCAGCGCAGCGTCGGGTTGGATGGCAACGAACACGACTTCTACGTCCGCCAGCTGTGGGACTGGAAGGCTTCCGCCGACCTCTCGGCGCTGAGCGAGTCAGGTTTGCGCGCCTACACACGCGCGTGCGGATGGTCGCTGGCTCGCGCGCACGCCCGTTCGGGTGACCGCCTCGCGATCGCCGCCTACCTGGGCGCCGGCTCGACCTTCGACCGCGCGATCGCTCGCTTCGCCGCGGCGTACGCGGATCAGAACGAGCTCGACCACCGGCGACTAGCCGAAGCCGTCGCCGCGGGTGAGGTCGTCGCCGTCACCGGCGTGTGAGCTCCAACCTTGGTAGTAGCCCGCTTCGACCTGAGTTGGATGGGGGGGCGGATCGAGATGGTTCTCCAGGGCGTTGCGGCCGAGCGGCGGACGCCGTACGGTGAGGGCGTGATCGCCATGCGCAATGCGACCCAGCGCCGGAGGTGGGCGATCGCGCCGCCCGGAGCCCGTCCAGTGGTGCGCCGCGATGCCTGACCGCGCCGCGATGCCTGACCGCGGTACCTCGCGCGCGCGAGTGGCGCTGGCGAAGGTTCCCGAGATCACCGCGATCTTCTGGGTGCTGAAGCTGCTGACCACAGGGATGGGCGAGTCGATGTCGGACTTCCTCGGCCACAAGAGCGTCCCGATCGCCGGCGCGATCGGCATTTTCGGGCTCTGGTTCGCGATCTGGCTGCAGATGCGCCAGCGCGCATACCGTGCGCCCATTTACTGGTTTGCGGTGATGATGGTCGCGATCTTCGGCACGATGGCGGCCGACGGCATACACGATGGCGCGAGCATTCCCTACACGGTGACTACCCCCTTGTTTGGGTTGGCCGTGGCGGCGGTCTTCGCCCTCTGGTACCGCAGCGAGGGCACGCTCTCGATCCACACGATCACGACCCGCCGGCGTGAGGGCTTCTATTGGGCGGCGGTGCTTGCCACGTTCGCACTCGGCACCGCGGCCGGCGACATGACCGCGACTGCCTTCAAGCTCGGCTTCTTCCCCTCGGCGTTGCTGTTCATCGCGATCATCGCGATCCCCGCGGTCGGCTGGTGGCGTTTCGATATGAACCCGATCGTCGCGTTCTGGTTTGCGTACATCGTGACTCGGCCGATCGGTGCGTCTTTCGCGGACTGGTTCAGCAAGCCGCCCGCGATCACGGGCCTCGGCCTCGGTGACGGCACCGTCAGCGGCTTGGCGCTGATCGTGTTTGTCGCGCTCGTCGCGTACGTCACCCTCACCAAGCCCGACGTGCAGGGTGAGCCGCAGGGCGAGCGGCACTCGGCCCAGCTACCTGAGCGACTGTTGGCGCTCGAGGCGGAGGTCGAGTAGGACGCGAACCAGGAGATGGCATCCCGTGGCGGTCGATTCGGCGATCTGCCTGACGGTCGCGGTGGCGAGCGTCGCCGGCCTGCTCACGCAGCACCGTCTGACCACGCTCGCCGTGGTCTTCTGCGCCGCGCTGTGCGCCCCGTTGCCGTTGCGGCGCGTGAGCCCGATGCTGTGCTTCGGGGTGGTCGCGACCGTCGCGCTGGCGCAGTGGCTGCTCGCCGCCCCGCAGCTCGCCGACGCCGCGGTGCTGATCGCCCTGTACTGGGTCACCTTGGATGGCAGCCCGATCGCCGCGACACTCGCCGCCGGCATCGTCGCGGTGGGGGCGATCATGGCGGCGGTGCGCTGGTCGCCGTCTGAGCCGCTGAAGGTGTGGGTCGGGCTCACCGGGCTGGCGACGGCGGCGGGGGTGCTTGGCGTCTCGGTTCGCCAGCGCAGGGCGCTGCTGGCCTCGTTGCAGGAGAAGGCGGTGCGGCTGGAATTCGAGCGCGACCAGGAGGGCCGGCTCGGGGCCGCTGCCGAGCGGGCCCGCATCGCGCGCGAGATGCACGACATCGTGGCCCACAATCTCAGCGTGATGATTGCCCTGGCCGATGGTGCCACCTATGCGATGGACACCTCGCCGGAGCGCGCGGCGGAGGCGACCCAGCGCATCGCGGCGACCGGCCGGGAGGCGCTGGTGGAGATGCGCAGGCTGCTGGGCGTGCTGCGCGACCGCTCCTCCGCGCAGCCGCTGGAGCCGCAGCCGAGCCTCGATCGGCTCGACGAGCTGCTGGCGCGCGTGCACGCCGCGGGCATCCCGGTGACGATGGACCTCGAAGGCGATCCGCGCGGGCTGGCCGACGGTGTGCAATTGACGGTCTTCCGGGTGGCGCAGGAGGCTCTGACCAACACGCTCAAGCACGCCACCCGGCCGACCCGTGCGCACCTGGCGCTGAGCTGCCGGCCGGGACAGGTCGAGCTCGAGGTGACTGATGCGGACGCAGGCCGCGCTGGCGAAGGTCGTGTCGGCGAGGGTCGTGTCGGCGAGGGTCAAGCCGGTGAGGGTCGGGCTGGTAGGGGTCGGGTTGGTGGGGCCCAGACTAGGCAGGGTCGAACTGGTGTGGATCAAGGCGCCGTGGCACCCGGCGGGCGCGGCCTGCGCGGCATGCGAGAGCGCGCCGCGAGCTACGGTGGCACGCTCGAGGCTGGTCCCAGCCCCCGCGGCGGCTGGCGCGTGCGCCTGCTGCTGAACCCTGATGCACAGGCCGCTTCGCGATGACGACCAACGTGCTGCTGGCCGATGACCAGGAGCTGATGCGGATGGCGTTTCGGATGGTGATGGACACCCAGCCGGACATTGAGATCGTCGGCGAGGCCGCCAACGGACGCGAGGCGGTGGAGGCCGCACGGAGGCTGGCGCCGGACGTCGTGTTGATGGACGTGCGCATGCCGGAGATGGACGGCGTGCAGGCCACCCGCATGATCGTCGAGTCGGACAGCAGCGCGCGCGTGATCATCCTCACCACGTTCGATCTCGACGAGTACGTCTACGCGGCACTGCGAGCCGGGGCGAGCGGCTTTCTGCTGAAGGACACCCCGCCGGCCGACCTGCTCTCTGGCATCCGCGCCGTCGCCAGTGGCGATGCTGTCGTCGCGCCGCGGGTCACCCGCAGGCTGCTGTCCACCTATGCCCACCGCCTACCCGTCCCCGGCCGACCCGACCAGGGGCAGCACGAGCGCCTGTCGTTGCTGACCGCGCGCGAGCACGAGGTGCTCATACAAGTCGCGAGAAGCCTCTCGAACGCCGAGATCGCCGAACGCCTCGTGCTCTCGGAGGCAACCGTCAAGTCCCACGTGGGGCGCATTCTCGCGAAGCTGGAGTTGCGTGACCGCGTGCAGATCGTCGTCTTCGCCTATGAGACAGGTCTCATCGCACCCTCGCCAAGCACCGATAAGCCCGGGGGCGGCAAATGAGCACCGAGAGCATCGGTGCCGGCCGCCGGCCCGCGGTCGACTGGCGGCGCGCCGAGTTCATCCTGACGCTGCTTGCGTTCCTCGGCTTCGTCACGGTGCCGATCCGCGTCACCACGATCTACGGCGGTTTGCCCGCGCATCCACTGTTCGTGCACGTGCCCGTGGTGCTGATCCCGTGCACGATCGTGGCGGCGATCGTGTTCGTGATCAAGCCCCCGTGGCTCTCGCGCTACGGGATCGTGCTGGCTCTCGCGTCGATCGTCGCGATGAGCTCGATCTTCCTCACGATGCAGGCGGGCGCCGCGCTGCGTGGTGAGCTGAACCTGCAGGGACAGGCCGCCAAACTGATCTCCGAACACTCGCACGCCGCGCACATCCTCGCCTACATCTACGTGCTTTTCACCGCGACGCTGATCGTCACCTTCGCCGCGCAGCGGATCTCCGGCGGAATGCCAACCGGCCTGGGCATCGTGGACCGCCTGCTCTCCTCCAAGCCGACCCTCACGGCGTTGCGCATAGTGCTGGTGCTGCTGTCGATCGGCGCCGGCTACATGGTCTTCAGGACCGGCGACCTCGGCGCGAAAGCGGTGTGGGAGGGGCGGCTTCAGGCTGCCCACCACGGCTTCCCCGGTGGCCCCGGGGGGGTACCCGGGCTATACCCGCCGCCGGGTGGTGGCGGCGGGCCCTAGCCACGGCGGGGCATCTGGCGACTGGTCAGTCCGCCAGCTCGGCGGTGCCCGAGGAGCCGCGCGGAGGAGCCACGCAAATCGCGAGGGTTGCTGTGATTACCGGTTGCTCGGGGGAGCTACGGCGTCTGTGGGGCGGGCGAGCCCGGCGTCCCCGCCGCGCGCGTCTGCTCGTCCTGGAACGGCGGATAGGTCTCGGTGAGCAGGGCAACGTAGGTATCGGATCGCGCGATGTAGGAGTTGGCGAGCACCATCAGGTCGAACAGGCCGCGTGGCATCTTGCCGGTGATCACGATCACGAACCAGGCCGCGATCGCGCCGACCTCGAGCATCAGGTTCATCACGTAGCGCAGGATCAGGATCGGGATCGCGAGGATGATGCGGAACAGCGTCTTCAGGCGGCTGTAGCGATCGAGCGGCCCCTCGAAGCGCATCCGCACCGGGTAAGCGGGGTGGTCGGAGCCGCCAAAGGAGGGATAGGGATCGCACAGCAGCGCCGCGTAGGCGGTGAAGCGCGCCAGGAAGCGCGTGAAGCCCGCGACGAAGTCATAGAGGCCGCGTGGGTAGGTGCCGGTGATCACAATCGCAAACCACGCGATCACGACCACGACGTAGGCCACGATCGAGTACACGTACAACCAGATCGCCAGCGGAATCGCCAGGATCAGCCTGAAGAAAGCGGTCAGCCGGTTGCGCTGCTCGACGTAGTCGGCTTCGAAGACGACTGGATAGGACATACGGTTCTCCCCCTCACTGGTTACCGAAATGCTCATCTTTTCCACATCCTACGAACAGCCAGATCCTACTCCGGTCCTCCCGGTTACCCTAACCCGGCTGCGACGGAGTATGCACCCGAGTCCGGCATTTTCGCAATCTGGCGCTGTGGCCATTCGGGAACGGGGCCAGGTGAGACGCTCTTCGAAACGGGCTGGGTGGGAGAATCCCGCGATGCCCACTCGACTCAAGTACGTGGACCCCAACCGCCCGCGCAGCTCGTTCAGCCGTGCATTCGCCGCGTTTTCCAGCACCCGCCTGGGAAGGGCGATCTCGGCCAATGTCGTCTGGAAGGTCGACCCGTATCTGCTGCGGGCAACTAGGGGTCGGGTCGGGATGGGCCTCGTCCTCCCGACCGCCCTGCTGGAGACGAGAGGCGCGAAAAGCGGCGCGGTGCGACGCAACGGAGTCATCTACTTCCACGACGACGACCGAGTCACGATCGTCGCCTCGAAGGCCGGTAGCGCGAGCCACCCGGCGTGGTTTCACAATCTTCGGGCCCACCCCGATGTCACGTTCGGTGGCATCCCCATGCGGGCAAGGGTGGTAAGCGACGAGGCCGAACGCGGCAGGCTCTGGAAGCTTGCCGACCAGGTCTTTGCGCCCTACGCGACGTACCGCCGGGAAGCGGCAAAGGCCAACCGGACGATCCCGATCGTGCAACTCACCGCGCGCGAGTCGGTCTGATAGGGGCGGGCGACCGACTCGCCAGAGGCGGGCGCGGTGGCCACCGAACCGGCGCCCGCGAGAAGAGGTCGTTCTAAGCCTGGATCCACCGATAACGGGTTGAGCATCCGGTGCCGGTGACCGAGCCAGGGGCAATTGACCGAGTATCCGTAGGGTGACCCCTCGGAGCGAGGGCAATTGGTCCTGGCGATGCGTCATCCGGTGCCGGTGCGACCCCGGGATCGGTGGATCCAGGCTAAGAACCGGTTTCAAAAAGATCGGCGCGCCCGGATGCGTCCCTGATACGCGGCGCTGGATCGTCCCGGACCGTCTTGCCCGTGCCACCAGCACGGGCTGCGCCGGCCCACGCCGCCCAGCTTGGTCCAGGAACGCCCCGGACGCACCGCCTATTTTGAAAACGGTTCTAAAGCGGCGGGACCTGGTTGTTGACCTGAGGCCCGTGGTACAGGTGGTCGTGGTCCTCGCAGGCGGCCGGGAACGTGAACCGGACGCTGTCGCTGCGCACGCCGTTGTAGCTGGCGAACAGGGTCACGCGGCCGCGGGTGCCGGCCTTGCACCGCGGGTCGGTACTGCTCTGCACGCGCACGATGATCTTCATGATGTTCCCCGGGAAGCCCCACATCATCGCGTAGTGCGAGTGGTAGACCAGATGGTGCTCGACCGTCATGATGATCAGGCGGTCGGGCTGGTTGGGCACACGATCGACCTGGCAGAGGATCCCGGAGACGGTGTTGTCGGCCAGGTCGATTTCCCCGTGGCCACGAGCGTAGCTGCCGCTCGCCCCCGTGATCGGCGCCCCTGTGTGGAAGCCCCAAGGCGGAATCCCACCGACGATCGGGATCTGGGCGCAGAACTGAATCGGGTCCCCGCCAGCCGAGCCGGTCATGCCGATCAGCGCCAGCAGCGGCGTCAGTGCCACGACCGCGAGTCCAGCGCGCCGCGTGATGTGGTTGCGCCTCATCGCGAGGCCGACTATAGCTTTCGCCGCCGGCATCTGAGACCGGTTGGACGACACTACGAACGGCCGGGTTCGTTGGGCCCAAGTTCGGGTGGAGGCGGTTCGCTACCTGGCTTCGTCAAGCGGAGTCTGCCGCCGGGAGCCCATCGGCACACGGGGGTGGCCGCGCGTCTGTACCAGATGCATTTCGACGCAGCTGAACGCACGCCGCAGAAGGGCGGCGAGATGGGCTGGACCCTCGAGGTCAACGAGCCGATGAACCGCGCGCTGCAAGGCATGGGCGCCGAGATCAAGCGGCGCTACCGCATTTACGAACGCGCGCTGTAGGGAGGGTCTTGCGGCGGAAGCAGAGCCGACGCGGGGACTCGAACCCCGGACCCCCTCCTTACCATGGAGGTGCTCTACCAGCTGAGCTACGTCGGCGCGAGGACCTCATCGTACTGCGGTGGGGGTAGGTCACGCCTGGTGCTGGACATCACAGTGGCGTGGCGGTGGCCGCCAGGCGAGACCTGGTCGTCGGGGCGGCAGTAAAGTCAACTGGGAGTACGCGCGAACCGCACCGCGTTCTCGAAGTGCGGTGCCCACGGCTGCGCCGAGCGCGTCCAGATCTCGACCGTCGGTTCGATCCATGATGGATCGTCGATCGTCCCCGCCTTCAGAAAGGCCACTCCCGGCATCGACTCGATGGTGCTGAAGATCGGCGACCCGCAAGCCGAGCAGAACCGCCGCTCGGTAGTGCTCTGGTAGTCCTCACTGGCGGTCTTGAACGACGCGAGTGTGTCGCCCGCAACCGTCAGCGCCTCGCTCGGTACGCCTATGACCACCGAGAATGCCGTAGCGGTCTGGCGCTGGCAGTTCGCGCAGTAGCAAGCCCCCTGCCAGACCGGCTCGGCATCGACGCTGTAAGTCACGCCACCGCACAGGCACCGCCCTGTGATCGGTCTTGGTGCACCAGCCACGATCCAAGACTACACCAGCATCATTTCGCTGAGGGCATCACACCGATGGCACGAGCTTGGCGGCGCGTTGCAACAACGCCGAGATCTGCGAGCGCCGTTCGGCTCGCACCCACAGGTGTTGCGCATCGGAGAGCCGGCGGCTCAGGCGCTCGCGCGCCTCATGCTCGCTGAGCTCATCGCTGGAGAACCATTCCTCCAGCGTCTGCCAGACGGCGGCTTGGCGATAGCAGAGCCGCTCGGCGTGGGCACGCGAGCCCAGGCGCAGCGCCTCGGCGTCGGCGCGCCGCAGCAGCTCGACGCGGCGCTGGAACTGCCGGCCGTGCCACTGCGCGAGACCGCCGTGCGGCGCGAACCACCTTTCGACGATCGCGAGGCACACCTCCGGGCGCGCGTGACACGGGTCTTCGCCGGCGCGGCGGGTGGCTGTTTTGACCGCCGCGTGGGACGTGCCGTTGCGCGCGCCGTGGGAGGCGAGGGCCGCGTCGTCACTCGCGCCGTAGGAGGCGATGACCGGGATCAGCTTGTCGTGCAGGGCGATCTCGTTGGCCATTTCCAACAACCGCTGGCGGCGTGCCCCGTCGTAGCGATGGGTCGCGACCTCGCCGAACAGCGTCCACAGCTCGGCCTCTTCGCTCCACCAGCTCACCAGTTTGTGCAGGTCGGCGATGCCCTCGTGCGAGGCGCGCCGGTGCCACAGCTCGTGCCAGCCCGCGGCGATGGCCCCGAGGAGGTGGTGGACGTATTCGGTTTGGGCGATGCGTGCCTGCGAATGGCGTACCGCCAGGTGGGCATTCGAGGTCGGGGTCGCGACCTGCCCACCGAAGATCGCACCCGACGGGTCCTCGGCGCTGGGGAAGTAGTCGGCGGCGAAAGCCTTGAACTCCAGCCGCTCGCGCAAGCCACGCAGGTCGTGGTCCTCTTCGAGCACCCAGGAGCGGCGCGCGGCGACGAAGTCGCTGTCGGCCCGCGAGGCGGCGCGCTCGAGCCGGTTGACGGCGTGGCGAGCGAGCTCGTTGCGCATCTCGGCCGGGAGTGACCATGGGCGCGGGCCCGGCGCTGGCGCGTCGGCCGGTGCATCCGCGGCCAACGCCGGCGCATCGGCGGCCGGCGCCGGCGCGTTGACGGGTGCGGCCGCGTGGGCCCGCTGCGCCTCGTCGAGGTCGGACTCCAGCGCGAGCGGGATGGCGAAGTGGCAGGCGGCGTTGTAGTGCTGCTGCCAGGTCCAGCGGCGCAGCTGCACCGGCCGCCAGCCGGCCCAGAAGCCCGGTCGCCAGCCGGCCCAGTGCACGCCGCGGTCGAGCTGGGCCACAAGATCCCCCGGCCACGTCTCTCCGCGCCCCAGCCGGTCGGCGAGCTTGGCGCGCGTCTCCACGGAGGCGAGGGTGAGCCCCACCGTGCGGCGCGTGAGCGGCTGCGCCCAGGGACGCAGCTCCGTGCGCGAGAGCCCGCGCTGCAGCTCATAGCCCGCCTGGTAGACGAACGGCATCATCCGTCGCTGCACCGACGCGACCAGCTCCTCGTCGCCGGAGTCCTGCTCTGCGATCAGCTCCCCGATCGCGCCGGCGATCGCGTCGGCGGCGGGGTCGCCGCGTTCGGAGGTGAGTGGCCGCAGCTCACGGCGAAAGTAGTCGCGTAGCAGCGCACGATAGTTGGCGGGCTCGCCCTCGAAGGGGCCGCACCACTCGCGGACCGCGGTTCCCTGGCCGAGCAGGACGAGCTGGCGGTACTTGGCGATTCGCACCGAGCGCCGCCACTCGCGCAGCGCGGGGCGACGGTAGAGGCCGCGCGGGAATGGCTCCGCGCCGGGGTTGTCCAGCGCGAGTAGGCGCTGATAGGTCACGAGGGCGCCGAGGAACATCCCGATCTTCTCCTGCAGCTGCCCCAGCTGCAGCGCGATCGTGGGGTTGGTGGGATCGCTCACGAGCGCTTCGCGGTAGCGGCCGAGCGCCTCGTCGTAGCGCTGGCCGGCGACGAACGCGCCAGCCTTGCGATAGGCGGTGAATAGCTCCGCGGGCGGCTGGAAGCCCTGCCAGCCCGCCCACGGTCCCTTGCACAGGCGGGTGCGGGGCAGCAGCGCCGCGATGGCGCCGTCGGCCGCGGTGCGCGCGGCCTCCTCCCAACTGCTCTCCCACGCTTCCACGAGTGCCGCGGGTTCTCCCGGCAGCCGCACGGCGTGCACGGTGAGGCCGCAGCCCCGCGGGCCCTCGCGCTCCTGCAGCGTGCCTTCGACCGCGAACGCGTGGGCCGGCCAGGAGGCGCGCAGCAGCGTGAGCAGCGTGCGCAGGATGTCGTTGGAGGAGAAGCCGCCACTGGTATCGAGGACGTCGAGGAAGCTCGCCTCGGGGGCGGCGCCGGGCGAGGCCACGGCCGAGTCGAGCCGCAGCAGCGCGAGGTTGCTGCGGAACAGCGCGGTGACCTGTGCCGGTGTGATGCCGGTGATCGGCAGCGGCGCCGCGAAGTCGGAGACGACGATCGGCCCCGGTCGCCAGGCCAGCCAGGCGAGCCGGGCCGTCCGGCAGATGCGCCCGCAGAGCGCGAGCAGCGCGAACGCGATCGGCGCGGCGACGGCCGGCTGCGTCACGGTGTGCACGAACGAGTCGACCAGGACGCTGACGTGGATGTGGTCGGCGCCGCGCCCGACGAGTGCGGCGAACCCAAACAGCAGCGCCCCCACGGCGAGCGACAGCACGCCCCAGAACAGCGCCCTCGCCGGCTCGGAGGGATAGGTGGAGGTCCGATGGAAGTAGCCGCTGCGCGGCGGCAGGCGCACCCACAGCTTGCGCGTTCGCCATCGTGTGCGCTTGCGGAAGGCGCGCACCGGAGCTTGTTGGACGCGCGATCTCACCGCCGGTGCCGGGGGCAGGACTCACCGATAGGTTCGCACACTTCAAGCATCCCGACGCGGCATCCTACCTCCCCGCGACCTTGCCGTCCACGGGATCGGCCCCCAAGCGAGATCGTCGGTCCGAAAAAGTTGCAAATCGCCCGAACGAGTTGGTATCGGGTCCTGAACAGTCAAGTGACGAAGCGAGGAGACCGCGCGGGGCCATCGAAGCCGGAACATCGACTCCGACTTCTCGCTCCAAGCGACCAACCGCGCAGACCGCTCCGCGCCAAGGACCCTCACACCGATACGCTGGAAGGCGACATGACCGACGCCCCCAACCTGATCACCTCCCAGGGCCTGGAGTCGATGCGCGCGGAGCTCGAGACCCTGGAGGGCGAGGGCCGGCGCGAGATCGCCGAGCGGATCAAAACCGCGCGCGAGTGGGGGGACCTGAAGGAGAACAGCGAGTACCACGACGCGAAGAACGACCAGGCGCATCTGGAGACGAAGATCGCCCGGCTGCGCGAAAAGATCTCCACGGCGGTGGTCGTCGAGGAGGGCGAGACGGCCGCGGACGGCGCCGTCGGCTTCGGCTCGACCGTGGTCGTCAGCGACCAGCACGGCAAGCAGCGCACCTGGACGATCGTCAGCTCCCACGACGCCTCCCCCGCGGAGGGTCGTCTCTCAGCCGAGTCGCCCGTTGCCCGCGCGCTCGTCGGACGCCGGCCCGGCGACCAGGTGACCGTTGCGCTGCCCCGCGGCGAGAGCGTGCTGAGCATCGTCAGCGTCGACTGACGCCCGCGTCGGCGACTCGATCGCATCCTCGGGTGCGGCAGCCGCCTGGAGCGCTCGCCCTGCCGCCGCCGGCCGTGCTGACGGTGACCCCCCGAACGAGGCGATGAACGCCTGCACCACCGCCGGGTCGAACTGCGTGCCGGCGCAGGCGCGCAGCTCGGCGATCGCCTCGTCGACGGCCACGGCCGAGGAGTAGGAGCGGTCGGAGGTCATCGCGTCGAAGGCGTCGCAGACGAAGATGATCCGCGCGCCGAGCGGGATGCCTTCGCCGCGCAGGCCGTCGGGGTAGCCGGCGCCGTCGAAGCGCTCGTGGGAGGAGCGCACCAGCCGCGCGACCGGGCGCAGCGCGGCGGCGGCGGCGAGGATCCGCTCGCCGAGGATCGTGTGGCGGCTCATGAAGCCCCACTCCTCGGCGTTCAGCGGGCCCGGCTTGGTGAGGATCGCGTCGGGGATCGCGATCTTGCCGACGTCGTGCAGCTCGGCGGCGCGGGCGAGCACGTCGAGCTCTTCGCCGTCCATCCCCAGGCGGCGGCCGACCTCGAGCACGAGCGCGCCGACCCCGCGCTGGTGCTCCTGCAGGTCGGGGTGGCGCTCCTGGAAGGCTTGCAGCAGCACGTCGCGCAGCTGGTGCACCGCGGAGGCCTCGCGCGTTTCCTCCTTGCGCCGGTACAGGCGCTGGTCGGCGAGCTGCATCACCGCGGCGGGGTCGTCGAGTTCGGGGGGGATGTTGACGACGCCGTGCGCGGCGCCGATCGAGAAGCCCGGGCCGCGCTCGGAGAGGGCGGCGACGGAGGCCGCCGTCAGCGCGTCGAGGCGCTCGGCGCAGTCGCGCAGCAGCACGCAGAACTCATCGCCGCCCATGCGGTAGGCGGTGCCGTAGGGGGCGACGACGGTCCTCAGCTTGTCGGAGAGGCGCGCCAGCAGCGCGTCGCCGGCGGGGTGGCCGAAGGTGTCGTTGTAGCGCTTGAAGCCGTTGAGGTCGTACAACATCAGCTCCCACGTCTCGCCGCCCGAGACGCGGCGGCAGGCGACGTTGAGGTCCTCCATCAGCTGCCGGCGGTTGCCGAGTCCGGTGAGCGGGTCGGTCAGCGCCAGGCGGCGCGAGCCGACGAGCATCGCGATGTTCTCGCGCACGGTCGCCATCAGGTGCACGCACACCGCCAGCACCGTGGCGATCGCGAGGATCAGCGCGACCGGGGTGAGCGCGCCGCGGAGGTTGCCGTAGATCAGCACGCCCAGGGCGGCGAGCAGCGAGAACGAGGGCACCGACACCAGGCGCCAGTCCTCCACCCGCCGGCGCGCCGGGCGCGGCCAGGGCGTCCAGGCGGCGATCGCCAGCAGCACGGCGGAGGCCGGCCACAGGCACTGCACCCAATCGCCCACGTAGTAGCGATCGGTCGCGGTGAGGTACAGATAGCCGGAGTCGGCCACCGCCGAGCAGAGCATCGCGACGGCGATCAACAGCCACACGCGCCCGGGGCGCCAGCCCGTCATGCCGAGCGCGCCGAGCGTGAACACCAGCAGCAGCAGGTCCCCGATCGGGTAGGCCAGCGCCACGCCCAGCGAGGCGGCGTCGCCGTGCGCGCCGTGCAGGATCGGCGGCAGCACCACCGCCGCCCCCACCGCGGCGGCCGCAAGCCCGCCGATCAGGCCGTCCAGCCACATGCCGATGCGCAGCTCGCGCAGGTGGGCGCCCAGCAGCAGCACCAGCGCGACGTAGCAGCAGGGGTAGAAGACGAGGTA
The DNA here is from genome assembly GCA_963764915.1 of uncultured Solirubrobacterales bacterium. GTDB lineage: Bacteria > Actinomycetota > Thermoleophilia > Solirubrobacterales > Solirubrobacteraceae > Palsa-744. The sequence goes on along the minus strand of CAVXUO010000018.1, from coordinate 71,388 downwards.
CAGCGCATCGGCGGGCGAGACGCTGCCGCCGGCGGCGCGCGGGCCTGCGACGAACAGCGCGTAGTAGAGGTCGCCCAGGCACCAGCACGCAAGGCCCGCGCCCATCGTCAGCCACGCGGTGCGCTGCGCCCGCACGACCACGCCGCGAGCGAGCACCGTGCAGGCCGAGGCGACCATCAGCAGGCCGTAGATCGTGTGGTCGAAGATCCCCCCGCGTGGGACGCCGCCCATGCCGGCGAGCGTGTGCAGCGTCAACACCCCCAGCCCACCCACCAGCAGGGCCAGGGTGACGGTGGCCGGGAGGGGTCGTGTTCGCTTCGTCGTGTACATCCCCACTCGCTCCTGGCATCGGCTACGGTGGCGCGGCCCTGAAGTTGAATTGCCGGACGTGCGCGAGTTGTCGAGGCGCGCCGCGAGCGCCCAGGGGCTCGTCGCGGCCGCCACGCGGTGGGCGCCGCACGCAACTGTTCGGGTCCGCGGAGCCCCTACCGTGTGCGCTTCAGCCGGCGCACGAAGCGCCGCGGCGGGCGCCGGTAGAGGCGCTCGCCCTTGCGCAGGGCGCGCTTGCGCAGCTTCCGCCGGCGCGCGGCGATCGACGCCAGCAACCGCTTGCGCACCTTGCGCTCGCCCGCGAACAGGCGCGAGCGCTCGCGCACCCGCGCTTCGAGCAGCGCGAGGTCGTGCTCCTCGCCGAGCATTTCCCCGAGCCGGTCGGCGCGGCGGGCGACGCGACGCACATATTTGGAGGACCCGCCCGCCCCCTTGCCGCCGCGGTCGAGCGTCTCGGTGGCGTAGCGCAGCTCCTTCACGCGTTTGCGCCACGTGTGCAGCGCCTCCACACTCTGGCCTCGCCGAGCGCGTTTGCCTTTCCGAGCGCGCCGGCTCCGCTTCCCGCGGCGCTCTTCCCCGGGCCGCTCGGCGGCGGCGCGCCGCCGCGCAACGCGCATCCGCCGGCGCCCGCGTGTGTAGACGTCCTCGAGGCCGGGCGCGAGCAGCCGGAAGCCGCGTTCGCGCAGCTCCCAGCGCGCGGCGCGCGCACGCACGGCCCGCAGCTCGACGATCACCTCGCCCCGCACGCGAGGGTCGTGGATCGCGTGCGCGGCGGCGGTGTCGCGCTCGGCGAGCAGCTGCGCGCGCAGCGTGCGCACCGCGGCGCTGCGGGTGAAGTGCGAGCGGTCGCGCTGCACGAGCGAGTCGAGCGTGCCGAGCATCACCTCGGCGTCGCGCGCTCCCGCGAGGCGCCGGGCGCAATCGCGCAGCGCGGCGTTCTCGCGTGCATAGCGCTTGGTGCCCAGCTCGGCGCGCAGCAGCACCAGCAGCGCGCGCAGGCGCTTGAGCGCCTTGCGGGTCTCGTGCACGGTGTGCTCGCCGGTCCCGGCCGTGTGGCCTTCGAGCGACTCGACGGCGAGGTCGAGCTGACCGAGGATCACGCGCCGCAGCCCCTCCGCGTAGGGCTCGCCGGGGAGCAGCGCCGGGCGGCGCCGCTTGGGCTGGGAACGCGCCGCGGGGGTCGAGCGCCGCTGCAACTGAGTTTTGGCGAGCGCGATCGCGACGCCCACTCCGACCGCCACCAACGTCGCACCGAGAGGGGGCACAATGGGGCCATGTCCCCGCCACGCCTTCCGTCGGCCCCATGGTGGACGGTGCGTCGCGCGGCGAACCGCAAGCCCGCGACGTACCGGTGTCCGTTCTGCGGCCATCAACTGCCCGCGCTCAGCGAGCACATGTTGATCGCGCCCGAAGGCGACACCCGGCGGCGACGGCATGCGCACACCAAATGCGTGGTGAAAGCGCGTGAACGGGGCCAGCTGGTGCTGCGCGACGAGTGGCTGCGGACCCAACCGCGCGCGACGCCGTGGTGGCGACGGATGTGGAAACGTGAGCCCGCTCGCCCTCCCGCCGCCCCACCCGGAGGGGGGCAGTAGCGGAACGCGGGTCGAGCGACGGCGGGCCCCTCACATTGCAATGTGGAAATGCGCGTACAGACCCCTCAGGCTCCGTAGGTGTGCACGTATTCCGGCTCGACGCGAATGATCACCCGCTGTTCGCCGGGCTGGCGGTAGGGGTAGGTGTCCTGGCCGAGGTACTTCATCGCGAGCGCGTCGATGTGCGCGTCGGCGCCCTCATGGGTGCGCTCGGCGACGCGTCCGCGAATCGTGAGGTACTCGTATGGGTTGTCCATGTTCTGCACCGTCAGCGTGACGCGGGGGTCACGCTCGAGGTTGCGCGGCCACACGCGGCCCTCGGCGGTGTTGAGCGTGGGCAGGCCGTCCTGCACGTCGACCCAAACCGGCGCGGCGTGCACCGAGCCGTCGGGGCGCAGGGTGGAGACGTTGCAGAAGTTCTTGCCCCGCAGCAGCTCCTCTGCGTGGCCTTCGATCTTCGCGCTCATCAGCGTACTCCTTCCTCGTGGGGGTTATCGCACCCATCAAGATAGGGGAGAAACGCTTCCCCCACGCGTTGGCCACACACGCGCGGCCCGCTCGCAGCGGACGGGCGGGCGTCGCGGCCCGGCTACTGCCGCGAGAGGCCGGTGGAGGAGCCGGCGGGCGGGATCGGCTGGAGCGGTACGAGCTGGCCGTTGTTGAGCTGGAAGTGCACGGTGGTCGACCCGCCGGAGGGGCAGCAGAGCGAGTCGTGCGCGCGGTAGAGCGCGTAGGTGAGCACAACTTCGGTGTCGCTTTGGCCGGTGACGTTCACCGAGGCGCTGGGCGCAGCGGAGTCGGTGCCGAGGTAGTGGCTGCCGAGGAAGAAGAAGGCGCGCTCGTTGTAGGGGTCGGCGGCGCCGGTGCGCGTCCCGATCAGTACCCGCAGCGTTTGGTTGCCGTGGTAGTCGGAGAGGTTCTCCGCGGTGTAGCCGTGGGCGCTGAGGACCGCCGCAGCGGCCTTGGCTTCGGTGGAAGCGGCCTGTTCGGCGGTTCCCCCGGTGTGCACGAACGCGGGCGCGGACGCGGTGCGGGTGGTGCTGGTGGGCTGTTCGCCGGTGCTCGAAGTGCCGGTTGTCGTCGTGGGGGTCGTCGTCGTGGTGGTCGTCGTGCGGTCGGGCGTGGAAGCGGTGGAGCTCGTGTGCGTCCCAACCTGGGCGCCCGCGGTGGCTGCGGGGGCGCCGGGCACCGTGACCGTCTTCGTTCCACCGCCACAGCCGCCGAGCAGCACGCCTCCCACGGCTCCAAGAGCCAGCACGCATGCAAGCGACGCTCGTCGCATCATCGCCTCAGTATTCGCCGCGGCACAGACACTCACCTGCTCGGAAACACCGCGGTGGCCAAGTGGTTGCGGATTCGGGCGGGGGAGCCGGCGAGCGCCGTTGCTGGGCATGGATGCCCAGCGCCAGTGCGCTTGTGGGCAACGCCGCCGCGCGGATGCGCACCAATGCCGGCCCATCGATCGCCGGGCCCTTGACAGGATTATTAGTCGCTGCTAATCTCACATTAGTTAGCAATCACTAATTACACCTTTCCCCCGGGGCGCACGATCTGAGAGCGACCGGGAGTTGGTGGCACCAGCAAGGAGCAGGCAGATGAGCACCTCGCGCACGAACAACTGGACCCTCGGGATCGTCTCCACGGCACTGTTCATGGTGGTGCTCGACAACCTCGTGGTGTCGATCGCGCTGCCCTCGATCCACCGCGACCTCGGCGCCTCGATCCAATCGCTGGAGTGGACCGTCAACGCCTACGTGTTGGCGTACGCGGTGCTGCTGCTGACCGGCGCCGCGCTCGGCGACCGCTTCGGACGCAAGCGCATGTTCCTCGCGGGGCTCTCGCTGTTCACCGCCGCCTCCGCGGGCGCCGCGCTGGCGCCCAGCACCGAACTGCTCGTCGCCGCCCGCGCGCTGCAGGGGATGGGCGCGGCGATGGTCACGCCGCTGACGCTCACGCTGCTCGCCGAGGCCTTCCCCGCCGCCCGCCGCGGGATGGCGCTGGGGGTGTGGTCGGGCGTCTCCGGCTCGGCGGTCGCACTCGGCCCGCTGGTGGGAGGCGCCGTCGTGCAGAGCATCTCCTGGCATTGGATCTTCTGGATCAACGTCCCGATCGGCCTGGTGCTGGTGCCGCTGGCCGCCGCGCGCCTGCGCGAGAGCCACGGCCCCAACGGCACGCTCGACCTGCGCGGCCTGGCGCTGGCGTCCGCCGGCGCGTTCGGCATCGTGTTCGGGATCGTGCGTGCGCAGTCGCTCGGTTGGACCTCCACTACGATCCTTGTCTCGCTGAGCGGGGGGGCTGCGCTGCTGGCGCTGTTCGTCGCCTGGGAGCGTCGCGCGCGCGAGCCGATGCTGCCGATGTCATTCTTCTCCCGCCGCGCGTTTGCGGTGACCAACTTCGCTTCGCTCACAATGTACTTCGGGATGTTCGGGTCGATCTTCTTTCTCTCCCAATTCATGCAGGACGTGCTCGGCAACAGTCCCCTGGAGGCGGGGCTGAAGATCCTCGTGTGGACCGGCGCCACGATGGCCGTCGCTCCCTTTGCGGGGATCTTCTCCCAGCGCTTCGGCAGCCGCCCGTTCATGCTCTCCGGCCTCGCGCTGCAGGCCGGGGCGCTGGCGTGGCTGGCGTCGATCCTCTCGACCCACACCCCCTACGGGGAGATGATCGTCCCGTTCGTGATGGCGGGCGCTGGGATGGCGCTTGTGTTTGCCCCCTCCGCGGGCGCCGTGCTCTCTGCCGTACGCGCCGACCAGGCCGGGCAGGCCTCCGGCGCCACCAACGCGATCCGCGAGACCGGCGGCGTGCTGGGGGTGGCGGTGCTCGCGACGATCTTCACCCACGCGGGTGGCTACGGTTCACCGCAGGCATTCGTAAACGGCCTCGAGCCGGCGCTGTGGGTGGCCGTGGCGATGCTGGGCGCCGGCACGCTGGCGGTGCTGGCACTGCCGTTCTCCACCAAGGTCGCGGAGACCGAGCCGGCCGTCGCCGGCGACGCGATCGCGCAGGACGGTGGGCAGCGGCGCCCCACCCGTGGCGTGCCACACCCGGCCGGTGTGGTGGGGGAGGCCGCTTGAGCACCGCACCCGATCCCGAGCGCTCGAACGGCACGGCCACCGACCCCCCTCCCGCCGCCGCCGGTGGAACCTCCGGCGGCGAGTTGCCCGCCCGCACGCGCGTGCCCGCCGCGGAGCGCCGCGAGGAGCTGATCGCCGCCGCCGTGCACGAGTTCGCGCACGGCGGCCTGCACGGCACTCCCGTCGAGCGCATCGCGCGGCGCGTGGGCGTCGCCCAGCCGTACGTGTTCACGCTGTTCGGCAACAAGCGCGAGCTGTTCCTCGCGGCGCTGGAGCGCAGCTTCGCGCGGATCGCGTCCGCTTTCGAGCAGGCTGCCGCCGACTTCCGCGAGGGGCGTGCGCCGGCCGATTGCGAGGACGCGCTGGAGGCGATGGGCAGGGCCTACGTGGAGCTGCTCTCCAGCGACCGCGACTACCTGATGCTCCAGCACCAGTCCTACGCCGCCTGCGACGACGAGGTGGTGCGCGCCCGCGTGCGCCGTCGCTACGCCGAGCTGGTCGGCCTCGCGCAGCGGCTGTCCGGCGCCGAGGACGAGCGGATCGACGACTTCTTCAGGCACGGCATGGCGCTCAACGTGGCCGCCGCACTCGGCGTGGAGGACCTCTCGAGCGGCTGCGCGTGGGTCAAGTCCGAGCTCGCCGCGGGATAGGCCGTCGCTAGACGCCCGGTCCCGCCCACGGGCCACTCCCAAGGTCCCACCCATGGGTCACTCCCAAAATCGCTGTCGGCCACACCGTCCATGGTGGGTGTGAGCGCTTCGGGGCGCGGCGCGCACATGCCCTACCATTGATGGCGCCATCTCCGCGTCGTCTGAAAGCCCCTCGAAGCCCAAACGCAGCAATCGCGAGCTGGCCCGCACCACGGGGTTGGTGGTGCTGGCGGTGTTGATGACGCTGTTTGCCGTGCTCAACCTCAACAAGGTCGAGGTCAACTGGATCTTCGGCAAGGGTCACGCGCCTTTGATCGTCGTGATCGTGCTCTCCGTGCTGGTCGGGGTCGTATTCACGCACTTCGCCGAGCGGCGCTCCGCCAAACGCCGGTAGTCCTCGCCCGTGTGCCCGTCGATGGGCGCCTTCCCGTTGGTTGCCCCGGCGCCGTTGCTCGCGCCGTTCTGATGGGCGCGCGAGGCCACGATCGCCGCCACTGCCTCCTCGGGACCGAGGTAGGGGGTGAGCACGATGTAGGAGATGTACTCCGAGAGCAGCGGCAGTCGGTGGCCCCTGCCGGCGAGCGCCTCGCAGTAGAGGATGTTCCAGAGCCCGCCCGCGATCCCCTCGACCGCGATCCGGGTACGCGGGCGCCGCGGCGCTCCCTCGGTCAGCAGCGTCGCCACCTCGTAGGCGAGGTCGCCCACGTTGGCGATCGCCGCCGGCCCGGCTTCGAGCGCTTTCACGGTCAGCGTCATCAGGCGGGCGGGGCTGCCCGCGAGGTGAGCCAGCAGCGCGTCGATCGTGCGGCACACCGCCGCCGGCCACTGCGCGGAGACGAGCTCGGGGCTGACGATCAGCTGCAGCAGTTCGTCGCCCAGCGCCTCGAGCGCCTCCAAATAGCACGCCTGCGGGTCGGGGTAAAGCTCGGTGACCGCCTCGAACGGCAGCCCCGCCCCTTCGGCGATCCGCGGTGCGCTGAGGTCGGCGAACTTCCGTTCGCGCAGTCCCGTCTCGATTGCGCTGCGCAACACGCGGGCGCGGCGGCTCTCACCGCCACAGGCGTCGGGCTCGAGCAGCAGCCTCTCCGGGAAGGGTTGGTTGGCACAGCGGCGCGGGCGCAACTCCCCGACCGCGGGCGACCTGAACAGCAGCAACCACTTCACCATCTCGCGGACGAGCGGCTGCAGATCCTCTGTGTCGTCGTCGAGCAGGCGCATCTGCGTCGCCCGCCGCAAACCGCCCACGATCGCCCGCACCACCGGCAGCGGCAGCGCCTCAGGACCCTCTTCGCCCACGGGCAGGCAACGGGCGGAGAGGGCGCCGGCGAGCAGCCCTTCGCAGACGGCGGTGACCTTTTGCAGTCGCCGCAGCCCGTCCACGCCCGCCGTCTGGGACTCCACGATCGCCAGGCGCACCGCCTTCGGGTTCTGCTCCAGTTCCGCTCCCCACGCCTGCAGCACCGCGCGCAGGCGCTGGCGCTGGTCGCCTTCTGTCGTGCGGTACGCATCGGTGAGGCGCTTGACCGCGCGGTTGGCAACCAGGTCGAATGTCGACATGAAGCAGTTCTCCTTGCCGGAGAACTGCTCGTAGAAGGAGCGTCGCGAGACTCCCGCGAGCCCAACCACGAGCTTCACGCTGGTCTGCGGATAGCCGCGCGTCGTGACCGCCTCGATCATCCCGCCGTGGATGCGAATGCGCTGGTTGCGGGCCACCCCGGGGGCGCCGAGGGGGTGCGGCCCCCGCGGCAGGCGGGCGTAGATCGGCACGATCTTCGGCTTCGCTCGCGGCTTGGACTTGCCGCTCGCCTTCGTCGTCTTGGGCGCGGCCCCCGCGGCGTTGCGCGTACTGGCGGTGGCCTTGCCTGCGTTCGCCGTGGTGGTGCGCGTGTCAGTCGTCGTCTTGCGCGTGCTCGCCGTTACCTCGGGCGTGCCGGCGCCCGGCTTGCGGCCACCTCGCCCGGGCTTGCGAGCGCTCTCCCCGGATGACCCCGAGCTCCCTCCCTTGGACTCAGACATTCGACCTCCCTGCATCCTCTCACAACTCCGACTGTCATGGCATCTCGTAGACAAGACATTTCCATGTCAGCGATTTTTTGTCTACAGCGTAGCCTACGCAATCCCTTCCCACCACGTCAAGTCACGCCGATCGAGGGGTTTTCCCCAGCAATCACGGCGCTTTCGAGGATAGCGCCGCAACCGCGCGAGGGCTGCCACCAGTGCTTGCCAAGGCTCCGCGGCTTGATTGCAGCAGGCTCGTAATGCGAGCCACCGGATGTCTACGGCTGCATTGATCCACGCCGCGTGCGTGGGCCCGGATCACTCTTCGGCAGGCGGCTGGTCCCGCGCGCCGTGCTCCTCGGGGTGGCGCACGACCACCACGGGGCAGGCGGCGCGGTGCAACACCGCCTTGGAGGTGCTGCCGAGCAGTTTGGACTTCAGCCCGCCCAACCCGCGCGAACCGATCACGATCACGCGCGCGCCGTGTTGCTCGCCCGCCGCGACGATCGCGCCGGGGGGATCCGTGAGGTCCTCGACGGCGAGCGCACAGGCATCGAGGCCCGCTTCGCGAGCGAGCTCCGCGCCCGCCGCGGCGATCCGCTGCGCGTGCTCTTCGCTGGCGCGCTCCACCTCCTGCGTGACCGCGGGATCGAACGGCAGCATCGTGCTGCCCATCCCGGTTGCGTCCGGCACGATCATCATCTGCGCCAGGCCGGGCTCCCACACGGTGATCACGATCGCCTCGCTGGGCGCGAACAGCCTGCCGGCCTCGCTCACCGCGGCGCACGCCGGCGGCGAGCCGTCATAGGCAATCAGGATCGGAGCCTGCGCGGGTATGGCTTCAGCCTAGCCGCTCGGGCGCTCGCGGGGTACGCGCCCGGCGCGGGCCGCGCCGCGGGCAGGGGTGGTGCGGCTCAATGGAGGATCGCCGGCAGCATGCTGCTCAATGGAGGATCACCCGCAGCAGGATCACGCCAAGGCCCATCGCCGCGCCGATGCACAACTCGAGCGCCAACTCCGCCGGCTGCGCCCGCGCGCGCAGGCCCGCGAGTAGCTCGAACGCGAGCAGACTCGCCACGCAGGTCCACAGCGCCACGGTGGCGCCGGTTTCCTGGGTGGCGCCCACCGCCCACGCGACCAGCAGCGCCACCAGCGGCGCGCCCGCGCCCCGCACGATCGCCCAGTCGCGGCCCAGCGCCCGTCCGAGGCCCGACAGCGTGAGGCGTTCGCCGGCGGCGAGGCGCTGGCCGAGCAGTTCGGCGTAGGAGTGCGCAAGCCAGTACACGAGCAGCGCCACGACGATCGCGCCAACGGTCTCCGGGTAGGTATCGCGCAGGCTGCTCTCCGCCGCCAGCAGCGCGCCGATCGTGATCGTCCCGTACACCGCCCCCGCCGGGTTTTCGCCGGGCAGCAGCCGGTCGAGCGTGCGGACCACCAACTGCCGCGCGCGAGTGGCCGCGCCAGGTGTGTCCGCGCGATCGTGGCGTGCCGAGCTCACCGGCACATGATGACCCGCCGCGGCGGGTGCCGGTGCCTAACGATCGCTCGCGCGCAGTTTGGCTGCCGGTGCCGAGGGACCGCGCCCATTCCAAAAGCTGCCGATCGCTTGACGTCGGCCGAGCCTAATAGGCCCCTTCAGCTATATAGCCGCAATGGTATATTAGATATATGGCGACTCTAACTACCTTCCAAGTCCTTGGTGAGCCCAGCCGACAGGCGATCCTTGACCTACTGCGAGAAGGGGAGCGTCCGGTAGGAGAGCTTGTGGATCATCTCCACCTCAGCCAACCCGCCGTTTCGAAGCACCTTCGGGTGCTCAAGGAGGCGGGACTGGTGGAGGCGCGTGCCGATGCCCAGCGCCGGCTCTACCGCATCCGGCCTGAGCCGTTGGCCGAGCTCGATGCTTGGCTGGCGCCCTACCGCTGGCTGTGGGCGGCACGGCTGGATCGACTGGAAGATCACCTCGACCGTAGGAGGAAAGCATGAATAGCGCAACGCTTCTCGCTGATGGTGCTCGGCCGGCGGTACGCCTCGAGCGTCATCTGCTCGACCCACCTTCGATCGTATGGCGCGCGCTCACCGATCGCACGCAACTACGGTCGTGGTTCCCGTGCGACGTGGAGGTGGCCGGTGGCCGGTGGGAGGTCGGTGCGGCTCTGATCTTCCTGTTCCCACCTGAGGTCATCGACCTGACGCTCACTGGCGAGGTTCTTGCCGTGGATGCGCCAAACGCGCTCGCTTTCACTTGGGGGGAGGAGGTCCTGCGGTTCACCCTCTCGCTGGAGGATGGCGGCACACACTTGGTGCTCGTCAATGAATCGGCGGCCGCGGCCGCCGCCCGCAACGCGGCAGGATGGGAGACATGTCTCGATCGGCTGGCCGGACTCGATCCTGGCCTCGAGATGTGGCGGCCACATTTCGAGGCATACCGGACCGCGTTTGAGCCAATCCTTGGTACACAGGAGGGTCCACCGTCCGGATATAAAGGCGACCTACCGGGCGCTCCGTAGGTCTTGCTCAAAACGGCGCTGACCGCTGGTTTCGTGGCTCGCCAGGGTGCGCCACGACAACCTCCTACCCGCTAAAACTCCTGCCAATAGGTTGCTCTAGTGGTGCCTGACGCGCCAGGAGAGATTCGAACTCCCGACCTTCGGTTCCGTAGACCAAATCAGCCGTTGTGTGGGGTGCCGTGGAGTCGGCCGATTTGGCTCTAATGCAAGGAATCCACCTGTTCGCTCTCCGGCGTGGTGGAGTGCGTTGGCGTGGGGCATGTTTGCACTTTGTTTACACCCACGCCTAGAAACGATGGACGGAACTACTCGTCCTCGTCGGACTCTACGTCTGCCTCGACGCCGGGGTGGCGCTCTTTGAAGGCACCCACGATGCGCTTGACCGCCCCGATAGCCGCGTAGCCGATCAGTCCGTCCTTGGCTTGCGTCGCTACTTCGATGGTGACGTGGACGACATCCTGTCCGGCGCCACGCCGCTCGAAGGGCGGAGGGAACTCTGCCTGAAGGCCAGCATCAGAAAGCTGACCGGACAGCATGTGCGCGCCACGAATAGGCCCTGCGTAGCGGACTCGGATCACGTCATTGGCTCCGTGCTGCCACGATCAGTGACGAGTGTCGCGCGGAGGATCGGGGTCCGGGCGATTGATCGTGTTTGAGTTGCGGATCTGGCCGTCAGGTCGGTGGATCACGACCTCACCACCGCCTGGATGGTTCTGAAGGTGCTGGCTGGCGGCGGCCTGAGCTTCAGCCTGCGTCCTGTAGAGGCCACCGGCGCGCTCGGCTCCCTCAGCTTTGTCCGCCCACTGGCCATCGGGCCTCTGCGTGACGTGCCTTCGTTGTCCTGGCATCGGTCCTCCAAGAGATCGAACGTATGTACGTGGCAGACGATACCTGGCCCGGCGGCGGAGCCCTATTGTCGAGCGCCACGCCCCCTTGGCTCCATCTAACGGAAGGTCTCGCACACCGTGTGCGGGATCAGCCCAGGACAGGTGCGTTGTTGTATCTCTGCGCTTCGTCGGCACCCCGCCCCACCTTCAGCGACTGCCCTATGTCCCCGTCGAGCAGATGGATGTACGTGTCGAGCGTGAACGCGGCGGAGTGGTGGCCGAGCCACCGCTGGACCTGTACCGCGTTGCGGCCCTCGGCGAATAGCATCGACGCGCAGGTGTGGCGGAAGGCATGGAATCCGACCCACTCCAGGCACGCCTCCTCTCGCGCCGGCTTGAGCACGCGGCGGCGGACGTTGCCCTGGTTCAGCGGCGCTCCGTTGCTCGCCGGAAACACCAGGTCCTCGGCGCCCGGCCACTCCGACGCTTTGCGGTGCTCGCGCAGCTCCAGCACGAGCGCGTGATCGAGCCGTATCTCCCGTTTGCCGTACTTGCTCTTGGGAGGCCCCATGCGGCCCTTCACGAGCGCCCGCCGGACCTTGACGTGCGGCGTGGACCCGTCCAGCTCCAGGTGCCGCCACTGGAGCGCCACGGCCTCGCTGATCCGCAGACCTGTGGAGGCGAGGAACAAGAAGAACATCCGCCAGTTGTCCGGGAGCATCCCGAGCAGCGTCGATAGCTCCTCGTGGCTCATCGCCCGGACCTCCTCCTCTTCGGACTCCTCGGCGGTCGGGCGGTGCGGGAGGTCCACGTCCCGGGCGGGGTTCCCCGACCGGATCAGGCCCTCGCGGACGGCCGTGGCGAGGCACGCGCGCAGCGGGGTCACGATGTTGCGCACCGTCTGGTCGCCAAGGGTCCGACCTTCCTGCTTGGCAGGGTCGCACAGCCACCCCACGAAACCCGCGATCCCGCTCGGCGTGATCTCCGTGAGCCGCAGACCGGCCGGGAAGAATTTCAGCGCATACGCCTCCAACAAGCGCTTGTATTCGTCGCGGGTGCCCTCGCGGAATCCGCGCCGGCCGCGGCCCTGGTAGCGCTCCACCCACGCACGGGCGTACTCATGCAACGTGATTCGGGAGCGCCCCTCGAACTCGCCTCGCTCGATGTCCGTCGCCCGCGCTGACTTCGCGCGGCGGGCCTCATCGAGAGTCCTGAATGTCTCGTACCGCTGCTTGCCATTCTCGCGGTAGGCGATCATGTAGCGGGAGCCCCGCTTGTAGATTCCGGGATGCTTCGTCTTGATCGTGGGAGCGGCCATCGGGGTTCCTCCTTTTGTAGCGCTGGACGCGGACAGCGGGCGTCACGACAGGGCTTCGATCGCTGCGTCAATGTGTGAGCGCTTGAACAACAGCCTGCGTCCGTCGCGGCGCGGCGTGAGGCGTCGCTGGCTCACCAGATCGTAGATGCGGCTCGTCGGACACGCAAGGTGCTCCGCGGCCTGCTCCACGCCGATCCACGGCTCCGGTGCACCGCCTCCCGCGAGGCTGTCGGTCAGCAGCTCGGCGACGCGCTCGGCGATGGCCTGCACGAACGCATCGGGAACTTGCAGTTCCAGGGTGCCCGTTCTCATGGTCGTATGCGCCAGCGGGATCGCATCGGCTCTCTGTATGTAAGCCGAGCACCGCCCCCGCCGAGCAAGCGAATTCCTTCGCGTGCCCGCCGGCAGGGCGGCTCGACAGCGCAATCCGTAGCAATCGGATGGGTCAGATATCGGGGTGTGCATCACGGCTCCTCCAAGGGTCGGGCTCCTTTGAGCCAGTTGGGCACCTGCCCAACTGAGTGCGGCCTTTGCAGGTCGCGGAGGAGCTGTCAAGCAAGTTCGCAAGTGACGGCAGTGCCCCGCCGCAGGCGGGGACTTGAACTTGCTTTACAGCGGGGGAACGACCTGCTACCCCATCCGGCGCGCTGCCGCCGGCTGACTTCACCAGCGAACAAGGAAACACCCGCAACCCGCAAACGCCCCGATGCTCCCAATGAGCCATCGGCCGACCTCGATGACAGCCGACTTGCCCGCCCGACCAGCTCCTGTGACTCCGACTCCGGCTCCAGCCCACCGACCGCCATCCCCCACGTAATGCCATCCCTTCGACGCCGCAACCGGCCCCTCAGCCCGCCACCAAATACACCCGAGCCGACGACCCCACGTCCGTCCTCCCCACCCCGACCTCTGCCGACCGATGCCTCTCAGCTCTCCTTGTCGTTCTCTACTTCCACCCTGCTGCCCGCTCGCTCCCCTCCCACGCTCTGCGCCTGGCCCCACCAAAACATCTGTGATGTGGTGGGTCGAGGAAGGGGGTCCCCGGGTTGGAGCGAAGCGGAGAGGCGGGGACCCCCTTCCTCAAGGCCAGGCGCAGGGCCAAATCTCGCCCGCGAGCGGGCAGCATGGTGTCCGCCTGGGGTATTCGCCTTATAGACGTACACCCAAACGAACACCCAGACGAACACCCCGCACCCCAAACGGCGGCAAGGACAAGACCGTTGTCGTCAGCGTCAAACAACGCGGCGGAGAGGTCCGGGAGAGCGCCATGTCCGGCCCTGCGGCGTGGCGCCCCCCTTGCCGGTCGTTAGTTGACCCGGCCGACGATCTGGACCATGCGGAAGGCCGCGCGGGTGGCGAACACGTACCCGTCGCTGGTCTGGTTGATGAGGCCGTTGGTCCGTAGGGACCGGATGGTGTCTTTGATGAGCTTGCCGCGTTCGAGGGCACGGGCGAGGTCCCAGATGGACCAGATCGGCAGGTCGTCCCCGGTGAGCAGGTACAGCATGTCGCGCTCGATCGCGTTGAGTTCGGCGACGATAGGGTTCTCGTCAGGCATGGGAGGCATCTTCTCCTGTGCTCAGGTCCCGGCGTTGGGTTCCTGCCCGCGCCGGGACCGATTGTTATGGTCTGGGCATCACATTACCACGCGATGCCTCAAAATGATTGGTAATGACTCAACCTGACTCCGAGGCGGTGTCCTTCACGGTTCGTCTCCCACGCGAAACCGCCGACCGCCTCCGAGAGATCGCGGCCAGCGAATCCCGCTCCGTCGCGGCTGAACTTCGCCGAGCTGTCCAAGCGCACGTCGATCGGGCATCCCAAGGAAGCAAGCCCGGGGGCCGCTAGCTCGCTCACGGCGATCGAATCCGATTACCGCGTTATCATGGAGTGATCCCACCGTGCAGGAGGCAGTCCGATGGATCAGCAGTCGAGCACACGTCGTGTCGCCCCTACAGGTCAGCGTGCGCGGTCCCGCAGTTCGGCACAGAATGGCGTGGGGCCGATCAGGTCGAAGGCTCGTCGCGCGCAGATCGAGCGTCTGATCCAGCGGACCACGAAAGACAAAGGGCTCAGCCCCGAGGTAGTTGCCACCCTGCATGACGATGCTTGGGGCAAGCGTCCGGATTCGTGACGTTGCCGGATGACGGGCGTATCTATCTCTTTGATACGTCAATCTGGAGCCACACGGAGCATCCGCAGATCGCCTCTGACTGGACGGCGATGCTTCGGAACGACCGGATAGCCGTCTCGCCGGTCGTCGCCTTTGAGGTTCTCTGCACCGCGCAGAACCAGGCCGACTTCGAGGATCTTGAAGAACAGCTCGACGCCTTGCGACAGGTGCCCCTGACGCAGGGGATTGTCCGCTCCGCCCGCGCCGCGCTGCACACGCTTTCAGCGACGAATCGCCATCGACTACCGTTTCAAGACGCTCTGATTGCAGCGTCGGCCGCGCACAAGAACTGGGGCGTCCTGCACTACGACGGCCACTTCGACACGCTCAGCGAGGTGCTCGATTTCGAGAGCCGCTGGATCGCTCCATCAGGGTCTCTTTAGGCCGCTCGCCACGCAGCCCGCGACCGGCGCGACTCGCGCACGCCACGCACGGCCTCGGCCATGACCTCATCCTCATCGACCCCGGCCGCCGCGCTGCGCTCCTGCGCGCGTTGGATCGTCTCGAACCCGAGCTGAATCCGCGCGGCCCGCTCCAGCGCCTCCCGATCGCTCTTGCCGGGTGAGCGCTTGCGAAGCCTCGACAGCAGCTCGGGTTCGCTGGTTCCTTTTTCGCCCTTGGGGGCGGGGGCGTTTTTCGATCCCCGGATCGCTAACGACAGCTTTTCGATTTTTTCGCTGCGCTTCGTCAGTGCGTCCGCTCCATGCACAACCATGCGCCGTATGGTCCATATGGCAGCCATCGACTGGAGCGCGGTCACGGCGCTGGCGACGGTCGCGCTGGTGCTCGCTGCCAGCGCGGCAGCTCTGTACGCGAAGCGCGACATTGAGGCGCACCTACGCACCTCTGCCGATGATCTGCGCGCCACCCGCGAGGCCACGCAGGCTGCCCAAGAGGCCGCGCAGCGCCAGCTCCAGGCGTCCTACCGCCCACTACTCATCGAGACCCCACCCACGGCCCGCCTGACGAGAGCGACCGGGCGCTGGTGGCGGGTCCAAACAAGGGCCGTGTTCAACTGCGCTTCCCCGGCGGACATGAGGACTTTGCCGACCCGCGGGCGGTCTATGTCGAACTCAGCGGCCCGCGCATCAACATCGCCGTCCCGCTGCGCAACGTCGGCAACGGCCTGGCCGTCATCCACCCCATGCAGGTGCAGCTCCTCGGCCAGCGGATACTCAAGCAGCGCGTCGGTGAATTCCTGACCGTGGTCGAGCGGCCACGTGTGCCGCCCGGCGAGACGACGCGCATCCTCCACGCGCCGCAGTTAAGCGCCACAGAAATGGCCGACTACCCCGGGTCTTGACCCTGCGGGTGCCCTATTGGGACTTCGCCGCAGAGGAGGGCTGGGTGGCCCTCATCTACCTGGAGCAGGCGTACCAGGGCGACCCGTGGTCGCTGCGGTGGATCAAGCACGAAGCGTTTGGTGCCCCTGCGGCGCCGAGGCAGACGACCGAGGCGAGCGACAGCGCGCCGGAATTGAAGTGACGCGAGCGACAACCGGAGCAAGACAGCGTGCGCGTATCAGACTCGCATCGTCTTGAAGTAGTCCAAGGGAGTGAGCAGGACACGGCCTCAGCCTTCGGGCACCTGGATGAAGAAGACGTTGAGGTCCGCGTGCCGCTGCTCGTCGCCGGGCCAGCCCATCGTCGCGCGCAGCTCCGTCTCGCTCGCTGCCTCCTTGGACTCCACGAACTGCGCGTGCTGCCCGAGCGCCTCCCGCGCCTTCTCGATGATGCTCGTCAGGTCCTTCTCGCGCACGAAGACGATGAGGGCGAGCTTCGTGTCGCGCCAGGCCGCGTAGCCGAAGAGCTGGTCGATGGCTTCGCCGAACGCCTTGGCTCCTCCCCAGAACTTGCCCTCGGCGATGAAGAGGTTGCGGCCCTCGTGGCGGATGAGGATGTCCGTCTTGCCGCTCACGTTGAACGCCTCGGCAGTCGCCGCGCCGTGGTAGTGCGTGTTCAGTGCTGCGAGCAGGAACTGGCGCCGGTCTTCCTCGCCCTTGTCGGCGTAGGTCTTCGGGCTCCGTTCCATGTCGAGTCCCACGGAGCGGATGACGCCGAGGATGTGCTCGAAGACCTCATCGCCGAGCACGGGCTCCAGTGTGATGGGCGCCGATGTGGGGGTAGTGGGTAGCACCGGCGCCGGCAGGCGCACGATGGCGTCGGCGATGTACGTCTTCGGCGAGCCCTCCTTCGGGCGCGTCGGCAGGCCCGTGGCCGCCAGGTGCTCGCGGTGGCGCTTGACGCGCGCGCGGCGGTTCTGGATGGCGGTGCGCGCGCGCTGCTCCAGCCTGGCGTTGTACTGCTCGATGTCGTCGTTCGCCCAGCGCAGGCGCTGCTCGACCTGCTGGACCAGGCGCTCGGTACTGCCCTTGATGCTGACGCGCCGGTCGTAGGCGTATTCGATGACGTGGATCAGCTCGCGGTCGCCGACCTCGGCGATCGGCAGGCTGCTCGTGTAGGTGCTTGGGCTCAGGAGGAAGACGGCGCCGTCGCCATCGAAGGGCACATGGACCCTGACTCGGTAGCCCGGCACAGCCTGGACTTCGGGGCCGAGGACGCGGGTGGCCTGTTCGCGCGAGACATCCACCTGGACTTCCTCAGCGTCGTCCATCCACGGCTGCCCAGCGTCGGGGTCCTCATGCCCCGCAGCGCCGCAATCGCCTTGACCCACTCCTCGACATCGGCGTGCAGCAGGTGGTCCTCGGGAGCCCCATCAACTTCTTCCTCGATCCTCGGCAGCGTCGCCTCCAGCGTGTCGCGGAGGCTCCCGCGCGAGAAAAGGGCGTCGGCAAGGGCCATGGGCTAACGGTGGGCGGCGTGCCGGCAGGCAATCACAGCCAGGATGGTGCTCACGACCTAGCCGGCGAGAGGAGTGACATTCACGAGCGCCTGGACTGGCTGCTTGCCTGGGCCGTACTTGCCATCCACGCCACGTAGGCCGCATCGCGCGCGCCGGCTTCGTCGTCTGCCTCCCCCGCCCAGAAGACGCTACGCACCTCGGGCGTCGGGTCCAGGGGACCAGGCGGCTGGTCGTGTTCGATGACCTCAGTGATATGCACCTCAAAGCGCGTCATGGGCTCTCGGCAAGCGTAGCCCCGCCACCCGACGGCCCTTACGCGATGAGCGTCAAGATGCCTCGGCCCTATCGGGCGCGGACTTCTGGAGGGGCTGCGCGGAGAAGATGTTCTGCCCCATGTGAGACAGCCTCACGTAGCGGCTCGCCGCGCGACTCTACGGCGAGCTGTGCTCGCAGCCGCTGGACACCGCCAGGATTGGCGGGCATGTTTGCACTTCCGTTTACACCCCAGCCCCAGACGGGCCTCTGCACAACCCCGCAGGCACAAAAAAACCCCGCCTGAGCAGGGCTTTTCTGCAACGCGCCAGGAGAGATTCGAACTCCCGACCTTCGGTTCCGTAGACCGACGCTCTATCCAGCTGAGCTACTGGCGCAGGGGGACCAGTTTAGCCTGGATCCACCGGTCTGATCCTGGGGGTGCTGGCGGGGCGGCCGTTGAGTTTGTTGGGGGGCTTTTTGTTGTTGGTGGGGTTGCGAGGCTGTTCGTCGGTTGGTGCTGAGGTGTCGGAGTGGTCCTTGGGTTTGTGCTCGGCGTGGTTGCGGGCAGGCCGAGGCGGGTGGTGTGGCGTCGGTTGTCGTCGCGGAGCGGGCCGGTCAGTTGGGTGGCGGGAGCGCGCGTAGTCGCGTGAGCGCGGCGAGGAAGTCGTCGGCCCAGGGCCAGCGGGCGGGCATTCGTAGTGTTGTGCGCCGCGCGGAGCGTACGAGTCGACCGGGCAGCGCGAGCAGTCGGCGGCGTAGTGTGCGTGCTGTTCTGGTGGTCGCGTTGGGCAGGCCGATTGCCTGTGTCCAGCGCAGCAGGTTGTGTGCCAGTGCGGCGATCACGGTCCACGCGGCGTTGGCGTTGAACTTGCCAGAGGGGAAGTGTGCCATGGCTTGGTCTTTGAGATCGCGGATCGCGAGCTCAACGACAGCGTGCTGGCGGTGCTCGACCTCGACCACGGTGAGCGTATCCGTGCGGTTGGTCACGAAGGGGTAGTGATCCCACACTGGGAGCAGCTCGCCCTGCTGGGAGAGCCGGCGAACGCGGCGCACGACCAGTCGCCAATCCCCGAGTGTTGTCTCGGCGATCTGCGCGATCGACGTTTCGGGGTAGTCCTCCAAGGTGACCCACGCGTCCTCGTTGATCGCCTCGACAGCGACGCGGACGTGGGGCTGCATGCGCACACCGATCGAGAACTTCCAGCCCGCCGTGTCCAGTCGCGTGAAGGTCTTCTTGTTCCAGAATCCCGAGTCGGCGCGCAGCAGCTTCTCGCCCGTGGCGCCGGCCCTGTTGACGCGCGCAATCACCTCCTCGCAGAAGCGCAGCATCCCGCGCGAGGTGTTCGCTGAGCCGTGACGCAGGCGGATGTGCAGCACCTCGCCGGTGTCCGCGCGCGTAGCGAGGATCGGGTGATAGCCGCGCTTGTGCGTATACCCAAAGCCGACGCCCTGCTTGGCATAGCCATGCACCTCGCCGACGAAGCTGTCGGCGTCAACGATCAAGCGACCGTCACCGGGTCCGGCACCCGCAGCCCACGCGCGAGCGATCACCTGGTCAAGCACGCGGTCAAGCTGGCGGACATGCCCGAACGTGAACGCGCGCAAGAACGTCCCCAACGTCGACGGCGCCGCGACCACATGGCCGAGCACCGCGCCGGTCTGTCCCGAGCGCAGCACGTCACAGTCCTCGATGCAGTCCGCCCCAAGCGCCATCGCCGAGAGGAGGCTCATCACCTTACGCCCGGGATTCGCCGCGCCCGCGCGATCACCGAGATCGACCGCGTCATCGACGAGTTGCTCGATACCGAGGCGCCCCGCCAGCAGCGCAGGCAGCATCACACCAGCGTTAGCGACCGCCCGCTCATCATCGAAAACGACAACGGATCGGTCCGACAGATCATGCACCATGCAGGTGACCTCCTGGTGCAGGCCCGCCGTCGCCAGAATCGACAGCTTTCTGCCTGCTCAGGAGGTCATTTCAACTCCACCACCGGACAGACCCACCAACCACAACGGTGGATCCAGGTTTAGTGGGCGTCCGGCTCGGGGGTCTCCAGGGAGCTCGGGCGGTGGCGGGGAAAAGCAAAGCGGAGAGGGAGGGATTCGAACCCTCGAACGAGGTTAACCCCCGTTACGCGATTTCCAGTCGCGCCCGTTCAACCGCTCCGGCACCTCTCCAGATCGTGCGATGCACGGCGGCCCCCTAAGGCTACAGGGGACGCACGCCGGCGACACGAGCGACGCAAGTCAACTACAAGAGCGACGTGCGCCGGCGACACGGGCGACGCACACCGACGACGCCGACGACGCCGACGACGCCGACGCCGACGCCGACGCCGACGCCGACGGATGGTAGGCTCCCAAACGAACCCTCGACCCGAACCCCCCGACCCCGGAGAGCCACTGCGACATGCTTCTCGCCTCGAGCCCAGCCTTCAGCAAGGACGTCGGACTGATCATCACGTTCATCGGGATCGGGATCGTCGTCAACGTGATCGTCGTGTACATGGCGATCCAAATCAGGGGCGAGCGCCAGCAGAATCAGGAACACCTCTCCGCGCGCAGGCGACCGCCGGGCTCGTGAGCGACCGCGCGCCCGCCCCGTCCGCGGAGCTGGCGTTTGCCGGAGTGGCGGAGCACGCGCGGATGTTGGCGGCGGGCGAGGTGTCGGCGCAGGAGCTGGTGGAGGCGTCGCTGCGGCGCATCGAAGCCTCGGAGGAGACGCTCAACGCGTTTCGCTGCGTGCGCGCGGAGGGCGCACGTGCCGACGCGCGGGAGGCCGACCGCCGCCGCGCGAAGGGCGAACGCGCGCCGCTGCAGGGCGTGCCGGTGGCGATCAAGGACGATGTGGACCTGGCGGGCGAGGAGAGTCGCTTCGGCTGTCCCGGCAGCTTCGCGCCGCGCGCGGCCGACTGCGAGTCGGTACGCCGCCTCAAGCGGGCGGGCGCCGTGATCGTCGGCAAGACCAACACGCCCGAGCTCGGCCAGTGGCCGTTCACCGAGAGTCGCGCGCACGGGGCGACGCGCAACCCGTGGAGCCTCGAGCACACCCCCGGGGGCTCTTCGGGCGGCGCCGCGGCGGCGGTGGCTGCCGGGCTGGTGAGCGCCGCCGTGGGCTCGGACGGGGCCGGCTCGGTGCGAATCCCGGCGGCGTGGACGAGCCTCGTGGGGATCAAGCCTCAGCGCGGGCGGATCTCGACGTGGCCGGACGCGGAGGCGTTCCACGGCCTGACGTGCCTGGGACCGCTGACGCGCACGGTTGGAGACGCGGCGCTGATGCTGGACGTGTTGAGCGGCAGCCATCCGGGCGACCGCCATCGCCCGCCGCCGCCGGCGGAGCCGTACGCGATGGCGGCCGAGCGCGCGCCGGGGCGCCTGCGCATCGGACTGTCGTTGCGGATCCCGTTCAGCTTGGCGCCGGCCAAGCTCGACCCGCGGGTGCGCGTGGCGGTGGAGCGTGTGGCGGAGGTGTTGCGCGGGTTGGGCCACGAGGTGGTGCGCCAGGACCCGGCGTACCGGCTGATCGGGGTGACGTTCATGCCACGCTCGATGGCGGGCCTGAGGGAGTGGATGGGGCGCGTCCCGGACCCCTCGCTGCTGGACGAGCGCACGCTGAACAACGCGCGCATGGGACGCCTCTTCGGCGGACCGGTGCTGGCGCTGGCGAAGGCGCTGGAGCGCCCGCTGCACCGCCAGGTGGGGAGAATCTTCAAGCGCGTGGACGTGGTGCTGGCGCCGACGACCGCGAAGCCACCGGAGCGGATCGGCGCGATCGACGGCCTCGGCCACTGGGACACCGACAAGGTCGTCGTGGGCGCGTGCCCCTACGCGTGGCCGTGGAACGTGCTGGGCTGGCCGGGCGTGAACGTGCCGGCGGGCCTCACCGAGGAGGGCCTGCCGCTCGGCGCTTCACTGCTGGGACCGGCCAACAGCGAGTCGCGCCTGATCTCGCTGGCGGCGCAGCTGGAGCAGGCCGAGGGCTGGCAGGACCGCCGCCCGCCGTTGTTCGCCTGAGGAGGGGAGGAGATCATCCGCGCGGGTCGGCGCGGGCACCGTGCGCGCGAGCACTGGGCCTCCATGCCCAGTGACGGAGCGTTGCGACACCTCGGATAATGAGCGGATGAGCGCCAACCTCTACTTCCACCACCCCGCGTGCTTGGAACACGACCCGCGCGCGCGGATGCCCGGCCACCCCGACACTCCGGAGCGGTTGGTGGCGCTGGAGAGTTACCTAGAGCAACACGACTGGCTGGGGTGGGAGCGCCGCGCGGCGCCGGCGGCAAGCGAGGAGCAGCTGGAGCTGGTGCACAGCGCGCGCCACGTGCGCGCAATCCGCGAGCTGTGTGAATCAGGAGGCGGTGAAATCGACGCTGACACCTACGTGGGCGAGGCCTCCTACCGCGCGGCGCGGCACGCCGCGGGCGGGGCGTGCGCGATGGTGGAGGCGCTGCTCGCGGGCGAGGCCGCGGTGGGGTTCTGTGGGGTGCGGCCCGCCGGGCACCACGCCGAACGCGACCGCGCGATGGGCTTCTGCCTGTTCGACAACGTGGCGCTCGCCGCCGAGTGGGCGATCCGCGAGCACGGGGTGGAGCGGGTGTTCGTGCTCGACTGGGACGTCCACCACGGCAACGGCACCGCGGAGATCTTCCGCCGGCGCAACGACGTGCTGTTCGCGAGCATCCACCAGGCCGGCATCTTCCCCGGCAGCGGCCCGCGCGAGGATGTCGGCTCGGGCGAGGGTGAGGGCTGCACGATCAACCTGCCGGTGCCGGCCGGCTCCGAAGAGGAGCTGTGGCTGTCGCTGCTCGAGCGCGTGGTGCTGCCGGCGGCGGCGGCGTTCGAGCCCCAGCTGGTGCTGGTCTCGGCGGGGTTCGACGCGCACGCGGCCGACCCGCTGGCGGGATGCCGGCTGCGGACGGAGTCGTTCGCACGGATCGCCTGCCTGGTGCGCGACGCGGCGGCGGCGATGGGCGCCCCGTTGGGAGCCGTGTTGGAGGGAGGGTACGAACCGCGCGTGCTGGGCGAGTGCGTGCAAGCGACGCTGGACGCCTTCGCAGGCTAAGCCACAGCGCGCAGATGGCGGTAGGGCTCGCCGCGCAGCGAGCGTACGAGCGCGTCCACCACGCCCTCCTCGCCCTCGGCGCGGCCGTCGGTGACGGCGCCGATCACCGCGCGCTTGCGCTCCAGCAGCGTGGCGATCGTCTCGTCGATCGTGTCGGCTGCGAGCAGGTAGGTGGCGTTGACCGCGTCCTGCTGGCCGATGCGGTGGCAGCGATCCTCGGCTTGGTCGTGCTTGGCGGGGGTCCAGTCGAGCTCCAGGAAGGCGACGTTGGAGGAGCGCGTCAACGTCAGTCCCTGCCCGGCGACGTCGATCGAGCAGACGACCAGTTGGTTGCCCTCGCCGTCGGGTGCCTGAAAGGCGCGCAGCGCCGCGTCGCGCGCGGCGGGGGAGTCCTTGCCGAGGATGTGCAGAGCACTGGGGAAGCGCTCGATCAGGGCATGTTGGATCTCGCGGTGGTGGGCGAACACCACCAAGCGCTCGCCGGAGGAGAGGAAGTCGTGGATCCAGGTCAGCGCTCCGTGCAGCTTGCCGCGCGCGGCAAGCAACTTCAGCGCGTTCAGCCGCACCAGGCGCTCGGCGCGCAGCGCCGCGGCGACCTTCGCGTCGAGCTCGCGCAGATCGAGTGGCTGGCTCTGCAGCCACGCCACCACGTCGCGCTCGGCGAGGCGGTACTCGGCTTCGTTGGTCAGCTCCACCGGCACCACCGCGCGGGTCTTGGCTGGCAGCTGCGGCAGCACCTCGGACTTCAGGCGGCGCACGAAGCAGCGCGCACGCAGGTGCCAGTGCAGGCGCAGGTGCGCGTCGGGCCCGCGGAAGCGCCGGCCGAACTGGGCGCCGGAGCCGAAGTCGTGCAGGCGCCCGAGGATCCGCAGCTGCGCGATCAGCTCCGGCGGGCGGTTCATCACCGGCGTACCGGTGAGCGCCATCACGAGGCCGGCGCTCGGCACCGCCGCGGCGAGCCGCTGCACGGCCTGGGTGCGCTTGGCGGCGGCGTTCTTGCAGTAGTGCGACTCGTCCAGCACCAGCGCGCGGGGCTCCAGGGCCCGCAGCTCCTCCAGACGCGCGGCGAGGATGTCGTAGTTGACGACGGTGAGCTCGGCCAGCGGTAAGGAGCTGCGCCCGGTGCCCATCAGCACGCGCACGCCGCGCCCCGGCAGCCACCGCTCGATCTCGCGCAGCCAGTTGAGCTTGAGGCTGGCGGGGCACACGACGACCGCCGGGTAGGCGTCGTCGGCCTCGATCGCGGCGAGCGCCTCGATCGTCTTGCCGAGCCCCTGCTCGTCGGCGAGGAAGGCGCGCCGCTGAGACAGCATGTAGCTCACGCCGGCGCGTTGGAAGGGCTTCAGCTCGCCCCCTAGCCCTGGGATCTCGAGCGTCGCGTCGGTCGCCGCCGAGAGCGCGACGAGGCCGGCCGCGCGGGCGTGCTCCTCGCGGATTTCCTGCAACAGCTCGAGCGCTTCCGGATCCACCCACGTCCCGTGCTCGACCAGGAAGGCGTCGAGCTCCGGCACGCAGAAGGGGTCGGCGCGGATCGCGGGCAGCCGGGCGTGCTCGTGCCCGGCGTCGGCGCCGCGTCGAGGCTTCGCCGCCAGCGCGCCCCCCAGGCCCGCGAACGCCTCCAGCTGCGTGGGGTCGTGACCGGGCGCGAGCACGAACGTGGGGTCGTCGTGGATCGCCGAGTGCTCCAGCACCGCGGGCGGCGCCGGGCGCCCCTCGCGCAGTGCCGCCGCGCAGCGCGACGCGGCCGAGCTGACCCACCCGCGCAGCCGTCCGTCCATCAGCTCCCACGACTCCAGCGTGAGCGGCACGCTCGCGCCGCCCGGCACCGTGGCGGCGCGCTCGCGCAGGGCTCCGGGCAGGCGCTCGGGGTCGCCCAACAGCAGGAACACCGGCTCCTCG
Organism: uncultured Solirubrobacterales bacterium; assembly: GCA_963764915.1. GTDB lineage: Bacteria > Actinomycetota > Thermoleophilia > Solirubrobacterales > Solirubrobacteraceae > Palsa-744. The sequence continues at coordinate 46,895 of CAVXUO010000018.1, read as the reverse complement.
CCGGAGCCCCCGACCTCGATGTTGCCGCGCCACTCGATGGCGCGCTCCAGCCACGCGCTCACGCGTGCGTCGACGCTTCCCGCCTCGAGCTGGTCGAGCAGCTCGGCGATCCGCGGCGCGTCGTGCGCCACCGCCGCGAGCGCGTAGGTTCCCGCGGGGCCATCGCCCCCGCGCAGGCCCGCTCGCTCGGCGAGCACGCGCGCCAGCGGGGTGTGGATGGCGGCGAGCAGGATCCACTGTCGATCGCGGCGATCGCGGCACAGCGCGACCTCGTCCAGCGCATCGAGGCGGGCGGCCATCGCCTGTGCTCGTCGCTGCTCCTCCTCCGACCCCGCGTCCCCCGATCCGTCGCCCTCCGATTCGCGGTTGCCCCGCCGGCTCTCCCGCGCTGCGTCACCGTGTGCGTCCGCGCCGCGTGGTCCGCCGCCCGGCGCACCGGCGCCCTGCGACCCCGCGGCGGCTTCGCGGCGGCCCTGCTCGCGTAGCGCCACCAGTGCCAGTCGCGCGTCCTCGCTGAGACGCAGGCCGGGGAAGCGGGTGTGCAGTTCGCCGACCATGCGCACCGCGAGCTCGTCGAGCGGGATCTGCGCGCGCCCGATCGCGGGCAGGCCGCAGGCGTCGGGGTGTTCCATCAGCGCCTCCAGCAGCTCCGCGTCGCCGTCGGTGGCAAAGCCCAGCCACCATCCCGCGTCGGGTCGCACCCGCTCGACCACGCACTCCCCGCGCCGGCGCTTGCGCCGGCGGCGCTCGATCGCGTGCGTGAGCGCCTCGCTCACCTCGGGCCGCGGCAGCTCGGCCAGCAGCCGCGCGAGCGCCTCCGCGGGCTCGGGCTCCAGCGGCACGCACCACGCTCGCCGCTGCGGATCCCAACGCCGTCCGGGGATCGCCCGCAGCAGCGTGCGCAGGCGCTCGTCGTAGGGGAAGCGCAGCACCGCCTCGCCCTGTTCGAGGGTTGCGTGAAAGGGGGGAGACATATGAACCCTGCACGATAGGCGCAGATGGGGATGGGAGAGTCAGCCGGTGGCGAGCGCAAGGAACGCGCGGGCAGCGGGAGAGAGCCGCCGGTCGCGGTGCACCAGCCCGATGCGCCGCACGATCCGCGGGCGGGCGGCGCGCACCACCGCGCCGCGGCGGCCGGCCTCGCGCGCGAGAGGCGCTGGAAGCAGCGCGGCGCCGGCGCCGGCCAGGACGAGCGGGACGATCGCCTCGCGTGCGTCGGTCTGCACGGCGATCCGTGGCGTCACGCCGACCGCCTCCAGCGCCTGCTCCAGCAGCATCCGCGTCGAGGTCCCGGGCGGGCTGACGACCAGCGGAATGTCGCGCAGCGTCGCCGCCGCCAGCGCGCCCTCGTCAGAGAGGGAGACGACAGAGCCGGCACGCCGGCGGCGCTGAGTGGGGCTGGGCGTAGCTGTGCTCGCGTCCTCGCCCGGCAGAGAGGTGTCAGGCGGCAGCACGAACAGCAGTTCCTGGCTGCCGAGCTCGCGTGCGTGCAGGTCGTTGCGGGGCAGCGGCAGGCGCGCGAGGCCCAGCTCGCACGCGCCTTCTCGCACCATCGCCCCGACGCCCGCGGTGCTGGGTGGTTCCTGCACCCTCACGGCCACCCCCGGGTACTCGCGGCGGAAGCGACCGATCAGCGCGGCCAGCGGGTCGACCGCGAGCGTAGCGAGCGCCGCGATCTCGAGCGTCCCCGCCAGCACCTTCGCCACCTCGCCCACCGCGTCGCGTGCGGCGTCGATCGCGCTCAGCACCTCGCGCGCCGGACCGACCAGCGCGTGACCGGCCGCCGACAGCCGCAGACCGCGGCCCACGCGGTGAAACAGCTCCACCCCAAGCTCCCCCTCCAGCGCGCGCAGGGTTTGCGAGAGCGAGGGCTGCGCCACGTGCAGCCGGGTCGCCGCCCTCGTCACGCTCTCGTCCTCGACGACCGCCAGGAAGCACCGCAGCCGTTTCTCATCCATTGGCCGCCGCCGGGAAGCACCACAGTCCCATCTCATTCATAGGCTTATCCTATCTGACGATATATAAGATTGTCTTTGACCTATGAGACAGAGAGCGCTTCAATCCATGGTGTGAATGCGCTTCTCAGCACACCTCTATCGGGGCGGCCGTGGCTGCTGCGCGAGCCCGCGCGCCCCGTGCGCATTCGCGAGAGCTCCCGCGCCTGCGCCTTCGTCGTCGGGACGGTGTGCATCGGGGCCTTCATGGGTCAGCTCGACGCTTCGATCGTGACGCTCGCCCTGCCCCGCATCGGCGCCGGCCTCGGCGAGGCCGCGGGCGCTGTGCGGTGGGTGTCGCTCTCCTACATGCTGGTGCTCGCCCTCACGCTCGTCCCCGTTGGGCTGCTCGCTGACCGCTTCGGGCGCAAGCTGCTGTACACCTACGGCTTCGCCGTCTTCACGCTCGGCTCGGTGCTGTGCGCGCTGGTGCCTACGCTCGGCTGGCTGGTCGCCGCGCGCGTCCTGCAGGGCCTCGGGGCGGCGATGCTGCAGGCCAATTCCGTCGCGCTGATCGTCGAGAGCCTGCCCTCCCGGCAGCTTGCCCGCGGCCTCGGTGTGCAGGGTGCCGCACAGGCCGTCGGGCTGGCGCTCGGCCCCGCCGTCGGCGGGCTGCTGCTCACGCTCGGCGGGTGGCAGCTGATCTTTCTCGTCAACCTTCCCGCCGGAGTACTGGGAATTGCACTGGCGTGGGTACTGCTCCCGCGCAGCCGCACAACCGACGGGCTGCTCCGGGGCGTCACACGTGCGCAGGTCAGGGGCATCGCCCGCACGACGCTCCGCCCCACAATCTCCTCAGAGGTGCTCCACCCCGCCACCCGCACGGCGCTCCGCCCCACAGTCTCCTCAGAGGTGCTCCACCCCGCCACCCGCACGGCGCTCCGCCCCGCAATCTTCCCCGGGCCGCTCGGCCCTGTCACCTCTCCGGACGTGCTCCGTCCCGTCGTCTCCCGCGAGCGTTTCGACCTGCGCGCCCTCGCCGTGGGGCTGGGCGGTGCGATGGCCGCCTACGCTGTCATGTTCGCGACGCTCTACGCCGTCTCCTATCACCTCGCAACGCTACGCCTGCCCACCGCACTTGTCGGCCTGGAGCTCGCCGTCTTGCCGGTCACCCTCGGGATCTGCGCTCCGCTCGCCGGTCGCCTCGCCGAGCGCGTCGATGCGCGCGCGTGCATGTTTGGTGGGCCGCTGCTTGTTGTGCTCGGACTCGGCGTGCTGGTGCTGGGTGGTTCCGCTGGTGCGACCCTGCTCGTGGGGCTCGCGTTCGTTGGCGCCGGCCTCGGGGCGTTCATCCCCGTCAACAACGCGACCGTGATGGGTGCTGCCCCCCGCTCCCGCGTGGGAGCGCTCAGCGGGATCCTCAATACCACGCGATGTCTCGGTACCGCGCTCGGAGTGGCGCTCCCGGGTGTGCTGTAGTACGGAACGGTCGTGATGTCTCCTACTTTTTCGTCATCTCTCCCGCTCGTTGAAAACATGGCTGAATGGGATGATCCAGCCTTTTGAACGCTAGGCTCGATGCCTTTCAGATGCCGAAAACTCGGCTCGCCACTTGACACGCCGGCGAAGGTGGGGCAAAGTATGCGCAGCTTTGCGGTGGGTTCCCAGCTTGGATCAGGGAGCACCACGGAGGCCAGCTAAAGCTCGCGAATGACAACGGGCGGACCAGGCGAACTAACCGTCGCCAATCCGAATCGCCGGACCCCAACCAACGTCATTGTTAAGTCGTGAGCCTGAAGAGGAGTGGCGTGACCGCTTTGCGAGCTGCACGCTCATACGGCTCATCTAATAACGATCCCGCCTGTGGCGGGATAGGAAGCAGGATTAATCATGTTACGAACCAAGCTGGTTCTGCTGGGCTTGGCTGCTGTGTTCATTGTGAGCGCGGTGGCGTCGAGCTCGGCCTTTGCCGCTGCTGAAACGAGATTCTCCGTCGAAAACAAACCAGTCACAACGGCGACCAATGTCGTCGGTACAAGCGGACCCTCACAACTCGAAAGCGTTGTGGCCGGCGCCAAAATTCTGATCGAATGTGAAAAAGACACATTCAAAGGCACAATCGAAGAACTGGGAAAGTCAAAAGGAGAAATAACCTTCGAAGGCTGCAAAGTATTTGTTATCAAAGAAGGCAAAAAGGAATCGGAGTCGGCTTGTACCGTGCCGAACATCAAATTCTCTTTCAAAGACCAACTGGTGCCCGGCAACGGGGCTACCGCAGAAGAGGAATTCTCTCCTGCCAGCGGTACGCTATATGTCGCATTTGAAATAACTGGCGCGTCGTGCCTGCTCAAAGGCAAATACGAAGTCAAAACGACGACGGAAGGCAAAGGGCAAAGATGTGCTCTTCCCGCCGGCGAAATAGAACAGGAAAAACACGAAGTCGACTGTACTTCAACGGGCAGTGGTGAACTGAAATTCGGGACTGAAAAAGTGAGCTTCTTCAGCACCGATGTCGTTTTACTTGAAAGTAAAAAGGTATGGCGCGGCTAATAGTATGGTGTGGCTGATAGCGCGCGTTTGAGCTATGGCCCACGCCGGTAAGGCCGACTGCTGGGACCGGGTTCGCCCGGTCCCAGCACGGCTTCGCCGCTCGTTCGGCGCCTTGGCAGGTTCGGTACGGAATGAGAAACAACGCTGGACACCGCCGCGGAACCCTTCTATAATATACGTCTGTATCAATTATTACATGTCAAGGGCTAGGGCTACTCGCGCATGGGCCCGGTAGCTATTCCCTCTTCCGAAGGGAAAGCTCGATGACGGCTGGCAATATTTTCCGTAGCTCGATCCTTGCATCTCTGTGCTTGCTGGCCAGCTTGGCGTTTGCCGCCGTACCTGCCTTGGCGGTCACGAAGTACGTGAAGGTCTCGAGCTTTGGGTCCGGTGGCGCTCTACCGGCCGCCCCGCTCGGCCTTGGTGTGGAGCAGGGTAGCGGCGAAGTGTTCGTGGCCGATGGGGCCAGCGTGCAGCGGTTCGCTCCTGTAAGCCGGGTCGCCCCGTCGTCGGGTTATACGCTGGGCTTGCCTCTGTCCGGGTCCTTTGTGAGCGCCTTTGGAGTGGGGATCGACGATTCTGGTGGACCCTCACAGGGCGACGTGTATGTCGCGGATGAAGCCGCCGGCTTGGTCGACAAGTTCGATGCTGCTGGCGCCCCCGCAGAGGTCGATCCACCCATCAACATAACCGACTATTTCGGTGCCGGCGCCGAACCGCTCGCGCTGTCGAATCCAACGGCCGCGGCGGTCGATCCAGCCGACGGGGACGTCTACGTCGCCGACTACAGCGGCCACGAAGGGGTAGGCAGCGCCGTGGACATCTACACGTCGGCCGGGCAGTTCGTATCGCAGTTCGCGGTCGGGTCCGGGCCGATCGGGCTGGCCTTCAACTCCACCGGCAGTGACCTGTACGTGGCGGCCGGCAACACGGGGAAGGTCGAAGAGTACGATTCCTTGGGTGCTCCCGCGGAGCAAACGGCGGGGCCGAACGCCGGAACGAACATCCTTGACGGCAGTGGCCTCGCCACTGCCGTCGCGGTCGATACCTCGACGAACGATGTGTATGTCGACGATGGGACAAGCGTCGCAGTGTACGAAGCGTCTGGAGCGCCCGTCGGTGCGTTTGGATTTCAGACCGGGGTCTCCTTCTCTCTGGGGATCGCGCTGGACTCCTCGACACATACGGTGTTCCTCGGCGACGTCATCGACGGCGTCGTGGACGCCTACGCGGAGGTGACGCTGCCCACTGTGCACACGGGGCACGCGACTGCCGTGACCGAAACGAGCGCAACGCTTGAAGGCACGGTTGATCCCGAAGGCCAGTCGCTCACCTCGTGCGAATTTGAATACGGGACGAGCACCTCCTACGGACAGAAGGCCGAATGCGAACCGAACGTGGCGTCGATCCCGGCGGACGCGAGCGATCACACGGTCAGGGCGAGCATCAAAGGGCTGCAGCCGGACGTCACCTACCACTACCGACTCGTCGCCACCAATGTGGAAGGCGCCAAGTACGATGAAGAAGAACACGGAGAAGACGAAAACCTCACCACGGTCAGCCCGCCGATCGTAGTCAGCGAGACCTTCTCGGAAGTTGGCCCGACCCAGGCGACGCTGCACGCGGTAGCCGATGCCGCCGGCTCGCCGAGCACCTATGAGTTCGAATATGGCACAAGCGCATCCTACGGCGCCCCCGGCTCCCCGACGGCGCCGGTGGCCCTCGGCGAAGGGCAAGGGGAAGTGCCCGTGAGCGCCACGATCACCGGTCTACGACCGGACACCGTCTATCACTTCCGGGTGGTGGCGAGCAACGCGCACGGCAACACACCGGGCGCGGATGCCGTCTTCACCACCTTCCCCTACACGCTCTCGAACCTGCCGGACGGCCGCGTCTACGAAATGGTTACTCCGGTGGAAAATCAGAACGCGAGCGTCTACGTCCCCGACGGCCCCGAGAGCGAAAAGGCGCTCAACAGCATTCCCACGGAACTTCCGTTCCGTGCCTCCTCCGAAGGCGATGCGGTGGTCTATGCCGGCGATCCCTCCTCGGGCGGCAACGGCAGCGTCGGTGGTGGGGGTGGCAACGAGTACCTCGCTGAGCGCACGCCAACCGGTGGCTGGACACAACAGAACATCCAGCCCGGTGGCTACTATTCACCGATATACGCGGCGTTCTCGGACGATCTCTCGGTGGGGATCCTCGATTCGCGCGAATCCCTGGTCGCGGGCGCGCCGGGCGCGCCGCTGGGTGCCAAGGCTGGCTATGACGTCCCCTACACATACACCTTTGGTGGTGGCGGCTACCATCCGCTCTTCACCAGGCCGCCTCCGAATCGGGCGCCGGAAGAATTCGGGACCGCCATACATCTGGGCGGTGAAACTAGGATCGTCCCGCCTCTGTATGCGGGAGCGTCCGCGGACTTCGGTCATCTGCTGTTCGAGGCCAACGATGCGTTGCTCGAAGGCGAAGGGCCGCTCGCCAAGGCGCTCGGGGAAGCCGTCGCGCAGGAAGCCAAAGAAGGCGGGGACAGCAACGACCTTTACGATTCCGTCGGTGGGAAGCTGAGCTTGGTCAACGTGCTGCCAGACGGGGCGCCCGCTCCGAACGCATCGTTCGGCGCACTGGGGACGGCGGCGTCTCCGCCGGACTCGGATTTCAGCCACGTCATCTCCGCGGATGGGTCGCGCATCTTCTGGACGGATCTGAATACGGGTGACATCTATGTTCGTCAGGACGACACCACCACCACCTCGATCTCCGCGGGGCCAGCACAGTTCTGGACAGCGACATCCGATGGTCGATATGTTTTCTACGCCGAAGGCGGACGGCTCTGGCGGTTCGATGTCGACGAGCTCGACGAAAGCAAGAAGCCCGAACTGGAAGCCCTCGAAGAAGCGAGGGAAGACCTCACGCCCGAAGGGTCGGCGCACGAAAACGCCGGCGTGCAGGGCGTCATCGGTATCAACGAAGAAGGCGAAGATGGCGCTTACCTGTACTTCGTCGCCGAAGGGGTCCTGGCACCTCGCAACGCCGAAGGCAAGGCGCCGGCCAAAGGGGAACCCAATCTCTACCTGCGCCACGGTGGGCAGACGACGTTCATCGCCGGGCTTGCCCGTAACGATGACGAATTCTTCATTCCCGTCTCCGGCGCGGCAGAATTCGGTGACTGGCAGTCCGGCCTTGCGTACCGTACCGCGGAGGTCACGCCAGACGGACACAACGTTGTATTCGTCTCCAGGCAAAGCCTCGCCGGCTACGACAACAAGGGTCTGCGGGAGGTCTATGTCTACGAGAGCGAGGCCGACGAAGGTGGGCAAGAGCTCTTCTGTGCGTCGTGCAATCCGAGCGGAGAACCACCATCGGGAGTGCCAGGTGGGGTGGCGGCATACCTACCCTTCAGCTGGGGCGACACCCAGCTGCCACGTTGGATCTCTCAGAACGGCAGTCGCGTCTTCTTCGACAGCGTCGAACCGCTCGTTCCAGGCGACACCAACGGCAGGCAGGATGTATACGAGTGGGAGCGTGAAGGCACGGGCAGCTGTCCGACGGAAGCCGCCAGTGGGGGTTGCATCTACCTGCTCTCGGGTGGGACCAACGGCTCGGACTCCTCGCTGCTGGATGCGAGCGCCAACGGCAATGACGTGTTCCTCATCACCCGTGCGCAGCTGCTTCCGGAAGACCGCAATGAAAGCTTCGATGTCTACGATGCCCGTGTCGGCGGTGTGCCGCGGGCGGCTGCCTCTGAATGCGCGGTGGCGTGTCAGGACGCGACGCCCGCGCCCCCCGTGTTCGCGCCGCCCGCAAGTGCGATGGTCAACGGCGCCGGTAACCTCACGGCGATCGGTGGGCCACCGGGAAAGCTCGCGCCGAAGTCGCTGACGCGAGCCCAGAAGCTCGCGGCGGCGCTGAGGGCCTGCCGCAAGCTTGAACGATCGCGCAGGCGCGGGAGGGCTGTGTGCGAAGCGCACGCCAGAAAGCTGTACGGCCCTAGGTCGAAAACGAGGAAGCCCATGAAGCGGAGCGGGGGGCGGTAGAGATGCTCAACACGTACACGACCTTGCCGCTCGCCGTGCGTACCCCGCTCATCATGGATTCCCCGCGCGCCCGGCTCGTCATGCGCGCCCGGCCCGTCGTGCGCGCTCTACTCGCCATGTGCGCTGTGTGTGCTGCGGCGGCGCTGTGCGGCCCTGCTGTCGCGGCCGACGCAGCGAAGCCAGTCGCCAAGCCGGCCGCTCTCACGTCGACGGGCTTCGGGTTTGCGAGTTTCGAAGCCTCGCTCACGCAGGCGCTCCCGAGCGGATCGCCGCCCGGCACGCCCGAACCCCCCGACACGCAGGCGGGCTCGCACCCCTCCGCGGTCACGGTCACCTTCGAGCTCGCCAAGGAAGTAAAAGGCGGAATTCTCTTCCCCGCTGGCGGCGAAGCGAGGAATATCGAGGTCAACCTGCCCCCGGGTGTGATCGGCAACCCCAGCGTCGTGCCGCAATGTACTCGCCCGCAGTTCGCTGGCGAAGCATGTCCCGCAGAAACGCGGATTGGCACGATTTCCGCTGAACTCGGCGGGACGGGAGCCACGCTCCTCGAATTGCCCGATATACCTCTCTACAACCTGGTTCCTCCGGCGGGGATCCCGGCGCAGTTCGGGTTTGAATTGGAGGGGATCCACACCTACCTCGACGCCGGCGTGCGGACCGGCGGCGACAACGGCGTCACCGTGCACGGCGACAACACTCCCCAGCGAGGCGTCGTCTTCATTCGCGCGACGGTTTCGGGCACTGTCGATGGGAAGGCGTTCCTGACGCTGCCCACGTCTTGCGGGGGCCCCCTGCAGTTCAGCGCGGAAGCTGATACGTGGGAAGAGCCGCAGACGCTTGCCGCGTCCCCGTTGGCTGCGACACCAGCGCTGACTGGCTGTGAACGTCTGAGCTTCAGGCCGTCGATCACCCTGGCCCCGGACACGAACGTCGCGGACTCCCCAGCCGGGCTGGCGGTCGATGTGAGGGTGCCGCAGGACGAAGGGCTGACGAACCCCGAACGCCTCGTGGCATCCAACATCGAGCAGGCTAGGGTGACGCTGCCGCCGGGTGTGGCGGTCAACCCGGGGCGGGCGTCGGGCCTGCAGGCCTGCCCGTTGGGTCCCGCCTCCACCGTACCCGGCGAAGAACGCTTTGGTGACAACCTGCCTCTGCCAGGTGAAAACGGCGAAGCCGGAACATTCGACGGCCCGGCGATCTGCCCCGCCGCGTCCAAAGTGGGGACGGTCGAAATCGAATCGCCGCTGATCAGGAACGACTCCGAACCGCTCTTCAAAGGCAACGTCTACGTGCTGCAATCCAATCCCCCCGAACTGAAGCTTCTCCTCGCCGCCTCCGCTGACGGGGTGAACCTCAAGCTCGTGGGTGAAGTGCACATGAATGAAGAAACGGGCCAGCTGACGACCACGTTCTCCAAAACGCCGGACCTGCCGTTCAGCGACCTGAGGCTCTCCCTGGAAGGCGGGTCGCGCGGCGCGCTGGTCACCCCCGCGACGTGTGGCTCCTACTCGACGAGCACCGATTTCACGCCGTGGGCGGGCCCCTACGTGCAGGACGCCTCCTCGGAAAACACCTTCTCCGTGCAGAGCGGCCCGGAAGGCACCGCGTGTGGGGGCGGCCAGCCGTTCGGACCGTCGATGGTCGCCGGTATGACGGGCGGCCAGGCCGGCGGATTCGGCTCGTTCAGCGTGACACTCTCACGCCGGGACCGTGACCAGGAGCTGGGTGGGGTCGCGGTGCAGACTCCCCCGGGCCTGCTGGGTCTGCTCAAAACCGTGGAACAGTGCGGCGCACCGCAGGCGAGCACGGGTACGTGCGGCCCCGGGAGCCTAATCGGGCAGACGAGCGTGGCCCTCGGCCCCGGCCCGGAACCGCTGTGGGTGCGGGGCGGCCAGGTGTTCCTCACGGGGCCGTACAGGGGTGCGCCCTTCGGCCTGTCGATCGTCGTGCCGGCGGTCGCGGGACCGTTCACGCTACTCGGCAATGCGGGGCCCGGCCGAGAGGTCGTACGGGCAGCGATCGAGATCGACCCCCACACTGCGCAGGTAACCGTCGTCAGCGACCCGCTACCGAGGATCCTCGACGGTGTGCCGCTGCAACTCGCGACTGTCAACGTGACGATCGACAGGGAAGGGTTCATGTTCAACCCAACCAACTGCGAAGCGCTGACTGTGGCAGGGACGCTGACGAGCACTCAAGGGGCGAGCACCTCCCTGGCCAGCGGCTTCCACGCCGTGAACTGCGCGACTCTGCCCTTCAAACCATCGTTCTCAGCGTCCACGGCGGCGAGGGCGAGCAGGCTGGAAGGCGCCAGCCTGGATGTCAAGATCACGTCGAAGGGCGGGCCGCAGCCCGGCGGCGGCGAAGCGAACATCGGGTCGGTGAAGGTGGCTCTCCCCAAGCAACTCCCCTCGCGGTTGACGACGCTGCGCCGGGCGTGCACGGCGGGCACCTTCGAAGCCAACCCGGGCGCCTGCCCCAAGGAATCCGACGTGGGGACCGCGATCGCGGTGACGCCGGTGCTCGCGCACCCATTGGTTGGTCCGGCCTACCTGGTCAGCCACGGGGACGAGGCGTACCCCGACCTAGAGATCGTGCTGCAGGGCGAAGGAATCACGCTGATCCTCGATGGGCAGACGGCCATCAAGCGGGGCGTCACGTCCAGCACCTTCAACACGGTGCCGGACGCGCCGATCAGCAGCTTCGAACTGAAGCTTCCTACCGGTAAGTACTCGATCCTCGGCGCCTACCTCCCCGCGAAGGCGAAATACGACCTCTGCGGGCAGGCCCTCACGATGCCGACCACGATCACCGGCCAGAATGGCGCGGTGGTGGCGCAGACCACGAAGATCGCCGTCAGTGGATGTCCGAAGCACAAGACCAAGAGGGCCAAAAGGACCGCTACGAGGCAGGGCGCACGGCGCGCCACGAAGCAGACCCGCAGGGCCCGAACAAGAGCTCACCGCGCGGTCGGCGATGCGGCGGCGGATGGACGTGAGCGATCGGCGAGCCCGTGAAATGTTGGGCCGAGCACACATGCGGATGGGGGGATGGGCACTCACGGCGACGCTCGCCATTGGGCTCATGCTTAGCGGATGCGGCGGCTCTTCCAACCCCTCGACATCGGCGCAGACGAGTGCCGGCCAAAACGGCAGCCTAGCGACCACGACGAGCGGGAGCTCGGCCGGCACGAGCCACAACTCCGAACCGCCCCCGCCAAGCACGACGATCGAAGCGACGATCCCCGGACTGCTGAAGGAAGACTTCATCCCCGCGCGCTACACCTGCGACGGAGCGGACACCTCGCTGCCGGTGCGGTGGAGCAAGATTCCACCCGGCACGGCGGAGCTTGCGATGTTTCTCCTCGACCTGCAGCCGGTGCATGGAAAGCTGTTCTTTGACTGGGCAGTGGCGGGCCTCAGCCCGACAGCGGGTGGAGTGCCTGCCGGCGCGCTCCCCGCCGGCGCGGTCGTCGCGCGCAACAGCTTCGGCAGAGTGGACTACTCGATCTGCCCACCCAAGGGCACCGTCGAAGGACACTTCATCCTGAGGCTGCTCGCACTGCCGCACGCACTCCCGGCCAAGCCGGGATTTGACGCGGAAGCGTTTTACCAGGAGGCCGAACGGTCGACAAAAGTCGTGGGCCTTGCCGGTGGCGTCTATACCCGTCACTGACCGTTGGTGTGCCAGGATGCATGCATGCCCGAGCGGATCGGATTCATCGGCCTCGGCATCATGGGCTCGCGGATGGCCGCCAATGTGCGCCGCGCCGGCTTCCCGCTGACCGTCTGGACGCACACCCCTGGCAAGGCCGCGCGCTGGGCCGCCGAGCACGGCGCCGTGGCCGTCGAGACCCCCGCCGAGGTCGCACGCGCGAGCGAGATCGTCGTGAGCATGGTGGTCGACGGCGAGCAGGTCGCCTCGGTGCTGCTCGGGGACGGGGGCACGGCGCGGGGTGTGAACGGCGCGGGGTCGGGTGGGGAAGGCGCAGCGGGTGGCCGAAGCGAAGCGGAAGGCCGGGAGGATGCGGCGCCGGGCGGGGAGGCCGTGGTCGACGGTGCGCACGACGGGCTGCTGTGCGTGGACATGTCCACGATCGCCCCGACCGACACCCGTCGCATCGGCGCGGCGCTGGCAGCCCGAGCGGTGCGGATGCTGGACGCGCCCGTCACCGGCAGCGCCCCGCGCGCCGAGGCCGGCACGCTGACGATCATGGCCGGCGGCGAGGCCGAGGACTTCGCCCGCGCGCGTCCGCTGCTGGAGGCGATGGGGCAGGTGATCGTGCACGTCGGGGCGCTCGGGCAGGGCGAGATGCTGAAGCTGATCAACAACTCCGTGGGGGCCGCCAACGCCGCAGCGCTCGCCGAGGCGCTGCTGCTCGCACGCGCCAGCGGCCTCGACCTCGATGCCTTCGCGCGGGTGCTCGCCAACGGCTCCGGTGCCTCCGCCCAGCTCGAGCTCAAGGCGGACGCGATGCGCGCGCACGACTTCACCCCGTTGTTCAAGACCGCGCACATGCTCAAGGACGTGCGCCTCTGCCTCGATGAAGCTCAGGCGGCCGGGATGCCGTTCCCCGCCGCCGCCCACGCCCGCGATCTGCTCGCCGCGACGGTTGGTCGCGGCCACGGCGAGGAGGACTACGCCGCGCTGATCGAGGCCGCCGAGGGTCTCGCCGGGCGGCGGCTTTAGAGCGAGTGCCCACCTCGCGCCTGGGCCGCGTGCGCGCGTACCACGGCGCAAGTCGGCAGGCCGCGGCGCAAGGTCCGGGCGCGCTCGCGCCGCGCAGGGCCGGCGGAGTGGCCTCAGCGGATGCCGTCGAGCAGCTCTGCGGGCGAGGCGAGCCCGAGACCCCTGGCGAGGATCACGAGCGTCTCCAGGCGCGGTGAGCGCTTGCACCGCTCCAGGAGGCTGATCTCGGTGCGATGCAGGTTGCACGCTTCAGCGAGCGCCTCCTGCGAGAGCCCCGAGCGCTCTCGGTGCGCGCGCAGGTTCTTGGCGAACTGGCTGCGTATCTGCTCCACGGACACCCGCTAACTGTCCCGCCTCGCAGACGAGAGGTCTACAGATCTTTGTCTACGCCGCGTCAACATCGCAAAACCCCACCTCTGTGGGCTGGGTAATAAACGCTCTATTTAGTTTATCGACAAGCCGGCGCATGTCTCTACGGGCTGCAAATGAGCGTATTTCATGCCCTGGCTCGTGCACCTGGGCTTGATCTTCAGTGCGCGTGAGAATCTGGGCCGTTGGGCGTGCGAGCTCAGATGCAGAAGGTGGTGGCGACGAGCATTGACATAGCGATCGCTATCTGCAATAATATTCGATATGCCCAATGCCCTTCACCGTCCGTCCTTGCGAGACGAGCAGCGGGCGCTCACTCGCCGGCGCCTGCTCGATGGCGCCGAAGCCGTGTTTGCCCGCAGCGGGTATCACGGCGCCTCGGTCGATGAGATCGCACGCGAGGCCGGGGCGACGACGGGGGCGTTGTACTCCAATTTCGCCGGCAAGGAGGATCTGTTCCTTGCCCTGTTCGAGGAGCGGATCGCCACCGACGTGCGCGACTACTCCCAGATCGCCGCCGAGGGAGCGACGGCCGCCGAGCAAGCGCGGGGGCCGGCCGACCATTGGATGGAGATCTTGCGCGAGCGTCCCGGCTACTTTCCCCTGTTCATCGAGTTCTGGGCCTATGCGATTCGCGAGCCACGGTTGCAGGGGCGCCTGGCCGGACAGTTCGCGGCTCTGCGTGCATCCAGTACGCGCCTGGTTTTGGAGGGGGCTGGACAACAGGGGGTCGCGCTGGGCCCTGAGGCGGGCGAGCTGATGGGACTGCTCGTCAACGCTCTGGGCAATGGCCTGGCGCTGGAGAAGCTGGCCGATCCGGAGGCCGTGCCCGATGCGCTGTTCGGGGACCTGCTGATCCTCATATTCCAGGCCCTGGAGGCACTTGCGCGCGAGAACCCAAGCATCGCCGACCCGGGCGTGATACGGCGCCCGCCGGAGTCGGCAACCACCAACGGGAAGGGTGCCCAACATGAGTAAGAGCTCGTCGTCAACTGTCGGTCGGGACGCAGCGCCGTCAGGTCCTCTCGGGGAGGGGCCGCGGTCAAGTCCACTCGGGGATGCGCCGCCGTCAGGCCCACTCCTCAACGCCACAGCCGCCGCCCCCGGGCTGCGTCGAGCGACCGTCGACGACGTCCAGCGCCTGCGGACGGTGCTGGCGGAGGCGTTCATGGAGGACCCGATATTCAGTTGGCTGATCCCAGATGACGCGAAGCGGCGAGTGCGGCTGTGCCACTACTTCGGGATCGAGCTGCGTTACTTCGCCCTGCCGCGTGGGCGCGTGGAGACGACAGACGATCTCGCCGGCGCGATGCTGAGCCTGCCGCCCGGCAAGTGGCGGGTGCCGCCGCGTACCACCCTGTTGCATGGCCGCGCATTCGGGGCTCGAATCGCCCAGGCGGCGAGCTTGGGTACGAGGATGGAATTGCGTCACATGCGCCTCGCACGCGAGCCCCACTATTACGTTCGCGACATCGGCGTACACCCGGACACCCAAGGACGAGGACTCGGTAGCGTGCTGATGCGCCCCACGCTCGAACGCTGCGATCGGGAGCGTCTGCCCGCCTACATCGAGGCCTCCAGCGAGCGCAGCGCCGCCCTGTACGAGCGCCTCGGCTTCCAGCTCGTCGAGGAGCTGCGCGTGTGGGGCAGCCCGCCGCTGCGGCTCATGCTCCGTCCCCACAACCCCCTGGGGAGGGGGCGCGGGTAATGGTGGGGGCAGGATTCGAACCTGCGTAGGCAGAGCCAATCGGTTTACAGCCGATCTCCTTTAACCACTCGGACACCCCACCGGGTGCTGACGCAGAGAGCAGTTTAGAGAGGCCGAGCCGGCGAGGCAGCGATGCCTGGGCCAAAAGCCGTGGCTGCCGCGGGTGGGCGGCTGAAGGGCAGTACGGAGAGCGGCAGCTGCCGGGCGGCCTGCGATGCCTCGCGCCGCAGCTGCCGGCCTACGATGCCTCGCGCCGCAGCTGCCGGCCTACGATGCCTCGCGCCGCAGCTGCCGGCCTACGATGCCTCGCGCAGCAGCTGCCGGCCTACGATGCCTCGCGCAGCAGCTGCGCCTCGGGCAGTGTCTGCAGCTTCTTGAGCGTGCGGTTCTCGATCTGGCGGACGCGCTCGCGCGTGATGTTGAAGGCGCGGCCGACCTCCTCGAGGGTGCGCGAGCGCCCGCCGGTGATGCCGTAGCGCATCTCCAGCACCTCCCGCTCGCGGCGCGGCAGCACCGCCAGCACACGCACGATGGTTTCGCGACGCAGCGACTCCGAGGCGGTCTCGAACGGGGATTCGGCGGCGATGTCCTCGATGAAGTCCGCCAGCGCAGAGTCGTCCTCCTCGCCCACCGGCTTCTCCAGGGAGATCGGCTGCTGGGCCATGCGCAGGATCTCGCGCACTTCCCCGATCGGGTAGTCGAGCTCGGCGGCGAGCTCAGCGGGGGAGGGGTCGCGCCCCAGCTGCTGGATCAGGTGGCGCTCGGCGTGCAGCACCTTGTTGAGCTTTTCCGCCATGTGCACGGGGATTCGGATCGTGCGGCCCTTGTCGGCGATCGCGCGCGTCACCGCCTGGCGGATCCACCACGTGGCGTAGGTCGAGAACTTGTAGCCGCGGCGGTAATCGAACTTCTCCACCGCTCTGATCAGCCCCAGCGAGCCCTCCTGGATCAGGTCCAGGAAGGTGAGGCCGCGGCCCATGTAGCCCTTGGCGATCGACACCACCAGGCGCAGGTTGGCCTCGACCATCTGCTGCTTGGCCGTCACGTCGCCGCGCTCGATACGCTTGGCCAGGCTCACCTCTTCGGCGGCGCTCAGCAGCGGCACGCGCCCGATCGAGCGCAGGTACAGGCGCAGTGAGTCGACGCTCGACTCGGCGCTCTCGAGCTCCAGGTCATCGAGGCCCGCCCGCCCAGGCAGCTCGGCATCGTCGAAGCCGGCCCGCCCGCGCAGCTCGACGACCTGGTCGAGGTCCATCGGCTCCTCCGTCGCCTCGTCCTCCTGTTCGGGCGCCTCCTCGCGGTGCAGGGGGATCGGCCGTGGCTCGTCGGCCTCCTCGCCCAGTCCCCGCTCTCCTCGCTCCGGCGCGGCTAACGGCTCTCCCACGATCTCGATGCCGTGCTCCTCCAGGTAGCTGAGCAGGTCCTGTGCCTGCTCCACTGCGAGCTCCGCCTCCTCCAGCGCCGCCGCGAGCGCGTCGGAGGCCACGAAGCCGCGTTCCTGGCCGTCGGCGATCAGGGCCTGCAGCTCCTCGATTTCGACCACCGCGACCTCCGCTGCCGCGGCCGGCTCCACCGGAGCGCGACCAACCCCCCTGCTCTCCAATCCTGCGAACTCAAATACCTTCTCGCTCACCTCTGTGGACCCCCGGGATCCATACTGCGCCCATCGCGGCGAGCCGCACCCGCCGCGCCTCCCCTACCAGCCTGCTCCTCCGCGCCTCCTACGCGTCTCTTCGGTGATGACTGCCACCGGCTCTGCTCCTGCTCCCCAGCCGTCTTGCTCGCGCTGGCTCTACCTGCCCAAACCCGCGACTGACCTCGACGTTGCGGCCTTGTCCAAAACGATCTGCGGAGTGATACCAGATATCAAGGCCCCCGTGCGCAGCTTCCATCGATTGGCATGAGACCGCGTGTACTACGCTTGGCGAGCGGTGCCGACAACGATGCGCACGAACCCCTCGCTTGACCCGCCGGCGCCGGAGGCCCGGGCGACGCCGGAAGATGTGCAGGCCCGCGTGCCCGCCGTGCGTGTCGGCCTCTCGCGCGTGGGGGTGACCGGCGTGGAGAAGGTGGTGCGCATCCGCGACGAGCTGTTCTTCGCGCGCCTGGAGTGCTTCGTCGACCTGAGCCGCGACCAGAAGGGCGCGCACATGTCGCGCTTCGAGGAGGTCGTCAACGAGGCGATCGGGGAGGTGGTGCTCAACGAGTCGCCGTTCCGCGCGGAGACGCTCGCGCGCGACATCGCCGAGCTCGTGCGCGAGCGCCAGGGCGCGGAGCGCGCCGAGGTGACGGTGCAGGCGCGCTACCCCGAGCACAAGCCAGCCCCCGTGTCGGGCGTCTCGACGCAGGAGATCTACACGCTCCACGGCCGCGCCGTGGCGCTCCCGGGGGGGACGCGCCACGTGGTGGGGGTCTCCGCGACGGGGATCACCGCCTGCCCCTGCGCGCAGGAGCTCGTCGCGGCCCGTGCGCGCGAGCGCCTCGCCGAGCGGGAGGGCTTCTCCGCGGAGCAGATCGAGCGCATCCTCGCCGCGGTCCCGGTTGCCACGCACAACCAGCGCGGCCTTGGCACGCTGCAGATCGGCTGCCTGGAGGGGTGCGAGGCGGAGATCGACGCCAAGACGTTGCTGGAGATCGTCGAGGGCTCGATGTCCTCGGAGATCTACGAGTTGATGAAGCGTTCCGACGAGGTCGCGGTCGTCGAGAAGGCCCACCGCCGCCCCCGCTTCGTCGAGGACTGCGTGCGCGAGATGGTCGCCGGTGTCGTCGTCGCCTTCCCCGGGCTGGACGGCGCGAGCTTCGTCTCCGCGCGCCAGGAGAACCTCGAGACGATCCACGTGCACAACGTCGTCGCCGAACGCCACGGCCTGCTCGCGGAGCTGCGCGGCGAGATCGACTCCGGCCTGCCCGCCTCGCATCAGACCACGCTGGAGGAGTGGCTCGGTGACGGGGCCGCGGAGGCGCCGGGCGCGTAGGGCGCTCGCCGACCTCCTCGCCCCCTCGGCGGCCGGCCTCCGGGCCGAGCCGCTCATCCCAATCGATCGTTGCGCTCGCTTCAGCCGTGCGACTGCGCCCGGGCCATCTGCCGGCGCAGGCCGAAGAAGAAGTCGAGGCCCGAGAGCACCGTCACGAGCACGGTGGCATACAGCAGCAACGCGACCCACAGCGGTTTGTCGGGCACGGCGATCACGGCGAGGATCGCCGCGATCTGCATGCACGTCTTGACCTTGCCGAACATGCTCGCCGCCATCACCACGCCCGCCTGGGTGGCCCCCATGCGCAGCACCGTGACCGCGAGCTCGCGAGTGATGATCACCATCGCCACCCACGCCGCCAGCCGCCCGAGCGAGACGAGCGAGAGCAGCGCGGCGACGATCAGCAGCTTGTCGGCGAGCGGGTCCATCAGCTTGCCGAAGGTGGTGACCGACCCGCGCGTGCGCGCCAGATAGCCGTCGGCGAAATCCGTCAGCGAGGCCAGCGCGAACACCACCGCCGCGAGCACATCGCCGGAGGCGGTGTTGCCGAGCAGGGCGACGACCAGCACGGGGACCAGCATGATCCGCAGCACGGTGAGGATGTTCGGTAGGTTCAGGGGGAACATGGTCGGATCGTCGGCGGTGGGTGACGATGGTGCGCGGCGGGCGCACAGTGGTAAGGCAGCATTATGTCGGCAAGGAGGAATCGCACATGAACAGGCGCACGCTGGGGCCCGGCGGCCCCGAGGTTTCGGAGATCGGGTTGGGGTGCATGGGGATGTCGGCGTTCTACGGGGCGACGGACGCGGATGAGTCGACGGCGACGATCCACCGGGCGCTCGAGCTGGGGTGCGACTTCCTCGACACGTCCGACATGTACGGGCCGCACACCAACGAGGAACTGGTCGGCCGCGCGATCGCCGGGCGCCGGGACGAGGTGTTTCTGGCCACCAAGTTCGGGATCAAGCTGGAGCTGGGTGGGCGGGACGGGTCCTGGCGACGCTCGGTTGACGGCAGTCCAGCGTACGTGCGCGAAGCGTGCGAGGGCTCGCTGCGGCGCCTCGGCGTCGAGCACATCGACCTCTACTACCAGCACCGTGTCGACCCCTCCACCCCGATCGAGGAAACCGTCGGCGCGATGGCCGAGCTGGTCAAGGAGGGCAAGGTCCGCCACCTCGGCCTCTCCGAGGCGAGCGCCGCCACGATCCGCCGCGCGCACGCGGTCCACCCGATCGCCGCCGTGCAGAGCGAGTACTCGCTGTGGACGCGCGAGGTGGAGGAGGAGATCCTGCCGACGCTCGACGAGCTGGGGATCGCGCTGGTCGCCTACTCGCCGCTCGGCCGCGGCTTCCTCGTCGGACGCTTCTCCTCGCGCGAGGAGATCGAGGAGGGCGACTTCCGCCGCTACGGTCCCCGCTTCAGCGATGAGAACTTCCAGCGCAACCTCGTGCTCACCGAGCGCGTTCGCGAGCTGGCCGCGGAGAAGGGCGTCACCCCGGCGCAGCTCGCGCTCGCATGGGTGCGCTCGCGCGGGGAGCACATCGTCCCGATCCCGGGCACCAAGCGGCGCTCGTACCTGGAGGACAACCTTGCCGCCATCGAGGTGCGGCTGAGCCCCGAGGAGTCTGAGCGGATCGCCGCCGCGGTCCCTCCCGCGACGGGCGATCGCTACGACGCGCAGGGGATGACGACGGTCGACCGGTAGCGACCCACCGGCGGCCTCGCACGGTCGGCGGGTGGGCTCCTGGCGGAGCCGCGGCTGACGGCCCCCCACGGGTGGGTGGCGGTTGGCCGGCGTCCCCGGGGCGGGGCGGCGGCTGGCGGCGTCCCCACGGGCGGCACGCTAGGGTGGCGCTATGGACATGCAACTGGTGCCGATGGTCGTCGAGCGCACCGCGCGCGGCGAACGCGAATTCGACATCTACTCGCGGCTGCTCAACGAGCGCATCATCTTCCTCGGCACGCCGATCGAAGATCAGGTCGCCAACCTCGTGGTGGCGCAGCTGCTGCACCTCGAGGCCGATGACCCCGAGAAGGACATCTCGATCTACATCAACACTCCCGGCGGCTCGATCTACTCGGGTCTCGCGATCTACGACACGATGAACTTCGTCAAGCCCGACATCGCGACGATGTGCGTGGGGGTGGCGATGTCGATGGGCTCGCTGCTGCTGGCAGGCGGCGCCAAAGGCAAGCGGGCATGTCTGCCCAACAGCCGCATCCTGATCCACCAGCCCTCCGCCGGCTTCGAAGGGCAATCCACCGACATCGAGATCCACGCCCGCGAGATCCTCAAGGTGCGCGCGCGCATCGACGAGATCTACGCCGAGTGCACTGGTCGCGCCGAGGAGGAGGTCCGCCGCGACATGGAGCGCGACCGCTTTTTCACCGCCGAGCAGGCCTTGGAGTACGGGATGATCGACCGGGTGCTCGAGAGCCACTGAGGGGACGGCCGACGACGGCCAAACGCCCTGCACCGCTTCACAAAATGAAATGGTTGGGGCCGCGAAGAACTGATATTCAAGCCACTCCGTGCTCGATCGCCCCGAGCCCCTCGATCTCGATCCGCACGACGTCCCCCGCTGACAGGAAGGCCGGCGGGTTCTGCCCGAGCCCCACACCGGAGGGCGTGCCCGTGAGGATCAGATCTCCGGGAAACAGCGTGCAGGTCTCGGCGATGAAGGCCACGAGCTCGGGGACGGTGAAGATCAGGTTGGAGGTGTTCGAATCCTGGCGCGGCGAGCCGTTGACCCACGTGCGCAGGCGCAGCGCGTGCGGGTCGGGGACCTCCTCGGCGGTGGTGATCCAGGGGCCGTAGGGGCAGAAGCCGTCGGCGCCCTTGGCGCGCGTCCACTGCGGCTCGCGGCCCTGCAGGTCGCGCGCGCTGACGTCGTCGGCGACGGCGTATCCGGCGACGCGCCCGCCGGCGCCCATTACCACGGCGAGCTCGCCCTCGTAGTCGAGACGGCGCACGACGGCGGGGCAGCGCACGGGCGCGTTCGGCGGTGCGGCGGAGGCGGGCAGCTTCATGAACACCAGCGGCTGCGCGGGCCGCTCGCCGCCGGTCTCGGCGACGTGGTCGGCGTAGTTGAGCCCGATCCCGAAGATCGCCCGCGGCGCCGGCACCGGCGCGAGCAACGTCACCTCCCGCAGCGGCCAGGTGGGCCCGGGCCCGTCGGCTCCGCCGACCGCGGCGGTACTCTGCGCGAGCGCGGGGCTGCCCAACACGTCGAGCACGGTCAGACGCTCGTCGGCGAACGCGGTGACGTGGCCGTCCGCGACAGTGCCGGCCCGCGGGGCGTCGCGCTCCGGGGGCTTGAATGTCGCCAGGCGCATCGGGCCAGCGTACCCGCTTGCCTCGGCGCCCGTACGTTGGCGACTGGCCTCCCACGCGCGGCGGGCGAGGGGCGTAGCCGCGATGTGCCGCCCCCTCGGGGTTTATGCTCGCCCGGCGCCATGGCCGGCTTGAGCAAAGTGGAGCGCCTCCTGCTGGCGGCGGTGGCCGTGACGGCGGCGCTGGCGGGAGCGGCCAACTACGGGAAGTGGGCGGCAGTCCCGCGCTTCGCGCTGGCGACGGTGGCGCTGGCGGGCCTCGCGTGGGCGGTGGCGCTCGGAACCGAGCAGTTGGGGGAGCACATCGGCCCGCGCGCGACCGGGGTGCTGCAGGCGACGCTCGGCAACCTGCCCGAGCTGCTGGTCGTGATCTTCGCGCTGAAAGCGGGTGACCTCGTCGTCGCCCAGACGGCGCTCGTCGGCTCGCTGCTGGCGAGCGCGCTGCTGGTGCTGGGCCTGACGATCGTGGCCGGCGCGCGGCAGGCGCCGGACGGGGTGATGCGCTTCTCGAGTCGCCTGCCCAACGACGCCACGACACTGCTGCTGGTGACGGTCTTCTTGATCGTGTTGATCGGCCTCGCGCTCAGCTCGGGCAGCGCGGCCGGCGCGCACGTGGACACGATCTCCGTGGTCGGCGCCTGCTGCCTGCTGGGGGTGTACGCGACGTGGCTGGTGCCCTACCTGCGACCCAAAGCCGCGGCCACAGGGAGCCGCGTGCCCCAGCCGCCGGCGGGGGAGCCGGCGCGCATCTCGCTACGCGCGGCGCTGATCCTGCTCGTGGCGGCCGGCGTCGGCGCGGGCTTCGTCTCGGAGTGGTTCGTCAGCTCGCTGCGCCCGGCGATCGAGATCCTGCACATCTCCACCGCATTCGCGGGCCTCGTAATCGTGGCGATCGCCGGCAACGCGGTGGAGCACTTTGCCGGCATCACGCTGGCGGCGCGCGGCAAGGCCGACCTCGCGATTGCGGTGGTCAAGAGCTCGGTGGCGCAGATCGCCGCGTTCCTATTCCCGGCGCTGGTGCTGATCTCCTTGGCGCTCCCCACGCAGCTGACGTTCGCGCTGCAGCCGATCTACATCGGCGCGCTCGGCCTGATGACGATCGCGGTGTGGCAGGTCACGGGCGATGGCGAGGCGGCCGCTTTCGAGGGCTGGGCGCTCGCGGCGATCTACGTGATCGTGGCCGTGGTGGCGGCCTATCAGTAACGCCAGCGGCGATCCATCTGTCTGCGGACGCGTCGCTCATCCGTATTTTCCATTACCGACACGTCGATTCGTCGCGCCGGTGGTAGAATCTGGCGATGAGAGTTGTCGAGGCGCCTTTCGTGAGTAGGGAGGCAGTGTTGTCGGTGCTGCGCCCCGGCGAGATCACCAGCGAGCGTCCATTCCGCACGCTGCGTGAGCACCGTGCGGCGTCCGAAGGATTGGCGATCCCGATTCGAACCCCCGGCGGGCAGGTGCTGGGACGTGTTCAGCTCTACAGCAGCCTCAACACCGATGCCGCCCGCGCATACCGGCTCAGGCAAGTGGGGATCGCCCGTGAGCTTGCGGCGCGCGCGGTGGAAATCGAGCGATCCTCGTCGGCGCAGCGCATCCGCGATGCGGTGGCATCGATGGTCAACTCGTTGCCGATCGATCCGCTCGCCGCGGAGTCCCCACTCGCTCTCAAGCGCTATTTGAAGCTGCGTGCACGGTCCACATGGAGAGGAGCGGATCGGCCGGGATTGGTGCGCGAGTGGTTGTCGAGTGCTGACGCCTGGCTGAGCGCGGTCTCCGAGGATCGCGACGCGCTGATCGAGGCAACCGTCGAGATCGATCGATCTGCCTGTCAGGCGCGCGAGGACATCCTGCCAGGTGGGGCTTCCTCTGCCACCACCTTCTATGGCGTGGTGCGGCGCATGGATGCGACTGCCGCGGAGCTGGAGGGCGCGGGCGCGCAGATGCTGCTCGTGCCACGCGATGATCTCGAGCGCCAGGGGCTCGCCATACTCGGTCAACCCGTGGCGCTTTTGCAGGAGACGCTCCCCGGGGGAGGGTCTTACAACCTGCCGTTGCCCGCAGTCGCGTTCGATCGGGCAGAGCGTTCCGGTGCGTCCTCTCCATGGGATCTTGACTTCGTGCAGGTTGAGGACGGCAGCCAGGTGGGAATCACCAAGCTGTCGGATCGTGACATGGACTGGCTCGAACGCGAGCTCGCCCGGGAGCCCACCGCTCTGCTCGCCGCACCACTGCCAGTCGCGTGAGCGTTCGTCCGCCGCGGCGGCTGCTCGTACGGCCGGCGCAGGAGGGGGACGCACAGGCGTTGGATGCGTTTCGCTGCTCGACCGGCCCATGGTATGAGCGGGAGGTCGAGAACTACGTTCGCTCTCGTGCGCTGGCGCAGGCACTGGAGAACCCCGGGAGCTACCGCCTGCTGCTGGTGCTGGAGGGCGGTGTTTTGATCGCGTGCATGGCGCATCATCTCGAGATGCTGCTCAGAGATCGCGGCAACGGAATCGTGGCGGCCCGTCTTCACGTGCTGGCGATCTCGACCGAGCACCAGGGTCGCCGGCTGGCTGGTGGGACGCGTCTGTCGGACGTTGTGATGGCAACTCTGGTCGCCGATGCGCTCGAGGTCCGCGAGGTCGAGGTGGCCACGGCAATCGTTGCCCGCGACAACCTGCGCAGCATCGCGCTGTGCGAACGCAACGGACTGCGCTCGCAGGTGCAGTACGACGGCGCGCACGTCCGCCTGAGCGGGCGCTTGGGGCCCCGCGGCGGTCCACCTCGCGCTACCGATCGCGAGCGTGCCTGACCCGACTTCTACCCTCGGGTCAGCCCACCGATCAGCGCCCCCGCGAGCCCGCCGGCGGTGGCGGCCTGCGCGTTGCTTGTCTCGGCTCCCTCCACCGGCGCGATGAACATCGTCTGGATCGCGAGGCGCCCGGGTCCCGTGAAGCGGTTCCAGGTGAGCTTGCCGCCGCCGCCCATCAGCCCGGTCTTGAGGCCCATCGTGACGGCCTCCATCGTGACCGTGGGGTCCTTGTACAGCCAGGCGCCGGCCTCGACGTCGAGCTGCTCGCCGGCGCCGAGCTCGACGAGGAACACGTTGCCGTTGCCGTGCAGCCACACGATGGCGTCACCGGTTGTCGCCCGGAACTTGTCGACGAAGAAGCCCGACCCGCCGAGCAGCATGTTCTGGATGCCCTTGACCCGTTCGTAGGAGTAGTCGAGGTTGTCGGTGGCGGCGATGAACTGGTGCTCGCGCACGTCGAGCCCTTCGCCGAGCTTCAGGTGCATCGGGATGCACTGCCCGGGCGCGTCGCGCGAGAAGGCGATGTGCCCCGCGCCGAATGTGCGCGTGACGAAGTAGTCGAGCCCCGCGATCTTTCGTTTGACCCCGCCGGGCAGCTTCTTCAGCTCGATCTCCACGCGCGTTTCCTTCCACAGCAGCACGTGGTGCTCGAACATCACCGAGCCGGGCCCAAGCACGACCTGCAGCTCGGGCACCAGCTCCCCGCGGATGTGGTAGGTGACTTCCGCGAAGCTCTCGTCGCGGATCGTGGTGGGAATCGGCTCGGGCAGCTGCATCGCTTGGCCTCCTTGGGCTGGCGTCAAAAAGTGGTGGGTGGCGCAGGGTGGTGGGCACAAATCATGGCGCGGCCCCCGGCTGGATCGGGTATCGGCAGGCGGAGAGGTTGGGATGAGGACCCCGCCCGCCGAGCGGGCGGGTCTGGATGGGCCACGTCCTTGGGGGCCCGGCGCGCGTGTACGGGTGCGCGTGCTTCGAGCGGCATGGGTTGGGCGATTGTGTGTGAAAACCAAGGGGGACTTGACAACTAGCCCGCACTATGCGTATAGTGGTCTCATCCCGTCGTCTGAATGGGACCGCGGGGAGTGAGGAAAGCAAACATAGGGTCTGGTTCGGGTCTGACTACGTCTGTCGACGACCTTTTTCAAAGAGGCAGGTGTCGCCCGGTATGGGTGGGTTTCGTAATGGATTCCTTCGGGGAGGAGATGGTTCGATGGCTGCTGTGACAACGCCTGCGCGCTCGGCCCGTAGCGACATCCTCTCCGCGATCTTCAACACCGACTTGAATCGACAACTCGCGTGCGTAGCGCTGGGCGTTGGCACGTCTGCAAAGGAGAGATAACCGATGTTCTCAGCCATACGCAAACACCTGAATCCCGCGACCGCGCTGGCCTTTGTGGCTCTAATCTTCGCGATGACGGGCGGCGCGTTCGCCGCAAGCAGCGGCGGTGGCGGGACGGGCGCGAAGGTGAGCGATTCCACTACGCGCGAGACCCCGGTTGCAACCGCTGCCAAGAGCAAGCCTAAGGCCAAGGCGGGACCGAGGGGGCCGGCCGGCCCGGCGGGTAAGACCGGTGCGACCGGTCCCGCGGGTGCGCAGGGGGCGCAGGGCGCGGCGGGGGCGCAGGGTCCTGCGGGCGCGAAGGGCGAAACGGGTCCCGCTGGAGCTCAGGGTCCGGTTGGTCCGGCCGGTGCCGCGGGCGCGACAGGCGCGGAAGGCAAGACCGGCTACGCGGAAACGCTGCCCTCGGGTAAGACGCTGACGGGGCAGTATGCGGCGTCCTCATACTCCAAGGGCGCGTTGGCTGGTGCGGCGGAGACTGCGGTGACCTTCTCGTCCCGGGTCGAAAACGAAGGGGGAGAAGGGCCCTTGGTCAGCTACGTCAAGCGGGGTGAAACACCTCTCCCCACAGGGTGCACCGGCAGCTTTGAACAGCCGGGTGCCGCACCGGATCACCTTTGCATCTTCGAAACCACAGCCATTAATGTCACCCTTTTGCTCGAAGGGTACCCGCTCATCTGTAACTTCGCGATACAGGGTCCGTGTCCGGAGAACCGCGCTATCACTCATGTCAGTCCTACCGGCTTTGGCTTGAATGCCGTCGCTGAAGCTGAAGGGGTCGTCTCGATACAGGGCACCTGGGCGGTGACGGCTGAATAGCCGACATCCCCTGAGAAGCCTCACGCCCCGGGGGCGACCGCCCCCGGGAGCGCCAGGCGCCGATCGCGACACCGACCAGCACCGACACAGTCCACCCTCACGAGAAAGGCACCACGGTGAACCACCCCGAGCGAAGCATCGAGATCCCGTCCCGACGGATCGGCTTCTTCGCCACCCTGCGTGCCTACGTCGCTCAACGGAGCGGTGCGTCTTCCTCTGCGCCTGCCAGCCGCACGGTTGCCGTTCACCTCGCTGCCTCGCAGGGCAAGCGGACACGACACTATTTCGTCCTGACCCTTCTTCCCGCCACACTCGTGCTGGCCCTTGCCCTTGCTACTCCGGTGCTGGCATCCTATGAGGCAGGCGAACCCGTTGGCCCCCCCACACTCACCCATTTCGAAGTGGGCGGTCCACGCAATAATATTGATGAAGGTCTTCATGCAACCCGAGCGGAACTCAAGGCAAGCGTATTGACCCACGGTTCCGTGACCAATTGGCGTATCGAATATACAGCCAACAAGATCGGTCCGTGGACGCTCGCGAGTAGCGGCACGGAGGTTGCGGGAGAAAACGAACCGATTGCAACCGCGTACCGCCTCACCCCCAAAACCACCTACTATGCTCGAGTCGTCGCCGAAAACGCGCATGGCTCCGCGACCGAAGAAATCCAATTCACCACGCTTGCCGTTGGCCCCCCCGAATTCCTGGAAGTGGCATGCACTACACGCGTTGATGTGAATGCGTGTCTTGAAGCCTTAGGAGTAACTGCTGCCACTGTCTACACCGAAGTTGATACCGACGGGGCGGAAGCGGAATACCACTGGGAATACTCAACCAGCCCGAGCGGCCCCTGGACCCCGGTGTCCGGCGCCAGCGGCCACGTCAGCGTCGCTGAAGACTTCGCGCGGGCTAAAGTTCACATCACCGGTCTCACGGCCGAAACGCATTACTATATTCGCACTGTCGCCACCAACAGCCAGGGCACGGCCTCCACAACAGGAGACTTCAACACTCGCCCGGCGCACCCGGCGGCCTCCTTAAGCGGTAGGCCCACCGAACTTACCGCGACGTCGGCCAAGTTCGCGGGGGTGGTCAATCCTGATGAGTCCGAAACGCACTGGAGATTAGAATACGCCACCGCTGAAAGTGGCCCGTGGACAGCGGTGCCCGGCGCTGAAGGGACGATCCCCCAAGCGGAAGCCGACGATGAATTCCACGAAGTCTCTGGTGGCCTCACGGATCTCGGTCCCGCCCATACCTATTACGCGCGTCTCTTTGCCCAGAACGAACATGGGAGCGAAACATCCAGCGCGATCGGCTTTGAAACCGCGGGTTCGCCGATCGTTCAAGCCCTCGCCGTTCACGTCCTCGGCGTCGGCGGTTCCGTCAGTGTCTTTGGCGCGGTCAGCTCTCACGGCGTTGACACCCATTACCATTTTGAATACGTCACGCAGGAGCAGTTCGCGCGCAATGGGTTTGCGGAAGCGACCAGTGCTCCCGAAGGTGATGTTGAAGTGGGCGGGATCGAATCCAAGGGCGGTATAACGGGCTTCTTCTCAAGTGCCTCGGTTGGCGCGGATCTTGCCGGATTGCAGCCTGGCAAGACTTACCACTATCGCCTCATCGGCAGTAGTGGCGCTGCGCCGGGGGGCGTTGCGAGTAACGAAGAGACCCTGACCGTGCCGGCCACGAGTCCCGAAACCGAAGAAGAAGAACCGTGTGCCAACCAGGCGACGCGCACCGGCCTATCCGCGCACCTCCCCGATTGCCGCGCCTATGAGCAGGTCACCCCGGTGGACAAGGAAGGCGCGAAGGAATTCTTCAAGAACGGCGGCGGCAGTGAGACAACAACGCTGGTTGGCGCCGAAGGCGAAGATTTCATGATCGCCCAGGTCGGGACCCATTGGGGTGCGGGCCCCGATGCCGGGGACAGCCCGTACTTTTTCTCGCGCGGCACCGAAGGGTGGCGGATGACTTCCGGCTCGCCTCAGCCGGAAGCGGGCGTCGATCGCTACGTTCCTCAGGTCTTCTCGGCCAATCTCACCAGCGTGGGTCTCGAAGCTGGTTGGGCCACCGGTGGCGGCATTTCGTCGACGGAAATGGAATTCAAGGCGGGCCCCGCGGGCGGCCCGTACACCGTCGTTGCGAAGGTGCCGCGCTCGCAGGTTGGCGCAGATGGGGGCTGGGTTGCTGCTTCCGCGAGCGCGGCGAAGCTGATTCTCGCCGTCGAAGACCGCTCGCTTATCCCCGCGCACCCGAGCGCGACCGCGAGCGGTCAGGACCTTTACGAATACTCCGGTGGCGAACTGCGTCAGGCTAACGTCAGCGGCGGCTTGCCCGGCACCACGATCGGCACATGCGGCGCCACCCTCGTCCATGTTTCCGCTGATGGCGCCCGCGTGTTCTTTGAGGCTGTGCCGGGCAGCAACTGCTCGGAACCGGCCGACCTCTATATGCGGGTGGATGGCGCTGAAACTGTTGAGCTCGGCCCCTACGCGGTGCGGGCGTCGGATCCCGAAGCCACACAGCTGCTGCTGGAAAAGACCAGCGGCGCCACCCAGGAATTCTTTTTGTACCACACCGAATCCGCCTCGCTCCAGCACCTCTTCAACACCAACGAGGGTGGCAACGTCGGCGTCTACGTCTCGGAGGACTTCAAGGTGGTCTACCTTGAATCCAAGGAACAGCTTCCCGGAACCGAAGCGCCTGCGGGTAGCGGCATATACAGCTATGACATCGCGACGCAGACGCTGCGTTTCCTCACGCCCGCCGGTCGCGCGAACAACCCCGCGATCGATTGGATCAGCCCCGATGGGCGCTACGTCGATTTCTCTGCTGCTCAACTAGGCATCGAAAAGGGTGCCGAGTACCGTTATGACAGCACTGACGGGGCGGCCGTCTGCATCTCGTGCGCCTCGCCGTTTGACCCCCAGCCCAAGCAGCCCCTTCAGTTTGAACTTACCAGCGCCGACGGGGACTTCGCCTTCTTCACGACTATTGACGCGCTCGCTCCCCAGGACGTCAACGGCGAAATCGGAGGCGTATTCAACGACGGTGCGGATCCCAATGAATACGAAGAATTCTCTCCATCGACAGACGTCTATGAGTGGCGCGCTGAAGGTATCGCCGGCTGCCGGCGCTTGGAGGGTTGTATCCGTCTGATCTCTTCGGGTACGGCGTTCGATACCTTGGTCAGGTTACTCGGCACGGATCCCTCCGGGCGGGATGTGTTCTTCGCCACCCATGCTGAGCTGCTTCCCTCCGACAACGATTCCGCGCTGGACGTGTACGACGCCCGGATCGGGGGCGGCTTCCCGCCGCCGCCACCTCGCCCGGTTGAATGCGAAGGTGACGCCTGCTCGACTCCAGTCGCGGCGCCGACGGATCTCACCCCATCCAGCTCGACTTTTCAGGGCGCGGGCAATCTTTCGGGTGAAGTGGGCGCGCCGGCTGTGTCTAAGCCCAAGCCCAAGCCGAAGCCAAAGAAGGCCAAGGCGAAGAAGATGGGGAAGAAGGCAAAGTCGCGGAAGAAAGGTAAGCGGGCCAAGAAGGCCGGCAACAAGCGGAGGAGGAAATCATGAGGGTGCCCAATTGTTTGAAGCCGGCGCGCAATGCCGTTCGGCGCCGCTTCCTCGCCGCGCTTCTCGCTCCGCTCCTTACGCTCGTTGTTTTGCTTACGGGTGCGGGGGTGGCTGTCGCTGTGCCCAGCAAAAAGCCGTTCGAAATCGTCCCGGGCTCCTTCCATGTGACGCCCTCCACCTATCAGGCGGGTGCGCATGAGGATCTTACGACCACATTCGATTTCGCTCACACTGTGAGTGGAAAGACCGACAACGATGTCCGTACGATCGTCGTCAACCTCCCTCCGGGCTTCGTCGGTAACAGCACCGCCGTGCCAACCTGCGCGGAGAGCCAGCTGCTCGGTGTGGGAGTCGGCGAAGGCAAGCCGCCCAAGTGTCCCCCCGCCAGCCAGGTCGGCACGATCAGCTTCGAGATCGACTCCACCGGCACGCCGCAGAGGTACAAGGTTCCTCTCTACAACATGGAAGTCACCAGCTTCGGGATCACGGTTGAGTATGGGTTCCGCGCGGATCTCCTCTCGCAGATTCTGGCGGTCACGGTGCGTCCGGGCGATTCCGGGCTCACGATCACGACCGCAAACATCCAGAACACCAACGAACCCCATGAAATCTCGGTCACCGTCTGGGGGCTCCCCGCGCTCGCCAGCCACGACCCTGAACGCGGCGAGGAATGCGACGAACCGGCGGGCAAGCTCGAATGCGACAACGGGGGTCAGAGCGACGACGTTCCGCTCGAGCCCTATCTCACCAACCCGACGAGCTGCGGGTCCTCCACTGCCATGCTTGCGGCCGATTCGTGGGAGACGCCAGAAAGCTTCTCCAGCACGTTGACAGAAGTCGGACCGCTCGCCGAATGCGAACGCATCCCGTTCAACCCCTCGATCGACGTGCAGCCGACGACGAACACCGCGGAATCACCGAGTGGCCTGGATATCTCGCTGATCGTGCCCCAGAACTGGGAAGACCCATTCTCGGTCTCGACCGCGAATGTCAAGGACACCGAGCTGGCGCTGCCCGTGGGTTACACCGTCAACCCGTCAGCGGGCTCGGGTCTCGGCGCCTGTACCCCGGCGCAGTACGAAGCGGAAACGTCCTCGTCGCTACCCGGGGCCGGCTGCCCGGCCGAATCGAAGATCGGCGCCGTCGAAGTGGAAACGCCCGTTCTCCCGGAAAAGCTCTCCGGCGCGATCTACATCGCGAAGCCATACGAAAACCCGTTCGACTCGCTGCTCGCACTGTACATCGTCGTGAAGGACCCGCAACGCGGGATCATCGTCAAACTCGCCGGCCATATCGAAGCGAACCCAGTGACGGGACAGCTGGTCACGACTTTCGATGAAAACCCGCAGGTCCCCTTCAGCAGGTTCACGTTGAAGCTGCGACAGGGCGCGACCTCGCCGCTCGTGAGTCCTCCGGCATGCGGCACCTACACCGCGGAAGGGGAGCTGACGCCGTGGTCTGCGCCGGACTCCCCGAGTCCCGTGGACAGCTCCTTCCAGATCGAAAATGGGATTGGTGGTGGCTCGTGCCCGCCCGGCGGCGTCCCGCCTTTCAAACCGCGGATCGTCTCGGGCACCGATAACAACGCCGGCGGCTCCTACTCCCCGTTCTACCTACAGATCATCCGTGAAGACGGCGAACAAGAGCTCACTCGCTTCTCAACGACGCTGCCGCCCGGCCTGACAGGGAACCTCACGGGGATCCCGTTCTGCCCTGAGGCAGACATCGAAGCGGCCAAGGCAGTGAGTGGCGCGCAGGAGGAGGCCGAACCATCGTGTCCCGCGGCGAGCGAAATCGGGCATACGATCGTCAGTGCCGGCGTCGGGAGCGTCCTCGCGCAGACACCTGGCAAGATCTACCTCGCGGGCCCCTACCACGGCGCGCCACTGTCGATCGTCTCGATCACCTCCGCGAAGGTCGGCCCGTTTGACCTCGGGACCGTCGTGATTCGCTTCGCATTGGACATCAACCCGACGACGGCACAGGTCGAAGTCAGCGCCAACGGCTCCGATCCGATCCCGCACATCATCAAGGGCATCGTCGTGCACGTCCGCGAAATCCGTGTCTACATGGACCGCAACCAATTCATCCTCAACCCCACCAACTGCGACCCCCTGTCGATCACGGACACAATCGACGGCGCCGGCGCGGACTTCACGAACCCCGCGGACCAGGTGCCCGTCAACGTCAACACGCCATTCGAGGCCGCCGACTGCTCAAGCCTCGCCTTCAAACCGGCGTTCAGCGTCTCCACATCAGGGAAGACCAGCAGGGCGGACGGCGCAAGCCTCACCGCAAAGCTCGCGGTCCCCGGCGCGCTCGGCACCCAGGCGAACATCAGCCGCGTCAAAGTCGAACTCCCCAAAGCACTACCCTCCCGGCTGCCGACTCTGCAGAAAGCGTGCACCGCCGCCCAGTTCGAAACCAACCCCGCCGGGTGCCCGCCCGCGTCGATCATCGGGCACGCCAAGGCGATCACCCCGATCCTTCCCGTCCCCCTCGAAGGCCCCGCGTACTTCGTCTCTCACGGCGGTGAAGGGTGGCCAAGCCTCGTTGTCGTCCTCCAGGGCTACGGGTTCACGATCGACCTCACCGGCACCACCTTCATCAGCAAATCCGGGGTGACCAGCTCAACGTTTAAGACCGTCCCCGACCAGCCCGTCACCAGCTTCGAACTGACGCTCCCAGAGGGCCCCTACAGCGCCCTTGCCGCCCTCGGGAACCTCTGCACCACCAAAAACCTCACGATGCCCACCGAACTCGTCAGCCAGAACGGCGCCGAGATCAAACAGAACACCAAGCTCGCCGTCACCGGCTGCCCGATGGCGAAGAAGCCCAAGAAAAAGAAGAAGGGCAAGGCCGGCAGGGGCAGGAAGGCCGCTGGGGGGAAGCGGAAGCAGAAATAGAGGTGAGAATGTGGCGGTTACCTCGCGTATGCGTGGCGGAGGCACGGCGCGCCGCGATGCGAGCGGCGACGCCGGGCGCTCCATCGGCCCGGGCCGCGATGGCCACCATGTCGTTCTGACCCGCGAGCGTGTGAGTGACCTCAAGCGGGCGCGGGTCCTCGCCGCGATGACCGAGCTGACCCGCGAGCGCGGCGTGCGGGGCGTCTCGGTGTCGCACGTCGTAGCCCGCTCGGGCGTCTCGCGGCGCACCTTCTACGAGCTGTTCGACGATCGCGAGGATTGCCTGCTGGCGGCGTTCGAGCACGCAATGCAGCGCGCCGCCGAGGCGGCGCTGCCGGCCTACCAGGCACCGGGTGACTGGCGGGAGCGGGTCAGAGCGGGCCTCGATGCCGCGCTCGGGTTTCTCGACGCAGAGCCCGCGCTGGGCGGCCTCTGTGTCGTGGACGCGCTTGCGGCGAAGGGCCCGGTGCTGGATCGCCGCGCGCGCGTCGTGGAGGCGCTGATCGACGCCGTGCACGATGGCGGACGCGCTCAGCGCTTCTCCGTCGCGCGGGGCGCAGAGACCAACGGCGGACCCCGTGGCCGGGGTCCCGCCGGCCAGGGCTCACCCGGGCGTGCACCGCGGATCGTCGCCGAGGGGGCGGTCGGGGCGGTGCTCGCGGTGATCCACGCGCGTATGGCCGCGGCCAACGCCAAGCCGTTGAGCGGCCTGCTCGGCCCGCTGACGAGCATGATCGTGTTGCCCTACCTCGGGCCGGAGGTGGCCGAGCGGGAGCTCGCGCGGCGCGCGGCACCCCGCAAGAGCGCTCCAGCGCGGCCCAACGGAGATCCGCTGCGCGAGCTCGACATGCGCCTCACCTATCGCACGGTCCGTGTGCTGCTCGCGGTCTCCGAGCTGGGAGAGCGGGGACCAGGTCCCTCCGGACGGCAGATCGCCGACGCCGCGGGAGTCACCGATCCCGGCCAGATGTCAAAGCTCCTCTGGCGCCTGGCGCACCTCGGCCTGATCGCCAACGAAGCCCCGGCTTTCGCACGCGGTGAGCCGAACGCCTGGAGCCTTACTCCCAAGGGTCGGGAGGTCGAGCAGGCGATCCGTGCGCAGGCGGGCGTCTGAGGCGTTCCGCAAGCCCGTTCCTCTCCACGTGACTCTGGGTGTTCGCGTGGGTATCGAAGCTAGTGGCGAGTAGACCCTTGACAACTGCGCCACGCTCTGCTTATAATGATCTTGGCCCGTAACAGGTGGGGGTCGCGGGAGGATCGAAAAC
The DNA here is from genome assembly GCA_963764915.1 of uncultured Solirubrobacterales bacterium. Taxonomy (GTDB): domain Bacteria; phylum Actinomycetota; class Thermoleophilia; order Solirubrobacterales; family Solirubrobacteraceae; genus Palsa-744. The sequence goes on along the minus strand of CAVXUO010000018.1, from coordinate 12,599 downwards.
ATAGGGTCTGGTTCGGGCCTGCACCTGCTTGTCACCTTTTCAAGTGATTGCAGCTGCTGTCCGGTACAGGTGGGTTACGTATTCCTCCAGGGAGGGGATGGTCCGATGACCGCTGTAAAAAGGGGTCTCGCTCGGCGCGGGACGGTAACTGCATCGTGGACTCGACAACACGCGTGCGCAGCGCTGGGCGCTTCCACGTCCTCAAAGGAGAGGTGAACCGATGTTCTCAGCAATACGTAGACGGATGCGTGTCACTCCCGCGACGGTGATCGCCTCGTTGGCGCTCGTGTTCGCGATGGCCGGAGGCGCCTATGCCGCGGGTCGGTATGTGATCACTTCGACGAAGCAGATCAAGCCGAGCGTGTTCGCGCAGTTGAAGGGTAAGGCCGGCGCGAACGGCGCGCAGGGTGCGGCAGGTCAGGCCGGCCCGCAGGGCGCGGCAGGGGCCGCGGGTGGCAAGGGCGAAACGGGCGGGACCGGCCCTGAAGGCAAAGAAGGCAAGGCCGGGAAGGAAGGCAAGGAAGGGCCTGAAGGCTCTCCGTGGACCGCCGGTGGGACGCTCCCGGAAGGCGCCACGCTCAAAGGGGATTGGGACGTGGAGGGGCAGGCGTCCGCTAACGAACAGAAGTTCAGCACGACCGTCAGCTTTGACATACCGCTCAGTTCCGCGCCAGTCAAGCACTTCATCAAGGCCACCGAAACGCCTCCAAAGGGTTGTACGGGTACTGTGACGGAACCCGGCGCTGAAAAGGGGAACGTCTGCATCTTTGAAGACCAGAACGAAAATACGGAAGAAAAATATCTCGGGGTTATCGAGCTTCCGCTGATAGATACGTTTGAGGCCCCATATTTACACGCACCGGAAAGTGAAGAACAGGGCCCGAGCGGCACCAAGGTCAGTCCATTTGGTTTCGGCATGGTGACCTTCTCCCACGAAGCGGGAACGGTGAACGTGAACGGCACATGGGCGGTGACGGGCGCGTGAGCTATGTGACGTCGACAAGCCAACGGCCTGGGGCCGATGCGCGTGTGGCGGGTGCTTTCGGGCTTGTTCTCCTTGCGGCCATACTGGGCTTGGCCTTTGCCGCTGCTCCAGCTGTCGCCGCCGGGACCCCGAAAGCTGAAGTGGACGTTTCCGACATCACCGCCGGCACGGCCTACCTCCGGGGCTATATCAGCGCGGGTTACGATGTCGCGGCCGAGACCACAGAAACAAAATGGCGCATGGAATATTCCACCGTTGGCGCAAGCGGTCCCTGGACAGATGTACCCGGTGGCAGCGGTACGATTTCCACCGCCGAAGCCAATAGCAGTCTGCATTTGGAATTCGGTGTGCATTTCACGGGTCTGAGCGCCGCCACCAAGTACTATGTGCGCGTCTCTGCCGTAAGCGAAGAAGGGAGTGCGGAATCGATTGTGAGCAGTTTTAGCACCGTCAGTCCGCCCACGGTCACGACCTTCGCCACTCATACTCTCGACGGCGAAACAGTCCGCGCGATGGGTTTCGTCAAGGCCGGTGGTACACCGACGAACGAATTGCAGACCGTGACGGTCGGGGGCGGCGCCACCGGCGGAACGTTCAAGCTCTGCATGGAAGGTCGCTGCACCGGCGCCACCGGCACCGGCATGATCACTGAAGGTTCGACGCAGATTACCGATCTGGAAACGTCGAGCGGCGTCTTTGCTTACGATGAGGAGGTCTTTGGCGTGGGCATTCCCAACGGCTCGTTCATCGAAGGCAAGGGCACCGGCGCTGGAGGACTTCCCACGCTGGGCCTCAACCAGATCGCCACCGAAAGCCGAGCGGGTGTCGCCCTCTCGGCCGAACTTGCCTTCATCCCGCACGAAACCTCCGACGAACAGAACGAGACGTCAAGGATCGGCGACGCGCTGGGCGAAATCCCCGACATCGGCGGGGTGTCCGGAACTGGGAATTTCCATGTCCATCCTGGGCCGGCTCCCGACTCCTACGCCGTTGAATTTGCCGGCGAATTGGCCGGTAAGAACCTACCGCCGATGACCGCGGAAGCGTCGGGCCTCACCCCGTCGGGCTCGGTGACGATCGCGACGATTGAAGCCGGCGCGCCGTTCCCGGTTTACTACCACTTCGAATATGTCAGCCAGGGACAGTTCGAACTCGGCGGCTTCGCCAACGCTACCGAGACTCCCGAAGTCTCGGGCTCCGGGATCGTGGGCCAAGATCTTCAGGGTCTGCGCGCAGGCGAAACGTACCACTACCGTATTGTCGCGACCAGCCCGGCCGGTTCCGACACGGGCTCGGAACAGGCACTCACCATCCCGACGCCGGCTCCCGCGACGGCGCCGGCCCCGTGTCCCAACGAAGCGTTGCGCTCCGGCCCCTCGGCCAGTCTCCCGGACTGTCGCGCCTACGAGCAGGTCACGCCTGCCGAAAAGGATGGAACCGAGGACATCTTTCACTACGGTGGGGCGCTGGAAGCCGGACCGGAAATCGGGGAAGACCGCGAACATCTGATGCTCCACGCCGCCGTCGGCGTCCACTGGGGTGATAATTCCGATCCGAAGCAGTCAAACTACTTCTTCGAACGCACTCCCCACGGCTGGCAGCTAACCTCCGCCCGTCCGGCGGGCGAAACCGGCCCCGGCTCCTATCAACCGCTCGTCTTCGACTCTAACCTGACCGAGATCGGTGTCGAAGTCGGTTGGGAAACTACCAACCTCAGTAGTTCGCGCGATGTCGAATACGCCGTCGGTCCTCCCGGCGGTCCCTATACGACCGTCGCCACGATCCCACGAACGGAGGCCATCATCGATGGCGCTCCTGGCTTGGCGGCTGAGTCCGGCGACGGTAATAAGCTCATTTTGCAGACGGAAGATCGCAAGCTCGCCGGGCGTAACACCGGCACCACGTCGGGCAACGATCTCTACGAATATTCCGAAGGGCAGCTGCGGCAGATGAACGTCCTCACGAATGGTGAAAAAATCAGCGCGTGCGGGGCTAGGATGGCGGAGTTCCAGGGTGAACATTCAAAGCCGATCACCCCAAATGGCTCCCGTGTCTTCTTCACGGATAACTGCACCCACGACCTCTATATGCGCGTTAACGGGGACGAGACACTCGACATTGGAGAATACAAGCCGCTGGCGATCGATCAGGAAGGCGTCGAGCTCTTTTTGGAAAGGCACAATGGTGGCGTCTTCGAACTATTGACATACGACACCGAATCGGCCGTCACTGCAAAGCTTTTCTCGCTGAACACCCCATTTAGAGGGGAGATGTCCGAAGATTTCACGACGCTTTATCTCTCGGCGCAGGAACTATTGACATCCGAAGCCCCTCCCGCCACCGGATCTTCGTACGACGTTTATCGATACAACATCGCCACCAACACATTGCACTTCGTCGTCCAGGCCGTTGCCACCGGGGACAACGAAGTCAAGTTGGCAGTCTCCCCGGATGGCCGATACGTCTACATGGAGGGGCGCTCGATTCCTGGCGTGGGGCCGGCATATGCCCGCTACGACAGCGCTGAAAACCTGGTGGAGTGCATCACTTGTGCTTCCCCATTCAAGCCGGAAGGGGCCAGCGTCGCCGACGAAAGCACCCAGGGGAACGTTGAGGAGAGCGCCGATGGCAACTACGCCTTCTTCGACACGACCGCGGCGCTCCTGCCGCAGGACGTCGACGGCGAAGTCTCACCTGAAACTGAACTCGACTCCGAACACGAAAGCAGCCAATATTCGGTTTCCAGCGATGTTTATGAGTGGCGCAACAATGGGATCGACGGCTGCGCCCACGTCCAGGGCTGCCTCAGCCTGATCACGACCGGTGAGGGTGGCTACCTGAATATCCTATTCGGTGAAGGAATGGTTCCCTCCACAAACAACATCTTCTTCGGCACGCACGAATCGCTCGTTCCGCAGGATGACGACACCGCCGGGGACCTCTACGACGCCCGGGTCGACGGCGGCTATCCGGCTCCGCCGCCGCGACCGACGGAATGCGAAGGCGACGCGTGCTCGACGCCGTTTGCACCGCCAAACGATCTGACTCCGTCGAGCATCACATTCCACGGCCCCGGCGATTTGACGCCCGAAGCGCAGGCGCCCGTGCTGGTCAAGGCGAAGCCCAGGCCGAAAGAGAAGGTCAAGCCTAAACGTAAGCGCCGGAAGTCTGGCAAGCGGGCAAAGAAGAGCGATCATCGGAAGGGGCGGTAGCCATGGTGACCTCACAGAAATACCGTCGGTCGATCGTGATCGCTGTTGGGGTTGGGGTTGTGGTCATGGCCGTCTTGGCGCTGGCGGCTGGGCTAGCGTCCGCGATGCCGAGCGGGGAACCCTTCGAAATCACACCGGGGTCCTTCAAAGTCACACCATCGACTTATCAGGCGGGCGCGCACGAGAACCTAACGGTCTCCTTCAACTTCCACCACAACAACTCTGAACAGACCTACAACGATCTGAACACGACCGTGGTCAACCTGCCGCCAGGCTTCGTGGGCAGCAATACCGCCGTGCCGACCTGCACCGCGGCAGAGCTGCTGACCCCAAAAGCGCACAAGGTTCTGGACAAGGGCACCGGGGGTGTATTCAACCCGGCCGGCACCGAATGTCCGCCGGCGAGCCAGGTCGGTACGATCAGCTTCAACGTGAACGTTGGGTTTGCACCCGGCCCGGCCGTCTTTCCGCTCTACAACATGGAAGTCACAAGCCCCGGTGTGACAGCAGAGTTCGGCTTTCACGCGCTCATTCTCACGCAGCTTCTCGTCGTCACCGTGCGCCCAAGCGATTCGGGTCTCACGATCACCAGCCCCAACATCAACGAGATCGCCGAACCTCACGAAATCTCCGTGACGACGTGGGGCGTTCCCGATGCCAGGAGCCACCAGGCCGAACGCGGCTATGAATGTTGGACCGCCAACGTCGGCGAAGAAACGTGCGAGGATGGCAACGAAGAAGTCAATGTTACCCCCAAGCCCTACCTCACCAACCCGACGAGCTGCGGGCCGACGACCGCGACGATGAAGGCAGACTCGTGGGAGGAACCGGAAAAGTGGTCGGAAGCGAGCACCGAAATCGCGCCGATCGTGGAATGCGAACGCGTCCCGTTCCATCCGTCGATCGCCGTGCAGCCGACGACGAGCTCGGCGGAATCGCCGAGCGGACTGAACATCTCGCTGCTGGTCCCGCAGACGTGGGAAAAACCAGAATCCATAACGACGTCGAATCTGAAGGATACCGAGCTGACGCTGCCCCAGGGATACACGGTCAACCCTTCGGCGGGATCGGGGCTCGGCTCCTGCACGCCGCCGCAGTTGGAAGCCGAAACGTCCTCTTCGCTACCGGGGGAAGGCTGCCCGCCGGAATCGAAGATCGGCGCCGTAGAAGTCGAAACACCGGTCCTCGACGAAAAGCTCACAGGCTCGATCTACATAGCCAAGCCGTTCGACAATCCGTTCGATTCGCTGCTCGCCCTCTATATCGTTGTGAAGGACTACGAGCGCGGAATCGTCGTCAAGCTGAGGGGGCACATCGAACCGAACCCCGTGACCGGGCAGCTAGTCACGACGTTCGACGAAAACCCACAGGTGCCGTTCAGCAGATTCACGCTCAAGCTCCGACAGGGAGCCACCTCGCCACTGGTCAGCCCACCTGCGTGTGGAACCTACACGGCCGAGGCCCAGCTGACGCCGTGGTCGAACCCGTTGGTGCCACAGTCGGTGGAGAGTCCGTCGTTTGCGATCGAACAGGGCATCGACGGCGGCCCGTGCCCCGCGGGCGGCACCCCGCCGTTCAAACCGCAGGTTATCTCGGGGACCGATGACAACGACGCGGGTGCGTATAGCCCGTTCTACTTGCGGATCCTGCGCGAAGACGGCGAACAGGAGATCACGCGCTTCAACACGACGCTGCCCCCGGGCCTCTCGGGCAACCTCTCCGGGATCCCGTTCTGTCCGGAAGTCGACATCGAAGCGTCTCGGCACGTCAGCGGCGCGGAAGAGGAAGCGGACCCGTCGTGTCCCGCGGCGAGCCAAGTGGGGCACACGATCGTCAGCGCGGGTGTCGGCTCAGTGCTCGCGCAGACACCTGGCAGGATCTACCTCGCTGGGCCCTATCACGGGGCGCCGTTGTCGATCGTGTCGATCACGAGCGCGAAGGTCGGCCCGTTCGACCTCGGCACCGTCGTGATCCGCTTCGCGCTTGACATCAACCCGATCACCGCACAGGTCGAAGTGTCCGCGAACGGCTCAGACCCGATCCCGCACATCATCGACGGGATCGTCGTGCACGTCCGCGAAGTCAGGGTGTATATGGACCGCGAAAAGTTCATCCTGAACCCGACGAGCTGTGATCCGATGTCGATCTCCAACACGATCACCGGCGCCGGCGCGGACCCCTCCAACCCGGCCGACCAGACGCCGGTCACGACGAGTACGCCGTTCCAGGCCGCGGACTGCTCGAGCCTGAAGTTCGAACCTAAGTTCTCGGTCAGCACCTCCGCCAAAACCAGCCGGGCGGACGGCGCGAGCCTCACCGCGAAGCTCGCGATCCCCGACGCGACCGGGACCCAGGCAAACATCGCCAGGGTCAAAGTGGACCTCCCGAAACAGCTCCCCTCCCGGCTACCGACCCTGCAGAAAGCGTGCACCGCCGCGCAGTTCGAAGCCAACCCCGCGGGGTGCCCGGCCGCGTCGATCATCGGGCACGCCAGAGCGATCACGCCGATCCTCCCCGTCCCCCTGGAAGGCCCCGCGTACTTCGTCTCCCACGGCGGCGAAGGATGGCCAAGCCTGATCGTCGTCCTCCAGGGCTACGGCTTCACGATCGACCTGGTCGGTACGACGTTCATCAGCAAATCCGGGGTCACGAGCAGCACATTCAAGACGGTCCCCGACCAGCCCGTGACCAGCTTCGAATTGACCCTCCCCGAGGGCCCCTACAGCGCGCTAGCCGCCCTCGGCAACCTCTGCAAGGCCAAGAGCCTATCGATGCCGACCGAATTCGCCGCCCAGAACGGCGCGCTGATCAACACCACCACCAAGATCGCGGTCACGGGCTGCCCGAAGAGCCGACACAACGTCAGGAAGAAGGCATCCCACAAGCGCGGAAAGGGCAAGCGGAAGAGTAAGAAGGCCGCGCCCGGGAGGTAGGTCGGGCGCCTGCGGCCAGGCCGGGAAGGGGCAATTTGCGAGTGACCGCACTCAAGCCTGGTGCTCAGCCTCGGTGAGCGCGGCGATGTCCGCGAGATCCACGGGCCTGCCCCGTGCGCGCTTCATCCGGATCAGGTCGTCGCGACCGGCGATCGGGATCGGGCGATCGCCCACCGCGATCACGAGCGCGCGCTCGCGCAGCTCGGAGAACGGGGCGGCGCCTGGTGCGTCGTGCAGTACGTCGATGTCGCCGTGCGGCGTGGAGAGCTGCCACAGCGTCGCCCGCGGCAGCATCTGTGCGTCGATCTTCAGCTCCTCGCTACCCGGGTTCAGCACACGCGCGTCGAGCTCGGTGAGCGCCGTCGCGAGGCGCTCGAGATTCCGCGGAGTGGGGGCGGGGATCAGATCGACGTCGTTGGTCATCCGCACGTGGCCGTGAACCTGCACCGCGAGGTCGCCGATCATCACGTATTCCACCTCGCGGGCGTCGAGCACGGCGAAGATTCGCTCGGGGTCGAGCGGTGGCACCTCACTCATGCTCGCGTGCGGCCCGCCCGGCGGCGGCCAGGCGTCCGGCCATCCTGTTCCACGAGACCGCCAGCTCGAACCGCTCCTCGGGCGTGCGCGCGAGCGTGCTGGCCATGTGGATCGGATCCCAGTCGGTCGGCAGTCGCCGCGCGCTCAGCACCGGCTCCTCGCCCATCGCGACCATCAGCTCACGCAGCGTCGCGAACGTTGGCGACACCACACCACGCTCGATCCGGCTCACCGCGGCCTGCGTCGTTCCGGCGCGCAGCGCCAGCCGCCGCTGGCTCAAACCGAGGCGCTCGCGCGTAGAGCGGACCAGCTCTCCAGGGCCCATGATATCATATATGATATCATCCCCGGTGCTGATCTTCAGCGCTCCGAGTTGTGCCGGTGCGGTTGGGTTTGCTCGACCGGAGCTGCCGTAGCCCATCAAAATACGGGCCTGAGCATGCTATTGGCATGCTATCTTCGTCCGGTGAGCGCGATCCAGGTCAAGAACGTCCCACCCGAGATGCACGAGCGCCTGCGCGCACGCGCTCGCTCGGAGGGCCGGAATCTGAGCGACTACGTGCTCGACGTACTCGAGCGCGACCTGATGGCGCCAACCATGCGCGACTGGCTGCATGGCCTCGCTCAGGACGAACCTGTGACGAATCTCTCCTCTGAGGAGATCGTCGCGACCATCCGTGCCGGCCGCGACGAGCGCGATGCCCAGATCCGCCACGCCCTCGTGGATCGCGATTGACGCCTCAGCGCTGGTCGAGCTCCTGTTGGAGACGCCCTCCGGGCGCGGGATCGCCAAGAAGGTCACCGGAGCGCGGCTGATCGCGCCGGACATTGTCAATCCGGAGGTCATGCAGAGTCTGCGGGGCCTCGAGCGGGCAGGCAAGGTCTCCAGCGAGCGCGCCGCGACGGCGATCTCGAGGTTGGCTCACAGCCCCATCGCGCGTGTGCCCACGACCGGCCTGCTCACCGACGCATGGTCGCTGCGTTTCAACCTGTCGGCGTACGACGCCTGCTACGTCGCACTCGCCCGCGCGCTGGACTGCCCGCTCCTGACGGTCGACGCTCCCCTGCGGCGCGCGCCCTCGCTTGGTGTGAGATTTCTGTAGCACAGGATCGTCGGAGACAGCGCCCGGAGACTCCGCCGGGAGGCCGCCGCGTCGCAGGCCCGCCGTTGCCGCCGCCCGCGCGCACCGCACGCAAAGAACCGGTAGGAACGCGACCGCGAGGTGCAAACCGCGCTAGACTTGCGAGACCTCGCGCCAGGCGGGGTTTTTCTTCGCCTGGGGCAAACCTTTGCACACGACAACGCTTGGAAGACTGGGACCCACATGGCCCGCGGAGACGTACGCATCGCAGTCACGCTCGCTTGCGAGGAGTGCAAGCAGCGTAACTACCAGACGAACAAGAGCAAGCGCAACAACCCCGACCGGATCGCCCTGCGCAAGTACTGCCGCTGGTGCCGCCGGCACACCGGGCACCGGGAGACCCGCTAGCGCGGGAGCGCGCTGTGGCCCGTGACCGTAAACGCGCCAAGCAGCGCCGGGAGCGGCGTGCCCCTCGGGGCGCGCCCACTGCCGCGCATGCCGAGATCCACCGCGCCGACGTGCCCGGTGCGCTCGAGCACGCCTCGGGCGAGGTCGACGAGTTCGACGCCGCGCTCATCGCCGGCGCCGGCGGTGTGCCGATGCCCGCCGACGGGGTCTCCGATGAGGCCGAAGACGGGAACGGCTCAGGCCCCGGGGAGCCCAAGGCGCTCGTCACCGAGTCCGAGGCCGCGGCCAACATCGAGCCCGAGCGGGCTCTTCCTGAGATGTTCCTCGGCGGTGCCCACATCGAGACCGCTCCTGCGGGAGGGGGCGGCGGCTCCGGCCGCGGCGGCGGGGTTGCGCTGGAGCCGGCCGGCGAAGGCAGTGGCGGGGACGAGATCGAGCGGGTCGCCGAGCGCCGCGAGCACAAACGCTCGCTGCCGGCCCGTGGGATCGCCTTCCTGCGCGCCTCGTGGGCGGAGCTTCAGCGGGTACAGTGGCCCGATCGGCCCCAGGTCTCGCAGGCCACGGCGGTCGTGCTCGGCTTCGTCGCGGTCGCCGGCGTCTACCTTGGCGCCGCCGATTGGGTCGCGCAGAAGATCATCAACTTCATCCTCTGACGTACGATGACCTGCGCATATCTGCGTCCTCGGTCGCTCGTGTACCGAAACAGGGGGACACTCGCCTTTCGGCGAGCATCCCCGGTTCGGCCAGCACACTTCGCGGGGTGGGTGGGCCTTTCAGTCCTTGAGCTGCTTGGTCCTCGGACGTCAGAGCGTTTCTGTTATTCCTATCCGTCTTTTTCCGAGGCCCCCCAAGGAGCCTGAATGTTTCGCTGGTACGTCGTCAACACATACTCCGGACACGAGAACAAGGTCAAGCACAACCTCGAACACCGTGTCGTCTCGCTCGGCCAGCAGCGCGCCGTGCGCAACGTCGTTGTCCCCACCGAAGCCGTTTCGGAGATGAAGGACAACCAGAAAATCACGGTCGAGAAGCGCACGATGCCCGGGTATGTGCTCGTCAACATGGAGCTCAACGAGGACTCGTGGGGCGTCGTCAAGGGCACTCCCGGCGTCACCGGCTTCGTCGGCGCCGCCCAGGAGCCGGTGCCGCTGACCCAGGTCGAGGTCGATCGCCTGCTGCACAAGGAGATCGCCACGGCGCCGCGCACGCGCGCCCAGTTCGCGATCGGCGAGACCGTCAAGGTGGTCTCCGGGCCGCTGTCGGACTTCTCGGGCGAGATCTCCGAGATCAACGACGACGCCGCCAAGCTCAAGGTCCTGGTATCGATCTTCGGCCGCGAGACGCCCGTCGAGGTGGGCTTCGACCAAGTCAAAAAGCTGTAGTTCTGTAGTTCGAGTCGGCGCATGCGCCGACTCGCGGGAGGGTGCATGCACCCTCCCGACGGAGCCGCGCATGCGCGGCTCCGGCCCGCGGCGCATGCGCCGCGGGCACAAGCAAAAGAAAGACAAAGAGATAGGCTTCATCAACCATGGCCAAGAAGGTTCTGACAACGATCAAGCTGCAGGCGCGCGCCGGGCAGGCATCCCCCGCCCCGCCGGTCGGCCCTGCGCTGGGTCAGCACGGCATCAACATCATGGAGTTCTGCAAGGCCTTCAACGCCCAGACGCAGTCGGAAACGGGCACGATCGTGCCGGTCGTGATCACCGTCTACGAGGATCGCTCGTTCACGTTCGTCACGAAGACGCCTCCCGCCGCGGTGCTGATCCGCGAGGCGCTGCGGCTCGAGAAGGGCTCCGGTGAGCCGCACCGGCTCAAGGTCGGCAAGCTGACCCGCGCGCAGCTGGAGGCGATCGCCGAGCGCAAGCTGCCTGATCTCAACGCCCACGACGTTGAGCACGCCTCGCGGATCATCGCCGGCACAGCCCGCTCGATGGGTGTGGAAGTGGAGGCATGAACGCGTATGGCTGCGCTGGATCGGCGTCCTCGGTCGCTCGCGTGCAAAGCACGCCACGCGGGGTGGGTGGGTCTTCGATGATTTGCCCAGCTTGCCCTACGCGCCCATGCCGGCGTTCTGTGGAAGGACGGTCGCAATGAGTAACCACTCCCGCCGCCACGCCGAGGCGCTCGCGAAGATCGACCGCGAGCGTGACTACCAGCCGGCCGAGGCGATCGCGCTCGTCAAGGGTCTCGCCGCGGCGAAGTTCGACGAGTCGGTCGAGGTCCACATTCGCACCGGCCTCAACGTCCGCCACGCCGACGAGCAGCTGCGCGGCACGATCGCGCTGCCCAACGGGCTCGGCAAGGACGTCAAGGTGGTGGTCTTCGCCCAGGGCGCGAAGGTTGCCGAGGCCGAAGCGGCCGGCGCCGACGTGGTCGGCGGCGAGGACCTCGCGCAGCGGATCCAAGAGGGCTTCGACGAGTTCGACGTGGCGATCGCCACCCCCGACCTGATGGCCGTCGTAGGGCGCCTCGGGCGGATCCTCGGGCCCTCCGGCAAGATGCCCAACCCGAAAGTCGGCACGGTCACGATGGACGTCGCCAAAGCCGTGCAAGAGTCGAAGTCCGGCAAGGTCGAGTACCGCACCGACCGCACCGCGATCGTCCACCTCGTGATCGGCAAGGCCTCCTTCGACGAGCGCGCGCTGCTCGAGAACTACGCGGCCGTCGTCGAAGAGCTGATCCGCGCCAAGCCTTCCGCCGCCAAAGGCCGCTACCTGTACACGATCACGCTCGCCTCGACGATGGGGCCCGGCGTGAAAGTCGACCCTTCCCGGACCCGCGACATCGTTGAGGAGGCCTCACCCGCGGCTGTCGCCGCCTGAGCCCTCCCCAACGGCAACCTAAGACCCCCGGCCGCTGTCGCAGCAGAAGTCCGGGACAGGAGCCACAGTGAACCGAGACCAAAAGGCCGCGGCGATCGCCGAGATCGCTGCCGACATCGAGAGTTCCCAGGCGGTGTTCGCCGTCGACTACCGCGGCATCTCCGTGCCCCAGGCCGCCGAGCTGCGCGCCAAGTTGCGTGAGGCCGACGCCGTCTTCCGCGTCGTCAAGAACTCGCTCACCGAGCGGGCCGCCGACCAAACCGGGGCGGAGGACCTGAAGCCGCTGCTGCAGGGCCCCACGGCGCTGACGTTCGTGCGGGGCGACGCCGCGCTCGCCGCGAAAGCGATCGCCGACTATGCGCGCGCCACCCAACTGCTCCCCTTCAAGGGCGGAGTGATGGACGGCGCCGCGCTCGACCCCGACCAGCTGCGGGCGATCTCGCGCCTGCCCTCGCGCGAAGTGCTCTACGGGCAGCTCGTCGGCGTCGTCGCCTCGCCCATCTCGGGACTCGTACGCACCCTCGGGGCGCTCGTCGGCGGCCTCGCCGTGGCGCTCGGCCAGGTGCGCGAGAAGAAGGAGTCCGGGGAGATCCCCGCGGGTGAGCCCCCGGCCGCAGCTG
>CAVXUO010000017.1:0-67960 GCA_963764915.1 uncultured Solirubrobacterales bacterium | reverse complement strand
CCGCGGCTAACAAATCGCCGGATTTTCCGGTAGAATCGCGCTCGCTGGCCGATAGCCGCAGCCGCCTCAGAGGCATGGAGACCGCGCCACATACGCGGTTCTCCGGAGGCGGGGTCCGTGAGCGCTGGCTGCCCACTTGAGGGTGGCGGTGGCGTGTGCTATCTTGACGGGTCGCGCTCGCCTTGCGCTGTTTTGCACTCGTCGTGTCGTCTCTCTCCTCGAAGGAGTCTTCCTTGGCTGCTGCTGATGCCCTCCGGACGCGCCGGACCTTCGCGCGTCTGAACAAGTCGTGCGACGTACCCAACCTGATCGATATCCAGCGCCGCTCGTTCAAGTGGCTCACCGACCCGCAGAAGGGTGGTCTGCGGGAGACGATCGACGACATCTCGCCGATCGAGGACTACACCGGCAACCTTGCCGTCCAGTTCGGCGAGATCGCCTTCGACGAGCCGGTGGCCAACCTGGAACAGTGCCGCGAGAAGGACCTGACCTACGCGCGGCCGCTCACCGTCACGGTCGCCTTCATCAACCGCGAGACGGGCGAGATCCGCGAGCAGTCGGTGTTCATGGGCGACTTCCCGTGGATGACCGAGCGCGGCACGTTCGTGATCAACGGCACCGAGCGCGTCGTCGTCACGCAGCTCGTGCGCTCCCCCGGGGCCTACCTGATGGAACCGAAGGACCGCGAGAAGCAGGTGTTCATCGCCAACCTGATGCCCGCCCGCGGCTCGTGGCTTGAGCTCGAGATCGACAAGAAGGGCAAGGTCTACGTCCGCATCGACCGCAAGCGCAAGCTCCCCGTCACCGTGCTGCTGCGCGCGATGGGCTACGCCGCGGACGAGGAGATCATGCGGCTCTTCGAGAACTCGCACTACATCGCCAACACGCTGGACTCCGACACGGAGGCGACGCGCACCGAAGAGGGCGCGCTGATCGAGCTGTTCAAGAAGCAGCGCCCGGGCGAGCCGCCCTCCGTCGAGAACGCCAAGGCGCTGCTCAACCAGCTGTTCTTCGACCCCAAGCGCTACGACCTCACGCGCGTGGGTCGCTACAAGCTCAACTCGCGCTTGAACCAGCAGACCGACCTCGACGTGCGCACGTTGACCAAGGACGACATCGTCGCGCTGATCAAGGAGCTGGTTTCGCTCCCCAAGCGCCTCGGCATGCCCGAGAAACCGGAACTGGAAATCAAGGACTACGCCGCCGAGGCGCTCTCGATGCCGCGCGAGCCCGTGGCCGATCACCTCGACGAGTACGAGCACTTCGGCAACCGCCGCCTGCGCACCGTCGGCGAGCTGATCCAGGAGGCCTTCCGCATCGGCCTCTACCGCATGGAGCGCGTCGTGCGGGAGCGCCTCACGACCGAGGACGCCGACACGATCACGCCCCAGACGATCATCAACATCCGACCCGTGGTGGCCGCGCTGAAGGAGTTCTTCGGCTCCTCTCAGCTCTCGCAGTTCATGGACCAAACCAACTCGCTGGCCGGCCTCACCCACCGCCGGCGCCTCTCCGCGCTCGGGGCCGGCGGCCTCACGCGCGAGCGCGCGCCGATCGAGGTGCGCGACGTGCACCCCACCCACTACGGGCGCATGTGCCCGATCGAGACCCCCGAGGGGCCGAACATCGGCCTGATCGGCTCGCTCTCCTCGTTCGCCGAGGTCTCCGAGCACGGCTTCGTCACCACGCCCTACCGCGTGGTCAAGGACGGCATCGTCACCGAGGAGATCGTGCGCCTGGATGCCACCCAGGAGGAGGAACAGCTGATCGCCCAGGCCAACACGCCCGTGGAGGAGAAGACCGGCAAGCTCAAGGGCACCGAAATCCTCTGCCGCACGCAGGCCGGCCAGTACGTCACGGTCGGTCCCAAGGACGTCGATCTGGTGGACGTCTCGCCCGAGCAGATCTGGTCGGTCGCCACCGCGATGATCCCGTTCCTCGAGCACGATGACGCCAACCGTGCGCTGATGGGCTCCAACATGCAGCGTCAGGCGGTGCCGCTGCTGAAGGCCGACGCGCCGCTGATCGGCACCGGCATGGAGCGCCGCGCGGCGCTCGACACCGGCGATGTGCTGCTGGCGGACAACGCCGGCACCGTCGAGTTCGTCGACGCCAACCAGATCGTGGTGCAGCCCGCCGACGGCAAGAAGGACGAGTACGAGCTGCAGAAGTTCATGCGCTCCAACCAGGGCACGCTGATCCACCACAAGCCGCGCGTCGACGCCGGCCAGAAGGTCGAGGCGGGCGACGTGCTCGCCGACGGGTCCTCCACCGACAAGGGTGAGATGGCGCTCGGCAAGAACCTGATGGTCGCCTTCATGTCCTGGGAGGGCTACAACTTCGAGGACGCGATCATCCTCTCCAAGCGCCTCGTGCAGGACGACGAGCTCACCTCGATCCACATCGAGGAGTACGAGATCGACGCCCGCACCACGAAGCTCGGCGAGGAGGAGATCACCCGCGACATTCCCAACCGCTCGGAGGAGTCGCTGCGCAACCTCGACGACCGCGGCATCGTGCGCGTCGGCGCCGAGGTGCTCTCCGGCGACCTGCTCGTCGGCAAGGTCACGCCCAAGGGCGAGACCGAGCTGACCGCCGAGGAGAAGCTGATCCGCGCGATCTTCAAGGAGAAGGCGCGCGAGGTCCGCGACACCTCGCTGAAGGTGCCCCACGGCGAGGGCGGCGTGGTGATCGACGTGAAGACCTTCTCCCGCGACGCCGGCGACGACCTGCCGCCGGGGGTCAACGACCTCGTGCGCGTGTTCGTCGCCAAGAAGCGCAAGATCTCCGAGGGCGACAAGCTCGCGGGCCGCCACGGCAACAAGGGTGTGATCTCGAAGATCGTGGACGTGCAGGACATGCCGTTCCTCGAGGACGGCACGCCCGTCGACGTGATCCTCAACCCGCTCGGCGTGCCTTCGCGCATGAACGTCGGGCAGATCCTCGAGACCCACCTCGGTTGGGCCGCGGCTCAGGGCTGGTATGACGACGGCACCGACGCCTACCGCGAAGCCAGCGGGGAACGCAAGAACGGCGGCCCCACGCGCGTGTACGTCTCCACGCCCGTCTTCGACGGCGCGACCGTCGAAGACGTCGACCAGGCGCTCGTGAAGTGGCAGGACGAGCACACCGGGCGGATCCGCATGGACGTCGACAAGAGCCGCCGCCCCGGCGAGCAGGCCTCCGGCAAGATGACGCTCTTCAACGGGCGTTCCGGCGAGCCGTTCGCCGAGCAGGTGACGGTCGGCTACATGTACATCCTGAAGCTGCTGCACCTCGTCGACGACAAGATCCACGCCCGCTCGACCGGCCCCTACTCGCTTGTCACCCAGCAGCCGCTGGGCGGCAAGGCGCAGTTCGGCGGCCAGCGCTTCGGCGAGATGGAGGTGTGGGCGCTGGAGGCGTTCGGCGCCGCCTACACGCTGCAGGAGATGCTCACGATCAAGTCCGACGACACCGTCGGGCGCGTGAAGGCGTACGAGGCGATCGTCAAGGGCGAGAACATCGCCGAGCCCTCGATCCCCGAGTCCTTCAAGGTGCTCCTGATGGAGATGAAATCGCTGGCGCTCGACGTCAACGTCGTCTCCGAAGAGGGCCAGCGCGCGGAGATGCGCGACGAAGACGACGACCTGCTGCGCGCCGCCGAGGAGCTCGGCATCGATCTCTCGGGGGTGCGCGCGCCGGCGCCCGACGCGGCCGACGAGGCGGTTGAGGGCGAGGACGACGCCGACGCCGGCGAGGCGGGCGTAGAGCCCGTGGCGGTCGAGGGCGCCGAGGTCGTGGACGGCGACTCCGCCGACGAGCTCGAGGAGGTAGAGGAGGTCGAGGAGGATCTCGGCGTCGAGGAGCTGCTGGCTGACGGGGCGGGCATCGACATCGAGGCGGTGCTGGGCGATGGAGCGCTCGAGGTCGATCTCGCCGAGGAGGTAGAGGAGAGTTGAGCCGCCAACGACGGGCCCCAAGCAGCGAGCGACAGGCCGTAGTGGAGAACGCAGTAGTTACACCCGCGAGCGAAAGCGCCAAAGCATGATCGACATAAATAATTTCGACGCCATCGAGATCGGTCTCGCCTCCTCCAAGCAGATTCGCGGCTGGAGCTCCGGCGAGGTGACCAAGCCCGAGACGATCAACTACCGCACGCTCAAGCCCGAGAAGGACGGCCTCTTCTGCGAGCGCATCTTCGGCCCCACCAAGGACTGGGAGTGCTACTGCGGCAAGTACAAGCGCGTGCGCTACAAGGGCATCGTGTGCGAGCGCTGCGGCGTGGAGGTCACGCGCTCGAAGGTGCGCCGTGAGCGCATGGGCCACGTCGACCTGGCCGCCCCCGTCAGCCACATCTGGTTCTTCAAGGGCGTTCCCTCGCGGATCGGCTACCTGCTCGACATGGCTCCCAAGGAGCTGGAGAAGGTGCTGTACTTCGCTGCCTCGATCGTCACCTGGGTCGACGATGAGGCGCGCACGAAGGACCTGGAGACGCTCGAGGTTGAGGTCAACAAGGTGCTCGACTCTTACACCGCCGAGCGCGAGGAGCGGGTGCTCGAGCTGCGCGAGTCCCTCGAGCGCCGCGAGAAGTACCTGGAGAGTGGCAAGCAGACCGGCTTCTCCGACGAAGACCACCTGTGGGCCGACTCGCTGGACATCAACCTCAACAAGCTCTCCGACGAGGAGCGCGAGAAGCTGCTCAAGGATCTGCGCAAGGCCTTCGAGGCCGACATCGCCGACACCGAAGCCTACATCGAGGATGCGGCCGAGCGGATGCGCAGCGTCTGGGAGCTGTTCAAGACGATGGAACCCAAGCAGATCGAGCACGACGAGACGACCTTCCGCGAGCTCAAGGAGCGCTTCGGCTCGTCCTACGGCTTCGGCGAGTACTTCCGCGGCGGGATGGGCGCGGAAGCGATCCGCGACCTGCTCCAGCAGGTGGACCTCGAGGCCGAACGGGTCGAGCTCGAGGATCAGGTGAAGACCGCCAAAGGTCAGAAGCAGGCGCGCGCGGTCAAGCGCCTGAAGGTCGTCTCCGCCTTCCTGCAGTCGGGCAACCGGCCCGAGCAGATGGTGCTCGACGCCGTCCCGGTGATCCCGCCGGAGCTGCGCCCGATGGTGCAGCTCGACGGCGGGCGCTTCGCCACCTCCGACCTCAACGACCTCTACCGGCGCGTGATCAACCGCAACAACCGCCTCAAGCGGCTGCTCGACCTCGGTGCGCCCGAGATCATCGTCAACAACGAGAAGCGGATGCTGCAGGAGGCCGTCGACGCGCTGTTCGACAACGGCCGCCGCGGCCGGCCCGTGACCGGGCCCGGCAACCGCCCGCTGAAGAGCCTGAGCGACATGCTCAAGGGCAAGCAGGGCCGCTTCCGCCAGAACCTGCTCGGCAAGCGCGTGGACTACTCCGGGCGCTCGGTGATCGTCGCCGGCCCCTACCTGAAGCTGCACCAGTGCGGGCTGCCGAAGATCATGGCGCTGGAGCTATTCAAGCCGTTCATCATGGCGCGCCTGGTGGAGCGCAAGTCCGCGCAGAACATCAAGGCCGCCAAGAAGATGGTGGACTCGATGATCGGCGAGGTGTGGGACGTGCTCGAGGAGGTCATCCACGAGCACCCGGTGCTGCTCAACCGTGCGCCGACCCTGCACCGCCTGGGCATCCAGGCGTTCGAACCGCTGCTGGTCGAGGGTAAGGCGATCCAGGTGCACCCGCTCGTCTGCCACGCCTTCAACGCCGACTTCGACGGCGACCAGATGGCCGTGCACCTGCCGCTCTCCGCGGAGGCGCAGGCGGAGGCGCGGATTCTGATGCTCTCCTCCAACAACATCCTCTCCCCGGCCCACGGCGCGCCGCTGGCGACGCCCACACAGGACATGATCCTCGGTGCCTACTACCTCACCTACGGCCTCGAAGCCGACGAGCTGGCCGCCAAGCAGGAGCTGCTGGCGGGCGGCAAGTGGCCCGCCAACGAGCAGCGTCCGCACGTCTTCCGCACCGCGCAGGAGGCCGAGCTCTCCTACGAGGCGGGCGTGGTGACGCTACACGACGTCGCCGAGTTCCGGCCCTTCGGCCGCGAGGGCGGCCACCTGCTCACCACCGTGGGGCGGATCGTCTACAACGACCGCATCGAGCGGGCGCTGGCGGAGGCGCTGGGCGAGGAGTTCGACGCCTCCAAGTACACGTTCGTCAACCAGTCGATGAAGAAGCGCGACACCACGCGCCTCGTGGACGCGCTGGTGCAGGCCTATGGCGCGACCACGATCTCGCTGGTGCTCGACGCCTTCAAGGACCTGGGCTTCAAGTACTCCACCCAGGCGGGCATCACGATCTCCAAGAACGATGTGGTGATCCCCCCGCGCAAGGGCGAGATCATCAAGAAGTACGAGGACATCGTGGCGGAGATCTCCGAGCAGTACGACATGGGCCTGATCACCCAGGAGGAGCGCCACGAGGCGGTCGTGGAGAAGTGGAACGCCGCCACCGACGAGGTCGCGGATGCGATGATCGAGAACCTCGACACGCTCAACCCGATCTTCATGATGGCCAACTCCGGGGCGCGCGGCTCGTTCAAGCAGATCCGCCAGCTGGCGGGGATGCGCGGGTTGATGGCCAACCCGAAGGGCGAAATCATCGAGCGCCCGATCAAGGCCAACTTCATGGAGGGCCTGTCGGTGCTCGAGTACTTCATCTCCACGCACGGCGCTCGAAAGGGCCTCGCCGACACCGCGCTGCGCACCGCCGACTCCGGCTATCTGACGCGTCGTCTGGTGGACGTCGCCCAGGACGTGATCATCCGCGAGCCGGATTGCGGCACGGAGGAGCACATCGAGATGGCGATTTTCAAGGACGGGGGCGACGCCAATGACAACCTCGTCGGGCGTTTCGCCGCCCAGGAGACCGCCACCAAGCGCGGCCGTGTGCTGGTCGAGCAGGGCGTCGAAATCGGCCGCGCCGAGTTTGCCGAGATCGTCAAGGCCAATCAGGAGGACCACGACCGCGGCGCGCAGGTGACGGTGCCGGTGCGCTCGGTGCTCAAGTGCCGCGCCCAGAGCGGGGTCTGCCAGGCTTGCTACGGGCGCGCGATGGCGACCGGCCAGATGGCGCAGATCGGCGACGCCGTCGGGATCATCGCCGCGCAGTCGATCGGCGAGCCCGGCACGCAGCTGACGATGCGCACCTTCCACACCGGGGGCGTCGCGGGCGCGGACATCACGCACGGTCTGCCGCGCGTGGTGGAGCTGTTCGAGGCGCGCAAGCCGAAGGGTCTCGCGCAGATCGCCGAGCAGGACGGGACGGTCGGGATCGAAGAGTCCGAGAAGGCGCTCACCGTGGTGATCATCGACGCCGCCGGCGAGGAGCACCGCCACGCCTTCCCCCGGCGCACGCGGCTGTTCGTGCGCCAGGGCGAGCAGATCGCGGCCGGCAAGCAGCTCAACGAGGGCTCGCTGTATCCGCACGACCTGCTGAAACTGCGCGGGCGCACCGAGACCGAGCGCTACCTCGTCAACGAGGTGCAGGAGGTCTACAAGTCCCAGGGCGTGGACATCAACGACAAGCACATCGAGTTGATCGTGCGCCAGATGCTCAAGAAGGTGCGCGTCGACCAGAAGGGCGACACCGACTACTTGCCGGGTCAGTTCGTGGACCGCTTCGAATTCGCGCGCGTCAACGACGAGCTCGACGCCGCCAAGAAGGAGACGGCGCAATTCGAGGACATCATCCTCGGCATCACGAAGGCGTCGCTGAACACCGACTCGTTCCTCTCGGCGGCCTCCTTCCAGGAGACCACCAAGGTGCTCACCGATGCCTCGCTCGAGGGCAAGACCGACCGCCTCAGCGGGCTGAAGGAGAACGTGATCATCGGCAAGCTGATCCCGGCGGCCACGGGCCTCAAGCGCTACCGGCGGATCGAGATCGAGCCCTCCGAACCGCTCCCGCGCGCGATCGACGAGGTCGGTCTGCTCGACCACGAGGAGATCGCCGCGGAGCTCGGCCTGCAGGGCGGCGACCCGCTCGGCGGCACCTACGGCCAGGAGTTCGACGCCGACCTGGCCTCGCTGGAGCGGATCGGCGCCGGCGACTCCGACCCGGGCTTCGTCGAGGAACTGGCCGAGCTCGAGGTGCCGGACGCCGTCGAGGAGTAAGGCGCCCACGCGCGCAGTTGTGCGGCCTCCCGCTCGGTGAGCCCCTGAGCGGGGGCCGTCTGCACCAGCAGCGTCGGCGCCCCCCGTGCGCCGGCCCAGCTGTGGCAGGCGGCGTCGAGGCAGTCGTCGATCCACGCCAACGGTCGCACCCCCGCGTAGGCATCGATCGCGGCGAGCTTCCAGTGGCCGTGCAGGGACTCGCCCGGGGCGCCACCGCGCTCGAAGCGCAGGTGGGGGAGTCCGCGGGGCAGTCCCAGCAGATGGGGGAGGTACTCGTCCGCCTTCTCCTCCCAGCCGCTGCACCACACCAGCTCGAAGAGAGAGACAAGGGCCAGCAGGTGCCTGGCGGCGGCGGCCGAAAGGAAGTGGGGTATGCCGTCGATCGAGTGCCAGAGCCCCTCGGGAGGGTCGTGGGCCGGAAAGCCGAATAGGGAGAGCACCCCGTCGATGTCCACCAACAACAGGGGTTTTTCCTCCGTGTTGCCCCTGGCGCCCAGCGGTGGGGCCGCCTGCGAGAGGGGGCGGTGGGCAGGGGGGTCCACGGTTGAAAGGATCCTTGCGTGTAGTGTTGTCCGGGCGTTAGCGCGGCGCCAAACCCGCAGCCCTTTAGGTTCCGCACAGGTCGGCGAGGCTAATCTGCCCGGATCGACTCGGCGCAGTAAAGCATCCCGCGGCGGGTGCCGATGGAGCTGCACCTTGTCCCCCACGGCCTCACCAATCCAACATGACTCTTGATCTCGGCATCCTGCTCTCGCTCGCCTGCGCCTTCGTGGCGAACCTCGGCTTCTTCTACAAGTACCGGGGCGCCAACGAGGTGGGCGCCGTCAACGTGCGCCACCCGCTGCGCTCGGCGAAGGTGCTGTTCTCCTCGAAATGGTTTGCGGTGGGGATGCTCGTGGCAGTCGCCTCGTGGATCCTGCACGTGGGGGCGCTGGCGCTGGCGCCGATGTCGGTCGTGCAGGTGTCGCTCGCGGGCGGCGTGGTGCTGATCGCGGTGATGGCCGATCGCATGTTCGGCTTCAAGGTCGGCCCGCGGCAGTGGGCGGGGCTGTGGCTGATGGCGGCGGGCCTGGTGATGCTGGGGTTGACGCTGCCGGCGATGCACGGGGCCGACGCGCGCTTCTCGGACCCGGCGATGATCTCCTTCGAGGCCGGCCTGTTCGGTATCGGCGGCCTGCTGATCGTGGGCCCCCGCATGGGCGGGCGCAGCGAGCACCACGGCGTGATGCTGGGGGCAGCCGCGGGGATTCTGTTCGGGGTGTCAGACACATCGATCAAGGCGCTGACGGGGATCGTCGGCGCGCATGGCGTGCTCGCCGTGCTCCTCAGCCCGTGGCTGGCGGTGGCGGTGGCGGCGTCGATCGTCGCCTTCTATGCCTCCGCGCGCGGTCTGCAGGACGGCGAGGCGGTGCCGGTGATCGCGGTCACGGGGACGGCCGCCAACATCGCGGGCATCGCCGGCGGGATCGTCGTGTTCGGCGACCCGATGCCGGGCAGCGCGGTGGGCATCGTCTTCCAAGCGTTGGCCTTCGTGCTGGTGATCGTGGCGGCCGCGCTGATGCCGGCGCCGACGCGCGCGGCCGGCATCGCGCCCGAAGCGGTCTGATCGTCGCTCGCTCGATCCAGTGGCCCGCGGTGTTCTCCTCGACACGGTCCAAGCCGATTCGCCCGGTGTCGTGGTGTTGGGGGCCGATGCGGCCCAGCCAATCCGGCACTCGCCGACCATCGGCGGGCGTTGCCCGCTAAGCGCGCTCGCGCTGCTACCATCCCGGACCGAATGCCAACCACCTCGCAGCTAGTGCGCAAGGGCCGCGAAGCCCCGAAGAAAAAGCTGGCCACCCCGGGACTGAAGTCGGGGAAGGGCCGCAAGAAGAAGGTCGTCGCCCCACAGCGGCGCGGGGTGTGCACGCGCGTGTACACCACGACCCCGAAGAAGCCTAACTCCGCCCTGCGCAAGGTCGCGCGCGTGCGCATCTCCGGCTCGATCGAAGTGACGGCCTACATCCCCGGCGAGGGCCACAACTTGCAGGAGCACTCCGTGGTGCTGGTGCGGGGTGGCCGCGTGAAGGACCTCCCGGGCGTGCGCTACAAGGTCGTGCGCGGCACGCTGGATGCGGCCGGCGTCAACGATCGCAAAAAGGCGCGCTCGCAGTACGGCGTGAAGAAAAAGTAATGCCCCGCCGCGCAGCCGCCCACGTACGTCCGGTGGAGCCGGACGCGGTACACCGCTCGAAACTGGTGCAGCAGGTCATCAACAAGGTGATGCTGGACGGCAAGAAGTCCGTCGCCGAGCGGATCGTCTACGACGCGCTGGCGATCCTCGCCGAGCGCAGCGACAAAGACCCGCTGGAGACACTGGAGGCGTCGATCAAGGCGCTGACCCCCAACCTCGAGGTCAAATCACGCCGCGTCGGCGGCGCCACCTACCAGGTCCCTGTCGAGGTCGCGCCGCGTCGCGCCCGCACGCTGGCGGTGCGCTGGCTGGTCGAGTTCGCGCGCCAGCGCCGCGAGAAGACGATGGCGCAGCGCCTCGCTCACGAGCTGCTCGATGCCCAGTCCCAGCAGGGCGGCGCCTACAAGCGCAAGGACGACATCTTCCGCATGGCGCAGGCCAACAAGGCGTTTGCGCATTATCGTTGGTAGGGCTTGCCCGCCACCGGGAGCTTCGCGCACCCGGACCTCCTGGTCATGCGGCCCTCAAGGCGATGGCGTCTGGCGTAGTCGTTTGATCGCCCGGGTTGCCAGGTTGGGCTCGAGGTAGTTCCATGAAGGCGTCGTGCTTCGGCACGAACGTGATGCCACGTAGGACTGGTCGTTCCGCGTTGCTGTTGGGTGCTCGCAAGGAGCGGCGTGTCAGCACCACTTGCAGAATGGTCCGTATCTCGAGTAGGGCAAAGGCGGCACCGGCGCAACGTCGCCTTCCACCCCCGAAGGGGAGCCACGTGCTGGGGTCGGGGCGGGTGTCGAGGAAGCGCTCCGGGCAGAACATGTCGGCGTGCGAGTGGTGGCGTTCGTCTGTCTGCACAAGGTAGATGGAGGGCATGACCGTGGTGCCTGTGGGGAGGTCATAGCCGCCGATGGTGAGCGGCTGGTCGAGGATGCGGGCGATGTCCATCACGACGGGGCGCACGCGCAGTGTCTCGTGTACGACCGCGTTGAGGTGGCGCTCGTCGTCGTTGATGGCCGCTCGGCGCGCGAAGGCCAGCGCCTCGGGGTTGCGGGCGAGGCGCTCAAAGGCCCAGGAGAGTGCTGTGGCCGAGGTCTCGTGGCCGGCGAGCAGCATGGTGAGCAGCTCGTCTCGCGCCTGCTCGTCGCTGCGGGGCTGCTCCGGGTCGGTGCCGTGGACGAGGAGGCTAAGCAAGTCGCTGCCGGGGGGCCTAGCTGTAGTTCCTGAGAGCGTTGTTCGTCCGGGTCTCCTTGGAGGCTGAGTGGTGTCGAAGCCCCTCAGTCCCAAGGAGGACACCGGATGAAGCTGCACGGTAACGCTGCGCTCGGCCCGAAGGGCCGGCTGACGATGGTTCGTCGTGTTGTGGAGGAGAACTGGTCGCTCGCGGTGGCTGCCGAGGCCGCTGGAGTGAGCGAGCGAACCTGCTGGAAGTGGGTCAGCCGGTTTCGCGCTGATGGCGAGGCTGGGCTGGTTGATCGTTCCTCGGTGCCGCGATCGATCCCGCATCGCACGGAGGATGAGCGCATCAGCGCGATCGTCGCGTTGCGCAAGCTGCGCCTAACTGGGCAGGACATCGCGCTTGCGCTGGGTATGCCCGCATCGACGGTGTCGGGGATCTTGACGAGGGTCGGACTGGGCAAGCTCTCGCGGCTTGAGCCCCCGGAGCCAGTGCGTCGTTACGAACGCGAGCGGCCCGGGGAGCTGGTCCACATCGACGTCAAGAAGCTCGGGCGCATCAACCAGGTCGGGCATCGCGTGACTGGTGATCGCCGCAAGGCCAACCGGACACGCGGCGCCGGCTGGGAGTTTGTGCACGTCTGCATCGATGACGCCACGCGCTTGGTCTACGTTGAGGTCCTCGGCGACGAGAAGGCGAGCACCGCTGTCGCTTTCCTAAGGAGAGCTACAGCGTTCTACCAATCCCATGGCATCCGGGTGCAGCGCCTGATGACCGACAACGGCGCCGCATACATCTCGACCGTCCACGCGATCGCGTGCCGCGCGCTCGGGATCCGCCACATCCGCACCCGCCCATATAGGCCCCAGACCAATGGCAAGGCCGAGCGCTTCATCCGCACCCTCCTCGGCGGCTGGGCCTACGGCGCGATCTACCGCAACAGCCGCGAGCGCAACGCCGCTCTCCCCGGCTGGATCGACTTCTACAATCACCGCCGACCACACGGCTCACTCAACCACCAACCCCCGGCAGCCCGCCTCAACGAGCTGAACAACCTACTCGGGTCCTACACCTAGCCCGGCGCTCGGCGATGATGCGCAGCAGTTCGTGGTCGAGTCGCTCGCGCCCACGCCGGAATCGACCCCAAGGGCTCAGTGGCCCGAGGTCGTGACGCAGCAGTGGCAGGAGCGCGAACGCGTTGTTGAACACTGGCTCAAGTAACGCGGGGAGGCGTGCCACGGCCTGCTGGTTCTCCGGCCCCAGCACGAGTCGTGCGATGACCCGGAACGTGATGCGCTGCATCGCCGGACGCAGAGCGAAGGGACGGTCCGTAGGCCAGGCGGCCTCCTCCTCGGCGGTGATCTCCGCGATGTCGCGCTGTGCGGTGGCAAGAGCCGCACCGTGGAGTGCGGGCGAGATCAGCTTGCGATCGCGTAGATGCTCCTCGCGGTCGAGCGTGAGTATGGACTTGGCTCCGACGACGGGTTCGAGAACCCTGTTGGCCTCGCCGGCGTGTGCGGCGGTACCGTCGGCTGCGAAAATGTCGCGGATGGCGTCAACGTCGGCGATATAAACGATTTCGTCGATGGCGCCGACCCCTTTGAGCCGGAGGCGGAACAGGTCGCCGTAGCGGCGCTGGCAGGAGTCAACGAATTGGAACGGGCGCAGGAGGAACAGCACGGTCTGGATCGACGGGGGGAGCGGCGGGCCAGGGGGGAGAGTCTGTGGGATAGTTTTGTTCATACCCCAATCTAATCATATGTTTAGATTGGGCGCAATGGGAGAGAAGATGAACTCACGCCGCGTCGTATGAGTCCGCAGGTCAGCAACCGCCAGGCACTGCTGGAGGGTGCCTTGCGATGTATCGAGGAGAGCGGTTATGGAGAGGTGACCACCCGAGACATCGCGCGGGCGGCCAACGCGAACGTGGCGTCGATCTCCTATCACTTCGGCTCCAAGGACGGGCTCATCGCCGAGGCGCTCGCAGAGGGCTTTCGACGGTGGTTTGCGGAGTTCGCAGGCGAGGTGATGCGCTCGGGCGTCGCTGACGGCGAGGCGCTCGTGCTGAGTGCTGTGCGTGCGGTCGGCGAGAGTATGGGGAGTCACCGTGGCATGGCGCGAGCGTTCGTCGCCGCGCTCTCACGCGCGCCGCACGATGAGCATCTACGAGACGTGCTTGCCGCAAGCTATCGCGAGACTCGAACCAGCCTCGCCGCGGTTCTCAGGCTCGGCGAGGACGAGCAGGGCGAGTTGCGGGCAGGCGCATTGATCGCCGTGTTTGACGGCCTCCTCATTCAATGGCTCATCGATCCCGAACAGGGCGAACGCGACCTCGCTCAGCTCCCGGCTCTGATTGCAAAGCTCACCGTTTGGCAGCCCGGGAAAGGCTAGTCTGATCCACAAGAATCGCTCGAGCGGATACTCGCGTGCCGTTCCCCGGTACGACTGGGCTCTCGAGTGCAAAGCCGCGACTGTCGAGTCTCCGCCCCAGTTCGCTAGCCTGAGAGCAGGCCCTTGACAGGCGATGCTTCGGTACCTAACCTTTAGGTACCAAATGTCTTCGCCCGGATCCACACAGACGGCCGGCGGCCGCATGAGCTACGAGGCCGGCCACATCCCGCGCCACGTGTGGGTTGTGTGCGGCGTGGTGATCCTGGGGATGATGATGTCGATCCTCGACACCACGATCGTCAACGTGGCGCTGGACACGCTCTCGAAGGATCTGCACAGCCCGCTCTCGCAGGTGCAGTGGGTGATCACCGGCTACCTGCTCTCGCTGGCGGCGGTGATCCCGGTGACCGGCTGGGCGGCGCGGCGCTTCGGGGCCAAGCAGGTGTACCTGGTGTCGCTGGTGCTGTTCACCGCCGGCTCGGCGCTGTGCGGCCTGGCCGGCTCGCTCACCTCGCTGGTGGTGTTCCGTGTGCTGCAGGGCGCGGGCGGCGGGATGATCATGCCGGTCGCGATGATGATCATGGCGCAGGTGGCGGGCCCCCAGCAGATGGGCAAGGTGATGGGGATCGTTTCGATGCCGGCGATGATCGCCCCGATCCTGGGCCCGGTGGTGGGGGGACTGATCCTGCAGCATCTGCACTGGTCGTGGATCTTCTTCGTGAACCTCCCGATCGGGGCGATTGCGGTCGCGCTCGGCTGGCGGATGCTGCCTCGCACGAGCCCCGGGGAGGCGGAACGGCTGGACCTGGTTGGCTTGGCGCTGCTGCCGACGGGCTGCGCGGCGCTCATCTACGGCATCAGCGAGCTCGGCTCGGGCGAAGCGTTCGGCTCGGGCAAGGTGATCGTGCCAGCCATCGCGGGGCTGGTATTGATCGTGCTCTTCTGCCTGCACGCGCTGCGCGTGGAGCGCCCGCTGCTCGACATCCGCATGTACTCCAACCGCGTGTTCGCGGGGGCGGCGTTCGTGAACTTCGGCCTCGGGGCGGCGCTGTTCGGGGCGATGATCCTGGTGCCCTACTACTACCAGACGGTGCGTGGACAGGATGTGATCAGCACGGGCCTGCTCACCGGGCCGCAGGGAATCGGGGCGCTGGTGGCGATGCCGCTGGCGAGCCGCCTGACCGAACGCTTCGGCGGCGGGCGCGTGGCGCTCACGGGCGTCTCGCTGCTGTGCCTCAGCACGATCCCGCTCACGTTCATCGGCGCGCACACCTCGATCGTCGCGATCTCGGCGATACTGGTCGTGCGCGGCCTCAGCATCGGGATGTGCTTCATGCCGGCGATGACCGCGGCGTTTGCGTCGATGCGCCCCGAGCAGGTCTCCGATGCCACACCTCAGCTCACCGTGCTGCAGCGCACCGGCGGGGCGATCGGCACGGCGGTGCTCGCCGTGGTGCTGCAGCGCGCCGGCGTGGATGCCCTCACGGCCGAGGCGCGGGCCAGCGCATTCGACACCGCCTACTGGTGGGCGTTGGGGATCGCGGCGCTGACTCTGATCCCCTGCACGATGCTGCTGCGCGCCGAGCGACCGCGGGCTCAAGCCGGCGAGGGGCCGGCCGCCGACGCGGATAGCGCCGCCGCCCATCCCGAGCGGGTGGCGGAGCCGGTGGGGGTCTGAGCAGGGCGTGTCGTGGCGACCTCCGCGAGACGTCCAGTCCTTGCGACGGTGACATATGCCCAGGGCGCGGCGTCAGCGGGGGCCCGAGCGATGGGCCGGCCAGTACGATGAAGCGGAGGGTTTGAAAGCGGAGGGAAGTATGGCGGTATCGGTGAAGGTTGCGCAGGAGGAGAAGCAGTGGGCGGCGGAGCTGTTGGAGCTCGGCAAGGCGTTTCGTCGTACCTTTCGCAGCCTCAGCCGCCTGCGCGGGCGCGACACCCACCTGGGCGCCGGCGAGCTCAGCCACGCACAGTGCGAGCTGCTGTTCGAGCTGGAGGAGCGCGGCGAGCTTTCCGCCGGCGAGCTGGCGTGCGCGGCGCAGCTGACGCCGGCGACGGTCACGCAGATGCTCGACCACCTCGCCGACGGGGGTCATGTGGAGCGTGCGCGCCTGGAGCGCGACCGGCGCGTGGTCGTTTCCCGACTCACCCCGCGCGGCCGGCAGGCGATCGAGGCCAAGCGCGCGAAGTGGCAGGGCCGCTGGGAGCAGGCGCTCGCGGACGTCGCGCCCGAGGAGCTGCGGGCCGCCACGCGTGTGCTGACCCGCCTGCAGGCGGTCTTCGAGGACGGCGTTGCAGAGGCCGATTCAGGGTGTACCTCGGCCGGTGTGCAGGCAGCGAATCCTCTGCTATAGTCGGCCTCCGCTCGGCGGGCGGATTGGGTGTGCGAACAGCGCCAGCCGTGAGCGTAACGACAACATGAAGACCCTGGGCACATAGCGACGCGAATCGGCCTCACCGTAGTAGCGCGCGCGGGCCCAGGGGGCCCGATTTTTTTGCCCCGACCCACCTGACGACCGAAGCAGCGCAGCGCCATATTCCTTGCTTGGCCGCGGCTACGCACCAGGCAGCGACTACCACAAGCAGCAGCCAACTCCACTCCACAGCACTACACACGACCAAGCGATGCCACGTAAGTTCACACTCGAGAACACCCGCAACATCGGGATCATGGCCCACATCGACGCGGGCAAGACGACCACGACCGAGCGCATCCTCTACTACACGGGGCGCACCTACAAGATCGGCGAGGTCCACGACGGCGCCGCCACGATGGACTGGATGGAACAGGAGCAGGAGCGCGGCATCACGATCACCTCGGCCGCGACCACGGCGGAGTGGAAGGGCAACCGCATCAACATCATCGACACCCCCGGGCACGTCGACTTCACCGTCGAGGTCGAGCGCTCGTTGCGCGTGCTCGACGGGGCGATCGCGCTGTTCGATTCCGTCGCCGGCGTCGAGCCGCAGTCGGAGACCGTGTGGCGTCAGGCCGACAAGTACCACGTCCCGCGGATCGCCTACATCAACAAGATGGACCGCATCGGCGCCGACTTCGAGCGCGGCGTGCAGACGATGATCGACCGGCTCGCCGCCCACCCCGTCCCGATCCAGCTGCCGATCGGCGCCGAGGCGGACTTCGAGGGCGTAGTCGACCTCGTGATGATGAAGGCGATCGTCTACAAGGACGAGCTCGGCAAGGAGCAGGACATCATCGAGATTCCCGCTGCGCTCGCCGACGCGGCCGCCGCTGCGCGTGAGCACCTGCTGGAGGAGGTCTCTCATTACGACGACGACCTCGTGGAGCTGATCCTCGAGGAGGCCGAGATCTCCGAAGAGCAGCTCAAGCGGGCGATCCGCAAGGCGACGCTCTCGACCAAGCTGACACCGGTGCTGTGCGGCTCCTCCTTCAAGAACAAGGGCGTGCAGCCTTTGCTCGACGCGGTGATCGACTACCTGCCCTCGCCGCTGGACGTGCCCCCGATGACCGGCACCGAACTTGTCAAGGGCGAGGAGGGCGAGCGCGAGGTCGAGCGCAAGCCCGACGACTCCGAACCCTTCACCGCGCTTGCCTTCAAGATCATGGCCGACCCCTACGTCGGCAAGCTCACCTACTTCCGCGTCTACTCCGGGCGCGTGGAGGCCGGCTCGCGCGTGCTCAACGTCAACAGCGGTCGCACCGAGCGCATCGGGCGGATCCTGATGATGCACGCCAACGACCGCGAGGAGGTCCCCGAGGTGTACTCCGGGGACATCGCCGCCGCGGTCGGGATCAAGCAGGTGATGACCGGCGACACGCTCGCCGCCCCCGACGCCCCCGTGCGCCTGGAGACGATCGTGTTCCCCGAGCCCGTCATCAAGGTCGCGGTCGAGCCCAAGACCAAGGTCGACCAGGAGAAGATGTCGATTGCGCTGGGGCGTCTCGCCGAAGAGGACCCCACCTTCCAGGTCCGCACCAACGAAGAGACCGGCCAGATCGAGATCTCCGGGATGGGCGAGCTGCACCTGGAAGTGCTCGTGGACCGCATGAAGCGCGAGTTCGGCGTCGAGGCCAACGTCGGTCGCCCCCAGGTCTCCTACCGTGAGACCGTGCGCGGCACCGCCGAGAAGGTCGAAGGCAAGTTCGTGCGCCAGACCGGTGGCTCGGGCCAGTACGGCGTGGTCTACATCAACATCGAGCCCGCCCCCGGCGAGGGCTTCGACTTCGTCAACAAGATCAAGGGTGGCGCGATCCCCTCGGAGTTCATTCCCGCAGTCGAGAAGGGCGTCGAGGAGGCGCTGGAGAACGGCGTCAAGGCGGGCTACCCGATGGTGGACGTGCGCGTCACGCTCGTGGACGGCAAGTACCACGAGGTGGACTCCTCGGAGATCGCCTATAAGGTCGCCGGCTCACTCGCCTTCAAGGAGGCTGCGCGGCGCGCCAAGCCAGTGCTGCTGGAGCCGATCTTCGCGGTGGAGGTCGTCACCCCCGAGGAGTTCATGGGCGATGTGATGGGCGACCTCTCGCGCCGGCGCGGGCACCTGCATGGCTCTGAGCAGCAGGGCAACGCGCAGGCGATCCACGCGCTCGTGCCGCTCTCCGAGATGTTCGGCTACGCCACCGACCTGCGCTCCAACACGCAGGGGCGCGCCACGTACACGATGCAGTTCGAGGGCTACGAGGAGGTTCCCCCCAACATCGCGGAGAAGATCATCGAGCAGCGCACGGGGGAGCCGATCCCCGCTTAATGGGCGGGGGCGACGTACCAGCAAACACGAAACTTGGCATTTAGATAGATTTCTCGGGTTCGCCTTCACACCGGCGAGCACAACCAGTCGATTCCAGAGGAGCAGAACAAAGTGGCGAAGGAGAAGTTCGAGCGCGACAAGCCGCACGTCAACGTCGGCACCATCGGTCACATCGATCACGGCAAGACGACGCTGACCGCTGCCATCACAACGGTGCTGGCGGAGAAGGGAGGCGCCGAAGCCCGCAGCTTCGAGGAGATCGACAACGCGCCCGAGGAGAAGGAACGCGGGATCACGATCGCCACCTCGCACGTCGAGTACGCGACCGACAAGCGCCACTACGCGCACGTGGACTGCCCCGGTCACGCCGACTACGTCAAGAACATGATCACCGGCGCCGCCCAGATGGACGGGGCGATCCTGGTCGTGTCCGCCGCCGACGGCCCGATGCCCCAGACGCGCGAGCACATCCTGCTCGCCCGCCAGGTGGGCGTCCCCTACATCGTGGTGTTCCTCAACAAGGCCGACATGGTCGATGACGAGGAGCTCCTCGAACTGGTCGAGGTCGAGGTGCGCGAGCTGCTCTCCGAATACGACTTCCCCGGCGACGACATCCCGTTCGTGATCGGCTCGGCGCTGAAGGCGCTGGAAGGCGACGAGAAGTACAAGGAGAAGATCATCGAGCTCGCCGCGGCGCTCGACGACTACATCCCCGAGCCGGTGCGCGAGCTAGACAAGCCGTTCCTGATGCCGGTCGAGGACGTCTTCTCGATCACCGGCCGCGGCACCGTGGCGACCGGACGTATCGAGCAGGGGATCGTCAAAACCGGCGACACCGTCGAAATCGTGGGCGTCCACGACTCCACCTCCACGGTGGTGACGGGCGTCGAGATGTTCCGCAAGATCCTCGACGAGGGCCGCGCCGGCGACAACGTCGGCTGCCTGCTGCGCGGCACCAAGCGCGAGGAGATCGAGCGTGGGCAGGTGCTGTGCAAGCCCGGCTCGATCACGCCGCACACCAAGTTCAAGTCAGAGGTCTACGTGCTCAAGAAGGAGGAGGGCGGGCGCCACACGCCGTTCTTCTCCGGGTACCGGCCGCAGTTCTACTTCCGCACCACCGACGTCACCGGCGTGGCCAAGCTGCCCGAGGGCGTGGAGATGGTGATGCCCGGAGACAACGTCCAGATGGAGATCGAGCTGATCCAGCCGATCGCCATGGACCAGGGCCTGCGCTTCGCGATCCGAGAGGGCGGTCGCACGGTGGGTTCGGGCGTGGTCAGCGAGATCATCGAGTAGTGCCAAAAGCGCTCCCGGGACCGCCGGGGGCGTTTTTTTATTGCCAGACAGATACGACGATGCAGCTCCGCCCAGCGGTGCGGAGAAGAACGTTCGCGCGCCTCGTTGAGCAATCCAGACAAATGACTCTTTCCCCAGATAGAGAAGACTGATTTTTCCATGGCACCAGCCGCCCAGAATAAGATCCGCATCCGCCTGAAGGCGTACGACACCTCCGCGATCGAGTCGGCCGCGAAGGAGATCGTCGAGACCGCCACGCGCACCGGTGCCACCGTCTCCGGCCCAGTGCCGCTGCCCACGGAGAAGAACGTGTACTGCGTGATCCGCTCTCCCTTCAAGGACAAGGACTCGCGCGAGCACTTCGAGATCCGCACGCACAAGCGGCTGATCGACATCCACCAGCCGACTCCCAAGACCGTCGACTCGCTGCAGCGCCTCGACCATCTGCCCGCCGGCGTCGACATCGAGATTCGCCTCGCCACGTGAGCGAGCCATCCCTGCTCCCTTCTGCGCACGCCCGACACCATCGCACCCACCATCATCCACTCCACATCACTATGCCCGCGATCCTCGCCAAGAAGCTCGGAATGACTCAGCTGTTCAAGGAGGACGGCTCGGTGGCGCGCGTCACCGTGCTGGAGGCCGGGCCCTGCCCCGTCACCGCCGTACGCAGTGCCGAGCGCGATGGGTATGACGCGGTGCAGCTGGCGTTTGGCGCCGCCCGCGAGAAGCATCTGACCAAAGCGGAGCTGGGGCATCTGAAGAAGGCCGATGCCCCCCCGCTGCGCCACCTCGTGGAGTTCAGGGACCCACCCGCTCCGCTGAGTGAGCTGAAGCTCGGCGAGAGCGTCACAGTCGCCTGCTTCGAGGTCGGCGCCCGCGTGAAGATCGCCGGGGTCTCCAAGGGCAAGGGCTTTCAGGGCACGATTCGCCGTCACGGCTTCAAGAGCGGCCCCAAGTCCCACGGCTCGCACAACGTCCGCGCTCCCGGCTCGATCGGGGCCTCCGCCACGCCCGCGCGCGTGATGAAGGGCATCCGCGGGCCCGGCCAGATGGGCAACCGCCGCGCCACGCAGCCGGGCCTCGAGGTCATCGCCGTTGACATCGCTCAGAACCTTCTGATGGTGCGCGGTTCGGTGCCCGGCCCGCGCGGCGGGGTTGTGGAGGTGCGCGTCGATGGCTGACGCCACGCTCAAGGCTCCCGTGTTGGGGGGTGCCGCCAGCAAGACCGTCGGGTTGGATGGCGCTGCTTTCTCCGCCGGATTCCACATGCCGCTCGTGCACCAGAGCGTGCGCGCCGAGCAGGCCGCCCGCCGCCGCGGCACCGCCGCCACCAAGACCCGCGCAATGGTCTCCGGCGGCTCGGCCAAGCCATGGCGCCAGAAGGGCACCGGGCGTGCCCGTGCCGGCTCCAGCCGCTCGCCGATCTGGACCGGGGGCGGCATCGTGTTCGGTCCCCACCCGCGCTCCTACACCTTCAAGGTCAACCGCAAGGAGCAGCGTGCGGCACTGCGCAGCGCGCTCTCGCTGCACGCCTCGCGCGGGTCGCTCGCGGTCCTCGATGCAACGGTGTTCACCGCGCCCAAGACCAGCCAGGCGATGGACCTGCTGGACGATTGGGGTCAGCCTCGTCCCACTCTCGTTGCGCTTGCGGCCGAGGAGTCGGACGCGGCGCTGTCGTTTCGCAACCTCGCTCGGGTGGCGGTGCTCGCCCACGAGGATTTGGGCGTGGCCGACCTCGTGGGCGCCGCTTCGCTGGTGCTCTCGCAGGCTGCGCTCGACGCGCTCACCGCGCGCGCCGGCGGTGGATCCGGCTTGGGGAGCGCAACGTCTGCCAAGGCGCCGGAATCCAAAGGCACTGCGGAAGCCGTCCCCGCCAAGACTGCTGTGGATGCGCCCGAGTCGCCCGCTGAGGCTGCGCAGGGCACCCCCGAGGGAGCTGAGGAGTGATGGAGCACTACCAGGTCATCATCCGCCCGGTCATCTCCGAGAAGAGCTACGCGCTCTCCGCGTTCGGCCGCTACACCTTCCGCGTGCACCCCGACGCGCACAAGACCCTGATCCGCCAGGCCGTGGAATCGCTGTTCGACGTGCACGTCGTCGATGTGCGTACCCAGAGCGTCAAGTCCAAGCCCAAGCGCCGTGGCGCGATCAGCGGGCGTACCCGGGCCTGGAAGAAGGCGATCGTGCAGGTGCGCGAGGGCGAAACCATCCCCGTCTTCCAGTCGCTCGAGGGCGTGTAGGCGCAACCGCGAGCGTAAAGAGAGTAACCACCACTATGCCAATTCGCAAACCCAAGCCCACCTCCCCCGGCCGCCGCTTCACCTCTTACGCCGACTTCGCGGAGATCACCAAGAGTGAGCCCGAGAAGACGCTCGTCGAGGGTCTGAAGAAGAGCGGCGGGCGCAATGCCCACGGGCGCAAGACCGCCCGTCACCGTGGCGGTGGCGCCAAGCGGCTGTATCGCCGGATCGACTTCAAGCGGCGCAAGGACGGTGTGCCCGCCAAGGTCGCGGCGATCGAGTACGACCCCAACCGCTCCTCCTACATCGCTCTGCTGCACTACCTCGACGGCGAGAAGCGCTACATCCTCGCGCCCCAGCGGCTGACCGTCGGCATGACCGTCAGCTCTGGCGACGGCGCCGACATCGCCGTGGGCAACTGCCTCCCGCTCGCGCGCATGCCGGTCGGCACCGTGGTGCACAACGTCGAGCTCCACCCGGGTCGTGGCGGGCAGCTCGCGCGCTCCGCCGGGGCCGGTGTGCAGCTGATGGCCAAGGACGGCGAGATGGCCACCCTGCGGTTGCCCTCCGGTGAGATGCGCTTGGTGCGGGCCGAGTGCCGCGCCACAGTCGGCACGATCGGCAACTCCGACCACCAGAACATCAAGGTCGGCAAGGCCGGGCGCAAGCGCCACATGGGCGTGCGCCCGCAGACGCGCGGCGTCGCGATGAACCCGGTCGACCACCCGCACGGCGGCGGCGAGGGCTCCACCACCGCCGGTCGGCACCCCGTCACCCCGTGGGGCGTGCCCACGCTCGGGTACCGCACTCGCAAGAAGAACAAGCCTTCGGACCGCTACATCGTGCGCGGACGCCGTCGAGGAAAGGGCAAGCAGCGATGAGTCGCTCGAGCAAGAAGGGCCCGTGGGTGGAAGAGCGGTTGATGAAGCGCATCGAGGCGCTCAACGCCGAGAACCGCAAACAGATGATCCGCACGTGGTCGCGTGCCTCGACGATCTTCCCCGACATGGTCGGTCACACGATCGCCGTGCACGACGGCAAGAAGCACGTCCCCGTGTTCGTTTCGGAGTCGATGGTCGGGCACAAGCTTGGGGAGTTCGCCCCCACCCGCCACTTCCGCGGGCACGCGGGGTCCGGGAAGGTCCGTTGATGAGCGCCGAGGACGAGACAGAGAACCAGACGCCGGGCGACGCCCCGACGGAGCCGGCCGCCGAGGCTGCGAAGAAGCCGTCGCGCGCGCGTACAGACTCAGCCAAAGCCGAGGTCTCCGAGGAGAGGGAGGCCGAGGAGAGCAAGGCCGAGGAGCCGACAGCGAAAAAACCAGCGGCTAAAAAGCCCTCCGCGGAAGCTGAGACGCCCGCTGAGGTCGAAGAGCCAGCAGCTGAGGCCGAGGAGCCGAGCGCGAGCGTCGCGGAGCCAACCTCTGAGGCCGAGCCCGAGGCGAAGAAACCCGCTAAAGCGAGGCGCACCAAAAAACCCGTCGCGGCCGCGGATGAGCAGCCGGCCACTGAGCCGGTCGCCGAGGAGGCCTCCACCGAGGAGGCCTCCACCGAGGAGGCCTCGACAAAGGAGGCCGCCTCCGAGTCCCAACCGGCGGTCGCCACAAAACGCAAACCGGCCGAGCGTCGGCAGGTGGTGCACGCCCGGGCGCGCTACGTGCGCACCTCTGCGCGCAAGGCGCGTATGGTGTGCGGGCACATCCGGGGGAAGTCCGTGCCGGAGGCACGCGCTATCCTCGCCTTCACGCCTCGCGACGCGGCGCGCGACTGGAGCAAGCTGCTCGAGTCCGCGGTAGCCAACGCGGAGAACAACCACGAACTGCTCGAGGACGATCTGATCGTTCGCGAAGCTTACGCCGACGAGGGGCCCACGATCAAGCGCTTTCGGCCGCGCGCCATGGGTAGGGCGACGCCGATCCGCAAGCGCACCAGTCATCTCACGATCACGCTCACCCCGCGACCGTAGAGATTGAAAGACAAGTAGACCGCGGCATCAGACGGACACCCACGAGCGCCCAACCAACCACGAGTACCACACCCCCCCGATTACAGCATCCCCCGACGACACCGGATTGAGATAGAGACGAGAGAAGATGGGACAAAAGGTTCATCCAGAGGCCATGCGCGTGGGCTACATCCACGACTGGAAGTCCAACTGGTTCAACGAGCGTCACTTCGCCGAGTATCTCGCGGAGGACATACGCGTCCGCCGGCACATCATCGACCGCCTCGCCCACGCGGGCCTCTCCGACATCACGATTCGCAAGGACGCCGGTGAACTGGAGGTCAACATCCACACTGCCCGCCCCGGCATCGTGATCGGCAAGTCGGGCACCGAAGTGGACGCCTTGCGGCGCGACCTGCACCGCATGACCCAGAAGCAGATCAAGGTCAACATCCTCGAGATCAAGCGCCCCGAGCTCGACGCCAAGCTCGTCGCACAATCGATCGCCGAGCAGTTGCAGAACCGCGTCGCCTTCCGCCGCGCGATGAAGCGCGCGCTCACCAGCGCGATGCGCTCGGGCGCCAAGGGCGTCAAGGTGCAGGTCGCCGGGCGCCTCGGCGGCGCCGAGATGGCGCGCACCGAGAGTTACTCCGATGGCCGGGTGCCGCTGCACACGATGCGCGCCGACATCGACTACGGCTTCCACGAGGCGGCTACCACGTTCGGGCGCATCGGCGTGAAGTGCTGGGTCAACAAGGGCGAGATCATGCCCGAGGGCTACACCGGCGCCGACCTCACCGACATGACCGCTCCGCCCCCGCCGAGCGACGGCCGCGACGGCCGCGGTGGTGGACGCGAGGGGCGCGAAGGACGCGGTGGCGGCGGCCGGGGCCGCGGCGGCCCGGGTGGCCGCGGCGGCGGACGCGGGCCCGGCGGGCCCGGCGGCCCTGGTGGCGGCGGCGGTGGCCGTGGCGGTGGTGGTCGTGGGCCCGGTGGTCCGGGCGGTGGTCGTGGTCCGGGTGGTCCGGGTGGCGGACGCGGCCCCGGGGGTCCGGGTGGCCGTGGTGGTGGTGGTGGCCGTGGGCCCGGTGGGCCCGGTGGTCCAGGCGGTGGCCGTGGCGGCTTTGGCGGCGGGCGTGGCCCTGGCGGCGCGGGCGGGCCCGGCGGTGGCCGTGGTCCGGGTGGCGGCGGTCGGGGCGGCGGCAGTCCCGAGGTGACCCGCTGATGCTCTCCCCCAAGCGTGTCAAGCATCGCAAGCAGCACCGTGGCCGGCGCGGCGGAATGTCGCGCGGCCAGGTGAAGGTGCAGTTCGGCGAGTACGGCCTGAAGTCGCTGGAGCAGGGCTGGCTCACCAACCGCCAGATCGAGGCCGCTCGTATCGCGATGACGCGCAAGATCAAGCGTGGCGGCAAGGTGTGGATCAACGTGTTCCCCGACAAGCCCGTCACCAAGAAGCCGGCCGAGACCCGCATGGGCTCCGGCAAGGGCTCCCCCGAGGGTTGGGTCGCGGTTGTCAAGCCCGGGCGCGTTATGTTCGAGCTTGCCGGGGTGCCCGAGCCGTTGGCCCGCGACGCGATCCGTCTGGCTGCACACAAGCTGCCCGTCAAGTCCAAGTTCGTGATGCGGGAGGAGTGAAGCGACGATGAGGGCCAAGGAGATGCGCGATATGCCAGACGACGAGCTGGCAGAGCAGGTCGGCACGCTGCGCAAGGACCTCTTCGGGCTGCGCTTCGCGAACGCGACCGGCGAGCTCGAGAACACTGCCGGCATGAGCCGCGCCCGGCGCGACCTCGCGCGCGCACTCACCGTGCGGCGCGAGCGAGAGCTGGGGATGTGACGACGAGATGGCCGAGGAACAGGACAAAGAGATGAGCGACGAGCAACAGCCCGAGGAGACCCCTGCCGAGCAGGTCGCGACTCCTGAGCAGACGCCCGAGCCGGTGGAGGCCGCCCCGGAGCCGACGGCGGAGACCTCCGAGCCTGTGGCGCAGACCGAGCCGGCGCAGCCGCCCGCGCGGGCGGCCGCGCCCACCGAGCCCGTCGAGCAGCTCTCCCCCAAGGAGCGCCGACGCAAGTCGCGCTCGACGCGCGCCGGCGGCGCGCGCCAGCCGCGCACGCCCGAGGAGCGTCAGGCAGAGCGCGATGCCGCACGTCGCGCAAAGGCGCTCAGGCGCCGCGCGCGGCGCCTGCAGGAACGCGCCAAACGAGCCGAGCACCGTGCCTCGACGCCCGCCACGCAGCCGCTCGCGCCCGTGCATCCCCCGCGTGAGGGTGCCCGTCGGGAGCGCCAAGGTGTGGTCGTGTCGAACAAGGCCGACAAAACGATCACCGTGCGCATCGATGTCGCTCGCCGGCATCGACGCTACGAGAAGATCGTGCGCAGTTCCTCCACGCTGCATGCGCACGACGAGAACAACGAGGCGCACGAAGGCGACGTTGTGCGCGTGATCGAGAGCCGCCCCCTGTCGCGCACCAAGCGCTGGCGGTTGGTGGATGTGTTGGAGCGGGCACGATGAGCAAGAGGGTGGCGGCATGATCCAGAACGAGACGAGGCTGCGCGTGGCCGACAACACCGGAGCGCGGGAGATCCTTTGCATTCGCGTCAAGGGCGGCTCGCGCCGCCGGTATGCGCACGTGGGGGATGTGATTACCGCCACCGTCAAGCAGGCCACCCCCCACGGCACCGTCAAAAAGGGCGACGTGGTGACGGCCGTGGTCGTGCGCACCAAGAAGCCGTTCGGCCGCGAGGATGGCACCTACATCTCCTTTGACGAGAACGCCGCGGTGATCATCGACGAGCAGAACAACCCCCGGGGCACGCGCGTGTTCGGCCCCGTCGCGCGGGAATTGCGCGAGCGCAACTTCATGAAGATCGTCTCGCTCGCCCCGGAGGTGATCTGAGCATGGCGCGCGCCAGGGCACAGACGGGTGGTTCGAGCAACGGTGGATCGCGGGCAAGCGGTGGCAAGAGCACCGGCACCAAGCGCGCCGGTACGAAGCGTTCGAGCGCTCCGGCGAAGGCGGCGCGGCGCACGTTGCGGATCCGCTCCGACGATCGCGTGCAGGTGATCGCGGGCAAGGACCGCGGCAAGAGCGGCCGTGTGCTGCGCGTGGAGCCGGGCAAGGAGCGCGTGTACGTCGAGGGCCTGAACATGATCAAGCGCCACACCCGCCCGCAGCAGGTCGCGGACACCAGGCAGGGCGCGACCGTGGGTGGCGTGATCGAGCGCGAGGGGCCGATCCACGTCTCCAACGTGATGTTGTTGGATCCCAAAGGCGGCAAGCCCACACGGGTCGGAGTGGAGCGGGAGAATGGCAGGCCGTTCCGCGTCGCCCGCCGCTCGGGAGCGAGGATCGACTGATGCAGGTCACTGTCACCACACACGCCACGATGCACTCGATGAGCCACGACACACTTCCCCCGGGGGCGACCGACCGATGAGCACAGAAGTCCCCGCACGCCTGAAAATCCGCTACATGGAGGAGATCCGCCCGCAGCTGATCGAGCGCTTCGGCTACAGCTCCTCGATGCAGACGCCGCGCCTGGAGAAGATCACGCTCAACATGGGCGTCGGCGAGGCCAAGCAGGACTCCAAGGCGCTGAAGGCCGCCCAGGACCAGCTCGCCACGATCGCCGGCCAGCAGCCGAGCGTGCGTCGTGCGCGCAAGTCGATCGCCGCGTTCAAACTGCGCGAGGGGATGCCGGTGGGCGTGTCGGTGACGCTGCGCCGCGAGCGCTCCTACGAGTTCCTCGACCGCCTGATCTCGATCGCGATCCCCCGAATCCGCGACTTCCGCGGTCTGCGCGCCCGCTCGTTCGACGGCCGCGGCAACTACTCGATGGGCGTGCGCGAACAGATCATCTTCCCCGAGATCGATTACGACGCGATCGACCAGGTGCGCGGGATGGACATCACGGTCACGACCAGCGCGCGCACGGACGTCGAGGCGTTCGTGCTGCTCTCCGCGCTGGGGATGCCCTTCTCGACCTATGGGCGACCGGCGGAGTTCGCGCGGGCGCTCGGGGATAGCGCCGATACCGCCTCGGAGAGCACCACCGACCAGGAGACGACTGACTGATGGCCAAGACCTCGCTGCGCGTCAAGCAGGCGCGGACGCCGAAGTACAAGACACGTGCCTATACTCGCTGCAACCGCTGCGGACGGCCCAAGGCTGTGTACCGCAAGTTCGGGCTCTGCCGCATCTGTCTGCGCGAGCTCGCCCACAACGGTCAGA
Source organism: uncultured Solirubrobacterales bacterium (assembly GCA_963764915.1). GTDB lineage: Bacteria > Actinomycetota > Thermoleophilia > Solirubrobacterales > Solirubrobacteraceae > Palsa-744. Next base: position 39,651 of record CAVXUO010000017.1, on the reverse strand, counting down.
TCCCGGGGATGACCAAGTCCTCGTGGTAGGGCGAATCAGCATGCTCATTGCCAAGCCGTGCGCCATAGCACACACCATTCGAAAAGTGACTACAACAACCCGACACCACCCAACCCCTCGCTGACGATTCCATGCCCATGACCGACCCCATAGCGGACTTCCTCACGAGGATCCGCAACGCGATCCACGCCGCCCACGAGACGGTGCAGATCCCGGCGTCCAAACTGAAGACCGAGCTCGCGAGGATCCTCACCGAGCAGGGCTACATCGAGAGTTGGTCGGTCGCGCCCGCCCCAGATGGCGGCGCCGGCCAGGTGATCGAGATCCGCCTCAAGTACACCGCCGACCGCCGCTCGGCGATCGCCGGACTCAAGCGCGTATCGCGGCCGGGCCAGCGCACCTACGTGCAGGCCGGCGGGATCCCGAAGGTGCTGGGCGGGATGGGCACGTCGATCGTCTCGACCTCCCAAGGCGTGATGACCGGCCACGACGCACGCGCGGCGGGCGTCGGCGGAGAGGTTCTGGCGCAGGTCTGGTAGCGGACGAGCGCGACCGAGCACATACCCCCAGAGCGAGAGAGAAAGCAGAACACACCAACGATGTCCAGGATCGGAAGACAGCCAATCCCCGTGCCGAGCGGCGTGACCGTCGCGATCGAGCCGGAGACGGTGCGCGTGAGCGGCCCGAAAGGCGAGCTGCAGGAGCGCGTGCACCGCGACATCCAGGTCGTCCAGGAAGGCGAGCAGCTGCTCGTCACCCGACCCACCGACCGCGGCGAACATCGCGCGCTGCACGGGCTCACCCGGACGCTGGTGGCCAACATGGTTCAGGGGGTCACCGCGGGCTACGAAAAGCGCCTGGAGATCCAGGGTGTGGGCTATCGCGCGCAGCTGAAGGGCAAAGACCTCGAGCTCGCCGTCGGCTACTCCCACCCCGTGCCGATCCCGGCGCCGAGCGGGATCGAATTCGAAGTGCCGCAGCCCACGAGGATCGTCGTGAAGGGCATCTCCAAGCAGCTGGTGGGGGAGACCGCGGCGATCATCCGCAAGCAGCGTCCGCCGGAGCCCTACAAGGGCAAGGGCATCCGCTACGAGGGCGAGTACGTCGCCCGCAAGGTGGGCAAGCGCGCATGAGCCTCATGACCAAGCCCGAGCGCCGGCTGAAGCGCCGCCGCCGGGTGCGCGCGAAGATCGCCGGCACCGCCACGCGGCCGCGGATCTCGGTGTTCCGCTCCAATAAGGGGCTCTCGGCGCAGGCGATCGATGACCTCTCCGGCCGTACCCTGGCGGCGGTCGACTGGTATGAGCCGGAGTTGCGGACGCTCGCGAAGGTCGAGCGCACCGCTCGCGAGGGCGCGCTGCTCGCCGAGCGCGTCAAAGCGGCGGGGGCCACCGAAGCGGTGTTCGACCGCGGCGGCTACCGCTATCACGGACATGTCAAGAACTTCGCAGAGGCGCTGCGCGAGGCGGGCATCGTCGTCTAGCCCTCCCTGAACTCCGACCAATCTTCCCGCTCACACTCCGCCGATCTCCTCCCTGACCACCGTTCCTCCCTGACCACCGTTCCTCTCCCACCACCGTCACCGCTCCCACTCCGACTACCCGCCCGCGACCTCCTTCTTCCACCGGCCCGCTACCCTCTCGACTCCAACCATGTCCACCATCTCCACAGATCGCTCCGTCAACCCCGCCGGCCTGGACCTCCAGGAGCGGGTCGTCGAGATCAACCGCGTCGCCAAGGTGGTGAAGGGCGGGAGGCGCTTCTCCTTCACGGCCCTCGTCGTGGTCGGCGACGAACGGGAAGTCGTGGGCGTCGGCTACGGCAAGGCGACCGAGGTGCCGCTGGCGATCCAGAAGGGCGTGGAGCGCGCCAAGAAGGACCTCTTCCGCGTCCCCAAGCATGGGAGCACGATCACCCACCAGACCACCGGGATCTTCGGCGCCGGCCGCGTGCTGTTGAAGCCGGCCGCCCCCGGGACCGGCGTGATCGCCGGCGGAGGCGTGCGCGCGGTGCTGGAGCTGGCGGGGATCCACGACATCCTCTCCAAGAGCCTCGGCACCCAGAACCCGATCAATCTCGTGAAGGCAACGATCACCGGCCTGCGCGGGCTGAACACCCCCGAGGAGGTCGCACGCTTGCGCGGCCTGACGATCAACCAGGTGCTGGGCCTCGCCGACAAGCCTCCGGAGGGAGAGACGTTGGAGGTCACGCCGGATGGGACACCGGCTGAAGCGGCGCTGTCCGCCGAGCATGCCGCCGCGGCCGCGACAGAGAGCTTGTCCGCCGACACTTCCGGCTCGGCCAAGCAGGTTGAGGACGCGCCGTCGGCCGCCGGGTCACCGTCTGCGGCCGAGCCATCCGCGGAGGCGAACACGCCCGCGGCGGCGCCGGAGGCCGAGACGGAGACATCGTCGGCCACAGAGTCCGCCGAGGAGGGATCGGCCTGATGGCTGCGCTCACCGTCGTCCAACGCCGATCGAGCAACGGCTCGAACAAGCGCCAGTTGGACACACTGCGCTCGCTGGGCCTGCGCCGGATCGGCCACACCGTGGAGGTCGACGACAGCCCCCAGGCGCGCGGGATGCTGCACGCGGTGCGCCACCTCGTGGAGGTCCAGGATGGCCCAGGTTCGGCAAAGCGCACGACGGGCGCGCAGGGTGCCGTCAAAGCAAGCGCACCGGGCGCAGATGCTGTTGTGGAGGTGTCCCCGTGAGCCCCGCGGACGACCGCGAGCCGGAGCCCCGCATCGGCCTGCACAACCTCGCCCCGGCCCCGGGAAGCCGTCGGCCGCGCAAGCGCGTGGGGCGCGGCGAAGGCTCGGGCACGGGCAAGACCGCCGGCAGAGGGCAGAAGGGGTACGGCTCGCGCTCGGGCGCCAAGAGCAGGGACCGCTTCGAGGGCGGGCAGATGCCGATCCACATGCGGATGCGCAAGCTCAGGGGTCCGCACATGAAGAAGTCGATGCCGTTCGAGCCGTTCCGCACCCACACGCAGGCGGTCAACATCGGCGACCTCGAGGCGCGCTTCGAGGCGGGCGCGGAGGTCACGCTGGAGCTGATGCGCGGCAAGGGCCTCGGCACCCGCAAGGCGATACCGGTGAAGGTGCTGGCGAAGGGTGAGCTCGGCAAGGCGCTGACGGTCCACGCACACGCCTTCAGCGCGAGCGCGCGCGAGCGCATCGAGGCGGCCGGCGGCAGCTGCGTCGTGCTCGACGAGTCGGCAGCTGCCTAGCACCACCTCCTCCTGGTAAGGCCCACTCCAACACGGTGTTGGGCCCCAAAAAGAATGCCTTTCGCAAGTAGACCAGCAGGTTGGAGCTCGAAAGGAATGTTCTTTCGACGGCAGGCCGGTTGGTTGGGGCTGAAAAGAATGTCCCTGAGTCAGTAGACCACGCCCCGGTAGGGTCCTCAGCCGGGCTCCTCCTTTTCTGTCAGAATCGCCGAGCGATGCTCTCGACGATCCTGAACGCCTTCCAGGTGCCGGACATCCGGAAGAAGATCGGCTTCACGGCGGCGATGCTGCTGATCTACCGCCTCGGCTCCCACCTGCCGGTGCCCGGGGTCAACCTGACCGCGGTCAACAGCATTCAGAAGCAGCTCGGGGGCTCGAACATCCTCGGCCTGCTGAACCTCTTCTCCGGCGGGAGCCTCTCGCGGATCGCGATCTTCGCGTTGGGGATCATGCCGTACATCACCGCCTCGATCATCCTGCAGCTGCTGCAGGTGGTCGTGCCATCGCTCGAGAAGCTCTCCAAGGAAGGCGAAGTCGGGCAGGCGCGGATCACCCAGTACACCCGCTACCTGACCGTGGGGCTGGCGTTTGCGCAGTCGGTGGGCTACGTCTTCCTGTTCCACTCGCTGCAGGCGAGCGCCGGAGAATCGGTCGTCACGAAGTTCGACTTCCCCCACATCTTCCTGATTGTCGTGTGCCTGACGGCCGGCTGCGTGCTGCTGATGTGGATCGGCGAGTTGATTACCCAGAAAGGCATCGCCAACGGCATCTCGCTGTTGATCTTCGCCTCGATCGTCTCCCGCCTGCCGACAGGGATCCAGGCGTGGTGGACGAGCCAGAACCAGGTGTTCAAGGTGATGATGCCGTTCCTCGTGCTGGTCGTCGTGGCGGCGGTCGTGTTCGTGATGGAGGGCCAGCGGCGGATCCCGGTGCAGTACGCCAAGCGCGTGATCGGGCGGCGGATGAGCGAGGGCGGCCAGACGTACCTGCCGCTGCGCGTGAACATGGCGGGGGTGATCCCCGTGATCTTCGCGGCCAGCATCATGGCCTTCCCGCCGACGATCGGGCAGCTCGTCAAAACGCATTGGGGTCAGGAAGTGTCGGACTTCTTCAACCCCAAAGGCTGGCACTACATCGTGGGTGAGTCGATCTTCATCATCATCTTCACGTACTTCTACACGGCGGTGACCTTCAACCCGGTGGACCAGGCGGACAACCTGAAGAAGTACGGCGGCTTCATCCCGGGCGTGCGACCCGGGCGCCCGACGGCTGAATTCCTCGATCGGATCCTCGCGCGCCTGACGTTCCCCGGTGCGCTGTTCCTCGCGGCGGTGGCGGCGCTGCCGACGATCCTGTTCGACCGTACGCACGTGGAACTGCAGCTGGGGGGCACGTCGATCCTGATCGTGATCGGGGTCGCGCTGGAAACGATGAAGCAGCTCGAGGCGCAGCTGATGATGCGAAGTTACGAGGGCTTCTTGAAGTAGGTCTCTGTCGGGGGAGGTCGGGAGGGGGGCCTGCCCCCTTCCCGTTGAGAGATGAAGCAGCTCGAGGCGCAGCTGATGATGCGAAGTTACGAGGGCTTCTTGAAGTAGGTCTCTGTCGGGGGAGGTCGGGAGGGGGGCCTGCCCCTTCCCGTACCAGTGCGAGGACCAGTGCGAGGGCTTCCTCGAGTAGCTAGAGCAGGTAGGCTGAGGAGGAGTGTCAGAGCTGAACCTGATCCTCCTTGGCCCGCCCGGCGCGGGCAAGGGTACCCAGGCGGACCGTCTGCAGGGCGACTTCGCGCTGGCGCATATCTCCACGGGGGACATGCTGCGCGCGCAAGTGGCGGAGGGCACCGAGCTGGGCAAGCAGGCGCAGCAGTACATGACGGCGGGCAAGCTGGTGCCCGACGAGGTGATCGTGGGCATGATCACAAAGAGGATCGGTGTGGATGACGCGCGCGACGGGTTCCTACTGGACGGCTTCCCGCGCAACGAGGCGCAGGCGCAGGCGCTCGGGCAGGCGCTCGACGATCTGCAGCGGAGGCTGACGGCGGCACTGTTGATCGAGGTGCCCGACCAGGAGGTGGTGCGCCGCCTCGGCGGCCGCAGGGTGTGCGTGAAGAACCCCGCCCACATCTACCACGTGGAGTTCGACCCGCCCAAGCGCGAGGGCGTGTGCGATCAGGATGGCTCGCGGCTGATCCAGCGCGATGATGACAAGGAGGAGACGATCCGCACGCGCCTGGAGGTGTACCACGCCCAGACGAAGCCGCTGATCGGCTACTACGAGGACCAGGGACTGCTGCGCCGCTTCGATGGGAGCCGGACCCCGAACGAGGTGCACGACCACATCCGCGCGACGCTGGCGACGCTGCGGTTGGAGGACGAGCTCTGATAGAGGATCTCCGAGAGGATCTGCGCGCCGCCGGGGGAGTCCGGTGCGTCCCACTTCCCGGGGGTGGGGGGGATCCCATCCCTGCCCAGGGCCGGTGCCGTCGTCGGCAGATCGAGGCTAAGCTCAGGGCAGATGATTATCAAGAAGACCCCCGCGGAGATCGAGAAGATGGCGGCGGCGGGCGAGATCCTCGTGCAGACGCTGGCGCTGCTGGAGAGCAGGATCCGCCCCGGCGTGCGCACCGAGGAGCTGGACAAGGCCGCCGAGCGTTTCATCCGCGCCCGCGGGGCGATCCCCACCTTCAAGGGCTTTCGCGGCTTCCCCGGCTCGATTTGCGCCTCGCCGAATGCGATGGTGGTGCACGGCATTCCCGGGCGCTACCGCCTCGAGGAGGGCGACATCATCTCGGTCGACGTGGGCGTCACGCTCGACGGCTGGGTGGCGGACGCCGCGCGCACCTTCCCCGTCGGTGAGATCGGCCTCGTCGAGCAGAGCCTCCTGCGGGCCACCCGTGAATCGCTGTTCGCCGGGGTGGAGCAGTGCTGCGCCGGCAACCGCATGGGCGACGTCTCCCACGCGATCGAGCGCGTGGCCGAGGGCGCCGGGTTGTCGATCGTCCGCTCGCTGGTCGGCCATGGCGTGGGTCGTTCGATGCACGAGGACCCCCAGGTGCCCAACTACGGCCGCCCTGGCAAGGGCCCCCGGCTGGAAGAGGGGATGGTGCTCGCGATCGAGCCGATGACGACCGCGGGCCGGCCGGCGGTGCGCGTGGGAGGCGACGGGTGGGGGGTGTTCTCCCAGGACGACTCGCCGGCGGCACACTTCGAGTTCACGGTCGCGATCACCGCGAGCGGCCCACGGGTGCTCACGCCGTGGCACCTGCAGGAGGGGGTCGGTGGGCAGTCGGGGAACGGCCACGCGGCGGCGCCGCCCGTGGGCGAGCAGGTCGCGAGCGCCGGCTGAGCCCCCGGTCGAGCGGACATCAGGGGGCTCGGCGGAAGGCGGGATGCGGATCCGGGAGAGATCGATCTACGAGGGCCCGCCGCGAGACACCCGAGGCTGCTACTATCGACTGTCCGCGCGTACGCGAAAGCGTTCTGTGCTGCGAACTTATCCTCGACCAGGTAGCGGCGGCCGTCCCGGCAGCCAGAGCCGGGCCGCCGGACCAGCCGAAAGGGATCATGAAGGTACGACCGTCGGTGAAGCCGATGTGCGAAAAATGCAAGATCATCCGCCGCCACGGGGCGGTGCTGGTCATTTGCCAGAACAAGCGTCACAAGCAAAGGCAGGGCTAGGCAGTGGCGCGCATCGCCGGGGTCAACCTGCCCCTCAACAAGCGCTCGGAGATCGGGCTGACCTACATCTTTGGCATCGGCCGCTCGACCGCCAACAAGCTGCTGGCCGAGGTCGGGGTGAGCCCCGACACCTACGTGCGCGACCTGACCGAGGACGAGGTGTCGCGCCTGCGCGACACGATCGACACCGGCCTCACGGTCGAGGGCGACCTGCGCCGGGAGCGCTCACAGGACATCAAGCGCCTGCAGGAGATCGCCTGCTATCGCGGCCTGCGTCACCGCCGCGGCCTGCCGGTGAGGGGGCAGAAGACGAAGACCAACGCGCGCACCCGCAAGGGCCCCAAGCGGATGCAGGTCGCCGGCAAGAAGAAGGCCGGTAAGAAGTAATGGCGGCTCCGAAGCGCGCGCGCGGCAAACGCAAGCCAAAGAAGAACATCCCCGTGGGGCAGGCGCACATCAAGACGTCGTTCAACAACACGATCGTCTCGCTCACCGACGTGCAGGGCAACGTGATCGCATGGGAGTCAGCGGGTGGCGCCGGCTTCAAGGGCTCGCGCAAGTCCACGCCGTTCGCTGCCCAGGTGACCGCCGACGCGGCTGCGCGCAAGGGCCTCGAGCAGGGGTTGCAGAAGGTCGAGGTGTACGTCAAGGGTCCCGGCTCAGGCCGCGAGACCGCGATCCGCTCGCTCTCCGCGGCGGGCCTCGAAGTGACTGGCGTCAAGGACGTGACCCCCCAGGCGCACAATGGATGTCGTCCCCGCAAGCGCAGGAGGGTGTAATGGCAAGGGATTCAAGCCCCCAGTGCAAGCAGTGCCGTCGCGAGGGGCAGAAGCTGTTCCTCAAGGGGGAGCGCTGCCTGACCGACAAATGCGGCGTCGAGCGCCGCTCATACCCGCCGGGCGAGCACGGCCGGGGGCGCCAGAAACAGAGCGAGTACCGGCTGCAGCTGCGCGAGAAGCAGAAGGCTCGCCGCTACTACGGGGTGCTGGAGAAGCAGTTCCATGGCTACTACGAGAAGGCCTCGCGCCAGCCGGGTATCACCGGCGAGAACCTGTTGGCGTTGTTGGAGTGCCGCTTCGACAACGTGCTGGTGCGCCTTGGCTTTGCCGCCTCGCGCCGGCAGGCGCGCCAGCTGATCCTCCACGGGCACTGGACGATCAACGGCCGGCGCGTGAACATCCCCAGCTATCAGGTGCGCCCGGGCGAGGTGATCGCGATCAAGGCCGGCACCCCGGCAACCCAGGTGATCAGGGACGCCACCGAGCTCACCGGGCAGATCCCGGCGTGGCTGCAGGCCGATCACGAGTCGCTGACCGCGAAGGTGCTGCGCAGGCCGGAGCGGCGCGAGGTGGCGGCGCCGGTGCAGGAGCAGCTCATCGTCGAGCTGTACTCGAAGTAAGGCTTTGCCGGCATCGCCCCCACTCGCGGGTGCGATGCCTTGGAGCCGGTGCCCGACCGGGCGCCGGTGCGAGAACACCACGACGTTAGGACGCTGATGCTCGACTTCCAAATCCCCCGGATCACAAGCGAGTCCGTGGAGCAGAACCGCGGCACCTTCACGATCGAGCCGCTCGACCGCGGGTTCGGCTACACCTTCGGGAACTCGCTGCGCCGCGTGCTGCTCTCCTCGCTGGCTGGCGCCGCCGTCACCAGCGTGCGCATCGAGGGGGTGGCCCACGAGTTCTCGACGATCACTGGCGTCAAGGAGGACGTGACCGACATCGTGCTCAACCTCAAGGGGATCGTGTGCCGGATGCACTCCGACGCCTCCGAGGTGGAGGCTCCACTCGTGGTTACCGGCCCCGGTGAGATCACCGCGAAGGACATCGACTTGCCTGCGGGCGTGGAGATCCTCAACCCCGACGTGCACGTGGCGACGCTCGAGAAAAAAACTAAGTTGGAGCTGTACATGACGATCGGCCGCGGTCGTGGGTACCGCCCGGCGGAGGAGAACAAGTCGCCCGACCAGCCGATCGGGGTGATCCCGATCGACTCGATCTTCTCCCCGGTGCGGCGCGTGGCGTATGCCGTCGAGCAGGCGCGCGTGGGCCAGAAGACCGACTTCGACAAGCTCACCCTGGACATCGAGACCGATGGCTCGATCGAGCCGCAGGCGGCGCTGCGCGAGGCCGCGGAGCTGTTGATCTCGCAGCTGGCGATCTTCACCGACGCTGATCGCATCCAGGAGCTGCGTGCCTCCCCCGGTGGGCAGCTGGACGGGCACGGTCTAGCCGTGGCGGGTGCTGGCGGACAGGCGGCGCTGCAGGGCGAGGAGTGGGGCATCCTGATCGAGGAGCTGGAGTTGGGCGTGCGCTCATACAACTGCCTCAAGCGCGCGGGCATCCAAACCGTGGGCGACCTCATCTCGAAGTCCGAGGCCGAGCTCAACGCGATTCCCAACTTCGGCAAGAAGTCGATCGACGAGGTGATCGAGACGCTTGAAGGGCGCGGGTTGCATCTGCGCCAGGATTGAGCGCCCCCGCCCCGACTCGACTGGTTAGACTCCACCCACCACCATGCGACACCAAAAGACACGCAACAAGCTCAGCCGCGACTCCGCGCACCGCAAGGCGCTGCTCATGAACCTCACCAAGGAGGTGCTCGAGCACGAGCGGATCAAGACGACCGAAGCGAAGGCGAAGGCCGTGAAGCCGGAGATCGAGAAACTGATCACGCTCGCCAAGCGCGACGACCTGCACAACCGCCGCCAAGCCCTGTCGGCGCTGGCGCAGGACAAGTTCGCGGTGCACCGCCTGTTCGTCGAGGTCGCCCCTCGCTACGTCGATCGCCCCGGCGGTTACACGCGCATCCTCAAGCTCGGCCCACGCCGCTCGGACTCGACCGAGATGGTGTTCCTCGAGCTGGTGTAGGCGGCTGGTCACCAAGCTCACCCTCGAGTACGACGGCGGCGAGTTCGCCGGATGGGCGCGCCAGCCGGGGCTGCGCACCGTGCAGGAGGAGGTGGAGCGCGCGCTGCGCACGATCCTCGGCGAGCGCGGCGCCGACGGCGAGCCGCTGGCGCTGACGGTGGCAGGGCGAACCGACCGCGGCGTGCACGCGTGGGAGCAGGTCGCAAGCTACGCGCACGAGGCGGTGGACCCCGCGCGCCTAAACGCGCTGCTGCCCCCCGACGTGGCCGTGCTCGCCGCCGAGCCGGCCCCTATGGGCTTCGACGCGCGCCGCAACGCTCGCAGTCGCACCTACTGCTACCGCGTGCTGGTTCGACGCGCGCGCGGGGTGTTCACGCGCGCCAGCGCGTTGTGGTGGCCGCAGCCGGTGGATCGCGAGGCGCTTGACGCGTGCGCCGAGGCGCTCACCGGCACACACGACTTCACCGCGTTCACGCCCACCGAGACCGACCACGTGCGCTTCGAGCGCGACGTGTGGGCGGCCGAGTGGCGCGTCGGCTCCTTCCTAGCAAGCGACGGGCCGGGGAGAACACTGCCCACGGCGGGGCTCGCAGAGGGCGACCTGCTGGACCTGCTGGAGTTCTGGATCGAGGCCGACACGTTCATGCGCCACATGAACCGCGTGCTGGTCGGCACGATGCTGGAGGTCGCCGCCGGACGGCGCACGGTGGAGGAGTTCGCGCGCCTGCTGGATGGCCGGCCCCGTCCCGAGGCGGGCCCCACCGCGCCCGCGCATGGGCTGGCGCTCGCGTCGGTCACCTACCGGTAGGCCCGCCGGCACACCGCTCGTCGGCACGCCCGCCTCGCCACACGCCCTTCGGAGCGGTTCATCGGGCGAGGTGGACCGGTGCCATGCCAGCCGGAGCGTGGGTTGGAGCCGATCACGAGGGGGCCACATGGACCATCCGCGGTGGGGTGGGCGGGTCCCTATTCTAGAGACGACATGCTCAACGTATTGCTGACCAACGACGACGGGATCGAGGCCGAGGGACTGCGCGCGATGCGCGAGTCGCTCGCGGCGCTGCCCGACGTGCGCCTCGCCGTGATCGCCCCCGACGGCAACCGCTCGGCGATGGCCCGCTCGATCACCACACGGCGGCCGCTGTGGGTCGAAGAGGTCGAGTTCCCCGACGGCAGCGTGGGGTATGCGACCGACGGCACCCCCGTGGACTGCGTGCGCCTCGCCCGCCTCGGCGTGGTGGAGGGCTTCGACGCCGACGTGGTCGTCTCCGGCATCAACCACGGCGCCAACCTCGGCGACGACATCACCTACTCGGGCACCGTCGCCGCGGCGCTGGAGGGCGTCGTATTGGGGTTGCCCGCGATCGCGGTCTCCCAGCAGTCCGGCGCCCGCGCCCTGGACTACCGCTTCCACGGCGGCTTCAACTTCGATGTCGCCGCCGGCTTCGTCGCGCGCCTGGTCGAGCGCCTGGAGTCGCTGCCGCTTCCCCCCAGCACCCTGCTGAACGTCAACGTCCCCGCCGGGCACCCCGACGGCGTGGAGGTGGCGCGCCTGGGCAAGCGCATCTACCGCGACGAGCTGAAGCTCGAGCGCGAGGACGCGGGGCCTCCCGCTCGGCGGCGCTACTGGATCTACGGCGATGACCCGGGCTTCCACGACGAGCCCGGCACCGACCTCGCCGCGGTGGCGGCCGGCCGCATCGCGGTTACACCCATGCACTTCGATCTCACCTACCTCCCCGGCATTGCGGCGCTGGGCGGCTACGACCTAAACGACCTGCTCGACGCCGCCGAGGCAGAGGCCAGCTGACAACTGTCTGCAGTAAACTGGTACCCTTGACGGCGCTGCCGGTTGGCGGCCAGGGGAGGTTCGTCTGAGCGCTTCCGTTCCGCGGAATGGTTTCGCTTGATATCTTCCGACCATATGAATTGGGTCACAGGGGGTCGCGTAGTGTCGACTGGAGTCGTCGTCTCACGTCGTCCGATCATTGCCACGATTGCGTTGTTGTGCGCAGCGCTGGCGTCGCTCGCGCTGGGCAACGCAAGCGCATGGTCCTCGCCCCCGCCGAGCCATACGCAGTCGATCGATTCGCCCAACGGCCTGAACGCTGTCTCATGCGTGCCGGAGACGGCCGACTGCGTGGTGGCCGACAGCAAGGGCAACACGCTCTACGCGACGAACGTGAGCGTGAGCGCTCCGGCCACATGGACGCCGTGGAGCGGGCCCGCCGGTGAAAGTCCCAGCGAGGCCGTGGCGTGCCCGGCGAGCTCGCTGTGCGTGCTCGCCGACGGCCATGTCGCAGAAGGCATCGGCGGCAACGCGTACTACGCGACCTCGCTGGGCGGCGCCTGGAAAGAAGCGTTCGGACCGGCGTACGGCGTATTCGCGATCTCATGTGCCTCTTCGTCGTTCTGCCTCGCCGGCGAGGAAGGCGAGGGCTATATCCGCTCCTCGAGCAGACCGGCCTCGGGCGAACTCGATTGGATCTCGCTGGAGATCGGAGATGGTGCGATGAACGCCGTCGCTTGTCTGTCCTCGTCGTTCTGCGCCACCGTGGACAATGCAGGGCATGTCTACGTTTCCAACGGAGACATTGACGAAGCGCGTGACTGGATGTCCACGGACATCGACTCCGGGGTGGCGCTGCACGGCGTTGCCTGCACCGCGACCACATCCTGCTTTGCCGTCGACGGTGAAGGCAACGTCCTCGACCTCACGATCAACGGCAGCGGCGCAGCGACGGTGTCCAAGCACGATATCGACGGCGCCAACGACCTGACCGCGATCACCTGCACGGAAGGCTTCATGTGTGTTGCCGTGGACAGCAGGGGCAACGTCTTCGTGTCGAGCGACGGCGGCACGACGTGGAACGAGCAACTCGCGCTTGGCAGCGACCTCACCAGCGTCTCGTGCGCCTCGAGCTCACTCTGCGTCACTGCCGACACCGCGGGCAACCTCACGGCATTTGCCCCGCCGCTCTTCCCGCTCACCGTGTTCATAGCCGGCGAAGGGGAAGTCACCTTGACACCCGCCGTGGTCAAATGCTCGACCGAAGAATGCTCGTACGCGTTCGCAGGCGAAGTGACGCTGACGGCGGCCAAGGCCGGCGCGGGCTACGAATTCGCTGGTTGGATCGGCTGCAAAAAAACCTCAGCCACGACCTGCACGGTGGACGTGACCACGGCGAGCGAAGTCACCGCCGTGTTCTTGAAAGCTGCCAAGGAAGGCCCGGTGGGTAAAGAAGGTCCGGTGGGTAAAGAAGGTCCGACCGGAAAAAACGGTTCGGCCGGCAACGAAGGTAGGACCGGCGCCATTGGCCCCGCCGGTGAAAAGGGCGCCATCGGCGCGCAGGGCGAAAAGGGTCCGACCGGCGCCGAGGGTCCCACCGGACCCGCGGGCAAGGTTGAGCTCGTGACGTGTCGGACGGTCAGAGGCAAGCTGCTCTGCACGGCCAAGCTCGTCTCGGGAACGGCCAAGTTCGAGACTGTGGGCGCGGCCGCCCAGGCGACGCTCTCCCGCCACGGCGTGGTGTACGCAGCCGGAACGGCCCGTACCGTGCGCGGGCGCATGAGTCTGCGGCTGCTGCCTGTGCGTCGGCTGCGACCAGGCAAGTACACGCTCACGCTGATCGGCGGGGCGGGGCGCTACGAGAAGATCAGCAGCGAGTCGTTCACGCTCCGCTAGCTGCCGTTCCGAGGTGCCGCGAGGCCTGGTTGGTGGGCGCGTACGCCCTTTGCACGAGCCCCTGTTTCAACTAGCCGGACGGATACGCACAGCGGGGCCAACCGTTCTGGCCGTAAATCAAAATACTACCGAGAGTTGGATTGCTGTAGTCTTGCGAAGCATGGCTGGAGATGGTCGCTCGACTGAGTTGCGCGCCAAGCCGCCAGGAGTCCCCCCGCAACCGTTTGGGCTTCTCGCGCGTAGACCTGGCGACACCGCAGCCCACGAGGAGATCGAGCGTCTGCCTGCGGACGGCGGGGACACGCTTGGGCCGGCGGGCATCGAGCTGGTCCGCCGGCTGCGATCGCGGCAGGCGGAGCTTCAGGAGGCTGTCTTCGCGCACGTACGCAGCGTCGTCCCGGACGTCGCCACGGATGAGGACGTGCAGCTTGCTGCGGGACTGCGCGAGATGATCGCGGCGTGTGTGGACTTCGGTCTTGCGAGCATCGACCAGGGGGCGCAGTGGCCCGGGCCGACCCCGCCGGCCGTGACCGCTCAGGCGCGCCGCGCGGCGTCCGGCGGCATGAGCTTGACGACGGCCTTACGCCGTTGCGCAGCCGGCTCCACGCTGGTGTGGAGCTTCGTGCTCGATGAGGTGGCGCGCCGCGATCTCCCAGAAGAGGAGCGGTATGGGCTACTGCTCCAGGCGTCTGCCGTGATGGGCGCGCTGCTTGCGTGCGTGCAGGCCGAGATCGGGGAGGCGCACTCATTCGAGATCAGGCGCGGTGCACGCTCACGAGACCAGCGCCGCGTCGAGATAGTGCACAAGCTGCTTGCCGGCGAGCTCGTGGACGGCTGCGAGCTTGCCGACCTTGGGTATGAGCTCGAGGCCTGGCACCTTGGCGTGATCGCGACCGGCGTGGAGGCCGACAAGGCCGTACGCAGTCTGGCTGGTGGCCTCGGTCGTGAACTTCTGTTGGTCGCACATGGTAGGGAGACGGTGTGGGCTTGGTTCGGCGGGCAGCGCCCGCTCGCATTCGCGGATGTCGAGCGTGTGCTGCGAGCCCGGGAGGACATGGATGCGTCTTTTGCGATTGGCGAGCTGAGAAGAGGAGCCGACGGGTGGCGTCAGACACACGGCGAGGCTGCGGGCGCGTTGCTGGTCGCGCGCTGTAGGCCGTGCAAGCTCACGCGGTATCGGGATGTGGCGCAGGAGGCGGCTGCCCTGCAGGACGAGGCGTTTGCGGATGCGATGATCGAGACATATCTCGCGCCGCTCGACGACATGCGCATCGGCGGCCAGGCGGCCCGCAAGACGCTGCGCGCTCTATTCCAAACGGGACACAACGTGTCCTCGGCCGCGTTCGCGCTCGAAGTCGATCGCAGCACGGTCCACCGCCAGCGCAACGAGATCGAGCGGCTGTTGGGCTGCCAGCTGCGCATGCGCCAAGGCGAGATCGAGGTCGCGCTGCGCATCGAGGATCTGCGCAGGCATCGCGACGTGCAGGCACCGGCTCGTGGTGCAGGCTGACGCGGGCCTCGGCGGCACGAGCTCGGCGCTCTCGGTGCCGCGCAACACATGTCGCATTTCGCGCCTCGGGCAAAACGCGAGCGTAGTTGGCCTGGCCCGCGGCGCCCTCGTAAAGCGCTACGTGGCGATCGTGAAGCTCAGCGAGGCTGGCGCCGAGTGCTGGCCGGCGGCGTCGGTGGCGGTGATGACGAGCTCGTAGCGCCCCGGCTCCAGCTTGTCGGTGCGCGAGATCCGGCCCGCGAAGACCACGTTGTTGACGCCGCTGTGGCCGGCGAGCGAGAGCGCCCCCCGCGCGACGGAATAGCTGCAGTTCTTGCGCTGCCTGTTCTCATGGGTCGCCGCGATGCAGCCGTCACCGCTCCGGCGTCCTTCTATGAGCTGGAGGAAGCTTAGGCTTACGGTGGCCTGTTCGTTGAGCGAGAACGAGAAGGTCGTTCCAGCGTGGGTCTTCGCACGGTTGTCATGCGCGAGTCGGTTGCCCTCGCGCCAGCGTGTCGCGGACTGGCCTGCGCCCTGCACCGAGGGTGGCGGAGATGGCGCGCTCGGCCCCGGGGGCGGCAGCGGCTGCTGCGGAACCGCAGGCAGCGGCAGGATTGAAGGTGGCGGCGATTCGTTCGGCGGGGGTGGCGGCGGTTCGCTCGGTGGCGGTGGTTCGTTTGGCGGTGGTTCGTTCGGCGGTGGTTCGTTCGGCCGTTTGATCTTGAGTGTCAGTGGTGTGGGGGCTTCGATGCCTTTGCTGTCGGTGAGCGTGATCGTAGGGGTGTAGCTGCCGGCGGCGGTCGGGGTCCCGGAGATGTCGCCGTTTTCCGGGTCGATCGAGAGGCCCGCGGGCAGGCCGGCGGCGGACCACGTGTACGGTGCGGCTCCGCCCTCCCCACGCGCCTGCGCGCTGTAGGGGAGGCCTGTTTCCCCAATGGGCAAGGAGGAGTTGGCGACGGAGAGATCGTCGAGCACGACGAGCGTGTCGGACGACCCGGCTGTCATCGTCGCGACCCGCGCGCCCCCCGGCATCGCCACCTGCCGCGGCGTCGGACGCGCTTCCAGCAGTTCGTCGCCGGGTGGGCTGCCGAGTTCGCCGAAGGCGTCGCAGCCGAACGCGTAGAGCTGGCCTGTGGAGGTGAGCGCGAGGCTGTACTCGTCGCCGGCCGCGATGCGCGTGATGCGGCCACTCGCGCCCGGCAGCGACACGAGCGTGGGCGTGGGGTTCGCTGCCCAGGTCCTGGTATTGGTCGCGTTGCCGAGCTCGCCGCATCTGTTGTCACCAAAGGCGTAGAGCTGCTCGCCGGAGGTGAGCGCGAGCGTGAAGTTGGGGCCGGCGGCGACCTGGGCGACGGAGCCGACCTCGCCCGGCAGCCTCACGAGTGTCGGCTTCGGGTTCGGCTTCAATTCCTTGGCGAGGTTGTTGGTCGGGTTGCCGAGCTCGCCGTTGATGTTTTCGCCAAAGGCGTAGAGCTGGCCGCTTTTGGTGACTGCGAGGCTGAACGCTCCCCCGGCGGCGGCCTGGATGACCGGGCCGATCTCGCCCGGCAGCGTTACGAGCGTCGGCGTGGGGTTCGCTTCGTACGCGCCGAGTCCGTCGTTGGTTTCGTTGCCGAGCTGGCCCCAGATGTTTTCGCCGAAGGCGTAGAGTTGACCGCTTTCGGTGACCGCGAGGCTGAACCCTCCCCCGGCGGCGGCCTGGGTGACCGGGCCGATCTCGCCCGGCAGCGTTACGAGCGTCGGCGTGGGGTTCGCTTCGTACGCGCCGAGTCCGTTGTTGGTTTCGTTGCCGAGCTGGCCGTCTTCGTTGTTGCCGAAGGCGTAGAGCTGCCCGGTGGATGTGACCGCGAGACTGTGGGCGCCGCCGCCGGCGATCTGGGTGACGGGGCCGCTCGCGCCCGGCAGCGTGGCCGGCGTCGGCGTGGGGTTTGGTGTGTATTCCAGGTTGTCGGTTTCGTTGCCGAGCTGGCCCCAGAAGTTGTCGCCGAAGGCGTAGAGCTGGTCGGTGGCGGTGAGCGCGAGGCTGGAGATGCCGGTGACGGCTTGAGCGATGGGACCGACAGCGCCGGGCAGGGTCACGAGCGTCGGCGTCGGGTTCGGCCCGTCGGTTTTGTTGTTGGTCGTGTTGCCGAGCTGGCCGTAGAGGTTGTTGCCGAAGCCGTAGAGCTGACCGTAGGACGCCGCGCTCCCCCGGGCCGGCAGCGCGCCCGCCCCGAGCGCCAGCAGGGCCGCGAGGGCCGCGATACCGCGCCTGTTGACCTGGCCGACAACCGGAATCTCCTCGATGTGCCTGTGCAACGCCAAGCTCCTTGGGTTTCTATCAATAACGGAACTCTACCACGGAGCGGAACAAGAACCTACGTTCCAACCAGGCGGACCGATGTGAGCAATGGCCAGCGTGACAGCCGTCCCGTGCAACACCTGTCGCATTTCTGGACCCTCCGATGCAACACATTGGTGTAGTGCCTACGGCTACCGGCTGGTGGAATCGTTCGCAATCCAAGTCCGCTACACACGGTCGGATGGGATGCTGACCTGCACACGAGGGAGGGCCGACGATGACGCCTTGCCAGTTGACAGCCACGCACGGGGTGGGCCGCTCGGCCCGCTGGTCGCATGAGTAGGCGCAGGGTCGCAAGACCTGCTTTCAGAGCTTCAAGACCCGCTCCAAGGCCTGCTTTCGCCCGGCGGCTTGGTGTCCTTATCGTTCGGTGCGCGGTGTGCGTGGGTGCGGCGATCCTTGCCACCGGCCTGTCGCTGATCGCGCTGACCACGCTCGCGTTGGTGGCGAGTGCAGGCAGCGCGGGCGGAGTCGGGCTGTCTGCTCACACCCTGCGTGTCGCGTTCGACGACGGGATCTCGGGCTTTTACCTGGCACAGCTTGTCAGTGTTTCCTTCTTCCACCACACGGCCGGGTTGCGCTTTGCGGCTCTTCCCGGTCTTCTCATGGTCGGGCTCGCGATCGCAGCGGCGGCGATGGCTGCGGCAAGAGTCGCCCACGGGTCCGTGCATCGCAGGATGCTCCTCGCCACTTTGACCGCTGTCCCATATGCCCTGCTCTCGGGGCTGGGCGCCCGCTATGTGCCGCTGCGTTTCACAGCCCCGGGCATCGGCAACGACGTCGCACTGCTGCCATCGACGGTCGAGGCGTTCCTGCTGCCACTTGCCTGGGGGCTGTTGTTCGCGCCGATGGGGGGACTCGTGGGTGTGTTCGGCAGGGATTGGCGGCGTGAGGCCGCGCGGCTGTTGGGGGCGTGGGCGACGCCGCTGCGCTGCTCGCTGCGCGCGCTGGCGGCGGGCCTTGCGCTGAGCGCCATCGCCGTGCTCGTGGGCGGTGCGGTGTTGATCGGGCGCAGCGGCGATGCCCGCTCGCTCTTCGGCGGCGGCTTCGGCCACGCCGTGACCGGCGCGGCCGCGGCGCTGATCGCGCTGCCGACGCTCGTGCTCAGCCTGTTCCTCGCCTGTTTCGGCGTGTCGTTCGACTGGCAGGTGGAGGCGCTCGGTCGTACGCAGGGATCGGGCTCGATCCTCGGCGGCACGCTGCCGAGCGCCGGCACGGGCGCCGCTCACGGCGTGCCCGCCGCGCTCGTCCTGCTGCTAGCGCTCGCGGCGGGGACCGTCTTCTTCGCCGGTTGGCTGACAGCACGGCGCAGCCGGGGGGACGTGTGGCTGAGCATCGCCAACGCGCTGCGCACCGGCGCGCTGCTGACGCTGATCTGCTGGCTCTTTGCGCTCCTCGCGCGCGTCGACGCAAACGCGGGCGGGCTCCTGGGGCTCCATTTCGAAGCCGACGTGGCATCACTGCTGTGGCGTGTGCCGCTGTGGTGCTTCCTCGGGTCGGCCACCGGAAGCGTGGCATATCTCGCGACGCGGGGCGCGGCGTCCCGCCACCAGCTCGCGGCAGCGGCGCTGACCGCCGCACGCCCGTCTCACTGGTCGCGGCCAACCCACGGACGGTTGGAATCCTGGCGTCAGGGGCTGACCACCCCCGTCGCGCTGGGATTGGGCTTCCTATCGCTACCGGCGATGCTCGTCGGGATCGGCTCCGCCGGCGCCACGCCCGCGGCCGCCCCGGCCGCCGTCTCGCTTGCGCCGATCAGCCGGGCGGCCGAACAGCGGCTGCGCGGCGCCGCCGTGCCGGGCTCGCGCCTCTCGGTGGCCGTCGATCCGAGCACGCGCGTAGCCAACGCCGCGATCGTGCGCATACCGCTGCACGCGTTGGGCGTCTCGCCCGGCCAGTCGCCGATCGTCAAGGCGAAGGCGGTGCTCGCCCGCTACGGCGACCTCTTCGGGATGTCCGGCAGGCCCGATGAACTTGGCAAGCCCGAGGTGGCGACCGACCCGATCACGAAGACGCGGTCGGACGTGTACGTTCGGCAGATGGTCGACGGTGTGCCCGTCTACGGCGGCGGCATCGGCGTCGACCTTTCGAGCAACGGGAGGGATGTCGAATTCGTGAACGGCTCGTTCATTCCCGAAGTGACGCCCGCAGACAGCAGGGCGACGATCGACGGCGCGCGAGCGCTTGCGGTCGCCAGGGCGGCGTTGCCCGACGGTAAGCTCGTGCACCGGCCGAGCCTCGAGGTATACGCCGGGGCGACCTCGCATCCATTCGGTCCGACTGCCCGCCTGGCATGGTTCGTGTGGCTGACGGCCGGCCCGTCGAACGCGTCCAACGAATACGTGATCGATGCGGCCACCGGAAGCATCCTGCACATCTTCGTCAAGTCGTTTGACGCCGCGCCGGCCGAACCGGATCGCGAAATATACAGCGCCGAACATGCAGTCAACAAACTGCCGGGAAAAACTCTTGTGGTCAAAGACCCCGAAGAATACAAAGGGACCGATGAAGATGTCAAAGATGCTTACAACTACATAAGTGACGCATACGGCTACTTCTATCACTTCAAGCACGAACCCAAATGGACGGGCTACAACGGCAAGCCCAGCACAAGCGGAAGCGGCAAAGGCGAAAAGCCCGAGCTCGCCACGGTCCACTACGGCACGGAATACAAGAAAGCGGAATGGGACGGGGCCGCTGAAGAGATTGTCTTCGGCGACGGCTTTCCGAAGGCGATCGATGTCGTCGGACACGAGTACGCCGAGGCGATCACGCAATACAGCGCGAACGAGTCGGACGAGGGTGAATCTGGGGCGCTGGCCGAGGGTTGGGCTGACGCGATGGGCCAGGGGCTCGAATCCTACGAGAAAGTTCAGAACAAAGAATCGGAAGAACCAACGTGGGAATTCGGCAAGAATGCGCCGGAAGGCCCGTTCCGCGATCTCAAGGAACCGGAAAACGAAAAATACGGGATCACGGTCGAAGGGAAAAAATATCCCGACCCCAAAACGGTGACGAAATACCTCAACACCTGTCTGGACAGCCACGGTATCCACGAGAACAGCACGATCATAAGCTACCCCTTCTACCTGCTCGCGAAGAAAACGAGTGTGGAAACGGCGGCAACGATATTCTTCCTCGCGCAGACCCATTATCTGATGGTCCTCGGGCTGCCACAGCCGTTCGCGACTTTCGAGCAGTTCCGCGATGCTGCGGTCGCGGCGGCATACAAATTGTCAGAAACCGACGGCAAGGACGCCGAAAAAGCCTTCGAAGAAGTCGGGCTCAACGGGCTCGCGCCCACGCCGATCACGACCGCGGTCGGTTGTAAAGCCGAATGCTCGTTCGAGGACGCGCTGCAGGCCCAGGAGCCCGCGCACGGCACCACCGCGACGGTCAGCATGCTCGCGACGCTGTACCGCGCCCGGGGCGAGCTGGCGCAGGGCTCGGCGGCCGGCCGTCACTTCTTGCCGCTCTATGAAGAGAACATGGGCAGGATCACCGAACTGGTCTCGCGCGATCCCGGGCTGCAGGAAATGGGCGTGAACGGCTTGCAGCAGATCGCGCCCGCGCTCAACGCTCTGTCGGAAGGCGACGGACAGAAGTACAAGCTCTCGGCATCGGAGATGGCGCAGATCGAAGCGGGGCTCAAGCGGCTGGCGCAGGACGATCGCCTGATCAGCGGCGGCGGCACGCTCGCCGAGATGATCGAACACGAACTCAAGTGGCTACGCCTGAAGAGCTACGCCGGCATGACCTACGCGAAGGGCTTCGCGCGCCTGAATGCGGAAGTGAAACCGTTGACGTCGAGCACGCTCGTCGATCCCAACTGCAGCGGAACGCCCTACCACAATGAATTTCAGATCAATGGCTTCACGATCGACACCCCGGGGAATCACAAGCCCGGCGAAGTGTCGCCGATAGTCGCGTCTGGCGTCGCGTGTGGGGCGGCGGTCGAACTGGAAGAAGGCACAAAATGCTTTGACAAAGCTGGTGCGCTCAATGAAGGCTTGAGTCTCGAACTGCCGTCGGGCGATGAAATTCAGTCCACGAAAGAAATGGAAGCAGGATCGTATATCGGCAAGATCTCGGGACGCTTCATCGCCTGTGCCGGCTCGCACAGCAAAGTCGTCTACGGCGTAACGGGCATCACATCCATCAAAAGCTGGGGGGCGGAAGAATGTCCGACCGCGGCTACCGCGTGTTATGAGATACGGAGCACCTTCGAAGAAGGCTCGATCCACGGCGAAGGTCGTGGTTATGGTTGGCTGGTCAAAGAAGGCGAACATATGGTGTTCACCACTGGTAGCGTCAAGGACACGGTGGAAGACGAGGGAGAACGACTCGAAGACGTCCCGGTGAGCTTCGGCCAGTTCGCAGTGGAACTGTGCGCCCGTGCCGGTAAAGTCGGCACGGACATCTGCGGCACCGGTACGTCGGCGCCCTGGGTTCACAAGAATGGGAGTGAAAGCCAGCCGGGCTGCCCCACAAAATACGGTCGCTACGACGCGCACCTGACGAACTCGGCGAAAGAAACGTCGCTCACGGCGCAGCGCTGCGTGTACTGGGGTGAAGGGATGCACAAACAGACGATCGACAGCGCCAACCCTGTGAGCGCCGTGTCATGCGTGCCGGAATCGACTGACTGCGTGGTCACCGACAGTACGGGGAAGGCGCTGTACTCGACGAACGTGAGCGCGACCGCGGCGGCGACGTGGACGTCGTGGACTGGGCCGAGTGGCACCAGTCCCGGTGAGGCGATCGCGTGTCCGAGCAGCTCGCTGTGCGCGCTCGGGGACGGCAAAGCCACCGAAGGCGGTGGCGACATGTTCTACGCGACGTCGTTGGGCGGCGCGTGGAGCGAAGCGTTCAAACCGGCCCACGGCGTCCTGGCAGTCTCCTGTCCATCGTCGTCGTTCTGTGTCGATGGGCAGGAAGCCGGTCGCATCAGGTACACGACCAAACCGGCGTCGACCGAATGGACGGAAGTGACTGGAATCGGCTCGAGCGCGATCAACGGCATCGCTTGCCTCTCCTCGTCCTTCTGCGCAGCCGTGAACGGCTCGGGCGATCTCTACGTTGCCAACACCGAAGCGCACGTCAAGGAAGCGTCCGGCTGGAAGATGACGGATATCGACGGCTCGATCGCGCTGCACGGAGTGGCGTGCACGTCGACGACGTCGTGCGTCGCCGTCGATGGGGCGGGCGACGTCATATACCTGACGATCAACAGCAGCGGCGAAGCGAAAGAACCCGCCAAGCACGACATCGACGGCACGGGCGACCTGACCGCGGTCTCCTGCGCGGGAGAATCCACGTGCGCCGCCGTCGACGGCAGCGGCAACATCTTCGCGTCGAGCAGCGCCGGCGCGACGTGGGACAAGCAGCACGCGCTCGGCACGGAATTGACCAGCGTCTCGTGCGCGTCGGGTACGCTGTGCGTTGCCGCCGACAAATCGGGCAACGCCACGGCGTTCACCCCGGCTGTCGTGCCGACGAGCTACACGCAGAAGATCGACTCGACCAACAGGGTGAACGCCGTCTCGTGCGTGCCGTTGTCGTCCGACTGCGTGGTCGCCGACAGCACAGGGAAGGCGCTGTACTCGACGGCGGTGAGCGCGACGGTGATCTCGCCGGTCACCTGGACCACCTGGAGTGGTCCGACCGGGGCCAGTTCGAGCGAGGCGATCGCGTGCCCGACGAGCTCGCTGTGCGCGTTCGCCGATGGCCCGATCGAACCGGGCGCCACCGGCGGCAATCTGTACTACGGGACGTCGCTGGGCGGCGCCTGGACAGAAGCGTTCAGCCCGGCGTACGGCGTGGTGGCGGTGTCCTGCTCCAGCTCGTCCTTCTGCGTCGATGGACAGGAAGGCGAAGGCTACATCCGCTACTCGACCAAACCGGCCTCGAGCGAATGGACCTCGCTGACGATCGGTTCGGGTGCGATGAACGCCGTCGACTGCCTCTCCTCATCGTTCTGCGCGGTCGCGGACAGCACCGGGCACGTCCACGTCGCGACAACGGAAGCGAAAGTCAAGGAAGCGACCGGCTGGAAGTCCACAGCGATCGAAGGCTCACCGGCGTTGAACGGCATCGCCTGCGCCGCGACGACGTCGTGCGTCGCGATCGCCGACACGGGCAACGTCTATGACCTCACGCTCAACAGTGGCGGCGAAGCGACGGCGACCAAAGAAGACATCGACGGCACGAACAAACTGACCGCAATCACCTGCACGGAAGCGCGGACGTGCGTCGCCGTGGACAGCGCCGGCAACGTTTTCGCCTCGGGCAACGGCGGCGAAACGTGGCGCAACGAGCAGGCGCTCGGCACCGACCTCACCAGCGTGTCGTGCTCGGCAAGCGCGCTCTGCCTCGCCGGCGACACAACCGGCGAAGTCACGGCGTTCGAGCCGGAATGAGCCCGCTGAGACAGGTGAAGCTCGAGCGAGGAAGGCGGAGTCGTGCCCAGCAACGGCAGAGTGCTCATCGATGAGCAGGCGGGCTCCGGCGAGGGGATGGTTGCCTCCTCGGAGCTGCGGCTGGTCTACGGCCAACCTGACGGGTCTGAGCGTCGTGGTGGGAACGGCGTCCAAGCCGAGCGGGCGAACGGAGCCTCGGCAACAGCGGCGGCGACTGCGCCGCTGTTGCACGGCGACCTGCACGAGCGCGTCGAACGCGCGCTGGCGGAGATCGAGTTCGAGGTGCCCGCCGGAGCCGACCGGCTCGCCGAGGCCGCACGATATGCACTCTTGGCCGGCGGCAAGCGCGTGCGGCCGGTGTTGGTGCTGGCCACCGCTCAGGCGCTGGGTCTAACGACCGATGACGTGCTGCCGACGGCGTGTGCGATCGAGTGCCTGCACACCAACTCACTGATCGTCGACGACCTGCCGGCGATGGACAACCACGCGCGACGGCGCGGCCGGCCGACGCTGCACCGGATATATGGAGATAACATCGCGATCCTCGCGGGCTGCGCGCTGCTGAGCGAAGCACAGCGCCTGATCCTCGAGGAGCAGCGCGGCTCCGCCAGGCTTCGGAATCTCCTGCTTCGAATCGTGCTGCAGGCGACTGGCACCACGGGAATGGTCTCCGGTCAGTTTCTTGACGTAACGGGATACCGCCCCGGCGATGCGGGCGACCTCGAGCGCATGCAGATGCTCAAGACCGGAACGTTGATCGTGGCGTGTGTGCGTTGCGGAACGCTGCTGGCTGGCGGTCAGATGAGCAGCGCGTTCGCGGCGTTTGCGCACAACCTGGGAGCCCTCTTCCAGGTCGTCGACGACATCCTCGATGAGATCGGCAAGGCGCGGTGGCTCGGGAAGATTCCGCGCAGCGACCGGCGCGCGGGAAAGCTGACCAACGTCACGATGTTCGGGCTCGACCATGCCCGGGAGACGGCGACAGCCCTCCACGAGCGCTGCAACTCGAGCCTCGACGAGATCGCGTCGGGTGCGCCCGGATCCGTCCAGGCGTTGCGAGAAATCGCCGATGGCGTCTACCGGCGTGACAGGTGAAGGGCCGTGAGCTTGGCTGATGATGTTCATCGGTGTGACAACAGGTGAAGAACAGTGAAAGCTTGGCGAGCGTCCACTGACGTGAGAGGCGAGGAGCGGTGAAAGGTTGGCTGGCGTCGCGACTGTGGTGGCTGCCGCTCACAGCGACGGGCTTGCTCGGGGATCGAGGCTCGCGTGGGCGCTGGATGTGCGTGCCGGGACTGGTCGCGTTCACCGCCTTCGTGTCGGCGTCGGGCAAGGCCACGATCCGCCGCCCGCGTCCAAGTGTCGGCTACGGCTCTCCCCCGATCGGACGTTTGGGCCTGGCGAGCAGCTTCCCCAGCACGCACGCCGCCTGCGGATTCGCGATCGCCGGGTGGCTGTGGCGTTCGCGCCGGCGCAACTGGCTGCATCTGCTTGCGGCAGCGGTCGGATACGCGAGGGTTCGCAGGCGCGCCCACCATCTCGTGGATGTGGTGGTTGGTGGCACCTTGGGATACGCGATTGGCCGCTGCGCCGACTCGACCTGGGAGACGCTGAGGGCAGCCACGGGGAGACGACCGCAAAAGCACGCGATTGCCGGTGCGCCGACTCAACCTGGGGGATGCTGATGAGGACCGCCGCGAGACGACTGGAGAGGATGGAATGATCATGTTGGGTACCAGGGTCATCGGCTTCGCCCTTACCGCTGTGGTGGCGATGGGCGCGCTTGCGGGCGGCGGCGCATCGTCAGCGTGGGCGGGTCTTCCACTTCCGACCTCGCCGGGGGAAACGCGCTACGCGACGGTACGGCAGGTGTGCCCGGCGCCGAAGCCGGGCGACGCGAGCTGCTTTGCGCTGGCGCTCGTCCCCGCTCCGGCTGGCGCGGCCGGTGTACAGCCCTACGCGGTTGGCGGCGGCTCGTCCTCCAAAGGGCCGGCCGGCGGGCTCACGCCCGCGGACCTCGCCAGCGCGTACGGCTTCGCCCCCGCCGTGGGTGGAGTCGGGCAGACCGTTGCGATCGTCGATGCCTACGACGACCCGAACATCGAAACGGACCTCGGCACGTTCGACAGCCAGTACGGACTGCCGGCGTGTACGACGGCGAACGGCTGCTTCGAGAAGGTCGGGCAGACGGGGAGCACCACCTCGCTGCCCGTGCTGGACACGACCGGTTGGTCGCTCGAGATCTCCCTCGACGTGGAGACCGTGCACAGCGTGTGTGAGAGCTGCAAGATTCTGCTGGTCGAGGCCGAATCGGAGAGTCTTGCCAACCTCGCGGCAGCGGTGAATGAGGCGGTGAAGCTGAAAGCGACTGAGGTCTCCAACTCGTACGGAGCTCTGGAGAGCGAAATGGGGGAATCCGAACAGGCTGCCTACAACCACCCCGGCGTGGTGATCGCGGGCTCAGCGGGCGATTCCGGCTACCTCAGCTGGGACCAGGTCGCCGCATTCCTCCCGGCGCCCGGGATGCCAAATGCGCCCGCGTCGCTGCCCTCGGTGGTGGCCGTCGGCGGGACCACGCTCGAGCTCAAAGCGAACGGCGCGCGCAAGAGCGAGTCGGTGTGGAACGACAGCGGTCGCCCCTCCTACGAAGAATTCAAACGGTTCAGCGCTACCGGGGGTGGCTGCAGCACGCTGTTCGCGGCCCCCTCGTGGCAGCTGGGCGCACCCAGCTGGGCGAGCACCGCCTGCGGAACGAAACGTCTCGACAACGACATTTCCGCGGTCGCCGACCCCTACACCGGCCTCGACGTCTACGACAGTTACGTCTACGAACCGGAATTCACGCCGGGCTGGCTGACGATTGGCGGCACCTCGCTCTCCGCGCCGCTGATCAGCGCGCTCTACGGCCTCGCCGGCGGCAGCCACGGGGTCGGCTACCCGGCGGCGACGCTGTACGCGCATCTCGGCGAAGCGTCCGCGCTGTATGACGTCACCGCGGGTGGCAACGGCTACTGCGACGGTGAAGCAATCGGGCCGTGCGGCGAGCCGGCGATCAATGAAGAGATCGGGGACATCGACTGCCAAGGAACAACCGCGTGCGACGCGGCCCCCGGCTTGGACGGGCCCTCCGGTGTCGGCGCGCCCAACGGGCTGGGCGCGTTGGGCGGACTCCCCCAGCTCCCGCCGACGGTCGTGACCGGCGCGGCGAGCTCGGTCAAGGTGAAATCGGCGATGCTGAACGCCACCGTGGACCCCAACGGTGAAGCGGTGAGCGCATGCACGTTCGAATACGGGCCGACCACCTCCTACGGGCACAGCGCGCGGTGCGCGTCGCTGCCGGGGTCCGGGTCGAGCCCGATCGCGGTGTCCGCGCGGGTCACACGACTGGCCGCAAGAAGCACCTACCACTTCCGGATCGTCGCCACCAACCCGTCCGGCACGAGCGACGGCAAAAGCAAAGCGCTCAAAACGCCATAGACCCTCCAGGGTCAAACACCCAGGCCATGGAACAGTTTGATGCAATTGTCATAGGGGCTGGTCCCGCGGGTTCGACCACGGCATATCGTTTAGCGAGCGAGGGTGCCCGTGTGCTGCTCTTGGACAAGGCGCGATTCCCGCGCGATAAGCCGTGCGGGGGCGGTATGTCGATGCGGGCGCGGCGGGAGCTGCCGTTTGATCCACAGCCGGTCGTGGAGCGTGTTATAGACCGGCTGGAGTGGAGTTTCTGCGGCGGCCGTCCGTTCCTTCGCGGTGGGGGTAGGCAGTTGGCGTCGATGACGCAACGGCGGCGATTGGACCACTTCCTCGTCGAGCGGGCGGTCGGCGCTGGTGCTGACTTTCGCGATGGTATAGCCGTTTCAGAGGTCTCCGAACGGGGCGCGCGTGTTGACGGTAGATGGATCGATAGCCAACTTCTGATCGGTGCCGATGGCGTCAACGGGTCCACGGCCCGGTCGCTCGATCTTGCCGATCAACGTGTATACGCTGTCGCGTTCGAGGGCAGCCTCGCCGATGGTTTCGTCGACTTGGAGCGTTGGCGAAGCACGGTTGTGATCGAGCTTGGCACGATCCCGGGCGGTTACTGTTGGGTCTTTCCCAAGGGCGACCACCTCAACGTGGGGGTTGGTGGCTGGGAAAGGACCGGTCCCACGCTGCGCAACCATCTGAAGGAGTTCTGCAAACGGCGGGGATTCGACTACTCCAAGCTCCATGATCTGAGGGGGTATCGACTGCCAGGGCGCCGTCCCGGCGCCGCCCTCGCGCGGGGACGGGCAATGCTGGTCGGCGATGCGGCAGGGCTCATCGATCCTCTCGCGGCCGACGGAATGTACGCGGCGTTTCGCAGCTCACGGCTGGCAACCGAAGCCGCGCTGGAGCTCCTCGCCGGCCGCGCCGCGGGCCTCGAGCCCTACGCTCGGTCGGTCGTGTCCGAGTTCGGGCGGACGTTCGCGTTTGCGTTGAACGCAAAAATGGCGGTGGACCGCTTCCCACGACTCTCATTCGCCGCCGCGCTCAGCCCACCGGGATGGCGCACGATCGAAAGGATGCTCTGTGGCGAAATCCGCGAGCCACAAGGCGACGCTATGACTGCTGCACGGGGCTTTGAAGCGCTGGTGCGAAGGGCCGGATGGCCAGGAGACGAGTATCGCATCGAGGCGGGCGCCGCGAACGGGTAGGGAGGGGCCACCGTCAGGCCGTGAGCAACACTTCAAAAAACAGGTCGGCGCCGTGATCGTTCTTGGGCGCTCGCCTCCTCGGTAGGCTGGTGGGTGTGACGACGCAGGTGGCGGAGGTGGCCAGGGAGGTGTGGGCGTGAGCGCCGGGGATCGCGCCCCGCAACCGCGGTCGCGGGGCCGGAAGCCCCGCGCCCAGGCGCCTGGGCCGGAGGCTCCCCGCGCGGATGCGCCCCCTCTGCCCGACCCCGCGCAACACACCGCCGAGTTGCGGCGGCTGGTCGAGTACCACTCCCACCGCTACTACGTGCTCGACGATCCCGTCATCGGCGACGACGAGTACGACGCGCTGTTCGACGAGCTGCGGGCGCTGGAGGCCGCGCACCCCGAGTTGCTCACGCCCGACTCGCCCACCCAACGCGTCGGGGGCACCCCCGTGGGGCGGCTGGAGAAGGTCGCGCACATGGAGCCGATGCTCTCGCTCTCCAACGCCCGCTCGGAGGCTGAGTTCCGCGCCTGGGTCGAGCGGATGCGCAACCACCTCGCACGCGAGGGCATCTCCCAGCCGCGCTTTCAGTACGTGGTCGAGCCGAAGGTTGACGGGCTGGCGATCTCGCTGGTCTACCGCGACGGTGTGCTAGAGCGCGGCGTCACGCGCGGCGACGGGGAAATCGGTGAGGACATCACCCACAACCTGCGCACGATCCGCGCGATCCCGCTGCACATCGAAGACGCGCCGCCGCTGCTGGAGGTGCGGGGCGAGCTGTACATGTCGCTGCGCGACTTCACCGCGCTCAACGAGCGTCGCGCCGAGGCCGGTCTCTCGACGTTCATGAACCCGCGCAACTCCGCCGCCGGCACTGTCCGCCAGCTCGACCCCGCGCTCGCCGCCGAGCGGCCGCTGTCGATCTGGTGCTACCAGGTGGGGGTGACGGAGGGGCTCTCGTTCACGACGCACTGGCAGGCCCTGGAGTGGCTGCGCGAGCACGGCTTCCGCGTCAACCGCGACATCCTCCAGCTGCACGGCGAGGACGAGGTGATCGCCCAGTGTCTGGCCTGGCAGCGCCGTCGCGGCGAGCTCGAGTTCGAGATCGACGGCGTCGTCGTGAAGGTCTCCAACCTCGACCTCCAGCGCCGGCTCGGCTCGGTGGGGCGCGATCCGCGCTGGGCGATCGCCTGGAAGTTCCCGCCCACCACGGCCGTGACGCGGCTGGAGCAGATCGGCTGGAACGTGGGCAAGTTCGGCGACATGCGGCCCTACGCGATGCTCGCGCCGGTCGCCGTCGGCGGCGTCACGATCAAGCTCGCCACGCTGCACAACGAGGAGGACCTGCGCCGCAAGGACATCCGCGAAGGCGAGGACGTGATCGTGCTGCGCGCCGGCGACGTGATCCCCCAGGTGATCTCCCCCGCCCCGCACGTCGTCGAGCACGAGCGCCGCCCGCCGCTCCCCCGCCCGCCCATGCACTGTCCTTTCTGCGGGACGCGCACCACCAAGCCGCGCGACTCGGTCTACACCACCTGTCCCAACCGCGCCTGCCCCGAGCGCGCCTGGCAGCTGCTCAAGCACTTCGTCTCGCGCGGCGCGATGGACATCGAGGGGCTCGGCGAGAAGCAGGTGCGGCTGCTGCAGCAGGAGGGCCTCGTGAAGGTGCCCGGCGACTACTACCGCCTGGGAGAGCGTCAGGCGGAGCTGCTGGAGCTCGAGGGCTTCGCCGAGGTCTCGGTGCGCAACCTGCTGTCGGCAATCGAGGAATCCAAGCAGCGGCCGTTCGCGCGGGTGCTGTTCGCGCTGGGGATCGAGGAGGTGGGGGAGGTGACCGGGCGCAACCTCGCCCAGCGCTTCCGCGACATCGACGCGCTACTGGGTGCCACCGAGGAGCAGATCGCGCAGACGCCTGGGATCGGTGAGAAGATGGCCCGCTCGATCCGCGCGCAGCTGGACGAGCCCCACATGCGCGAAGTGATCGCCGACCTGCGCCTGCTCGGGCTGCGCTTCGCCGAGGCTGGCCCGCCGCCATCGGAGGGCGTGTTCGCGGGGCTCACCGTGGTGCTCACCGGCACCCTGCCGCACTGGACGCGCGAGTACGCCACGGAGCGGATCCAGGCCGCGGGCGGGCGCGTGACCACCTCGGTCTCCCGCAAGACCCACTACCTCGTCGCGGGCGAATCCGCCGGCTCGAAGCTGGATAAGGCCCGCCGCCTGCAGATCCCCGTGATCGACGAGGACGGCTTGCGCCGGTTGCTTGGGGACGGTCAGTAATTGGCGAGCGTGATCGCCATGTTGTCCTGCAGCGTGTGCGCCATTTCGGTCGAGATGCCGTCGTTGAAGAACGCGAACGCCAGCTCGTCGCCGTCCGCTGCTGCGCAGTAGCCCGCGAGGTTCGACACGCCCGTGAGCGTGCCCGTCTTCGCCTGGCAGCGGCCCTCGGCGTCGCTGCCGCGCATCCGTTCGGCGAGCGTCCCCGTGTGGCCTGCCACCGCGAGGTCTCCACGCAGGATCGTCCCCAGTTCGGTGTGTGCGATCTCATTCAGCAGTGTCACCATTTCGTAGGGGGAGGTTCTGTCCTCTTCGGAGAGCCCCGACCCGTCCACCAGTGTCGGGTGCAGCCCCAGCTCGGCGATCGTCTCGCGCACCACTTTTGCTCCCGCCGCCGTGGTGCCGGCCCCGCCGAAGCGCGCGCCCAGACCCTTCAGCAGCGTCTCGGCGAAGAAGTTATCCGACGGCGGCAGCGTCAGCCCGAGCAGCTGGTCGATCGTCGGCGACAGCGCCACCGTCAGCTTTGTCGCTCCCGGCGGCGTGGTGGCCGCGCCGCCGCCCTGCTCGACCGCCACACCGGCTCCTCGCAGCGCCGCCCGCAGTTGGCGCGCCGCGTACGCCGCCGGCGCGTGGGGGGTGGGCGGGTTCGATTCCCTACCGGTTTCCCCGCGGTTGAATGCCAGCGCGCTGAGGTCCCCTTCGAGGAACGGGTCCCACGCGTAACCGCTGGAGGGCTCGCCGCGCAACGAGTCGAAATAGGACTCGTCGCCGTACACCCTCCCGGTGACGCGCCTGATGCCCTGCGCCTTCAGCTGCGCCGCGAGCTGCGACACCGACGTGCCCACGCCGCCGTAGCGACTGCGGATGAACGCGCTGCTGCCGAACGTTGGGTCGCCGCCCCCGTGCAGGTACAGGTCGCCCTCCCACACGCCCCCTTGCGCGAGGTGGCCGACGCCGAACACGGTGGTTTCCAGGCGCGCCGTCGGCCCCATCCGCTCCAACGCCGTGATCGCGGTGTACAGCTTCTCCACCGACGCCGGTGGGTGGCGTTGCGTGGCGCGCTCGGCGAACAGCGGCTTGCCGGTCGTCATGTCGTACACGTACGCTCCCGACTGCGTCCCCGCGAGCTCGAGCTCGTGCGCCATGTGCTGCTGCAGCGTCGCGGTGCCGGCCGCCGTGGCGGTGGCGCCGGTGCGCGCCGGGTGACGGGCCGCCAGCAGCGCCCCGGGGGAGGAGCCCGTCGCCCCAGGGGAGGAGCCCGCCGCTGGCACGCCCGGAATCGCGCGCAGGTCGGGGTGCTTGGCCCTGGCGACGGCCGCGCGTATGGATGCCGTCATCCGCAGGTCGGCCGTGGCTGTCGTCCCAGGCACGAGCGCGCTCGCGACGACGAGCGCGCAGAGGACCATCGGTACCAGTACAAGCCGCCGGGGCACGCACCACTAGAATAAAGGGTGGTATGGGTAGCGTTGTCAAGCTGGAAGAGAACACCCGTCGCGCGCGGACTCGCCGCGCGCGACGGCGCCCCAGCAAGACCGCGCTGGTGCTGGGCGG
Source organism: uncultured Solirubrobacterales bacterium (assembly GCA_963764915.1). Lineage (GTDB taxonomy): Bacteria > Actinomycetota > Thermoleophilia > Solirubrobacterales > Solirubrobacteraceae > Palsa-744. Next base: position 7,458 of record CAVXUO010000017.1, on the reverse strand, counting down.
CGGGGGTTTCACCGGCGGGGTGTACGAGGTCGGGGCGCTGCGCGCGCTCGACCTGTTGGCCGTCAACAGCACCGTCAACGACTTCGACATCTACGTGGGTACCTCCGCCGGGGCATTCATCGCTGCCCTCTGCGCCAACGGCGTGACTCCCGACGAGATGATGCGTGTCGCCACCAGCGAGGCTCCCCAGCCGTTCCGCGACATCGACCTCGGCGATCTGCTGCGCCCCAACCTCGGCGAGCTGGTTCGCGGGGGCGTGCGGCTGCCGCTGCGCATCGCCTCGCTCGCGCGACAAGTCGTCGCCCAGCCGAGGCAGGTCTCCGTGCTGGACCTCGCGCTCGGGCTCGCCCGGGCGTTGCCTTCCGGGCTGTACACCGGCGCCGGCATCGAGGGTTATCTGCACAAGGTGCTCTCCGAGCCCGGCCGCACCGACGATTTCCGCAAGCTGCACGGCGGCCGCGAGCTGTACGTCACCGCCACCGACCTCGACACCTGCGAGCGGATCGTGTTCGGTGCCAAGGGCTTCGAGCACCACCCGATCTCCACCGCCGTGCGCGCCTCGGGGGCGCTGCCGATGGTGTATGCCCCTGTGCGGCTCGACGGCCGTGAGCTGGTGGACGGGGGGCTGATCTCCACCACCAACCTCGACATCGCCGTCGAGGCCGGCGCCAAGCTCGTGGTCGTGATCAATCCCGTGGTGCCGTTCGTCAACGACTTCACCACCGAAGTCCGTACGCTGCGCGGACGCCGCCCGCGGCGCGTCTCGGACATGGGCTTCCCACAGATCGGCTTCCAGGCGTTCAAGCTGCTCGCTCACCAGCGGCTGCACGAGATGGCCACCCGCTGGGAGGAACGCTACCCGGGAGTGGACATCGTGCTGATCGAGCCCGAAGCCACCGACGAGCTGATGTTCCAAACGTCGATCATGAACTTCGCTTCGCGCATCGCGATCGCCCGGCACGGCTTCCAGTCGATCGCCCACCACCTCGCGGGCGAGTACCCGCACTACCGCGAAGTCACCAAACGGCACGGGATCGACATATCCCCCGAGCGGTTGCGCACCGTCGTCGCGCACTTCGAAGCCGAAACCGCCGCCGAGGAGCACGAGCACGACGCAAGCGCCTGGCGGCGGATCCTCGAGGGCACTACCGGCGCGTTGCTGCGCCAAAGCCAGCCGGCTGAGTCCGCCGGCGCCTGAGCCGCGGCCCGGGGTCTGCTCCCGCGGCGAAGTGCTTTTTACGCGGCCCTCAGAGGTCGGCGGGCGGGTTTTGGCCCGCCGCCGCGGGCGTCAGCCGAGCGCCTTGTCGACCGCGCTCAGCACCCGGCCGGTGGCGGCGGCGTTGCGCAGCGCGATGCGCACGTGACGTGGCTCGCCCAGCCCGGCGCCGGCGGCGACCAGCACGCCCGCGCGTTCCATCCGCGTGGCAAGCTCCGTGCCGTCGAGCTTCGGGTGGGCGACCCACAGGAAGTTGGCCTGGCTGTCGGTCACCTCGAAGCTGCGCTCGCGCAGCTCGGCGGTCAGCCGCGGACGCTCCTCGCAGACGCTCTGCACATGGCGCGTGAGCGGTTTGGCGCCGGAGCGCAACGCCTCCCACGCGCCCGCCTGTGAGAGCTCGCTGACTCCGAGGTCCGGCTCGAGCTCCGCGAGCAGCTCCTCCGACCCCGGTCCTCCCACGGCGTAGCCGACGCGCAGCCCCGCCAGTCCCCACGCCTTGGAGAAACTGCGGAACACCAGCAGCCGCGGGTGCTCCTCCAGCAGCTGCAGCGACGCGTCGGTCGGCTGGGCGTCGGCGAAGTCGACGAGCGCCTCGTCCAGCAGCACCGCGATCCCCTCCGGCAAACCCTTCAACAGACGCTCCAGCTCGCTCGCCGCCAGCAGCTCTCCGGTCGGGTCGTTGGGACTGGCGAGTGCGACCACCCGCGTGTTGTGCTCGGGGGCGGCGCTCAACAGCGCATCCACCAGCGGCGCCTCCCCACCGCCGACCGGGACCGCGCGGCCGTGCGCGCGGCGCGCCATGATCGGGAACAACGGGTAGGAGGGCCACGAGGTGAGCAGCTCCTGGCCGGGCTCCATCAACGCCCTTGCGGCGGCGCTCAGCAGCTGGGCGGCGCCGTTGCCGACGATCAGCCGCCCCGACGGGACGTCATGGCGCTCGGCCAGCTCGCTGCGCAGCCGCGAGCCGCGCAGATGGGGATAGCGCTGCAGCCCCGCGCGTGCGGTGAACGTGATTGCGTTGACGATGTTGGCGTGCGGGAGATCCGGCCACGTCGTCTGCGAGAGGTCGAGCGTGGTGACGCGAGTGAGCGCCTTGCGCCGGCGCTCTGCAGCCTCCTCGCGCAGCCCGCGGTTGACCTCCTCCTCGGGCACGCCTTCGAACTGGCGGTAGTAGTCGAGCAGGCCCATGTGGCGGCTCAGCTAGTGGTTCATCGGTGATCGGCGGAAGGCCACTAGCAGTTCCACGGAACTCAGAGGCCGCCGCCGGAGGGGGTGACCATGTTGCCGGTGCCGTTGAACAGCACGAACCACACTGTGAACACCGTCGCGCAGATCGCGGCGGTGATCGCGAACACGCGCCCGAGCGCTCCGCTGCGCTGGTCGATGCCCGCCGCGCGCCGTACGAGGATCCACGCCTCGTCGAGGTTGCGCATGATCTTCAAGGCCCCGAACAGCAGCACGAACAGCCCGACGAGCGACGACAGGATGCCGAGGCTGACACTGCCGGAGAGGTAGTTGATCTGCGCGCCGATCCACAGGCACGCGATCGGGATCGGACCCCAGCAGCAGAGGCTGAGCACCGTCATCATCGCCAGCATCGCGTCGGCGAGCCGCCGGTCGACGCGTTTGCGCGACTCGCTGCCGGGCTGCGGCATCCCGCGGTAGTGAACCGGGGCCGTGCCGGGTCGCCTGCCTACGAAGAGGCCGCCGGTGTCACTGGGATCGCTGCGCATCTGTATACAGCCTATCGGCCCGTGTACAACGAGTCGAGAATCTCGGCGTACTTTTCCTCAACGATGTTACGCTTCACCTTCAGCGTTGGCGTCAGCTCGCCGCCGGCCTGCGAGAAATCGCGCTCGAGGATCGCGAACTTCTTGACCTGCTCCACATTGGCGTAGCCCGCGTTCACGCGCTCCACTTCGCCCTCGATCAGCTCGCGGATCGCGGGCTCGCGGGCGAGCAGCGCGGGCTCATCGGGCAGATTGTGCTCGCGCGCGTAGCCGGCGATCTCTTCCTCGTCGAGCGTGATCAGCACCACCGGGTACGGGCGCCTGTCGCCGTGCATCATCGCCTGGGAGATCCACCGGCACTGCTTCAGGTCGTTCTCGATGTTGGCGGGCGTAATGTTCTTGCCGCCGGCGGTGATGATGATGTCCTTCTTGCGCCCGGTGATCGAGAGATAGCCGTCCTCGTCGAGCGAGCCGAGGTCGCCGGTGTGCAACCAGCCGTCCTCGACGGCTCCGAATGAGGCGTCGGCATTGTGGTGGTAGCCCTGGAAGATGTTGGTGCCCTTGATCAGGATCTCACCGTCGTCGGCGATTCTCAGCTGCACACCCGGCAGCGCGCGCCCGACGGTGCCGAAGCGGTGGTCCTCGATCGTGGAGGTGGTCGCGATCGTCGAGGTCTCGGTCATCCCGTATCCCTCCAGCACCGGCACGCCGCAGGCCCAGAAGAACTCGAGGATCTCACGCGCGATCGGGGCGGCGCCGGTGGCGGCCTGGCGCATGTGCCCGCCGAAGATCGCACGCACGTTTTTGAACAGCCCGTCCTCGGCCTCCTCGAAGGGCGCGCGCAGCTCCTCGGGAATCTCTTCTTCGCGGGCGAGCATGTCGCGCACGCGCCTACCCAGCTCGAGCGCCGCCTCGGTGCGGGCGCGTTCCTCCGGCGGCTGCGCCTCGATCGCGCCGTGGGCGAGCGTGTAGATCTTCTCGAAGATGCGTGGCACGGAGGGCAGGAAGGTCGGTTTGACCTCCTGCAGCTCGCCGACGATCTGCTTGACGTCCCCGCCGAAGTAGGCGATCGTCGTGCCCCGGTCGATCGCCCCCAGCTGGATCAGCAGCGCGAACGCGTGCGCGAGCGGCAGGAACAGGTAGGCGACCTCGTCGTCGTGGATCTGTCCCACCTCGCGCACCATGTCGACCACGGCGCAGTAGTTGCCGTGGGAGAGCACGCACCCCTTCGGCGGTCCGGTGGTGCCGGAGGTGTAGATGAAGGTGTAGGGGTCCTCGGGGGTGAGCGCCTCGCGGCGGCGCTCCAGCTCGGCGGTTCCATCGCTTGCCCGCCCCCGCTCGCGCACCTGCTCCAGCGGGATCGCCTCGGGCTGGGCCGCTCCCTCGTCTGTCGCGGTGGGGGCGTCGGTGTTCTGGGTTTCGAGGCTGGCACCGTCCGGGTCGGGGTCGATCGCGATCACGGTGCGCAGCCCCGGCAGACGGTCGCGCACGGCGGCGACCTTCGCGAGCTGTTCGGTGTCCTCGCACACGATCGCGCAGGCGCCGGAGTCGGAGATCACCCAGTGGCACTCCTCGGGAGAGTTGGTCTGGTAGATCGGCACCACGACCGCGCCGACGGCGGTGATCGCCAGGTCGGCGTGCGTCCACTCCGGGCGCGTCCCCGCGAGGATGCACACCCGCTCGCCGGGCTGGATGCCGAGGTCGATCAGGCCGAGCGCGAGCTCCCGCACGATCTCGCCGAGCTCGGCATACGTCACATCCAGCCACGCCCCGTCCTGCTTGTGTCGAATCGCCACCTGCTCGCCGAACGACGCGACGGCATGGGGCAGGAGGTCGGCGATCGTGCCCCCCGCCGGCGCCGGCGCTGTGGACGGCCGCGGAACGTGCTCAGGGACTGTCGATCCCGCTGCGGCTTGCTCTGCGGTGCCTGCCTCCATGGCGCTCTCCTCCGACGGATTGGATGACCCTTCCGGCAGTAGAGGATATTGCTTCGGTGGGGCAATTTGTCGTGGGCGACTCCCGCCGTGCAGCAGGCGATGCTCGCCGCGCTGCGATCGTCGGACGACGACGGGCATATGCGGACGGGTGTGAGAAGTCTCGCGCACCACCGTGCCGGTTAGCGCGTCTCCATTGTCATGATGTGGCTCTCGCATCAGTTTTGCTCACTCGCTAAAATACTCAAGTAGCAAAAACCTACCAGAGTAGGAAGATGTCTGCAAGCCCCTCAGCGCCGGCGCCACGCGCTCGCGCCACTCACCTTGGCCCCGAGCGCCGACGGCCCCAGATACTGGACGTGGCATTCGAGCTGTTCCTCGAGCGCGGCTACAAGGGCACCTCGATGGAAGCGATCGCTCGTGCCGCCGGCGTAACCAAGCCGGTGATCTACGCGTGCTTTGCCGGCAAGGCGGAGCTGTTCGGGGCGTTGCTGGACCGCGAGGAGCAGCGCATGTTCGCGCAGTTCGGCGCCGCGTTTGCGACCGGCGCCGAGCCCGGAGACCTGGAGTCGATGCTGGTGGCCGGGTTCACCGCGCTACTCAAGGCCGTCAGCGACACGCCGGAGACTTACCGTGTCGCGCTGCTCGATGGAGGCGACGCCGATGCGAGGATCGATGCTCGCATCCGGCGCGGGCGCGAGCAGTTGGTGGCGCAGCTCACCGCGCTGGTGCGCCATTGGCTGGAGCGTCGTGGCTCCGCACGGGGCCTCGACGCGGCCGCCCAGTTCGCGGCGCAAACGCTCGCGGGTGTGGGGGATGCGGGTCTGCGGATGATGCTCGCCTCGCCGGACCGGTGGACGCCGGAGGCTCTAGGCCAAGCCCTGGGGCAATTCGCCGCGGCCGGGTACGCGGCGCTTGAAGGCGGCTGACGCCGAGCGATCAGAGCGCCGAGGCGACCGGAGCCCCGAGATAATCAGAGCGCCGAGACGACCGGGGCCCCGAGATGATCGGGGCCCCGAGACGACCAGAGCCCGCCGGTGGGATCCGCGGGTCAGCTCTCCAGCGCCACGGGACGCTGCTTCGCCGAGGCGCCCTGTCGCAGGCTGGCGAGGAACAGGCTCTTGTCGATACGGCCCTTGAAGATCGGCACCCCCAGCTCCATGCATTTGGAGAGCACCTCTTTGCGTCCCAGTCCGGCCTCTCGCGCAAGCTCAGTGGGCGTCAGATGGTTGGCCATCGGCATCTCCTTAGTGGGGGAGGGATAAAGGTGAGGGAAAGCCAGTACGTCTACTTATAGCGCCGCCGGCAGACGTCGGCAACCCCGGTTGGTCGCTGGGCTGGCTCAGGGTCCACAGGGCTCGTGGCAGCGCCGCCGGCAGACGTCGGCAACCCGGTTGGTTGCCGGGCTGGCTCAGGGTCCACAGGGCTCGTGGGGCTCGGAGGGCTCGTGGGGCTCGGAGGGGGCTCGTCGTAGGCTCGGAGGGGTGCCGGTTGAACGCGCGCGGTCAACCGGCAGGTGGAAGGCTCCTGCGGGGTTGGGGAAGCGGCAGACGGAAGGCTCACACGGGGTTGGGGATGTCCACGAACACGTGGCGCACCCCGAAGCGTTCGCTCAGATGTTCCCCCAGGCGCCTCACCCCGAACGTCTCGGTCGCGTAGTGGCCAGCGGCGATGAAGTGCACCCCCGCCTCACGCGCCTGCGCCATCACGCGCTCGGCCGGTTCGCCGGTGAGGAACGCGTCGGCTCCCGCGGCGATCGCGTCCGCGAGATGGTCGGCGCCGCCGCCGGTGACGATCCCCAGCCGCCTCACCATCGGGGGCCCGCAGTCGAACGCGAGCGGCGCCCGCGCGGTGACCCGCTCCACACGCGCCAGCAGCTCCGCGATCGGCAGGCCCCCGTCAGGGAACTGCGCCAGCCACCCGATCGGTGTGCCGCGGTGGGGGGCAAACGGCGCCAGCGGCTCGGCCTGCAGTGCCCGGGCCAGCAGCGCGTTGTTCCCCACTTCGGGGTGGGCGTCGAGCGGTAGGTGGTAGGCAAGCAGTGCGATGTCGGCCGCGAACAGCACCCTCAGCCTCCGCGCCAGCGCGGTGTCGATCGGCCCGGGGCCCGAGCCCCAAAAGAGTCCATGGTGGGCCACCACCAGCTCGGCTCCCTCCGCGCGAGCGCGCTCGAACAGCTCCAGCTGGGCGCTTACGCCCGTGGCGACCGTGGTCACCTGCTCCGCGCCGGGCACCTGCAGGCCGTTCGGGCCGTAGTCTGCGAAGCGCGCGGGTTCCAGCAGGCGGTCGAGCTCGGTCACGATGGCGGCCAGCTGGGTGGGCATCGGGCGAGGATAGTGGGCTGGGGGCGCGGGGGGTGGGTGTCCGCCGAGTCTCCCCGGCGCCCCCAGCGGGTTGTGGGGGCGGGGTGCGCGGGCTGCTCGCGGGCTCGTTGGGCGGGCTGGCGGCCCGGGGTGCGGGCCGTTTCGGCGCGGGCGGGGCGGCACGATGGCTACGGGCGCTCGGTGAGGCGGCGCGGTATGGGATACTGGAGCCTGCGTCGGGGCGTGGCGCAGCCTGGTAGCGCGCGCCGTTCGGG
>CAVXUO010000016.1:0-223506 GCA_963764915.1 uncultured Solirubrobacterales bacterium | reverse complement strand
CTCGATCCGTGCGAGATCGCCGCAGTCGTCTGGATTACTTTGTCGCCATTGAGCTGTCGGATGCCAGACACTAAACCACCCGAAATTGTAAACTCTAAGCTTCCGGGGCTCCGATGGCATATACCTGCTCGCCGATCGCAACAGTTTTTGACGGGCGCAGGGAGGCGGGAGGCGACTGTAGTCCATGTACTTCCAGCCGGCATAGGTCTGCGTGAAGGCTGACGTGTTCGACTCTTGCAGTCCAAGTCTGTTCTCGTTGCCGGATCCTTACCCTTGTGCCGGGATCTATCTAATGCGTATTCGTGACAACCTCGTTGGGCGAGACCCCCACCGCGCTTCCGAGCGCAACGATGGAACCTTTATCGTCCATCGCTTCCACTATGAAAACGGACAGTGACAACCGTTGATATAAGCCGTTACCCGAAAGCGCTGTGGGCTGCTGCTGGGGAGGGATGGTCTGCGCTCGGCAAGGCCAGAATGCATAAGACAGAGCGATGGCAAGGAGAAGTGACGAGCCATCGAGGCCGAAGTGATGGTTTAATCGGAATACCATTTAAATTGTCGTCCTAGTTAAGACAATGTGCCGCCGCAATCGTGCCGGGAGCACTCGCTGCTCCTGTAGAGGATCGTCTGTAGATTGATCGTCTGCGCGATAATAGAAGTGGGGCGTGGCAAAGGCAACCAGATTTTCTCGCCTCACTTTTGGGCAGGCGGTCCGTCGCGAACGGGAAGTAAGTACATTGTCTCAAGAGAAATTTGCAGAGCGAGCGAACATACACCGTACTTACATAAGCTCAATCGAGCTAGGTAAAGTAAGCGTGGGAATGAAGTTGCCAGTGCTTTGGCATCTGCCCTGGGCATAAGGCTCAGCGATCTAGTCCGGAAGGCAGAATAAGGAGCTGGTTTCGTAATTCCATCAACGACCTTTCTCGGCAGACCCGCAGGGGTCCCACTTTTGGCCTCATCGGAGACTGAGACTGCCTCCTGGCGCGGATTCCCACAGTCTCAATTCGAGACAGTACAAAAACCAGAAATCGATTTTTTTGGTTTTTTTTACAGGCGTTCCTTTTCGGCCAGTCAAGAATCCTGTTCTCGACACCTATCCGGCGTCTCTGGTTTTTGACCTCTCATGTTGTGTCAGGGCTGGCACTCAAATGTTCGCTTTCATGTCGTGTCGTTGACTTGCCTCTGACCGCAACCTGAGATTGTGCGCCAAATGGCGGATTCTTCCTCTCTGATCGGTCAGAACATCTCGCACTACCATATCCTCGCGAAGCTCGGCGCTGGGGGCATGGGCGTGGTGTATAAGGCTCTCGACGAGCAACTCCAACGCACGGTCGCACTCAAATTTTTCCCCGAAGATTTGAACGCAAACTCAACCGAACGTGACAGCTTGTTGCGCGAAGCCCGCGCCGCTTTTCCGGGCTCGATCATCCCAACGTTGGCGTGATCTACGGCCTCGAAGAGGATGGCGCTGGCAGATACTTCATCTCGATGGGCTACTACGAGGGCGAAACGCTCTCCGAGCGCCTTCCCCGCGGCACTCCTTCACTTCACGACACCCTCAACCTGGCCATCCAGATCGCGAGCGGCCTGGCGGCAGCCCACGCCCGGAATATAGTTCACCGCGACATCAAGCCTGCAAACATCATCCTTACCAAAGATAACCAGGCGAAGATCGTCGATTTCGTTTTAGCACGCCGGATGGCGGCCACCAATGCAACCCTCTCCGGTAACATCGGCGGCACTCTCCCCTACATGGCTCGAGAACAAATCCTCGGTGAATCCGTGGGTCCGCGCCGCGTGTGGGCCCTCGGCGTCATCCTCGTACAACTGCACACCGGAATTCACCCCTTTTACCGCGACAGTGGCACGGCAATGACCTTTGAGATTTTAAATCAGGCGCCAACCGGCATCGATGAAGTGCCGCCCGCTTTGCAGCCGATCGTCTACCGTGCGCTCTCGAAAGAAGCGGAACACCGTTATGCCAGCGGCAAAGAGATCCGAGAGGAGCTGCAGGCGGCTCGCGCGGTGATTTCTGCTTCAGGAGTGACGCCCGGATCTGAAAGTGGACGAAGTGGCGCGGCGACGGCTGGCGATCTGAAGCAGGCAGCAGAGTATGCTTCCAAGCCACTCTGGCCCGGAAGGGATACGAAGGCGGGGAAATCCAGGAAGGCGCGGATCACGACCGGCGTGATTCTCGCCATTCTCCTCCTCGCAAGTTCGGCGCTGTTTTCCGACCATCTGAGCAGAATCTCGCGATTGTTCGCCGCTCGCAACGTGCAGAATCACGTTGCCGTGCTGCCATTTGAAAACATTGGCAGCGACCCGGCAAACGAGGCCGTGGCGCAGGGCTTGATGGAATCCATGACCAGCAAGCTGTCTAATCTCGGCGCCGGTCAGCAATCATTGTGGGTAGTGCCGTCGAACGTCGTGCACAGCAGCAAGGTCAACGATCCGTCGGCCGCGGCGCGGGACCTCGGAGCTACTCTGGTGGTGATGGGCACTCTTCAGCGCTCGGGACAGGATGTCCACCTTAACGGTGAACCTGATCGATGCCAAGAATCTGCGACAAATCGGCAGCACATCCCTGGAGGACCACTCCGGAAATCTAGAAATGCTCCAGGATGAAGCGGTCGCACGCATCGCCAAGTTGATGGACATTAACACGACCCCGGAGGTGCTACGTAGCTCGCCAGGCGATTCCGCCAGCGGCGTACCAATCGTATCTGATGGCGCTGGGTTACATGCAGCGCTATGACAAGACAGGAAATCTGGATCTGGCGATTTCCGCGCTCGACAGACGCTGTTGCGGCTGACCCGCAGTTGCGATCGGGTATGCGGCACTCGGCGAAGCTTACAACTCAAGAATAAAATCAACCCCAATCCCCAAATGGATCGAACGGGCAAGCACCAATCTGGATCGCAGCGTCCACCTGAACGACCAGCTGGCAGGACCCTATGACTCCCTGGGCCGCCTTCACACGGAACTCGCGCATTACGACTTGGCTCTCCAGGAATTTCAGAAGGCGCTCACCATCAATCCTCGCGACCCCGACGTGCTCATCAGCATGGCGGGCGCTTTCTAACATATGTCCCGGGTAGCCGATGCGGAAGCAACTTACAAGAAGGCTATCGCGCTTAGCCCGGACTATTGGGACAGTTATAACAGCCTCGGCGCTTTTTACGACCGCCAGGGAAAATTTACCGAAGCAGTGGCACAATACAAGAAAGTGATTGAACTGACTCCGGACAACGCAACCGCATACAGCAACCTGGGTGCGGAATACGTGTCCATCGGCGACGCCGCCTCTAACCGGCTCGCCGAAGCGGCTCTCAAAAAGTCCATCCAGATTGCTCCATCCTATTCCGGTTATGCGAATCTTGGCGCTTTCTATATGGGCGTGGGCGATTACGAAGAGGCCGCGGCAATGACGCGCAAAGCTTTGGAAATGAATGAAAATGGTACCCGCGTCTGGTGCAACCTACTGCTCGCCGAGCGCAATCGCAATAACCAGGTGGGCGCCGATCAAGCCAAGGCGCACACCGAGGGGCTCCTTGAAGAACATTTGAAAGAACAACCGCAGGACGCGACGGCGCTTTCGTGGCTAGCGATTTTCCGAAGCGAGGAGAAACAGAAAGAGCAAGCCCTGCGACTCGCGGAATACGCATTGACGATCGCCCCGAAGGACGCGCTGGTTCTCCAAAACGTTGGTGAGGTCTATGAAAATCTGGGGGACCGGGCCCTGGCCCTTCGGTACACCGAAGAATGCTTGAAAAACGGCAACAACCTGAGTGATCTTCAGTCCCGACCGGCCCTCAAGAATCTGCTGGCCGACAAGAATTTCGATTCGCGCAGAAAAAATTGACGGTAAGCAAGGAGAGCGAACATGGCAGCAACAACTAAAAGGCCGGTAAAAGCGGTAAAAAAAGCAACAGAAAAACGGGCCAAAGCCACAGAGCATCTCGTGCGAGTGCGACGGTGACGATCGACTGTCGGACGTTCAATTACCCCGACGTACGTATTAACTTCGAACAGAGTGTCGAATTCTTTAACGCGTGCGCTCAAACTCGACTTTTGGAATTTTTTGACGACTGGGACAAGTACCGTCCCGTGATGTTCATCCAACTCGAACCAAATCACTGGGTAACGCTCGTTGGCGGACCGGATTCCGATTGTCATAACAAAATTATTGGTGCAACGTCCGCATTCCGGACCGGGCGCAACAACGAATAAGAACCGGCGCAAATAAAATCATAATTTAGTCATGACGCACTGACCGACGGGACCAGTTCATGCGCCGTCTGCGGATGGTCCACCGCTTTCCTGCGCCTGGCCGCGGAAACATGCGCCACAGCGGTCGAACTCAAAACGGGAACGAAGCGATTCGACAATCATTGCTGACAGTCTCTTTGAGAAGCGACACGACCGGATAGGTCAGGACTGACGGAAGGAAGCGAATCCGGTGTGCTTGTGAGAGTGCTGAAAGTGACTGAAGACGAGAAATGTTCAAAATATCCCATTCTTGGGACCTATCCCCCTGGGGCGTCTGCGCGATCAGGCACCGCAAAGGATACAATCGCCTTCTTTGGGTGGAATGATGATTGAGAACACGAGCGCATGCATTGATATCGGTGACGGAGTCTGGGGATATGTGATGAGTGCGGCCGCCAACGGTATAGAATTTGGCAGCGCGGTCTTCTCGGCTTGGCTGCCAACTTCCCCGCCTGGTTGCTGCAGCGAGGATATTGGCAAAACTGACAGATGCCCTTCCGGTGGGTGGCGCACTATAAGCGGCAATCCGGAGATTGGGCGCGGTCGGATACAATACAATCCCCGGTCCCAACTCAACCGCTAGGAGAAAGATTAACATGCTGCTGCCCCGCCATGCGTCTCTCCTGTAAATCTACGGCCGAAATGAGCAAGACGAATATCGCCAGCATGATTAGGTAGTCAGCTATATATTCGTAATATATACGCCAATAGGACTGGCCAAAAAGTAACGGGATGATCCGGGCGCCCGAACATTCTATTAGCTGTTCATTTGATTGGGCGCTGCACTTTGTGTAGGCTTCCTGCCCCGATGGCGTAAGCGTGGAGCCAACGAGAAAATTATGAGCTGATCCCGCGATCTCGACGTTGACGACCCTCGCTGATCGAAGCCATATCAGCAAGAGCAGAGCCAGGAACAGCAGGGCTGCCAATATGTACTTTAGCCATGTGACCCTCAGCCTCTTACGAATCACAAAGCTAATAGCAATCATAACGGCGGCAACAACGGTCCCGGCCGCCCCCAGCCAAGACAGCTGGTCAGGCGGAAGCTTCGGATTTCAGTAGAGTTGACGACAGGGCTGCTGCAGCGCTCGAAATTGCAAGGGCAACAAGCCCGTTCACGTATTCGCCGAAGCTCATCAGCGCTTCTGGGCGGGCTTGGCCGTCCCTGACGCTGTTGGGCAAGTAAAAGACACCGTAGTGTCCTCTGTGCAGTCAACCCGTTGCATCAGCGCTGAGAGTGTTCCAGTCGCATGAGAATGAGTACCATCGCGGTTCCATGCGCTTAACTATCTTCGTCGCGCCCGCGTCAAGCTCAGGGCCTCCGATTACGGGCTTGTACTTTACGCCGCAGCCGCCAGGGGTGGCTACAATTGTCACGGTTATCCGATTGCCCCACTCCGCCATCTGATCCTCACTCCATCGAATCACTTGCCGGTAAGTTGTGTCCCCTTGATTCCCCTTGCCTGCAGTCGCACTCACCCCTTGCCCCTCTGATCTTCCATTAAGGTCACTGAGTCAGAAAAGCGTTTACGAGTTTCAGAGGGCAGAAGGGAATCCCAGAAACCTCCCGTTTGCCACATCGTGTACGGCCGATTCATGTAGGGCCAGCAGCTTGGCACGCTGCTGCAATTTGTATCGATTATCGGCTTGCGTTGACAGAGTTTCCTGAGCCGTCGTGAAAGGTACGGCGAGGAGCAGAAACACGAACACGGTGAGACGGGCTATCGTCACATTACTCACTGAGTTGCGACTATACCTCAAGTGCTCCGTATCAACCCATTTAACACTGCAAACTTGCTTCACATCAACACCAAAAAAATAGCCGTAGTCAATATCTAAACGGAGGGCGTACGTCAGTTTCGAAAAACGCGAACGCCCGCAGCGACGCGCTTTTTTTCAAGCCGACACTGGTACGCGCCCAAACTGAGACCGCGCTGCCCCGGGACTAGAACCCATCCGCCGCCCACGTGAAGCTTGCGAGTCCCGGCGCAGCGCTTCGCCGAAGTGCTGGACATCTCGGCGGATTTCTTGAGTCGAAAAAATATGCAAGCGCTTGCGGTTGCCAGTCGCCGACCTTCTTCACGTTCTGCCGTCGGGTTCAAGCCAACATAGAATACCTGACGCCTCCCCTAGTGGTAGCCTCCGCCCGCAGTGGCCAAGAGAGCACATCTACGAGTGCGAAATCCGTGAGTGGGTTACCGACTCGGACACTGGCCAGCGCGGGCGGAAGTGGACCGTGGTCGCGGTTGAAGATGCGCTGCGCCTGGGAGATGTGTTGCGCAGATGCTCAGGGAGTGCCACGGCCCGATTAGGCTACACCGGGCTGGTCCCGGCGGCGTACCGAGAGCGCACGCAGAACATCAGACGCGACATCCAGGGTGTTCGTTGGGTGATTGCTTTGACGGAATCCCGCGACCGTCGCCTACGCCGATAGAAGTGTAGTCGCCTTTGGTACCGTTCGCGTGGGCCGCCTGTGGCATGGCTGGCACAGAATATGAACCCATTCAGTGATTGTTCCCGCCTTCAATCTACATGCTGGCTTGTGGGCAATTCGGAGCCTGGATGCCGTGCGTCCCAATTGGGACTGAAGCTTCTCGGTGCTCCACCGTGAAAACAGCAAGCGGCCAAATCTGGAATCGAGAACTAAAATTTGCGGGCTGTGACCGGCACTACTTTGGGCCGGTCTGGAATTACCACCCTGACCTCCTCCCGGAACTCTCCCTCACGTCATGGGGTAGTCGGAAATGCGAAAACCACTGAATCCACATGGACATTTAAGGCGTTTACGAGGCATCACTAGGTTGGGGCATACGCGTCGCGGCGATTGGTCACACCCTTATCCCTGCGGCTCTTTCTAGTTCTCAGGCTTCGTTGCGTATGTGCCATTGCGTCAATGTCATTGTAGGTTGCACAGTTGACAAAACCGCTCTTGTCGTTTTGAAATCCCGGGAGATATTGCCAGCATGCGTGCGTCCAATGCTTGGCATGAGTAAGCACGTCTTCGTATTCAATGCTGGCATAGATAAAGAACGTGTGCTGCCTGGCGGCCAGTTCATCCAGTCTCGCTTGGTAAGCCTGTCTCGAGCACTCGGGTGTTAGTCAGGTTGGCATTCGGAAGAATCAGCCCAACACTGTTAACGTTGTGGATAGCGGGGTAGTCCTGTCCGTGAAAGGGATTTCTGGGAAATACCTTAAAATCTCCGGCGTCGAACCAAGCATCAGTTATCTTGGCCGGACGCCGACCACTATTAACAAAGGCGACATGAGCTACCGGAGCGCGACCAACCGTCCAGTCTTGGATAGTAAAGGTCGTGCCAACCCACGGTCTTTCCGAGTCTATTGCAGTTTGATTAGCGCGATTCGCAAGTGTCCAAGCATCGCCATTGGCCTTCTGAGCAAGGTCAGTGGCTCTTTTCATTTGGCACCACTGGAGAGCAGCGAACGTGGTGTAGGCGATGAGCACCCCAAGACCGATTATCTCTCCTACAAACTTCGCGTAATCGAACCAATCTCTCTTTTGCTGGCCGGTGCAATAAGCCATCCAAGGCGCTGGGGGAAGATTCGATTGAGAAACTATCGGAGAGTTTTCTGGTTGCGTTTGCGTTTGGTCTGTACGTTCATTCAAGTTTTCTGATTCCATCTAGTTATACCGTCCCACTAGGAACCGCTACTCCCGGGAACTGAGAACGTGACCGGTTCAACACGAACGCGGTAAACCTCTGGAGTATCGTTTCCAGAATCTCGACTACTTGCCATTTACCATCCACGATACTACCCACAGGCGGATGAGCATTATCGGGAGTCCATGCAACGGGGACATCTAACACCCTTTCGCCTTGGTGAAACATTTGCAATTGATAGTGGGCCATTTTTGCCTCCTGCTATCACCAATTGTAACATTACTCATCCTACCTATGTGACCGGCGACAGGTACCTACGTTCCG
Source organism: uncultured Solirubrobacterales bacterium (assembly GCA_963764915.1). GTDB lineage: Bacteria > Actinomycetota > Thermoleophilia > Solirubrobacterales > Solirubrobacteraceae > Palsa-744. The sequence continues at coordinate 215,286 of CAVXUO010000016.1, read as the reverse complement.
GGCGCGAGGTGTGGTTGTCTTCTACTCAAAACACCCTCCCTCATGCCCATCCCTCGCGCAGTTGGCCGTACAATGTGGCTGGAGCTGAACACGATGCCAGAGCCTGTTGCCAACCATGATTTGATCGAGCAAGCGAACTCGCTGTTCTGGAATCCGCTGCCGCTCGACGAGCTGATGGCCGACGTGGCGCCGCTCGATCCTGACGAGCACTTCGAGATCCCCGACCTGACCGAGGAGGAATGGCAGACGTTCGTGGCGGCGCTGGAGCAGTGACCAGGACCATCCTGGTCGACACCAACGTCTTCACGGCCCGCTTGCGGGAGCGCTCGTCGCTCGCCACTCGCTACGCGAAGCATCTCTTCGGACAGCGGATCGCCCTCGCTCCCCAGACCGTGGCCGAGGCGCGCTACGGGGCGCTGAACGCGAACTGGGGCCCTGCACGACAGCAGCGGCTCGCACGCCTCCTGGCGCGAGCGCGCATCCTGCCGGTCGATATCGACACGATCGAGGCCGTCGCCGAGCTTCGCAACCAGTGCCGGACGATCGGCCACCCACTGCACCAGAGCAACCACAACGCCGACCTCTGGATCGCGGCGGGGAATCGTCGGCACCCGTCCCGAATCCAAAACATGAACGCGCTAGATCTGACAGCCAGATCTAGTCGTTCAACCCGGTCTGCCTCAACCGTTTGCACTCCAAGAATGAGCGCTCCGTCGAGCGCCTCGTAGAGCTCTACCACCCACAGCGCTGCCAATCGCTGCTTCGTCTGCGGCGGCGCAATGCCCTGAGCCTGAACAGCCATATCGATAGAAGATTGCTTCAGTTGATGAAGCTCACGGCTGAGTCCATCGACGTTGCCCATCGAGACATCGAAGACGAGATCGATGATCCATAGCAGTCGTTGGTGGACGCGGCGCACACGATCGCCGGCGACACGAAGGATCGCCCGTTCCCGCCGCAGCGACTCCAATTGAGCACTGGCGTCCACGAGCCCCGCCGCCAACGAAGTGCTGGCTACGCCGACCCAGAGTGCCTTGCCTGTCGCGTCGCGCGTACGCAACATAACCACCACAGCGACCGCCCCCATAACCAACAAAGCAAACGGAACTGCCTGACGGAGCCTCACAACGTCGCAGCCCAGTTGCTTATACCTCTCATCAACAATCCGGGACCTCGGGGTCGGTGTAGATGGGGTTACCGACACCGCCCCCATTGAGGAACGCGTTCGCCGCCGCATAGTATTCGTCGTTCCACGGCGCCGAGTGGATTCGATACCAGTAGCCTTCCGGTTCGATTGAAGCGATCTCCGGGGCGAACACCCTGCAGGTGACTTCAACGGTCTTTGATTCTTCGATTTCCGGGCCAGGGCCGCTGGCGCTTTCATAGTCGGTGAAGGTGGCGATGCCGCCGTGTTTTGGTTCTGGTTTCTCTTTGTAGTAGGTGGACGTGTAGGTGAGGGACGGTTCATCAATACCTCTCGCGAAGGCCTGTGTGGCAGTGGCCTTTTTGAGTTCGGGGCTCTGCCCGTACCAGAACGTATCCCAGGGTTCTTCTTCTACCAAAGGTGGATGAGTCCAATGCACAAAGTATGTTTCACCAGGCGTTACAGTCGCGTCGATCGTGGCTTCGGTGATGCCGTAGTTGACGATGACAGGTTCTTTTGCGGGTTCCCAGATTTGCCCTTCGTTGCATTCAGGGCTTTCGCACAAGCGGACCTTGATTCGCTCACCGTTTGCCAGGCCTGGCGGGAGCTTTGGATTGCCAACAACCACGCCGATAGTCTTGATCTTGTTTGATGCCGCGGTGAAGTCTTGATCGGCGAAGTTGAATGGCCCCACGTGCGGTGCCGGCGGTGGCTCGGTTCCGCGATAGCTGATGTCTTCTCGCGCATCTTCATCGGCACCGCCGTCGTAGCCGCGGACTATCGCCTCCATCTCCTGGCTGCCGACTATATACGGGCGCCCTGCGTGCCAGTAGGCGAGCCATTGCACCCCGTTAACTGCAGGCGGTGGAGTCCATACGAGATAGTAGGTTTCGCCCGGCGTGACTGGGACCGGTTTTTGGCTGGCTCCTTTTGCGAATTCCGCAGCGCTCAAGCCGTAGTTGTTTACGTCCGCGTTTACGCTGCCTAGTTCAGAACCGGCTTCTTCGCATTCCGGGACCGTGCAGATTTTCAGCGTTATCTTGTAGCTAGACGCACCCGTCGGCAGTTCTGGATTGCCAATCGTCACGCCGGCATAGGTGATCATGGTTGATTCGGCGGCAAACGGTTGGTAGGCGACGTGGAAGATGCCCGAGTATGGTGCCAAATCACCTCGCGTGTTGTCCACGCTTGTGATGACTTTGTCTTCTTTTTCTTTCTTTTCCTGGGCTTCCCGTGCTTTTGCTTCTTCTTCCTGTTTCTCTTTTACGGCGAGTTCTTCTTCTTCGCGCTTTTTGGTTTCGTTGGGAACCATCGTCCCACTGCTCGTAGCCATCGCAAAGCCTGCGGCATTAGTCGCGGTCACCTCACAGATGAGCGTGTGCCCTTCATCTTCGCCATGCACTTCGTAGATGTCGCTTTTCGCTCCCGGAATCGGGGCTGCCGCCCTAAGCCATTCGTAGGTGTAGTCGAGTGTCGGAGTACCCGTCCATGTGCCCTTCGAGCACGTAAGCACGTCTCCAGCCTTGAGCCCACCGGAGATCGTCGGGGATACGGCGTTTTCAGGCAACACTGGGATATTCTCAAGTGGGCTACTCGCCCGAGTCGCGCCCGCACCGTTTTCCGCGGCCACCACACACGACAAAGCCTGGCCTTCATCTTCGCTCTGGACCACGTAGGTTTCTTTCGTCGCACCCAGAAGCGCTGCCCCGGCACGCTCCCACTGATAGCGGTAGCTCAACGGCAGGGTCCCGGACCACGACCCGCTCGAGCACGTCAGTGTGTCCCCCACCTTGACCCCGCCAGAAATCGCCGGCGCCACGGTGTTTTCAGGAAGGACAGGCACAAACACCCCTTTACTGGTTGCTGGCGCAGAGCCCGCTTCGTTTTCTGCCGTAACCATGCATGAGAGCGTGTCGCCTTCGTCTTCGGACTCGATCACATACGTTTCTTTGGTGGCGCCCAATATCGAAGTGCCGCCACCCTCCCACTGGTAGTAATACGTGAAGTCCTGAGTACCCGACCACGTCCCCGAGGAACACGTCAGCGTGTCGCCGACCTTCACCCCACCAGAGATCCCCGGCGCCACTTTGTTCGCGGGCCGTACCTCCACCGGGACTTCGGGACTTGGCGCGGTTGCTGAGCCGGCTTCGTTTTCGACCGTAACCACGCACGACAGCATGTGGCCTTCGTCTTCGGGCTGGACCACGTATGTTTCTTTGTCCGCATTCAAAATTGGTGTGCCGGCGCGCTCCCACTGGTACAGATACGTGAAGTCCTGGGTGCCCAACCAGGTTGCTTTGGAGCACGTTAGAGTGTCACCGACTCTTCGCGTACCGGCTATCCCCGGCGCCACCTCGCTTGTAGGTCGTACCTGTACCGGCACTTCGGGACTTGTCGCTGACGCAGAGCCAGCTTCATTTTCGACCGTGACCACGCACGAGAGCACATGACCTTCATCTGCCGACTGAACAACATACGTTTCTTTGTCCGCGTTCAAAATCGCAGTGCCGTCACGCTCCCACTTAAACACTTCCGCGGAGGGCGGGGTACCAAACCAGGTATCCGACGAACATGTCAACGTATCGTCAACCCTGCGCGTACCCAACACCCCCGGCGGCACTTTACTCGTAGGCCGCACATCGACGGGCACTTCGGGACTTACAGACGCCACGGGTCCTGCAGCGTTCGTGGCGGTCACCTCACAGGAAAGCATATGGCCTTCGTCTTCTGCTTCGACCACGTACGTTTCGCGCGTAGCGCCCAAAATCGGGACGCCGCCACGCCTCCACTGGTACAGGTAGGGCAATTCCGGATTGCCAGACCAGGTGCCGGAGGAACACGTCAGCGTGTTGCCGGCCCTTCTTGTACCCAACACACCCGGCGCACCCGTGTTTTCAGGCAGTTGCGGAATAGACAACCCGACACTCGTAGCGTATTCCGACCCCGCAGCGTTAGTGGCCGTGACGTGGCACTCAACCACCGTTCCTCTGTCAGCGGCCTGGACATGATAGGTGCTTTCCATAGGGCCGGGAATCGGCGTCCCTCCCCGCAGCCACTGAAACGCGTATTTGATTTCAGGCGTCCCCGTCCATTCGCCTTCATAGCACGACAACTCATCGCCTACCTTGACACCACCATGTACCTGAGGAGGAGCCTTTTCTTTAGGCGCCGTGGGTGGCGGTTCGGTTTTGGGCTTCACCACGGCTTGTTCGCACTTCTGTGGCTTGGTGCGACCGAGCGGTAAGCAAAGCTTTTCTTTTGTGCTCTTACTTGACCCGGCATCGCGGTACACTATATACCTTCCACCCTGCGTGGCGGCTGTCACTCGGATGATCAGCGTCGCGTCGTTGGGTAGAAATTGTTTTGCTGCCCGGTGCGTTCCGGAGATGCCGTGGGCAAGCAGCTTGTCACTTCCACAATGGTAACATTCTACCTTTACCTTGACGTTGGTTTCGTACGTCAGAGTGAGTGCGATAATCTTCAAGCCAATTCTGTGACCGTGGGGGTGGTCCGGGTGCCCGCGGAGCGTGGGTTCCTCTTCTGGGATGTACCCCGGCGTGTTGACGATGGCCGCACTGGTCGCGCCCGCCGACCAAGCGTTGCCTAGAAAGACGCTCTTGGCGGACCAGACCCATGGCGTCGTGGCAAACACCGTGACTGGGCACAGTATGAGCGCCCCAGCGACGACTGCGACCACCAACGATACTAGACCGGCTCGGCGCCGGCGCTTATTTGATTTCTTCTTCATTTTCACTCGTCGCTGTAGATGTACCCTTGCTTTCAGAGTCGCGTGCTTTATCGGGACTGGGCACGACCGTTTCGACGGACGTTGATGGCAACGTTGGCGCCGCCACGGGCCTGTTGGCCGGTGACGTCTCCCTGTGTTCCCGCACCGGAACCTGTGTCTTGGTATACCCGTATTCTTCGCTTGAGCATGCGACTTCGGCGCCACGGGTTACGGCAACCTCGACCCCGTGGCTCAACTTCTGCGTTAGACCACTAAACATGACAAGCTTTCCAGCGAGTATGTCGTTCGGATACGCTGGACTTCCACTACTCCAGCAGGCTACTGCTAGGGCTGCGGTCGCCCACCTGGCCGCAATGTAGGTAGTTGACACCCGACCAGTTTCATGCTGAAGGAACCGTGGCCGCCAAGTACCATGATTCCGGTCAAAGACCACAAGCCCCACGCTGGCTCCACCGGGAACTTGGGCGCTCAGGCGATAGCGACTGTGCTCAGGACGGGCAACTAGTGTCGTGAGTTGTTAGTTCGTCTGGAGTGGGTTTTAGACTTGGTGGATGCCAAGTCCGATAGCGGTTGAAGTTGTTCTGAGCGATGAAGAGCGTGAGCAGTTGGAGTCGTGGGCGCGACGTCCGAAGAGTGCCCAGGCGTTGGCGCAGCGCTCGCGGATCGTGTTGGCGGCGGCTGAGGGATTGAAGAACACCGAGATCTCCCAGCGGCTGTCGCTCGATCACACGACGGTGCGTAAGTGGCGCTCCCGGTTCGCTCAGGAGCGCCTCGATGGGCTGCTCGATGAGCCGCGTCCCGGGCGGCCACGGACGATCAGCGACGCGCAGGTCGAGGAGGTGATCGTCAAGACGTTGGAGTCCACGCCGAAGGACGCGACGCACTGGTCGACACGGTCCCTGGCCACCGAGGTCGGGCTCTCCCAGACGGCTGTCTCTAGGATTTGGCGGGCGTTTGGCCTGCAGCCACACCGCCAGGAGACATGGAAGCTCTCCAAGGACCCGCAGTTCGTGGCCAAGGTCCGCGATGTCGTTGGTCTGTATCTCGATCCGCCCGAGCGCGCGGTCGTTTTGTGCGTCGATGAGAAGTCCCAGATCCAAGCACTCGACCGCACCGCGCCGATCCTGCCGATGCTCCCAGGCACACCCGGAACGCGCAACCCACGACTACAAGCGCTCGGGCACCTCAAGCCTCTATGCCGCTCTGGACATCGCCACTGGCAAGGTGATCGGCTCGCTGCACTCCCGTCACCGCGCGATCGAGTTCAAGAAGTTCCTTCAGACACTCGACCGCGAAGTCCCCGCCGAGCTCGAGGTGCACGTGATCCTCGACAACTCCTCCACCCACAAGACACCCGCGATCCAACGCTGGCTGCTCGCGCACCCCCGATTCGTTCTGCACTTCACCCCGACCTCGAGCTCGTGGCTGAACCTCGTCGAGCGCTGGTTCTCAGAGCTCACGACCAAAAAGCTACGCCGCGCCACGCACCGCTCCGTACAAGCACTCAACAGCGACATCCGAGCCTGGATCGACACCTGGAACGACGAACCCAAACCCTTCGTCTGGACCAAGACCGCCGACCAAATCCTCAACCCCATCACCCGCCACTGCGGACGAACTAACAACTCACGACACTAGGCGGACTTTCTGTGGGCCACCTATCGTCTTGGATCGCGGACAAGGTCCGGCCGACCGTCCGGCGGCCAAGTCCGGGGAGACCGTCCAACCTGGTATCAATTGGCCGGTAGCCAGGATTAGCCAGCGTTCGTCGAGAACCGCCTTAGTTCCCTGGGGGCGTGTCGCTTCCCCGATGCAATATCCCTGGACTTCAACGTGCTGTTGCCACTGAAAAAAATGACCATGACGAGCCCGAATGCTTGCCGCAAGGTAGCTACGGGCGCCTTCCGGGACGATGATTGTTCCTTGCAAAGGCGTTGGGATACTGGGAGTCGGCGTTTGTTTGTTGGAATGCCCGCCTCCCGAGGAGAGTATCTGCGGATTGACCGCCAAATAGCTACCGATCACGACTATCAGCAGTCCACTCCCGATAGCAATGGTCCACCCATTTTTTAGGAATCCCTGGAGGCGAGAGCCATCCCCCGGGGGCACGCTCGATGGGTCGATACGCTTGGCACCGTCGCCAGATGAGGTCCCCGAATCGAATGAACCCTCCGCATCAGGCTTTGGCCGCTCACCGGGGGTGCCTTCGGCCGTGGCCGACGACCGGGTGTATGCATCCGTCCCTTTTGGCGCTCGCGGATGTGGTGTGCCCGGCGCCTTGAGGTTGCCGGCGGGCTTTGATTGGTGCCGGAGGCCTCCCGGCTCTGGGTCATGCTCGTCCATAGCGCTATTCTCGCATCTACAGCGATTCCGCGTTGCCGAACTGCCGGACCGGAAGCTAGATAGCACGCTTCAGCTCGCGTGAGCCATCCTGTGTTTGACGGAGACTTTGATCTGCCCCGGGTTTAGCGGAGTTGTGTTTCTGGAATCCTCCGGCGTTCAGCGAGGAGGAAGCAATGCCCAGCAGGTATCCAGTCGAGGTGCGCAAACAGGTTGTCGAGCTCGCTCGCTCCGGGACGCGGGTCGCGCAGCTCGCCGAGACGTTTGGGATGAGCGAGGCTGTGATCTATGGCTGGCTGAAGCAGGAGCGCATCGACCGCGGTGAGGCGCCTGGGCTGAGTACCGAGGGGCAGATGGAGCTCGCGGCCGCTAAGAGGCGTATCCGCCAGCTCGAGACTGAACTCGCGGTCTCCCGGAAGGTCAATGAGGTGTTCCTGGAGCAGAACCTGCCCCCAAAAGCCTCTTCCCGGTGATCGCCTCCCTGACCGGGCAGGGGTTTGACGTGCAGCGGGCCTGCTTGATGCTCGGCGTGTCGGTCTCTGGCTACTACGACTGGAAGGTACGTCCACCATCCGCCCGGACACTGAGACATGCTTGGCTTGCTGGTGAGATCGCACAGGTGCACAAGGACTCTGGCGGCACCTACGGGACGCTGCGTGTGACCGCCGAGCTGAGGTACGGCCGTGGGATCCACGTCGGCAAGGAGCAGGTGCATCTGCTGATGAGACGCCTGGGGATCTATGGGCTACCGAGGCGCCGGCTGCCGCGGGGTGCGATGGTCGGCAAGTCGAGCTCGCTGGATCTGGTGCGTCGACGCTTCACTGCTGAGGGGCCTGACCGGCTGTGGATGACAGACATCACCGAGCACCCCACCCGCGAGGGCAAGATCTACTGCTGCGCGGTCATCGACGCGTTCTCACGCATGGTCGTTGGCTGGTCGATCGACAGCCGCCAGACCGGGCTGCTAGTCACGAACGCGCTCGGCATGGCGTTGAACCGCAGAGCACCGAGAGAGGGCGGGATCATACATTCCGATCAGGGGGTGCAGTTCGCTTCCTGGGTGTTCAGCCAGAAGGTCACAGAGGCCGGCCTCGCGCCGTCCGTGGGTGCTGTCGGCGCCCCGTTCGACAATGCGATGGTCGAGGCGTTCTGGGCCCGCATGCAGGTCGAGCTGCTCAACCGCAGAAGATGGAAGACACGTGTCGAACTCGCCGCTGCGATCCATGACTACATCGAGATCTGGCACAACACCCGCAGACGCCACAGCGCTCTGAACATGCTCACACCCAGCGAATACGAGAACCAACACCAACAACAAGAGATCGCCGCCTGATTCCAGAGCACCGACTCCGAGAAAGCCGGGTCAGATCACGGTCCCCGTCGAACCCAGGGCGGCTCACGTCGATATCGATTGGACCGGATGGGGCGCAACTCGCGGTGCTTTCGTGCGCTATATGCTCGCTTCGTGCGCTCCGGCGATAACATCCTAGATACAATTGATCGGGAACTTCTCGCCCTGCTGGCAGAGGACGCACGTAAGTCCGCGGCAACCCTGGCGAGAGAGATCAAACGATCGCCCTCCTCGGTCACCCGTCGCCTGAGGCGTCTGGAGAAGGAGCACATCCTCAAGTACACGACTGTGATCGCTTATGACAAGGTCGGCCCGTCGGCCGAAGCCTACGTCGAGCTCACGCTTGAGTCCCAGACCAACGTCGAGGACTTTGTCGCGAAGGTGGTCAAGCTCCCGGGGGTCCGCGAGGCGTCGCAGACCTCCGGACCAGTGGACGCGCTTCTACGCATTCGCGCCGCGAACAACGACGACATTGGGGACGTCGTCAACACGATTCGTGAAATGGCGGAGGTCAAAAGCACCCAGACACTGGTTGCGCAACATCGCCAGCGCCACGTTGCAGGCGGGCGCGACGCCGTACGGGAATCCTGATGCCAAGCGCGGCGGCTCGGCATTGGTGCCGTGGGAGACTCGCCTCGAACTGGACCTTGCGGACTAGACGACGCCTTGAGTGCGCTCTAGGGCCTTTAAGACTAGATCGTCGTGCTCGGCCGGCTTGACCTTGCGCAGGACCTCGGCGACCTTCCCAGCGGAGTCGATGATGAACGTCGTGCGTTCGTTGCCGAGATACTCGCGACCGTAGAGCCTCTTCGTGACCCAAACCCCATACTTCTCTGCAACCGCGTGATCCTCATCGGCGAGCAGCGGGAAGTTCAGCCCCTCCTTGTCATGAAACTTCTTGACCTTCGCGACAGGATCGGGGGAGATTCCCAGGACAACCGCACCAACCTGCTCGTAGTCCGCCCGATGATCGCGCACGCCGCACGCCTGGGTTGTGCAGCCCGGGGTTGCTGCCTTCGGGTAGAAGTACACGACCACCGACTGACCGCGAAAGTCGGAGAGCTTGACCGGACGGCCATCCTGGTCGGGAAGCTCGAAGTCTGGGGCTGTGTCTCCGGCGTCAGGCATAGGCGGATCGTAGTCAATCCTGCCTCCTAGCACGTCTCGAGGCCCGCTAGAGCTGTTTCAGCGACGCCATGAGGTCTTCGAGAAATGGTGGCGGTCGCCCCTCGATAATGGCGAGAATCGTGGCAGCGGCTGCGACGGTGCCTACAGAGAGCCAAAGCATGTTGCGCCAGCAGTAGAACCGGAGGCTCCACACCGCCCTGGAGGTCGCAAGTTCCAGGTGACGGTCGTAGGATCGCATCGCGTCTCGGCACTCCGCAGGTAGGCCCATGTAATCACCAAGACCCGGGCTGAAGAGATTCGGGCTCAATCCTCTCGACTCGAGAGGACCTTGGCCAGCGCCACTAGCGGATCGAGTACACCCAATGCGTCGGCGGCGCCCACCGCTTCGCCCGACAGCCGAGCCATGTTGAGCAACTCCGCGCCACTCGGCTCCACACCTTGAACGACGTTCGCCGCGCCGCCAGGCGCTTTGAACGAGCCGCGTCGCCCGCCGGGTAGAGGCCCAAGGTGGTCGGTTGCAAGTTCGAGCGCGGCCACAGTCGCCTGCTTGACCTCAACAACCTCCTGCGCCACAGGTACCCCGTGCGCAGGTTGGAGCTCTGCGAAAGCCGAATCTCCGTCGAGAATGGTTGGTGGGTCACGATCGTTGCCGACCGCCCGTCGCAAAGCGAGAGCAGCGACGGTTACACATCGCCCCGCCAGCTCTGCTTCCGAGATACCGCCGCCGAACTTGGCACGGCGCTCCCCGAGCGCCTCACCGTTAGACACCCCGGCATCGACTATCGCCTCGACAAACGCGTCGAGCACCACCGAGCGCACCAGCGGCTGCGTCCCAGGTGGAATCACGTTCGTGATCACCGGCTCGAAGAACGGCACGGCACCGCGGTCGAGCACTTCGGACCAGATGTCGCGCGTGATCGCCAACGCGCGACGGATTGTCGGAGCGTTGACCATGACCGCAAGCTCAGGACCGACCATCACCGACGGAGCTGTCGACTGAGACATCAGCACGTGCTCGTCACTGGGAAGGATCTCGTCGGCTCCGCGCGCCACGCCAGCTTGGTGCTCCTCGGGAACAAGGATGTACACGCTGATCGCATCCGGGCGGCGAAGCAACAGATCGTCGAAGTGCTCGCGCAGCACCAGGTAGCCCGCCGCCGCCGGTGCCGCTTCGGCGGTCGCATAGTCATCGCGGCGGACTCGGCACAAGCCGTCAGCCTCAAGGACCCCTATGACAGAGCTCACCAACTCCGGGGGCAAACCGGCGCGGCGTCCGAGCAACGACGGCGACGCGAACCCAGCCTCCGCCGCCAGCAGCATCAGAACCTCGATAGCGGCCTGGTACATCGGAGGATGTCGCTCCTCGTCCGACCCTTCCGATCCGCCGTGACGGTAGAGCGTCTGCCGAGCAAGCCCCGTCAGCCGCTGCATCTCGGACATAGACAGCCCGACTGCCCGCCCAACCTGAACACAGTCAGCCAGAGGCGCAACCGGATGGTCGGTCAGCCGGCTGAGCAGCCGCTGCCGCGCCACAGCGCGGGCGAGATCGTCATCTGCGAGCCCACGCGCAATCCCGCTGAAGTACGTAGCCATTGACTGACCATAGCACACAGCTGTCCCATTTCGAGACAGGCCCGTCTAACTACGTACCTATGAGGCCCACGTCAGTAGATCCCGTCCGATCCGTTTACTACCCTATGAGTTAACTCCGTACATCGACTTCTCAACCCACGGCCCCGTACGCCTCGGCGACCGCGTGGTCCTCGTCGGCGAGCAGCGTGAAGTCCAGGGTCTGCTTGTCGTGGAACTTCTTGATCTTCTTCACCGGGTCGGGAGAGATCCCCAGCACCCTCGCCCCCGCTTTCGCGTAGTCGGCGCGGTGGTCACGCACGCCGCACGCCTGAGTCGTACACCCCGGCGTGTCGTCGCCAGGCTCCATACAAATCCTCCGATTACGAATACATGAACGCGGCCACGGCACGGAGCACCGGAGCGTAGTAATGCGAGTAACGCGAGTTCAGGTCGTGACAATGTCGGCCTCTGTCCACCGCGCAGGCTGGCGTTTTTGGGCGCCAGCACGGCCAGGCGCCGGCGGGCGCTGAGCGGCTGCTACGCAGGCAGCTTTGTGATGCTCTCCGCGAGAGCGACACCCGCTTCGGGGTTGCTCGCTTCGGCACTCAGGCGCAGTTCGAGGCTCGCACCACTGCGCCAGACGCTCCGCACGCGGTGCCGTGCCCGGCCGCGGTAACGATAGCTGATCTGCTCGCTGCCGCCGGAGGCGGGCGCGATCGACACGCCCATCGGCGCGGGGTCGAGCTTTGGTGCGGGTACGGGCCGGCCGTGCCCGTGGATGATCCACACGGTGGCCGTCGTGGTTCCCGTGCAGCTAAGGTTGCAGCTGACGTGGTAGGCGAGGGTTGCCTTGCGGGCGCGAAAGCGCGTCGCCGGGCCGACGCTGAGGGTCAGGTGCGGTGGCGGCGTCAGGTCCGGTGTGATGAGCGCAGGAGCGGCGAGCACTGTCAGCACGCGCGGTGGCGTCGTGAACGTGACCGGGCCTTCGCAGTCCGTCAGGGTGCGCGTGAACGACGCCGCCCAGTAGATCGTGCGGGGTGTCGCACTCGCCTTCGTCGAGGTGAACGCGTAGGTCGAGCCGGCCTGCGCCATCCCTGGGCCGCTGTCGATGTCGGGCGCCGCCAGCAGCGCCGGCGAGGAGGCGATTTGGAAGGTCAGCGGCACCGACGCCAAGCCGGATTCGGCGGTGAAGGTCACCGGTTCGCCGGCCGTGACCGTCGCTCCTTCGGCCGGGCTCAAAAGTTGCGTGTCAAGCTCGACGGTCCTATTGAAGCTTGCTTCGGAGCCACAGATCTCACTCGGGGAGAGCCCGAAGTTGAGCGCCCCGGCGGACGCGCACGCCAGCAGGGCAACGCAACTGAGCGCCGCCACTCCCGCCGCGATCCTGACGCTCGCTCGCATTGAGGCGGGATGGTAGCTCAAAGTTCGGGACACAGTCCAAGCATTGATCCAACTTATGGACTATGCTGTCGCTTATGCCGAGGCTCGGAGGTGGAGGGCCGCATGTCCCCAAGACCACGGTTCGCCGGGGTTGGGGCGTTCACCTTTTCCGCGGGAAGTCGCTAGAGCGTCGCCTTGCCATGGCGAATCCAAGTCGTCAAAAGACGATATGTCGGGGACACGCCACGGGTTGGGGAGCGCTGAAGACATGCGGTCAGGCTTGAGGTGATGTCGTCGAGTGCGGGCGACACCGAGATAAGCCGTCTTCCTGGTCATGTAACGTCCAGAAAATGGAACTAAACACGGTACGGGTCACAAACTTCCGCTCGATCAAGGACAGCGGCGTGGTCCCCATCAACGACATCGCATGTCTCGTTGGAAAGAACGAGTCGGGAAAGACAAACTTCCTCCAGGCCCTCGTCCGCCTCAACCCAGCGCCGGGGCAACCGAAAGCGCTCGACGTAAACGACGACTACCCGCGGGCCGAGGCGACGGACATGGAGTCCCGGCTCGCCGACCCGAAGTACCCGCGACCGACAGTCGTCAAGGCCACGTATCGTCTCAGCCCGGACGATCTAAAAGCCGTCACGGATGCCGTCGGACTTGGCGTATTTGCACCAGAGGGTGACCCACCGCTGCTCACTTGCACCGTGAACTACGCGGGCAAACGGTTCTACCCCGACGTCGTGGTGAACGAGGCTAAGGCGGTGGAGACGGTCACGCAAGCGATGGGCTTGCAGGGCGCACCCGCGACTAAGACGACCATCCGCGAGTTCCGTGCAGCGCTCAACGAGATCATCGCCAGCGAGGACGAGGGAGGGTCATCGAAAGATGCCGCCACTAGGGCCATCGCGAGAATGGCCGAGTGGCCGGAGGGCAGCCTGCTGCAAGCCGTCGTCGATGTGCTAGCTGGACGCGAGCCGATCTTCATGTACTTCGACCAGTACGCCTCGCTGCCAGCAAGCGGAAATGTACGCCAGCTACTCGTCAAGCGAGAGAGCGGCGACGCCGTGACGAGCAAGGAGCGCACGTTCCTCGCCCTGATCGACGAGGCTCAGATCAGTCTCGAGCGAGCCAACACCCAGAAATATGCTGAACTCCGAAACGGGCTCGAGTCAGCAAGCATCCGCATCACGAACGACCTTAAAGAGTATTGGTCCCAGAACCAGCGCTCCCGCATCGACTTCGACCACACGTACGTCGATGCCCCAGGCGAGCCGGCCGAGTCTCGTCGGGACCTCGTCCTAATGATCCGAGTCGAAGACACCAAGTACCAGGTGAGCACATCGATCGCGCGTAGATCCAGTGGCTTCATCTGGTTCTTCTCCTTCATGGTGAACTTTGCTCAGATCCGAGCGCAGGCTCCCGACCGGCCGCTTGTGTTGCTGCTCGATGAGCCGGGCACCTCTCTTCACGGGCTCGCGCAGCGTGACTTCCTCAAGGTGCTCGACGGCAAGCTGTCAGAGCATCAGATCATCTACACGACCCACCAACCGTTCCTCGTCGACCCGGACCGCCTCGACCGCGCCCGACCTGTCGTCGAGGACGGCGACGAGGGGACGAAGGTCTACAACCACGCGTATCGGGTCGACAACGACACGCTGTTCCCCCTCCAGGCCGCGCTCGGATACGCGATCGGCCAGACGCTCTTCGTGGCACCAAATGTACTGCTTGTCGAGGGCACATCTGACCTCATCTACATGCAACTGTTGAGCCGCGCCTGTGAGCGGAAAGGCGGCGCCGGCCTGGACCGCCGGTGGGTGGTGACACCGGTCGGCGGCATCGACAAGATGGACACGTTCGCGCGCCTCTTCAAGGGGCAGCAGCTAAACATCTGCGCGCTTGTCGACACGGTCGGCAACAAACAAGCCAAGATCGACAAACTCGTCACGGAGGGGATCCTCGAGGCCACCCAGATCGTGAAGCTCGCCGAATTCACCGACGCCGACGACGCCGACATCGAGGATCTCTTCACGGTGGACTTCTACTTGGATCTCGTCCAAAAAGTCGCGACCGAGCTACCCGCGAAGGCAATATACGCTGCCGTCAACGCGAGCAACATCGCCCCGGTCGAGGAGACGCCCCGGATCACGAAGCGCATCGACGCAGCGATACGAGACTTCGGTCAAGAAACGCTCGACCACCTGCCTCCAGCGCTCTATTTCGAGCGTCACCAGCGGGAGTTGCTGGACGCGCTCGACAAGGACACGCTCGAGCGTGCAAACAGGCTCTTCGAGCGCGTTAACGCACAGCTCACTTCCTAGCGGCGCCAACTCCCGCTCCAGCGCGTCCGGCAGCGGCGGGATGATTGTGATCGTCATAGCGCTGCGTCAGTAGGAGCCACCCGCAGCATACAGATCCAGCGGCTCAGCCCTTGGGTTCTCTGAAAACAGCGAGCCGTGTGCATCGATCCAGATGTCCACGGCCTCAAATGTCAAGACGAAATGCTGGGCCAGATGGGCCACAATATCCTCTCGAAATGCGTAAACAACTGCTAGCTGCGGCACATACCCAAAGCGATCCAGCAGTAGGCTACGAGACAAATCGGTTGGCCCCGATCCGCTGTAACCCCACGAGAGGCCAGTTGGCGAGCAATCCACGGCATGATATAGCGGCCTCGCCCCATCCTCGTCGACTATTTCGACAGTGTCGTCAGTGTCTTGGGAATGGCCGTGATATGCACCAACATCTCGTCCCACGCTGGATGGAGGAGGGGCAGGCCAAGGATGACGAGGGCGCCTGTCGAACTCCTTCCACCATTGTGCACGGGGTTCCAGCGGAACTTTCCAGTCACGGCATCGGTAGCGCGCCCATCGAAGGCTGTGAGCATACTCCCAGTCCTCCAGCAGACGTTCGGCATGATAGTTGTCGCGCGCGTAGCCGAGTAGCTCAATTGGATGACCCTCGGCTCCGAGCGCGACAGCGACGACCTCGCCTGTGGCATGAATAAATGAAATACGAATACCGCCAGAGATGTGCGCATCTCGCCAGTGACCGAAGTCGCTGTGCGGCTGGTCAAGGTTACCAACCCGCCGAAGGTCTTCTCGCTCGAATTCCTTCTCGGTGAGCCACCGGCGGTTTCCTGTTCCTCGACTCACCTTGCGGGCGGTGGCAAAGTCGTGAGCTGCATACGGAGTGTGGCGAATCAGCCATACGCCCCAGATACGAACCTGTGTCACGGGGAGCGTTATTCGACCCGCCGCAACGCCTAGCGCGACGGACAGCATCAGCCCGGCCAGGGTGACGCCAGCGAGGGCGGCCGGCCAGCCACCGGCGACTCTCAACGCGCGCCATACGGCGCTTCCACAGAGGTCGAGAACCGTGAATAGTAGCCATCCAGCGAGGAGGCTCAGAGCGGACCATGCGGTCCGCCGGACCAGCGATGATTGGTTTTCGTTGTCCTGCGACATCGTCCCACAAAATGATGCTGGTTGCCCCGGTCGAGTAAGCCATGAGCTTAGGACGGCTTCGTGGGCCGGGTTGTAGTTTGCAATCTAACACGCAACCTTGTCCGCTTAAGAGCGTAACGTTGGACGGGTGGTGCAGCGCAATGTCATCGCCGAGGCTCGCAACCCGGAGGCTCATCTGATCCAGATGGACGAGGGAGCCTGGAGGCACGTGCTTGAACAGCATGTCGAAATGCGCGACTACCTGGAGGAGACGATGGCTGCCGTTCGGGCGCCGGATCATCGCGAGCCGGATGCGCGGGTTGGTCGCGAATGCTACTTTCGTCGCGGTGGACCGTTGCGCTGGCTGCGAGTCGTGACCGAGCTGACCGATGCCGGCACGGACCGAGTTGTGACGGCGTTTCCGCAGTCCAACGATCCCAAGACGGTAGTCTGGAAGCGATGAGCGTGCACGTTGGCCCATACGAGTTCGATCACGCCTCCTACGACAGTGACGGGGACGTCCTGTATCTGCGCCGCGGCGAGCCGCGCGAGGCGGCAGACACGTTCGGCACCCCAGAGGGCCACGCGGTGCGGTTGGACGAGCAGGGCGAGGTCATCGGCATCACGATCGTCAACGCCAAGTGGCTGCTCGGGCGCGAGGGGAAGATCACGATCACGGTCCCCAGCCTGATCGAGCCCGACGCCGACGAGCTCGCGGCCGTCCTCGCAGCCGCCTGACTCGACCGCTTGAGCCGGAGGGGGTCTCAAAAGGGTTTCCCTGAGCGGCCAGTTTGAACCGGCGGACAGCCTGGCTCGTCGATCGAGCGAGGCTCCGAGGCGACGCGGTGCCCTTCAGACCGCTGTCAGCACCGGTCCGCCGAAACTGTGCCCGTGCAGCCTACGCCGCCGACGGCAAGGCGTCCGCGAGCGCCTTCACCACCAACTGGTCGTGCTCGGCCGGCTTGACCTTGCGCAGCACCGAGCTAATGCGCCCATCGGGGTTGATCAAGAATGTGGTGCGCTCATTACCGAAGTACCTGCGGCCGTACATCGACTTCTCGACCCAAACGCCGTAGCGTTCCGCGACCGCGTGGCCCTCATCGGCCAGCAGCGCAAAGTTCAGCACCTCTTTCTCGTGGAACTTCTTGACGGCCGCGACCGGGTCGGGAGAGATGCCGAGCACCACCGCACCGGCCTTGGCGTAGTCGGCTTGGTGGTCGCGGACCCCGCACGCCTGCACCGTGCAGCCCGCGGTTGCAGCCTTCGGGTAGAAATACACGACGACCGCATTCCCGCGGAAGTCCGAGAGCTTGACCATGCGACCATCCTGGTCGGGGAGCTCGAAGCCTGGGGCTTCTTGACCTTGCTCGATCATGCGAGCAGCGTAGCCGCCGAGTCCGGGGCGACCCCAGCCGCCTTTGTGGCTTTAGCACCCAACGTGTCGGCCTTGGGGTAGAAGTAGACGACGACCGGCTGGCCGCGCAGCTCCGAGAGCTTGACGGGGTTCCCGTCCTGGTCGGGCAGCTCGAAGTCGGGGGCCTTCTGCCCTGGCTCGATCATCGCGGCATCGTAACTGACTAATCTCTCGCGCCACGTCTTTGGGGGCCCGGGCGCGTGACGCGCTCACGACGGCCGGTACGCGCACGGTTCTTGGCTTTGATCCTGCTCATCGTCGGATGTAGACTTTTGATCGATGCGCATCCTCAAGCGATTCGAGCGTCCCGTGCGGTGCCGTGAAGGCCACGTCTACACGACGATCTGGATCCCTGGAGGCTCGCTGAAGGCCATCAGGATGGGCAGGTGGCGGTGGCAGCGCTGCCCTGTCGGCCGCCACTGGACGTGGGTACGACGCATCGACCGGGGCTCGGGGAGCCTCATCGAGCTTGGGGCCGCCCGCGCCAAACACGACATCCGCATCCCCTGAGCAAGCCATCGATCGGCGGCTTCGCCGTCATCTACCCGGTTACCTCCGCGCGACCAGGGACAGCGACCGGACTCAACTCTCCAAGCGTCCCATCCCATTTTGTAACACGCTGTAATTCTCGTGATACAATCGAGCGTATGGCTACGAAGTCCGCTCCGTTCAGCATGCGCCTCTCCCCGCGGATGGAGACGATCGTCGACGTGGAGGCGAAGCGCACCGGCCGTAGCAAGGGTGCGATCGTCGAGGCGCTGGCGGATGAGGCCCTGCGGATGCGATTGTTCCCCGGGATCGTGTTCCGCGGCGTAGATTGGGAACGACGCGCATGGGTGATCGGAACAGCACTCGATGTGTGGCAGATCGTCGATGCCCACCGCGACATCGGCTCGATCGAGCGCATGGCTGAGGGTGGCTCGGCCAACCAGCGTCAGATCCAGTTGGCGCTCGACTACTACGAGCTGTTTCCCGAGGAGATCGACGCGGCCATCGCCGAAAGCCGGCGACCGATCGAGCAGCTCGAAGAGGAGTTCCCCTTCATAGCTGTCAGCCGCGTCAACCACTGACCAAGCGCCAGACGCTCCGTGAAGCTATTCCTCGACGCGCACATCTCGGGTCCGCGGATCGCCCAGGCGCTGCGCGACGCCGGTCACGACGTGCGCGCAGCCGACGAGGAGCGCGAGCTCGATGGCCTCACCGACGAGGAGCTGCTGTCGATCGCCACAACCGAAGCGCGCATCTTCGTCACGTTCGACGTCAAGGACTTCCCCGTAATCGCGCGCCGCTGGGCTGAGGCCAGCCGACCGCACGCGGGCTGCGCAATCGTGGTCGGCATCGACCACGGGGAGTTCGGAACGATCCTCGAGACGATCGCCGCCACACTGACCACGCGCCCCAACCAGGCCGACTGGAACGAGCTCACGCTGTTCCTCGCCAGGACTTTTCAGTGATTCTTCGATTTCTTGGCCTTCTTCTTGTGGGCGACCTTCTTGTGCTTGGGGCAGCCGGTCACGGCGATCTTGGTGCTGGTGTTGATCAGGGCGCCATTCTGTCCGACGAATTCGGTTGGCATCGCGAGGTTCTTGGCCTGGCAGAGCTTCGCTTCGGTGGTGAGCGCGCTGTAGGGACCCTGGGGCAGGTGCAGTTCGAACGTGCCCACCGGGACATCGGGGATCGTCTTGAAGGTGCTGCTCGTGACCCCGCCTTTGCTGATGAATGTCGTGCCGACGAGATCGACGGTCGCGCCGTAGCCCTGGAGCACGATGACGAGGCTCGGCCATCCTTCCCCGCCGTGAGACACGAAGTAGGCCGGCCCGGTCAACGGAACCGGGAGGACCGGCGTGGTCGCGCTGGCGTGCCCGATGATCGACGCGGGTGGGCAGTTCGCGGGGTTCGCTTCAAACGTCGCGGCGAGGCACGCTTTCTGCAGGGTCGGCAGCCGCGAGGGCAGCTGCCGGGGCAGTTCGACTTTGACGCGGGCAATGTTCGCGTCGTAGGGCCCGGCGGGGTAGGCGAGCTTCACCCCGAGGCTCGCCCCGTCCAGCCGCGACGTTTTCGCGGAGGTGGTGGCTGTGAGCTTCGGTTTGAACGCGAGCACCGCGCAGTTGGTGACCTGCGACGGCACCGACAGTGCCGAGCTCGAGCCTTCGCTCGAGCCGAGGGTGCCGGTGATCGCGAGCTTGTCGCAGTTCGTCGGGTTGAACGTGAAGTCCGGCCGGTTGATGTTGACGTTGACGTGCTTGATCTGCAGCGGGATCCCGTCGAGAATGTGCGGGATCGCGTACGGGCCCGACGGGTCCGTTGTGATCGTCAGCGCCGCGGTTGAGGGGTTGACTTCGATCTTCGCGCGGACGATCACCTGCCCGAGGTCGAACGGGCCGGCCTTGGCGGGGTTGACGATCGACAGGCCGTAGGGGGCGCCCTCGTAGGGCCCGGTGACGTACACCTTGCCGCCGGTCACGCTGTAGGGGTTGCCGCCCAGACCGACTGAGACCGTGGTTTCGCCGATCAGGCTTTCCGGACCACACGTGCCCTGGTCGGCCTGCGGTTCCCCGCACAGCTTCACGCTGGAGAGAGTGCCCATCAGACCCGGCGGCATGTGCAGCTGGATCGACTGCAGATTCTGATTGCCGTCTTCGCGGCTCATCGTCATCGTAAACGGGCTGAACCCACCCGCCTGGATGCTCGTCGTACCCGCTGTCAACGACGGTGCGAACGGCAGCGGGCTGGAGCACGGCGCGCCGTTCGGGCCACTTGTGATATCGAATTCCGAAGACGAGTCCGCCGGCGCGTTACCCGACCACGGCGCGATCGACGCCGTGCTCGTATACCCACCGCACAGCGCCGGGGTACCCAGGGGCGCGCGGGAGCCCCCGAAGAAGTGCACCACCAGGTCTTCGAAGGGCAGCTGCGGGGTATTCAGGAAAGTGGCAACGAGCTGGCCCGTCACAGGATCCGGTTTGACTTCGCCCGCAACCTTGACACGAACACCGGATACTGGGTCATAGACCGAGAAGTACAGGGCGACAAGGCTCCCGAACGGGTTGGCGTTCTGCTGTGCCAGATACGCCGCGCCGACGAGCGGGTTGGGCAGCAGTGGCGAATGGATTTCAACGGTCGCCACCTTCGAGGATTCCGGGCAGGTCTGTTCCCCAGGGCTTTCCAGCGCAATCTGGTTCAGGCCACATGCGCTCAGGCCATCTGCGCCGGCCGGGTTCAGCCCGACGCCCGCGGGCAGCGTGACCGTCGTGTTTTTCACGGTCGAATCGGCCAAGCCGGTCGGGTTCAGGCTCGCCTGCTGAGGCACGTGCTCATCAACCGTCAACCCGGTCGGAGTGCTCGCCTGCTGCCCATCCGGAGCGACCTCGATCGACGGTTCGAAGCTCAGGCGGTTGCATCCATCGAGCCCGTACGGTTCGCCGATGCCCCCCGGGCCGGTCTGGAACGTGTATGCGCCCGGCGAGCTGAACACCCCTGGGGCCGCCCACGAGTCGGATTCGACAGTCGTATGCAGCGGACCAGTGCACGACGTCGGCATTATCAAGAACGGATGCGGTTTTTCGTTTGCCGGGCAAGATTCTTCTTCACCGCCGGATACGTCGGCCGAATAGTCCTCCAGGCATGTCTTGCCGCGGGCGCCATCGTGTCGTGGATCGGCTGGGTCTCCCCAGAAGGTCACCTGGTTACCCAGAAACGGATAGTCGATAATATTCGGCACCGTCACGACGACGCCATAATCTCCCCCGGTGCGCACCGATGTGTCGAGGATCACCGGACCCGCGGGCGTCTGGAAGCCGAAGCGAGCGGGCTCGCCGACAGCCGGTTCCAGATTGTAAAGCGGTTCGGTGAACACAAACGGGGTGTTCTCCGTATCTCTGCCATTCGTCACGATCGGCGTGGAAACCCCAACCACCGTGGCCGGGGAACACTGTGCCGCGCCGGCCTTGTTCTCCTGCGTAAACACGAGTAGGCTGCACTGCGGGATCGGCTCGGGGTCGCCGATCAAGCCCGGCGGTATGTTGAAGCGCAGATCCTTCGTCAGCGCGAGCGGCTGTACTTCTGGAACAACGGCTCCTGTCCTGCCCCCCGCGCCTTCTCTCTGGACCACTTCAGTGCGGAACGATTGCACGGTCTGAGTATTGAGCGCGAGCGTAGTCGTCAGCTGGAAAGGATGCGAACCGGCCTGCGTATCCGCCCCCCCGCCCTCTTCTTCGGCCGTCAATTCATAGTTTTCCACCCCATAGGACGGCGCGGACTCATCTGGGGAGAGCAACCGTCGGGAGAGCGCCGGCGCGGCGCCACCGCCCGAGACGCTCACTTCACTCATAGCGGGAGGCGCTCCCGGCGCGGCTATCACGTTGATCGCCATGATAATGCGTCCATAAGACCTTACCGGCGTGCCATACAGGCACGTCACCGTCTGCGATCCCTGTCCCGACACCGAGCAGAGCTTTGGGACTTTGATACCCGCTTTGCCGACCGTTTCCAGATCTTCCTGCAGTTTACGCTCATTCGAGATGGCGGCTACTTCTTCACCGCCGGTTTCCACCTGCACTGCTTTTTCAGCTCCTGATACCACCAGACCGACGGGCAGCTTCTCGACCACCGCGATAAAACCCTTCGTTTCGTCGGCGAGAACCGCTTCGTCGAGGTGTTCTTCCCAAGTTCCGTTCGTCCGCGCGTCACCGAGATTGCTGACTTCGACATCGATCGTGCCTTCGCCGCCATCCGTCTGCGCCGGCGCATACACCGTGTTCACATGCCACCATGGCTTACACGTTGAACAGCCCGTAGCCGCCGATGCGGCCGAGGCAGAGCATGCCAGGAAAGCCCCAGCAGCGCACGCCAGGAGAGCGGATATAGAGCGCTTGCACATGTTGTTACCTGGCCCCCTGGTCGTTGCTTGCTTTTCTGGCCCGTTTCTTGAGTCGCTTATGCTTCTTGACGCACCTGCCGTGCTTTTTCACATATCCCTTCTTGCACTGAACCCGCCTTGTCTTTCGGTTGGATGTGCCCTTCGTCGCTTCCGGGACCACGTTGCCGGCGCCGTTGAACGTCTCGCTGGGCGGCGCCGCGAAGATCGGCGGCTGGGGGGAGGGCGCAGCCTTGCACGAATCTCCCGACGTGCAGGGAGGCGAAGAGACAGGGGCGGCGGAACAGGGCGCTTCGGTGGTGCAGACATGGGCGTCATATACGTCATAGGCAGTGTCGACATCCGCGGGCACGAGCCTGCTCGCGGTGATGAAGAACACATCATCGCCGCTTTCGCTGGCGTCATAGAACGACGATTCACTGCCGGACGTCCCCGAGGAGATCAGGCTCACGCAGCCCGCCGTCGCTTCATGGAACGTCCAGCTCCCCATCGTGCAGCTGCCCAGGCCCGTCGGCTCGTACTCATACACGTTCATCAACCCGTCTGTCGCCTGAGGAGCAAGCGAGTCGGGACTATCGAAGAACAACCGGCCCTGATTCGACAGAAACCGCGGCTGATAAAACGAAATGGACTGGGTCGGCCCCGCCAGAGCGCCCTGCCAGGTGGGGATGATCCCCGCCAACCAGTGCTCACCAGCAGAGCTACCTTCTTCCGCGATCGCCGCCCAGGCTCGTTCCGGGTCCACCAGCAGCCCTTCGTGACCATCGAGCGCCCCAACCGGGCGAGCCCCTGTCGGGTTACACGAGGCGCACACCAAGCGATTCGCCGCCGCATCGTAGAGATAGACCTCCTCGTCTGGCTGACCGCTGACCGCGTCGGTATTGTCGTAGCCCGTCAACGATCTGTCCGACATGAACGTCACATAACGGCCATTCGGGGAGACGCGCGCGCTCACTTTATTGTGTTCCACGCCTTCGCAGTTGCAGGCCCCCTGCCCCGGCCCATTCCAAAACCAACTGTGTTCGTCTTCACCCGATAGGGTCGCGATGTGGGTGGTGCTCCAGCCGTCCGCGCCATCGTGCAGGACGTACAGGTTGTCAGCACCGCTCGCGGCGCCAGTCGCCAGCACACCCTTCGCCACAAAATACACATAGGAGCCGTCTTCGCTCGAGCCCAGAATCGCGTCCTGCACCCCGGCACTCGCTTCGCCGGATTTGTGAGACGCCGTCAGATCCGTTTGCGCTCCCGTACCAGAGTTGAGTTCATACAATTCACCATTTTCGCGGAAGAAGATCCGCGACCCGTCGCTGCTCATCGTCTGGAAATTGGCGTGTGATCCTCCGACCGGCACCGTCCTCTTGGCGACCATGTCGCGAACAAACAGTTCTTTCGACGCGGGACCTTCTGCGCCAAAGCTCCACACGATCCACCGACCGTCATTGGAGATCGTGTGTGCAACAACGTAGGGCCTGCCAACGGCTTCGTAGCCGAGATGGGCGCCCGGCTTCGATGTGCCGTCCGGCAGGACGTTTACGAGCTGCAGGTGACCCCCACTCCACTCGTACAGATTCGGCTGCGACGCTCCTTTCTTTCCAAGACCCGAGACGGCTTCGCTGGTCAAGGCGTACGGTGACTGGAGCACGAGATGACTCAAATCGTTGGTCGCGCCGACGACGATCATCTCGGTTGCACCGTTTTCCCCTCCATAAGGCTGGCTCGGCGGTTCCACGTCCGCCGGTGTCACAAGCGGCGTGTAACATGCTCGAGGCTGGGCTTCGCAGGTTAGATCGTTACGTAGGTAGGGCGTTCTTTCGGTTGCTTCGGCGGACAGCGGTCGAACGGATGACTGGGTCTGTTCAGCTACTCCCAAAGAGAGATTCGAAGAGAATAGATTGAAAACACCCTGTTCGGCGCCTTCCGCAGCCGTGCCTTCGGGCGGAAGACTACGCGGCATCGAGATGTTCCGAGTGCTCCAGCCGCTTGGGGCGCGTACCGACAGGACCTCCGTCACCTGGCTCTTGCCCACTGGGTTTTCCCCGATGGCGTCGCTTGCTTCATACGCGATCGCGGCGCCTTCGCCGGCTGCCTCAATCGTGTGATAGCCGGTCAAAGGCTGGATCAGCGCGCCCCCCTTTTTCGTGGGAGACACCAGTTCCCACGCGCGACCGTCGGGCAAGGTCAGCTCTTCGCCGGCGGGCTGCGTCGTCAATGCGTGATCGGCGCCCGTGATCGTGCCCGCTTCGTTGATCGCGATCAGCCGGTAATGGTAGGTAACATTCGGTTCCAGGTTCTGAATGTGGAAACCGCCGACGGCTACGTAGCCGTCGCCTTCGCCAACGCTACCGCTGAAGACGTGCCCGTAAGCGGTGCTGGTTCCCCATTCCAGGCGGTAAGTGGTGCTCGAGCTCAGCGGGTCGATTCGCGCGGCGAGCGTGGCGCTGGTCGCGGCGACGTTCGTCGCCCATGGCCCTTCGACCAGCGCCGGCGAGACGGTTTCAAAAGTCTGGTCGGGGCCGTCCTGTGGCGAGCCCGCCTGGTTGATTGCCACAAGCCGGAAGTGATAAGTGGCGCCGGCCTTCAGGCCGGCAAGCGTGGCGCGAACTTCCTGTTCGGAAGACAGTTCGGAGGTGAGTTCGCCTTCGGCAGTGCTTGCGCCATACGCCGCCGTTTCGCCGTATTCGAAGCGGTATTTTGTGTCGAACCCGTCGGGGTCGAGGTGCGCTGTGAGCGTCGCGCTCGTTTTCGTGATCGCTTCGGCAGCGGTAGCAGCGATGCTCGGCGGCCCGAGGGTCGTGAAGGTGGCGTCCCCACCTCGAGTAGTTCCGAACGCATTTGAACCGACCAGGCGGTAGTGGTAGGTCGTGTTGGGCTGCAGGCCGGTGAGCGTCGTTTCGGCGGCGACCGGGCTGCATTTCACGCCGCCCGGTGGTGTGCATTCAGCGCCGCCCTTGCCGGCGTCGGTGCCCGGCGGCGCTGGGCTCGTGGAACCATATTCCGGGCTCGTGCCGTACTCGAAGTAGTAGTGCGCTTCGGTGCCGTCGGGCGAGAGCGATCCGCTCAGCCTGGCGCCGGTCGACGTGATCGCTTCGGCGGCGCCGGTGCTGAGAGCTTCGACCGCCGGTGGGGTGGTCAATGTCGCCTCGCCGTAGTTTGTGCCTTGGTCGTTGCTCGCCGCGAGACGATAGTCATAAGTGCTGCCCGGCGTCAGGCCGCTCAGTTTCGCGGAGACCGGCACGGATTCGGTTCCCGCGCCGGGCGTCGGCGTACACGAGGCGGTTTTCACGAACGAGGTTTCGGACGCGGTTTTGTATTCAAAGCGGCATGAGCTCACCGGAATGCCGTCGGGATTCACAGCGCCGTTCAATGTCGCGGCATCGGGCGTAACGCTCGAAGCCGGTTCGAGCTTGACGTCGGGAACCACACCCGGCGTAAATACGTCGATCAGATCCGACGCCGCGTCGGCGACATAGACCCGGTTGCTCGAGGGATCGACCGCGACTCCGCTGCCGCCGGTCAGGGTGCCGGAACCGAAGGAGTCCGTCGGCGCGCAGCCGGCTTCTGGCACGACAGCGCAAGTGCTGGCGCCCTCGATCACTTCCCCGGCGCCGTTGAAAGCGTAGTGGGCGACAGCGCCAGCTTCGACCGCGTAGAGGTTTTCACCGGCCGGGTCGATCGCGAGCTCGGTCGCGCTCACACCCGATGTCACCTGGCCAACGTCGCCTTCTTCAGATTGGGTTATCTCCTCGACGCT
This sequence comes from uncultured Solirubrobacterales bacterium, assembly GCA_963764915.1. Lineage (GTDB taxonomy): Bacteria > Actinomycetota > Thermoleophilia > Solirubrobacterales > Solirubrobacteraceae > Palsa-744. Next base: position 189,133 of record CAVXUO010000016.1, on the reverse strand, counting down.
GTCATCGCCATTGACCTTGAAGAGGTCACCGGCGCCATCCACCCCCAGGCCGTTTGGTTCGGTACCGCGTATGACACCGAATTTGGCGTCGTACCTCCCGTTCTGATCGAACTCGAATAGGAACCCCTGGTTCGGGTTGAGGACATCGAGCGTGCCGGTGGCGCCGACCACGATACCTCCGATGCCCCCCAGCGCTTCGAAGGACCCGAGCTTGCTGCCGGGACACGGGGAGGATTCCCCGGGTTTTTCGCAGGGCCCGCTGAGCTGGCCTTTGACGCCCCACGGTTCGACTAAAGCGCCGGATTCGCTGAACTTCGTTACAAGCTCGTCCCCCCTGTCGCCGACGTAGACATCGCCTTTCGAGGCACCGGTGGAGTTATCGACCGCAACGAACGTTGGGCTCGTGAACTGCCCAGGGCCAGAACCGGGGATACCGGCCTGACAGGAAAGGGTGCAGGTCTCAAACACCGGCAGGCCATCGGCGACACCCCAACCCCACGCGCGGATGAACGTGCCATTGGCTTCGAACTCGTCGATACGCGCGTTGCCCGTGTCCGCGACGTACACGTCGTGGGTCGCCAAGTCGACAGCCACGCCCGCCGGCGAGGACACCTGTCCCGCACCGGCACCTGCGCCGGCAAAACTGGAGGAGAACGCGTGCGTGTTGAGCGCCAGCGCCGGAGCACTCGCAAACGCCAGCACGCAGATGAGGCCGCCGAGCACAACCACTGCCGCCAATCTCGCCTTTTCGAGCGCTTTAACCCGGCAATACCCCAATCCAGACAGCGAATGGCTACTCATCTCAAACGGCTCCCGTTCTTAGCGTTGGTCCAGTCGAAGTGAAAAGTGACGCTCATGCCGCCTCGTCCTGCCGATCGTCGAGCGTGAGAACACTGAGACGCCGCGCGACCTTCCCACCAAGCGGCGTCAGCTGCCACGCGTTCGGCTCACCGCTCTGGTGGCCCCCGCCGGTGTTCACCGCGAGCCCGAGACCCTCCAGGCGCCGCAAGAGCTTTGAAATCTGCCCCGGGTCGGTGACCCCCGCGCTCTCGGCGACCTCGCGATTGCTGGTGCCCGGCTGCTCGGCGATGCACTCCAGGACCCGCGCAGTGCGGTAGGTGAGACGCATCTTCACCTCATCGAGCGGATCTTTCTCAACACCCACCGAGGACGGCCGCCTCTCCGGCGCCGGACAGGGCGCAGGCGCGGGACGCCGCTGTTCGCGACGCGCCGCACGCGGGCCCAGGTACTGCAGCGCGATCATCCCCATCAGCTCATCGAGTAGCCCCGTCAGCGGCCGGCCGTCGCCGCCCCGCAACCGGGCATACACCACACCCAACGCGCCACCCACCAGGCCTTCCGCCGTCACCAAAGTGCACTCCTCACCGCGCGGACCCTCGCGACGACCCTCATCGAGTACCCCCGCCAGCCGCGCCAGGAGGTGCTCGCGGCGCTCCAATCCCTCGGGCCCCGCATGCAGCGACTGCACCACGCAAATCCGCGCCAGCACCGGCTCCGCGTCCAAGAACGAGAGAATCGCCCACAGGCCGCCCCGCACCCGCTCCCGCCACACAAGACCCCTAAGACCCGCCCCCTCCAACTCCCGCTCAACGCGCTCGGCCGCCTCATCCAACAGCGCTACCAGGCATTCCTCACGGTTGACGAACAGCTCGTAGAAGGTCCGCCGCGACACCCGCGCACGGTCGGTGATCCGCTGTACCGAGGTCTGCTCATATCCAACCTCGTCGATCACCACAGCCGCCGCCGCCAACAGCCGCGAGCGCTGGATCTCCTCGACCTGCACCCGCGGGGTATCCCGCGGCAGCGCCAGGCGCTTCGCCCAACGCTGACGCCGCTCGACCGGCAAAGCACGCTCGGCGACGCGTCGACGCGTCGCCGTTCCCACGCCACCTCGTGCCGGCGCAGCCATCAGCGACCGCCCCCCACACACGCATGTGAAGCTCCAGCCCCGTTAAGAGCCGGCCGGAGCCCGACCCCCGCGGGGACAAAACAAACACGGCGCCAGTGCGCCCGACGAGGAGCCCCTTCGACTAGTTCGCTAGACGAAGAGAGAGAGAGAGAGAGAGAGATGCGACAGCGCCAAGCTGGCGCATCTAGCATCAGCCCCACGGGCCGACGCGCACATCCCCATCATGAATCTCCCTCTAGAAACCACGCTGAAACAACTCCCTCATCGCTCTGATCCAGACCCTCTCCCATAGCTGCAAAACCCTGCGAGCGCTTTGACGTCAACCACAGAGCGGTATGACCCCAACCAGACCCTATGTACCCGGCTCCCAACGACGGGGGTACCGGCTTGTCAACGCACAGTAACGCGTCGCGATGCAGATGTCAAGCCTAGAGGTGCGGCCACCCGTACACGCACACTGGGGTTGTCTTGGCTGTACGCAGTCAGAGGAACCTCGAACGGCCGTACTCAACTACGATCGTGCATGTCCGCGACATGACGCAGACGACCAAGCACGTCGGTGGTGGGGGCCACCTTGGCGTTCTCGTAGGCGGACAGCCGGGAAGCCGAGGTGCCGGCCGCTCGGGAGAACTGACTCAGCGACATCCCGGTGTGAGTGCGCCAGGAGCGGATCTGCGCGGCATACTCGGCCCGTCCCCGGCGGGCGATGTCCCCGCGCGCGCGAGCGATCACGCCGCGGATCAGCGCGTCGACGCCGTAGTGCTCACCCCAACCTGTGACGATCTCGGCAGTTCGTGCGGCGGGGCCCCAGGGGTTCTCCCGGATCATCTGTGCAAGACGTCGCCAGTCCGACAGCGATCCGCGGTCGATGACCATCTCGATCGCCTCGGCCGGCCACCGATCCATCGGCTGAGAGAGGTCGAAGTCGAGGTTGCGAAACCGCACCGTCATCGCGTCATCCTCTCCGCAAGATCCGCGAGCACCGCCTTGACCGCCGACCAGTCCTGCCAGCGGGCGTCCAGCGCCTTGTAGTTTGCGAGCTGCGTGGTGACCTCGGCGTCGCGGGGTCGTGGGTCCGCGAGCTGCCTGACGAGTTGCGTGGCGACAGCCTCCGGCCGGCGGTTGATGTCGGCGTAATAGTCGTCGATACCTGCCAACACGGAGGCTGCCTCCTCGAGTCCGATCGCGGTCGCGAGGGCCGCGATGTCGAGGTAGTCGCGAGTCTGGTTGCGACTAAGGGCAAGCCACGCCTTGATCCGCAGGATCTCCGCCGCGCTCGGCACAACCAGCCGTTTGCCCCGCACCTCCACCTCGACGCTCTCGAGCGGCCGGGCGCGAAGCAGCTGACGCACCCCGGTCTCGATGCCGCCAAGCTCCCCGAGGATGATCTTCCCGGGCTGCGCGCGTGTCATCGACCAATCCCCGAGCGCCTCCAAGTGCTCGAGGATCGTGTCGAAGCGCTCGGCGAGATCGGCGATCACATGGTCGTGATCGAAGGACTGCAGATGGTGAGCATGAAGCGCCGCCGCCGATCCCCCGACCAGCACCGCACCGGGAACAAGCTCCTGCAGCTGGGCGGCGCTCTCCAACACGTCTTCCAGCGACGGCTTCACTCCTGTCACCTTATCAGATCAGATAAGACATGCCAGATTGAGGTGGGCTGGACCGAACTCACGCTGTTCCTTGCCAGGACTCTTCGGTGATCTCGGCTCTTCAACACCACCAGACAGCACAAATGGGTGCAAGATGGGTGTGACGCATGAGATCTGGTAATCTCGGGCCGATGAAGACGATTCAGGTCCGCAACGTGCCCGACGATGTCCATCGGACGCTGCGCACGCGCGCGACGGCCGCCGGCGTCTCGCTGTCGGACTTCGCCTTGGAGGAGCTCGAGCGCGTCGCATGCCGACCACCCGTCGCCGACCTGCTGGCGCGGGCACGTGCGCGGTCGGGCGGCGCCGACAGCGGGGCGATCCTCGCGGCGATCCGCACGGGCCGCGACCGCGATTGAGTGCGTGCTGGTCCTCGACACCTCTGCGATCCTCGAGGCGCTTGCTGCCCGCGACCCGGCTCCTGGGCTGGTGGAGCGCCTCGCCGACGACGGCGACCTCCACGCACCGCACCTGATCGACGTCGAGATCCTTCACGCCCTGCGAGGCATGGTCATGCGCGAGGAGATCAGTGAGGAGCGCGCCGCCGACGCACGTAGCGATTTCGCCGACACGGCGATCGTTCGCTACCCCCACGCGCCGCTCAGCGATCGTATGTGGGAGTTGCGTCACAACCTCAGCGCCTACGACGCGGCGTTCGTAGCGCTCGCCGAATTGCTCGCCGTCCCGCTCGTCACGTGTGACGGGCGCGCAGCCTCAGCCTCCGGCCTCGACGTGCACATCGAGCTTTTCGATGTCCAAGCGCGTTGAGGCAGGCTGCAGGGAGGCCCCTACTTCAACAGCCGCGAAAGCCGCCGGTCCTTGAGCACCCGGCCCTCGGTTTGACACGTGGGGCAGTAGGCGATCACGTAGTCCTCGAAATGCACCGAGCGCAGCACGGTGGCGCAGCGGGGGCAGGGCTCGCCCTCGTGGCGGTGGATGCGCAGCGGCATCGGCAGCTTGTCGGGGATCGGCAGGGCGACAACGCGCTCGTAGTGGTCGATCGCCGCGCCGAGGATCGCGACGGTCGCCTCGCGCAGCCGCCGGGCCTCCTCCTCGGTGAGGTCGGCGCCGCGCTTGTAGGGGGAGAGCTGGGCCTCCCACAGGATCTCGTCGACCCACGAGCGCCCGATGCCCGCGATCGTGCGCTGGTCGCGCAGCATCGTGTGCAGCGGGCGGGGGGCGTCCAGCAGCTCGCGCAGCGACGGCGGATCGGGCCACGCTTCGGGGCCGAGCGTCGCCAGCGCCTCCTCGCGGTCGAGCTCCTCAGCGCGCAGTAGCTTCACCCACGCCGCCTGCTTGGAGCCGAACTCGCGCAGGCGCAGCTCGGCCTCTCGTGCAGCCCCAACGTCTGACGCAGGTCCGTTAGGGTGAGCCGGCGTCTCTCTAGCCTCTGTCAGCCGCACCCGCACGAGCAGCCGCGAGGTGCGGTCGCGCGGGCCGGCGCGCTTGTCGTAGAGCTGCAGCCGGCCGGCGGACATCAGGTGGATCAGCAACGCTAGCTCGGCTCCGACACCCTCACCGTCGGAACCCTTCACCCCGTCGATTTCGACGATCAGGTGCTTGCCGCGCCGCCGCACACCCGCGATCGTGCGACCCGCCAGCGCGGTGAGCGGCGGGTCGAAGCTCCGCAACGCGTTGATGCCCGGCGCCAGCACCGACTCGATCGTGGCCCCGCGCAGGGCGCCGTCGAGCCGGCGGGCGGTTATCTCGACCTCTGGCAGCTCCGGCATCGCCCCCCCAACTTTAGGAGGGCGATGCAGTGCCGCCGAACGCGACGATCGGGATTATGGCAAGCTGCCGCGCCTACCGCCACCTCACGGAGCTGGCGTGGCCCCGATCGCCGGCCCTTCGTACTTGACGCCCGTGGGGCTCGTCCAGCGCACTTTCCAAGACACGCCCGCCACGCTGGAGACGAAGTCCCAGTAGCCGCGCGATTCGGTGGTGGCGGTCTTCAGCACGGTGTACTTCTTGGCGCCCCGCTTGCGCACGAGGATCGTGACCTTCGTCGAGCCCGTCGCCGGGCGCACCAGGCCCCACAGCGAGAAGCCGTGGCCGTCTTTGGAGACGACCAGCGGGATCGGCCACGCCGAGTAGAGCGGCTTGGAGCTGCCGTTGACGTACTCCAGGCCCGTCTGGAAGCCGACGGTGCCGCCGTGGACGCCCGACCCCGGAGGCCCGCCCGTGGGGTCGTCGTGCAGCAGGTACTGCGAGAAGGCCGCGACGCGCGGGTTCTTCCAGGCGATGAATTCGGCGAGCGCGTCGTATTCGGCCTGCTTGGTGGGCGACACGCCCTCGTAGCGGTTGGGCACGCTCTGCACCCCGAACTCGGTGAGGTAGATCGGGATGCCCGCCCTGATCGCGCCCGCGCGCGCGGCGCGGTTGAGCGCGTTTTCCAGGCGGTAGAGCGTTCCGATCGTGACGTCGTCGCGCACCGGCGGCACCCACAGGGGGCCCTGCTTCTGGGTGTAGGCGTGGGTGGAGTAGCCGTACGCCGGCACCGACCCACATCCGCCCGCTCGCTTGTAGTGGGAGTTGAGGCACAGCGCGCCGCGCAGGAACGCCAGCGGCGCCACGTCGTGGAGCAGGCCGTAGTGGCGGACTTCCGAGCGGCTGAGGCTGTCGTTGCCGACCGGCGCGGTTTCGCCCATCAGCACCTTCGGGTGCGCGATGCCCGCCGCCTGCAGCCCCGCGTAGCCTTCCTCGAACAGGCTGCGGTAGATGCGCGGCGAGACAGGCTGGCCGGAGGAGCTGAACTGCGGCTGCAGCGAGGCGATGTCGTTGGGCTCGTTCCAGATCGCGAACAGCGACACCTCCGAGCCGTAGTGCTTGCCCACCGCCGTCATGAATTCCTTGAAGGCACTTGCGTTGGGGCTGCCGAGGGTGGTGTGGTTGGCACTCGCCCACTTCGGCACCGGCGAGGTCACGGTCAGCAGCACCGGCCATTTCAGTTCCTGCGCCTTGTTCAACACCCAGTCGTACAGCGACCAGTTGTATGCGGCGGGGTTGGTCGCTTCGAACTTCGGGCGCTTGTTGCTCCCGGAGGCGGGGGCCACGTAGGACCAGTAGAGCTCCACCCGCAGCGCGTGCACGCCCAGATGCTCCATCTGCTGGAAGGCGTGTTCACGCTTGTGCGGTTCGATCAGCACTTTGCCGGCCTCGAAGAAGACGGTTTGGTTGCGCGAGGCCAGCGCCGCGGGTGCGCTCACGGCAAACACGACGCCGACGCACAGCAGCAGCGAGACGAGCTGGGATTTACGGGCTTTGGTGAGGAAGGTGGGGGCTTTGGGCATGGAGGCTATGACACGGCGGCGGGGGGGATGTTGCGGTGGGTTGGAGAAGCGGGATCGATCAAATCGGCAAGTGACATAAGCCACGACCACCGGTAGGAGATAACAGGGAACGTCGAGAACGGGAAGCCGCGCGCTGGTATAGCGTGCGGGCCATGAGTTCAGCAGTTGCGCCGGATGACATCGTCCAGACCCACGCGCAGGCACGCGAGAACGCCCGCCCGCCGCTGCTGGTGCTGGAGCCCCTGCGCGCCTTCCTCGACACCCACGGCCTCGGCGAGGGTGCCATCGAGGCGAGCCCGATCGGCGAGGGCCACTCCAACGTCACCTACCTGATCCGCCGCGCCGACGGCAGCGAGCTGGTGCTGCGCCGCCCCCCGCGCCCGCCGCTGCCGCCCTCCGCCCACGACGTGCTGCGCGAGGCACGACTGCTGCGCGCGCTGCGGGGCACCGCCGCGCGCGTGCCCACCGTGCTCGCGGTGGAGGACGACCCCGCCACGATCGGCTGCCCGTTCTACGTGATGGAGCGCGTGGAGGGCGAGGCGATCGTGTTCGCGCTGCCGCCCGCGCTCGACGCGCCGGCCGAGCGCCGGCGGATCGCCGAGGAGCTGATCGACGCGCTGGTGGAGGTCCACGCGGTCGATTGGCGCGCGGCGGGCCTCGAGGACTTCGGCAAACCGACCGGCTACCTGGAGCGCCAGCTGCGGCGCTTCGGGGGGCTGTGGGAGATCAACAAGACGCGCGAGATCCCCGCCGTCGAACGCGTGGCGGCGTGGCTGGCCGAGCACCTGCCCGAGTCCGGCCCGGCCACGATCGTGCACGGGGACTACCGCCTCGGCAACACGATGTTCGCGACCGGCGCCCCCGCGCGACTGACCGCGGTGCTCGACTGGGAGATGGCGACGATCGGCGACCCGCTGGCCGACCTCGGCTACATGTGCATGGTGTGGGGCCAGGCGGACGACCCGCCGGGCGGCATCAGGGACTCGCTGGGCGCGGTCACGAAGGCCGAGGGCTTCCCCACGCGCGCCGAGCTGATCGCCCGCTACGAAGCGCACAGCGGCCGCTCGATGAGCGACCTGCGGTGGTACGTGACGCTGGCCGTGTGGAAGATGACGGTGTTCATGGAGGGCAACTACAAGCGCGCACTGGCCGGCGCCACCGACGACCCCTACCTGAAGCACTTCGGCGAGGGCGTCCTGCAGCTCGCCGCTCACGCGGAGGAGGTCACGCGCGGTGAGTGAGCCGGCCAACGCGCACGACAGCGAGGGCAGCGACGACGCGGATGCGCTCAGCGGCGGGAGCGCGCTTGACGGCGGGGACGGCGCTACCCGCTCCGCGCTGCTGATCGACTGGGGCGGCGTGCTCACGACCAACCTGTTCGCGTCATTCCACGCCTTCTGCCTGGCCGCGGAGATCGACCCGCAGAAGCTGATGGGCCGCTTCAAAAGCGACCCCGAGGCACGCGAGCTGCTGGTTGCCTTGGAGAAGGGAAAGCTCGACGAGCGCGCGTTCGAGCAAAAATTCGCCGCGCTGCTGGAGGTCGAGCCCGACGGGCTGGTGGATGGCCTGTTCGCGGGCGTGGGACCCGACGAGGCGATGGTGAACGCGGTGCGCATGACGCACGCCGCCGGGTTGCGCACGGCGCTGGTGTCCAACTCATGGGGAGTGCACCGCTACCCCCACGACCTCTTCGATGAGCTGTTCGACGGCGTGGTGATCTCCGCCGAGGAGGGCATCCGCAAGCCCTCGCGCCGGATGTACGAGCTGGGGGCAGAGCGCGCCGGCGTGGCGCCCGAGGCGTGCGTGTACGTCGACGACCTGCCCTTCAACCTCGCGCCCGCCGAGGAGCTGGGCATGGCCACCGTTCACCACACGAGCGCCGACACCACGATTCCCGAGCTCGAACGGCTGCTCGGCCTCCCGCTGGCTTAGTCCCTTTTACCGCGCCCGTACAAGAGCTTCAGCCCTTTGCCCAGCCGCTTCGTGCCCTTGCGCGAGTAGGGGAAGAAGTGCAGTTCGCGCTTGAGCGCCAGCCGGGGCGTGATCAGCAGCGCCTGCTGGTTACAGTACTTGCGGATCCCGCCCGCGCCGTGGCGGGATCCGAGGCCCGAGGCCTTGACACCGCCCATCGGCAGCTCGATCGCGGCGAAGTTGATGATCGCGTCGTTGACGCACACCGCACCCGCTTCCACGCGCCGTGCGAGCTTCTCGCCCTTGTCGGTGTCCTTTGAGAAGACCGAGCCGGCGAGGCCGTATTCGGAGTCGTTGGCGAGGCGCAGCGCCTCCTCGGCGTCCGCGACCTTCATGATCGGCAGCGTCGGGCCGAACGTCTCCTCGGTCATGATCTTCATCGAGTGGTCGACGTCGACGAGCACCGTCGGCTCGAAGTAGTGGCCGCCGCCCTGCTCGCCACGGTGGCCGCCGGTGAGCGCCCGCGCGCCCTTCGACAGCGCGTCCTGCACGTGGTCCTCGACGAGGTCCACCTGCGGGGGGAAGGTCATCGAGCCGACCTCGACCGTGCCCGGCCCACCGCCGGGACGGCCCTGGCGCAAAGCGCGCACCTTGTCGGTGACTTTGGAAACGAACTCGTCGTACACCGGCGCCTCCACGTAGGCGCGCTCGATCGAGATGCAGGTTTGGCCGGAGTTCTGCATCGAGTAGTAGGTGGCCACGTTGGCCGCGCGCTCGAGGTCGGCGTCGGCGAGCACGATCATCGGGTCCTTGCCGCCCAGCTCGAGCGAGCAGGGGATCAGCCGCTCGGCGGCCGCCTGCGCGACCTTGCGCCCGGTGCGGGTGGAGCCGGTGAACATGATCATGTCGACCTCGTCGATCAGCGCGCGGCCGGTGTCGCCGCGGCCGGTGGCGACCTGGAAGACGTCGGCGGGCACGCCGCACTCGGTGAAGCCCTCGGCGAGCAGCATCGAGGTCAGCGGCGTGACCTCGGAGGGCTTGAGGATCACCGCGTTGCCGGCGGCGAGCGCGGGGATGCAGTCGCCGAAGGAGTTGACCAGCGGGTAGTTCCACGGGCCGATCACGCCGATCAGCCCGAGCGGGCGGTAGCGCAGGATCAGCTTCTTGCCCTTCACGAGCATCGAGCTGGAGCGCACGCGCTCGTCGCCGAGGTACTTCTCGGCGTTCTTGGCCCAGAAGCCGAACGCGGCGCCGCCGTAGGAGATCTCGGCCAGCTGCGCGTCCTCGTAGGTCTTGCCGGTCTCCGAGACGATCGTGTCGATGATCCGCTCGGAGTTGTCCATCACCCACTTCTGCATCCGCGACAGCACGCGCCCGCGGCCCTCGAAGCCGTACGCCTCCCAGGTGGGCTGCGCGAGACGCCCGCGCTTGGCGAGCTCCGCGACGGCCGCCGCGTCGAGGTCGGGGACGGTCGTGACGATCTCCCCCGTGGCCGGGTTTTCGACGGGGATCTCGCCCGCGGCCGGGGCGCCGTTCACCGCGCCGTTGTGGATCTCGATTGCGTGCTCCTCGACAGTCGCCATTGCGGGACCTCCCATGCTGGTTTGCGCTCAACTGAAGAGGCTACACCTCACGCGGGGTCGTGTCTGGCTCCGGAGCCAATTCTTTGCGCGGATGGCGCTTGCTGTTCCAGTTGGCGCATGCGCCAACTGGCCACCGGCGCATGCGCCAACTGGCCACCGGCGCATGCGCCGGTGGCCGGCCGGTGCATGCACCGGCCGGAGTCGCCGCACATGTGCGGCGACTGACACACAAGCTAGACGACGCTAGACGCGCTAGACGACGCTAGACCGCCCTACTCCGACAACTCGATCGAGGCGATGCCGACGGGCTCGACCGGGCGGTCGGCGCCGTCGGTGGCGACGCCCTCGAGGCGATCGACCACGTCGAGGCCGTCGGTGACCTCGCCGAACACGGTGTGCTTGCCGTCCAGCCACGAGGCCTTCTTCGCGGTCACGATGAAGAACTGCGAGCCGTTGGTGTTGGGGCCGGCGTTGGCCATCGCCAGCGCGCCGCGCACGACCTTGTGGGGGTTGATCTCGTCCTCGAAGGTGTACCCCGGGCCGCCGGTGCCGGTCCCCTGCGGGCAGCCGCCCTGGATCATGAAGTCCTTGATGATGCGGTGGAAGGTGAGGCCGTCGTAGAAGCCCTCGGCGGCCAGCTTGCGGAAGTTCTCGACCGTCTTCGGCGCGTCCTCGTCGAACAGCGTGAACGTGATCGCGCCTTCTGTGGTGTTCATGGTGGCTGTGGACATGGGCGCAGCCTATCCGTTATCGCCGCGGGCCGGCCGCTCGCCGGCCCGCCCGCGGCCCGCGGCTAGGGCCCATGTCACCGGCGCCCGGCCGCCTTGCCCTTGTGCTTCTGCTTGTGCACCGTCTTCTTGCGCTTGGTCTTGTGCGCGGTCTTCTTGGGCTTGGGGCAGCCGGTGGTGGCGACATTGGTGCTCTGATGGATCACGTCGCCGTTCTGCGCCACGAATTCCGTTGGCATCGTGAGTTTCTTGCCGCACAGGTTCGCCCCGTTCGCGGTGAGCGCCGAGTACTGGCCCGCCGGCAGTTTGAGTTCGAAGCTGCCGACCGGCACGTCGGGAACGGTGTCGAAGGTGCTGCTCGTAATCCCCTTGGTGATGTGCGTTTCGCCGTGCAGGTCGACCGTGACGCCGTCCTCGCCCTCGAGCACCACGATCAGTTCCGGCCACGCCGCACCGCCGCGGGACACGAAGTACGCCGGGCCCGTGAACGCACCCGAGATCGTCGGTGTCGTCGCGACCGCTTCCCCGACCTTGGAGGCCGCGGGGCAGGATTCCGGGTTCGCGTCAAACGCAGCTTCGGTGCACGCTTTCTGCAGAGTCGGCAGCCTGGCCGGCAGCTGCTTGGGGAGTTCGACTTTGACCTTCGCGACGTTCGCCTGGCCTTCTTCGACCGGGTAGGTCAGCTTCACCGCGAGACTCGTCCCGTTCCTACGCGAGGTCTTCCCCGGGGTCGAGACCGCGAATTTCGGCTTGAACTTCAGCGTCGCGCAGTTGGTGACCTGGAACGGCACCGAGATGTTCGCGCTCGCGCCTTCGCTGCTGGACAGTGTCGCGGTGATCGCCGTCGGCGTGCAGTTCGACGGGTTGAACACGAATTTACTGCGGTCGATCAACACGTTGACGTGCTTGATCTGCAACGGGATCCCGTCGAGGATGTGCGGGATCGCATACGGACCCGACGGGTCCGTCGTGACCGTCAACGCCGCCGTGATCGGGTTCACTTCAACCTTCGCGCGCACCACCACATTCCCGAGATCGAACGGGCCAGCCTTCGCCGGATTCACGATCGACAAGCCGAATGGCGCGCCCTTATACGGGCCGGTGATGAAAACCTTGCCGCCGACGACACTGAACGGGTTGCCGCCCAAGCCCACGCTGACCGTCGTTTCGCCGATCTCGCTTTCCGGACCGCAAGTGCCTTCGTCAGCCTGCGATTCCCCGCACAGCTGAACCTGGGAAAGACTCCCGATCAGGCCCGCGGGGAAGTGCAGCTGGATCGCCTGCAGGTTCTGTTCGCCGTCTTCACGGCTCATCGTCGTCGTCAACTGCGTATACCCGCCCGTCTGGATATTCGTCGAACCCGCCTGCAAGGTCGGGTGGAACGGCAGCGGGTCACTGCACGGCGTGTGGTTCGGCCCCGAAGTGATCTGGAATTCCGAGGAGGAATCGACGGCTTCAGTCCCCGACCACGGATCGATCGCGGCCGTCGTCGTATACCCACCACACAACGCCGGCGTACCGAGCGGCGCACGGGAACCCCCGAAGAAGTTCAGGTAGAGGTCTTCGAACGGCAGCTGCGGGGTTTCCTTGAACGTCGCCACCAGTTGGCCCGTCACCGGGTCCGGCTTGACTTCACCCGCTAGCTTGACCAACACCCCGGCCTTCGCGTCTTCAGCGACGATGTACAGGGCAACCAGCGACCCGAACGGGTTCGCGTCCTGCTCCGCCAGGTACGCCGCGCCGACCAGCGGGTCGGGCAGCAGCGGCGTATCGATTTCCACGGTGCCGACCTTCGCCGATTCCGGACAAGTGATCGGCGCCGAGCTCTGCAGACCGACCTGTTCGAGCGTACACGCGGAAAGGCCGTCCGCGGCCGCCGGGTTCAGTCCCACACCAGCCGGCAACGTGACCGTCGTGTTCTTCACCGTCGCCTGCGCGTCCCCGGTCGGGTTCAGCCCGGCCGTCTGCGGCACGTGAATGTCGACCGTCAACCCCGTCGGCGAACTCCCCTCCTGGCCATCCGGCGTGAGCTGCACCGACGGTTCGAACGTCAAACGGTTGCACCCCGACAGACCCAACGCGTGCCCGTACTGGTCGTGCAGGGTGTACCCATCGCTCTTCAGCACTTCCGGTTCGGGCCAGGAGTCCGCCGTGATCGTCGGCGTCCACGGCGTCGCGCACGACGTCGGCAGCGTCAACAGCGGCTGCGGGTGCGGCGCATTCACCGGTTCGCACGGTCCCGCTTCCCAAAAGCCACCGTCGATACACGCCCAGCCGCGCTCCCCATTGTGACTGGGATCCTCGGGCGAGCCCCAGAACGTGACCTGATCGGCGAGAAAGTCAGGCGCCTCGGAGATGTCGTTGACGCTCACCACCACCCCGTAGTCCCCGCCGGTCCGCACCGATGTATCGAGGATCACCGGGACTTCCAGCACCGTGAACCCGAAGCGTGCCGGCTCCCCCGTCTGCGGCGCCAGGTTGAATAGCGGCACCGGCGCCGTCTCCGGCTGCGGCGTGATCCCGGGGAGCAGGATCGTCGTATCGGCCACCCCGATCGCCGTGTTCGCCGGGCAACCGCTGCGGCCTTCGATGCGTTCGTTGAACTCCGCGGTCGTGCACTGCGGCACCGCGTTGGGATTGCCCACCATGCCGGGCGGCAGATCGAACCGCAGATCCTTCGTCAACGCCGGCGTCTCGGCCATTCCCGACGCGGACAGTTGCTGGGTGATGTCAAGCGTCGTCGTCAACTGAAAGGGATGGGCGCCGGCCTGCGTCTGCGGCACACCACCTACCGCTTCGGGCACCATTTCAAACCATTCCACGCCGAACGGCGTACTCGACCCACTGACCGTAATCGGCTGACGGTTGGTCACACGCGTCGCGCCGCCGCCTTCCGCCACCGGTTCGTTGATCGCACCCGACTCGGCGCCGTGTTCGACGCGCACCGTCACTTCCAGGTAAACCCCTTCGTACGGGGCGATCGTCTGCCCAAAGGTGCACGTCACGCTCTGCAGCGAACACTGACCCTTGCCGTGAAAGCCGAATGGGCCAACCTTGCTCGTGATCCCGATCGCTTCGAGCCCGGCCGGCAGCCTGTCGGAGACCGTGATCGGCACCACTGACCCTTCGGCATCGCCGTCACCGAGATTGTTTGCCGTAACCACGATTTTCGCCGTACCCCCCGGCTGCAGGCTGGTGGGCGCGATCGTCCCGACCACGTTCCACCACGGCTCCCCGCCTTCCGCGAACGCCGGCGCGGCCTCGGCCCCCGCCGCGACAGCCAACGAGAACAGCACGAGCACGACGGCCCTCAATACGCCAAGCCTCTTAATCACCATATCGATCTCCTCCCTATCGCCCTGCGCGCTCATGGCCAACCGACGAGCCCCCACGCGACCGGGGCACCCTTCTGGCACGCCGCCTTCGCCTGACGGGACGCTTGTGCTTCGTCGGCCTGTGCTTCGTGGCCGGCTTGTGCTTTGCCCCCGTCTTCACTTCACCAACGCTCCCCGCCGGCGGCGAGGGGACGTTGCCCGTCCCGGAGAACGTCGCGCTCGCCGGAGCACCGTAGATCGCCGGCTGTGGCGAAGGTGCCGCCTTACAGGAGTCGCCACTCGAGCACGGCGGCGAGGACACCGGCACACGCACGCACGGCACCGCACTCGAGCAGACGTGCGCGTCGTAGACGTCGGGCGAACTGTCGACATCCTGCGCCGTGAGCCGCGCTCCGGTGAGGAAGAAGACGTCGTCGCCCGTTTCGCTCGCGTCGAGGAACACCGATTCTTCAGCCGAAGTGCCGGACGAGATCAAAGAGACACAGCCCTCAGGACGGACACAGCTCCCCACGCCCGGCGGCTCGTACTCGTAGACATCCGCTTTCCCGTTCGTATCCTGGGCAACCAGCGCGTCCGCACTGTCGAAGAACATTCGCCCTTCGTCGGAAAGGACCCTCGATTCATAGCTGTCTTCAAGGCTGTATTTGGCATTGCCATATGGTGTCCACTCGGGCACGCTTGCCGCCACCCATCGGCCTGCCCAGGCACCCTGCTGGTCGACCAACGGCAATGGCGACCCGGATTCATACATACCTGCCGGACGCACGCCGGTCGGATTGCACGACACACACGTCAGCCGATCGGTCGCCTCTTCATACTCGAACACCTCCTCATCCGGCTTCCCGCTGCTCGCGTCTCGGTTGTCATACCCCGTCAGGCTACGCACCGACATGAACGTCACAAACCGTCCATTTGGAGACACTCTCGAAGTCAGGTAGCCGACGCCGCCCCCTTGACGAGTGGCTCCCGCGTCCCAGTCGTTGCTGTCTTCGGCGGATAGCACGGCGACGAGCCGCGGCGACGACCACGTCGAGCCGTTCTGAGACTCGACATACAGGTTCTCAGCGCCCGGTTGCGCGCCTTCGGCGAGCTTGCCGTGCGCCACGAAGTATACGATCGAGCCGTCCTCGCTGGCGCCGAGGATCTCACCGGGTTCGCGCGTCACATCCGCGTGTTCGCCAGAATTGTGATCGACCGTCAGATCGGTCAGCGAGCCGGTTTCCGTTTCATAGACATACAGATCCGGCTGATAGCGCGTTGCGGTCGAATCTGCCGTGAGGGGTTCGTCATCCAGGAAGAACGCCTTCGAGCCATCGGCGCTCGCGAGTTGGAATTCCGCATCGAGGTGGACCGGTCGCGGCGCGCCTGGCGCCGGCGCGTCCACCTCCACCGTGGTACCCGAGGCCGTGTCACGCACGAATAGCCCACCTTCCCGTTCACCGTAGTAACCTGCGACGTGCGCATCGAAGAAGACCTGTGAACCATCGCTCGAAAGCATCTGCCTCAACATGTTTTCGCTTCTAGGAGCAACGCCTTCGGTCGGCGTGCCGTCGGGAAGGACGTTCACCAACTGCAAGCGTCCGCCCGACCACTCATAGAGGTTTTCCTTGGTGTCTTGTTCCAGCTCGAGGTGCGCATTGGGTGTCAACGCGTACCTCGAGAGGAACAGCACATGCGAGAGGTCGGGCGTCGCCGCGAGGACTCGCGGCGCTTCTTCGGCGGACCCGGGGATTCCGAATTCGGCGCCCGGTGGTTCCACATCATTCGGCGTCACGAGAGGGGTGTAGCTGCCGTTTGCGTTGTCTCGAATGTAGATCGTGGCTTCCGTCGCTTCCGGGGACAGCGGCGTATAGCCAGCCTTTATGCCGTCCCATGGATCGACCAGCTCACGTGAGAAGTCAGACGAGAAGAGCGAATACTCCGTCTGCACCCATTCGTGGGGCTTGTTCTCCGGCGTGGCGATATCCTGCGACGACCAGCCGGACGGCCCGCGAGTGGACAGCACCTGCGTGGGGCCAAACGGAGCCGGATTGCCGACCGCCCCCGACCCGAGCGGCGAGGTCGCCAGATACGTGAACCCACCGCCGCCGGGAGCCGCCTCGATCACCCCGCCCGAGTCGACGCCTTCGTCGATCGTCTCGATGCCCGCCCCGTTCTTGATCGGCGGCGAGACCATTTCCCACGCGCGACCGTCCGGCAGGCTGAACGCGCCGCCCGCGGTTTGCGTGGTGAACGTCTCATCCGGCCCGTACACGGTGCCGAGGACGTTGGTGGCGACGATGCGCATGTGATAGGTCGTTTCGCTCGCGAGACCCTGTACCCGCACGCTCGCCGTCTCGACACCGGTTCCCGCCCCGAGATCGCCGGCGGGCAGTGGCGCCCGCTGGCCGTAGGCTTCGCTCGTTCCGTATTCGAATTCGAACGTGGTGTCCGAGCCTCCCGGGTCCACCAGCACGCTGAGTAGCGCACTGGTGGAGGAGACGTCCGCGACGCTCTCTTCGGAGAGCGCGACCGGCTCCGGCGCCACGAATGTGCGATCCTGGCCGTGGTTCGAGCCATTCGCGTTGCTTGCGCTGATCCGGTAGTGGTATTCGCTCAGCGGCGTCAAGCCGGTCAACTGCGCCGTGACCGCCACCGAGGCGGTGCCCGCGCCGGGGCTCGGGGAGCACGGTTGGCTCTGACCATAGGCCGTCGTGGTGCCGTATTCGATCACGCACGCGGTTGTCTGGATGCCGTCCGGGTCGACGGTTCCCGCAACCGTCGCCGAAGTTTCGGCCAAGTGTGACACCCCTCCGGTGCTCGCATCGGGCACGACGAACGCCGCGTACGCTTCGACCGTCCCACTGCCCGCGTTGGAGACGTACACGGCACCGGTCTTCGAGTTCACGGCGATGCCTTCGCTTGCTTCCATATGCCCGGACCCGAATCGCTCGATCGGTGTGCCCAACGACTGATATGCGGCGACGCTGGTGGCGTGATCGACGTAGACGTCGTTGCTCGAAGCGTCGACGGCGAAGCCCGAAGCATTTTCACCGTCCAACGCTTCGATCACGGTTTCGCCTTCTTTTGAGAACTTGGTCCCAATCAATACACCGGTTTCGGGTTCCCGCGCGATGTAGACGTTGTCTTCGGAATCGGGCGCAAAGCCGACCTTACCCATTTCAAGTTCGCTCAAACCCAAGCCTTTGATACGTATTTTCAGTCCCACCTGAGACACGTATTCGTTTGCTGCCGCATCGTTGAACACGTCGATTTCAAGATCGAGCTGGACCCACAGCCTGCCGCTGGGGTCGACCGCTATCTCAGTCACCTTGCGCCCGTTCACTTCATCGACGAACGGCGATCCCGGCGCCGGGCCGGTCACCTGCCCTATGTAAGTTCCGTTCGGTGTGAACTTGTCGATCAGATTGTGAGTGTGGTCGGTTACATACACATCGCCTTTGGACGGGTCCGCGGGATCGGTGGAGTTGTCGATCGCGATCGAGCCTTCGTAGCCCCGTCCCGATGCCCACGAGAAGGCACCCGTCGGCGCGCCACTGCCGTTGAACTGCGACACGTATTCGCCGTTTTCGTTGAAGATCTCGACGCGCCCGTTGCCCCGGTCGATCACGTACACGTCACCCGTTTCGTCGTTCACAGCCAGCGCGCCGGGTCGGACGAGCTGGCCATTCCCGGACCCTTCGCTGCCGAACGATTTGTTGAACACGTGCTCACGCTGTGCCAGCGCGGGAGCACTCGTTACAGCCACCGCGAGAACCGTCGCGCACAGCCACACGAGCACCGTTGAGATCGACCGGCGAGCAATCATGGCAACTTCCCCTCTTGTGAATGGACAGAGGGGAGCACCCCTCGAACGATGGACAATGCGCGGACGGCGTTCTGCCCGACGAATCGGTCGGTGAAGCGTTGCGGCGGCTTGTTCACGCGGCCTCCCGCCGGCTGGGAGCGTGCGCGTACAACTCGGCAGCGACGAGTGCCCCTTTTTCGGTCAGGCACCACTGGTTGGGCGCCCCCTGGGCGTGGCCGCCGCCGCGCGTTTCGATCAGCCCCAGGCGCTGCAAACGGCTCAGCAGCTTTGAGATCTGACCGGGGTCACTGATTCCCGCGAATGTCGCAACCTGACGGTTGGAGGGCTGCGCATCCATTTTCGAAAACTCGCGTATGCCGTCGAGCACTCGCGCGGTGCGGTAGGTGAGGCGCATCGACACCCCTTGCAGCGGATCTTCGGCGCCCTGCAAGCGGGCGGCCTCGGGTGACTGCTCGCGGCGCGGGGTGCTCGTTGCACGGGGTGAACGCAGCTCACGCTCCCGTTCACGTCGCGCGGCCGCGGGCCCGAGATAGGGCAGCACGATCATTCCCATCAGCTCACCCACCAGGCCCACCAGGCCCTCTGCCCGCTCCTCGGGCGAACCAGCCCCGGGGTGAGCGATGCGCGCGTGCACGATCGCCAGCGCCGCACCCACCAAACCCTCGGCCGTCAACCCACCGCACGCCTCCCCCCGCGCACCCTGCAAACGGCCCGCATCCACCACGCCCACCAGCCCCGCCAGCACCCGCTCGCGGACCTCCTGCACCGGCGCGCCCGCGCGCAGCGCGTGCACCACACACACCCGCGCCAGCACCGGTTCACGATCCAAGAACCCAAGCGTCACAAGCAAACCCGCCCGCACCCGCTCGCGCCACGGCAGGTCCGCCACCGCGGCCGTCTCCAGTTCGCGCCCCACCCGCGCGGCCGCCTCCTCCAGCACCGCCGCCAAACACTCGTCACGGTTGGGAAACAGCTCGTAGAACGTGCGCCGCGACACCCGTGCACGCGCCGTGAGCTTCCCCACCGTCGCACCCTCATAACCCAGCTCGTCCACCGCCGCGACCGAACCCGCCAGGACCCGCGCGCGCTGGATCTCACACAGGGGAGAGCGCGAGCGCGAATCGCCTCCCACACGTGAACGCGACAGCGCCGAGGAGACCGGCGACACCGACCCCGGCATCACACCGCCCTCCCCGCGCGGAAGGGGTGAAAATGCGGTAGATGAGCCGTTTCCGGCGCTAGCCTGCTAGGGCAAGAGAGAGAGAGAGAGAGAGAGATGCGACAGCCCCAGGCTGACGCATCTAGTCTCAGCCCGCGGGCTGGGCGCAACGACCAACATCACGCATTTCCCTCTTGAAAGCACGTCTTCCACAGCTCCCTCATTCACCGCAATCGATGGCCCCTCTCCCAGCGAGCCCCTGCTGCGCGCCAAAGTCAACCGCAGAGCGCGTCGACCCAACCCGATTCCTTATGTGACCGGCCAACCCCAGGGGGGTATGACCTGACAGAGGCAACTGTACACAACGCCGGCCGGCTTGTCAATCCCCCTGCGGTGTGGCGGCTACCCCACGCGTTCGAGGCGCACGGGGTGCCCCCGCACGCGGCGCTCGCGCAGGGCCTCCACCACGCGGTCGGCCTCCGCGGCCGGCACGGAGAGGAACGAGAAGCGGTCGAGCACCATCACGTCGCGCACCGCCTCGCCGTCGAGGCCCGTCGCCGAGGTGACGGCGCCGACGATGTCCGCCACCTGCACCCCGCCGGCGCGGCCGCCGGCCAGCAGCAGCTTCACGTGCGGCTCTGAGCCGTCGCGCGTGATGTGCGGCTTGGAGTGCCGGCGCGGGCGCTCGCGCACCGGCGTGGGCGGCGCCTTGGCGTCCGGCTCCCACGGGGTGATCGAGGTGCCGATGTGCTTCTCGATCGCCTCCAACTCGCGCTGCTGGCGCGTCTCGACGAACGTGATCGCGCGGCCCGAGCGCCCCACCCGGCCGGTGCGCCCGATGCGGTGCACGTAGGTGTCGGGCGAGGTCGGCACGTCGTAGTTGATCACGTGCGTGACGGTCGAGATGTCGAGGCCCCGCGCCGCCACGTCGGTCGCCACGAGGATCGGCACCCGGCCCCCCTTGAACGCCAGCATCACCCCGTCGCGCGCGCCCTGCGTCATGTCGCCGTGCAGCGCCCTGACATTCATGCCGCCGTCGCGCAGCGTGCGATACAGCTGGTCGCAGCGCACCTTGGTGCGCACGAACACGATCGCCTGGTCCGGGCGCTCGGCCTTCAACACCTCCACCAGCTTCTCCGGCTTCTGCTTGGCATCCACCGAGAGCTGGAACTGCGCCACCGTGTCGATCGTCAGCGTCGCCGCCTCGACCTTGACCAGCACGGGGTCATACAGATACCCGTCGGCGAGCTTGCGGATCGGCGGCGGCATCGTCGCGCTGAACAGCGCCGTCTGGCGGCCGCTCGGGGTCATCGAGAGGATCCGCTCCACGTCCTCGAGGAAGCCGAGGTCGAGCATCTCGTCCGCCTCGTCGAGCACCACGAAGCGGCAGTCGTGCAGCACCAGCGAGTGGCGGCTGATCAGGTCGAGCACCCGGCCGACCGTGCCCACCACCACGTGCCCCCCGGAGCGCAGCTGCGCCTGCTGGGAGCGAATCGGCGCGCCGCCGAACACTGCCACCACGTCAACCCCCGCGTGGGCGCCGTACGCGCGCAGCGCCTGCGTCACCTGGATGCACAGCTCGCGCGTGGGGGTCATCACCAGCGCCTGCACCTCTCCAAGCTCGGGGTCGATGTACTCCATGATCGGCAGCCCGAACGCCGCCGTCTTGCCGGTGCCCGTCTGCGCCTGGCCGATCACGTCGCGCCCTTCCAGCAGCGACGGGATCGCCTGCTCCTGGATCGGGCTGGGCGCCTCGTAGCCGACCGCGCGCAACGCTTCGAGGGTGCGCTCGGTCAGCCCGAGCTCTGCGAATGTCTTGGCCATGACGCTGGGGAGCTTACGGGTTGTGGAGCGCTCAAGCGCTCGGGTCGAGCAGCAGCTTGCCCGTGGTGCGCCGCTCGCGCAGGTCGATGTGGGCCTGCGGCGCCTGCTCCAGGGGGTAAGTGTGTCCGACCACGACCTCCAGGCGCGGGCCTGGGGCGGTCGGCGCCACGCGTGCGAACAAGTCCTCCAGCGCCTGCTCGAACATGCCGGGGCGCTCCAGGCAGTGGAAGATGTAGAAGCCGACCACCGCGCGCGAGTGGCGCAGCAGCGACCCGCTCCTGATCTCGTTGGGCTGCTGCGAGGCGATCCCGCACACCACGATCCGCCCGAACGGCGCCAGCGCGCGGTAGGAGGCGTCGAACACCTCGCCGCCCGCCATGTCGAACACCACGTCCACCGGCCTGCCCCCGTTGGCCTCCTGCAGCCGCTCGGTGAGGCCCTCGGGCGCCGGGTCGATCGCCGCGTCGGCGCCCAGTCTCCTCGCCAGCGCGCGCTTCTCCTCGCTCGACGCGGTCGCGATCACGCGGCCGGCGCCGAGTGGGTGACCGAGCTGCACCGCCAGCGAGCCCACGCCGCCGGCGGCCGCATGCACCACGACGGTCTCGCCGCCGCCCTCCCGCGTTGCGTCCCCGTTCTCGCCTCCACCACCCCCGCCGCCCCCACGGTCCTCCTTCTCGCCCCCACCATCTCCGAGAGCCGACTTCCCCACGTGCCCCGCGGTGCGGTAGAGGTGCCACGCCGTGGTGCCCTGCACGAGCAGCGCCAGCGCGGTGCCGTCATCGACGCCCTCCGGGATCGCGAACACCTGCGCGGCGGGCGCCACGGCGTACTCGGCGTAGCCGCCTGCGCCGGTCAGCGCCACCACGCGCTCGCCCGTGTCCTCGCGCACGCCCGCCACCTCCGCGCCCGGCACCAGTGGCAGCGTGGCCTTGCGCACGTAGGAGTTGGTGCGCGTGTGCGTGTCGGCGAAGTTGATGCCCGCCCTGGTAACGCGGATCAGCACCTCCCCCGGGGCGGGCTCGGGCCTTGGCAGCTCAACCGACTTCAGCACCTCGGGGCCGCCGAACTCGCTGATCTGAATCGCGCGCATCGGCGGAGAGGCTAACTCACCGCTTGGTCTTGCGCTTGTGTTTGGTCTTGGCCTTGTGCTTCTTCTTGTGGGTGGTCTTCTTAGCTTTCGGGCAGCCGATGACGGCGATCTTGGTGCTGGTGTTGATCAGGGCGCCGTTCTGGCCGACGAATTCGGTGGGCATCGCGAGGTTCTTGGCCTGGCAGAGGTGCACTTCGGTGGTGAGCGCGGAGTAGGGGCCCTGGGGCAGCGTCAGTTCGAAGGTGCCGACGGGGACGTCGGGGATCGTCTTGAAGGTGCTGCTCGTGACCCCTTTGCTGATCAGCGTCGAGCCGACGAGGTCGACGCTCGCGCCGTAGCCCTGCAGCACGATGATCAGGCTCGGCCACCCTTCGCCGCCGTGGGAGACGAAGTACGCCGGCCCGGTCAACGGGACCGGGAGGACGGGTGTGGTCGCGGTCGCGTGGCCGATGATCGAGGCAGGCGGGCAGTTCGCGGGGTTCGCTTCGAACGTCGCGGCGAGGCACGCTTTCTGCAGCGTCGGCAGCCGCGAGGGCAGCTGCTTGGGCAGTTCGACTTTGACGCGTGCGATGTTCGCGTCGTAGGGGCCCGCGGGGTAGGTGAGCTTCACCGCGAGGTTTGCACCGTCCAACCGCGAGGTCTTCGCCGAAGTGGTGGCTGTGAGCTTCGGCTGGAACGCGAGGACCGCGCAGTTGGTGACCTGCAACGGGACCGATAGCGCCGAGCTTGCGCCTTCGCTCGAGCCGAGGGTGCCGGTGATCGCGAGCTTGTTGCAGTTGGTCGGGTTGAATGTGAAGTTCGGCCTGTTGATGTTGACGTTGACGTGCTTGATCTGCAGGGGGATCCCGTCGAGAATGTGCGGAATCGCATACGGACCCGAGGGATCGGTCGTGATTGTCAGCGCCGCTGTGCTCGGGTTGACTTCGATCTTCGCGCGAACGACCACATTTCCGAGATTGAACGGACCAGCAACCGCCGGGTTGACGATCGACAAGCCATACGGCGCACCCTGGTAGGGGCCGGTGATGTAGACCTTGCCGCCGGTCACACTGTATGGGTTCCCGCCGAGACCGACGCTGACGGTCGTTTCCCCGATCAGGCTTTCCGGGCCGCACGTACCCTGGTCGGCCTGCGGTTCACCGCACAACTTCACGCTGGAGAGAGTCCCCAACAGCCCGGGCGGCATGTGCAGCTGGATCGACTGCAGGTTCTGGTTGCCGTCTTCGCGGCTCATCGTCATCGTGAACGGGCTGAACCCACCCGCCTGGATGCTCGTCGTACCCGCCGTCAACGACGGTGCGAACGGCAGCGGGTTCGCACACGGCTTCTTTTCAGCGCCGGACACACCGAGAACTTCAGGGCCCGAGGTGACCTGAAATTCTGATGATGATTCCACCGACGGGTTGCCCGACCACGGTGCAATCGACGCCGTCGTGGTGTAGGAACCACACAGCGCAGGGGTCCCGAGCGGCGCACGCGACCCGCCGAAGAAGTGCACCCGCAATTCTTCGAAGGGCAGTTGCGGTGTTTCCTTGAAGGTCGCGGTGAGCTGCCCCGTTTCCCCGTTCGGCTGCACTTCGCCGGCAAGCTTTACGCGGACACCTGACACCGGGTCGTAAGCGACGAGGTACAGCGCCACGAGGCTTCCGAACGGGTTGGCGTTCTGGGTGGCTAGATACGCGGCGCCTTCCAGTTCGTTGGGCAGCAGCGGAGTCTTGATGTTGACCGTTGCGACCTTCGATGATTCTGGGCAGGTCTGTTCCGCCGGGCTATGCAGCGCGATCTCGCTTTCCGAGCACGCCGAGAGGCCGTCTGCCCCGGAGGGGTTCAGTCCGACGCCGGCGGGAAGCGTGACGGTCGTGTCCTTCACCGACGCCTCCGCCAGACCGGTCGGGGTGAGGCTCGCTTCCTGTCCGACGTGCACGTTGACCGACAATCCAGTCGGAGTCGATCCGTTCTGACCGTCGGGCGCGACCTTGATCTGCGGTTCGAAGCTCAACTGGTTACAGCCGTCCTGCACGAACGGTTCGCCCGCCTGGTTCGCAAACGTGTATTCCTTTGGCACGGTGTACTTGCCGATTTCAGACCATGAGTCCGCTTCGAGGCTCGTCCGCAGAGGACCTTCGCACGATGTCGGCATAATCAAGAATGGCTTGGGTTTTTCCTGTACCGGGCACGCGGTTTCCAGATTCTTCGGCTCGAATTCCGTCAGGCTGCCCCCGTACGAATCCAGGCACAGCAAGCCGCGGGTAGTATCGTGCCGCGGGTCTGCCGGTACGCCCCAAAACGTAACCTGGCTGCCGATGAACGGGAGATAGCTGGGAATATTGGGCACGGTTACGACTACGGCGTAGCCTTCGCCTGTGCGCACCGAGGTATCGAGAATGATCGGTCCCAGAGCCGTGTCGAAGCCGAACTTCGCGGGCTCGCCCCGAGATGGTTCGAGATTGTACAACGGAGAGGTCGTCGCGGTGGGCGCAAAACTTTGTGTTAGGCTTGTGATGATAGGAGTTGCGACGCCAATGGTCGTGTCGTCCGGGCAATAATTTTGATTTTCTTCCGACGGGTGCAAGAACTCTCGCAGCGAACACTGCGGGAGCGGCGTGGGATTGCCCACGAGCCCCGGCGGTAGGTTGAAGCGCAGATCCTTTGTCAAGCCGACCGGCTGCACTTCCGGAAAGATGCCTTCTCCATGTTCCGGTAATTCTTGGAACCAATGGACAGGGACGCTCTTCGTATTGAACGTCACCGTCGTCGTCAATTGGAACGGATGGGAGCCGGCCTGCGTATCCGGCGCCCCTCCTTCTTCTTCAGGTGTGATTTCATAGCGTTCGAACCCGAACGCCGGGGGGGTTTCCCCAAGCGTCAACGCTTGTTCCAACGTCACGGGCGCCGCGCCGCCGCCGGAGACGCTGACATGGCTGACGCCCGTGCCCGCCCCGGCTTGAACACGCACGTTGATCGCGATCATAAACCGTTCATAGGCAAGCAGCGGGCCCGCATACGTACATGTCACCGCATGCGTCGAAAAGGAGCAGTGAATCAATTGCTTGATGCCAAAGATACCTACGTGAAAGCTTCCCCCGCCGGCCCCCTGGACGTGCGTCGGTTCCACGCCCGCGGGCAGCGTGTCGAGGATCGTGACAGGGTTCGTGGCGCCATCGACCGCCGCGTCACCGAGGTTGCTGACTTCGAGCACGAGTGTGCTTTCACCGCCGGGTCGGCTCGCGGGCGCCGAGACGGTGTTCACATGCCACCAGGGCTCCGTTGCGGAGGCCGAAACCGCCGACACACCCAGCACCGCTACTACGGTGACAGCGAGCCCAGCGCAGAAACTGGACCTCGATAGAAAAGCCCTCATGAGCGCGCCCTCCGGTGGTTGCTTGCTTTTTTCGCCTTCGTCTTCTTCTTGCTCTTTACGCATTTACCGCGACTGAGTTTCCTACCCTTCTTGCACTCGAGTGCCTTCGTTGTCCGCTTCGACGTGGAGCTCGTGGGGGCGGGGGCCACGTTGCCCGCGCCGTTGAACGTTGCACTCGGCGGAGCCCCGAATATCGCCGGTTGCGGCGAGGGCGCCGCCTTGCACGAGTCGCCCGAATCACATGGCGGCGGCGAGACCGGCGCCGGCTTGCACGGCACTTCGACGGTGCACACATGCGCGTCGTAGAGGTCGTACGCCTTGTCTTCGTCTTCGCTCGTCAATTTCGCGGTGGTATCGAAGAACACATCGTCGCCGTTTTCGCTTGCGTCAAAGAACGCAGATTCTCCGCTCGAGGTGCCCGAAGAGATCAACCCAACGCAGCCACCGTCGGGGCTGCCTGCGATTTCCTTCACATACACGTCCGTGGCCGAGGACGTCATACTCGTGCAACCCCCAACGCCTTCGGGCTCCCACTCGTACACATCCTCCAACTTGTTGGTGTCCCGCGGCACCAACCCGACCGGACTGTCGAAGAACAGTCGTCCGCTATCAGACAGATACCGCGGCTGATGCGTGGCGGGAAGATTAAAGTTCAGCTGAACCCAGCCCGGGACGCTGCCCGCCAGCCAATGATTGAATTGTGGATAGCCGGCTGCGCTTTCTTTTGATGTCCATATCGCCTGCCGGTCCACCAAAAGCGGTACTTCGGTACCGCTATCATCCACGCCTTCCGGGCGTGCGCCCGTCGGATCACACGAGGCGCACACGAGCGCTCCTGTCTGAGCGTCATACTCGTACACCTCCTCATCAGGTTGCCCGCTGACGGCATCGGTGTTGTCATAGCCCGTCAGCGAGCGGTTCGACATGAAAGCCAAATAATGTCCATCTGGCGAAACCCGTGAAGTCATGTGCGTGAGATAGGGCTCGCCATAAATTTGCCCGTACCAGTCTGGCTGATCTTCGATCGATAAGCTGGCGATGTACGTGGTCGTCCATCCGCCGCCGGTATCGTGCATGACGTAGAGATTGTCCGTGCCGCCCACAGCTCCTTCGGCGAGCACGCCAGTCGCAACGAAATACACATACGCGCCGTCTTCGCTGACGTCGGAGACGAAATTCTGTACGCCACCGCTCGGTTCGTTCGAGCCGTGGGCCGCCGTGAGATCGGTCGTCGTCCCCGCTTCGAAGTTATATACAAATAGGTCGCCGTTTTCCAAATAAAAGATCTCTGATCCTTCGCTGTTCATGGTCTGGTACACCGCCTGAGGTCCACCGACTTTAACTGTCCGTTCTTCGACCATGTCTCGAACATACAGTCCCCTATAGGATTCGTTCTGGTCATGCGGCTGCCCCCACATCCACGCGATCCGGCGACCGTCGCTTGACATATCCCGCTGCGCACCGCCTCGCGGTTCCCCCGCGCCATCAGCCATATCCGCCAGCCTTACAACTGGGACCGGATAGCGTCCGTGAGCCACTTCATCAGGACTGTGCGGCACTTCGTTCTGATCTGTTTCAGGCAGGATATTCACGAGCTGCAGCTTTCCCTTGCTCCACTCATACAGATTCCGTTGCACAGTCTTCAGAGTTTGGCCTGCAACCGCGGCCACGCTTTCTTCGTCTATAGCTTCCGGAGTCAGAGCCATCGGCGTCCCAAACACGACGTGACCAAGGTCCGGAGTCGCGGCAAGAAAATGCATCCGCCATTCACCAGGGGTGCCCGCTTCATCCACGTTTGATTCTTCGATTTTAGCTCCACTGGGAACATCCGCCGGGTCCACGAGCGGCGAGAAGATGCCGCTGGAATCGTCACGCAAATACAATGTGCGTTCCGTTGCTTCGGGAGACAGAAGCGGCGTGCCGTCCGGCTGCGGCTCGACAACAGCCTGTGACAGGTCCGGCGAGAACAAATGGTATTCGGAAAACCCTCCTTCATAGAGCGCCGAAGCTGCTTCTCCGTTTTCAGTCAAACTGGTCGGGAGTGTCAGATCTTCTGTCGACCAGCCGGCTGGACCACGCCGTGAAAGGACCTGCGCTCGTTGAAGTTTACCCGCCGGGTTTTCACTGGGCGAGCCACCTTCGGTGATATAGGCGATCGCGCGACCGTCGCTCGCCGCCTGAATCTGACCACCCTGTTCGGTGAGTTCGATCAGCGCGCCGTGCTTATCGACCGGAGAAACGAGTTCCCACGAGCGTCCGTCGATCAGCGTGCTCGAACCGCCGGCGCTCTGCGTTGTGAACGTGTGGTCGGGACCATCTACAGTTCCGAGCCCGTTGCGTAGGACAACCCGGAAATGATAGGTGGCGCCGGCCGAGAGTTCCTGCAGATGGCGGCTGAGAGGCTCCGCAGTCGTGCCTTCTCCCACATATCCGGTGACGGCATGTCCGTAGGCGCTGCTCGGTCCATATTCGATGCTGTAGTCGGTACTCGAACCCAGTGGGTTCACCTGAGCGTTGATGGTCGCGCTGCTCGACGCGACATCCGTCACGTACGCCGATTCGATTGATGCCGCCGGAAGCGATCCAAACGTCTCCACCGCCCCGACCGCAGGACTCACGCTTTCCACATTCGACGCGACGATCCGATAGTAGTAGGTCACGTTCGGCGCCAGCCCTGTGAGATGCACACTGACGAGCTGACCTTCGACGCTCGCCGCAAGTGAGCCGGCCGGTGTGCTCACCGCGTGCGAAAAGCCACTTGCCTTGAAATCGGCTTCATCGACATATTCAAAATGATATCCGGTCGTATTGCCCTCTGGGTTCACGGACCCTTCCAGGATCACGCCGCCAGGGGGAGCGGGGGTGGTCAACTCACGTTCGATCGATGGACCCGGAGGCGGAATCGGCAACCCCCAGACACTCGAGTATATCCAGTAACCGGCCCCTAGGTCACCTGAAACATGGATATAGAATTCAGAGGCGTATACCTCGTCGGTAGCTTCCGAAAACGCCAGCCCGTTCAAAAACGAGCTGCTGGGGTTAACGCCAGTCTCGCCGCCGCGCACGGTATCGGAGCCGAAGCTGCCGACGAGCTTGCCAGTAGCTGTCTTGTACCTCAATACAGTGAGATAATTGTTACTGGACTCTCCGACAAAGAGTTCATTAGGTCCGTTTACGGTGACGGCGGTGACGGTCGTGCTGCCCGCGTCGAACTGGGTGATCTTTTCGGTACCGTTCGGTTCGAGCTCGCGGACGCCGGCTGCCTGGCTGTCCTTGACAAAGACGTCTCCCGACGCGTCCACCGCGAGCGCCGTCACATTACCCGCACTCGACAGGCCGGCCAGCGAAATCGTTTGCATCCACGCGCCCGAGGATTCGAAGACCTGCACCCGTCCCCGGTCACCCACGTACACACGACCACCCGGGCCGACCGCGATCGGAGTCCCCTCACCCGCAAGGCCTTCGAACTGCCCATTGGCGGAACCTTCCGTGCCGCGCTTGCAGTTTTCACCGGCGCGGCACACGTTGCCGCCGGTCGTTTCATTGACACCGCCGCCGAACATCAAGAGGAATTCCCCAGACGGACCGAACTTCTCGATCCGCGCAGAGCCGGACTGCTCCACATACACATCCCCAGCAGAAGAGCTCAACGCTTCGCTATCGACGGCCACACCCGACGCATTGGCGACCGAGCCCGTATTGACGTGACTCCCTTCTTCCTCAAGAGCCTTTTGGCACACAGTCGTGCATGTCTGCAGTTCGTTTGCACCGGTTGCGACACCCCAACCCCAAGTCAGCTGAAACGCTCCTGATCCACTGAATCGATCGACCCGGGCGTTGTACTGCTCAACGACATAGACGTCCCCGTAGTACAAGCTGGACGGGTCATTGTTGACGGCAACACTCTTGGGCTGGAAGATCTGTCCAGCTTCCGCCGGATCGGTTTCATTGGCAGCAGTTTGTCCAAATTGTGTGGCCCCGAGCTGCGTCGCTGCGGCCACCCCCGGCCCCACTCCGGCCCAGAAGGACACGCAGCCTGCGAACACGCACAGCGAGGGAATCAGGCCCAGAGCCAGCTTGCGAATGTTGATGAGCCTCATCTTCTCCCTCGTCTCTGTGTGGTTGGCTTGCATGCTCAGTCGGATCGAGTGGGGCGACACCCAGCAGAATCGATCGGCGCCGCCCGCAGGTCGCGCTTTGCGCATTACCCGGTGACCGCCCAAGTGCCCACCGCCGACACTTCTCCTGCGTTCTCAGAGTCGAATACAGCAGCCGCCCCATCAGCGGAAGCACCGAAGATGTCGCCGACCCGAAACTGTCCGTGGAAGAGAAATTCTCCTGCGTTAGCTTCTTGGGTGGCGAACACACAAAGGGTGCCTGTTTCAGCCTTCGGGCTTGAAGCGGATCCTCCCGCGCACGCGGCAGACGGCGAGCGTTCTTCCTCTTTTTCGGTTGTTTCGTTATAAAACGGTTCCATGCCGTTGTTATTGATGTAGTGGGTAGCTGGTTCAGCTTTCAACGGAATCGTGAAGGAGATCGCAGAGGACCCCGGCTGGCCAGCGGCGGTCGCGGTATAGATCACCGACCAGGCGCCCGTCTCGGTCGAGCCGGAGGGAAGGGTGCCGCCCGCGGTATATGGAGAGCCTTCTTTGCCGTTACAGGCTTTGGAGGTTCCATTGGCGGCGGTGAATTCCGTGCCACCCGTCGGGCAGCCCCCTTGATTGATACCCAGTGTCCTGCTCGTGACGCTCGCGCCGGGTTCGCCGTTTGTGCCATTGGCGCCCGCGGGGCCTTGCGGACCCTGCGCTCCAGCCGGGCCTGTGGCGCCCGTGGGCCCAGCCGGCCCGGCTGAACCGGCGGCTCCGGGCGCGCCGGTTGCACCCTTGGGGCCGGCGGGGCCGCGAGTGCCGGCCTTCCCCTTGGCCTTGCTCTTGACTGCGCCGGCGAGCGGCGAGCGGAAGCCGACCCGGACGGTCGTTTTGCCCGAGCCGCCGCCGTGGCCGCCAGCGGCGAACGCGCCGCCGGTGATTGCGAAGACCAGCGCCAGGAATGCGATGAACGTGCCAGGTGTCAGATGCTTGCGTATCGCTTGGAACATCGGTTATCTCTCCTTTGGGGAGTCGGACGTGCCGGCGCTCGGCGCTACGCACGCGAAGTTGACAAGCCGACCGCACACAACCGGCCGGGTCCAGCAAGACTGAAATGAGACGACGAGAGTGGGCATCACGCGGCCTCGCGCTGGGCGCGGGCGTGCACGCGGATGCTGCACGTGACCTGCTCGCCCTTGTCGGTGAGCACCCAGGCGTTCGGCTCGCCCTTGGTATGCCCCGCCCCCGTGTTGGTGAGCAGCCCGAGGCGCTCCAGGCGACGCAGAAGCTTTGAGATCTGCCCGGGGTCGCTGACACCCGCGAACGCCGCTACCTGCCGGTTGCTGGGGTCCGCGCCGCGCCCGCTCAGCTCCGCGATGCCCTCGAGCACCCTCGCCGTCCGGTGCGTCAGACGCAGGTTCACATCAGCCAGCGGATCACGAGCGCCCCGGGGAGCGACAGCGCGCGCGCCCGCGGACACCGGTGGTAACACGGGCGCGGGACGAGTCCGTTCGCGCCTGGCCGCCGCCGGGCCGAGGTACGGCAACACGATCATCGCCATCAGCTCGCCCAACAATCCCGTCAGCGGCTCACCATCCCGCCGCGACAACCTGGAATAAACGATCGCGAACGCCGCCCCGACCAGGCCCTCCGCCGTCACCGCGGTCAAGCCCTCGCCACGCGCAGCACCCTCACGGCCCTCGTCAACCGCCGCCACCAGCCGCGCGAGCAGGTCCTCCCGGCGCCGCATCACCGGCGGACCCGCCCGCAGCGCCTGCACCACACACACCCGCGCCAACGCCGGCTCACGATCCAAAAACACAAGAATCGCGAGCAGACCCCCACGAACCCGCTCACGCCACGACAACCCCTCCAAGCCCGCCGCCGAAAGCTCCCCCACGACCGTCGCGGCCAACTCATCCAACACCGCCGCGAAACACTCATCGCCATTCGCAAACATCTGGTAGAACGTCCGCCGCGAAAGCCGCGCACGCCCCGCGATCCGACCCACCGTCGCCCCCGGATAACCCAACTCATCGATCACCGCGACCGCACCCGCAAGCAGCCGCGAGCGCTGAATCTCACCCACCCGCGTACGCGGCAACACCACATCGCTCAAACGCGCACGCGCCAACGCCGACTCACCCGCCCGAGCAGCACGAGCACGCCCAGCCCGCCGAGGCGCCCGGACCACACCGCCGCCATGTGCACCGCCGCCACGCGCAGGGCTCATCAGAACCACCCCAAACACGAGCTGTACCCACCCCTGGCGCGGGATGACGATAGGCCCGTCAGGGCCCGAAGATGAGGAGCCCCGGCCCCTAGCGGCTCAGGACAAGAGAGAGAGAGAGAGAGAGAGATGCGACAGCGCCATGCTGGCGCATCTAGCATCAGCTCCCAAACGGGACGCGCACATCACCGCTACGTATCTCCCACTCGAAACCACGCTAAACCCAACTCCCTCATCCGTTGCGATCCGATCCCTCTACACCCACCTGCACCCTGCTAGCGCTTGAAGTCAACCACGGAACGCGGCGACCCAACCGGATCATATGTTCGCCAGTCAACCCAGGGGGATGACCATGACGTTGGAAACCGTACACCAACCCGGCCCGGTTGTCAATACCCCTACACCACAGCTCCACCACACAGGCCCCCAAGCCGGCACGACGGCGCGCGGTCGACCTCGCCGGCGCCCAGTCGTCGGACCCCGACTGCGGGCAGGACGACCGTGCTGTACGGAGATGCCGTACACGGATGTACGGCATCTCCGTACAACCATCAGGGCCGGTTGAGCCCACTCGCCTGATCAACCGTCGCGCGGAGCTCCACGGCTTGCAAAGCGCCGCAGGCGACCGGGTGGCGATCGCTTACGCCCGAGGAGGTCTCACCGTCTGGTCTTGCGCTTGTGCTCGGCCTTGTGCTTGAGCTTGGCTTTGTGTTTCTTCTTGTGGGTGGTCTTCTTCGCCTTCGGGCAGCCGCTGACCGTGATCTTGGTGTTTTGCTTGAGTTCGGCGCCGTTTTGGGCGAGGAATTCGGTTGGCATCGTGAGGTTCTTCGCGGTGCAGAGGTTCCCGGGAGCCGTCAGCGCGGAGTAGGGACCCTCGGGGAGCGTCAGTTCGAAGCTCGAGAACGGCTGGTCGGGAACCGTCTTGAACGTCGTCGAGGTCACCCCACTCTTGATATCGGTCGTACCGACGAGATCGATTGTGATCCCATACCCCTGCAGCACCAGCGTCAGCGACGGGAACGCTTCGCCGCCATGGGAGACGAAGATCGCGGGACCCTGCAACGGGACCGGGATCAACGGGGTATGCACCGTGGCGTACCCGATCTTCGACGCCGTGGGGCACGCGGCCGGGTTCGCTTCGAACTGCGCGGCGGTGCATGCCTTCTGCAAGGTTGTCAGGCGTGAGGGTAGCTGCTTGGGGAGTTCGACTTTGACCTTCGCGATGTCCGCGTCGGTGCCTTGCGGCACGTTCGGGTAGGCCAGCTTCGCGGTCAGGCTCGCGCCGCCCGTCCGGCTGGTTTTGGCGGATGTCGAGACCGTGAATTTGGGTTCGAACTTCAGCGCGGCGCAGTTGGTGACCTGAAACGGCGTTGAGATCGTGCTCGTGCCGCCTTCGTTTAGCTGGACCGTGCCTGTCAGGGACATTTTGGAGCAGTTGGTTGGGTTGAATTGGAAGTTCCCGCGGGTGGTGGTGGCGTTGACGTGTTGGATTTCTAGGGGGATCCCTTCGATGCTCGTCGGGATCGAGTCCGGCGACCCCGGCGGGTTGGAGGTGATCGTGATCGCCGCGGTCTGCGGGTTCAATTCGATCTTGCCCCTGACCACGACGCAGTCGCATGGGGGATGGTTGTTCTTGGTGTTCGCGAGGTCGAACGGGCCGGCCTTGGCGGGCACCTCGAACGTCAGACCGAACGGGGCGCACCCTGTTTCGCCGACGGTGCAGCTGCCGTGGCCGTTGTAGGGGCCGGTGAGATAGAACTTCCCGCCGGTGACCGTGAACGGGTCGTTGCCGATACCGACACCGATCGTCGCTTCGCCGACCAGGCTGTTGGGGCCGCACCGCCCTTCGTTGGCCTGCGGTTCGGGACACAGTTCGACACCCGATAGCACACCGGACAGGCCAGGCGGCAGTTTCGCTTCCAGTGACTTGAGGTTCTGTTCGCCGTCTTTGCGGTTGACCGTCACCGTCAGCGGCGAGAACGCACCGGCCTGAATATTCGTCGCACCCGCCGACACAGTCGGGCTGAACGGCAGGCTCGCACCCGGACACGCAGAACCATTCGGACCATGATCGATCACGAACGACGATTCCGAGGTCACGGGACCATTCCCGTCCCACGGCGTGAAGACCGCCGTCGTCGTGTACGTCCCGCAACGCGTCGGTGTCGCCAACGGCGCGCGTTCGCCACCGAAGAAGTGCAGTTCGAGGTTTTCAAACGGCACGTCGGGGGTGTTCTTGAACGTCGTTACGATCTGTCCCGTATCCGGGTTCAACGAAACTTCGCCCGCGAGCTTGATCAGACTCCCCGAGTACGGGTCTTCAACGACGATGTACATCGCTATCAAGCTCCCGAACGGGTTTGCGTCCTGCGCCGCCAAATACACCGAGCCTTCCAGTTCGTGTTCGAGCAGTGGCGTCTTGATCTTCACCGTCCCGACCTTCGACCCGTCCGGACAGAAGTTGGACCCCGGCGCAAGCGGGCTAGCCAGTTCCGGCGTGAAAGTGTTCCACTTCACGCCCGGTTCGTATTCGGCGTTCAGTTCTTCCTGGCCCTTGTAGCCGATCTGATCGCCAGGGCTCCCGAGCGCGCCCGCTGCCAGCGCTGCCGGTTCAGAGGTACACGCTTCAAGGCCATCGCCACCCGACGGGTTGATCGCCACGCCTTCGGGCAGCGTCACCGTGGTGTCCCTGAGCGAGGACTCCGCCAGGCCGTTGGGGTTGAATGCGGCGGTCTGTGGGACGTGGACACCAACCGTCAGCCCCGAGGACGTGCTGGCGTCGCTGCTGTCCGGCGCGACGCTGATTTCCGGCGGGAACTTGAGCTTCGAGCAGCCCGTCAGCGACACGGGCGTGCCTGCGTCGTTGTGCGTGACCGAGCTCGCCTTCGCCCACTTGCCCGGTTCTTCCCACGAGTCGACCGCGATCGTCGAGCGCAGGGGGCCGTGGCAGCCCGTCGGCATCGTCAGGAACGGTTTGCTGCGAACCAGTTCCTTTTCGTATGAAAAGACTTCGCCTTGGACGGCAGGTTCATTGCAGCCTTCCGCGTACTTCCCGCTTCCCTGCAGCACCTTCACGCAGGGGGTAAGAACACCGTAGATCACCGCCCTGCTCCTGATGACAGGTGCCGTCACCGGAGCAGCCGTAATCGTCGCCTGAACGGGGTAGTCTCCGCCGGCGAGCACACCATTGTTGATATACAGCAGGGGCAAGAAGAAATTGCCGCCGAGCTGCAAAGCCACGCCACGTGGGGGCACCATGTTGAAGATCCACTCCGAAATGCTTTGTAAACGACTCTGTGCTTGTGACCAGTTCAGGTGCAGATAGCCCACGCGCGATTCGGGTTGACAGGCGTCTCCCAAAACAATCAGTTCCTGTGAGGTGCACTTCTTGGGGCTCGCATTGGGGTCGCCGACGAAGCCGGGCGGCAGATCGATCTTGAGATCCCGCAAGACGCCGTCGGGCAGGCGAATGTACGGTGAGTCAGCGTTCGATTCCATGCGCTTGAAGTGCGAGTTCAGTTCGAAGCTGTTGACGAACTGGTACGGGTGCGAGCCCGCCTGCGTATCGGGTGTACCGTCTTCGTTTAGGAAGCTGACTTCAAAGGTCTTGATGCCGAAGCCAACACCCTGCGTCGCGAGCATACCGCTGCCCTCCCCCGCGCCGTTGGCGTCGGTCGCGATCAGGCGGTAGTGGTAGAGTTCGCCGGGCTGGAGGCCTTCGAGCTGCGCGGAGACCGCCACCGGGCTGCTTCCCGCCCCGATCTCAGCCGGCGTCTGCGTGCAGGGCACGCTGTGGTTGTAGGGGCCGTTGCCGTCTTCGTCGGTGAGGCCGTATTCGAACTCACACGAGCTGACGGCGACGCCGCGCGGGTCGACCTTGGCGTTCAGGCTCGCGGCTTCCTTGGTCACGTCCGTCGGTTCGCCGGCTGTTACGGCCGGGGCGTCGCTGGCGAAGACGTAGACTTTGCCGTTTGCGGGATTTGAGACGTACACGTCCCCGCTCGCGCCGTCGACGGCGATCCCGCCCTCGCCCGAAGTCCCCGAAAGTTCGACCGAGCCGAAGCGCGCAACGAGCGTGCCAGCGAATTCGTTGTTCTTTTCTGTTGCCGTGCTGTTGCGGTTCATCGCGCCCGTGTCCCACTCGGCCACGGAGGACTGATCGTCCGCGTAGAGGTCGCCGGTCGCGGGATCGACGGCCACCGCGACGTCGCCCGCTTCGCCGCTGTCCACGCGGCCGAGCGCGGACAGCTGCTGCCCGAACTTGAGCGTACACGAGCACGACGGTTCGTAGATCGGGTAGTCATCGCCCGTGACGGAGACGGCGAAGCCATGGGCCGGGGGTATTTTGGCTAGGCCGACACCAGGAGCCGCGTTCCATGTATTCCACTCCTGGCGAGCGATCAGGTGATTCACGGCCGCCCCGTCGAACTCGTCGATCAGCAGTTTGCCGATTGAACCGTTCAGAGAGGCGACGTGCACCGTGCCGCTCCCGTCGATGCCCAGCCCCAGCAGTTCGCCTGCGGCGGAGCCGGTGGATGGCGGGAAGCCGCCGATCTGGCTCAGATACGTGCCTTCGGGGCTGAACTTATCGATCACGCCGTTGCCCCCATCCATCACGTACAGGTCGCCGGCGGAAGGGTCCGACGGGCTGGTCGAGTTATCGACCGCGATCGCCGCGGGGCTGCCGTACAGCGAGGGGAACGAGAACGATCCGGCCGGCGTGGCGGCGCCGGTCAGCACATTGGAGTGCAGTGCCGGGAATTCGACCGGGTTGCCGTCGGCGTCGAACCGCGACACCGTGTCCGTGCCGATGTCCGCGACGTACACGTCACCCGTCGATTCTTCCACCGCGATCCCGTTCGGGTTGGTGAACGAGCCGAAGCTGGTCACGAAGGGGTGGGTTTCAGCCAGGGCCGGGGAGGCTGAGAACGCGAGGGTGGCGAGGACGAGTGTGAATGCAAGTGCCAGAGGTTGCTTAAACCAAGCTACGCCGAGAGAGGCTAGTTTTGTGGACTTGGTGGTTCTCATTACTTGCCCCTCCGGTCGTTGGTAGCTCTCTTTGCCTTTGTTTTCTTCTTCTTGGGTCTTTTGACGCATTTACCCTTCTTGTTCTTCACAAGGCCCTGCTTGCACTTCACGGTCTTCTTTGTAACCTTCTTGACGACCGTCGGCGGAGGCGGGGCGAGGTTCCCCACGCCGGAGAACGTCTGGCTCGCCGGCGCCCCGTAGATCGAGGGCTGTGGCGAGACCGGCGTGCGGCAGGCGTCAGCGGTCGTGCATGGCGGCTGAGAGGGGGGTTCGGCGAAGCCTCCGTCGACGTGCGCGTCGTAGATGACGATCTGTCCTTCCTGGCTGTCCTGCGACACGAGCTGCTGGTCCGAGCGGAAGAACACGTCATCGCCGCTTTCGCTCACACCCTCCAGGTTCGACTCGAAGGAGCTCGTACCGCTCGAGATCAAGTACACGCGGCCACCCTCGTATTCGTAGACATCGAGCACACCGTTCGTATCGGAGGGCACGAGCGCGTCCCTCGTTTCGAAGAACACCTGGCCAGCGTCCGTGAGCACGTGCCGGGTCGGGAAGACTCCTAAGACTTCTTCGGCATCCCCCGGGAGCAGCCCCACTCCGCCTCCTGCGACCGGAGGTTCGCCGGTGGGGTTGCACGAGGCGCAGGCGAGCTGCCCTGTGGCGGCGCTGTACAGGAAGAGCTCATGGGGAAATTCGTTCGTCGTGTCATAGCCGGTCAGGCTCGCCTGCGATTCGAACGCGAGCCACTTGCCGTCGGGCGAGGTCTGCTCAAGGCCGAACCGTCCGCTGAAGGTGACGCCGGTGGCGATGAACGTCGTCTTGTTGCCATTCCACAGATACAGATTTTCCTTACCGGCTTGCGCGCCTTCGACGACGGTCTTGCCTTCGCCGTTGGTGAATTCCCTCGTATTGGACGCCAGCACGCCCTCCGCGACGAAGTAGACATAGGAGCTGTCATGGGGGCCAAGCGGCGTGACGCGGAGCACGTCGGCGTGTTCGCCCGCCGCAGCAACCGTGAGGTCGGTCAATTCGCACTTGCTCGCGCCTTCAGGCAGCGCGCACTCGTACAGGTCAGGCTCGCCCGCAGCCGCGGTCGAGTCGGCCGTGAGCTTGCTTTCGTCGAGGAAGAAGACCCTCGAACCGTCGGACGTAGCGGCCTGCAAGGAGCCACCGCCGCTGGGGCCCGACCCACCCTGTTGTTCGTCGATCTGGACGGTGCGCTGCCCGTCGATGCGGTCATAGAGGGCGCCGCCGTAGGTGAAGAGGACGTGCGAGCCGTCGCTTGAGAGCACTCCTTCGTGTTCGGGCGTACCCCCTTCTGCCGCGGGCGATCCGGGGACCGCCGTGCCGTCCGGCAGCACGCTCACCAGCCGCACCGCGCCTTCATCCCATTCATACAGGTTTTCGACACCGTACCGCGCGCCTTCGACCAGGGGCGAGGTCTCCGTGAAGAACACGTGGCCGAGGTCCGCAGAGGCGGCCTGGAAGTGCGCGTCGGCCGGCGTCACGCCCGGCGGCGTGACGTTGACAAGCTGGTAAGCGCCGGTCTCGTTGTCGCGCACCAGCAGGTTTTCGTGACCCACCGGTTCGCCGCTCACGACCTGACGGCCGTCGGTGTTGCACGATTCTGGGTATTCCGTGCCGGGTGGTGCGGTCGCGGAAGCGCGTGAGCCTCCTCCAGCCAGCATCACGTCCTTGGTGAGCTGATCCGAGTACGCGTACACGGGTTGGTGTTCCGGGCAGCCCACCCCGTCATAGGATTCGAGCGGCATGATGTCTTCCGCGATCCAGCCGCCCGCCCCACGCGTCGCCACGTAGTGTTCGCCGGCGGTGGGCGCGCCCGGCTGCGGTTCATAGGCGCGGAGCGTGACCGCTTCGCCATCCGCGGCGACAGTGCTCGCGTACGCAATTTGTGGCGCAGCGTCGAACTGGGACGAGCTCGTGACCGGCGGCGTCACGAGCTCGTAGGCGCGGCAGTCGGGCAACCTCCCGGAGAAGCCGCCACGCACCTGTTCGTTGGGACACGCCGTCTGTTCGGCGGTCAGCGTGGTGAAGGTCTGGTCGGGGCCGTAGACCGTTCCCAGTTCGCTGATCGCGACCACGCGGTAGTGGTAGGTGCTCCCGGGCGCGAGGCCGTTTGCGGACGCCCACACCGCGCGCGATTCCACTCCTTCACCGACGCTTCCCTCCGGGAAGGGCGTCGAGCTACCGTAGGCGCTCGTAGGGCCGTATTCAAAGCGGTAGCTAGTCTGGATGCCACCGGGGTTCACCAGCGCGCCGAGCTTCGCTTCGGAGGCACCGACTTCGGCGGTGAGCTCCCTGCCGACCACAGGCGCAGTGGGAGGCCCGAACACCCAGACGGTTTTTTGCTGGCCGGCGGTCACGTATACACGCCCGCTCGCTTGATTCACCGCGACCATGCTGTAGAAGCGTTCCCCTGCGCCAGTAGATTCGCCGAAACTGCCGGCCCCCACATCGGCGAGCTGCCTCCCTTCCGCGCTGTACTCGACGAGATGCAGACAGGACGAGCCCTTTTCGCCGCACGGGTCCGCGCCGTTGTAGACGACCGCGAACACGTCCCCATGCCCGTCGAGTGCCACGGACCACACGCCTTCGCTCTTGATTTCCACCGGCTTGCTGTCCACTTCCACCGGCGCACCGCTGGAATCGAGCTCCACGATCCTGCTATTGCCAGAATCGGCCACCCAGAGGTCGCCGGACGAGTCGATCGCGACTCCGGTCGGTTCCTTGAGCGCGCCGGCGCCGGAGCCCGTGAACGTCTTCAGTAGCGTGCCGCTCGGGCTGTACTCGAGCACCTCGTTATCCGGCACCACCGGCACGTACACATTGCCGGCCGAGTCGGCGGCAATCTGCACGTCTGTGAAGAGGCCGTCTAAATTGCGTGACGCCGGCACTTCAAACGGCGTTCCCACCGGCGCGCCCGTGTTGGGGTCGTAGACGAAGATCGTCGCGGGCGTGGCCGGTTCGAAGGGGCCTCTTTCTTCACCGAGCACGTACACATCGCCGTTCACCGGGTTCACAGCAACACCCGAGTAGTGCGCAGACCCAAACGGGGACGGCGGCGAGAGCAACTTGCCTGAAGGATCGAGCTTGACCACCGCCGAGGGGCCAAAGCTCAACCCTTCCGCTAAGATACCCGACACGAACAGGTCTCCAGAGCCTTCCACAGCGACGCCGACCGCATGCGCCTCCTGCGTGCTGAACTTTCCGTAAGAGATGAGCTTGGGAGGTTCGGCTTGGGCGACGCCGGCACAGAGCGCCAGCAAAACACAGAGGACGATGAGCGGCGCGATGATCGGGCCGCGTGCGGGCGCACCACTCCCTCGGGGATGGAGAAGAGCACGGAGCGTCGCGAAGCGACCGGTCTTCGACGTGGAAGCGGTGTTCGCGGTGTGCTCTGTGGGTTTCACCTTGTTCTCCTTGGTTGACGTTGTGAAGTGGTAAATCGATCGGGGGTGGCGCGTCATGCGGCCCGCTCCCGGTCGAAGGTGAGAACGCTGAGGCGCCGCGCGACCTTCGCGCCCAGCGACGTGAGCTGCCACGCGTTCGGAGCGCCGCTCTGATGCCCCCCGCCAGTGTTGAGCGCGAGACCCAGGCGCTCCAAGCGCCGCAACAGCTTTGAAATCTGCCCGAGGTCGGTGACTCCGGCGTGCTCCGCGACCGCGCGGTTGCTGGGACCAGCCCCCCGCGCACTCAGCTCGGCGATGCATCCCAGCACCCGTGCGGTGCGATAGGTGAGCCGCATGTCCACCTCATCCAGCGGGTCGTTCTCCATGCCCGTGGAGACCGGCCCGCCCGGGGACATCGCGCGCGGTGCGGGCGCGGGGCGCCGCTGTTCGCGCCGCGCCGCTCTAGCTCCCAAATACTGCAAGGCGATCATCCCCATCAACTCATCAAGCAACCCTGTCAACGGCCGGGGATCGCCACCACGTAAACGCGCATACATCACGCCAAACGCCCCACCCACCAAACCTTCCGCCGTAACCAAAGTGCACTCCCCGCCACGCGGACCCTCATGACGCCCCTCATCAAGCACGCCCGCCAGACGCGCGAGCAGCTGCTCGCGACGCTCCAGTGCCCGCGGCCCACCGTGCAACGCCTGCACCACACAAATCCGCGCCAGCACCGGCTCGGCGTCCAGGAACGAGAGGATCGTCCACAGCCCCCCGCGCACCCGCTCATGCCACACGACACCCTCAAGGGCCGCCGCGGCAAGCTCCCGCTCGACCCGACCAGCGACCTCATCCAGCAGCGCGACCAGGCACTCCTCACGGTTGCCGAACAGCTCGTAGAACGTTCGCCGCGACACCCGCCCCCGCGCAGCGATCCGCGCCACCGAGGCCTGCTCATACCCAAGCTCGTCGATCACCGCAGCCGCTGCGCCCAGCAGCCGCGAACGCTGAATCTCCTCCACCTGCACCCGCCGTGTGCCCTGCGGCACCACCACGCTCCCCGGCCGGCGCCGCGCACGCCGCTCCGCCGACAGCGCCCGCTCACCCGCCCCTAGACGCGCCGCTGTTTTCACACCGCCACCCGCCGGCGCCGCCATCAGCGACCACACCCCACACGTGCAGGTGAAGCCGCAATCCCGCTCAGAGCCAGCCGGAGCCGACCCCCCACAGGGACGAAGCAAAAGCGGCGCGAACGCCCCACCACTTCCCTTCCCCCCTCCGGGGGGTTCCGGGCGGCCCGCAAAAGCGGGCCGCAGGAGGGCTCCGAGGTTAGAGCGCTAGACGAAGAGAGAGAGAGAGAGAGAGAGATGCGACAGCGCCAAGCTGGCGCATCTAGCATCACTCCGCCAGTCGGCGGCGCACATCCCCGCTACGTATCTCCCTCTAGAAACCACGCTCAAACAACTCCCTCATCGCTCTGATCCAGACCTCTCCCACAACTGCCAAAAACCCTGCGAGCGCTTTGACGTCAACCACAAGATGGTGTGACCCCAACCAGACCCTATGTATCCAGGCTCCCAACAGCGAGAGACCGGCTTGTAAACAGACCGTAACGCTTCGCGGCGCAGATGTCAAGCCCGGCGGCTCCCCATCGGAAGACCTTCGGCAAGCCTCGATCGGCGCCACCCGACATGCGCGGGCGGGATGCTCGCGTCAGCTCCCCGTACCCGCCGGTTCCCGTAGGGACGCTAAAATAACGATATGGACAGCACTATTTCCGCCGCGGCGCTTGCGCGGGAACTCGGCACCAGCGTGCCGCGCGTAGTACGCGCAATCGAGCGGCTGGGGCTCGACACGCGCCAAGACAATGGGCGCATGGCCCTCCGCGCCCCAGACGTCGCACGTCTGCGCGAGGAGCTGGGGACCTCTCCCCCTCGCCTCCCGGGGCTGACGCCCACAGAGGTCGAGATCTTGGCAGCGCTTGCCCGGGCGCCGCTC
This sequence comes from uncultured Solirubrobacterales bacterium, assembly GCA_963764915.1. Taxonomy (GTDB): domain Bacteria; phylum Actinomycetota; class Thermoleophilia; order Solirubrobacterales; family Solirubrobacteraceae; genus Palsa-744. The sequence goes on along the minus strand of CAVXUO010000016.1, from coordinate 146,705 downwards.
GGCCTGACCTCCGCGCGAGCGGTCGCCGAGCGCGCGGGCGTCTCCCCCACCACAGCGAGTCGCGCGATCAAGTCACTTCACTCACAGGGACTCGTAACGATCACGCGACGCACGCTGCCGGCCGGGCGCGCACGCACGGTCGACCTGATCCGCATCGACTACGGCTCACCGCGCTGGCAGCAGCTCGCGGGCGCGATCGCCGGCGCGCGGCCTCGTCCGCGGCCTCGCGGGACCTCCGCCCGGAGTGTTCCACCTAGGCTCAGTCACCTCTTCTGGAACACCCACCCCTCGCAGCTCGACACCGCTCGGGCCGGCAGCTACATCGCCCGGCGGCTACTGACCGTGGGCGACCTCGAGGGCCTCGCGTGGGGCGCCGCGAACATCTCCGCCAAGGACTGGCGGCACGCCGCCCGCACACGCGGCATATCACCTCGACGCCGCGCGCTCGCGCACAACTACGCCGCCGCCCGCAGCCCCGATGACGCTCCCCGCTGAGCTCACCGACATCCTCCCGGACGAGACCGCCCGGGCGTGGGAGCACATCGCCCCCATTCTCCCCCCCAGCTGCCGGCTCGCCGGCGGAACCGCGCTCGCCGTGCACCTGCGTCACCGCCAGAGCCGCGACCTCGACTTCTTCTACAACGACCCCAACCTGGACCTCGCCATGCTCGAGCGGCGCCTTTCCAGGCTCGGCTCGTTCGCCGTGAGCAGTCGCGCACCCGGAACCCTCGACGGGATCCTGCGAGGCGCCAAGCTGCAGTTCCTGGCCGCCCACGACCAGCTCGACCTCAACGAGCCCATGCCGCACGCCGGAATCCTCGTCTCCAGCCTCGCGGACATCTTCGCAATGAAGGTCAAGGTCATCGGCGACCGGGGCGAGCTGCGCGACTACTTCGACCTCAAGCGAATCGAGGAAATCACCGACCGTCGCGTCGAGGAAGGCATCGGCCTCTATATGACCCGCTACCACGTGCTGCCCGAGCACCCCGGCATCGGGCACATCGTCGAGTCCATCGGCTATCTCGACGACGTTGACGACGACCACATGCTCCCCGAGAGACACGCCACGATCGCCGCCTACTGGAAACGCCGCCAACCCGAGGTCAGCCGCAGCCTGGCTCGCTTCCCAAGCGCGTAAGCCAAGGGGCGGAAGGCCACGGCCGCTATTCCGGATTAGTCGATTGAGCTATTCGGATTGCTCGGTAACACTATTCCGGATTGGTAGCTGCACTAGTCCGAGATGGTCGCCCGTACGTACCCGCTTACGACCGAGGAGGTCTCACCGCTTGGTCTTGCGCTTATGCTTGCGCCTGGCCTTGGTTTTGTGCTTGGTCTTGGTCTTGTGCTTCTTCTTGTGCGTGGTCTTCTTGGCCTTCGGGCAGCCGGTGACGGTGATCTTGGTGCTTTGCTTGAGCTCGGCGCCGTTTTGCGCGAGGAATTCGGTGGGCATCGTGAGGTTCTTGGCGGTGCAGAGGTTCCCGGGGGCTGTGAGCGCGGAGTAGGGGCCCTCGGGGAGCGTCAGTTCGAAGCTCGAGAACGGCTGGTCAGGAACCGTCTTGAACGTCGTCGAGGTCACCCCGCTCTTGATATCCGTCGTACCGACCAGGTCGATCGTGATGCCATACCCCTGCAGCACGAGCGTCAGCGAGGGGAACGCTTCGCCGCCGTGGCTGACGAAGATCGCGGGGCCCTGCAGCGGGACCGGGATCAACGGGGTATGCACCGTCGCGTACCCGATCTTCGACGCCACGGGGCACGCAGCCGGGTTCGCTTCGAACTGCGCGGCAGTACACGCCTTCTGCAGGGTGGTCAGGCGTGAGGGTAGTTGCTTGGGGAGTTCGACTTTGACCTTCGCGATGTCCGCATCGGTGCCTTGCGGCACGTTCGGGTAGGAGAGCTTTGCGGTCAGGTTCGCGCCGCCCGTGCGGCTTGTTTTGGCGGATGTCGAGACCGTGAATTTGGGTTCGAACTTCAGCGCGGCGCAGTTGGTGACCTGGAACGGCGTTGAGATCGTGCTCGAGCCGCCTTCATTCAACTGCACCGTGCCCGTCAGGGACATCTTCGAGCAGTTGGTTGGGTTGAACTGGAAGTTTCCGCGGGTGGTAGTGGCGTTGACGTGCTGGATTGCCAGAGGGATCCCTTCGATACTCGTCGGGATCGAGTCCGGGGACCCGGGTGGGTTGGAGGTGATCGTGATCGCCGCGGTCTGCGGATTCAGTTCGATCTTGCCCCTGACGACTACGCAGTCGCACGGTGGATGGTTGTTCTTGGTGTTAGCGAGATCGAACGGGCCGGCCTTCGCGGGCACCTCGAACGTGATCCCGAACGGCGCGCACCCCGCTTCCCCGACCGTGCAGCTGCCGTGGCCGTTGTAGGGGCCGGTGAGATAGAACTTCCCGCCGGTGACCGTAAACGGGTCATTGCCGATACCGACACCGATTGTTGCTTCGCCGACCTTGCTGTTTTCCCCGCACAATCCTTCGTTGGCCTGTGGTTCGGGGCACAGTTCGACACCGCTCAGCACACCGGAGAGGCCCGGCGGTAGTTTCGCTTCCAGGGACTTCAGGTTCTGTTCGCCGTCTTTGCGGTTCACCGTCACCGTCAGCGGGCTGAACGCACCCGCCTGGATGTTGGTCGCACCCGCCGACACAGTCGGGTTGAACGGCAGGCTCGCACCCGGGCACGGGCCACCACCCGGACCGTGTTCGATATTGAACGAGGATTCTGAGGTCACAGGACCATTCCCGTCCCACGGCGTGAACACCGCCGTCGTCGTATACATCCCGCAACGCGTCGGTGTCACCAGCGGCGCGCGTTCCCCACCGAAGAAATGCAGTTCGAGGTTTTCAAACGGCACGTCGGGCGTGTTCTTGAACGTCGTCACGATCTGGCCCGTATCCGGGTTCAACGACACTTCGCCCGCGAGCTTGACCACGCTCCCCGAAAACGGGTCTTCCGCGACGATATACATCGCGACGAGACTCCCAAATGGGTTGGCCTCTTGAGCCGCCAAATACACCGCGCCTTCCAGTTCGTGTTCGAGCAGCGGCGTCTTGATCTTCACGGTCCCGATCTTCGAGCCGTTCGGGCAGAAGTTGGACCCCGGCGCAAGCGGACTCGCCAATTCCGGCGTGAACGTGCTCCACTTCACGCCCGGTTCGTATTCGGAGTTCAGTTCTTCCTGGTCCTTGTAGCCGATCTGATCGCCGGGGCTCCCGGACGCGCCTTCGGGCAACGCGCTGGCGTTGGACGAGCACGCCTCAAGGCCGCCACCACCCGACGGGTTGATCGCGACCCCTTCGGGCAGCGTCACGGTCGTGTCCCTGAGCGCGGACTCCGCCAGGCCGTTGGGGTTCAGCGCGGCGGTCTGTGGGACGTGGACGTTCACGGTCAGCCCCGAGGACGTGCTGGCGTTGCTGCTGTCCGGCGTGACGCTGATTTCCGTCGGGAACTTGAGCTTCGAGCAGCCCGTCAGCGAGACGGGCGTGCCTGCGACGTTGTGCGTGACCGTACCCTTCCTCACCCAGTTACCCGGTTCTTCCCACGACTCGGCTTCCATCGTCGAGCGCAGGGGGCCGTGGCAGCCGGTCGGCATCGTCAGGAACGGTTTGCTGCGGACTTCGCCGGCGCCACCAACGGAGCTGTTTGTGCCGACGTTCACCCCGTAGAGTTCCGCCCTGCTCCTGACGACGGGTGCCGTCGTCGGCGCTTCCGTCACCGTCACCTGCACGGGGTAATTGCCCCCCGCGAGAACGCCATTGTTGATATACAGCAGGGGGAAGAAGAAATTGGCGCCGAGCTGCAAAGCCACGCCGCGTGGGGGCACCATGGCGAAGATGGCGCTCGAGAGGTACGGTTGACGAGCCTGTGCTTCTGACCAGTTCAGGAACAGATGGCCCATGCGCGATTCGGGTGGGCAGTTTGTTGTGCTAGTACGCAGCTCTTCTCCGGTGCACTTCTGGGCGGTCGCATTGGGGTCGCCGACGAAGCCGGGGGGCAGATCGATCTTGACATTCCGCAAGACGCCGTCCGGCACGCGCAGGTACGGTGAGTCAGCGTTCGATTCGACGCGCTTGAAGTGCGAGTTCATCGTAAAGGCGTCGACGAACTTGTACGGGTGCGAGCCCGCCTGCGTGTCGGGCGTGCCGTCTTCGTTCAGGAAGCTGATTTCATAGCTCTTGATACCGAAGCCAACGCCCTGCGTCGGGAGCATACCGCTGCCCTGCCCCGCGCCGTTGGCGTTGCTCGCGACGAGGCGGAAATGGTAAAGTTCGCCGGGCTCCAGGCCTTCGAGCTGCGCGGAAACTGCCACCGGACTGCTTCCCGCTCCGATCTCGCCCGGCGTCTGCTCGCAGGGCACACTGTGGTTGTAGGGGCCGTTGCCGAATTCGTCGGTGAGACCGTATTCGAACTCACACGAGCTGACGGCGACGCCGCGCGGATCGACCGTGCCGCTCAGGCTCGCGGCTTCCCTGGTCACGCCGCTCGCCGCGCTCGCGGTGACCGCGGGGGCATCGCTCACGAAAACGTAGACCTTGCCGGTGGCCGGGTTTGAGACGTAGATCTCCCCGCTCGCGCCGTCCACGGCGATCCCGCCCTCACCTGAGGAGCTCGAGAGCTGCAGCGAGCCGAAGCGCGCGACGAGCGTGCCAGCGCTGCTGCCCTGCTCGCTGCTGCTCGTCGTGCTGTTGCGGTTCATCGCGCCTGTGTCCCACTCGGCCACAGACGACTGAACGTCCGCGTAGAGGTGGCCGGTCGCGGGGTCGACGGCCACCGCAACGTCGCCCGCTTCATCGCTGCCGTCCACGCGACCAAGCCCGGAGAGCTTCTGCCCGAACTTGACCGTACACGAGCACGGCGGTTCGTACATCGTGTAGTCATCGCCCGTGGCGGAGACGGCGAAGCCGTGGGCCTCGTTTACTTGATCTGGTATGCCCGTCTGGCTTTCAAGTTCGTCCTGCGGATACAGTTGCTGGTGAGCGATGAGATGATTCACGGCCGCGTCGTCGAATTCGTCGATCACCAGCAGTCGCCCGAGTTCGCTGCCATTGGCGCTCAGGTCGACGTGTACGGTACCGCTCCCGTCGACGCCCAGCCCCAGCAGTTCGCCTTGGTCGAAGCCGGTGGATGGCGGGAAGCCGCTGATCTGGCTCACGTATTCGCCGCTAGGGCCGAACTTGTCGATCACGCCGTGACCCCCATCCATCACGTACAGGTCGCCGGCCGAGGGGTCGAATTCTTCGCAGGCGTTGCCGGTGAGCGCCGGGGTGTGCTGTACGCAAGCGTTATCGACCGCGATCGCCGCGGGGCTGCCGTGCAGCGAGGGGAACGAGAGCGATCCGGCCGGCGTGGCGGCGCCCGTCAGGGCGTTTAAGCCCAGCGCGACGAAGTCGAGCGGGCTGCCATTCGCGTCGAACTTGTACACCGTGTCCGTGCCGATGTCGGCCACGTACACATCCCCGGTCGATTCATCAACGGCGATCCCGTTCGGGTTGGAGAACGTGTCCGTTTCGAAGCTGGTGTGTTCTACCACCGGATGGCTTTCGGCGAGTGCGGGAGAAGCCGTGACGCCTATGACGACGAACGTCGCCAGCAGCACGGGGGCGAGCCGCTGGAGAACTTTGAAGGTGGTCATTACTTTGCCCTCCGATCGTAGCTGGCTTTTTTGGCCCTCTTGGATTTCTTAGACCTCTTTGTTTTCTTGCGGACGCACTTATCTTTTTTGTTCTTGGTGAAGCCTTTGTTGCACTTTGTGACTTTCTTTACGGTCGTTTTGCCAGGTGGAGACGGAGGCGGTGCGATGTTCCCCACGCCGGAGAATGTCTGGCTCGCCGGTTCCCCGTAGACCGAGGGCTGTGGCGAGACCGGCGTGCGGCAGGCATCGGCGGTCGTGCACGCCGGCGGCGAGGCAGGCGCCGGGAAGCCGCCTTCGGCGCGCGCGTCGTAGATGACAATGAGTCCTTCCTGGTTGTCCTGCGGCACGAGCTGCTGGGCCGAGCGGAAGAACACGTCATCGCCGTTTTCGCTCGCACCCTCCAGGTTCGATTCGTAGGAGCTCGTGCCGCTCGAGATCAGAGACGACTGACCGCCCTCATACTCGTAGACGTCGAGCTGGCCGTTCGTATCGGAAGGCACGAGCGCTTCCATCGTTTCGAAGAACACCTGGCCCACGTCCGTGAGCAGGCGCCGGCTATGGAAGATTCCGAAGCTTTCTTCGCCGGGAACGCTCGGGAACGGCGGCACACCGCCTCCTGCGACCGGAGGTTCGCCCGTGGGGTTGCACGAGGCGCAGGCGAACTGCCCTGAGGCGGCGCTGTACAGGAAGAGCTCCCTGCACGCAATGGTACTTCCGCTGCATGCGCCGCCGCCGGCCGGCGTGTTGTCATAGCCGGTCAGGCTCTTTCTCGATTCGAATGCGAGCCACTTGCCGTCGGGCGAGGTCTGCTCGTTGCCGAACCGCCCATCGTTCAACACGCCGGTGGCGATGAACGTCGTCTTTTCGCCGTTCCACAGATACAGGTTTTCCGTCCCTGCTTTCGCGCCTTCGACGACAGTCTTGCCTTCGCTGTTCGTGAATTCCCTCCTGTTGGACGCCAGCACGCCCTCGGCGACGAAGTAGACGTAGGAGCTGTCATGGTGGCCGAGCGGCGTGACGCGCAGCACGTCTGCGTGCTCCCCCGCCGCAGCGACCGTGAGGTCAGTCAATTCGCATTTGCTCGCGCCTTCTCCCAGCGCGCACTCGTACAAGTCAGGTTCGCCCGCTTCCGCGGTCGAGCCAGCCGTGAGCTTGCTTTCGTCGAGAAAGAAAACCTTCGAACCGTCGGAGGTAGCGGCCTGCAAGGAGCCGCCACCGCTAAGACCTGACCCACCACCCTGTTTTTCGTCGATCTGAATGGTGCGCTGCCCGTCAATGCGATCATAGAGCGCGCCGCCGTAGGTGAAGAGGACGTGCGAGCCGTCGCTGGAAACAACACCTTCGTGTCCGGGTTTCCCCGCTGGTGCCGCAAGCGACCCGGGGACCGTCGTGCCGTCCGGCAGCACGCTCGCCAGCCGCAGCGCGCCTTCGTCCCATTCGTACAGGTTTTCGACGCCGTAGGACGCGCCTTCAGCCAGGGGCGAGGTCTCCGTGAAGATCACGTGGCTGAGGTCCGCGGAGGCGGCCTGGAAGTGCGCGTCGGCCGGCGTCACGCCCGGCGGCGTGACGTTGACAAGCTGGTAAGTGCCGGTCGCGTTGTCGCGCACCAGCAGGTTTTCGTAGCCCACCGGTTCGCCGCTCACGACCTGACGGCCTTCGGGGTTACACGATTCCGGGTCTTCGTGCTCGTTTTCGGACGCGGAAGCGCGTGACCCTCCGCCAGCTCGCATCACGTCCTTGGTGAGCTGTTCCGAGTAGGCGTACACGTTTTGGTATTGCGTGCAGCCCACCCCGTCATAGGATTCGAGCGGCATGATGTCTTCCGCGATCCAGCCGCCTGCGCCACGCGTCGCCACGTATCGTTCGCCGGCGGTGGGCGCGCCCGGCCGCGGTTCCAGGGTGACGAGCGAGATCGCTTCGCCATCTGCGGCGACCGTGCTCGCGTACGTCTGAGAAGCATCGAACTGGGACCCGCTCGTGACCGGCGGCGTCGCGAGCTCGTAGGCGCGGCAGTCGGGCAACCTCGCGGCGAAGCCGCCACGCACCTGTTCGTTGGGACACGCCGTCTGTTCGGCGGTCAGCGTAGTGAAGGTTTGGTCGGGGCCGTAGGCCGTTCCCACTTCATCGCTCGCGACGACACGGTAGTGGTAGGTGCTCCCGGGCGCGAGGCCGTTTGCGGACGCCCACACCGCGTGCGATTTCACTCCTTCACCGAGGCTGCCTTCCGGGAAGGGCGTCGAGCTGCCGTAGGCGCCGGTAGGGCCGTATTCGAAGCGGTAGCTCGTCTGAATGCCGCCGGGGTTCACGAGCGCGCCGAGCTTCGCTTCGGAGACGCCGACTTCGGCGGTGAGCTCCCTGTCGACCACAGGTACGATGGGGGGCCCGAACACTTGGATCTTTTCTTTGAGGCCGTCAGTCACGTATACACGCCCGTTCGCTTGATTCACCGCGACCATGCTGTAGAAGCGCGTCGATGCGTTTTGAGGCACGCCGAAAGAGCCGGCCCCGATATCGGCGAGCTGCCTGCCTTCCGAGCCGTACTCGACGAGATGGACGCAGGAAGAGCCGATTTCGCCGCACGAGTCCGCGCCGTTGGCGACGACCGCGAACACGTCCCCATGCCCGTCGACTGCCACGGACCCCACGCCTTCGCTCTCGATTTCCACGGGCTTACCGTGTACTTCCACAGGCGCACCGTTGGAATCGAGCTCCACGATCCTGTTGTTGCCAGCTACCCAGAGGTCGCCGGAGGAGTCGATCGCGACTCCGGTCGGTTCCTTCAGCGCACCGGCGCCGGAGCCCGTGAACGTCTTCAGCGGTTTACACGGTGTCGGTTCGGCCGCGCAAGTCGTCGGACTGTACTCGAGCGCCTTGTTTTCCGGCGCCACCGGCACGTACACGTTGCCGGCCGAGTCGGCTGCAATCTGTACGTCAGCGAGGAAGCCGCCGACGTTGCGTGACGCCGGCACTTCAAACGACGCCAGCAACGCGCCCGTGTTGGGGTCGTAGACGAAGATCTTCACCGCACCCCCGAAGATGCCTTCTTGGCCGAGCACGTACACGTCGCCGTTGGTCGAGTTCACCGCAACACCGGAGTAGTGCGCGGACCCAAACGGGGACGGCGGCGAGAGTAACTTGCCCGAAGGATCGAGCTTGACCACCGTCGAGGGGGCAAACCCTTCCCCCAAGAGACCCGACACGAACAGGTCTCCAGAGCCTCCCACAGCGACACCATCCGCGTGCGGCTCCTGCGCGCTGAACTGTCCGTAGGAGACGAGCTTGGGAGGTTCGGCTTGGGCGACGGCGGCAGAGAGCGCCAGCAAAACACAGAGGACGATGAGCAGCGCGATGATCGGGCCGCGTGCGGGCGCACCACTCCCTCGGGGATGGAGAAGAGCACGGAGCGGTGCGAAGCGCCCGGTCTTCGGGGTGACGGCGGGCTTCGCGGTGTGCTCGGTGGGTTTCACCTTGTTCTCCTTAGTCGAGGTTGTGAAGCGGTAAGCCGATCGGATGTGACGCGTCATGCGGCCTGCTCCCGGTCGCGGGTGAGAACGCTGAGGCGCCGCGCGACCTTCGCGCCCAGCGGCGTGAGCTGCCACGCGTTCGCCGCGCCGCTCCGATGCCCCCCGCCGGTGTTGACCGCGAGACCCAGACGCTCCAAGCGCCGCAACAGCTTTGAAATCTGCCCCAGGTCCGTAACCCCGGCGCGCTCCGCGACCACGCGATTGCTGGGACCGGCCCCCCGCGCACTCAGCTCGGCGATGCATCCCAGCACCCGTGCAGTGCGGTAGGTGAGACGCATATCCACCTCGTCCAACGGGTCGCTCTCCATGCCCGCGGAGACCGGCCCACCCGGCGACACCGGGGGCGGCGCGGGCGCGGGGCGCCGCTGTTCGCGGCGCGCCGCTCTCGCTCCCAAATACTGCAAGGCGATCATCCCCATCAACTCATCGAGCAACCCCGTCAACGGCCGACGATCGCCACCCCGCAAACGCGCATACACCACGCCAAACGCCCCACCCACCAAACCTTCCGCCGTAACCAAAGTGCACTCCCCGCCACGCGAACCCTCACGACGCCCCTCATCGAGCACGCCCGCCAGACACGCGAGCAGTTGCTCGCGACGCTCGAGCGCCCGCGGCCCACCGTGCAACGCCTGCACCACGCAAATCCGCGCCAGCACCGGCTCGGCATCCAGGAACGCAAGGATCGCCCACAACCCCCCACGAACCCGCTCATGCCACGCAAGACCCCCCAGGGCCGCCGCGGCAAGCTCACGTTCGACCCGACCAGCGACCTCATCCAGCAGCGCGACCAGGCACTCCTCGCGGTTGCCGAACAGCTCGTAGAACGTTCGCCGCGACACCCGCCCCCGCGCCGCGATCCGCGCCACCGAGGCCTGCTCATACCCAAGGTCGTCGATCACCGCGGCCGCCGCGCCCAGCAGCCGCGAGCGCTGAATCTCCTCCACCTGCACCTGCCGTGTGCCCTGCGGCACCACCACGCTCCCCGGCCGGCGCCGCGCGCGCCGCTCCGCCGGCAGCGCCCGCTCACCCGCCCCTAGACGCGCCGCTGTTTTCACACCGCCACCCGCCGGCGCCGCCATCAGCAACCACACCCCACGCGCGCAGGTGAAACCACTACCCCGCCCAGAGCCGGCCGGAGCCCAACCCCCATAGGGACGAAGCCAAAGCGGCGCGAACGCGCCCGATGAGGAGCCTCTTCGGCTAGGGACCTAGCCGAAGAGAGAGAGAGAGAGAGAGAGATGCGACAGCGCCAAGCTGGCGCATCTAGCATCAGCCCCACGGGCCGACGCGCACATCCCCGCTACGTATCTCCCTCTAGAAACCACGCTGAAACAACTCCCTCATCGCTCTGATCCAGCCCTCTCCCATAACTGCAACCTGCGAGCGCTTGACGTCAACCACAAAGGCGAGATGACCCCAACCAGACCCTATGTACCCAGGCTCCCGACAGCGAGAGACCGGCTTGTAAACAGACCGTAACGCTTCGCGGCGCAGATGTCAAGCCCACAGGTGAGCCCACATACGGCAGTGGCTACATGCCCTCAAGCGCAGTGGTCGCCTCACGGCGCGGTGCGGTGGGGGCGTGGGGCAGCAATCGCGCCAGCTCCATCGCCACAAACGACTCACGCGCGACCGCTGAGCATGTCCAGCACCGGCGGGAACCCGCCGGCGGCGATGCGCTGGGCCTGCGCCGCCCACCCCACCTCCTCCACCTCCACACGGGGCGTACCGACGCCCCCCAGATCTCCTCCAGCCACGCCGGCACCGCCCGGCGCGCGATCTCAGCCTGCGTGAAGGGCCGCAGCGGCACCCGCTCCACGCGCCCGGCAAGCGAGTCGCCGACCCGGGGGGCGGATAATCCGGAATGTAAACCCCGGGCAGTGCGGATCACAAATCCGGCGAATCCGGAATGGGCAGGTATCTTGCAGGCCTACCGTTTCTTGCGCTTCCTGTGCTTGGCCTTGGCCTTGTGCTTCTTCTTCTTGTGGGTGGTCTTCTTCGCCTTCGGGCAGCCGGTGACGGTGATCTTGGTGTTTTGCTTGAGCTCGGCGCCGTTTTGCGCGAGGAATTCGGTGGGCATCTTGAGGTTCTTGGCGGTGCAGAGGTTCCCGGGGGCTGTGAGTGCGGAGTAAGGGCCCTCGGGGAGCGTCAGTTCGAAGCTCGAGAACGGCTGGTCGGGGACCGTCTTGAACGTCGTCGAGGTCACCCCGTTCTTGATGTCGGTCGTCCCGACGAGGTCGATCGTGATGCCGTAACCCTGCAGCACGAGCGTCAGCGAGGGGAATGCTTCGCCGCCGTGGCTGACGAAGATCGCGGGGCCCTGCAGCGGGACCGGGATCAACGGGGTGTGCACCGTGGCGTACCCGATCTTCGACGCCGCGGGGCACGCCGCCGGGTTGGCTTCGAACTGTGCGGCGGTGCATGCCTTCTGCAGGGTGGTCAGGCGTGAGGGTAGTTGCTTGGGGAGTTCGACTTTGACCTTCGCGATGTCCGCGTCGGTGCCTTGCGGCACGTTCGGGTAGGTCACCTTCGTGCTCAGGCTCGCCCCATTCGCCCGGCTCGTCTTAGCGGAGGTCGATACGCTGAATTTGGGTTCGAACTTCAGCGCGGCGCAGTTGGTGACCTGAAACGGCGTTGAGATCGTACTGGTGCCGCCTTCGTTCAACTGCACCGTGCCCGTCAGGGACATCTTCGAGCAGTTGGTCGGGTTGAACTGGAAGTTGCCGCGTGTGGTGGTGGCGTTGACGTGCTGGATTTCCAAGGGGATCCCTTCGATGCTCGTCGGGATCGAATCCGGCGACCCGGGCGGATTCGAAGTGATTGTGAGCGCGGAAGTCTGCGGGTTCAGTTCGATCTTGCCCCTGACCACCACGCAGTCGCACGGAGGGTGGTTGCTCGTCGTGTTCGCGAGGTCGAATGGGCCGGCCTTGGCGGGCACCTCGAAAGTCAAGCCGAACGGTGCGCAGCCCGGTTCACCGACGGTACAGCTGCCGTGGCCATTGTAGGGGCCGGTGAGATAGAACTTCCCGCCAGTGACCGTGAACGGGTCATTGCCGACACCGACACCAATGGTCGCTTCGCCGATCTTGCTGTTTTCCCCACACAGCCCTTCGCTGGCTTGCGGTTCGGAGCACAATTCAACCCCCGACAGCACACCGGAGAGGCCCGGCGGCAGTTTCGCTTCAAGCGACTTCAGGTTCTGTTCGCCGTCTTTACGGTTCACAGTCACAGTCAACGGCGAGAACGCACCCGCCTGGATGTTCGTCGCACCCGCATTCACCGTCGGGCTGAACGGCAGACTCGCACCGGGGCACGGGCCGCCACCAGGGCCGTGTTCGATGTTGAACGAGGATTCCGTGGTCACGGGACCATTGCCGTCCCATGGCGTGAACACCGCGGTCGTGGTGTAGGTCCCGCACCGTGACGGGGTGGACAGCGGCGAGCGTTCCCCGCCAAAGAAGTGTAGTTCGAGGTTTTCAAACGGCACGTCGGGTGTATTCTTGAACGTCGTGACGATCTGCCCCGTCTGCGGGTTCAACGACACTTCGCCCGCGAGCTTGATGAGGGTGCCCGAGTAGGGGTCTTCGGCGACGATGTACATCGCCACGAGACTCCCGAACGGGTTGTTGTCCTGCGCCGCCAGATAAACGGCGCCTTCCAGTTCGTGTTCTAGCAACGGCGTCTTGATCTTCACGGTCCCGATCTTCGATCCGCTCGGACAGAAGCTCGTACCCGGCTGCAACTGTTCGATAGGCGTCGGCGTGAACGTCGCGGTCTTCACCCCGGGTTCGAATTCCGAGTTGAATTCCGTGAAGCCTTCGAAACCCGCCAAACCCTCCGAGCACGCTTCAAGGCCATCCGCGCCGGACGGGTTGATCGCAACGCCTTCGGGTAGGGTCACGGTCGTGTCCCTGAGCGATGACTCGGCCAACCCTTCCGGATTGAACGCCGCCTTCTGAGATACGTGGACACCAACCGTCAAACCGGACGATGTGCTCGCGTTAGTGGTGTCGGGTGCAACGCTGATTTCAGGTGGGAACTGAAGCTTTGAGCAGCCCGTCAGCGACACGGGCGTGCCCGCCACATTACGCATGACTTCGCTCTTTTCAACCCAATGACCCGGGGCCTGCCAGGAGTCAATAGAGATCGACGAGCGCAACGGACCGTGACAACCGGTTGGCAACGTGAGGAACGCTTTACGAGTCGAGCCACTTCCAACCACGCCGAAGATCGCGACGCTGCTTTTGATGACTGGTGCAGCCGGCGGAGCGTTGACTACCGTCGACTGCACCGGGTAGTCGCCACCGGCAAGAACTCCGTTGTTGATGAACAGTTTGGGGTTGACGAAGTTCGAACCCAGCTGCAGCGCGACGCCGTGCGGCGTCACCATGTTGTACAGCTGTTCGTTCCATCCTTCGCCATAAAATATGTGTGTGCTCCAATAAAGCTTGTAGTGGCCAACAACTGATTCGGCTGGACAGAGCGCAGCCCCATCTCCCGCGTCGAGTTCGGTCAACGTGCACTTCTTGGTCGTAGCATTCGGATCGCCGACGACCCCAGGGGGCAAGTCGAGAGTGAGGTCCTTGATCGTGCCTGCGGGCTCGATGACGTATGGCGAATCGGCATTGGATTCCTCGGGCATGAACCGCGTATTGAGCGAGATGTTGTTCACCAGCTCATAGGGGTGCGAACCGGCCTGCGTGTCGGGAGTACCGTTTTCGTTCAAGAAGTTCACGTCGAAAGCCTTGACACCGAAGCCCACACCGAGCGTCGCCAGCAGACCGCTGCTTTGGCTGAGGCCGTTAGCGTTACCGGCATTAAGGCGAAAGTGGTAAAGCAGACCGGGCTTCAGGCCTCCAATGTCCACGGAAACCGGCACCGGACTGCTGCCCGCGCCTATTGTCGCGGGACTCGGCTGGCAAGATACGCTGTGTTCATAGGCGCCCTGACCGAATTCGTCAACGACCCCGTATTCGAATACACAAGACGTGACCGTCGTGCCACGAGGGTCGACTGTACCGCTCAACGTCGACCCTTCCTCAGTCACGTTTGCCGCCGCACCAACGGCGACTGCGGGCACGTCGCTGCCAAACACGTAGACTTTTCCGTCAGCCGGGTTGGAGACGTAGATATTACCGCTCGCTCCATTGACAGCGATACCGCCCTGGCCCGACGTGCCCGACAGCTGCAGCGAGCCAAACCGCGAGACCAGCGTTCCCTCGGTCTGAGGTTCCTGGCTGCCGTTCATCGTTCCGGTGTCCCACTCCGCGACAGAAGATTGATCGTCGATATAGACATGTCCAGTTGCCGGATCGGTGGCAACCGCGACATCGCCTGCTCCGGCATTCTCGATCGCACCAAGTCCCGCCAGCTGCTGCCCGAACTTGACGGTGCAGGAGCACGAGGGTTCATAAAGTGAGTAGCCGTCACCCGACGAGCTGACGGCAAAGCCGTGAGCTTGTGCAGCACCGGGCGCACCCGCAAAATATGATGTTGCGTGCGAATTCAACTGTTCTGCCACCAGATGGTTGACAGCGGAGTCGTCGAACTCATCGACTGCGACGCCGGCGGAACTTCTGAACTCTACATGAAGTACGCCGTTTGCGTCAATGCCGATACCCAACAGTTCGCGTTCCGTGGCGGCGCCACCGGGGGTGAATCCCGTAATCTGATTTAGATATTCGCCGCCCGGTCCGAACTTGTCGATCACACCCTGTCCCGCATCCATCACATACAGGTCCCCCGCAGAGGTGTCGGACCCGGATTTCGAGTTGTCGACCGCGATCGCGGCGGGATTGCCGTACACGTCGAGGAATGAGAACGTTTTGGCCGGCGTGAGGTTGCCGCTCAGTTCGTTGCTCCCAAGCGCGGTAAAGTTGGCAGGTGTGCCGCCTGCGTCGAACTTATAGACCTTGTCCGTGCCGATGTCAGCGACATACACATCCCCGCTGGCTTCGTCGATCGCGATCCCGTTCGGGTTGGAGAACGAACCGAAGCTGGGCACGATCGCGGGTGGGTGGGGTTCACTTGCCGCGAACGCCGAGACGCTGCCCAACAAAAGCCACACACCGAGCACGCCGCCCAACGCCAGACTCAACCACGCCGTCCGCCGGGGGTGGACACCTTCCAAGAAAGCGGTCCTCATGATCACTTACCCCCCTTGTGGAGCTTGACTTTCGATCCAGTCCTGCGCGCGCGTGTCGCGCAGCGAACATGTTTGTGCTCGTGGCGCTTACACGCCGCATTGGGCTTTGTCTTCTTCTTCTTGGGTTTGGCCTTGCTCTTTGCCTTTGCTTCAGCGGGTGGAGCAAGATTGCCGGCGCCCGAAAACGTCTGGCTCGACGGGGCCCCGTAGATCGAAGGTTGCGGCGCGACCGGCGAGCGACACGCATCGGCATTTGTGCACGGCGGCGACAAGGCAGTGGCCGTAAAACCCCCCTCCACACGCGCGTCGTATATCACCTGCGCTTCTTCCTCGGTGTCCTGTGGCACGAGCTGTTGACGTGAGAGGAAGAAGACGTCGTTGCCGTTTTCGCTTGCTTCCCCAAACGTCGAGGCACTCGAGCTGGTGCCGGCCGAGATCAAATACTGCTGTCCGTTCTCGTACTCGTAGACGTCGGCCTGACCGTTCGTATCGGAAGGCACTAGTGCTTCGTTCGTTTCAAAAAACATTCGCCCACCGTTTGACAGCTCGCGACGCTGGACGTCGATGTTCGCCCCTCCATTCAGTTCGCCACTCGGATTGCACGACGCGCACACGATTTGATTCGTTGCCGCGCTATAGAGAAAGATCTCTTCGATCGCCACGCCCGACGACGAGATGTTGGCGTAGCCGGTGAGATCCTTACGCGAGTCGAACGCGAACCACCCGCCATCAGGCGAGGTTTGTCCAGTGCCATAATCCACGCCCGACTTGAGCGTCGCGACGAATGTCGTTGTGTTGTTGTGCCAGAGATACAGATTCGTTTGACCGTTTTCCGCACGTTCGACGACTGTGTTGCCTTCGGCGTCTTGGTATTCGCGGCTATTGGTCGCCAACTTGCCCATCGCAAAGAAATAGACGTCGGGACCGGCTTGATCGGCGAGCCCCGAGACGCGGATCACATCGGCGTGTTCCCCGGCTTTGGCGACCGTCAGATCGCTCAGCTTGCATTTTGAGACAACTTCGCCCGCCTGCTCTTCTTCGACTATTTCGCACTCATAAAGGTCCGGTTCGTTGGCGGCCGCCGTAGAGTCGGGCGTGAGCCTGCTTTCGTCGGTGAAGAAGACCTTCGAGCCGTCGGCGGTCGCCGCCTGGAAGGAGCCACCGCCACTCGGACCGGTTCCGCCCTGCGATTCGTCGATCCTTGCCGTGCGTTCACCGTCGATCCGGTCGTAGAGATTGCCACCAGACACGAAGACGACATGTGATCCATTGGCTGAGATCACGCTGCCGTGTTCCGGCTCTGACTGGCCTTCCGGAAGCGATCCCGCCATGGGAGTGCCATCCGGGAGCACCGTCACCAAGCGCAGGACGCCTTCGTCCCATTCATAGAGATCTTCAGCGCCATCACCCGGCGCGTTGGAGACCAGGGGCGCCCTCTCGCTGAAGACAACGTGACTGAGGTCGGCCGAGACGCCTCTGGCGTGAGCGTCGGCGGGGGTCACCCCCGGCGGCGGGGTGTTGATGAGACGGTAAGTGCCGGTAGTATTGTCGCGCAGCAGCAGGTTTTCGTAGCCCACTGGTTCGCCGGGTACGATTTGCAGGCCTTCTGCGTTGCATGCTTCCTGCTGTGAACCCGAACCTAGCGAGCCACGCGTGTTACCGCCAACGCTGACTAGGGCCCTCGAGAGGTCCTCCGAGTATGGTCCCACACCCCCGGAATGGGACACGCACACGACCCCCGAATACGATTCGATCGGGGTGTCATCTTCCAGACTCCAACCACTTGCTCCGCGCGAGGCGACGTAGTCATTTCCGCCCGTCGTAGCGCCCGGCTCGGGTTCATGGGTGATAAACGAAATCGCGTGGCCGTCGCCGGCTGCCGTCCCGACGGTCTTGACCTCCACTGATGTCTCGACAGGAGTCGTTACGAGCTCGTAGGCACGACAGTCGGGCAGTTTTGCCGAAAAACCGCTGCGAAGCTGTTCGTTTGGGCAGGCAGCCTGTTCAATGCTCTGTGTCGTGAACGTCTGGTCGGGTCCATAAGCGACACCGAGTTCGCTCGTCGCGACGACGCGGTAGTGGTAGGTCGTTCCGGGTCGCAGACCTCCGGCCCCTGCCCACACCGTATGAGCGGTGACGCCTTCGCCCACGCTGCCTTCGGGGGACGGCGCGCTCTGACCATGAGGGCCTTCGCCTTCCCTATATTCAGTGGTGTCGTATTCAAAGCGGTAGGTGGTCGAGACCCCACCAGGGTTGACAAGCGCACCAAGCTTGGCTTGCGAGGTGGCAACTTCAGCGGTCAACTCCCTACCCACCGTAGGCGCGAGCGGCGGCCCGAAGATCCATATAAGGTTCTGACCGTGTTCGGCGATACTGCCGTCCGTAACGTACACACGATTGCTCGCCCGGTTGACCGCCACCATGTTAGGCAGACCACCACCTTCACCCCCGAAGCTGCCGGCCCCCACATCTGCGATCTGCACGCCGGCCGAGCTGTACTCGACGAGGTGAGCGCAAGGTGGTTCCATCGTGCCACAGAAGTCTTCGTCGTTCTTCACGACCGCGAGCACATCACCATGCCCGTCCAGCGCAAGCGATTCCACGCCTTTGCTTTCGATTTCGACAGCTTTGCCGTTGACTTCGACGGGCGTATCGCTAGGCTTTAGCTCCTCGATCCGATTGTTGCCGGTACTGGCAACCCACAGATTTCCGGAGGGGTCGACCGCGACACCGTGCGGCGCCCTCAGCGCCCCGGAGCCGGCGCCGCCGGTGAACGTGTTCAGGAGCGTTCCAGCGGGACTGTACTCGAGCACCTCGTTTTCCGGTATGACCGGCACATAGACGTCACCCGCGGAGTCAGTTGCAATCTGGACGACCGTGAGGAAGCCAAAGAAGTTGGCGGACCCCGGCACAGAGAACGACGACAGCAGCGCACCACTGTTCGGGTCATACGTGTCGATCGCCTGGCTCGCCGCATCGAGCACGTACACGTCCCCGTTCATGGGATTCACGGCCGCTCCGGAGTAGAACCCGCTCCCTGCCCCGAACGGAGATGGCGGAGAGAACAGTTTTCCTGAGGCGTCGAACTTATTGATGTTCGATTGAGTCAAACTCGCCACATACACGTTGCCAGTGGACTCATCCACCGCAACACCGTTCGGGAACGAGCCCGCGAAGTTACCGTAGGAGACAAGCCCGGGGGGTTCGGCCTGGGCGACACCTGCAGAGAGCGCCAGCAGAACACAGAGGGCGAGGAGCGGCGCGGCAACTAGGCCGCGGGCGAGCGCACCACTCCCTTGGGCTCGGCGCAGGCCACGGAGCGTCGCGAAAAGACCGGCCTTCGACCTGGAAGCGGTGTTCGCGGTGTGCTCTGTGGGTTTCACCTTGTTCTCCTTGGTTGGTGTTGTGAAGTCGCCGTGGCGAGAAACGCGCCGTCCGCGCGCCGCGTGCGCCGGGAGCACCCATGCCCTCGACGAGATCGATGAGCGCACCCGTGCCATCACGCAGCCCGCCGCTCGTGGGGGGCACTGTGCAACCGGATGCTCTGGGTGATCTGCTGGCCCTTGGGGGTGAGCGCCCAGGCGTTGGGCTCGCCCTTGGCGTGCCCCGCCCCCGTGTTGACCAACAGCCCGAGGCGCTCCAGCCGGCGCAGGAGCTTGGAGATCTGCCCCGGGTCGGCAATGCCGGCGAAGCTCGCGACCTGGCGGTTGCTGGGGTCGGCGCCGCGCCCGCTCAACTCCGCGATTCCCTCCAGCACCCTCGCGGTTCGGTGAGTCAGGCGCAGGTTCACATCAGCCAGTGGGTCACGCTCGCTCCGCGACGCTGGGGTGGGCGCGCTCGCTGCCACCACAGGCGCGGCGGGCGCCGGCCGCGACCGTTCGCGCCTGGCCACCGCGGGACCGAGATACGGCAGCACGATCATCGCCATCAGCTCACCCAACAGACCCGTCAGTGGGTCACCATCCCGCCGCGAGAGCCGGGAGTAGACGATCGCGAACGCGGCGCCCACCACGCCCTCCGCGGTCAACGGGGTCAAGCCGTCGCTACGCGCCCTTTCCTCACGACCCTCGTCGACCACCGCTGCCAGCCGCGCAAGGATCTCCTCCCGGCGCTCCAGCACCAGCGGACCCGCACGCAACGCCTGCACCACACACACCCGCGCCAACACCGGCTCACGATCGAAGAACGCCAAGATCGCCCACACACCCATACGGACCCGCTCACGCCACGCCAACCGCTCGAGGCCCGCCGCCGAAAGCTCCCCGAGAACCGTGGCAGCCACCTCCTCCAACGCCGCCGCGAAACACTCATCGCGATTCGCGAACATCTGGTAGAAAGTCCGCCGCGACAGCCGCGCACGCCCGGTGATCCGCCCCACCGTCGCCCGGGGATAACCCAACTCATCGATCGTGCCGACCGCACCGGCCAGCAGCCGCGAGCGCTGAATCTCACCCACCCGCGTACGCGGCAACGCCACATCACTCAACCGCGCACGCGCCAACGCCGACTCACTCACCCCGGCCGTTCCGGCCGCCCGAGCGCGCCCGGCACGCCTCGACGCCCCCGCCACACGGCCACCACGAGCACCGCGATCAAGCGCGGCACTCACGACAGCCCCCCAAAGCACAAGCTGTGCCCACCCCACCCGGGGGACACCGCGAGGCCCCTCAGGACCCGAAGATGAGGAGCCCCAGCCCCTAGCGGCTCAGGACAAGAGAGAGAGAGAGAGAGAGAGATGCGACAGCGCCAAGCTGGCGCATCTAGCATCAGCCCTCAGACGGGACGCGCACATCCCCGCTACGTATCTCCCACTCGAAACCACGCTCAACCAACTCCCTCATCCGTTGCGACCCGATCCCTCTACACCCACCTGCACCCTGCCAAGCGCTTGAAGTCAACCACAGACGCGGCGACCCAACCGGATCCTATGTTCGCCAGCCACCCCCGAGGGGATGACCATGACAAAGGAGACCGTACACCACCCCCGCACGGTTGTCAATACCCCCACACCACGACCCCACCACACAGACCCCTGCCGGGAAAGCTCGAGTTGGGCGTCGGCATGATCTCCGCGGCCAAAGCAATCGCTGCTCGTCGATTGCGAGCAGATCTGCTCTATGATTGAGAGCATGAACCCGTTCCGCTACAGCGAGCCCGTCCCCGTCGCGGACCTGATCAACCGCGACGCCGAGGCTAGCGAGCTGCTGGCGCGAGCCGACGAGGGCAACAACAGCCGGCTCGTGGCACCACGGCGCTACGGCAAGACCTCGCTCCTGCGACGGGTGATGCATGACGCCGAGAGCGAAGGTTGGGCAACTGTCTACGTGGACTTCTTCGGCGTGCTCACGCTGGCTGACATCTCCCAGCGGATCGAGCGCGCCTACGCCGAGCAGCTCCAGGGACGCCTTGCAAGCTGGTTCGCGGGCGCCAGGCAAATGCTGCGCCCCACCTTCCGCGCCGGCGGCGGCCCCCTGCCAGCCAGCGTGGAGGTCACTGTCGACGCACAGGCCGAGCCACCGCTACTTGACCGGCTCGCGCTGCCGCGCCGCCTACACGAGCGCCACGGAACACGCACGCTCGTCGTCTTCGACGAGTTCCAGGACGTGCTCACCGCAACCGACCGCGTGGACGCCGTCATCCGCTCGGAGATTCAGCACCATGGCGACGCCGCCGGGTATATCTTTGCCGGCTCGCACGTCGGCATGATGCGCGAGCTGTTCGCCGACCGCCGCCGCGCCTTCTACGGTCAAGCCGCCCCCGTCGCGCTGCCACCGCTCCCACCAGAGGCGATCGCGGACTACATCGTCATCCGCTTCCAACGGACCGCGCGCGAGATCGGCCGCGCACTCGCACCACTGCTCGCGCTTGCTCAAGGCCACCCGCAGCGCACAATGCTGCTCGCACACACCGTCTGGGAGCTCACACCTGGCAAAGCAACCGCGACCGAGGAGACATGGCAAGCCGCCTACGAGCGCGCCATGCACCAGGTCAGCGACGAGCTGCGCATCGTCTGGAGCGGTCTGTCCGCGAGCAACCGGCGCGCGCTCACAGCAATCGCCGAGAACACAAGCGCCCTCTATGCCGCCGGCCGTCGCCACGGCGGTTCACGCGGCGGCGCCATCCACACGGCCGTCAAAGCACTCGAGGATCGAGGCGAGATCACCAACGACCCCGCTACACGTACCGGCTATCGCCTCACCGACCCACTCCTAGCCGCCTGGATCACCGGAAGCCCACCACGAACGCTGACGGGTTTCGACATCTAGCGCCCGAAGTCACCACGGCATAGGCAAACTGCCGTCGGACCCTGACCGTGAGCAAGACAACCATGCTGTACGGTAATGCCGTACACTGATGTACGGTGAACCCGTTCAACTATCAGGGGCCGATCGAGCCCGCTCGCCTGATCGACCGTCGCGCGGAGCTCGACAGCTTGCAAAGCGCCGTGGGTGTCGCGTAAACCCCCGGTCTGTCCGGCGCGGTTAAGACACTTCTGGGTATGCCCCAGAACTTTCTTGAGTGTGATCGTGAGCAGGTGTTTTTGATGCCACCGGACCCGCGGGATTGGCTGCCGGAGGGTCATCTCGCGTGGTTCGTGTTGGCGTCGGTCGAGGATATGGATCTGAACGCGTTCTATGGCTCCTACCGCCAGGATGGGTGGGGCCGCGCGGCGTTCGAGCCTTCGGTGATGGTGGCGCTGCTTTTGTATTCGTACGCGCGGGGTGAGCGGTCCTCAAGGGGAATCGAGCGTCGCTGCGTGGAGGATGTCGCCTATAGGGTGATCGCTTGCCAGCAGATGCCGGATCACGCGACGATCGCGCGGTTTCGTGTGCGCCACGAGACGGCCCTGGCCGAGTTGTTCAGCGAGGTGCTGGGGCTCTGTCGGGAGGCGGGGCTCGTGAAGGTCGGGGTGATCGCGATCGACGGGACGAAGGTGCACGCGAACGCCTCGCATCACTCAAACCTCGACTACGAACATCTCGCCCGCGAGATCCTGAAGGAGGCGGGCGAGATCGACGCTACCGAGGACGAGCTCTATGGGCAGGCGCGCGGCGATGAGCTGCCCGAGCACCTGCGGACTCGTGAGGGGCGGCGTGCTGCGCTGCGCGAAGCCAAGGAGAAGCTCGCGCAGGAGCGCGCGGGCAGAGACGACACGAAGGTGAAGGTGCCTGACACGCAATCGCAGGGTGTGGAGCTCGCGCTTGACCCCGAGGTGATCGTCGCCCGGATGCACGGGCGTCAGGGGTGGGTACGCGAGGCGCGCTACCAGCTGGAGGAGCACCGCCGCCTCGCAGCCGATCCGATCCCGCGCTCGCGCTCGGAGCGCCTGCTTGAGTGCGAGCGTCGCCTACAGGAAAACCTGCGCGTCGAGCGCGAGGCCAACGAGGCCTACGAGCATCACCGCGCGACTGCCGTGACCAAGGACGGCAGACGGTTCGGGGCACGCCCGAACCCATATGTGGCGCCCGAGGTGCCGCCGGGGAAGATCAACGTCACCGACCTCGATTCACGCAACGTCAAGACGCCGCGCAGCTACACCCAGGGTTACAACGTGCAGGCCGCTGTGAATGAGCATCAAATCGTCTTGGCGGCCGAGGTCACCCTCACCTCACCAGACTTTGGGCAGCTCGAGCCGATGGTCAAGGCCACCCGCCGCGAGCTAGCGCAGATCGGTGTGAGCGAGGCACCCGGGGTCGCGGTCGCTGACAGCGGCTACTGGCATGAAAATCAAATCGACAACGTCGTCAGCAACGGCACCCAAGTCTTGATCCCGCCCGACGCCGGCAAGCGCGACACACCCCGCCGCGGCTGGGACGGCGGCCGCTACGCCTTCATGCGCAGCGTGCTCGCCGGTGACCACGGCGGCGGGCTTTACCGAAAACGCAAGGCGATGGTCGAGCCCGTGTTCGCTCAAACCAAGCACAACCGGCGCATCAACCAGTTCCACAGGCGAGGCAGATCCGCCGCACGCTCTGAATGGCGACTGATCACCACCACCCACAACCTACTGAAGCTCCACAAACACCAAATAGCCACCGCAGCGGCCTGAGAAGCCCTCCCGGGGGATCACCCCCCCACCACCAGCGCCTACACACCCATCGATCGCCACAGCAAAGTCCCGCCAGCCACATCTTTGCGCGACAGCCACCGCCGCAAGCGACCGTGTGGCGATCCGACTGGCTGCCCCACGGCGCTTCGGCAAGACAAGCGTGCTCGATGCGCATGTGGCGGCGATGCGCGCAGTTGGACATCGAGCGGTGCGCGTGGATCTATCGAAGGTGGCGACGGTGGGCGACGTGGCGGCACGAGTTGCCGGGGCGTTCAGCACGCTGCCCGCAGACTCTCGTCGCAGCGTGCGGCGCTGGATGGCGCGGTTGAGTGTAAGCGCCGGGGTGCCAGGACTGCAGGTGCGGCTCGCTCCATCTGCCGGCCGTCCCGCCGCCGAGGAGGCGCGTGTCGCGCTGCTCGAACTGCTCGACGTCCCGTTGCGTCTGCACGAGGCGGGGGGTGGCTTGACGGTTGTGTGTATGGATGAGTTTCAAGACCTGCTGGTTGCCGATGACGCACTCGATGGCTTGGTTCGATCTGTGATTCAGCATCACGGAGAGGCCGCGGCGTATGTGTTCGCCGGTAGTCAGCCCTCGCTGATGCGTGCGCTGTTCTCAGATCACGAGCGGCCGTTCTACGGCCAGGCGCGGCCGCTGGAGCTGCCACGGCTACCGATAGATGAGGCGACTCGCGACATCGACGCATTGTTGAGCGCCGATGGACTGGACGCCGCGGGCACCGTGGACGAGCTCATGTCCTTCACGCAGGGACATCCGCAGCGCACGGTGCTCTTGGCACACCATCTCTACAACCTGCTCGACGAATCGCATCCCTCCGATGAGCTCGCCGCCACCGCGATCGATCGTGCACTGACCGAGACGCGAGATGCGCATCAGGCGCTGTGGGACGGTCTCGGACGCATCGAGCGGATCGTGCTGATGGCGCTCGCCGACGGACAGGCCGTGAGCGGCAGCACTGCCGCTGCCGAGCACCGCGTGGCGCGCTCAACGCTGCACGAGGCGCTCGAGCGCCTGCTTGCCGACGAACGTCACGTCCAGCGAGACGAGCACGGCGCGCCGTTCCTGCTCGACCCGCTGCTCGCCGAGTGGCTTCGACGGAGATAACCAGCTCGCACCACGCTCCAGCACCAGCATCCGCCCGCAGCGCCTACAACACACACCCACGCCTCCAGCTCACGATCGAAAGAACGCGGAGATCGTCAAGCTCCCCGACCGCGGGCACGCGCTGACGATCGACAGCGGTTGGCGCCTGGTCGCCGACACCTCGCTGGAGTTCGTCAAACGGTTCGTCTAGCCGCCGACAGCGTGCGAGGTCTGATGAGATTGGTCATACTCCCGCACGGTGCCGATCGGCAGGCTTCAACCGCACTGCGCAACGAACAGCACGGCCCGACGGTTTTCGCCAAGAGGGGTAATTGAGAGCGGGTTGCAATAGCAAGCGCCTTGGTGTAGCTTTTTGGGCGAGCCCAACTGGGCGAGCCCGACGAACGAGAGAGGGCGCGAGATGGAGTCGATGCCTGTTGGTGCGGGAGCCGCGTCTCGCTGGCGCCGGCTCAAGGGCTCCCTGAGTGTGGGGCAGTGGCGGACGGTGGCGCTGATGGCGACTGTCGTACTGGGCCTGCACGCGCTCGGCTTCTTCCTGCTGATCGCCGTGGTCGCACCGCATCACTACAGCCTCGGCGCGTCCGGGGCCTTTGCGGTGGGTACCGGCGTGACGGCCTACACGCTCGGCCTGCGTCATGCCTTCGACGCAGATCACATCTCGGCGATCGACAACACGACGCGCAAGCTGATGACCGAAGGCAGGCGGCCGATGAGCGTCGGCTTCTTCTTCTCACTCGGGCACTCCACGATCGTCCTCGCGCTCGCGTTCCTCTTCTCGATCGGC
This sequence comes from uncultured Solirubrobacterales bacterium, assembly GCA_963764915.1. GTDB lineage: Bacteria > Actinomycetota > Thermoleophilia > Solirubrobacterales > Solirubrobacteraceae > Palsa-744. The sequence continues at coordinate 121,441 of CAVXUO010000016.1, read as the reverse complement.
ATCAGGGCGCTGAACGGCCAGGTGAAGGGCAGCGGCAGCGAGCTCCACAACATCACCAACTCGGTGGGCACAGGGGTTTCGGGGACATTCCTGTATGTCATCGCGGCGGTGAACATCGTGATCCTGTGGGGCATCGTCAAGGTGTTCTTCGAGATGCGCAGCGGGACCTATGACGAGCGGGAGCTGGAGGCGCGGCTGGACTCGCGGGGCCTGATGAACCGCGTCCTCGGGAGATTCACGAAGACGGTCACGGCGCCTTGGCAGATGTACCCCATCGGCGTGCTGTTCGGGCTCGGGTTCGATACCGCCACCGAGGTCGCGCTGCTGTTCCTCGCCGCCGGCGCGGCGGGCGCGGGATTGCCGTTCTACGCGATCCTCTGCCTGCCGATCCTGTTCGCCGCCGGGATGTCGCTGCTGGATACGATCGACGGCTCGTTCATGAACTTCGCCTACGGCTGGGCGTTTTCGAAGCCGGTGCGCAAGATCTTCTACAACATCACGATCACCGGGCTGTCGGTGGCCGTCGCACTCGTGATCGGCACGATCGAGATCGTCGGGCTGTGCGCGCAGAAGCTGGGCGCACACGGCTCATTTTGGGGCTGGTGGGAGAACATCGACATCAACACGCTTGGTTTCATCATCGTCGGGATGTTCATCGCCACGTGGACAGCCGCGCTGGCGATCTGGCACTTCGCCCACGTCGAGGAGCGTTGGAGTTTGCACGTCAGCGAACGTGAGGCGGAGCGCCGGCCACGATGACCGTCTCCCCCGACGTCCCGCCGCTGAGCGCCGCGTGCCTCGCCGACGCGGTCGCGGCGCTGCGTGAACGGGGACTGCGACTGTCAACCTCTCGGCGCCTGGTGCTCGAGGCGCTGTTTGCGGTGGATGGTCCAGTATCCGCCGAACACCTTGCGCGCCGCTTGAACCTGGACCCGGCCTCGGTGCATCGCAATCTCGAGACGCTCGAGCGCCATGGCCTCGTGCGGCACGTTCACCTGGGCCACGGCCCCGGGCTGTACGCGCTGCTCGGTCGCGGCGAGCGCGAGTACCTGTACTGCGATCGTTGCGGTGCCGTCACGGCGTTGCCTGCCAAGGAGCTCGATCCGATCCGCAAGCGCATCAGAGAGCGATACGGGTATGAGGCGCGCTTCAATCATTTCCCGATCGTCGGCATGTGTGCGACGTGCTCAGGCGCAGCCCAGCACACGCACGTCGAGCACGAGCACAGTCACGGCGACTACGTTCACTCACATCCGCACATCCATGAGGGCCCGGATCGGCACGAGCACGATCACTGAGAAGCTTCTGCGGCGGCTGCCATCGACTCGCGATCGGGGAGCGGCGTTCCGGCCAAGAAGCCGTTCTGACGGTGGTAGCCGGTGGTGAGCTCGGCGCCGCGCCGCCTCCACTCAGGCTCGACATCGAACGTGCGTCGGATCCGGCGATCGCGAAGATACTTGACCAGCGGGCCGTATGTGAGTCGCGCGGTCTTCGCATAGTGCCGCGCAGCCCTGTCGGGCTCCATGAAGGGCGTGTACTTATCGGGGAAGCCGGGCATCGTGCACGCCATGCAGATACCGCCCACGTTGGGACAGCCGCCGATGCCCCCCACCCAGCCGCGGACGGGCACGTTGCACTTCACCATCGGGCCCTTGCAGCCAAGCTTGACCAGACAGCGGCCGTCGCCATGCATGCTGGAGAACTGTCCGTGCTCGGCCAGGCCGGCACGATCGCAAGACTCGTGTACGGTGCGGCCGAAGATCCACTGCGGGCGCCCCTGCCCGTCGAGCTCGAGCGCCGGGCCCATGCCCACGAGATGGAGCGCCAGTTGCAGGAGCGTCTCGGTGATGTTGTCTGGCTGCACGGGGCAGCCCGGTAGATTGACGATCGGAACACCGAGACGGGACACCCACCTCCAACCGAGGTAGTCGCACAGCCCCATCGCGCCCGTCGGGTTGTTGCGCATAGCGGGGATCCCGCCATACGCGGCGCAGGTGCCGAGCGCGAGCACGGCCGCGGCCTTTGGGGCCAGGCGATCGATCCACGTGTTCGTCAGGATCGGCTGTCCGGTGGCGGTGTCCACGCCCAGGCCGGCCCAGTGTCCATCTCCGCTCACCTCCTCGTTGGGAACGGATCCCTCGAGGACGAGGATGAACGGGTCGAGTCGGCCCTCGGCGGCCCTGAACCAGGCTCGCATGAAGTCCTCGCCGGTGTCGAAGGCGAATACCGGGTTGTACAGGATGACCGGCGGCATCCCGGGCAGGCAGCCGCGCAGCAGATCCTCCAGGCTCGGATTGGTCGCGGCGGTCATCGCGATCGAGTCGCCGTCGCAACCAAGACCGCTCGTGATCCACAGGATGTTGACGGGACGCTGCTCCGGCGATCGTGTGGCGGCTGGCGCGCGCAGTTCGCTCACAAAGCGCTCACGCAACCCGGCCGCCGGTGGAGCGGCGAGCGGGTCGCAGGGTCGTGAGATGGGTGCTCCCCTCGGTCAATCGTTCGAGATGATCTTCAAGACTGCCGTGGAGGTGCCAGTCGCCAGCCGTACCGCTCACAAGGCCGGCATCGGCGAGTCGACCGAGCGCGTGCGATATCGAAGGCCGCTCGGCGGCCACGAGCTGACCGAGCAGACGGTGGGTGAGGGGCAGCATCAGGCGGATTCCGGTCGGCTCCACGCGTCCCCAGCGGGCGGCCAGGTGCCAGAGGAAGAGCACCAGGCGAACTTCGAGCCTGGGTTGGCAGGAGATCGCACGCAACATGCCGAGGTCCTCCGCGCCGCGCTGTGTCCGGCGCAGCAGCGTGTGACCGATCTGTGGCCAGGGCAGCACCCGCTCGGCGAACTCCGCATCGAGCAGCGCCAAGCGACACGCCGATAGCGCACGCCACGATGCGACTCGCTCGATCATGTCGTCCACGTCCCGGCTGGGCGGCTGCAGCAAATCGCCACTTCCCTGGAGTTGGGTGACCGTCCGGTCGACGATACGAGTGTCGACTGCCACGAGGCCGTCGAGAATCAGCAGGCCGGGCCCGTGCCCGACGGCCGCGAACCAAGACTCCAGGTCACACTCGCCCGTATCCGTTTCGAGCACCCTCGCCGTCGCGAGCTGGCGCGCGGCGAAGCGCGTGCGGATGTCCAGCTCCTCGGCGAGATCGTCGTCGGCATCGAGTAGATAGGTGTAGAGCGGAGCGGACGCTGGCACTCTGGTGCGTTCGGAGCGAGCGGGCCAGCGCGACGATGACCCCAGTCCGACCACATCCTGGCCTCCCATTGACATCGCGGTGGTCCGTTGCTCCTTCCGAGTTCGACAGATTGACTTCTGTCGAAAGGTCTACGCCTCTCTGTCGCGCCGTGCCTCTGTGGTTGCCCTGTCGCTGTTCGCGCTTTTGCCTCCAGTCCTCGCGCGGCCCACGCGTATGTCTCTTCCCTAGCTGATACCCGTGATCCGTGGGCTGTAATCCAGATTACAGCCGTGATATGTAAGCGGAATTACCACACGGCGCGCAGCTTGTTGGCGCTCGTCGGTAGCGGTGATAAAAGATTTTCGTAGGCTCGCGACGAACCGGACTCGAAGGGTCCACCGTGTGCAGCGGTAGGCCGTCGATCCCGAGAAGGGGAGTGTGGTACATGTGTCTCGCTATCCCGGGTCAGATCGTGGAGGTGGTCGACGAAGAGCACCGCCTCGCGATGGTGGATGTGGCGGGCGTTCGGCGCACCGTCAACATTGGTCTACTGGACGTCAGCGGAGACGGTGTTGGGCCTGGGGACTGGGTACTGATCCACGTCGGCTTCGCCATTTCCCAAGTGGACGAAGAGGAGGCGCGTGCCACGCGTGAGCTGCTCGAACGGATGGGCGAGGACTACGAGCGTGAGCTCGAGGAGCTGAAGGCCAGCGTGATCGAGTGAGTCCCCTTCCGTCATCGTCCTGCACCGATGCAAGCGAGCACTGCATCACCTGCGCCGATGACGGAGTGCCGATGACCGTCGTACGACTCGACGAACGGCGGGGCCTCGCGCTGTGCGTGGATGTCGAGGGCGAGCGGCATACGGTGGAGAGCGCCTTGGTCGAGCCGCTCGCCGCTGGCCGCGTGGTGCTTGTACATGCCGGCGTGGCGATTGCATTGCTGCCTCACGAGGACGGTCCGCCGGCCGGCGCAACCTCCGTCCAGCGGTCCGCGCAGGCGGTGGCGATACCCGCCGCGGCGGGTGAGGCGCCATGAGGTTCGTCGATGAGTTCCGCGACGCCGCGCTCGGCCGTGCGGTAGCAGGCGAGATTCTCTCGCGGGTCGAGCCCGGGCGCCATTACAAGGTGATGGAGGTGTGCGGCGGCCACACGCACTCGATCTACAAGTACGGCGTCGACGATCTGCTGCCGGCAAATGTCGAGCTCGTGCACGGGCCGGGCTGCCCCGTGTGCGTGATTCCGATGGGCCGCGTCGACGACGGCATCGCGATCGCCGAGCTGCCCGGTGTGATCTTCACCTGCTTCGGCGACATGATGCGCGTGCCGGGATCCAACGGCAGCCTGCTCGAGGCGAAGGCGGCGGGCGCCGACGTGCGCATGGTGTACTCGCCGCTGGACGCGCTGCGGATCGCAAAGCACAACCCCGATCGCGAGGTCGTCTTCTTCGCGATCGGATTCGAGACCACGGCGCCCTCCACGGCGCTGACGCTCAAGCGCGCCCGCGCCGAAGGCGTCAAGAACTTCTCCTGCATCTGCAGCCACGTGACGATCGTGCCGCCGCTGCGCGCGCTGCTGGAGTCCCCCGACCTGCGCCTCGACGGATTCATCGGCCCCGGCCACGTGGCGACGGTGGTGGGGGCGCGACCGTTTGAGTTCATCCCCGCCGACTACGGCAAGCCGGTCGTGGTTGCCGGCTTCGAGCCGCTCGACATCCTGCAGGCGATCGCGATGATCCTGCGCCAGCTCGCCGAGGGCAGGTGCGAGGTCGAGAACCAGTACAAACGCGTGGTGCCCTACGAGGGCAACCTGCGCGCGCTCGAGGTCCTGGCTGAGGTGTTCGAGCTGCGCCCGCACTTCGAGTGGCGTGGCCTCGGCTTCATCTCGCACAGCGGTCTGAAGCTCTCCGAGGCGTACGCCGACCTGGACGCGGAGCTTCGCTTCGACGTGCCCGGCGTGCGCGTGGCCGACCCCAAGGCCTGCCAGTGCGGCGAGGTCCTCAAGGGCGTGATCAAGCCGTGGGAGTGCAAGGTCTTCGGCACCGCCTGCACCCCCGAGCGTCCGATCGGCACCTGCATGGTCTCCTCCGAGGGCGCCTGCGCCGCCTACTACAACTTCGGCCGTTTCGCGCGCGAGCGAGAGGTCGTGTGATGGCCGAGCCGGCAGTCTGCCTCCGAGCGCGAGGCCGTGTCATGCCCAAGCAGGCGATCATCTCCGAGCGCGAGACCGTGTGATGGCCGAGCAGGCGATCATCTCCGAGCGTGAGGAGCGGATCCTCGGCATCATCGAGACCGCCCGCGGCAAGCGGGCCAAGTTCCGCGACGAGCGGATCACGATGGCTCACGGCGCCGGCGGCAAGGCGACCCAGAGCCTGATCGAGGGCCTGTTCGTGCCTGCCCTGGGGGGCACCACGCTGGGCCAGCTCGCCGACGCCGGCGAGCTGGCCACCGACGGCGTGGAACTGGCGCTCACCACCGACTCCTACGTAGTCAGACCATTGCGCTTCCCGGGTGGCTCGATCGGCGATCTCGCGGTCAACGGCACCGTCAACGACCTGGCCGTCGCGGGCGCCCGTCCGCTCGCGCTCAGCCTCGCGCTGATCCTGGAGGAGGGATTGGCGGCCGAGGAGCTGCGCGGCGAGATCGACGCGGTCGCGCGGGCCGCGCGCACGGCGGAGGTCGAGGTGGTCGCGGGCGACACGAAGGTCGTGGAGCGCGGCCACGCCGACGGGATGTACATATGCACCACGGGGCTCGGCCGGCGCGATCCGCGGGCGAGCTTGGCACCCACGAACATCCGACCCGGCGATCGCATCCTGCTGTCGGGCAGCGTCGGCGAGCACGGCATGGCGATCATGCTCGCGCGCGGCGAATTCGAGTTGGACGCGTCGATCGTGTCGGACACGAGCTCGCTGTGGCCCGCGGTCGACGCGCTGCTCGACGCCGCCGGCCCCGCCCTGCGCTGCATGCGCGATGCCACGCGAGGCGGCGTGGCATCGGTGCTCAACGAGCTGGCGCGCTCCTCGTCAGTGGCGATGCTGGTGCGCGAGGCGGCGATCCCTGTGCATCCGGCGGTGGCTGGAGCCGCCGAGATCCTCGGGATCGACCCGTTGTATGTCGCAAACGAGGGCAAGCTGGTGGCGTTCGTCGCCCCCGACGCGGCGGACGGCGCGCTCGCAGCGTTGCGCGCTGTCCCGGGGTGCGATCAGGCTGCGGAGATCGGTGAGGTACGGACGGAGCCGCCCAGGATGGTGCTGGTGGAGACGAGCTTTGGTGGCCGGCGGGTGATGGACCAGCTGGTGGGAGACCCGCTGCCGCGCATTTGTTGATCTGAGTCCGAGGCGAGGAGAAGTCATGGCAAGCACAGCGTTTGCAGAGCACAAGAAGACGGAGGCGGTCACCGCCCACGTCCTGTGGATGACCACGGGTCTCAGCTGCGAGGGCGACTCCGTGGCGATGACCTCCGCCACCAATCCGAGCCTCGAGGACATCGTCCTGCAGGCGATACCGGGCATGCCGAAGGTGGTCATCCACAATCAGGTGATCGACTTCGCCACCGGTCAGGATTACGCGCAGGCGTGGTTCGACGCCGAGCAGGGCAAGCTCGACCCGTTCGTGCTGGTGATCGAGGGCTCGCTCGGTAACGAGGAGATCAACGGTGAGGGCCACTGGACGGGCTTTGCCGTGAATCCCAAGGACGGCCAGCCGATCACGATGAACGAGTGGATCGATCGGCTCTCGCCGAGGTGCGCGGCACTCGTCGCCGTCGGCACCTGCGCCACGTACGGTGGGATCCCGGCGATGAAGAACAACCCGACCGGCGCGATGGGCGTTCCCGACTACCTCGGCTGGAGCTGGCGCTCCCGAGCCGGCCTGCCGATCGTCTGTATTCCCGGCTGCCCCGCCCAGCCCGACAACATGACCGAGACGCTTCTGTATCTCGCGCTTCACCTCGCAGGGCTCGCACCGGCGCCGGAGCTCGACGAGGCGCTGCGTCCGAAGTGGCTGTTCGGACGCACGGTGCGCGAGAGCTGCAATCGCGCAGGCTTCGCCGAGCAGGGCGAGTTCGCCACCGAATACGGCTCCGATCACCGCTGCCTGGTCAAGCTCGGCTGCAAGGGGCCGGTGGTCAAGTGCAACGTGCCCGTTCGCGGCTGGGTCAACGGCATCGGCGGCTGCCCCAACGTGGGCGGCATCTGCATGGCCTGCACGATGCCGGGCTTCCCGGACAAGTTCATGCCGTTCATGGACGAGGACAGGTGGGGCGGCACCGCGGGGACGATCATGCAGTACAGCTACGGCCCGATCGTTCGCTATTTCCGCAAGCGCCACATCAGTACCAAGTACGACGTCGAGCCGCAGTGGCGCCGCAGGGGCAAGACGCTCTCCAGTGGCTACGCCAAGAGATGGTGAGCGCCTGCATGACGGTAGTGGACCTCCCAACTATTTTTTTCCCGTCCGGCTGAAGGCCGAGTGAGGAGCGAAGCAAATGGCGACTGAAACGCCTCCACAGCAGAAAGTGATGGTCAAGGAGATGTCCTGGGATCCGATCACGCGGATCGTCGGGAGTCTGGGGATTCACACCGAGATCGATTTCACCAACCGGCAGGTGCTCAAGTGCTACAGCACCTCGATGATCTTCCGTGGCTTCGACATCTTCATGAAGGGGATCGACCCGCGCGACGCCCACTTCATCACCAGCCGCATCTGTGGCATCTGCGGCGACAACCACTGCACCTGCTCGTGCCTGAACCAGAACATGGCCTACGGCGTCAAGCCGCCGCCGCTTGGAGACCTCGCGTTCAACCTGGCCGAGACGGCCGACTACATGTTCGACCACGCGATCTTCAACGACTGCATGGCGAACGTCGACTTCTGCGAGCAGATGGTGAAGGAAACCAACCCGACGCTGCTGGCCACCGCCGAGAACACACCCGCGCCACACAGCGACATCCACGGCTTCAAGACGGTCGCCGACATCATGCGCGCGCTCAACCCGTTCACGGGGGAGTTCTATCTGGAGACACTGCACGTCGCGCGCTACACGCGCGAGATGTACTGCCTCTTCGGGGGACGCCACACGCACCCCTCGACGATCATGCCGGGCGGGTGCAGCGCCGACATCACCCACCAGACGTGCACCGACTACTACGTGCGCCTGATGCGCTACTTCGACTACGTCAAGCGCAGCGTGCCGATGCACGACGACCTGTACGAGTTCTTCCTGCAGGAGCTGCCCGGGTACGACATGGTCGGCTACCGCGAGACCAATCTGGTCAACTGGGGCTCCTTCGACGATCCCGATTACGTCGACTACGACTACCGCAACATGACGCAGTGGGGCCGCAAGCGTTACATCACACCCGGCGTGGTGATCGGCGGCGAGTTGATCTCGACCGATCTGGTGGAGATCAACCTGATGATCCGGATCCTGCTGGGCTCCTCCTACTTCGACTCGTGGGAGAACGAGCCGACGCTCGTGACAAGGGATCCGCTCGGCAACCCGGTCGACAAGAACCATCCGTGGAACAAGGTCACGCTGCCGCGTCCGCAGAAGCGCGACTTCACCGACAAGTACACGTGGGTCGTCTCGCCGCGGATCTACGACAAACGCACCGACACGCACGTGTGCTGCGACACGGGCGGCGGGCCGTTCGCCCGCCAGTGGTGCACGGCGAAGGCGGGGCTGGTCGACTTCGGCTACGCCAAGGCCACCGGCCACTCGATTCAGATGGTGCTGCCCCGCTCCCCCAACATGCCAGAGATGGAGCTCGAGTGGAAGCTGCCGGAGAAGTCCAACGCGATCGAGCGCGACCGCGCGCGGACCTATCACCAGGCATACAGCGCGTTGATCGCGCTGCACTGCCTCGAGCGGGCGATGAAGGAGGTGCAGGCAGGTCGGACCAAAAGCTGGAATAAATTCACGGTCCCCGACAGCGCGGTGAGCTGCGGCTTCCACGAGGCCGCTCGTGGCGTGCTCTCACACCACATGGTGATCAGCGAAGGCAAGATCGCCAACTATCAGCCCTATCCGCCAACGCCGTGGAACGCCAGCCCGCGGGACGTATACGGGACGCCTGGGCCCTACGAGGACGCCGTGCAGAACACGCCGATCTTCGAGGAGAATGGCCCGGAGAGCTTCAAGGGCATCGACATCATGCGCGCCGTCCGCTCGTTCGACCCATGCCTGCCCTGCGGTGTGCACATGTACACCGGGAGCGGCAGGGTGCGCAAGGTGATCCACACGCCGACGGCGCTGGCGTAGAGAGCCTCTGGTCATGTCGACCTTTACAGCGCTCGGCGAAGGGCACGACGACAAACGGCTCGGCGAAGGGCACGACGGGCTACTCCTGCACGTGCAAGAGCTGCAGGAGAAGCTCGACTCGGCCGGCGATCCCACGACACGCGAGCTCGCCGAGGAACTGGTGTCCGCGGTGGTGCAGATGTACGGCGCCGGGCTGGAGCGGATCGTCGACTCACTGCTCGCCGCGGGCGAGGAGGGCAAGCGCCTGGCCCTAGCGCTCGCCGAGGAGGAGCAGGTGGCGGCGCTCCTGATGATTCACGATCTGCACCCGACCCCACTGCTGGAGCGGGTACAGGGCGCACTCGAGCAGGTGCGCCCCTACATGGAATCGCACGGCGGCAACGTCGAGCTGCTCTCACTCGAACAGGGAGTCGCACGGATCAGCCTGCGCGGCAGCTGCTCCAGCTGCGCCGCCTCGACGGTCACGCTCGAGCTGGCGATCAAGCGGGCGCTCGAGCAGGCGGCCCCCGATCTGGAGGGCCTCGAGGTGGAGGGCATGACGGGCGCTGCAACCAACACGCCCACAGGCCCCTTGCTGCCGCTTTTGTCACCTGGTGGCCAGGAACCTCAGTCTCCGCCCTCCGTTCCCATCCTCGAGCTGCCGATGACGATGTCGCCTCCACCGGCACCCGGACCACGCCCTGATGGTGCGGTCGAGTTGCCGCTCGCGATGTCAGGTGTTCCCGCACAGCCGGGTGCCGCGATGAACGGGGTGACGCATGCGGCACTTGCTCTAGACGGCGCCCCCACCTCGGCGAGCGATGAGCGATGCGATCTCTGCAAGACGACGATCCCCGAGGATCACCGCCACCTGCTGAACCTGGTGGAGCGCAGGATCGAGTGCGTGTGCGAGAGCTGCTGGGCGCTGCGCTCCGGCGATGCCGAGTATCGCCCCACCGGCGGGCGGACGCTGTGGCTCCCGACGCTCGAGCTCCCCGACGAGCTGTGGGCGAGCTTTGAGATCCCGATCGGGCTCGCGTTCTTCATGGACTCGAGCATCACTGGCTGCGTAGTCGCCCTGTACCCGAGTCCCGGTGGCGCGACCGAGAGCGAGCTGCACTTCTCCTCGTGGAGCCGGATGGTCGAGCTCAACCCGATCCTGACGAACCTCGAGCCCGACATCGAGGGGCTGATCGTCAACCGGCTGGCCGATCCCCCGGCCTACGCGATCGCGCCGATCGACCGCTGCTACGCCCTCACCGGGACGATCAAGGTCAGCTGGGAAGGGATCTCCGGCGGCTCCAAGGTGCGGGAGGCTGTGTCCAACTTCTTCCAGGAGTTGCGAACGCAGGCACGCGACACATCGGCTCTCTACCGGCGGCGACCGCGGCAGCCGGAGGGCGCGCTGTGAGCGTACCGCCCGACACCGTGGCTGAGCGCCGCATGACGAGTGCACCCGACGAGCGCTCGTCCACCGAGCACGAGCACCTACCAGGCGCAGCCGATGCCGTGCCCACGCGACCCGAGCATCCATCCCACCCGGCCATGCCCGCGCCCACGGGGCCCGAGCTCGGGTTCGAGGTGCTGGGAGCTCGTCCGCTGCGCTACGCGGCGGCGCCGATGCTGATGCTCGACCTGCAGGTGAGCGAGCCGAGCGGGCGCGAGGTGTACATGATCGCCCTCACGATCCAGCTGATGATCGAGCCTGCCAGGCGCGGATATGACGACCTCACGCGTGAGCGTCTCGCCGGGCTGTTCGGCGCGCCCGAGCGCTGGGCGGTGACGACGCACAGCCTCGTGTGGGCGCAACTCGACGTGGTCGTCTGCGCATTCACCGGCTCGACCACTGTGGCGGTGCCGATCGCCTGCAGCTACGACCTGGAGGTCGCCGCGGCCAAGTACCTCCATGCGCTCCCCGATGGCGAAGCGCCGCTCGCGCTGCACTTCAACGGCATGGTGTACTACCCCAACGAGCAGGGTGGTCTGCAGATGGTGCTCGTACCGTGGTCGTCCTCGGTCGACTACCGCATGCCGGTCGCCGTGTGGCGGGAGACGATCGAGCACTACTACCCGAACACCGGCTGGGTGGCGCTGCGCGCACAGACGCTGCACGCGCTCGAGCGCGAGCGCGTCGCGCGCGGACTGCCCACCCATGACGCCTGCGTCCAGCGCCTGCTCGGCGAGGCTCACGATGACTGAGCCACTCGAGCAGCTGATCGACTCGCTGCTGTACGAGGGATACGCGCTGTACCCCTACACCCCCGGGGCCGCCAAGAATGCGGCTCCGACTCCGTTCGGAATCCTCTACCCGCCGGCCTACGCCGCCGCGCTGGCCAGCACCTTCGAGCGCCTCGAGCTGCGTTGCGTGCTGCAAGCCCCGCCCGCGGCGGTGCTCAGCGCCGAGGTCAGGTTTCTCGCCGCCACCGGTGAGCGCCATGAAGCCACCGCGCATCGGGTGCGGCTGGCGGACGTTATGGTCGGGGTCCTCGCCGCGTCCGCGACCGGGCAGCCCGGACAGGCGGACCGGCCCGGCGCGTCCGGCCAGCCCGGCGCGAGCGGCACGTCTGGCCAGTCGGGTGCGAGCGGCACGTACAGCCAGCCCGGCGCGTGGCGTGAGGTCGAGATCGCGGAGGGGCTCCCCGGGCAACTGCGCCTTGCGCTCGGACTGGGCGCACACGAACTCGGGTTCGGCAGCTACGAAGTGGCGCTCACGGTCGAGAATCGCACGCCGTGCGCGCAGGACCTCGACCGCTCCGGCGCGCTGGCCCACTCGCTGCTATCGACGCACCCGATCATGCGCGTGTCCGGCGGGTGCTTCAGCTCGCCGCTGGAGTGCCCGTGCGTGAGTGTCAACACCTTCCCGGTGCTGGCGAGCGCCACCGACGACGCCGTGATCGGCGCAACGATCGTGCTTCCCGACCACCCGCAGATCGCCCCCGAGAGCCGCGGTGGGCTGTTCGACTCCACCGAGATCGAGGAGGCGTTGCTGCTGCACGTCAAGGCGCTCAGCGACGCCGAGCGGGAGGAGATCGAGCGTCAGGATCCGCTCGTGCGCGAGATGGTGGCGCGCGCCGCCACCACCACGCCCGAGGAGATTCTCGCGCTGCACGGAAGAGTGACGCTGCGAGAGCCCGTGGACGCGACGGCGCGCAGCCCCGTGACCGACACCCCGCCGCAGGAGCCCCCGAACCTCGTAGATCCGCAGGCTGGCGAGGAGCACGCCGATGTCGCGGGCGTGCGTTTTCGTCGTGGAGCCAAAGTGAGGATCCGGCCCGGCCCCGAGGCGGACCTGCACGCTCGCATGCTCGACGGCCGTACGGCGACGATCGAGCGCATCATGATCGACTACGACGGTAAGACGCACCTCGGGGTGACGATCGACGACGACCCCGGCCAGGAACTGATGCGCGACAGCGGCCGCTTCCTGTTCTTCTTCGCCCCCGAGGTCGAGGTGCTCCAGTGATCGCGGCTCCAGTCAGAAGGATCGTCGCAGCTCCAGTCAGAGGGATCGCGTGAACCCCGAGCGTCTTCCCGCAACACATTCCGCGGAGGAGCCACGCGCTCAACGCGAGCCGCGGATTCTGCTCGCCGGAGTCGGCAATGCCTGGCTGCGGGACGACGGCTTCGGCGGAGTGCTCGCGAGGAGGCTCGAACGGCAGCAGCTGCCCGAGGGCGTCGCTGTGATGGACGCCGGCACGGGTGGCCTCGACCTGGCCTATGAGGTGATGCGCGGCTACGACGCGCTCGTGATCCTCGACGTGAGCCGCCAGGGAGGCGAGCCGGGCACGCTGTACGTGATGGAGGTGCCGGAGGAATCCGTCGAGGGCAAGATCGACGATGGCGAAGCGATCAATCCCCACGGCATGGATCCACAGACCGCGCTGCGCTTCGTCAGGTCGATCGGAGCGTGGCCCGGCAGGGTCGTCGTCATCGCGTGCGAGCCCGCCGAAGTGCAGGAGCCCGGCTTTGGGCTCTCAGAGGAGGTGCGCTCCGCCGTGGAGCGGGCGGTCGAGTTGGTGCTCGAGACCGCCGACGAGCTTCGCTCGAGCATGACTGCGGAACCCGCGGAGTAGCACGGTGCACGAGCTGTCTCTGAGCGGTGCGGTACTCAACACGGCCGTCAAGCACGCCGGAGGGCGCCGCGTCAGCCTCATCACTCTGCGCGTCGGGCGTCTGCGCCAGGTCGTACCCGACACGCTCGAGTTCTACTTCGAGTTCGTCGCCCGCGGAACGATCTGCGAAGGCGCCAAGCTCGAGCAGGAAATCGTCGAGGCGTGCCTGCGCTGCGCGCGGTGCGAGCGCGAATGGCAGATCGAGATCCCGGCATTCCGCTGCCCGACGTGCGGGGGCGCCGACGTCGAGGTGGCCAGCGGGAACGAGTTCGAAGTGCAGTCAATCGAGGTCGAGGAGGCCGCCACATGCATCGCACAAAAGTGAGGATCGTCGAGGACGCGCTGGACGCCAACAACACGATCGCCCAAGCCAACCGCGCCGACTTCGACCGCGCCGGCGTACGGGTTGTGAACTTCATGAGCGCGCCAGGCGCCGGCAAGACGTCGCTGCTCGAACGGGTGGTGGATGACATCCCGGGCGTTCGCGTCGGGGTGCTCGAGGGCGACGTGCAGGGGTCGCTGGACGCCGACCGGCTGGCCAGCCTGCACGTGCCGGTCACCCAGCTGAACACCGATCCGAGCTTCGGCGGCGAGTGTCATCTCGACGCCAACATGGTGCGCTCGGCATTGCCGGAGCTGCCGCTGGAAGAGATCGACCTGCTGGTGATCGAGAACGTGGGCAACCTGGTGTGCCCGGCGGAGTTCAAGGTCGGCGAGGACGCGCGGGTGATGGTGTCGTCGGTCACCGAGGGCGAGGACAAGCCGCTCAAGTACCCGCTGATGTTCCGCGCCTGCGAGCTGGTGCTGGTCAACAAGATCGATTTGCTGGCCCACTTGGACTACGACCTCGACCTGTTCCACTACAACGTCGACCAGGTGAACCCGGGCGTCCAGCTGAGGCTGGTGAGCGCCCGCACCGGGGAGGGCATCGAGGCGTGGCGCGACTGGCTGACCAGCGTCGCCACTCGCTCCCGCGAAGGGGCGCCCGCTTGACACCGATCGCTCACCGTCTCAGGGTCCCGCTTGACACCGACCGCTCACCCGCCCGAGGGAGGCGCCCTGCCCAGCACCGACACCCATCCTCGCCAAAGGGATCCGCTTGACACCGACCACCCATCCGCCTAGGGGCGCGTCCCGCCTGACACCGGCCGCTCCCGCGGGCAGCGCACTATCCGTGCATCTCGATGCCCTGCTTGCGCGGCGTACGGAGGCCAACAGCCGCTTCTTTGGGCAGGAGGCCGAGCGACTCGCGCGCCTCTGCCATCGGATGGCGGAGCGCTTCGCGCGCGGCGGTCGACTGATCGCGCTCGGAACCTCTGCGGTGGCGCGTTCGGACGCGCGTCACGTCGCGGTCGAGTTCGTTCATCCCGTGATCGTTGGCAAGCGCGCTCTCCCCGCGATCGCCCTGACGGGAGCGGGCGGCGAGCTGGCCTCCCAACTCGACCTGCTCGCACGCGAGGATGACATCGCCATCGCGTTTGCCGCCGCGGACGACGATCTGGGCGAGATCGCCCGCGCGACGGCGCTCGCCCGCCGGCGCGGATGCTTGACGATCGCCTTCGCACCCCTCGGCGCGGACTGGGAGTTCGAGCCCCCGAGCGACGATGGCTACGTCCGCCAGGAGCTGGTCGAGACCCTCTATCACGTGCTGTGGGAGCTGGTGCACGTCTTCTTCGAGCATCGCGGCCTGCTCGAGGGACGCGACGCTCGCCGTGTCCACGACGCCGGAGCGTCGAGCTTTCTGTATCCGTTCCTGGCTGAGCAGGAGCGGGAGCTCGAGCCCGTGATCGAGGATGTGCGCTGCTCGGCGCTGCTGAAGGCGCATGAGATCGGCGCGCTGCGGGCGCAGACGCTCACGGACAATCGCGAGCAGTTGCTGGGTGCGGCGCGAGCGCTGCGGGAGAGCTTCGAGCGGGGGGGCAAGCTGCTGGCGATCGGCAATGGGGGCTCAGCGACCGACGCGATGGACGTGGTCGCGGATTTCCGCGCGGCAGGAGCGGCGGGCAGGGCTCGGCCGGCGATCGATCTGACGGAGGACCCCGGGATCCTGACCGCGATCGCGAACGACATCGGCATCGATGCGATCTTCTCGCGGCAGGTGATCGCCTACGGGCTGCGCGGCGATGTGCTGCTGGCGCTCTCCACCTCCGGCAACTCGCGCAACGTGATCGACGCGCTCGGCCAGGCGCGCCGCCAGGGTCTCGAGACGATCGCCCTGGTGGGCTACGACGGAGGGCGCGTGGGATCGGAGGATCTGGCCGACCACGTGGTGATCACCCGCTCCGAGCACATCCCACGCATCCAGGAGGCCCAGGCCAGCGCTTACCACGTGCTGCGGGAGCTCGTCGAGCTGGTGGGGGCCGACGGAGGCAAGTTGTGAGCGTCCGGGCTCCCGAGACCTGCAAAGGAGGCGCGTCTTGAGCGTCGGAGCGCCCGCAGCCAGCCGAGCCATGCTCGTGCGGCGTACCCGCGTGCGCGTGGAGGGGACCGTGCAGGGGGTTGGCTTCCGACCATACGTCTACCGGCTGGCGGGCCGGCAGGGGCTCGCGGGCTTCGTCCTCAATGATCCCCACGGGGTTCTCATCGAGGTGGAGGGCAGTACTTCGGCGGTCGAGGAGTTCCTGGCGCTCCTCGACCCCGAAGCCCCACCGTTGGCGGCGATCGAGCGGATGCTCACCGAGGAGCGCGAGCCGCACGGCGACAGTGGGTTCAAGATCCTCGACAGCCCGCGCGGCGGAGCGATCGACGCGCCCGTCACGCCCGACAGCGCGACCTGCGCCGACTGCCTGCGCGAGCTGTTCGACCCCCACGACCGTCGTTATCGCTACCCATTCATCAACTGCACCAACTGCGGTCCGCGCTTTACGATCGTCCGCGGGATCCCCTACGACCGTCCATTCACGACGATGGCGAGCTTCACGATGTGCGCGCGCTGCCGAGCCGAGTACGAGGATCCGGCCGACCGCCGCTTCCACGCGCAGCCCAACGCCTGTTCGCAGTGCGGACCGTCGGTGTCGCTGTTGCGCATGGACGGGTCGCAGGCCCTGGCCGGGCCCGCCGGAGATCGGGTGCACGCGGCCGCAGAGGCGCTGCGCGAGGGACGGATCGTGGCGATCAAGGGGATCGGTGGATTCCACCTCGCCTGCCGCGCCGACGACGAGGGCGTGGTCGCCACGCTGCGCGCGCGCAAGCACCGCGAGGACAAGCCCTTTGCGTTGATGGTCGCCACCGCGCGAGCGGCAGGCAGGCTCGTGCGTCTCAACGAGGCCGGGCTGGCGCTGCTGTGCGGCCCCGAGCGACCGATCGTGCTCGCCCCGCGACTCCCGCGTGCGGCGGTTGCGCCATCGGTTGCTCCTGGTGTGCAAGAGCTGGGCGTGATGTTGCCCTACTCCCCACTTCACCACCTGCTGCTCGCCGACCTCGGTACAGACGCGACGCTGGTGATGACCAGCGGCAATACCTCCGAGGAGCCGATCGCCTATCGCGACGAGGACGCGGTGGCCCGCCTGCGCGACATCGCAGACCTGCTGCTCATCCACGATCGCCCGATCCAGACCCGCACCGACGACTCGGTGCTGCGCGTGGTGGACGCTGCAAGCGGTCCGCGCAAGCTGACGCTGAGGCGCTCACGCGGGTATGTGCCCGCCGGCCTGTCGCTCCCCGACAGCGCCGACCATGGGATCCTCGCCTGTGGCGGCGAGCTCAAGAACACGTTCTGCCTGGCTAAGGGACACCGCGCGTGGGTGTCTCACCATATTGGCGATCTGGAGAACTACGAGACTCTGCGTTCGTTCACCGAGGGAATCGAGCACCTCGAGCGGCTGCTCGGAGTGGAGCCCGAGGTGATCGTGCACGACCACCACCCCGAGTATCTGTCGACCAAGTACGCGATGGACTGCGATACCGAGCTGATCGGCGTCCAGCACCACCACGCCCACTTGGCCGCGTGCCTGGCCGAGCACGGCGAGCCGGACAGCGCCGTCAGCGCGATCTTCGACGGGAGCGGCTACGGACTCGACGAGACCATCTGGGGTGGCGAGCTGCTGCTCGGCGATCTCGAAAGCTTCCGCCGCGTAGGGATGCTCCTGCCGGTTCGCCTCCCGGGTGGAGCGCGCGCGATCCGAGAGCCCTGGCGGATGGCGTGCGCGTGGCTGTCGGCCGCAGATGAGAGCGAGGGCTTTGAGGGCCCACCGGCAATCCCGCTCGCGCTGCGAGACCGCGTCGGGAAGCGAGCGTGGGGCCAGGTGAGCCAACTGCTGCGCACCGGCGTGCAGTCTCCTGTGAGCACGAGCATGGGACGCCTGTTCGACGCGGTGGGCGCACTGTGTGGATTGCGTGCTCACGCCACCTACGAGGGACAGGCGGCGATCGAGCTCGAAGCCGCCTGCGACCCAATCGAGCGCGGCCACTACCCGATCTCGCTGATGCGCGACGGTGAGCTGATCGTGATCGACCCGCGGGAGACGATCCACCTCGTCAACGCCGACATCGAAGCGGGCGTGGCGCGCGGTGTGGTTGCGAGCCGCTTCCATGCCGCACTGAGCATCGCGACAGTGGAGGCCCTGACCCGCGCCGCCTCCACGGAGGGCAGGGACTTGATCGTGCTCTCCGGGGGTGTGTTCCAGAACCGGCGCCTGCTCGAGGCGGTGATGGCGGGTCTACACGCAGCGGGCCTGCGCGCGATCACGCCCGAACGGCTGCCGATCGGCGACGGCGGGATCTCCTATGGCCAAGCGGCGATCGCCGCCCGGCGAATGGCCACTCGCGCATGACCGCCCGCGAACAGCCACTGCGCATGACCGCCCCGCTAATAGCCCCCCGGCGGATGGATGCGTCTGCGGTGACCCGACAGCCGATGCCATGACCGATACCGGGGAGCAGGGTGCCGATGCCGTGACCGAGTCCGGTGCCGAGCTCGATCGAATCGTCAAGCGTGAAGTGTTCATCCGTGGCGCCAATCGCCCGTTCGGCGAGCTGACGCTCGAGGATGCGCGGGCGCGTGCGGACGAGCTGCGCGCGGTCACGGGGTGGGGTCCGACGGTGCGGGTCGCACCGGTCGCCCAGGCGTGGCGCGAGCTCGCGATGGCGATGGAGCGCACCGGCTCCGCCAGCGTCGGCGAGCTCGATCCAGGGATTGTGGTCGAGCTCGCGCAGAGATTGTGGGTCGTGCTTTCAAGCGGGCCCATGATGTCCTGACACGGCCCGCCCACAAGGCAATCGTCGTTCAGAGAACGTCGGTCCCTATAGGCGGGCACGACGACCGCGGTAGGGGCCCACCAACAGCCACGCCACCACAACGAGCAAGAGGAGTACGAACGGATTGACGAATACGCCACCCGCAAGGCTGAGGACGATCAATACGACGATGAGAAGCAGTAGTAGGTCCATGGCAAGAAATCCCTCCTGTTGGCACCTGGCTTGGGTATGACCTCTCTACCCTGTGCCGCCTGCTCTAATCTCGCGCTCGGGGTGCAGCAGCTCCCTGAAGAAGCCCCCACCGAGCACGCTCAGCACCAGCAGCGAGCCGAACAGCGCGACCGCGTCGATGCTCTCGCGGCCCTGCTTGGTCCAGTAGTCGTCGGCAAGGTTCAACCACAGCGCGAACTCGTCGAGCGTCAGCGCCGCGCCCGCGCCGTACACCGCGGCGGTAACCCTCGATGATCGGCGTTCCTCGCTGACCCCGATCTCGAGCATCCACAGGTAGCCGACCGTCAGCAGGCCGGTGATCCCGAAAGTCATGTGGTGGATGTGCCGCCCCCCTGGGGTGATGTTCCGGAACGGCCCCCGTTCGGCGCGGATCGCATGCGTGATCGCGCGCGCCGCGCCGAAGGTGAGGAAGAAGGCGCCGGTGGAGAACAACTGGCGCTCCTTGCGGCGATCGCCGAAGTAGCAGTAGTAGAGCGCGCGCAAGTCCCGCGCATCTCGGCCGGGCGAGAGCAGCGAGTAGAGGTGCCACACCCGCGCCGGTCCGGGCGGATGAGCGTCGCCGGGCGGTGGGGGGCTCGCGCCTGCCATCGCCGCCAACCCTACTGCGCAATGATTGCGCGATGCCGCCCCCATCCCACGATCGCGTAGCGACGCCCGCGCCGGAGGACCCCGCGACGCCGCCGCCCACCGACCCGACCCAATCCCCGGCCAAAGACCCCGACCCCACCTCGCCTGCCGTAGACGCCGCCCCTGACACGGACACCCCCACCCGGGCGGACCTCGCCGCGGTGCGCGAGCGCCACGCGAAAGGGCTCGACGAGGCGCGCCCCGAGGCGGTGGCCAAGCGCCGCGAGAAGGGCAGGCGCACTGCGCGCGAGAACCTCGCCGAGCTGGTGGATGATGGGACCTACGTGGAGTACGGCCCGCTCCTGTTCGCCGCCCAAGAGCGCCGCCGCCCGCGCGAGGAGCTGATCGCGCAGACCCCCGCCGACGGGCTCGTGGCCGGAGTGGGCGAGGTGGATGGCAACCCCTGCGTGGCGATGTCCTACGACTACACCGTGCTGGCGGGCACCCAGGGGATGCGCGGACACCTGAAGAAGGACCGCCTGTTCGAGCTCGCCGAGCGCCGGCGGCTGCCGGTGGTGCTATTCGCCGAGGGTGGCGGCGGGCGCCCCGGGGACGTGGACATGCCGATCGTCGCGGGCCTCGACTGCCGCGCCTTCCATCTCTTCGCCCGCCTCAGCGGCCGCGTGCCGACGGTGGGGATCGCCTCCGGGTACTGCTTCGCCGGCAACGCCGCGCTGCTCGGCTGCTGCGACGTGACGATCGCCACCGAGGACTCCTCGATCGGGATGGGCGGCCCGGCGATGATCGAGGGCGGCGGCCTCGGCGTGTACGCCCCGGAGGAAGTCGGCCCAATCGAGGTGCAACATGCAAACGGCGTGGTGGACCTGCGCGTGGCCGACGACCGCGCGGCGGTGGCGGCGGCGAAGCGCTACCTCTCCTACTTCCACGGCCCGACCGAGCGCTTCACCGCGCCCGACCAGCGGCTGCTGCGCGAGATCCTGCCCGAGCGGCGCCGGCGCGTCTACGAGGTGCGTCGCGCGATCGAGACGCTGTGCGACGAGGGCTCGGTGCTGGAGCTGCGCGACGGCTTCGGCGCGGGGATCGTCACCGCGCTCGCGCGGATCGAAGGGCGCACACTGGGGATCCTTGCCAACAACCCCGCCCACCTCGGCGGCGCGATCGATGCCGATGGCGCCGACAAGGCCGCGCGGTTCCTCACGTTGTGCGACGCGTTCGCGCTGCCGGTGCTGTTCCTGTGCGACACGCCCGGCTTCATGGTCGGCCCCGCCGCCGAGCGCACCGCCACCGTACGCCACTTCGCGCGCCTGTTCACCGTCGGCGCCAACCTCGAGGTGCCGTTCGGGACGATCGTGTTGCGCAAGGGGTACGGTCTCGGCGCGCAGGCGATGGCGGGCGGCTCGTTCAAGGCCCCGCTCTTCACCGTGGGCTGGCCGACGTCCGAGTTCGGCGGCATGGGGCTGGAGGGAGCGGTGCGGCTGGGAATGCGCCGGGAGCTCGAGGCGATCGAGGACGACGCCGAGCGCGAGCGCGTCTTCGGAGCCACCGTCGCCGCCGCCTACGAGCACGGCCGCGGCGTCAACATGGCCGCGTACGGCGAGATCGACGACGTGATCGACCCGGCCGACTCGCGCCGCTGGATCGCCACCCTGTTCGACCCGCCCCCACCCGACTGGCGCGCACTGTCGGCCAAGCGCCGTCCCAACGTCGACACCTGGTAGGGGCAAAAAGTTTTAGAGATCATCCGCGCGGGTCACCTGCCAACACGCGGCTGGGCGCTGGGCCTCCATGCCCAGCGACCGGGAGTCGTGGGCCGCCCTCCGGCAAACAAGCCAAGTCAAGGCGGCACCCACCATTGACAAGCATGCGAACATATGTTCGTGCGGTGGAGCAACCTCACACTCGGCCCCGACCGATCGGAGATCGGCCAACAGCACCGCCTGCCGGGCTATCGCGACGAGGCTGTGGTGCGCCACTTCGACGCACCCGAGGCGCTCGACATGCGCTTTTACGAGGTCCATGCCCGCTCGGCGCTCAACCGCGTGCCCGGCGCCTCGCGGATGCCGTTTCGCTGGACGGTGAATCCGTACAGGGGATGCGGTCATGCATGCACCTACTGCTTCGCCCGCCCCACCCACGCGTATCTGGGCTTCAACGCCGGCCGCGACTTCGAGCGGGAGATCGTGGTGAAGGTCAACGCGCCGGAGGTGCTGCGCGCGGAGCTGGCACGGCCGTCGTGGAAGGGGGAACACGTGGCGCTGGGCACCAACACCGACCCCTACCAGTGGGTCGAGGGCCGCTACCGACTGATGGTGGGCATCTGGGAGGCGCTGCGCGACGCCCGGGGCGGCGTGGGCAACCCTTGCTCGGTGCTGACGAAGTCGCCTCTGGTGCTGCGCGACCTACCGCTGATGATGGCGATCGGGAGACGCACCACAATCAGCGCGAGCCTCTCGATCCCGACGCTCGACGAGCGCGCGTGGCGCGCCACCGAGCCGCACACCCCCAACCCGCGTGCCCGCCTGGAGGCGGTGGCTGAGCTCAACCGCGCCGGGATCCCCACCGGCGTGCTGATCGCCCCGCTGATGCCGGGCATCAACGACGCCCCCCACCAGCTGGAGCCGTTGCTGCAGGGCGCAATCGATGCCGGCGCGAGGAGCATCGGCGGCACTGCGCTGCACCTGCGCGGCGAGGTGAAGGACGTGTTCATGGAGTGGCTGCGCACGCAGCGCCCCGAGCTCGTGGAGCGCTACGAGGAGCTCTACTGCCACGGCGCCTACGCGCCGCGCGAGGAGCGCGAACGGCTGGCCGGCCTGGTGCGCCGGCACGCCCCGCCCGAGTCGAACGAACGGCGGGGCGGCGCCGCACACGATCGGAGCGGTCGGTGGTCGGGCCTACGCCCCGTGGCGACGGCCGCGCCCACGCCCCCCGCCAGCCACCAGCAGAGCCTGTTTTGAGACTGATAGCCCGGAGACCGATAGCCCGCGATCGGAGGGTGTCACCGCCCCGATCGACGGCATATCCGAGCAGCTAGAGTCCTCTGCTCCACGACGCAGCACCCAAGGAGGCGTCATGCCAAACGTGAGCCTGCCCGCCGAGCACGCCGAGAACGGCTCGATCCCGCCGCCCCTCCCACCGCCCGCAGGTCCCCCCTCCGGCGTCCGCCCCAAGCGCCCGCGCGGGCCGCTGCGCCACTACGCCGGCTTCCTCTCCCCGTCCGCCGCCGCCGCGATGCCGCTGCTGCTCGAACGCAACCGCCTCCAGCGTCTGCGGCGGCTGGCCGCCACCGTTGGTGACAGCCTCACCCAGCGGCGGCGACCGAGGCGCCCGCCGATGCGGGTCCTCACCGCCGCGCCCGGTGCCCGGCTGCGCTGGCGCGAGGCACCAGCCCCTCCCGCGCCGGGTCCCGACGGGGCGGTCGTGCACCCGATCGCCATCGCCACCTGCGACATCGACTGCCCGCTTGTGCTGGGCGTCACTCAGCTCGCCCTGCCGCTGCACCTCGGGCACGAATGCGTCGCCGAGGTGCTCTCCGTCGGGGAGCGGGTCACCACGGTGCGACCGGGCGACCGTGTGGTCGTCCCCTTCCAGATCAACTGCGGCACCTGCGTCCCCTGCCGCTCGGGTCGCCCCGGCAGCTGCCTGGCGGTGCCGCCGCTCTCCGCCTATGGCATGGGTCTCGCCACCGGTCACTTCGGCGGCGCCTTCTCCGATCAGCTCGCCGTTCCCTACGCCGAGGCGATGCTCGTGCCCCTGCCGTCGGGCATCGACCCCGCGGCCGCCGCGAGCGTCTCGGACAACATCTGCGACGCCTACCGCCATGTCGGTCCTCACCTCCCGCAGCTGCTGGGCGCCGACCCCGACGCCGAGGTGCTGATCCTCGCCTGCCTCTCCCGGCGATCGGTGTTCAGCGCCAGCTGCCCGCTCTACACCGGCATGATCGCGCGGGCGCTCGGCGCCCGCAACGTCACCCTCGTGGATTCCCGCCCCCACGTCCGCGCCCATGCCGAGCGGCTCGGCCTGGAGGCGCTGCGCCCCCGCCAGCTGCGCCGGCGTGCGCCCGCGCCGCTGGTTGCACACATCAGCGCCAACCCGCTCGCCACCGCGCTCGCCCACACCGCCCCCGACGGCATCTGCACGAGCTCCGGCGGCCTGCACCGCAGCGCGCGCGTGCCTCTCCTGCAGACTTACGTCCGCCGCGCCACGCTACACGTCGGCATCCCCCATGCACGCGCTTTGATGCCCGCCGTGCTGGAGCTGATGGCCGAAGGTCGCCTGCGCCCGGAGCTCGTCACCACCAACGTGGCTCCCCTCGACGACGCCCCTCGGGCGCTGCGCGAGCACTGCCTTCACGGCGGGATCAAGACGGTGCTTACCGCGTAGGGGCACCGCTCTCAAAGCGGGTGATCGGGGTCTCCGCGGCGATGTCGGGCTCGATGTGGTTGTCGTTGATGAAGGCGCGCACGCGGCGGCCGTGAGCCGCTCGACAGCAGCACAGAAGTCGTAGTTGCGGTAGTCATCAACGGACCACGTACACGGTGGCGCACGAAAAGCGATGCACGGCGCTCTCAATCGGCCGCAACGTCGCCGTCAGGTTCTTGGCCCGACAGTCGCCGAGCACGAACCGAGCGCCGGTGTGTTGTACGAAGCTAAGTGCCTGCGCCGAGGAAAGCTTGCCCGCAAGCAGTTCTTCGGCGGTGACACTGCGGTAGCGACAATTCGGCTCCGACCAGTAACAGTTGCCGGTATACGTCTGGCGACCGGTCTGCGCCGGCACGACCATGCCGAGATAAAAACGCGTGAGGACTCCTCCCGGCTGCGAGTCGTGCGCGAGGTAGGAGAGTGCCGCGCTCTCGCCCGGGGCAATGAAATTGGCGTTGCCATGCCGTGGTTTGACAGCTTTGTACCCATATTTGAGCATGTAAATCGTGCCGGGGATCGTCAACACGGCGATCGCTGCCACCGCCAGCGCCGGCAGCGACACACCGAGGCGGGCCAGGCGTCTGGCAACCGACTGCCAGGGCAGTGTGCGGATGCCGTCCACCGCCAGCGCTCCCAACGGGACCGTGGCGCCCAGCAGCGCGTGCGTCGAGCCACTGCCCTGCCACTCCGAGAGCGCAAAGATCGCGACGACGGCAAACGGCCACACGCGTGCGGTCAGCGCGATGAAGCTCGTCGCGCGTACACGGTAGGCCAGCGCCGCGGGTAGCACCAGCAGCACGAATGCCTTCACCACCAGCCCCACCGGGTAGGTGCTGAGGGCCACTTCCCGCTCCCGCTGCCACACGGCATCGAAGTGCACGAGCGCCGCGAAGTATCCGAGCGGCAGCGCCGTGAGCGCCATGGTCAGCGCCAGCGCCGCCACGGCCACCCGCTCGCGGCGTGCCGCCAGGACGAGCTCGGTGCCGACCAGGATCAGGATCAGCGTCTCCCCCTGCCACGGGTGCAGCCAGCTCGCGAGCGCCCCGAGCAGCGGCGGAAGCAGGCCGACACGCCCGGCCGCGCGGTCGCGTGCGTAGGCTACGAGCGCGGCGATCGTGCACGCCAGGGCGATCAGGGCGAACGGGTAGCCCCACGACCAGAAAACGATCCAGGAGTCTCCGATCACCGCGCCCCACCCGAAGAACAGCGCGAGCGTGAGCGCCGCGCGACGCGGCCAGAGACCACGCACCGTGCGGCGGACGTAGGCGCGAACCGCGAGGAAGATCGCCACGATCGCCACCGGCTTCCACAGCAGCAGCGCCACATAGGGCGCGACCCCGAGCCCGGCGACCCCGGCGGAGATCGCCAGCAGCGGCTGGAAGAAATCGGCGGGCGTACGCCCCAACACGTACAGGTCGGGGCTGGCGCCGTGTTTGAGGATGCCCTCGATCCACATCAGCGACTGCATCCCATCCTCCTGGTACACCGCTTCGGTGCCGGTCCAGATGCGGCCGTGCAACACCACCTGCCACACGTCGAGCCCGAGCGTCCACAGCGAGAGCACGACCAGCACCCCGAACAGGCAGGTGTCGAAGCGGTCGAGGTGTGGGCCTCGCAAGCGCAGCGGCGATGACGCCATCGCAGCGTCCGAACGGGCGGGCGGCGAGGCGCGCGTGAGGCGGTGGCTCTCCACGCCCTTCACTCCAGCCACTGCACCACCGGCCTCAATCGCCTGCCTGCGCCCCGCACGTCTGCTACGCGGTGAACTTCCGGCTGCGCACCAGTCCGCGCCGGTGCAGTTCCAGGCGCAGCAGGGCTCGGAGCGTCTTCAGCCCGTATACGGTCGAGTCCCGGGCCCCAACCGAGGATGCCTCCTGGGAGTAGATCGTGCGCACCGGCACCTCGGCGATGCGAAAGCCGAAGTGCACCACCTGCATCAACAGCTCCGAGTCGAAGGAGAAGTCAAGCGAGTTGCGCAGGAACGGGATCCCCATCAACAGCTCGCGCGAGTAAGCGCGATAGCCGGTGTGCAGCTCCGAAAGCGAGGTCCCGAGCGCACGGTTCTCGATCGTCGTCAGCGCGCGGTTGGCGATGTACTTGTACATCGGCATGCCGCCTTGAAGCGCGCCGCCTGGCTCCATCAACCGCGACCCGAGCACCAGGTCCGCCTCGCCCGCGAGGATCGGCTTGACGAGCTCGGGGATCAGCGTCGGCTCGTATTGCCCGTCGGGGTGCAGCATCACCACCACGTCGGCCTCGTCCTGCAGGGCCTGCAGGTAGCAGGTCTTCTGATTGCCGCCATACCCGACGTTGTGAGGGTGGGGGATCACCCGCAGCGGCAGCGTGCGCGCCAGCTCGACGGTGCCATCTCGCGAGCCGTCGTCGACCAGGATGATCTCATCGACCCACTCGCGGGGAATGCCCGACACGGTCGCCGCCAGTGTGCGCGCGGCGTTGAGCGCCGGCATCACCACGATCACCTTCGCCGCCCCCTTCTCGGCGGTTGCCGCGGATAACTGCTCCGCTGACGCCACGGATGCCTCATGGCCGTTCGAGGCGGCCGTCAATGTCTGCGGTGGAGAGCTCACAGCGATGTCAAACTATGCCACCGCCACCTAAGCGGTGCCTCAGGCTCGCAAGGCAGGCTACTCAACGTGGAGGCGCCGAGGCACCTCCACCCGTGACCTCGCCCTCGTCCTGGCACTCGCCCGCACCCGCGCCCGCACGGTTGTAGGCGGCGGCGGCCTCACGCATGCCCTCGCCGCAATCCGGGCGCAACGTCGCGGTGACGTGACGCCAATAGCGATTCGCATCCCGCCCGCCCACGTGGCCCGGCGGCATGAGCGCGACGAGCGCGCGCACGGCGTAGGACCAGGCGGTCAGCCAGCGCACCGCGCGCGCGGCGGCGAGGGAGTGGTGCTTGCGCATATAGAGATCGCGGTTGCGTGCCATTTCGACGATCCGGCGCTCGGGCACAATGCCTGTGGAGAGCTGCTCGTGGTGAATCGCACGCGCCCCCGGAACGTATAGGCTGCGCCAGCCGGCGTCGCGCAGGCGCCGGGCGAAGTCGACCTCGTCGGAGTAGACAAAGAAGTCTGGGTCCATGTAGCCAATCTGCGCCGCGGCCTCGCACCGCACGAGCAGCGCCGAGGACTGACACCAGTCGACCGCCCGAGTTTGCCCGCCCTTGCTCTGCACCGTGTACAGCCGGTGGGCGAACACCGCCCCGGCGAGCGCGGTTGCGACGGTCGGAAAGCGCCATGCGCACGGCTGGGCGATGAGGCCCGGGCTCGCAGCGGCCCGGCCGGCGGCGGCGGCCCCAGCGGACGCAACCGAGGCGCCCGCGCCGGCAGTCGTGAGCCCGTTCCGCAACCGGTCGCCGGCCGGCCGCAACAGCTGCGCCCCCGCACAGGCGGCGTCCGGGCGTGCCCGCAGCGCTTGCCACAGCGCGAGCGTCGCGCCGGAGAGCAGCTCGGAGTCCTCATTCAGCAGCAGCGCATAGCTCCCACGCGCGCGCCGCATCAGCTCCGAGTCGTTCAGCGCCTTGCCGCGCCGTTCGCTTGGCGCGATCACCTCGTCCACCCCCGGGTGCGCGCGCGCCGCCTCCGCGGAGCCGTCGCGCGAGCCGTTGTCGAGCACCAGCACCTCGGTGACGAACGGCAGCACGGCCCGCTCGCGGGCAATCGCATCCAGCCCCTTCAGCAGGAGCTCCCGCTGGGAGGTGTTGACCACGCAGAAGCTCAGCTCGATCGCATCGCTCACCCACCTATTGTCTCTGCCGGTGCGCGTCCACGTCGTCGACCCCTCGGCTTACACGCCGCCTTACGACCACGCGCTGTGCCGCGCGCTGGCGGCTGCAGGTGCCGAGGTGGAGCTGTACACGAGCCGCTTTGCCTACGGCGCCACGCCGATGCCCGCGGGCTATAAGCGGCAAGAGCTCTTCTACCGGCTCGCCCACCGCGGGGCGGCATCGGGTAGGCGCTCGCGCTCCAGTCAGGCGCTGAAGCTGCTCGAGCACGTGCCGGACATGCTGAGATACCGGCGCGCCGCGCGCGCGGCCGACGTGGTGCACTTCCAGTGGCTGACCGTGCAGCCGCTCGACGTCCATCTGCTGCCGCGGCGGCGGCCCACGGATTCGAAGGCCCGCCCGCCAGGCCCCAAGCTGGTGCTCACCGCCCACGACGTGCTGCCGCGCGAGCCGCGGCCGGGGCAGCTGGCCGCCCAGCGGCGGCTGTACGAGCACTTCGACGCCGTGGTCGTGCACTCCGAGCACGGGCGCGGGCGACTGCTGGAGCTGGGCGTGGATCCCAGCCGCGCGCACGTGATCCCGCATGGGGCACTCACCCATCTCGCCGAGCTGCCGACCGAGCCATCAAGCGAGCTGCCGACCAGGCCATCGAGCGAGCTGCCGACCGATACCGAGGGACCGGTGGTGCTGTTCTTCGGCCTGCTGCGCCCTTACAAGGGACTCGACGTGCTGCTACGAGCGTGGGGGGAAATGGAATCCCGCCCGCCCGGATCCCACCCGCCCGCGGAGCTGTGGATCGTGGGCATGCCACGTATGGATATCACGAGGCTGATGGCCGACGCACCGCCGAACGTCCGCTTCGTGCCGCGCTTCATCCCCGACGCCGAGCTGCCGGGGTACTTCACGCGCGCCGACCTGGTCGTGTTGCCCTACGTGGAGGCCGACCAATCGGGCGTGCTATTCACCGCGCTCGCGTTCGGCAAGCCATTGCTGCTGAGCAACGTCGGCGGCTTCCCCGAGGTGGCCGCCACCGGTGCGGCTCGCACGGTCCCGGCCGGCGACTCCGCGGCGCTGGGGAAGGCGTTGCGGGAGCTGCTGAGCGATCCCGCGGCCCGCTCCGCGATGGCCGAGCGCGCGCGCGCTGCCGCGGCGGGTCCGTACGCATGGGACACGATCGCCCACCGCACGCTCGAGCTGTACCGCTCGCTGACGGATACCGTGTGAAACTCCCGGGGAATGGATACCGCTCTCGAGGTCCTCTTCTGGGTGTGCGCCGCGTTGATCGTGTGGACGCAGATCGGCTACGCGGCGGCGTTGGCAATCCTGGCGCGCCTGTTCGCACGTCTCCCAGCTTCCGCTCACGCAGCTTCTGCCCCCGACGATGAGAGTTCCTCCGCCCCACCCGTGGAACCACTGCCCTCACTGTCGCTGATCGTCGCCGCGCACGACGAGGAGTCGGTGATCGCCGCGAAGGTCGCCAACGCGTTGGCGCTGGACTATCCACGCGAACTGCTGCAGGTGATCGTCACCTGCGACGGTTGCACCGATGCGACGGCCGCGCGCGCACGTGAGGCGGGTGCCGACCTCGTGCTGGAGCTGGCGCGCGGCGGCAAGATCCGCGCCCAGGATGCGGCCGTCGAACACACCCAGGGGGAGATCGTGGCCTTCTCCGACGCCAACGCGCTGTGGGAGCCGGATGCCGCGCGCGTCCTCGTGGGCGCGTTCGCCGATCACCGCGTCGGCTACGCCTGCGGGCAGGTGCAGTTCTTCCGGGGAGATCCCCCCGGCGCGGCCGCCGCAGACTCCGTCCAGGGTTCCACCGGTGGCGCTGCGACGCCCACCAACCAGGAGGGTGTGTACTGGCGCTACGAGATGACGGTGCGCGCGCTGGAGTCGCGCCTGTACTCGATCACTGCCGGCAACGGCGCGATCTACGCCACCCGCCGCGACACCTACCTCGTGGTTGACCCGATCATGGGCCACGACCTGTCGTTCCCGTTCAACATGGTCAAGCGCGGGTGGCGGGCGGTGTACGTGCCCGCGGCGCGGGCACGCGAGCGGATGGTGCCTTCGATAGCGGGCGAGCTGGCGCGCAAGCGGCGGATGATGAGTCACACCTGGCCGATCGTGGTGCGCGGCGGCATGCTCTCCCCCCGCGGCTACCAGCCAGGGTATGCACTGATGCTGTTTTCACATCGCGTGCTGCGCTACCTGACTCCCTTCCTGCACGCGCCGGCGTTGGCGGCCAACGTCGCGCTGGTGGTTCTCGGCGCCGCTCCGCACGCGCTGTACGTGGCAACGCTCGCCGTCCAGCTAGGGCTGCTGGTGGCGGCTGGGCTGGGCGGCGTGGTCGAAGTCGCGGCGAGTACGCTCCGCGTTCCCGCGATCGCCAAGGTCGGCCGCCCGCTGCTGATCGCGCGCTACTACGTGCTCACCACCGCCTCGATCGCGCTGGGCCTGCTGGACTGGCTGCGCCATGGCACGGCTGCCATCTGGGAGGCGGCCGAAGGGACGCGCCCAGTGGACGCGCCGCCACCGGCGGTGGCAGGATGAGGACTCGACCGACGGCTTCCGCGCGATGATCAGTGCGATGGACTTCGACCCCGGCCCCCGGGCATGATCCGCCGCGCCGTGGACATCGTGGTGTCGGGCACGCTGCTCGTACTGAGCGCGCCGGTGGTCGCGGCGGCAATGGCGGCGATCCGGCTGGAGTCGCGTGGCCCCGCGCTCTACCGCCAGCGACGCATCGGGCGCGACGGGCGGCCGTTCGACGTGCTGAAGCTGCGCACGATGGTCGACGGCGCCGAGCACGTCGGCGCCGGATTGGCGGTGGACGAGAACGACTCGCGAATAACGCGCGTGGGGACCTTCCTACGGCGCGCCTCGCTCGATGAGCTGCCCAACCTGCTGAACGTGTTGCGCGGCGAGATGTCGCTGATCGGCCCCCGTCCCACCGTGCCAGTGCAGGTCGAGCGCTACACCCCCCGCCAGCGCGGGCGCCTTGCGATCCGACCGGGGATCACCGGCTGGGCACAGGTCAACGGTCGCGCCTCGCTGCCTTGGAGCGAGCGGATCGAGCTCGACCTCTACTACATCGAACATCGCTCGCTGGCGCTCGATCTGCGCATCCTGTGGCGAACCCCGACGATGGTGCTGGGCGGCGCGGGCCTGTACAAGGGCAGCACCGGTGGTTGGGAGGGGGGGTTGGGAGATGGTTGAGCACGGTGCCCGCCGGGGCACGGACTGCCATTCGGCGAGGAGTCCGGGGACCGCCGAAGGACGAAGCCAACCGACAACGGACATCGCGACTGGCAAGGTGCACCTGGATGGCTGAGTCGCCCGCGATCCTGTTGACCGGAGTGGGCAAGCGCTACGACATCGTCGCCTGCTTCGCGCGGCTGACGACCACCGTCGCGGTCGATCCCAACCCGCTGGCGCCCGCGCAGTACGCCGCGCAGGTGCGCGCAGCGCCACCGCCGATCGCCGACCCCGGCTATGTGCCCTTCCTGCAGGAGCTGTGCGAGCGCCACGGCGTCGGCGCAGTGATCCCGCTGACCGACCTCGATATCGAGGTGCTCGCACGGGCGCGCGCAGAGAGCGGGCTGCCCGCGCTCGTGCCCGCGCCCGAGGTGGCGCGCGCGACCTACGACAAGTACGAGACCCACCTGCTCCTTTCGCGACTAGGGCTGCCATCGCCGCCGACGGTGCTACCCGAGAATGAGCCCGACTCCTAT
Source organism: uncultured Solirubrobacterales bacterium (assembly GCA_963764915.1). Lineage (GTDB taxonomy): Bacteria > Actinomycetota > Thermoleophilia > Solirubrobacterales > Solirubrobacteraceae > Palsa-744. The sequence continues at coordinate 89,991 of CAVXUO010000016.1, read as the reverse complement.
CCGGTGATGGTCAAGCCGCGCCGCGGCTCGGGCGCGCGCTCGATTCATCTAGCGCGCGACCGCGCGGAGAAGGACTTCTTCGTGCGCTACGTCGCGGGCGGACTGGTCTCGGGTTGGCAGGCCGCGGGTTGGCAGGCCCCGAGTGGGCAGGTCCTGGCCGCGCAGGTCCCCGGCGGGCAGGTCCTCGGTAGGGGGGTCCGCGGTGCGAAGGTCCCTGGTGGGCAAGACGGGCCGGGGCCCGTCCTCGAGAGCGAGCCTGTGATGGTGCAGCGCGCGATGGGTGGGCCCGAGCTCTCGATCGACTGCCTCGGCGACCTCGAGGGCCGCTGCCTGAACGCGATCCCCCGCACGATGCTCGAGTCTCGCGGTGGGGAGTCGATCAAGGGCGCCGTGATTCGCGACCCCGAGCTGATCGCATTGGGGCAACGCGCGATGGAGGCGCTAGCGGTGCGGGGACCAGCGACGATCCAGGTCTTTCGCGACCCCGAGGTGGGGCTGGGGATCACCGACGTCAACACTCGCTTCGGCGGCGCCTTCCCCGCGCCCGCCTACGCTGCGCTGCCAGGTCGCACATACCCGGAGCTGATCGTGAGGATGGCCGCCGGCGAGTCGATCGCCCCGCATGTCGGCGAGTTTCAGGAGGGACGTACGTTCACGCGCTACTACTGGCAGCTCGAGCTCGACGAGCAGCTGCGGCCCACCGGTCGCGAGATCGTCAACGGGGGGCCACCAGCGCCGCGTGCGTGAACCGCCCCCACGTAGGGGTGTAGCGCCGCGTTGACCGGGCCGGGTAGAATCGGTGTGCAGTGAACACGTTGCTCGCCGATCCTCCGGCCCCGCCGAACCCTGAGCAGCCAACCGCGTCGTTGACGCCGGCTGTCCCGCCCGCTGACGGGGCGGGTGGCTCCGGTGGGGCAGAAGACCGTTCCGATTCGCTCGCGCAAGGGCACGTTTGCCCGCACTGCGGCACCCCGCTGCAGGAGGGCCAGCAGTGGTGCCTGCACTGCGGCGCCTGCGAGCCCGGCAGCCTCGGCGAGCGGCCCAACCTGCGCCCGCTGACGGTGCTGGCGCTCACCGCCGCGATCCTGGCCATTGGCGCCGCGGTGGCGGTGGCAGCCGCCATCAACGAACACAGCGCGCCGAGCTCACACACGGTGGCGGTGGTGCCCGCCACGACGCCCACCACCGCCCTGCCCACCACGCCCGCACCCGCACCCACGGCGACGGCGCCCGGTACAGGCGGTACGACGAGTCCCCACTCCTCCTCCAAAGGCTCCAACCTGTTGTTCCCACCGTCTCACACCACCAAACCGCCGAAGGTCACGGCGCCCACGCCCACCCCCACGGGCGGCGGCGAATCGAACACCTCGGAACCGAGCAGCTCTGGCAGTGGCTCCGCGACGACACCCTCGAAAGCCACTACCACCACCGAAACCGGTACCTCGACGACCGAATCGCAGAAATCCAAGGAAGGCTCCTCGGGCAAAGGCGAACAGCCGACCCCGATCCTGCTGGACACCAACGCTGCCACCACCTACAACCCCTACGGCTACCCCGAATCCGGCTTCGGGGATCCCGGACTGGCGATCGACGGAGAACCCACCACCGCCTGGACGGCTCAGGTGCAGCCGCACTCCTTTCCCAACATGGCGGAGGGCCTGCTGATCGACCTGCGCGAACCGACCAGGATCGGCAGTATCGAACTGCGCACCCCGACTCGGGGAATAACCGTGCAGGAGTACGCAGCCAACGGCACCAAGGCGCCGACCACGGTTACCGAACCGGGCTGGGTGCTGCTCAGCGGTTCGCACAAGCTGAAGAAGACGGTCACCCATCTTAAACTCCGTACCGCAGACCACGCCTACCGCTGGCTGCTCGTGTGGCTCGTCAAGGCGCCTGCCTCCGCACAGGGCACCCCCACCGCGCCGGGCCACGTGGCGCTCAGCGAAGTGGCGCTCTCCCCGCCCATCCCCTGACAGCGGGCCTCCTCCACAACCTCTCATCCACCGGGTGCGGTCCTGCACAAACCGGCCATCGCCGGATGTGCGCGCTCCAAGCGGTTACGCCGGCGAGGTACCCCCCGATCGGCGAGCGCGGGGCTTGGCCCGAGCCTTGCCGTCCCACACCTCGTCCAGGAAGGCGGCGATTTCTCCCGTCAGCCGCTCCGGGCTGAGGCGCAGCTCGACCAGTGAGTCGGCCTCCAACAGGCGTGCGTTGGGTAGCTCTTCGGCCAGCATCCCCGCGTCGGAGAAGGGGTGCACCGGGTCGCGCCGGTGGCCGATCACCAGCGCCGGCGTCTGGAACTTGCGCCGCTCGTTGCGATGCGGCGCCACGCGACCGAAGAAGAGGCCCTGCAGCACCGCGGCACCGGGGCCCGGTTCCTGGCGGATAGTGTCCAGCAGCACGTTGCCGTAGTGGGGCAGCAACCCGCGCGGGATCGCGCGGGCGCCGCGCGCCACGAGCTTCATCACGGGCTCCCCGAATGTCAACGCCACCAGGATCGGGGTGAACGCGAGCGCGCTCGACAGCAGCGCGTTGTCGAGCACCGGCATCTCGATCACCATCCCCTGCAGGCGCTCCGGCTCCTCCAGCGCGATCTCCAGGGCCGCGTTGGCCCCCAGCGAGGTACCCATCACCACCGCCCGCTCGACCTCCAGGTGATCCAGCAGCGCCACCACCTGGTCGGCGAAGAAGCGCATCGAGTAGCGCCACATGTCGCGTGGGCGATCGGACTCGCCGTGACCCAGCAGGTCCACCGTCACCACGCGATTGCCGCGCGCCGCAAGCGCGCGCGCGAGCGATTCGTGCATCGTCTGGGCCAGCAGCAACCCGTGCACCAGGATCAGCGTCCGCTCCCGCGTCTCGGCGCGCTCGGCCGCACGTGCGGCACGCGTGCGAGCGGAGCTTTTGATCGGCGTCACGGCCGCCGGACCGGGGGGGTCGGGTTGGTACTCCGTGTAGGCGATCCGCTGCCCCTCGAACATGAAGTGGGCCATCCCCTCAGGGTATCGCGGCTGCACACGCTCGGGCGACGCCGTGGATCGCCCGAGCAGTGCGTGCCCCTCTCCTCTGGCGCCCCGCCGGTGGGGGTTTCCCGATCCTTGCCCTTCCCGACGGGTCGTCCGCCCATTCAAACCCGCTGTCCTCGTAAAAGATGCGCTGGTACATTGCTCGAATGGCAAAGCCACCTCGCCTCATCGCCGGCCAGAACGCCGCGATCACCGGCGCCGCGCGCGGTATCGGTCGCGCCACCGCGCAGGCCTTCCTGGCCGCCGGGATGCGGGTGGCGATCGGCGACGTCGACCTTGCCACCGCCGAACGCACCGCCGCCGAGCTCGGGCCGCGCACGGTCGCGCTGCCGCTGGACGTCACCGACCGCGACTCCTTCGCCGACTTCCTCGACACCTCCGAAGAGCAGCTCGGGCCGCTCGACGTGCTGGTCAACAACGCCGGGATCATGCCCGTCGGGCGGTTTCTCGACGAGGACGACCTCGCCGCACAGCGCACGATCGACATCAACCTCCATGGGGTGATCCTCGGGATGAAGCTCGGCCTCGCACGGATGCTCCCGCGCGACCGCGGCCACATCGTCAACATCGCCTCGCAGGCGGGGAAGTTCGGGACCGCCGGCATCGCCACTTACTCGGCGACCAAGCATGCCGTCGTCGGCCTCACCGAGTCGGTCCGCGGCGAGCTGCGCCTGATGGGCGCCCACATCGATCTGAGCTACGTGATGCCCTACATCGTCAACACCGAGTTGGGCGGCGGCCTCGGCCATGCGCGTGGCTTCTCCAACGTCGAGCCCTCCGAAGTCGCCGATGCGATCGTCGAGGCACTCCAGCACGGCACCGTCGAAGTGTGGGTGCCGAAGGCCACCAAGCGCACCTACCAGCTCGGCACGTTGCTGCCGCGCTCGGTCGCCGAGAGCATCGGCCATGTGACGGGAGTCGATCGCGTGGTCGCCGACGCCGACGTCGAGGCGCGCCGCGAGTACGAGCTGCGCGCCGCGCGCTCGGAGCCGGCGCTCGCCTCAGCGCCCAAGCAGCCGCAGATCACCGAGCAGTCGTCGAGCTGAGCTCCGCGACGACCCCCTCGGGGGCGCGGAGGCGGAAGGCGGTCCTACGCGGTAAGCCACTCCGCGACGACCTCCCGGGGGCGCGGAGGCGGAAGGCGGTCCTACGCGGTAAGCCACTCCGCGACGATCGCGCCGATCTCCGGGCCTTTGTCCTCCTGCAGGAAGTGCCCCGCGTCCTCGATCGCACGCGGCGGCGGTTGGCCGATCGCGCCCGCGAAGCTCTCCGCCACCGCCATCGGCAGCACCGGGTCGGAGTCGCCCCACAGGATCAGCGTCGGGCGGGTGTCCTCGCGCAGCGCGTGCAACGTGTGCCGGCCCTCCGCGGCGCCGGGGGCGTCGGGCGCGAACGGGATCAGCGCGGGGAAGGCGCGCGCACCGGCCTTCGAGGCGGCATTCGGGTAAGGCGCCTCATAGGCGGCGATCACCTCATCGCCGGGGTCGTTCTTGCACGCGCCCCTGACGAGCATTCCCACCGGCAGATCCTCGGTGCGCGCGGTGAAGTCGCGGAACGCCAGCCATGCGTCGTTCATCCGCTGGTTGCCGGTGAAGATGCCGCTATCGGTGATCACGAGCCGGTCGATCCGCTCGGCGTGCTCGACGGCGAGGCGCAGCCCGATCGGCCCGCCCCAGTCGTGCACGACCATCGTCGCGCCCCGCACGTCCAGTTCCTCCAGCAGCCTCGCCCCCAGCGCGACGTGGCGATCGTAGGAGTACCACCCGATGTCGGTCGGCTTGTCCGAGCGCCCGAACCCGGCGTAGTCGGGAGCGATGCAGCGAAAGCCGGCGTCGCGGACGGGTGGGATCACCTTGCGCCACAGGAACGACCACGTCGGCTCGCCGTGCATGAAGATCACCGGGCTGCCCTCGCCCTCGTCGAGGTGCGCGAGGCGCAAGCCCTCCACTTCGCGGTAGTGCGCCTCGAAGGGGAAGTCCGGCAGGCCCTCGAAGCGCTCGTCGGGTGTGCGCACCGCATCGGTCATCTCGCTCGGGAGCATATCTTCGTTGCCCGTGTTAGGCTCATCTGCGATGCACGTGGCGGTCATGCAGCTTGCGCCGATCCTCGCTGAGAAGAGCAGAACGCCCTTCTACATCGCCGGTGGCCTGTTGGTCGTCTGGGCGGTGTTTCTCTCGCTCGGCCTCGGGTTGCGCAAACCTGACTTCCCCGGCGGTCTCCCCGGGGAGCGCGCGGTGATCGCCGTGACGGCGGTGCTGGTGGCGCTCACGGTGACGATGGCCATCGTCACCTCCGGCGCACCCGGATAGCTCCTCGCCGGGCAGACGATCTCATCGTCGTCTCTGTCAGGCCAGACGATCCCCGTGTTTGTCTTCGCCGGTCAGGCGATCCCCGTCGTTTGTCTTCGCCGGTCAGACGATCCCCGTCGTTTGTCTTCGCCGGTCAGACGATCCCCGTCGTTTGTCTTCGCCGGCTAGACGATCCTCATCGTTGGATCAGACAATCCTCAGCGGGCGAGGTGCTCTCACCCTCCCGAGCGCTCGAATTGAGCGTGTAGCAAATGACTCAAGCGGGAAACCTTAAGGTGGATTCCCATGCGCTGTGCTCAGTCCGCACGACAAGGAGGAGGATGAGATGTCCGACAGCGATCTGGTGCTCGATGCAGTTGAGCGCCTGGAGCACTCCGACCCGCCCAGAATCGATCGGGCTCCGGGATTCGACCGGCGCTCATTTCTGCGTCGCACCGCGCTGACAGGCGCAGCGGTCGGCTCGGTGAGCGCGCTGCTGGAGGCGTGCGGCTCGAGCGCCTCCTCCTCGGGCGGCAACTCCGCCTCCGTGTTCGGCTCGCACCCCGAATACAAATTCGTGTTCGTCAACCACGTGACCACCAACTCGTTCTTCACGCCCACCCAGTACGGGATCGCCGACGCGTGCAAACTGCTGGGCTCGAGCTACGAGTGGACAGGCTCCGAAAGCGAAAACATCAACCAGATGGTCAACGCCATCAACACCGCCGTCTCATCCGGCGCCAAGGGGATCGCGGTGTCGCTGATCAGCAAGACGGCGTTCAACGTGCCGATCGAAAACGCGCTGAAGGCGGGCATCCCGGTCGTCGCCTACAACGCCGACGCCCCCTCGCCCCCCAACAAGCGCCTGGCCTACATCGGCCAGGACTTGAAACTGGCCGGCGAACTGATGGGCAAGCGGATCGTCGCCGCCGTGGGCTCGGGCGACGTGGTCATCTTCACCGCCAATGCGGGCTCGGCCAACCTGCAGCCGCGCCTCGAAGGAGCTGAAAAGGCGATCAAGGGCTCGGGCGCGCCGATCAAACTGACCACGATCGTGACCGGCTCCCTGGAATCAGGGGAGAAATCGGCGATCGAAGCCTACTGGACCGGCCATCCCACCACGAAGGGGATGTACGCCGTCGACGGCGGCGACACCGCGGAACTGGCCGGCGTGATGCAGAAGCTCGGGCTCGCCGCCAAAGGCGTCCACGCCGGCGGCTTCGATTTGACCGAAAAGACCCAGAAACTGCTCCACGAAGGCTTTATCGAATTCACGATCGACCAGCAGCCCTACCTGCAGGGGTTCCTGCCGGCCCTGCAGCTGTTCCTGTGGCAGGTTTCCGGATCCCTGACGGGTCCGGCGGAAGTCGACACGGGCCTGAAATTCATCGACAAGGAAACCGTCGCTCCGTACATCAACTCCAAAAGCCGCTTCGAGGGGACCTCCTCCGAACCGAAGGTCGTCCCGATCCCGGCGGGCACCGCCGCCTAGAGGGGGTCAGCGGCCGTGGACAGCGGCTCACAAGGGGGTCCAGCGCAGGCTTCGGCGCCGGACCCTCCCGGAGTGCCGCGCTCGCCGGCGGCCGAGCCGGGCGGGGGGCGCGCGCCCGAGGTCCCTCCCTCCAGGGGACAGCAACTGCTCGAGCGAGTGCTCTCCCTGCGCGAGGGCAGCATCATCGTCGTCACGCTGCTCGTGGCGATCTACTTCTCGCTGACCACCAGCACCTTCCTCACCAGCTCCAGCTTCAAGACGCTGCTGCCGTTCTTCGCCCCGTTCGCGATCCTCGGCGCGGGCGAGGTGTTCGTGATGATCCTGGGCGAGATCGACCTGTCGATCGGGGCGACATACCTGCTCGCGCCGTTCCTCTACTACAAGCTGGCGGTGGCCGGGATTCCGTACGTGCCGTGCGTGCTGATCGCGCTGGCCGGCTGCATGGTGGTCGGCTTCATCAACGGGTTCTTCACGGCGATCGTCGGCATCAGCTCGTTCGTGGCCACGCTCGGCATGCTGTTCACGCTGGAGGGGCTGACGCTGATCATCTCGCACGGCGTGCCCGTACCGATGCCGGGGGCGGAAGTGACGAGCACGACCGTCAACGTCCACCACGTGATCAATGGGGCGCACATCGTGCTCACCGAAACGGTCAACCACGTCTCGACGTTCGCGAAAGTCCTCGGCGAGGGCACCTACTCGGAGCTGATCTGGGCGATCGTGATCGTGGTCGTGGGGCAGATCGTGCTGACATTCACCCGCTGGGGCCTGTACACGGTGGCCGTGGGCTCGAACAAGCTGGCCGCCTCCGAGGCCGGGGTGCGGGTGCGCCTGGTGATGATCCGCAACTTCATCCTCTGCGCCGCCGCCGGGGGCTTCGCCGGGATCCTCGAGGCGGTGCGGGCCTCCTCGGTGCAGCCGGACGTCGCCGGAGCCAACGAAATCCTGTTCAAGGGGATCTCGGCGGCGGTGATCGGCGGCACGCTCCTTGCGGGTGGGTCGGGGACCGTCGTAGGCGCGCTGATCGGAGCGCTGTTCCTGGGCATCCTCAACGACGGGCTGATCCTCAAGGGCGTCAACGCCGACTACCAGCTCTTCTACCTGGGCCTGGCGATCATCCTCGCGATGACCGTCAATGTGTACGTGCAGCGCGTGCGCAGGGGTTCCCGAAGTGGCTGATCGGCCCGTGCCGGCGGAGACGATCGTCGGGCCGGTCGCGGCTGCGGATGACGTGCTGCGCGTCGAACACATCGCCAAGCGCTTCGGGCCGGTGACGGCCCTGCGCGACGTGAACCTGCACCTGCGCAAGGGCGAGGTGCTGGGCCTGCTCGGCGACAACGGCGCGGGCAAGTCGACGCTGATCAAGATCATCTGCGGCTTTCAGAAGCAGGACACCGGGCAGATGTTCCTGCACGGCGCGCCCTATCGGCCCAAAAGCGTCGACGACGCGCGCGCGAAAGGCATCGATACGGTCTACCAGGACCTCGCGCTGATCGACGAACTGTCGGTCTACCACAACCTGGCGCTGCGCCGCGAGAAGGTGCACCGTCCGATTCCGTTCTTGGCCAACCGTGAGATGAAGCGCGAAGCCCGCGCCGCGCTGGATGAGATCGGCATCAACATCCCGCGCATCGACGTCTCCGTGGCACGTCTCTCCGGTGGCCAGCGCCAGGCGATCGCGGTCGCGCGCACGGTCAACTCCGACGCGGACATCGTCTTGCTGGACGAGCCGCTCGCGGCGATGGGCGCCAAAGAGGGCGCGCAGATCCTCGACCTGGTCGCGCGCCTGAAGGCGGAGGGCAAGGTCTCGGTGATCATGATCCTCCACAACTACGTGCATGTGTTCGAAGCATGCGACCGCGTGAGCTTGATCCAAGACGGGGCGATCGCGCTCGACAAGCCGACGGCCGAGACCTCCGTGGAGGAGCTGACCGAGATCGTGGTCAACGAGTACCGCCGCGCCCGCGAAGCCACGCGAGCCGCGAGTGAGGCTTGAGAGAGGGCGGCGGAGAGCCGCGGGCGGCACCCAACGGCGCTCGAGCGCCCCGGACGGCGGTGAGCGCCCCTACGATTGCCGGATGCCGGTTCGGTTTTTGCATATGCAATCCCGTGAAACCAGGAGCGCGATGCCGATCGCTGCGCTCCTCTGCGTGTCCTTGTGCGCCACACCCATCGCGGCCGCGCGCTGGTCTGCCCCCGCGCAGCCGTCTGGCTGCGCGGCAGCGCTCCCCGCCGTGGCGGGGCCGTCGGTCGTGTTCCCGAGCGCCGACCCCACCACGCGCAGCGGGCCGGGAGCGCTGTTGTGGACCGCGCCGCGCGATTGCGCCCTGGGCGCGTCGCGTGCCGCGACAGGGGAAGGGTTTGGCGCGGCGCTTGCGGTGAACGACCTTCCCGGCGGGGGCCGCGCGCTTGCCGCCGATGCCGGGGGGCTCGCGGAAGTCGCTACCGCCGTGGGCACCGCCCTGGGGCAAGTCGTCGCGGTCGGCCCCGCACGGAGCACGGCGGCGGCCGGAGGTGGCCCGAGGGCAACGCCAACAGTGGCTGGTGGGGACACGGTCACGAAGCAGGCCGCGACCGGCGCAAGCACGGGCGTAGGCGCCGGCGCGCTCACAGAGGGCAAGATCGCGGGCGCGTTCGGGGCGCCGCAGCCGCTGGGCGGACCGGCAGCGCCGGTTGCGGCATCCAGCGCCTATCTCGGCGACGTGGCGATCGCCTCCCCGGTGCGCACGCGTGCAGGATGGGCGATCGCGGTACGCCCGCAGCGCCACTACAGCGAGTCGCCGGCGCGTGCGCGGCTCGTGCCCGTCGGTGCCGGGCCGGTCGAAGCGGTGGCCGCGACGATGGACTACCGCGCCGAAGTGCTGCTCGTGTGGGCCAGCGGCGGTGCCGTCCATGCGCGCAAGCTCTCCCCTGCGGGCGCGCTCGGGCCGACGCAGCGGTTGGGGAGTTTCACAGTCGGGTCGCCCGACCCGGAACTACGGGCGCTCCTCAGCGACGACGGTCACTCGATCGTTGCCTGGCGCAACCAATCGGTGGCCCCCGGCACCCCCACCACGACGATCGAGCTGAGCATCTCCGGCGGCGGGCTCGCCTTCGGCGCCCCACAGGTGCTCGAACGCTTCCGCGACCTCGGCGGCTTCGTCCCTCCGGCCGGCTCGCTGCGGCTGCTGCGGCTCTCCAGCGAGGCGGTGGTGATCGCGTGGACCGGCGTCAACGCCGACCGCTATGTCGTGCGCGCTTCCCCGGTGTCGCTGCGCCGGGGCGCGTGGGCGCCGGTGGCGATCTCGAGCGGCGGGTCGACCGACGCGCAGGCCGGCGGGTCGATTGACGTGCAGGCCGGTGCGACGCGCGCACCCGCGAGCGGTGGGCAGACGGGCTCCAATCGCACGCGCACCAGCAAGGGCCGGACAGGCGCCAACCGCTCACCTGCCACCGACGCGGTGCTGGCGGACATCGCCGCGGGGCCCGACGCGGAAGCGTTTGCCGTGTGGCGTACAGCCCCGAGCTTGGCGAACGGTGCTCCCAATCCTCAGCGGTGGGCAATCCGTGCGGCGCGCGGCCACTACGCCGGGCAGGGAGAAGTCTCTTTCACCGCCCCCGAGCTCGTCGCCGCGCCCGGGCCCAACGGGCCGCCTGCGGTCGCGGTGGATCCGGCGAGCGGTCGGGCGCTGGCCGCTTGGGTCTCGCTTGCCAGCGGAGGCGGCGTCGGTCGCATCGAGTACGCGCTGCGCGCCGCCGGGTCACCGTCCACCCCGGCGCCGGCTGCTTCCGCGGTGGGACATGCCATGCGCCGGGCCACAGGCCACGGCGGTATCGCGCTGGTTGTCGGCCTCTCCGTGCTGGCAGCCCTCGCGCTCGCGGGCGCAGGTGCGCTTCTGTTCGCCGTCCCTCGCCGTCCGGGACATATGCGCGCGGGGCGAGGTTGACCCCGCTATGACCCACGACCAAGGGGGGCGCTGGCGGCAGCTCGCGCGACCGCTTGTCGTCGTGGCTGTTGCGTTTCGTGGGAGCTCATGACCGTGGGACGTCTAAACGCGGTAGAGGAACGTGTATACCGCCGACGGGCCGCTCTGAGTCCACTCGGTGAGACAGTAGCGACACATGCCCTCATCGTCGCCCTGCACATCGACCGTGCTCGGCGGGCGACCCTGAACGACGTGAGCCTCGACGCGCTGTCCTCGCAAAGGGCCATCGGCCAGCGCGGCGATGATCGTCGGCCCGCTCTTGTGCCCGGATGTGCACGCGTCGGATGTCACTCGTTCGCTGAGAGTGTATGCGGCTCTGGCCCCTTGGTGAGCGCGCCGGACCTCACCATGTTCGACACCTCCGCGCCGATCGTGCCCCGGTCGGCGTTCAGTCCCTTGGCCATGTCGCCGGTAGTGCCATGCGGATGCTCCTTGACATATTCAATAATGCGCCCGTCGATGTCTTCCTTGTGCTGACGGGCTGTGGCTCGGCGGTCGCTGGCGCGACGCGCGGTTGCGCGACGCGTAGAGCGCTGGGGCACCACTGGCGGCACAACGAGCGCCAAGTCTGCCGGGGATACTCCGTCCACGACTCGCTGCGTCTGTATTGGCTGCGTTTGCATCACCCAAGAACCTCCTGACCCTCATGGAGGTGCCGCGCGCGAGGAAGAGGGCTCGAGACCCGACGCGTGGATCATTGAGCCAGACCCCGGGGGTCTCGATCATGGCCTCGAGCTCCACGCCTCGGCGCGGTCGCGCTTCGGTGACTTTCGGGCCTTTGAGGCTGAAGTCCTGCCCCGCAGAGTCAGCTCAACCATCCATGGTATCCCCTTTTGGGACCACCCTCCCCACGCGTGGCGTCAGCAGGCGTGTCGTGATCGACGGCCGGCGCCAGCGCTCCGGACGATTTCCACGTGCCGCACAAATGATCATTGGAGGAGAGACGAACGAGAAGAGATCCACGTCCGAATTGCCGCACTAGCGCTAAACCGTCCTCTCTCTTGCGGCCGGCTCGGTCGAGTCGATGAACTGGACAAGCACGTCGAGGAAGCGCTCGGGCTCGTCGAGCTGGGGGAAGTGGCCTGAGTGCGGGAACACCTCCAGGCGACTATTGGGCATCCGTTCGTGGGTGGCGTATCCGTGGGAGACAGGGATGATCGAGTCGCGCTCGCCCCAGACCAGCAGGAACGGGAGATGTTCGGCCAGATAGAGCCGGTTTGAGGCGTCGACCCGCTGGCCGCCGGGCTCGACGACCGAGCGGAGCGTGTGGACGAAGGCGGCACGGGCGGCGCTGTCGGACAGCGTCGAGTGCCCGCGCGCCATCTCCTCGAGATCCGTCCCGAGGCCCAGGCCCAACCGGCTGAGCAAGCTGCCGGCCCGCGCGCCGGCGTCGAGCAGGCGGGTTGCCGCGAGCAAGGGGAGAACGAGCTCGGAGCCGGGAAGCGTTGCGGCCCGCAGCAGCCAGTTGACATCGCGGCCAAGGCCACCGCTGTCAACCAGGACGAGTCGCTCACAGCGCTCGGGGAACTGGTAGGAGAACTGCATCGCGATCCCTCCGCCGAGCGAATGTCCCACGAAGGTTGCCCGCTCGTGTCCGAGCGCGAGCAGCAGATCACGCAGGCTGCTCGCGTGAGCGCCGAGTGAATAATCGCCTCTGGGCTTGGCCGAGTCGCCGTGACCGGCCAGGTCGGGGGCTATCACGGTAAAGCGGTCGGCGAGGTAGGGCATCACCCGCTCCCAGGTTGCCGAGCTGGACGTGATCCCGTGGACGAGCACGACGACGGGGCCGCTGCCCGCTTGACGGTAAGCCACGTCGTGACCGTGCAAGGTCGTGTGCCTGACCTCTTCGCGGCTGCGCTTTATTCGACGCGGCATCCGAAGCTCCAGTTATAGCGCCGCTCGCGGTGCGGGCGGGGCGGTAGGGCTCGCGTTGGGGAGTATCGCTGCGACACCGTCGGTTGGTGGATCGACTGGCCAGGACGCAAGGCGCTGATTTGGGACCGCGGGCCAGTGCGCTCCCGGCCCGTGCGCGCAAAGATTAATCGCACTGGCGCGCGCCGACAGGGACACTTCCGCATCGCTCAGCCGGCGTGAACCGCCTCACCCGAAAGGCTCCCGCCCGTCAGCCGGACATCGCGCGCTCGAGGGCGCCCGCTGGCTCGAGCAGCCCTACGCAAGCATCGACAGCAGCGCCATCCGGATCGGGACGCCGTTGGCGGCCTGCTTGAAGTAGAGCGCCTCGGGCAGGTCGTCCACCTCGTGAGCGATCTCGTGGATGCGCGGGAGGGGGTCCAGCAGCAGCTTGATCTCCGAGCTGCGCACGTCGGCCGCGGCGATGCAGTAGCGCTCGCGATAGGTTGCCGCCAGCTTGGGGTCCGCGATGCGCTCGACCTGGAAGCGGTTGACGTAAACGATCTCGCGCGCCAGCAACCGCTGCATGTCGCTGCTCTGCTCCACTCGCAGCCCGTGCGCGCGCAGCTCACCCAACTCCTGCTCGTCCAGCCACAGCTCCTCGGGACCGACCAGCAGCACGTCGTTGTCGGGGTAGTGGGAGAGGCCGCGGCAGAGCGAGTGGATCGAGCGCGAGTGGCGGGGGTCGAAGCCCATCCCCACGCGTAGCGAGTGCAGCCGCCCCAGCTCGCGCTCGATCGTGTACATGTCGATCAGCGCCTGCGTGGGGTGCTCGTTGGGGCCGTCGCCGCCGTTGATCAGCGGCACCGGGCTGACCTCGGACGCGCGCTGGGCGATGCCCGCCGCCTCGTGGCGCAGGACGATCAGATCGGCGTAGCTGCCGACCACGCGCACCGTGTCCTCGATCGACTCGCCCTTCGAGAGCGACGAGGACTCCACCCCGCGGTGGGAGATCACGGCCGCACCCAGCCGGGCGGCGGCGGCGCTGAAGCTGAGGATCGTGCGCGAGGAGGGCTCGAAGAACAGCAGCGCCACCACTCTCCCGGTGAGGCTCGAGAGGCGCGTGGGGATCCGCAGCGCGGCGGCCATGTCGTCGGCGGTCGTGAAGATCTCGCGGGCCAACTCGTCGTCGACCTGGTCGATCGAGATCAGGTGACGGGGCACGGGGGGACTATACGACTACGCATTAGCAGGGGGCCCAGCCGGCGCATGCGCCGGCTGGGGACCGGCCGCATGCGGCCGGTCCAGGCAGCGCCACATGTGGCGCTGCCCCGATGGCGCATGCGCCATCGGGAACAACCCCCGTCTATACGAGCATCATCGCCCCGGTCTCCAGCGCGAGCAGCTGCTGCTTGCGCGGCAGCCCTCCGCCGTAGCCGGTGAGCGTGCCATTCGCGCCGATCACGCGGTGGCAGGGGATGACGATCGCGATCGGGTTGCGATTGTTGGCGCCACCGACCGCGCGGGCCGCGCCGGGCTGGCCCACGGCGGCGGCGATCTCGCCGTAGGAGGCAGTCTCGCCGTAAGGGATCGCACACAGCGCACGCCACACGTCGAGCTGAAACGGCGAGCCACTGGGGGCAAGGTCCAGCTCGAACTCGCAGCGCTCGCCCGCGAAGTACTCCTCCAGCTGGCGGCGCAGCGGCGCGAGCGCCTGCTCGTCGCGCACCCAGTTTGAGTCGCGTGCTGGTAGGCGGTGGCCATCGAGGAAGTGCAGGCCGGTGATCCGTCCCGCGGCGTCGGCGCTGGCGAGCAGCTCTCCGACTGGGCTGTCAATCGTTGTGTAGTTCATGCCCTTACTCTGACACCCGACGCCGCCAAGTGCTGGCGGAAATCGGACGGGTAGGCGTGGAGAAAGTCGGTGTCCGATTTCCGCTAGCCAGCGCGTGCATACTGGAGCTATGCCACGCACAACCACCCCGCCAACCGCCAAGCGAACCACCGGGACGCAAACGGTTGAGCCGGCCACGCTCAATTTCGGCGCGGGCCCGCAAGCTGCGGATTTCGAGGCGCGCTACCGCGTACTCGGCAGCCGCGATCACCGCTTCGACGGGTGCTTCTTTGTGGCCGTCACCTCCACCGGGATTTACTGTCGCCCGAGCTGTCCCGCGATCGTCCCCAAGCGCCGCAACGTGCGCTTCTACCCGACCGCCGCCGCCGCCCAGAGCGCCGGCTTTCGCGCCTGCCTGCGCTGCCATCCGCACGCCGCGCCGGGCTCGCCGGAGTGGAATCGCCGCGGCGATCTCGCGGCGCGCGCGATGGGGCTGATCGCGGATGGGGTCGTCGACCGGGAGGGTGTTCACGGCCTTGCGCGCCGGCTGGCCTACAGCGAGCGTCACCTCACGCGTCAGCTCGCCGCCGAGCTGGGCGCCGGCCCGCTCGCGCTGGCCCGCGCGCAGCGCGCGCAAACCGCGCGCATTCTGATCGAGACCACATCGCTGCGGCTGATCGACGTCGCCCACGCGGCGGGCTTCGCGAGCGTGCGTCAGTTCAACGACACGATCCGCGAAGTCTACGCGCGCACCCCCACGGAGCTGCGCCACAGGGCGCCGGAGCAACGTCGTGGCGTCAACAACAGAGGCGCCTTGGCGAGCGCTCGCCCACCCGGGAGCGCGTCGCAATCCAAATCGAAATCCACACCCGCCCCGACCGCCGTCGGCGATGGGCCAACCGCACCGGCCGAGGACATCCCGCTCACCGTGCGTCTCGCCTACCGCGAGCCGCTCGACTGGGGACGGTTGTTGAACTTCCTCGGCATGCGCGCCGTACCCGGCGTGGAGGAGGTCGTGGGTGGCTGCTACCGGCGCACCCTGCGCCTACCGCACGGACACGGCGTTGTTGCGCTCACTCCCGTGGACGGGCAGATCGAGTGCCGTCTGCGTCTCGCCGACCTACGCGACCTTACCGCCGCCGTACAGCGCTGCCGGCGCCTACTCGACCTCGACGCCGACCCCACCGCACCGGCGGAGCACCTCGCCCGCGATCCGCTGCTGGCGCCACTGGTGCACGCCGCTCCCGGGCTGCGCCTGCCCGGAGCCGTGGAGGGCGCCGAGCTCGCGGTGCGCGCCGTGCTGGGACAGCAGATTTCGGTCCCCGCCGCCCGCACCGCGGCCACGCGATTGACGCAGACGCTGGGCGAGCCGCTGCCGGCACCCGACGGCGGCCTCACCCACCTCTTCCCCACCCCTGCCGCGATCGCCGCGGCCGCGCCCGAGGAGCTGCCGGGCGGCCCCGCGCGCCGGCGTCACACGCTGCAAGCACTGGCGCGGCTGCTGGCCGCTGGAGAGCTCGCGATCGATCCCGGCAGCGATCGCGACGAGGTGCGCACGCGCCTACTCGAGCTTCCCGGGGTGGGGCCGTGGACCACGGAGTACATCGCGATGCGCGCGCTCGCCGACCCCGACGCGTTCCTGCCCACCGACCTCGGCGTGCGCCGCGCGCTGGAAGCGCTCGGCAGCTCCAATCCCGCGTTGAGTGGAGGGTGCTCGCCGCGAGACGCCGAACGCCTGGCGGAGCGCTGGCGGCCGTGGCGCGCCTACGCACTGCAACATCTGTGGGGCACGCTCGCCCCGGCCTGACTGCCGGCACGCTCGCCCCGGCCCGACCGCCGGCCGGCACGTTCGCCCGACCTGACCGCCTACACTGCCCGAGATGAGCGTGACCGACGCCATTCAGGGCCCCGCGCTGAAGCTCCACCAGCAGCTCTACGAGCGCAGCGACGGGATCGTGGGGCATCGCATGCTCGGCGTGCCGGCGCTGTTGCTGCGCAGCACCGGCCGACGCACCGGGACGCAGCGTTGCAACGCCTTGATCTATGCCGCCGACGGCGGCGACTACGTGGTCGTCGCCTCCAACGGCGGCTCCGACAAAGCACCGGGGTGGCTGTACAACGTGCGCGCCAAGCCCGAGGTCGAGATCCAGATCGGGCGCACGAAGCGTCCCGGGACCGCGCGCGTGGTGGAGTCCGGCGACGCGGAGTACGGGCGTTTGTGGAAACTCGTCAACGACAACAACCGCGGCCGCTACGACGCCTACCAGCAGCAAACCACCCGTCCGATCCCACTGGTCGCGCTCAGCCCGGCGTGAGCGCCGACAGTCGGCGAGCCCGTAAGCAGGGGTATGCGGGTGCGTAGCAGGGGTATGCGAATCCGAGTCGCGGTACCGGTTCGCACCGGTTCGCATGCGCGCCTACTGTGCCCGGTAGCCCTCACCTTTCGGCCGCGGGCGCCCGCCCGGAAACGCGAGGCGTAGGATCGTGCGATGCACCGTGCCGAGCTGGCGGTGGAAGGGCCCGCTGTTGTAAGGCAGGTTGTAGCGGCGGCAGATGTCGCGCACGCGCGGGGCAATCTCGGCGTAGCGGCTGGAGGGCAGGTCGGGGAACAGGTGGTGCTCGACCTGGAAGCCGAGGTTGCCACTGACGAAGTGAAACGGCTGCCCGCCCTCGATGTTGGCAGAGCCGAGCAGCTGGCGCACATACCACGCCCCGCGGGTCTCCTCGGCGACCTCCTGCTCACCGAAGGTGTAAGTCTGGTCGGGAAAGTGCCCGCAAAAGATGATCGAGTGGGCCCACACGTTGCGTACGATGTTGGAGGTGAAGTTGGCGGTGAGCGTCGCCTTGAAGGTACGCGCGGCCGCACGCCGGCTTGACCGCGCCGCCGAGCCCCCCTCCGCGGGCGCAGTCGAACGCCGGCCGGATCGCGCCGCCAGTGTCCAACCGGGCCGCACTGCCGGATTGTCAGCGGACCGCCCAACCACGCCCCGACCAGACCGCTCCGCCGAGCGCCGGCGGGACAACACCGCCGAGCTCGCCGCCGTCACCGCCGCCGACAGCAGCGGGAAGGCAATGTAGTCCTTGACCACCTGGCGCCTTGCCTTCAGACCGATCGCGCGCAGCTCGGCGAGCGCCTTCGCCTTGGGCTTCTCCCCCGTGCGGATCGCCTCGAAGTTGAGGTCGTGCAGCGCAACGCCCCACTCGAAGAAGCCCATCAGCAGCAGGTTGTACAGCGGCTGCAGCAGGTACACCGGGTGCCAGCGCTGGTGGGGATCGATGCGCATGATCTCATACCCCAGATCGCGGTCCTTGCCGCGGATGTTGGTGAATGTGTGGTGCTCGTAATTATGTGAATGGCGCCACGCGTCGGCCGGCGAAGCGGTGTCCCAGTCCCAACTCTGGGAGTTGATGTCCGGGTCGTTCATCCAATCCCACTGCCCGTGCATCACGTTGTGCCCGATCTCCATGTTCTCGAGGATCTTCGCCAGCGACAGCGCGGCGGTGCCCGCCAGCCACAGCGGGCGCTTGTCCGAGCGCAGCAGCAGCAGCCGCGCGCCGATCACGAGCTGGCGGTGGAAGCGGATCGTTGAGCGGATGTAGCGCGCGTCACGCTCGCCCAGGTCGGCGTAGACCTCCTCGTGGAGCGCGTCTAGCTCCCGACCGAGCTGCTCGAGCTGCTCGGGAGTGAGGCGGTGCAGTGGGTTGTCGGGCTCCTCGAAAGACGGGGCCGCGGGAGGCGGCACCGGCGGGCGCTCAATCGTGGCAGACATGGATACCTCCGTCGCGTTCGGTGGGCGAAGATGGGGGTGGCGAGGACATGTATGTACTTTGCAGACCCAAACTCTTCATTTTGTGAAGTGGTAGGTGTGAGTTAGAAGACATCGACATCGCGCCCGATTGCTCCTCACAGCTCGATCTCGATCGCGCCCTCGGGCGCGTTGACACAGGTCTGGACCAGCTCGCCGGGCTGACCGTGCACGCGGCCGGTGCGCAGGTCGCGCACCTGGCCGCAGCGCAGCCGACCGACACAGCTGTGGCAGATGCCCATGCGGCAGCCGTGGGGCAGGGTGGCGCCGGCGAGCTCGCCCGCCACGAGGATCGGCTGCTCGCCGTCGCTGTGCGCGCGGATGCCGCTGGCGCAGAGGTCGATGTCGCCGCCCATCCCGCGCGGGCCATCGCCCGCGCCGGTGGCCGGCTGGAAACGCTCGATGTGCATCCGCGCGGGATCGCCCTCCGCGCGCCAGTGCTCACCAAGCGTCTGCAACAGCCCGGCGGGACCGCACACAAACGCCTCGCGCTCGCGCCAGTCGGGGCACAGCCCGTCGAGCTCGCCCGGCGGCAGGCGGCCGAGTGCACCGGTGAGCCGCTCGTGCAGTCGGTAGCCGACGTGGCGCTCGTCCAGCTCGTGCAGCTCGCGGCGGAAGATCACGTCCCCCGCGTCCCGCGCACAGTGCACGTGCACCACATCCTGCGGCGCGCGATCCCGCGCCAGACTGCGCAGCATGCTCATGATCGGAGTTACCCCGCTGCCGGCGCTCACAAACAACAGCCGCGCGGGCAGCGGTGAGGGCAGCACGAAGGTGCCCTCCACCCCGCCCAGCCGCACGATCACCCCGGGGCGCACGCGATCGAAGAGGTACGGCGACACCTTCCCGCCCGGCAGCAGCTTCGGCGTGATCGCGATGCGACCGTCGCGGCGCTCGGGGTCGGAGGTGAGCGAATAGGCGCGCCAGTGGTGCACGCCATCCACCTCGATCCCCAACCGCAGGTACTGCCCGGGCAGGTGCCCCGGCCACTCCCAACCGGGCTTGATCGTCACGGTCACCGCCGTCGCGCTCTCGCGGCGCACGCCCTCCACGCGTCCACGCAGCTCACGCGTGGACCACAGCGGGTTGACCAGCTCCAGGTAATCGTCCGGCGCCAGCGGCGAGGTGAAGGAGCCGATCAGACGCAGCGCGCGGCGGCGCACCGGAGCAACGGCGGGAACGGCGCCGCGTTCAGCCATCGGTGCGCACGGGGTGGGGAGCGGGGGAGGGCATGATGACCTGAGTCGATGTTACCTCAGATGAGGTTACATCAAACACGGTATCCTTGCTTGGGGATGGCAAGTGTGAGGAGCGACACGGAGAAGGCCCAAGGGCCGCACCGGCCTCGCGCCCGTGGCCAACGCGACGACGGCCAGCGGGAACGCGATGCCGACCGGCACGACGACGGCCCGGGGGTGAGCGATGTCAGCCAGCGCGACGACGGCGAAAAGGTGGATCGCACCAACGGAGTCAACGGCCCAGACTCCTCAGCCGACCTCACGATCGAGCAGCTGGCGGCGGAGGTGGGGATGTCGGTGCGCAACATCCGCAACCACCACTCGCGCGGCCTGCTGCCCGCCCCCGAGGTGCGGGCGCGCGTGGGCTATTACGGCCCCGACCACGTGGCGCGCCTGAAGCTGGTGCTCGACATGCAGGCCGACGGCTTCAACCTCGCCGCGATCGAGCGCCTGCTGAGCGCCTCGGGCGGCTCGGCGGGACGTCTGCTGGGGCTGCGCAACGCGATGACGGCGCCGTTCGAGAGCGAGACGCCCGAGGTCATCACCGACGAGGAGCTGCTCCAGCGCTTCGGCGAAGTGGACGCCAAGGACGTCGAGCGGATCCGCAAGCTCGGGCTGCTGATCCCCCTCGGCGACGATCGCTTCGAGGTCCCCAGCCCGGCGCTGATGCAGGCAGCCGAGGAGGTCACCGCGCTCGGCATCCCCCTGCACGCGGCGCTCGCGCTGGTCGAGCGTCTCAGCCGCGACTGCGAGTCGATTTCGCGCGCGTTCGTGAAGCTCTACCTGAAGGAGCTGTGGGAGCCATTCACCGCCGCCGGCCAGCCCGAGGAGCGCTGGGACGAGATGATCGAGGCGATCCGCACGCTGCGCGGCATCGCCTCAGAGGCGCTGCTCGGCATGTTCAAGCTGCGCATGACCGCCCAGGTCGAGGCCGCCTCGGGCAAGCTGCTCGAGCACCAGGTCAAACGCTCGCACTGAGGGCATCACCCTCACCGCGAGATGGATCCGCTCGTGCGTGCCTCTTCGTGGACGGACAGCCGGTCGGCCGCGGCTTCTCACTCTTATTCAGACGGCTCGGCGATCCACGGTGTGGAGATACCGAGCAGCTCGCCAAGACGCTCGAAATGTCGGTCGTAGTGCAGCACGTCCAGGCCCGAGCGCTGCGCCGCCACAGCGACGGTGAGATCGGCCAGCGGCAACCGGTGAGCTCCGTGGGACCCACCGTCAGCGAGTTCGCGCATTGCTGACAGGACACCACGTTGGACGGCGCGATCAACGGCGATCTCGCGGAGGCCGTCGAGCGTGCGGTCGAGAGCGGCGATTCCCTCTGGACTGGGGGCATCGATGGTCAGCTCGTAGCGAACCGGCCAGCACCAGGCAACGTCGCCACGCTCAGCGGCAGCGAAGAACAGTTCGCGCGCATGAGGACTCCGGCGCGCGAGCATCCACGCCGAGGTGTCGGCGAGTACCGCGGTCTGGCCATCCCACAGATCGACGCTCACACGCCGCTCGGAGGCGAATTGAGCCGATCAATCTCCTCCATGCTCAGGCCGGGCCCTTCGCGGTCCATCACGGCAAACAGGGCCTCAATCGCCTCACGGCGACCGCGGCCTGCCTCCAGCTCGACCTGGGCGCCCGCCACTGCGAGCCGGCGCACCAATGTCGCATCGCCCTCGCTAGTGCCAGTCGCCGCACGCACGCGCGCCAACGCCTGCCCGAGATCCGGGTCGGCCGTCACAGCGATCCTTGGATGCTTGCTCGGCATGACAACCACAGTGTAGCTCGCTGGAGTAACTCCTTGCACCGAGGCTTACACGCGAAGCGGATTGGTGAGCATTACGCGGGGTGTAACGCTTGGCGACTCCCGGCCATTACACATATGAGCATGGAGCGGCGAATCAAATTCGAGTTGCTGTACGGCGAGCACGCGCCCGCCGTCAAGGCGTACATCCTGCGTCGGGCACAGGCTTCGGTGGCGGACGATCTCGTGGCCGCCTGTCGCCGGCTCTACAACTGCGACTGGCTGCATCAGGCGACGATCACGAAGCGGCAGCGACCGCGCCCCGCCCCGCGAGCGCCGCACCGTGGCGGATCAGGTCGGCGGCGCGCTCGGCGATGGCGATCGTTGGCGCGTTGGTGTTGCCGCGGGGCACCGTCGGCATCACCGAGGCATCCACCACGCGCAGCCCCTCGACCCCGCGCACGCGCAGGTCGGTGTCCACCACCGCCTCCGCGTCGGCGCCCATGCGGCAGGTGCCGACGGGGTGGTAGAGCGTGAAGGTCTGCTGGCGGATGTGTGCGCGCACATCCTCCTCGGAGTCCGACGCGGGGATGTAGTGGGGGCGGGTGGTGTAGGGAGCGAGGGCGGGCTGGCGGGCGATCTCCATCGTCAGGCGTAGACCCTCGACCATCCGTGCCATGTCGGACTCCTCCGCAAGGTAGTTGTGCAGGATGTATGGCTTGGCGGTCGGGTCGGGGGTGAGCGGCAGGACATATCCGCGGGAGGCCGGCGTCAGCACGCAGGGCGCCAAGCCGAAGCCGTGCTCCAGCACGGGCTCGTCGACGTACATCGCGGGCGCGGCGTGGAACTGGATGTCGGGTGCGTCGCGCGCGGCGGAGGAACGGACGAACCCGCCGGCCTCGGCGACGTTGGAGGTGAGCGGGCCGCGCCCTTCCCCCACGAACGCGGCGAGGTTGGCCTCCGTCAAGGGGTTGAGCAGCGACACCGGCTCGTCGTGCGCCCAGGTGGCCCCCGATGCGGGGTGATCCTGGAGGTTCTGCCCGACGTGGCGCAGGTCCTGCACGACGGGGATCTGCAGTAGCGTCAACAGCTCGCCCGGGCCGACCCCGGAGAGCATCAAGAGGTGGGGTGAGTTGTAGGCGCCGGCGCACACGATCGTCTCGCGCGTGGCGCGCAACTGGTGCGGCTCTCCTAGCCGCACCCCTTCCACGCCAACGGCGTGCTCGCCCTCGAACAGGATGCGGTGCACCTGCATGTAGGTCTCAACGGTGAGATTCGGACGGCCCATCGCGGGGTGCAAGTAGGCCACCGAAGCACTGCAGCGCCGGCCGTCGCGCTGGGTGCGCTGGTAGCGACCAAACCCGTCCTGCGCCTCGCCGTTGAAGTCGTCGTTGGCGGGCAGCCCCGCCTGCGCGCACGCCCCCAGGAAAGCGTCGGTGATCGGGTTGGGCGCGCGGTCCTCGCTGACCGTCAGCGGC
Organism: uncultured Solirubrobacterales bacterium; assembly: GCA_963764915.1. GTDB lineage: Bacteria > Actinomycetota > Thermoleophilia > Solirubrobacterales > Solirubrobacteraceae > Palsa-744. The sequence continues at coordinate 67,272 of CAVXUO010000016.1, read as the reverse complement.
CCCCCGGCGCCGTGCAGAGCCGAGGCGCCGCGCTCGTTGTCCTCGGCACGGATGAAGTAGGGCAGCAGATCGTCCCACCCCCACCCCGCGCAGCCCGCGTCGCGCCAGCCGTCGTAGTCGGCGCGGTTGCCGCGGATGTACACCATCGCGTTTGTGGATGACGACCCCCCGAGGGTCTTGCCGCGCGGCAGGTAGATGCGCCGGCGGTCCACACACGGCTCGGCCGCGGTCGAGTAGTCCCAATCGACCTGCGTGCGGAACAGCGCGGGGAAAGCAATCGGCACGTGGATGTTCTCGATCGTGTCGGGTGGCCCGGCCTCGATCAACGCCACACTCACGTCGGGATCCTCGCTGAGGCGCGCCGCCAGCACGCATCCGGCAGATCCTGCGCCCACGATCACGTAGTCGTACTCGGACATTTACACGCCTCCCTCGTCGCCGCGCGCCGATATGCGCTTGTGCCCAATGCTACTCCTATCGATCTGCTGTTCGGCTGGCGCACGCTGGTGGATCCGAGCATGATCTCCGTCGGGGCACGCTGCTGTTCGGTGGGCGCATGCGCTGGCCGATATGGAGATCGCATCTGATCTCCTATCGGTCGGCAGGCCGCGCATGCGCGGCCTGCTCCGGACAGTGCATGCACTGTCCGGCCGCCTGGCGCATGCGCCAGGCGGGGCAGCGCCGCATGCGGCGCTGCCCTCCCCAAAGTTCGCGAAATTGAACTGCCATGCACCACTTGAGGGGGCCGCCCGGGCTGCCGATGGTCGGGCATGGGACTCGACGCCGGCAGGGGGTCGTACGCCTTCAGAGTGGCTCCATTCGCGGCTGCGGCCGCGCTGGTGTGGGCTGCGGTGATCGTCGGATCGTCGATCGACTGGGCGCTGTACGCACTCTCCATCGCCCTGCTTCTGCTCGCCGCGGCCGTGCGCTTCACGTCGCTCAGCCGGCGCTTCGAAGGCGTGCTCTCCTCGCTCGTGTTTCTCGCCGCCGTCGCGGTGCTGCGCGACTCGGCCGGCGGGATCGGCTCGGGCGTTGCGGTCGTCTCTCTGATCCCCGTCTTCTACACCGCCCTCTACGGGCGCCGCCTCCGCTGGCTGTATGTGGTGCTCGGCGGCGTCACCGTCTTCTACCTCGCGCCGATCGTCCTCGTCGGGCCTCCCGAGTACCCGTCTACGCAGTACCGCGCCGCGCTGTTCACGGTGGCTGTCGCCACGATCATCGGCCTCGCCACGCGGCATCTGGTCAACGACGTCCGCCACCAGGTCGCCGAGGCGGTCGAGCGCGAGCGCATGCTGGGCCAGGTCAACGAGGTCGTACGTGGACTGCACGGCGGCTCGCAATCGCGCCTGGAGGTGTGCGAGGCGGCCCGCACGATCGGCGCGGCCTCTATGGCGATCCTGTACGAGCCAGTGCGCGGTTCTCACACGATGCGTTCCACGGCGATCTCCGGCGCAGATGCCGAGCCGATCGAGATATCCACGCACCGGCGCAGCGCCGTCACCGAAGCGTTCGCCTCAGGTCAGCCGCAGATGATCACCGAGGACGTCGAAGCGCACGTCGGCAGTCTCGTGCTGTGGGAGGCCGCCGGCCGTCCGGAGTCGATTCTCTACGAGCCGCTGATGCGTGCTGGCGAGCCGGTGGGGGTTCTCGTGGTCGGGTGGCCGGCCAACGTCGCGGCCCACGACCCGCGCGCCACGGTCGTCGCGCTGCTCGCGCACGAGGCCGCCGCGGTGATCGATCGCGCCGACGCGCTCTCCGAGCTCACCGACATGGCCAGTACCGACCCGCTCACCCACCTGCCCAACCGCCGCGCGTGGGACGCCCGCGTCGCGGGCGCGCTCGCCGCGGGACAGCGGTTTACGATCGCGATGCTCGACCTCGACCACTTCAAGGACTTCAACGACACCTACGGCCACCCCGCCGGCGACCGGCTGCTGAAGGAAACCACCGCCGCGTGGCGCGAGCAGGTGCGCTCCGGCGACCTGCTCGCACGGCTGGGCGGCGAGGAGTTCGGGCTGCTGTTGATCAACTGCGACACCCCCCGCGCCACCGAAGTGATCGAGCGTCTGCGCGGAGTCGTCTACGACGATCAAACCTGCTCGGCCGGCTTCGCCTCCTGGCGACCCGGCGAGTCGGGCGAGGAGGTGCTGGCGCGCGCCGACACCGCGCTCTACGAGGCCAAGGAGTCCGGGCGCGACCGGGTTTGCATGAGCGTGTGAGTGGGTCCCAAGGCCTGGGCGAGATGTCGATGTATCAGCACGGTGGGCGACGCAAACAGCAACTGGCCTCCTCATAGCGCCATCAAGTCGCTGCCCCACAGGTTCAGTTGGTTGTTATACCCGCAAACTGAGACCACCCACCGAGCGGGACGCACCACGTGCGTGGGTGCGCTTTGATGCTGCGATGACCGATCTGGCAGCCCTCGACTGGCCGACCGTCGCCTCGCTCGCCACGGCCGCCGGCACGCTGGTGCTCGCGATCGCCACGTTCGGCTCGGTGCGTTCCGCCAACCGCTCCGCGCGAATCGCCGAGCTCGCGCTGCAAGAGCAGCGCCGGCCGGTGCTCGTCCAGTCGCGCCTCGACGACCCGCTCCAGAAGATCATGTTCGTCGACGGCCACTGGGTGCGCGTGGAGGGCAGCCGCGCTGTCGCCGAGCACATTGAGGGCACCGTCTATCTCGCGATGAGCCTGCGCAACGTCGGCGCCGGGATCGGCGTGCTGCAGGGGTGGTTCGTACGCGTGGGACTGCAAACCGGGCAGGTCCCCCCCGCCGCCGAGGAGGACTTCCGCCACCAGTCGCGCGACCTGTACATCCCCGCCGGCGACGTCGGCCTGTGGCAGGGAGCGCTGCGCGATCCCACCGAGGACGCCCACACGCCGATCGCGCAGGCGGTTGGCCAGCACCAGACGATCACGATCGACCTGCTCTACTCCGACCAGGTCGGCGGTCAGCGCACGATCAGCCGCTTCATGCTGGCCCCCGTCGGCGAGGACGGCTGGCTCGCCTCCGTCGGGCGGCACTGGTACCTCGATCGGGACGGCCCGCGGTAAGGCGGCCGAGCGGGGATCGATCGAGAGGCCCCCAACCGACGCTGAGTGTCCCCAACGGCACACACAACTCTCTACCGAGATCGGGGACAAGCTCATGGAATGCTGGCAATATGCCGATCTATGGGCTCGAGATGGCAGCGCAACGCGCAACCGTGGGGCTAGATGAGATACGCGTGCCGGCACCGCCGTCCGCGTTGGGAGCGGCGCACGCGGACGATCTTGGTCGTCTCGGCGAGGCGCTGAAGACGCGCGCCGAGGAGGTGCTCGAGCGGACCGTCGCGCTCACCTCCGGGACCGGCCACGACGTCGATGCGGTGGTCCAGGGCAGCTTCGAGCGGATCAGCCGCAGCTCCACGGTCGCCGTGGCCCGTTGGGTCGCGGGCGAGAGCATGGAGGTGGCGATCGAGGCCGGCCAGGAAACCTGGCTGATCTTCGGCGAGCTCGCGGCACAGCGCGCGGCCTCGCTGGATGAGGTCACCAGACGCTGTTTCTGGTGGCGCAACGTGATGGCCGAAGTGCTGCGCGAGAGCGCCACGCAACTAGATGTTTCGCCAGTGGCGCTCGCACAGGCACTGAACATCCTGCAACTGAGCCTCGAGTTCAGCCTGCTGCGGATGTGCGAGTGCTTCGAGAAAGAGCGCCAACACACCGACGAAGAGCTCACGCGACGCGAGGAGGAGCTCTCCTTCCTGGCCACCCACGACCCGCTGACCGGCCTGCCCAACCGCACGCTGATCCTCGACCGCGTCGAGCAGTTGCTCGTGCGCTCGCGGCGCAGCCAAACGCCCACGGCGGCGCTGTTCATCGATCTCGACAACTTCAAGTCCATCAACGACACCCTCGGCCACGGCGTCGGCGACGAGCTCCTGCAGGCGGTCGCCGCGCGGCTCGACGGCGTGATCCGCGGGTCCGATGCGCTGGGGCGCCTCGGCGGGGACGAGTTCGTCGTGATCTCCGAGGACCTCTCGCTGGAGGCCGGGCCCGAGCTGATCGCCGAGCGTCTGCTCGCCGCGCTCAAGCAGCCGTTCAAGCTGGGAGCCGACAAGGAGACGCGCGTGACCGTGACGGCGAGCATCGGCATCGCGATCGGCGAGCACATCTCGGCCGAGGAGCTCCTGCGCGACGCGGACATCGCGATGTACCGCGCCAAGTGGGACGGCAAGAATCGCCACGTCGTGTTCGAGAGCGGCATGCAGGACACCGTGCAGAACCGCATGGAGCTCGAGATGGACCTGCGCGAAGCGCTGGAGAACGAGGAGTTCTTCCTCGCCTACCAGCCCACGCTCGACCTCAGCGACATGAGCCCCAACGGGGTGGAGGCCCTGCTCCGCTGGGGCCACCCGGTGCGCGGCATCGTCCAGCCCAACGATTTCATCCCGCTGCTGGAGGAGACGGGACTGATCGTGGAGATCGGCAGGTGGGTGCTCCAGGAGGCCTGCCGCCAGGGCGCCGTGTGGCGGGCGAGTGGATATCCGATCACGATGGCCGTCAACGTTTCCGGACGTCAGCTCGACACCGATCAGCTGGTGGGTGAGATCGAAGGCGCGCTTTCAGAGAGCGGCATGGACCCCGCGGCGCTGACGATCGAGATCACCGAGACCACGCTGATGCGCAACATCGAGGCGACCGCCCGCCGGCTCACCGAGATCAAGCGGCTCGGCGTGCGGATCGCGATCGACGACTTCGGCACCGGCTACTCCTCGCTCGCCCATCTCCAGCGCTTCCCTGTCGACGCGCTGAAGATCGACCGCTCGTTCATCTCCGGTTTGAAGCACAACAAGGAGGGCGAAACGCTGATCCACACGCTCGTGCAACTCGGCAAGGCGCTCTCGATCGAGACCTTCGCCGAGGGCATCGAGCAGCAGCAGGAGCTCTCGCTGCTGCGCGAGGAGGACTGCGACTCCGGACAGGGCTTTCTGTTTGCCCGGCCGCTCGACGTTGCCGCCACCGAGGCGTTCCTGCGGAGCTGCGCCGCGCCCGCCTCGGCGTAGACGACATCGCCGCGGCGAGCGGGCCTGGACGCGGCCGCTCTGAAGAGCGTCGCATCCCATCCACGGATCGACCGGGTGGGCGGGCCCTGAAACCGGTTCTTACTCGTAGAAAACGGCCCGCTCCATCTCCCTCCGCAGGACTCTCGCCGGAAGCTTGCTCAACACGAAGTTGCGCCCCGACGCCGCGACGGGATTGGTCAAACCGACCATCTTGGCCCTACGCCCCGCCGAGCCGACGATCCACGCCGCGCGCTCTCGCCGTCGCCACTCATACGCGCTCAGCGCCGCCCGAACATCCTCAGCATGTCCAAGATCGCGCGTCAGCGCGAGCTCCCTGGCAAGCGCGATGCCGTCCTCCATCGCGGCACCGGCACCCTGCCCGACGAACGGCGTCGTCGGGTGGATCGAGTCACCAAGCAACACGATCCGCCCCTTGAACCATGTAGGACCGGGATCGCGCTCGTACATATCACCACGGCTGAAACTCGACTCCTCCGTTGCCCCCAACGCACGCTGCACCGTATCGCTGAACCCGGCGAACGTGCCGAGCAGCGTCTCCTTGACCTGTCCGGGAGAATCCGAGCCACCGGCGGGGCCCCGCACGAAACAGTCCATCGACAACTGCCGCTCGCTGCACGGAAACATCACGATTGCCTTGCCAACGCCAAGGTACAGGCGCACCTCGCCTCTCGGCACGATCACGGGCTCCTGGATAATTGAGTTGCGCCAGGTCACAAAGCCCGCATAGGACGGCTCGGCATCCTCGAGCACCAGCTCACGGACGACCGAGCGCATCCCATCGCACCCCAGCAGCAGCCTGCCGCGCTCCTCGCGCCCGTCCGCGAAGCGCGCGGTCACACCATCCTCGTCCTGCTCAGCGCCGACAAACCGCGCATCGAGGTGCACCACATCCTGATCGATCTCCGCCAGCAAAGCCGCGTACAAGTCGGCGCGCAACGCGCCGATACTCGGAGTCCCCCAAGCATCCGCAACCGCACCCTCGGGCAAACCGTTCAACCGCCGACCGCTCGCGGAGTAGTACTCGAACGAACGATACTCAACACCCTTCTCCAGCAGTCGCTGACCCACCCCAAGCCGCAGCAACAACTTCACCGTGTTGCTGCGAATCGTGAACCCCCCGCCAAACGCCAAATGCCGCGGAGACTGCTCAAACACCTCAGCCCGCATACCAACTCGCCGAAGCGCGATAGCAGACGCAAGCCCGCTCGGCCCCGCACCGATAATCAACACCCGTTCGCTGTGCCGCATCATCCCATCTCCTTCAAGTACGCCTGAACGAGCTTACCCGACACGATGCCACCCACAGTCGCCGCGCACAGCGCACTCTCACACTCCTCCCGAGCTGTGCCGCACCCGCCTCGGCGTAGGCGACATCGCCGCGGTGCACACTGAGCAGGGCCCGCTAGGCGTGCTCAGTCGGCGCAGGTGACGGGAGCCATCGGTTCAATCTCACCACGGGTGGACCGTCAGACCGGCGTGTCGGCAGGCAGGCCCACCAATTGGGCGCTGCGCTCCCACAAACCCTCGGCGAGCGTGTCGTCCTGTGCTTGGGCGCTGGGCGCGAGCACCTTCTCGTCCTGGACGTACTCACCGGTGAGGGGGGCCGCCTCAGCCGATGTCGCAAGCCAGACGAGCGAGCGGGCGCCGCGCTGCGGCGAGCGGAAGAAGGGCCCGCCGAGCGTGGTGAGCACCCTCCAGATCCCGTTTTCGTTCTTGCCGAAGCCGGTACGCACGACGCCGGGGTGAAAGCAATTGGCGTGCAGCTCCGGCGCGCGCCTGGCGAGCTCGCGTGTGAAAAGGATGTTGCAGAGCTTCGAGGTGCCGTACACGCGCATCGCGGAGTAGGACTTCTCCGACTGCAGGTCATCCAGGTTCAGGAGCCCCGACTTGTGGGCGTCGGACGCCGTGGTCACCACGCGGCCGCCCTCCAGACGGTCGCGCAACAGGCTGGTGAGCAGGAACGGCGCGAGGTGGTTCAGCGCGAAGGTCTGCTCGAAGCCCTCGGAGGTCTCCTTGCGCGAGGCGAACAGCGCCCCAGCGTTGTTGGCCAAGACGTCGATGTGCTCGTAGCGCTCGCGCGCTTCCTCCGCGAGCCGGCCTACATCGGCCATCAGCGACAGGTCGGCGACGTGCTCGTGTACCGGCGCGCCCCCACCGGTCGCCCTCGCCTCCCGCGCGAGCGCCTCGACGCGCTCGGGCTCGCGACCCACGAGCGCGACCTCGACCCCGTCGCGAGCGAGCTCGATCGCGGCGGCGCGGCCGATCCCACGCGTGGCTCCCGTGAGCAGGACGAGCGTCATGGTGTGGACTCTAACCGCCTTTTGCTCGTCTACCAACCAGGCCGCGATCCGCGGAGCGCCTTCACACCCCGGCCAACACCCCCGCCCGCCGGCGCGCGGCGCGCACGGCGTCGGTGAGGGCTTCGATGTCGTAGGCGCCGTAGTGGCGGCGCCCGTTGATGAAGAAGGTGGGCGTTCCGGACACGCCGCTTTCGTCGGCGCTGGCCACGTCTTCGTTGATCCGCGAGGCGTACTCCCGGCGACGCACCTCCTCCAGCAGGCGCTCGGCGTCCAGCTCGAGCTCCTGCGCATACGTGGAGAGCTGCATCGAGCGCAGTTCTCCCTGGTGGCGCAGCAACGTGTCGTACATCTCCCAGAAGCTGCCCTGAGCCCCCGCCGCCTCCGAGGCCTCGGCCGCCATCTGCGCGTACGGGTGCACGTCGTTGAGCGGCAGGTGACGCCACACGTAACGCACATCGTCCTCGAAGGAGGCCAGCAGCTCGCGGATCGCTCCCTCCGCTTGGCCGCAGTAGGGACACTCGAAGTCGCCGTACTCGACCAGCGTGACCAGCGCGTCGGTGGGGCCGCGGATGTGGTCGCGCTCGGGGTCGACATCCTCGGCGAGGTCGAGGATGTCATCGGCGGTGCTCGCGAGCTGTCGCGCTCTCACCCTCGCCGGCAGCCGCTGGACGATGCGCAGCACCGTCCAGCCCACCAGCGGCGCCAGCACAACCGAGCCGAGCGCGCCCAGCTTGGCCTCGTCGAGCCGCACTCCGGTGAAGGCGAGGCTCGCGATCAAAAGCGACACCGTGAAGCCGATTCCCGCGAACGCCCCACCGGCCGCCAGCAGCGGTGGGCTCAGCGGCGAACGCGGCCCACGCAGCGCCGGGCGGGACACCAGCCACGAGGCGCCGGCGATGCCCAGCGGCTTGCCGGCGACGTAGGCGAGGAGGATCCCCAGGGTGATCGGCGAGCTGAGCGCCTGTTCGAACAACCCGCTCGTCAGATGCACACCCGCGTTGGCGAGCGCGAATAGCGGCACGATCACGTAGCTCGTCCACGGGTGCAGTGTGTACTGCAGCCGCTCGTTGGGCGAGATCGCCGACGCCACCCCCTCCTGTGCCGAGCGCGCCAGCTCCGGGGTGGGCTGCTCGCGGAACGAGCGTGCCAGCATCGTCGCGCGCTCCAGGTCCTCGCGCGAGGGCGGGTAGGCGCTGGTGGCGAGCCCCACCACCAGCCCGGAGATCACCGGGTCGATGCCAGACTCGAACATCGCGACCCACAGGCCCACCGCGAGCGCGATCGACGCCGGGCGCAGCCACCGCGGCGCCCGACTGAGCAGCAGCAGACCGCCGAGCAGCGCGACCGCAACCGCCAGTGCGAGGACCGAGACGTGCGTGGTGTAGGCGATCGCGATCACCAGCAGGGCACAGAGATCGTCGACCACTGCCAGCGTCAGCAGGAAGACGCGCAGTCGCGTGGCCGCACGCGGGGTGAGCAGCGCCAGCGCGCCGAGCGCGAATGCGGTGTCCGTCGACATCGCCGCCCCCCAGCCGTGCGCGCCCGGACCGCCCGCGTTGAGCGCCAGGTAGATCGCCACCGGGACCGCCATCCCACCGAGCGCGGAGAACAGCGGAATCGCCACGCGACGGCGCTCGCGCAGCTCGCCGAGGTCGAGCTCGCGCTTGGCCTCCAGCCCGACGACGAGGAAGAAGAACGTCATCAGCCCCTCGTTGACCCAGTGGCGCAGATCGGTCGAGATCCCGCTGGCGCCGATTGTGATCGAGAGCGTGGTGTGCCAGAGCGAGTCGTAGGAGTGCCACCAGGGCGAATTGGCCCACGCCAGCGCGAGCACCGTCATCGCCGCCAGTACGATCGCGCTGCCGGTTTCGGTGCCGAGGAAATCCCTCACCGGCGCGGCCAGGTTGCGGGCCCAGGCAGTACGGCCGGGGTCGACCGCGGCTTCTCGCTCGTGTGTCATCACCGGCGGATTATGGTCACCGGCGTGGACCCAGCACGCCTCGGGATGGACCCTACGCCGCGGCCTCGCCGACGCGTCTGGGCGGCGAGCGCCTGGAGAGCACCGCGCCCCAGTCCGCGTCGTCGATCACGACGGGGCGCGTGCTTTGGATGAACTGCCCCAACACCTCGGAGAGCCCCTGTGGATCCTCCAGATGTGGAAAGTGCGCGGCCCGAGGCAGCGTCTGGAAGTGGCTGGTCGGGATCGCCTCGTGCGCACGGCGCCCGTGCGCCAACGGGATCGTGTTGTCGCGCTCACCCCACACGATCAACGTGGGCATCGACTCGAGCAGATACAGGCGATCCGTCGCGCTCACCCGCTGACCATGCACGTCGATCACCGCGCGGAGCGTCTGCAGGAACGCCTGGCGCGCTTCGGCGTTCTCCAACGGGCGTAACGCGCGAGCCACCGCCTGCATATGCACGCCGAGGCGCACGTCGCGCTCGCGCAAGCGGCGTCCAGCTTCCGTCAGCCCGCCGAGCAGGCGCCGGTGGATGGTGAGCGACAGCAACGCCGAGACACCGGGCAGCGCGGCGGTGCGCAGCACCGGGCTGACTTCGTGGCCGAGACCGCCGGAGGAGATCAGCACGAGCCGCTCGGTGCGTTGCGGGAACTGGTAGAAGAACTGCATCGCCACGCCCCCGCCGAGCGAGTGTCCGACGATGCTCGCGCGCTCGATCCCAATCGCGGCCAGCAGGTCGCGGATGCTGGAGGCGTGGGCCCCCAACGAGTAGTCGCCGCGGGGCGCCGCGGAGTCGCCGTGCCCGATCAGGTCGGGCGCGATCACCGTGTAGTCGCTCGCCAGGTTCAGCGCCACCGACCGCCAGTGGCTGGAGGAGTTGAGCATCCCGTGGATCAGCACCACCGGTGGCCCGCTGCCCGCGATCCTGTAGATCATGCGACGCCCGTGAAGCTCGATCTGCCACTCGTCGAACTTTGGTGGGAGGGTGGGCACTCCAACCGGCCGCGGGGGCTCCCGGCGGTCAGCTCCGATCTGGTTGGATGTCACGGTACGAACTCTGCCACATCCCACAGACCCACCCTCAACGCACGCCTCCAGTCCCTCAACCAAATGCCGCGCTCAGCGTGCGACCGGCGAGCCGCACCGGCTCGAGATCCTGGGCGTCGTGCATGTTGAACACCAGCCCGTCCAGCCCCGCGTCGAAGTAGGCCGCCACCTGCTCGCAGACGGTGTCGGGATCGCCGGCGATCACGTAGCCGCGGTAGCGCTCCTCGTCCATCCCGCGCGCCCTGGCCATCTCGAGTCCTCGCTCCTCGGCGTGCTCGACCGTGTCGGCTATCACCAGGCCGCCGAGGCGGGTCTTGGTGATCGTCGCGGGGTCGCGGCCCACGGCCTCGCAGTGGCGCTCCAGCACCTCCAGCTTGTGCCGCATCGTGGGCAGGTCGCCGAACAGGTTGCAGGCGTCCGCGTACTTGGCGACCAGCGCCAGCGTGCGCCGCTCGCCGCTGCCGCCGACGAGGATCGGGAGGCCCCCGGCGCGCAGCGGCCGGGGGTTGTTGAGGACGTCCTCGATCCGGTAGTGCGCGCCGGTGAAAGTGGGGGCCCGCTCGGTGAACATCGCGCGGCAGATCTGCAGCGCCTCCTCCAGGCGATCCATCCGCTCGCCGATCGGCGGGTATGCAAACCCGTAGCCGGCGTGCTCCTCCTCGTTCCACGCCGCCCCGATCCCAAGGATCGCGCGGCCGCCGGAGACGATGTCGAGGGTCGTCACCTGCTTGGCCAGCAGCGCGGGATTGCGGTAGGTGACGCCCGTGACCATTGTGCCGAGGCTCACCTTGCGCGTGCGGGCCGCAAGCGCACCGAGCAGCGTGTACGCCTCGAACATCGGATCGGTGGGCGGGCCCACATTGGCGATCTGGTAGAGGTGGTCCATCACCCACACCGAGTCGAAGCCCGACTCTTCGGCCGCGCCCGCGATCGCGGCCACGCGCTCGAAGAGCTCTCCGTCGGGGACTCCCGCGTAGGTGAAGTTGGGGATCTGCAGGCCCAACCGGGTTACGCCCATCGTGTACCTCGCTCCTGGGTGCAATTCCCAGGCCCGCTCTGGCCACTTGCACAAGCACAGCCGGCACGGCACCTGTCCTGCCGAGGCTATCAATCGGCGCTCGTCATAGCGGCCGCAAGCCCGCGGGTGCACGGCACCGCGGGCTTGCCGAGAAGTGCGCCTCACCCATGTGGTACTACCAACGGTGGTACTATGGATGAGCTCATGACCAAGATCAGCATCAGTCTCGAGGACGATCTCTACCGGCAGGTGCGCACCGCGGCTGGGCCTGACGGCGTATCCGGCTGGCTGGCCGCAGCGGCAGCCACTCGCCTGCGCGTGGATGCTATGCGCGCCATCGCGGATGAGATCGCCGAGGCGACTGGCGGCCCCTACACGGAGCGCGAGATCAGTGAGGCCCGCGAATGGCTGCCCTCGTCTTCGATGCCGGTGGGCTGATCGCCCTCGACCGCGGTAAGCGGGAGGTGGGCTCGTTGCTCGCGGTGGCGGCCGATGCCGGCGTCGAGGCGGTGACGTCGGCTGCCACCGTGGCTCAAGCGTGGCGCGACCCGGCCCGCCAGGCGAGGCTTGCTCGCGCGCTCGCGGGCTTCCTGGAGCGTTCACTTGATCCATCCGCCGCTCGTGAGTGTGGCCTCTTGCTGGCCCGGGCACGTACCAGTGACATAGCCGACGCGGCGATCGCGCTTCTTGTCGAGGACGGGGACACGGTCATCACCAGCGATCCCGACGATATTGCCCACCTGCTAGATGCCGCGGGCACGCAGGCACGTGTGCACGGGGTATGAGCGGCTTCATGGGCCCGGACGAGGTCAACATCGAAGATGCACTGGCCGATGAGTTCGAGACGGATCTGGCCCTTCCTCGCGCCTCCACCGAGGAACGTCCGGACCGGGAGAGTCAGTGAGCACAGTCGCATCCCCTCCGACCCCACCCGCGACGGAGCGGGTCGAGCGGGTCAACCTGCGTTTGGTATTCGCCGGACTGCTGCTCGTGATGTTCCTGGCGGCACTGGACCAGACGATCGTCGCGACGGCGCTGCCGACGATCGTCGGGGATCTCGGCGGCCTGAACCACATCTCGTGGGTGGTGACCGCCTACCTGCTCGCGCAGACGGTGGTCACGCCGCTGTACGGCAAGCTCGGTGACCTGTACGGTCGCAAGGTCGTGCTGCAGAGCGCGCTGGTCGTGTTTCTGGTCGGCTCGGCGCTGTGCGGGCAGAGCCGCAGCCTCGACGAGCTGATCGCTTTCCGCGCGCTGCAGGGACTCGGCGGGGGCGGGCTGATGGTCAGCGCCCAGGCGGCGATCGGCGACGTCGTGCCGCCCCGCGAACGGGGCCGCTACACCGGCCTGTTCGGCGCGGTGTTCGGTCTCGCCAGCGTCGCCGGGCCGCTGCTCGGCGGATTCCTCACCACGAACCTCAGCTGGCGCTGGATCTTCTACGTCAACCTGCCGCTCGGCGTGGCCGCCCTGTTCGTGCTGGCCGCCACGTTGCCCGCCGCCTCCGAGCGCGTGCACCACACGATCGATTATCTCGGCACCGTGCTGCTCGCGGCGGGGTTGAGCGCGATCGTGCTGGCGGCGTCACTCGGCGGCACCTCCTACGCGTGGGGCTCATCCACAATCGTCGGGCTGTGGGTCGGCGGGGTGGTGGCGCTGGCGGCCTTCCTCGTGTGGGAGCGCCACGCGCGCGAGCCGATCCTGCCGCCACGCCTACTGGGCAACCGGGTGTTCGCGGTCACCAGCGCCGTCGGCTTCGTCGTCGGGTTTGCGCTGTTCGGAGCGGTCACCTACCTGCCGCTGTTCCTGCAGGTGGTCAAGGGCGCCTCCCCGACCGGCTCGGGGCTGCAGCTGGTGCCGCTGATGGGCGGCCTGCTGATCACCTCGATCGCCTCCGGGCAGGTGATCACGCGCACCGGGCGCTACAAGGCCTTCCCGATCGCCGGCACCGCGGTGATGACGCTGGGCCTTTACCTGCTCTCGACGATGGACTCGACGAGCAGCCGGGGGTTGATCTTCGTGTTCATGTTCGTGCTGGGGCTGGGGTTGGGGATGGTGATGCAGGTGCTGGTGCTCGCCGTGCAGAACGCAGTGGAGTACTCCGACCTGGGCGTGGCCACCTCAGGGGCGACGCTGTTCCGCTCGATCGGCGGCTCGCTCGGCGTAGCGACGCTCGGGGCGATCTTCTCCAACCGCCTGCGCAAGGAGCTCGAGAGCGTGCTGCCCCCCGGCGCCGCGGCGAAAGCGGGCACCAGCGGCGAGGTCAACCCGGCGCAGATCGCGCACCTGCCACCAGCGTTGCACACGGGCTACCTGCACGCGTTCACCAACTCGCTGAACAGCGTGTTCCTAGCCGCCGCGGGCTTCGCCGCGGTGGGGTTCGTGCTGACGTGGTTCATCCGCGAGCTGCGGTTGCGCGAAACGGTCGCCACCGGCGATCTCGGCGACACCTACGCCACGCCGCGCGAGGGTGACTCGCTCGCGGAGATCGTCAACAAGCTCGGGCGCCTCGATCGCCGCGAGGGGGCGCGGGAGATCGTGATGCGCGTGGCCGCCCGCGCCGGTGTAGACCTCACCCCGGCGGCGTGCTGGCTGCTGGCGCGGCTCAGCGAGAGTCACGCGCCCGACCTTGCCACGCTCGCCGCGCAGTACGACATCGGACTCGACACGCTCACCGCGGCACACGAGGAGCTCGTGCGCAAGGGCTTGATCGGCCCGTCGGTGGACGGCTCTCCCACCACCGAGGCGCTCACCAGCGACGGCCGCGCAACGCTTGCGCGGCTGATCGCGACGGGCGAACAGCGCCTGACGGATCTGCTGGAGGGGTGGCGACCCGAGGAGCACGAGGAGCTCGCGCGCATGATCGCCGCGCTGGCGCGGCAGTTCTTCATCGACGCGTCCAGCCTGTGCGCGCCGCTCAGCGCGGTTGCGCGGGCGCCGTAACCCAGCGGCAGGCGTCTGTGCTCGCTCGGCTCGGCGCCGGTTGGGGCGCCGGACTCCCACCCCTCGCCCGAGCGTCCGCGCGCCCCGCGGCGAAGCTGAGGCGATAGCCTCACGACGGACGTGGACCCAGGAGCAGCAACCGATCTCGAGCACGCGACGCGTGTCGCGCCAGCCGGCGGCGGGTACGCCGCACAGCTCTCAGAGGAGTGGGAGATATGGGGCCCCAACGGCGGCTACCTTGCGACGATCGCGCTGCGCGCCGCGGGCATGGTCGCCCAGATCCAGCGTCCGGCGAGCTTCTATTGCCACTTCCTCAGCTCGCCCGCCTTCGCCGCCGTGAAGCTCGAGGTGAACGTTCTCAAGCAGGGCCGCCGCGCCGAGTCGTTCGCCGTCGCGATGACCCAGCAGGGCAAGCCGATCCTGCATGCGCTGGTGAAGACCGCCGCCGACGCGCCCGGGTACAGCCATCAACACCCCGAAGCGCCCGACGTCCCGCCCCCCGAGGCCCTGCAGACCCACGTGCGGCGACCCAGCAAACAACATCCGGCGTTCAGCTTCTGGAACAACGTCGAGCGGCGCCTGGTGGTGGACCAGGACACAACCGCTCAGCCGGCCGATCAGACGACAGCTCCGGTGCTCCGCCAGTGGGCCCGTTACCGGCCGAGAGCGTGCTTCGAGGATCCCTTCCTCGACGCCGCCCGCGCGCTGATCCTGCTGGACACCTACGGCTTCCCGGCCGCCTACCAGCACCATCGCAGCTGGGAGTACCTCGCGCCCAACCTCGACACCAGCGCGTGGTTTCACCATTTCAGCCCGAACTGCGAGTGGCTGCTGATCGACTGCGAATGCCTCGTCGCCGACCGCGGCCTGATGGGAGTGAACGGCAGAGTGTGGGACACCGACGGCCGGCTGCTGGCAACCGGGTCCGCGCAGCTGTGCTGCATCGAGAACCGCTCGTGAGCGACGGCCTCTACTCGCTGGCGAGCGCGCCCAGGATATCCAGGCGCGCAGCGCGCCGCGCGGGCGCCTGTGCGGCGAGCACGCCGGCGAGCGCGGCGGCGATCAGCAGCGCGATCAGCGTGCCCACCGGGATCGAGAGCACGTAGCCCGAGCCCGACAGCGCGAAGGTGGTGACGAGGATCGCCCCCACGACCCCGATCACCAGTCCGAGGATGCCGCCGATCATCGCGGTGATCAGCGACTCGTAGCGAATCAGCTGGCGGATCTGGCGGCGGGAGGTGCCGATCGCGCGCATCATCCCCAGCTCGTGGGTGCGCTCGTAGATCGAAAGCACGAGCGTGTTGACGATGCCAAACAGCGACACGACCACCGACAGCGCGAGCAGCACGTAGACGAGCAGCAGGAGCTTGTTGACTTTGCTGTTCTGTTCGCTGGTGTACTGCGCCGCGGTCTGGGCGTGAGCCTGCGGGAAGCTGTGTCGCAGCAGCGTGTGGATGGCGCTATGCACCGCGGCGCCGTCGGCACCAGGGGCGTAGGCGACGAAGCTCACCCCGTCTTCGCGCTGGCCAAATGCCGCGCGCGCCAGCGAGCGCGAGATCGTGAGGTTGGAGAGCAGGCCGATCACTTCTTCCTTCACCACGCCCGCGATCGTCAACGTCACCCTGTGCCTGGAGGGCGTCAGCACCGACAGGCGCTGCCCCACGAGCAGGTGGTGGGCGCTCGCGAACTTCTCGCTGACGATCGTGCCCCCGCGCCCGAGCGCCGCGAGCGTCGCCGCCGAGCCGTGTTCCCATTCGATCTTGTACATCCTCCCGAACGATTCAGGTTCGATCGCGGTGACACGGCTTTCTTCGTCGATCACCGGCGCCCCCGGTTGCGCGAGATCGCGCACCCTCCCTTGCGTGAAAGCGATCGCGGTGACGGTGCCCACGCCGTGGATCGTCCTCAGCGCCGGCGCCACCGTCGCGGGAATGCCCCCTTGACCTTGGGTGTTCTGCACGATCAGGTTGCCGGCGAAGGAGCGGTTGACCGCACGGTCGATCGTCGCGTTGGTGCCCGCAGCGAGCACCGAGATGAAGGCGACCAGCCCCAGCCCGACGGTCAGTGCCAGCGCTGTCACGAGCGTGCGGCCGGGCTGGCGCACCGAGTTCTCGCGCGCGAGGCGCGCGGTGATCCCGCGCCAGCTCACCAGCCAGCCGATCGCGCCGGCGAGCGCCGGCACGACGCGGTAGTGACGCGGCGGGCGCTCCCCCTCGCGCCGCAGCCGCGCCCACAGCCTGGCCGCGCGCAGGCACCATGCGATCGCCAGCACCGGGAACACGACATGCCCGCCCGAGAGCGCTCCGAGCGCGAAGATCACGACCAGCCCGACCACGAAGCGCACGATCAGCGTCCGCCGGGTCGGCAGTGGTCGTGGCGGGATCTGCACGCCCTCGCGCATCGCCGCGATCGGTGGCACGCGCGTGGCGCGCAGCGCCGGGAAGAGGCCCGCGAGCACCGTGACGAGGATGCCCACGCCGAGCGAGACGATCACGGTGCGCGCCTCCAGCACCGTGCCGTTGTCGGGTAGGTCGGCGCCGAACGCCTTGAACAAACCGTCGAGCGCCGGCGCGAGGGCGATCCCGCCGAACAGCCCGATCACCGCTCCCACGACACCAAGCAGCAGCCCTTCCTCGACGACCGCGCGCATGATCTGCCCACGCGAGGCGCCGAGCGTGCGCAGCAGGCCGAACTCGCGCGTGCGCTGGGCGACGGTGATCGAGATGGTGTTGAAGATGATGAACGCACCGACGACGAGCGCCACGTAGGCGAAGATCAGCAGGAAGGTACGCAGGAAGCCGAGCTCTCCTTCGAGTTCGGAGGTCTGGTTGGCGGCTTCTTCGGCCCCGGTGCGTACCTTCAGCGTCGCCGGCAGGGCAGCGCGGACGCAGGCGGCGAGCTCCTCAGGCGCGATGCCGGGGCTGGCGGCGACATTGATACTGCCGTATGCACCCGGTTCGCCCGCGACGTACTGTGCCTGGCTGGGGATCAGGAGCGCGACGGTGGTGCCGCCGAAGGATTCGCTGCCCGCGAACTTGGCGATGCCGGCGATCGTGTAGCGCCGCGCCGGCAAGCGGCCCGCGATCACGATCCGCTGGCCGAGCCGCAGATGGTTGCGCGCGGCGCTCGCCTGGTCGATCGCGACCTCCTCGGCGGTGCGCGGCAGATGGCCTTGCGTCGCGGTGAAGGCCTCGAAGCGCGGCGGCTGCAGGGCATCGACGCGCCCCGGCGCCCCGCCGCTGGTGAGCCGTTTGCCGCTTGTGGTGAGCAGCGCCGCCTGGCTGGAGATGCTGCCCGAGGCCGCCGCCACGCCGGGCACCGCCCGCACGCGAGCGAGCGTCGCAACGTTGAGCACCGAGACCTGGGAGCCGCCGAGCGTTTCCTTTTCGGTGACGACCACCGCCTTGTTGGCGTAGGCCGTGTCGAACACTTCCGCGAAAGCGTGGTTGATCGTGTCGGTGAGGATGTACGTGCCGGCCATCAGCGCCACGCCGAGCGCGATCGCGATTGCCGTCAGCAGCACGCGCAGCTTGCGCTGCACGAAGCCGCGCAGCACCAGCGTGAGCATCAGCCGCGACCTCGGCACAGCGGCAGGCAGTGGTTTTGGCGCAACCCCACACCGCGGTCCCACGCCAACCCCCAGCCGCGACCTCGGTGCAGCGACCCACTGCGACCCTGGCCCATCAGCCCACGGCCTTCATCAAATCCAGCGCCTGCTCGGGGCTTGCCGCCTCGCCGTCGTGCACGATCCTGCCGTCGGCCAGCACCAGCAGCCGGTCGGCGAACGACGCCGCGTGCGCGTCGTGGGTGACCATCACGACCGTCTGCTCGAAGTCATCAACGGCGTGGCGCAGCAGCTGCAGCACGTCGCCGGAGGCTTTAGAGTCGAGGTTGCCGGAGGGCTCGTCGGCGAACACGACCGAGGGGCGCGAGATCAGCGCCCGCGCCACCGCCACTCGCTGCTGCTGGCCACCGGACAGCTCCGCGGGGCGATGGCTGAGCCGGTCGCGGATGCCGACCGTGTCCACAAGGCGATCGAACCACTCACGATCGACTTCGCGCCCGGCGATCGACAACGGCAGCAGGATGTTCTCCTCGGCATTGAGCACCGGCAACAGGTTGAACGTCTGGAAGATGAAGCCGATGCGATCGCGGCGCAGTTGTGTCAGCGCACTGTCGTCCAGCTCGGTGAGCTCCACGCCGCCGACGCTGACCGTGCCCGCGCTCGGGCGATCGAGGCCGGCGAGCAGGTGCATCAGCGTCGACTTGCCCGACCCCGAGGGGCCCATGATCGCCGCGAAGCGCCCGGTCGGGAAGTCCACCGTCACCCCGGCCAGCGCGTCGACGGCCGCCTCGCCCTCGCCGTAGCGGCGGCACAGGTCCTGCGCCTGCACGATTGCCCGAGCATCGCCGTCGGCGGCGGCGGCGTCCCCGTTTTCGGGATCTTGGCCCGTCCCTGAGTTGTTCGTGTGCATGGCCATCACGATACGCGCCCGCCATCGGCGCACCCGCTAGCCGGGTGGATAGCGAGAGAGGAGCTCCGCGGCCCGTGGATCCTTGCTCGCGCGCAACCGCTCGAGACCCTCGGCGCCATCTCCCCGCTCGAGCAGCATCCGTCCAAGGTTGTACAGGGCCATGTCGTCGCCTTCGTCGGCCGCGAATCGCTGCAGTTTCAGCGCCTCGTCCCATTCTCCCTTCCTCTCCAGCAGCAGGCCGAGGGTCTGCGCCGCCATTGCATCGCCGTCGTCGGCCGCCACCTTGAGCGCGATCTCCGCCCCTTCGAAGTCGCCTCGCCGCTGCAGGAGCAGGCCGAGGTTGAAGCGCGCGACCGAACTTCCGGCTTCCGCCGCGAGGCGGAGCGCAGCCTCTGCTCCCCTGGTGTCGCCCACCTCAGTCAGGAGTTTCGCGAGCGCGACCGTCCCCTGCACATCCCCTCTGTCCGCCGCCCGCTGGTAGGCCGTGATCGCCCCGTCGCGATCGTTCTGATCCTCGCGCAAGCGGCCGAGCCGGTAGGCCGCCTCCGGATGCCCACGTTCGTCGGCACGTCGGAAAGCGGCCTCGGCCGCAAGGAGAGCCCCGCGCTCCTCCAGGAGCAGGCCAAGTTGCTCGGCCCCTTCGGGGCTGCCGAGCGAGTCCGCATGGGCGAAGGCGGCCTCCGCCATCTCGCGTTCGCCGGCCTCCAGCAGCAGTCGACCATTCGCGGCTGCCGCGATGGCGGCGGTCTCGACATCGACAGATTCCTGGGCCTTCACGAAGGCCCTGGCGGCTCGATCCCGGTCGTCAAGCCGCTTCGCCATCAGCCCCACGTTCAACGCGCTGTCGGGGTCGACATTCGCGATGATCGCGTCCCAAGCGAGCGGATTGAGCTCGCGGGCGCGCACCCGTTCTTCGTAGTCGACGACCACCGGATTGGCTGCGTACTCCTCCCCCACGGCGAGCAGCGGGGCCAGGAAGCTCGGGCCCGGGTTGAGCGCCCATCGCAACGCTCGCTCGAAGAAGTCGTCGGCCGGCTGCGGGTCGCCGGGGAGATAGTGCGTCCACAACACTCGGAGCAAGCGGCGGTCGATCGGCGAACGTACGCCCGCACGCACCCAATCGACCGCGGCATTGACAATTGCGATGTTCTCGGGGTGCAGGCGCACTTCACTCCGGAGCATCTCGATCAGCGCCTCCGCTCCCATCAGGGCAGGGCCGATGCCTTCACGTGGCTCGGTCGACGTCACGGTGGGATAGGCGCTCAGGAATCGCTCACGCTCAGGCTTGGTGAGGCTCCGCTCGAGCCGGACGAGGCTCGAGAAGACGCGACTGGACGAGTCCCGCAGACGTGCGTAGCCACCCGGAATGGAATCCTCCAGCGATGTCCACGTCGCGACCGCGACGAACCGGCGAGGCAGCTTGATCAACGGGAGGACGGCGTCCAGGCGGGGTTTGTGAGCGGAGAGAGACCCGGCCTGCGAGGGCGGGAGGTCCGAGCGCGAGGTCCCCAAATCCGACCCTTCGATGGTCTCGAGGTCGTCCAGCCAGATCACCAGGGGAACCGGCGATTCGGGCACCACGCGTGGGTCGAGGAGCCGCGCCAGTTCCTCGACGTTTCGTGGGGCGATCACCTCAGCGCCCGAGAGAGCTGGCTCGGCCATGACCGCCTCGTAAGCGGTACGGCTCTTCCCCGCGAGCGGCGGACCCGTTACGGCCACGATCGCCGGCACGTCACTCTTCAACGCCTCTTCGAGGTGCTTTCGCAGCACGGCGTCGAGGTCGCGCACAACGTAGAAAGTGGAGTCGACAACCGATTGCCTGACGCCGAGCTCCTGGGGGGTCAACTCGCTCAGGGGCGTCACGGAGGGTCCCGGTCGCGCGTAGGCCGAGATCGGGACCCCCGGCGGCCCAATCGCTTCTTTTTCGTGACGATCACCGGGTGGCGTACCCCCGCCTGTCATACCCGGCCCGGGTTCGGTAGGTGGCGGCGTTGACGGTGGTGGCGGCGGCGTTGGTGGTGGTGGAGAAGAAGAAGGAAGGGGACGCAACGACGACGGTGGCGGCGACGACGGTGGGGGTGGCACCGGCATCGGCGGTGGTGGCGGCATCACCGGCGGCGGAGGAGACCACGACGGTGGTGGGGGGAGAGACGGAGGTGGGGGCATCGGGGGAGGCGTCGGCATCGGGGGAGGCGTCGGCGGCGACGGTGGGGGTGGCGTAGGCGTCGGCATCGGGGGAGGCGTCGGCGAAGGCGAAGGCGAAGGCGGCCACGGTGGGGGTGGCGGAGGCGGGGCGGCCGAGGGTCCGCCGGTTGTCGTGTCACCGCCACCCGGAGCACCGACGAGGTCGCCCATCCTGTACAGGCGCCAGAGGCGCTTGGCGAGCGCGCTCACATCGTCCGTCAGCTCGACGATCAGAGCTTGATAGACGCTCTCGCCGCGCTGTTTGCGCTCCATGGGTAGGAGACGAGTGGCGATGTTGTCGCTGATGTGTCGCAGAGCATCGAGCGCTTCCCGGCCTTCGGTCGAGCCGCCGGCTGAGGAGGCAACCTGGCCCTCCACCGACACCAACTTCGAGATGATCTCTTCAGCGACCAGACCGACGTCCTCCGCCTGGGTGGCCTGCAGTCGCGAGCGAAGCTGCGCGAGCGCGTTCAGAGCTTGGCGCAACGCGGGGTTGGAGGCAGCACGGACGGACTCCCGGACCGAGAGGTAAACCTCGAGATCATCGACTCTGAGCAGCTCGTGTCCGGGCGCACCCTCGCCTACATATGCAAGAAAGTCTGGTGGAAATGCCTCTATTTCCCGGTAGAGGCCGGAGCGAGCCCAGTTGTCAGCCCCAAGTGCCAAACGCTGGAGAACGGCATCGAGGTACTGCTCACGAAACGCCAACAGCTCATCCTCGACCGTCTTGCGCCATGCTGGGCGAAACGCGATCGTCTGCAGCGCGAGCACCGCGTTGCGATTGAGCGTCGGGTCGACCAGCATCTGCAGCGTGTAGAGGTTGATGTACCGCTTCACTTCGCGCGGATTGACCGTCGCGTCACCGACGAGGTGTTCGAGATGACCTTCCACGGTCCGGCGCAGATCGAGACGCTGAACTTCCGAGAAGCCAGCGTCCTCGCAGGCCCCCTGTATGAAGTCGCCCAGATCGAGCACCGACACCGGCTTGAGCGTGTAGGGGAGCTGGAACACCTTCTTGATGTAGTCGCGTCCAGTGACGTGGAACTCGTGATCGTCCCCCTTCGTCACCTGCAGGCCGGCCGATTCCGCGTACTTTTTGGCGACGGCGTATTCGATGATGTCCTCGTCCAGACCGACGACGAACACGAAGCCCTCGATGTCGAAGAAGAGCTTCATCGACTCGAGGACCTGGAGCGCGTTTTCGGGCAGGCAGCGATCGAGGTCGTCGACGAACACCACGATCCGGCGATCCGTGCCGGCGCCGATGAACTGCCTGAATGCCTCCTGGAGCGCCTTGAAGCTCGCGTGGTAGAAGGACCGCGGCACCTCGGCCTGCTTGACGGCGTCACTGAGATCTTCGGCCTTCTGCAGAGCGCTGTTGGCGTCGAATGACGCCTGCATGGCGCCGGGGAGCCCGACCGTGACCGACATACCGGCAAGCAGCGAGCGCATCACCTGCCCGATCGTGGCCGCCGTCTCGCGAGCGCCCTCGTCCCCGCCCTCCTGCTTGGCCCACTCCAGGAGGCTCTCGCGAATCACATCCAGCAGCGGCACGATCAGGTGCTCTTCCTTCTCATAGCGCCAGGCGACGAACCGGACACAGATCACCTCGCCGTAGCGCAGCCTCGCCTCGATCGCCTGCATCAGGGTCGTCTTGCCAGACCCCCAGCCACCGAAGATGCCGATCGCGAATCGCGGTTCGCTCTGCATGACGGTGTTGGAAAGCGCCCGAGCGATGGGCCCGAAGCCGAGTCGCGGGTTGGGCGCCGGCACGTCGAGCAGCAGGCGAGCCACGGCCCCGCCCGACATGAACTGACCGAAGCCGTTCGTGGCGATCTGTGCGGGCGCGTCACCTTCGATCCCGGGAACCGATTCCAGCCGGCTCCGCTCCTCCTGGCTCAGCGCATCGCCCAACAGCAGGACCTTCACCTCCGGGAGACTGAGCAACTCGGCTTGGAGATCTGAGCGCAGCGTGGCCTCCCGCGAGGCCACCAAGCCCCTCCCGCCGGCGGTCGCGACGATCAACGGGGGCCGTGACCACGTCTGAAACGTGCTCAGCGTTTCCTTGTTGAGACCCTCTTGACCGGCTCGCACGAAGCGCTCCAGGTCGTCGAGCCAGACCACCCACCGCGGCGAGCGACCCGTGGGCCCGCCGCTCTGGCCGAGCCAGACGAGATTCGCGGCGTCCTTTGGCACCACGAGCGACGCATCGGGTAGGACGTCGGCGAGCGCCTCCGAAAGCGTCCT
This sequence comes from uncultured Solirubrobacterales bacterium, assembly GCA_963764915.1. Taxonomy (GTDB): domain Bacteria; phylum Actinomycetota; class Thermoleophilia; order Solirubrobacterales; family Solirubrobacteraceae; genus Palsa-744. Next base: position 44,037 of record CAVXUO010000016.1, on the reverse strand, counting down.
CGACTTGCCCGCCCCGGACGGCCCGGTGACGATGACGACCGACAGCCGATCGCGCGCCGGCTCGTCACGCAATTGCAAGCGCAGGTCCTCGTCGATGTCCCGCTCCACATACCGAACCCGCTCGCGCGGCCCCGCGCCAAACGCGAACAACGCCTCCGGCGCTTCGCGACCGACACCCAGCGCGTAGAACCCGTCACCGTGCGCGATACCGTCGATTCTACGAGGCTCGCCCTTCAGGAACATGTCCCACTGAGGGGAACTGGTCCGCCATCGCGCGGGCATTTTCACGGCACAAAGGTACCCGAACCGCTCCTGGATAGCCGCTCGCTCGGCGCAGCCGCCCGACCAAGCCCGGCGCTCGCAGCGCCTATCGTTCCCGATACCCATCCGACCGTGGTACGAACAACCCACAACACAGGGAGCAACCATGGAGCATCGACAACTCGGCCGCACCGGCGTATCGGTCAGCAAGTTGTGCCTCGGCGCGATGATGTTCGGCGCCTGGGGCAACGAAGACCACGACGACAGCATCCGCATCATCCACCGCGCGCTCGACGCCGGCATCAACTTCATCGACACCGCCGACGTCTACTCGCAAGGCGAGTCCGAGACGATCGTCGGCAAGGCGCTGGCGGGCGGCAGACGCGAGGATGTCGTGCTTGCCACCAAGGCGTGGGGCGCGATGGGCGAGGACCCGAATCGTCGCGGCGTTTCGCGCCGCTGGCTGATCCGCGAGGTCGAGAGCTCGCTGAAACGGCTGGGAACCGACTGGATCGACCTCTACCAGATCCACCGCTACGAGCCCGACGTCGACATCGAGGAGACGCTTGGCGCGCTCACCGACCTCGTCCAGCAGGGGAAGGTCCGCTACATCGGCTCCTCGGTGTTCCCGCCCTCGGCGATCGTCGAGGCGCAGTGGGCGGCACACGATCGTGGGCTGCAGCGCTACGTGTGCGAGCAGCCGCCCTACTCGATACTCGCCCGCGGGATCGAGGCCGACGTGCTGCCCACCTGCCAGCGCTACGGGATGGGCGTGATCCCGTGGAGCCCGCTGTCGGGCGGTTGGCTGTCGGGCAGGTGGCGCAAGAACGCGGACGGCCTGGAGCCGATGTCGCCGGCCCGCAAGCGGCTCACGGCCCGCTACGACCTATCGCTGCCCGTGAACCAGCGCAAGCTCGACGCGGCCGAGGCGCTCGCGCGGCTCGCCGAGGAGGCGGGGATGCCGCTGATCGAGATGGCGATCGCGTTCGTGATCAACCATCCGGCGGTCACGGCGGCGATCATCGGCCCGCGGACGATGGAGCAGCTCGAAAGCCAGCTCCCCGCCGCTGAGGTCACGCTCTCCGAGGAGGTCCTCGACCGCATCGACGAGATCGTCGCTCCCGCCACCAACATCAACCCCGCCGACAGCGGCTGGATCAGCCCCGCCCTCCAGCCCGCGGCGCGACGGCGCTAGCTCCGGCGCGACTCACTTCAGGATGATCGATGATGGCGCCGCTAGACCGCGGCGTTCTCCTTCTCCGCCTCCTCGAGCTCGCGCTTGAACTCCTCGCGTTCGATGTCGACTTCCTTTTCGATCGACTTTTCGGCGCGCGTCAGCAGCTTGTCGAGCTGCTCTTCAAGGCGCGACTCGCCGATCACGAGCAGGGTCGCCTGCCCCGCTTCGATGAGGTCGCCGAGCTCCTTGGCGTCGCCGCGGGAGATGCCCTTTTTGAAGTGTCCACCGAGCCCGCCGATGACACCGCCGACCAAGGCAGCCGGGATGATCGCGGGCGCTGCCACAACCCCAACCGCCGCTCCGACGGCGATCCCTCCCCAGGCCCCGTGCTGGGTTGGCTTCTCGTGCTTTTTGACGTGCACCTTGCCGTCGGCGTCCTTGCGGACAAGGGCGACGTCATAGGTGCCTACGAGCTTCGCCGCGTGCAGCCCGACGAGGGTGTCGTAGTCCGCTTCGGCGCCGGCGGAGTCGGCATAGGTTGCGGCATAGATGAACACAGGCCTGTCACTCATTTGATCTCCAGTTCAGCGCTTGGATGAGCCTCGCGGTCCGCCGCTGGGCGGACGCGGGTGCTGGGTCTTACCCACGCTCGCACAGTCTCGCCTCGGCTCGACCTCCCGGCATCAGCCAAATCCCGCGATCGCGATCGGGGATTTCCCGCAAGGACCACCCGCCCGCCTCGCTCACGCCGTCTGGGGGGGCGGCCTGCCTCTTGGTGGCAGCTGAGATGAGAGAGACGCGAACGGCTAGATGACGAAGGGAATCAGCATCTTTGTGTGGCTTCGGTACGCCGGATACGCCGTGGGGAACACTGCGATCAAGTTCTTTTCCTCCACCGATGCGCTGTAGTAGAAGTACCCGCCCAGAACCACGACGATGAGCAGGCCGGTCAGGTTGGTCACGAGTGCCGTGCCGAGCAGCCCGACCAGGAATCCCGAGTAGATCGGGTGGCGAACGAATCGGTAGGGGCCGGAGGTGACGAGCTCCGGATCGGCCTTCTCGGTCATCGGCATCCCCCAGTTGCGCCCAAGTTGAACGCGAGCCCAAATCGCCAGCGCGAGCCCGGACGCGAACACGACGGCCCCGATCGCTCCGAGGACCGGGCTGTGAACGGCCAGGCTCCCGCCGCGGAAGACGCGCAGGAGCAGGATGACCGCCAGCGCACTCACGCCATTCAGTGGGATCCGACGCCTGCCGGCTCTGCCCTTCTTCACGCCGAACGCGGACACCAGCCAGTAGACCCAGAAGACGATCCAGGCGATGCCGATAGCAATTTTCAGAGCGTGCATGCGGTTTCGACGAGCGTGGGCTGGGGAGCACTGCTTCTCACACCGCAGGCCCGGCCCGGCTCAGAATGGCTCATCCAGCAGCTCGATCTTGCCCTCCGGCCAGCTAGCCGCGCGGGCGAGTGGCCTCCACATGGCACATAGGGGGATTTCGACCAAGCCTCCGGGCTGTGGCGCCCACACGGGCTCCTCGATGAGTTGGAACCCGAACTTGGCGTACAGCCCAACGTTGGCCGGCAAGCAGAAGAGCATTGCCCGTTCGGGGCCGAGCTCGTGGGCAATCTGGAGCAGTCGCTCGATCAACACGCGCGCAAAGCCGTGTCCGCGGGCGGCGCGAGTGACGATCACACCGCCAATCCCAGCCACCTGAAGTCGCGCGTCGACCACCTGGACCTCCGCGCGGACGAGCCCGGCGAGCGCCACGAGGTTTTCCGCGTCATCCCACAGCCCGAGGTTGTGGCTCTTCTCTCGCCATCGCAGCCCTTCGCCGACGGCGCCGAATGGTTGGGGCTCGCCGGCGATGACCTGCTGCCAGTCGCCGTCGGTGACCCTGTCCAGCTCGATCAATCGCACCTGCACACGGTAGTTCACGAGGTCCCGCTCGTCGGCTGGAGCGTGACCCGCAAGGTAGCGGCGGGCACAAGCTCCGCGAGGGCGATCACACGCGTACGCTGCTCGCTCAGGGCACGCTCGACATCGGCACGCCTCCGGAGAACCGGTGCGGTCTACGACGGACCGACGCCGACGGCGGCGCGCTCACCCGGCGCGTGACGCCGTAGGACAGCCTCGTGTGCCCGCAGGACACCCGGCTCGAGCGTCGCCTCGAGGATCAGCACGGTCGCGCACAACAGCGCCCAGGCGTGAGCGATGAGCGCCCACAGACGCTCTTCGAGCCCCTGGGAGCCGGCGAACGAATCGTGCAACATGAACGTGGCGATCCCCGCGACCAGGAGCACGAGCGCGCCGCTCAACACGAGTCGGGCGAGCCGGCTCGGCCACGCCGAGCGCGCAAAGGCGAAGCCGGTCAGCAGCAGCGAGACCTTGATGCCGAGGCTCACCCACTCATGCGCATAGTGGTGCCAGGAGAGCGCGCCCGCGGCTTCGCGTGACCTGCAGACTGCGCTGACCGTCGGTGAGCAGTCCATTTGCAGCTGGCCGACGGCGATCGCGCACAGGCCGGCGAGCAGGAAGAACAACGGCATCGCCAGCGGCCACGGCCGCGTACGCAGCGCCGGTACGATTGCCACCGCGAGCGCGATGAAGCCCAAGCCCCAGATCCCCACGAAAACCGTGAAGATCCAGGGGTTCGCCGCGCCATGCCGGCCGAGCTCGCTGATGTACTGGCGAACCGGCGAGTAATGGGGTTCGAGAGCGCCGGCGAGCGCCCAGCCGCCGACGAACACCACCTGCGCGAGGATCGCAGCCCACGCCAGCAGGCACGTCCGGCGACGCACCGCATCGGGCAGCAGCGGCCACCCTGTCGGTCTGAGCCATAGCGCGGCGTTGCGTAGCACGGTCCTGCTGGATGCTAACCCACCGCATTGACGTCGCCTCGCTGGCAAGGCGATCGACTGCCTCGCGCTCGATGACTATGGGTCATCGCCGACGAGTTGCCGCTACACGGCTATCTCCAACAGGCCCGCGTCTGCCCACCTCACGGCGGACAGACGCGAACGGGCCCTAAGAGGCTTGGACGTTGACGGCCTTGGGGCCTTTATCGCTGGCTTCCGAGTCGTATGTGACCTTCGCGCCCTCGGCGAGCGAGCGATAGCCCTCGCCGACGATCGCGGTGTGATGAACGAACAGGTCCTTGGACTGGTCGTCGGGCGTTATGAACCCGAATCCCTTGTCGTCGCTGAACCACTTGACGGTTCCACTAGCCATTGTGCTCCTCCTGCGTCGATAGTGCTGCGAACGCGGAGATGCATTGAGCAAGGCTACGAGCGCTGGCACTGCGGATGTTGGGCGGGCGCCCAACCTGATGGGGCAACGGTAGCAGCTCACTGCCCGAGGGTGCGAACTGAGGATGTCTTCCGGTCGGCACATGTGCCGACCGCGACGGAGCACATGTGCTCCGTCGTACGGGGCGCGCATGCGCGCCCCGCGCAGGGCCGCATGCGGCCCTGCGTCCGGGCCGTACATGTACGGCCCGACCCCCGGCACATGTGCCGGGGGCACTCCCTCACTGCGCCGGGCGCGCCAGCCTCGGGTTCCAGATGACCTCCCACAGGTGCCCGTCGAGGTCGCGGAAGTAGCCCGAGTAGATCCCCCACGGACGATCGTGCGGCCGGTCGGTGAGCGTCGCGCCGGCGTCCTGCGCCCGGGCGAGCAGCGCATCGACGTCTGCCCGACTGGCAACCATGTGGCCGATGCTGAACTCGCCGCTCTGCGCCGAACCAGGCGCGATGTTGGCATCCTTCGCGAGCTCGCTCCGCGGGTACAACATCAGCATCAGCCCGCCCGCGAGCTTGAGCATCGCCGCCGCTCCCGCCGGCGTGAGCTCATCGCCAGGGTACTCCGCGCCGACCAGCTCGCACGCTTCGAGGCCAAGGCCGTCGCGGTAGAACTCGAACGAGCGCTCGAGATCGCTCACGGCGAGTGTGATCACATCGATACGCGGCTCCATCTCCTGCCTTTCGCTCCGCAACCCATCGATCGCGCGTCAGCCCGCGCGTGGCGTGAGCACGATGACCGGGATCGTGCGCGAGGTCTTCTCGGCGTATTCGGCGAACTGCGGCATCCGCCGCGCCTGCTCGTCGAAGAGACGATCGCGTTCTCCATCCGTGGCCTCGCTGGCACGCACCGACAGCGTCTGCGTACCGACCTCGATCGTGATGTCGGGGTGAGCCTCGAGGTTGTGGTACCAGGCGGGGTTGGTCGGCGCGCCGGCCTTGGACGCGAATATCACGTAGCGCCCGCCGTCCTCCTGGTAGGCAACCGGATTGATGCGTTGCACGCCGGACTTGGCGCCGGTGTGATGCAACAGCAGGATCGGCATACTCTCGAAGTTGCCGCCGACGCGCCCACCGTTGGCGCGGAACTCGTCGATGACCTTTGCGTTGAAGTCAGCTGGAGATGTGGACATGGCTCTCCTCGAACGGTCGCTGGTGTGACGCCCGCTCAGTCTAGACAGCGAGGAGAGCGTCTCGGGAAGCGGGGACGCTACGGCACGCCTGCCGCTGTGTCAGGCCACGCTCAAGAGGAGCGCGTTCCCCGATGGATCGTGCACAAGCGGTCCGTCATCGCCGGCGCGCAACTCGTAACCGTGGGCTGAGCATCGTGCAAGCACGCGTTCGTGCTCGGTCTCGTCGGGCAACACGATCGTCGCGTGGCGCAGAGCCGCGGCGCCGGCTGGCGGCGGGGAGGCGCCGGCGCTTTCCCAGGTGTTGGCACCAATGTGATGGTGGTAGCCGCCGGCGCTGAGAAACGCGGCGTGATCTCCGAGCGCGGCCATCAGCGCGAAGCCCAGAACGTCGCGGTAGAACGCGATGGCCTGCGGGATCGCGGCAACCTTGAGGTGCACGTGACCCATGACGGTGCCCCCTGGCAAGCCGCGGAAGTCGGGCGCTTGGCGGTCGGGAAGCTCGGCGAGCAGGTGCTCGACGTCGAGTGGCTGCGTGGTCATACGTGCCGCAACTTGCCCCTCCCAGTGCGTGCGGGGTCGGTCGCGGTAGATCTCGATTCCGTGCCCGTCGGGATCGCTCAGGTAGATGGCCTCGCTGACGAAGTGATCGGAGAGACCGACGAGCGCGACGCGTTCGTGGGCAGCGTGTGCCAACCACCGGGCCAGGTCGACGCGCTGCGGAACCAGCAGGGCGAAATGGTAAAGGCCCGTTGAGTGAGTGACGGGACGAGCGCCTGGCTGCTCGACGAGCACGAGCAGCGCTCGTGCGCCGACGCCGAGCACAGCACGTCGCTCCGTCGGCGACGTTGACGTCCCTCCCAGCCGACCGTCGAGCAACGTGAGGCCGACGGCGCGCTCGTAGTAGGCGATCGAACGCGTGAGATCGGCAACCGTGAGGTGCACCGGGCCGAGGCTGGTGGAGGCCGCGATCGTCCCGCTCGCCGGCGCGCCACGGGCCTCGAGCTCCTCTGGATCGTTGATTTCGGGCGGCCTGGGCACTCTCCGCTCATGCTAGGCGTTGCCGCAACGTCGGGGCGTCAGCGTGATCGCCCGAGTTGCCCGGCATGCTAGGGAGTGATGACCACCCGGCCGAACGCCCTGCGGCTCTCGGCGTATTCGTGCGCCGCGACGGCCTCCGCGAGCGGGAACGAGCGATCGATCTCCACTTGCAGCTCGCCGCTTGCCACCCGCTCAAGCATGTCGCCGATCATGGGGTGGACGCGGGCGTACTCCGACAGGATCGCGCCGCCGAGAAAGACGCCGTGCAGCGAGTTGTTGCGCATCCAGAGCGACCGCGCTTCGACCTGCGAGCCCGCACGAGCGGCAACCCCGACGCTGACGAGCCGCCCTCGGTATGCGAGCACGCCGATGCTGTCGATGAGGTTCTGGCCGCCGATCGAGTCGAGCACGACCTCCACGCCGCGCGAGTCGGTCAGCTGGTTGGTGCGCTCGAGGAAGCTCTCGGTCGCGTAGTTGATCCCGTGGTCGAGTCCGAGCGCCTTCAGCCGCTCCAGCTTCTCCTCGCGAGAGGCCGTCGCGATCACAGTCGCGCCCGCGTGCTTGGCGAGCTGGATCGCGGCCATGCCGACGCCGCCGGCTCCCGCGTGGATCAGAACGGTTTGTCCCTGCTCGAGGTTGCCGGCGGTGAACAGGCACTCGTACGCGGTCCCGAACGCAACCGGCACGCACGCCGCGCGGTCCGCGTCCAGCCCGGCGGGGATCGGCCAAGTCATCGCCGCGGGGACCGCTCGCCTGGCGGCGTGGGAGCCCGCTGCGTTCAAGGCGACCACCCGGTCGCCGACCGTGCGTCCCTGCACCCCGTCGGCGACCTCGCTGACGGTCCCGGCGCTCAGATAGCCGACGACGTGTGGGGTCGCGGGGAGATCCCCGCCCGCGCGGGCGAGCAGATCGCCGCCCTCGATGCTGATCGCCTCGGCCTCGACGACCACGCAGCCGTCCGGACACCCGGGATCGGGCACCTCCTCATAGCGAAGCACCTCCGGCCCGCCGTTCTCGTAGATCACCGCTGCCTTCATCTGCACCATCCTCTCACTTGCGCGCCGCGCCGTCAGAGCTCATGCTCGGGTCTCCAGCCACGCACGGTAGCGGCAGGTGGCGGCGCGCCCCACAAGTCGCCAGCCGCCGACTTCTCGTTGAGCGCGTGCGCTCGCCGCTGCTCGATCCCGCATAATCCGGTCCTCGACTCGCCAGCCGAAACCGGAGCCCTCGATGAGCGATCTACAGACGATGACCTATGAGGTCGGCGACCGAATCGCGCGGATCACGCTCGATCGACCCGAGCGCGGCAACGGGCTCACGCCGATGCTGATCACCGAGCTCGCCGCGTGCGTCGAGCGGGCGGACCTCGATCCAGCGGTGCACGTGCTGCTGCTGGCAGGCAACGGCAAGGGGTTCTGCGGGGGATACGACCTCGTCGAGAGCGCCGAGCGCGACATGTCCAGACTCGGCGGCTCGACTCCGCCGGGCTCGCCGCTCGACCCCGCGGTGATCGCCGCCAACCATGACCCGAGCGGCACGTGGGATCCGGTGGTCGATTACGCGATGATGAGCCGCAACGTCCGCGCGTTCATGGCGCTGTTCCACTGCGGCAAGCCCGTCGTGTGCAAGGTACACGGGTTCTGCGTCGCCGGCGGCACCGACATGGCGCTCTGCTCGGACCTGCTCATGATCGCGCAAGACGCGAAGATCGGCTATCCGCCGGCGCGGATGTGGGGCTCCCCGACGACGTCGATGTGGGCGCATCGCCTGGGGCCACAGCGAGCCAAGCGGCTGCTCTTCACCGGCGACTGCCTGTCCGGCGCGCAGGCGCTGGAGTGGGGGCTCGCGACCGAGGCCCCACCCGCCGCCCAGCTCGACGAGCGCACCGAGATCCTCGTCCGGCGGATCGCCCAAATGCCGATCAATCAGCTGGTGATGATGAAGCTGCTCGTCAACCAGGAGACGATGTCCCGCGGTCTCCACAGCACTCAGATCCTGGGTACCGTCTTCGACGGCGTCGCCCGTCACACCGCCGAGGGCTACGCGTTCCAGCGACGCGCCGCGCAGGACGGTTTCCGCGAGGCGGTGCGCGCACGCGACGACCCGTTTGGGGACCGCGGCGCGTCTACCTTCAAAGGCTGACCTCGCCTCCGTGCCGGACCTTCTCCACCACATCGCGAGCTTCGCCCGCTTTTCCGCCAACCGCGGGGAGCGAGAGCGCCACGACGCCGACGCCATGCGCGAGCTCGCGAGCAGGCCGCTCGAGCTGCCGCGAGGGCTCGAGCTCGAATGGCTCGGCGTCGCGGGCTACCGACTGAGCCATGAGGGACAGACGATCTACATCGATCCCTACCTCTCACGTGTTCCCCTATCCAGCGTCCTGCGCCGCACGCCCGCGCTGGCGAACCCGACGCTCCATGAGCGCTACCTACGACCGCCGGGCCGCCTCGTCGGCGTGCTCGTCGGCCACACCCACTTCGACCACGCGATCGACGTCCCCGAGATCGCCCGCCGCCACGGGTGCTCCGCCTACGGTTCGAGCTCGCTGGTCAACCTCATGAGACTCCACGGGCTCGGCGACTACGCCGTCGAGGTGCAGCCCAACCGTCCCTATGAGTTGGGGCCCTTTACCGTCACCTTTGTACCGAGCCTGCACTCGAAGCTGCTGCTCGGCTTCGCGGTCCCCTTTGACGGCGAGCTCACCTGCGAGCATCTCGACGCCCTCTCACCATCCGCCTACAAGTGCGGTCAGGTGTGGGGGATCCACATCGAGGTCGCGGGAACGACCTTCTACCACCAGGGCAGCGCGAACCTCATCGACGACGCACTTCCCCGCAGCGGCGTCGACGTGTTTCTCGCCGGCATCGCTGGGCGCAGCTTCACACACGACTACTGGGCGCGAATCCTGCCCCGACTGCAGCCACGCACGATCCTCGCCAGCCACTTCGACGACTTCTTCCGTCCCATCGACGCCGCGATGGGGTTCTCCACGAACGTCAACCTCGCCGCTGTTCCCGACGAGATCGCCGCGGTGAGCCGCGACTTCGCGCTCGCCACCCTCCCACCGCTGGAGCCCATCGGCGACGCGCGCGGCTAGAGGCGAAACTCGACTAACAAAGATCGAACACCCGGCGTCTAGCTCAAACGTCTGCGGCCGCCGGCCGCGACGGCACACCAGCCTGGGCGTCAGGGCTCACACCTGCCCGGACGTCAGGGCTCACACCTGCCCGGACGTCAGGGCTCACACCTGCCCGGACGTCAGGGCTGTAACCGAGGTTGCGCTCGACATGCTCGACGATCAATTTCGTTACGAGCTCGGTGTCGTCCCACATCGGCACATGTCCGCAGTCGGAGAGCGTGATCGCCTCGACGCCCGGTATCTCGCGGCGGTAGCGAGGGGCGTGGCGGGGGCCCGGCAGCACGCGGTCGAACCGCGGGGTGGCCAGCAGCACCGGGCAGGTGATCCGGTCGAGATCGCCGATCGTGAGCTCGGCCTTGTCGGCGAGCAGCGCTTGGATCGCCCGCTGGCTGATGGAGCAGTCCAGTGCCGCCTGCGATATCTCGGCTGCATCCGCCGGAGATACGAGCTCCCCGTGACGCATGATTTCCCTGAACGCCAGGCGCCGCGTCCCGGGACGTCTCATGATCCGCTGACTCCACGCATGGGTTCGCCTAAGCATCTTGATCTGCTTGGCAAAGAAATTCCCGATGCGCGGGCCCTCACCGTCGCCCTGGCTCCAGCCGCCGGCGGGCGCCAGCGCGACGACCGATCGCGCACGGCCGCGCTTGGCCAGCTCGAGCGCGATGCCGCCGCCCATGGAGTTGCCGACGAAGTGCGCCGCGCCAACACCCAGCTCGTCCAGCAGTCCTTCGACCGCGTCGGTGGAATGCTCGAAGGTCATCGGCTGATCGGCGGGATATGAGGGACCGCCGTGGTGACCTGGCAGCGTCGGTGCGATCACCTCGTAGCGGGCGACCAGATCGGCCAGGATCGGATGCCAGACCCCCCAGGCCGCGGTGAAGCCGTGCAGCAGCACCAGCGGCTCGCCAGATCCAGCTCTGTACATGGCGGGGGAGATTTCCGACATCGACACGATCTTACTGTCGCCGCCCAGAAGGCGAGCTCTGAGGCGATGACGATGAGCGAGTGCGTGAGGCCGGCGTCGCCTTTGGCGCCGAAGTTCGGGGTCCCGCACCCGCTGACCGACTCTCACGTGCGCATCCCGTAGGTGGCGCCACGCCGACCACCATCATCTTTACAACTTGCGTTAATCTGTATACTTGTTGCACATGGTCCGGCAGGACGATCGACCGCGACACCTGCGCGCGTCCGCGCGGCGTGGCTCGCGAGCACCGATCCAATGAGCACACCGAACGACACGCAGACGCCGAGGCCCGGAGAGGGACTGCTCGACCGCATTCTCACGGGCGGAGCGCCGGCGGGCGCAGGGGAGCGGATCCTGAGGGCGGCGATACAGCAAGTCGAGGACTTCGGCGTGCGGCGCTTCACGATCGACGACGTCGCGCGCCGTGTGGGCGTCTCGCGCGTGACGATCTACCGGCACTTCCCCAAGAAGAACCGCCTCGTGGAAGCGGTGATGCTGCACGAGCTGCACAAGTTCCTGCGCCAGATCGAGGCCGCGATCGAGCCCTGCGAGACGCTCGAGGAACACCTCGTGGAGGGGTTTGTGTTCGCGCTCACGTTCCTGCGCGAGCACCGGCTCCTGAACCGCCTGCTGCGCACCGAACCCGAGCTGCTGCTGCCGATGTTCACGCTGCGCGCCACGCCGATCCTGACGGCCGCGCGCGAGTTCATCGCGGGCTACGCGCGCCGCGAGGCACAGCGCGGGGGGTTCGCGATCCCCGACGAGGAGATCGCGGGGCTCAGCGAGCTGCTGGCGCGCGCGATCATCTCGTTCGTCCTCACCCCCGACTCGGTGCTGGAGCTGCAGACGCCGGCACAGACGCGCGACTTCGCCGAGCGCTACCTCGTGCCGATCCTGCACTCGCTCGAAGCCGCGCCCCGTGGGAGCGCCGCATGAGCCCGACGGCCTCCCCCACCGCACCCACCGCGCCCGACCACGAGGTCGCAATCATCGGAGCCGGCCTGAGCGGCCTCGGCATGGGCGCCGCGCTGCGCCGCGCGGGCATCGAGGACTTTGTGATCTTCGAGCGCGCGGACGACGTGGGCGGCACATGGCGCGTGAACACCTACCCGGGCGTGGGCGTAGACATCCCGGCGTACGCGTACCAGTTCTCCTACGAGCTGAAGCCCGACTGGTCGCGCGTGTTCGCCAAGGGCGACGAAGTCAAGGCCTACATCGACGACTTCGCCGCCAAGTACGAGCTCAGGCCGAACATCCGCTTCGACAGCGAAGTCGCCTCACGCACCTGGGATGAGGAGAACCATCTCTGGCGCCTGCGCGTCGGCGAAGGCGAGGTCACGGCGCGCTTCATCGTGAGCGCGATCGGCGCGTTCGTGGACCCCAAGCCCGTGCAGATCGAGGGCCTGCAGGACTTCGCGGGCGAGGTCGTCCACTCCGCGCGTTGGAACCACGACTGCGAGCTCGCCGGCAGGCGCGTGGCGGTGATCGGTACCGGAGCGAGCGCCGTGCAGCTCGTGCCGTCGATCGCACCCGAAGTTGGGCTGCTCGACGTCTACCAGCGCACCGCGATCTGGGTCTCGCCCAAGTTCGACCCCGTGATCCCCGAGAGTGTCAAGCGCCTGTTCGCGCGCGTCCCCGCCACACAACGCCTCGTACGCCTGTTCGCGAGCGCGCTCACGGAGCTGGTCATCGTCTTCATGGTCGTCAACTACCGTCGCGTCCCGTTCATCGCGCGCCGGATCGAGCGCAACAACCGGCGCTGGATCGAGAAGTCGGTGCACGACCCCGCGCTGCGCCGCGCGCTCACGCCCGACTACGGCATCGGGTGCAAGCGCCCGAGCGTTTCCAACCGCTACCTGCGCACCTTCAACCGCGCGAACGTCGCGCTCGTCACCGAGCCGATCGAGCGCGTGACCGCACACGGGATCAGAACCGCCGACGGTCGCGAGCGACCCGTCGACGTGCTGGTGCTTGCGACCGGCTTCCGTATGGCGGCGGACCCCGAGAACTACCGACGCACGCCCGTCCGCGGCCGCGACCACTTCGACCTGGCAACGCACTACGCCGAGCACCGCCTGAAGGCCTACGAGGGCATTTCGATGCCGGGTCTGCCCAACCACTTCATGATCTTCGGTCCCTACGGCTGGACCGGCGCGTCGTGGCACGTACTCGTGCAGACAGCCTCGCGCCACATCACGCGCGTCATCCAGGAGGCACGCCGCCGCGGCGCCACCGACGTCGAAGTCACCCCGCAGGCGCTCGAGCGCTTCCACGCCTTCGTGCAGCGGCGCATGGCGCGCTCGCTGTGGTTCACGAGCAACTGCGCAACGGCCAACAGCTACTACTTCGACCACCATGGCGACGCGCCATTCCTGCGCCCTACCTCCGGCCGTCAGGCGCAGCGCGCGAGCCGCACCTTCCCGCTCGAGGACTATCGCTACCGACGCCTGGCCGACATCCGCGCGGCCGACGGCGCACGCACCAAGGAGACGCTCGCACGATGAACATGCTCACCACACCCTCCGTCCCAGCTCCCGACGCCACCCACGAGCTGATCGGCAGCGCGCCACCCTCGCCGGCCGGCCCGATCGAGGCCGCGGAGCTCGCGCAGCTGCCGAGCCCGCCGGCCGTACGCTGGCCGCGGGCGGTGCAGGTGCTGTGGTTCGGACAGCGCCAGCGCAATTTCGTCTTCCACCACCGCCGCAAGCTCGGCGAAGTGTGGAGCGCGAAGGGCTACGTGCGCGGGCGCCCGGCGGTCACCTGCCACCCCGACCACGTGCGCTCGCTTTTCACGGCGCCACCCGGGCAGGTGCCGACGCTCGCCGAGGAGTCCCCCCTGCGCCCCGTGCTCGGGCCGGGCTCGGTGCTGACCTCCAACGGTCCGCGCCACCTGCGCCAGCGCAAACTGCTGCTGGCGCCCTTTCATGGCGAGGCGATCGCGCGCTACGAGCAGATGATCGCCGATGCCGCCGAGCGCGAGATCTCGCGCTGGCCGGTCGGCCGCCCGTTGGCGCTCGCGCCGCGCATGCAGACGATCACGCTCGACGTGATCATGGCGGGCATCTTCGGCATCGAGGGCCGCCCGCGCACCGGCACGCTCGAGTACGCGCTGCGCAATGCGATCAAGTGGCTGCTGTGGGGATCGACGCTGCCCGGCGCCAAGCTCGCGGAGCTGATGAACATCGGCCGCCAGGAGCCCTTCGGCCTGACATGGGCGGGCCTGGTGGTGCCCGACCGCTGCGTGCACGCGATCATCCGCAAGCGTCGCCGCGCGAGCGACCTCGAGCAGCGCACGGACATCATGTCGCTGATCATGCGCGCCCACACCGAGGAAGGGCAGGCGCTGAGCGACCGCGAACTGCGCGACGAGCTGATGACGCTCGTGCTCGCCGGGCACGAGACGACCGCCAATCAGCTCGCATGGGCGTGGGAGCGCCTCGTGCGCACCCCTCCCGCGCTCGAGCGCCTGCGCGCAGCGGTGCGCAGCGGGCAGAACGCCGCGGAGCACGTCGAGGCGACAATCACCGAGGCGATGCGCTCGCGGCCGGTGATCCCGATGACCGGGCGGCGAGTCGCGGTCCCGTGGCGCCTCGGCGACTACGGCGTCCCGGCAGGCACACCGATCGCCATCTCGATCCTGCTCGTGCACCACCGCGAGGACGTATACCCCGAACCCGACGCGTTCCTACCCGAGCGCTGGCTGGGGCGCAAGCCCGGCATCTACGAGTGGCTGCCGTTCGGGGGCGGCACGCGCCGCTGCCTGGGCGCCGCGCTCGCGATGGCCGAGCAGCGCATCGTGCTCTCCGAGATGGCGCGCCGGCTCGACGTCGAGGCTGACGACATCGAGGATGAGCGGGGCGTGCACCGCAACGTCACGATGATCCCCGCGCGCGGCGGGCGTGTCGTGATCCGCTCGCGCCGCGCCTGAGCCGCGCAGCGGCCTCAATCCTCGCCGATTGCGCCGCGATAATTCGCGCATGGCCTTCGCTCCGCCCGCGCGCCACCTGCTGCGCGCGAAGGACCTCGCCGACGCGCGCTACTTCGAGCCGTTGGGCGTCACGGAGATGGCGCGCGCGGCGGGTCTCTCACGTGCGCACTTCAGCCGCGAGTTCCGCCGCGCGTTCGGCGAGTCGCCGCACGCGTACCTACTCACGCGGCGCCTCGAGCGCGCGGCGGCGCTGCTGCGCGACACCGATCGCTCGGTTGCCGACATCTGCTTCTCGGTGGGGCTGCGGAGTGTGGGCTCGTTCACGACGAGCTTCACGCGCACGTTCGGTCGTTCGCCGACGGCGTACCGTGCGGCGTATCCGCCGGCGGCGACGCGCGCGCTCGTGCCGGAGTGCGTGCTGCGTTTCTACGGGCGCCCACAACACAGCACATTTCGAGAAGACAGCGGCGCGGCGCGCGCCTAGCATCGCTGGCAGATGAAGGCGGCCCGCTGCGTCACCCGCGGTCGGTCGCGTCCCGCCACCACGACTCAGGAGGACCCGATGCTCAAAATCGCCAACGCCCATCTGTGGGTACACGACCAGGACGAGGCGCTCGCGTTCTACACCCAGAAGCTCGGCATGGAGGTGCGGATCGACGCGACGATGCCCGAGATGGGCGACTTCCGCTGGCTTACGGTCGGGCCCGCCGGCCAGCCGGACGTCGCGATCGTGCTGATGGCGATCCCCGGCCCGCCGATCATGGACCCCGACACCGCCGAGCAGGTGCGTGAGCTGATGGCGAAGGGCTTCGCGGGCACCGTCTTTCTCACGACCGAGGACTGCCGCGCGGACTACGAGCAGCTCGAGGCGCGCGGTGTCGAGTTCACCGAAGCGCCCTCCGAGCGCCCCTACGGGATCGACTCCGGCTTCCGCGACCCCTCCGGTAACTCGATCCGGCTCACCCAGGTACGGGAGCTGTCTGCGGTCTAACCCGCACGCGGATGCGACGGGTCGGTAGGCTGCGGACATGGCGCCCGAGCTCGTCCTGCATGTCCTGCCGCCGTCGCACCCCTGCATGACGGCGACCGCAGCGCTGCGCCTGAAGGGCCTGGAGTACGAGCGCGTCGAGTTCGCGCCGGGCCCGCACGTCGAGCAGATGCGCGCGATCTACGGCGAGGAGCGCCACACGGTCCCGGGCATGCTGGTTGACGGCGAGCCGGTGCACGGCTCGCGGGCGATTCTGGCGCGGCTGGAGGAATTGGCGCCCGAGCCCATGCTCTACCCCAGCGACGCGGTTCGCGAGGCGGAGCGATGGGGCGACGAGGAGCTGCAGGACCTCGGCCGGCGGCTGCCGTGGGGGGCGCTGCACTTCCGCCCGGAGGCGGTGGGCACCTTCGGTGGCGCCGGTCCGCTGGACGGCGCGGGCACCGACTTCGCGATCCGCCTGGTCCGCGGAACGTGGAAGTACCACGGCATCTCGGCGGCGCGGCTGCAGGAGGACCTCGCGGGCCTTCCGGAAAAGCTCGCGCACGTCGAGACGCTCGCCACCGACGGCGTGATCGGCGGCGCGCAGTCCAACGCGGCGGACTTGCAGATCGGCGCGACGTTGCGCGTGCTGCTGACGCTCGGCGATCTACGCCCGCTGCTGACGGGCAGCGCCGGCGAGCGCATCGCGCTGAAGTGCTTCCCGGAGTACCACGGGGAGGTGCCGGCCGGCGCCTTCCCGGCCGGCTGGACGCCGGCGGCTTGAGCGCCGTCGCAGTCTCGGCGCCCCGCGCACGAGCGCGCCCCACGCGTGGGCGTGTCCGCTGGATTCCATCCTCACCCACCTGGAGGCCATGGGGGAGATCCGCCGCATCGCCGGCGAGCCCCGAGCGCTGGGCTGCATAATCCCCGGATGCGTATCGACCGCCTGGCCTCCTCCGGGCCGACATTCTCCTTCGAGTTCTTCCCGCCCAAGACGGAGGCGGGGGAGGAGAACCTGCACACGGCGCTCGCCGAGCTGCGCGGCCTGGACCCGTCGTTCGTGTCCGTCACCTACGGCGCCGGCGGCTCCACCAGGGGCAAAACGATCGAGATCGTCAAGCGCATCCGCGAGCAGTACGAGCTGGAGGCGATGGCGCACTTCACATGCGTGGGCGCCACCGTGGCGGAACTGCGCGCCACGCTCGACGAGATGCAGAGCGCGGGCATCGACAACGTGCTCGCGCTGCGCGGCGACCCGCCCGCGGGCCAGGAGCAGTGGCGCAAAACAGAGGGCGGCTTGGAGTACTCGCGCGAACTGGTGGAACTGATCGCCGCCGACTACCCCTTTGCAATCGGCGGCGCCTGCTTCCCCGAGACGCACATCCACGCAGTCAGCCCCGAGGAGGACCTGGAACATCTCGCGGAGAAGGTGGCCGCGGGCGTGCAGTTCCTGATCACACAGTTGTTCTTCGACAACGCCCTCTACTTCGACTTCGTCCGGCGCGCACGCGCGGCGGGCGTGAACGTGCCGGTGATCCCCGGCGTCATGCCCATCACGCAGGTGGGGCAGGTCGAGCGTATGGCCAAGCTCTGCGGGGCCTCCATTCCCGACTGCCTGCGTCGCGAACTGCACGCGCGCGGCGAGGACCCCGAGGCGGTGCTCGACTTCGGCGTCGCCTACGCCACGCTGCAATGCGCGGAGCTGCTGCGCGAGGGCGTGCCCGGCATCCACTTCATCACGCTCAACCGCTCCCCCGCCACCCGCGCGATCCTCAGCGCGCTGAGGATCGCAAAGCCGTGGTAGCCGGCAGGGCCCCGACCGCGCGGCCCGCCGTCGCTCAGCTCGCTTCGATCTCCAGGCGGTCAGCCACGCGCGGCGAGCCGTCGGGCGCCTTCGTAGCCACATCCATCGGTCTACGGATTTCCTACGGGTGGGGCGTCCCGATCCTACAGGCTTCCTACGCATATGCCAGCGAAAGCCGCAAACACAGGTGAAACGACCGACGCCGATCCCCCGTGTTTTCGGGGGCTTTCGCCCGTGTTTGCTGGACTTCGCCAAACACTAACCAATCGGGGCGAACGGTTCAGATCGGCTTAGTTATGCGGTTTTCGTCGGTCCCGTGGTCCTTTTGCGGCCTCAAATCAAAGGCCATCCTTCACGGCCCTCAGGACCACTCAGAGTTCAAGCGGTCGGAGCGGCGGATGAGCGCCGGCAGTTCGGCACACCGGGCTGTCGAGGACGAGTCCCCTCACGACTAACGAAGGGCACTTGAGACGCCGCTCCGGTACAGCTCTAACGCACCTCCTTCAGTGAGCGCCTGCAACCATTTTGTCTCGACTCGGTTGACCTGTACGTTTATCACCCGCACCGCTGCACACGAGGCCCGGGGCCGCGCCGGGTTCCCCGCACTCGTGAGCACCGCGACGCTCCGCATGCCACTTCGGCGGCTGCCGCCGTTCGCCGACGAGTCCCTGTCGGGTAAGGGACATCTAATACTTGGTCATAGCTTCCAGCGCACCCCACGACCATCCGCTGCACTTGAATCCCGCCCAAAAATAGGGATGGCTGATTGGCACCCCGGCGCGCTGCTCCTGTTGCTGGAGGTGCTCGCGCCAGCCAGCGTACACACGGTCGAGCAACTCGCGGACGCGGATCGGAGGCTCGGTCTCGCCGAGCGCACGCACCGAAGAAGCGGCAGCCCGATAGGCGTCGCCCACCTGAGTTCCATCCGCGACAGCAGTGTAGAAGCAAGCAGAGAACAGCATCGACACGGGACCAGACAGCTCCCATAGATTCGATACAACCGCGCGCGCGCCGCACGCGAGCATGGCGTTGTCGATCGAGAGATATTCGCTCGGGAGCAGCTCGTAGGTGAGCTCCAGGCCGGACTCACAGGCAGCAATGTTCGCCACGCCTGTAGCGGAGTAGTCACCCTCCTCCAGCAGCCTCGCCAGTGACAGATAGCCGGACTCGCCCGATAGCTCGATGCCTGAGGACCATCCGCCGAGGCGGGCGTAGCCGTGCGCGGCTAGATGCACAATTGACGCTGACGGGCTGCGCAGCGCCTCCGTAGGCGTGAGGTCGTTCGCAGACAGTGCCCCGAACAGGATCTCGAGGATCTTCAGCTCCTCATCGGCCCTCGGGACCGGCTGCGTGCTGGTGGCGGCTAGACAGTCGCTGACGCGCACAGGCCCAAGGCTGATGAGGCGATCGAGCAGGACTGCGCCGGGCACGTATGTGACGTCGAAGCGGTCGACGACCCGGTCCGCATCTGCCAGGGGGGCGGCGTGGAGGGGCAGCAGACCAAGAAACCAGGTCGGGCTGAGCAACAGTTCCTGTTCGCCCGCCAGCTCGACCTGCAGCGGTCCCATGATCTCGGCGCCGACTACGTCCAGTACCTCCTCGAGCGCAGCCGGTGCTTTGGAGTCGAACCATTGCATCGCGGCGTCGGCCACCGGTTGCACCTCGCCAAGGTCCACGGAGCCGGTGACGAGCGCCTCGGCACAACGCTCGGGGTCGGTGTATGAAGTGAGCTCTGCGCCTGGGCGCACGCGCGCCCAATCGGCATGCACGACGCCGCCATCGATGCGCAAAAGCACGAGGACACGGTCGGTGTCGGCGAGCACCCGTGCGAAGGACGCGAGCGGCGCACCGCGAAGAACGCGCATCCACTCGTGCGGGTTGGTCATCTCCCGTTGCGCCATGCGGATATCCTCGGGCGAGATCGACGCGGTGTCCGTATACGCCCTCGCCGCCTCGGTCGCGCGTAGACGCAGCAGACGGCTTCGCACTTGCCTGTACTCCGCCAGGATTTCATCAGGAATCTCACCGGCAGTCTTAAAGCGGAGGTCGAACTCCGACACGAGGAACGCGCCTCGCGCCATCTCCGAGGCGACGACCCGATTCAACGTGTCCTCGTCTTCCTCGTGCTCGCGTCGGACGAGGCGAGGCAGTGCTGACGCATCGCCGCCGGTCAGCTCTCTCAGCGAAGCCATCAAAGGCTCACCGATCACAGCCACCTGCTCGCCTGGGATGTTGAATCCTCGGTGTTCAAGCAGGCGAAAGTGATCGCCTGTGAACTCGACGACACGAACGGTCGCCCAACTGCCATCCAGATATATGAGCAATGGCCAGATATCGCGGGCTGACGCCCGGTCGCAACTCAACGGTTCCAGCATCGAAGGATCATCCGCATCGAACGGATGCACGAGTATCCGGTCGGGCCCGATCCGCACATCTAGAGGCAGCCAGGTGGGTAGATCCGCGAACCCATCGACCTGACGCTGCGTCCTGAGGAGGTACACCCAGCAGGTTCGCGCAATCGTCGACGAGGAGTAGGTGGACCGGCTCCCACCGACGAAGTTGTGCGGGATTGCGGCGAGCTGGTCCTCGCCCTTGACCTGGTCCGGCAAGCGCCCGAAAAACCGCATGTGCTCATGCATGGCGGAAAGGCATTGGCGACGAAACAGCACGTCGGGATGCTGCCCGCGAAGTAGTTCGCGCTCGAAAGTGGGGTACCCGAGCTCGCATGCCGCGAGCTCGTCTAGCAACCGCGCGAGCTCGTCACGTACGCTGTCCGGAAGCGAGTCGGAAGCGCGCACGTCGCGTGCTTGGGTCCATTCGATCCAGTGTCGCAGCGCGAACATCTCCAGTAGATCAGCTCGCACGCGCAGCTCGGCCGGCCAGCCGTCGAGGCGTTGCCGGCGGTCTTCCTCGCGACCCTCGCGCACGCTTGCTGGCTCCTCGACGGAGAGCGCTTGCATTGAAAGTGTCAGCGCGGCGAGCTCAGCGCGAGCGGGAGGCGCCTGCGGCAGCGACACGCGAAGAGCGCCACCGGCAGTCCAGCGCAACTGCTCTTCCTGCACCCTACTCCAGGGGAGGCGTTCGGATGCGATCGCCGCGATTGCCCACAGAAGCAGCGTGTGCAGGCCCGTGGCGTCCCACGGCCTGCTCCACGGAGCCCCGCCCCAAGTGAACTCCTGGACGACCGGCATGACGACATCGTCGATCAGCGCCGGGGCCACGGTCGGCGGACTCCCGTCGGCACCGGCTCCTTCCTCGATCACGCAGCAGGTGACCGCGAAGCCGATCTCGTCTGTGGTCCATCCCTGATGTGCACAAGCCCCGACGAAGCTCAGCAGCAGGGCCCCCGCCGTCGGATGGAATCCGCTGCACCGATCGACGGCCTCGAGGCGCTCCCGAGCGAAGGACGCGCGGATATTCTCGGTCATGAAGTGCATCCAGTCGCGCAGATCCATTCCCACGTCCGCTCGACTCGCTGACTCTTCGATCGTCACGCCACGCCAAGGGTAGCCCGTCCGACAACGCCTCTACCGTCGCGTGCGTGCCCTCACTCGAGGAGATCACATACGAAGCCGGTCGCTCGGCGCTGAGCGACCAGGAGTCGCTCGTGGCAGGCGTACGCCAGCGGACCGGAACGCTGCTCGCTGCGCACGCACTGGTGGCGTCGTTCCTGGGGGCTACCACCGTTCGCGCCCGCGGACTTCACATACTGGGCTGGATCGCGCTCGTCGCGCTGGTCCTTGGACTCGTCGCGGCGGCGATCCTGCTCGCGCCGTGGCGGCTGAAGTTCGCGGTCGATGCTAGCGAGCTCTACGACGAGCTCTACGAGCAAGCTGCAGCCGAAGCCGAGACCGATACGCTTGGCTGGTTGGCAGCAGCTGGCTACGGCTATCAGAAGCTACGCGCGGAGAACGCGCCCAAGGTACGGCACATGTCATGGCTATCTGGCGCCCTGGGCGTGCTCATGGTGGTACAGACGCTCGCGTGGCTGGCAGCGCTGGCGATAGACTGAGCATCATGGCACCAAAGCCTCTACCCCCTGAGCAGATCAAGCCACCTTCGACATCGATCGGAATCGAAGAGGGTCGTGGCGGGTCTGTGCCGCGCCCGGCGCCCCGGCCAACGCCAGGCGCATAGCCGACCGACGGCCAGCTGCGACCGGAAGGCCGGAACTTGGGCCGTGCAGATCCTCAAAGCCATTGCTCGCTCAGCCATTTTGCAGCGCAAAGGGGCTGCGGATGGAGTCGCGAAGTCGATCGCAGAGGACGGGAAGTACTGCGCTCAAAGCGTGACGGGATATTTTCGGCGCCTTGCCTGGTGGCGGTCCCCCCTCTGAACGGACCGCAAAACGGACCGCAAGGCGCTCTCTGCGGTCCCTCTGCGTCCCAGAGTCCTCCGAGCATCCACGAAATGCCGTGAATCCTGACCCGCGAGCCTCAGCGTTTTCGGTGGTTTTCGCCCGTATTCGCTGGTGCTCGGGGTCACTAACCAATCGGGGCGAACGGTTAGAGTTGGCTTGGATAGAGGGGATTTGAGCTGTCTGCGACGGATTTGCTACGGCCGTACCGCCTCCATACCGGGGCATCTGACGGCTGAGGCCACGTGTATGCCATCGTGAACGTATGTCTGCAAGTTCCCCTGTCAAGAGGGCGCCTATGGGCGTAGCCGCGACCTTCTGCCGCTTGCCGATGGGCCGAGGCACCCTTGCAACCACGGGACATAGCCACTCCACATCAAGCTCAGCGGCGATTTCGATGGACGCTGCATCGTGACCGATCGCCGTGCCGGGTGAGCCACGAGCACAACGAGCGATGGGCATCTACCAGCGCCGACAAGCCGTGGCCGAGCCTAGCCTATGCGTCGTCAGCTAACGCAGGCGGACGAGGCAGCATCCCCTCGATCCGCCATTTGGAGTTGACTATGCAGAATGCACCGTTGGCAGCAAGAGCGGGATGGCAACGTCGGGGAAAGCGAGGTCATGGCCGCCTTTCAGCGGCTTGGCTGGGGGCCGATGCGGAACAGTCGGCATGACCGTGGCTCGGACCTGTTCGTACTCGCCCGCGACGAACGTGGCGACGAAGCAAGCACGATGGTCGGATTGCAGGTCAAGGCAGGATCGGTCAAGGCAGGATCGACCTACTTCAAGAAACCGACAGCTAACGGCGACCCGCCGGGCTGGTGGTACTACGACGGGAAGCGCTCCCGCGTCGAAGCGTGGGCGAAGCACGCAGTTCCGCACCTCATTGTGCTGCATGACATGGACACCAAAATCTCCTACTGGGCGCACGTCACACCGGGTGCCATAGTTGAGACTGGCCGGAACGGAAAGCCGGGTAAGGGCGCGAAGGTGCTCGTGCCGGCCGCAAACACCGTAGATGAGGACCACCGCGAGGCATTGCTCGCGGTCGCGGCCACCATCCGGTCTCGCGTAGCGTGGGAGGGCAGCGCATGGGCAGGAGCTGCTTCCTTGGTCCCTAGCGATCTACTACGCCACGCACTGATAGTTCCGAGAGTCATCGCACCGCATCCAAACGCAGGCATCGCTACGCCGTTGACGGCAGAGCAAGCGGTCGCGTTGCTCGTCAATGGCCGTGCCGACGACATCGACAGGTATGCCGAGGCACACACTGAGGTCCCATCGCTTTCGGAAGCGAAAGAATCGTCCGACTGGCGATGGCGGTTCGTCGGCGCGCTCGGACATCGAATAGCGACCGGAGAGGTAGACGAGCTGCTGAGTGCGGCCGTCGATGCGCCCGACCCTGCTACACATATCGCCGCGACGGCGGCCGCAGCGAGCGGGCTCCTTGAGGAGGGCAGAGCCGACGAAGCTCTTGCCCTACTTGAGACGGCGTTGGGTCACGACAACGCCGGTCCAGTCGATCGCGCGTGGCTCAAAACGCAGCACGCACGCGCTTGCGTTGAGGTCGGGCGTATCAGGGAGGGACGCTCGGAGTCCCTAGCGGTTCAGGAAATCCGATTGACAGCCCCGGACGATGTAACCGCTAGCGCGATGGCAGGCGCAACTGCCCCATCATAGAAGGCTCGAACGCCGCCCGACCCCACCCATCCTCGCGGTAAGAGCCATAGAACGCGCCCAGGTCCATCTCCTGAACCGACGCCAGCACGAACCACGCCAAATGACCCTCCGGCAGCCAATCCCGCGGGTCCGGCAGCATCAAAAACGACTGCTCACGATCACACGCCAAGAAGTTCATAGCCATACACCAAAGTGTCTTAACAACCCCGGACAGACCCCCAGTTTGCGCGACACCCACCGTCCAACTCGGGCGTCTCGCTCGCTACGCGGGTACAGCTTGCGTGGCGAGACCGCCCAGCTTTACTGGCCTAACCTTCGAGTGTTCCAATCCTCCGGCACTACGGAAGATCTTGTGGTTGCTGGTCTACTTCTTGCTCTGCTTCGCCTTGGTCTTCTGCTGCGCCAGATGGACACCGTGCGTCTGCGTATTGCTCGGGCTGGGCGACGCCTTAAGGATCGTCAGGGTGGCACTGAGATGCCCGTGAGCCGCGCTCAGGACGGCCCGCCCAGTGCCGTTGAGCGTGAGCTTGACGGTCTCGCTCTTGCCAGCGGCGATGGAGAAGGTTGCGGTCCCGATGGTCTGCGTCTTAGTGTGCCTCTTCTTGCCCTTCCCGGTCGTGCGCTTGACCATAAGTGTCAGCCGACCACTGCACGTTGCTGTGCCTGTGCAGGTGAGCTTGATGAGCGCCTCGTGGTTACGCTGAACGCTGATCGTGGACCCGTCGAGCGAAGTGCTGCCGGTGGCTGGTGCCTTCGCTTCTCCTTTTGCGCCGAGGACGCCCGTCAACCCACTGCCCGCAAGCGATCCACGGCCCGCAAGCGATTCACTGCCCGCCGTAACAGTGACGGTGAACGGACCGGCGGTGGCATTGGGGTCGACTCCGTTCGATGCGATCACCGAATAGGTGAAGCTGGTCGTGCCGCTGGGCGGAGTACCTGACACGATACCGCTGAAGGATGGTTCGATGCTCAGCCACGCGGGTGATCCCGGTGCCATCGTGTATGTCGGGGTGGGCACGCCTGACGCCGCAATGTATCCGGCGTAAACACTTCCTGACGGTACGGTCTGCGGCGGTGAGTCGGCGGTGAACACCGGGCCGGTAGGCGGGGTGGGTATCAGGACTGGGAGGGTCGCGGTGGCGCCGCTGGTCTGCCCGGTGAAGCGCAGCTCGTGCTGACCTGCCGCAGTCCCTAGGGGTACAGTCACGGTGGCGCTGATGGCGCCGTTCCCGTTCGCCATCACAGTCCCGAGCGAGACTGGGGTCGAGTGCAACGTCTCTTCGACTGTCTCATCCGGCGCGAATCCGGATGCTTCGGCTGAGATACTTTCCCCTGGCTCGGCGGTAACCCCATCGGCTGACCCCCCGCCGTCGGGCGAAGCCGAGGTGACCGTAGCCCCCGTTTCGGTCAGCCCGAGCGCCGCCGCTACGACAGGCTGTACCACCTTTGCGATAGCTGCCTGTCCGGCGGGTGTCGGGTGGAACGGAGCATCGGAGCCGAAGTTGAGTATTCCGCTTTGGAGGTTGACCGACAGGCCATAGTCCCACGGTGCCGGGGTACACCAAGTGTGGCCTTCTAGAGCTTTCGATATGTCCACGAAGCTGACATTGGGATTGTTCAAGCGGATCACCGCGGACCGTATCGTGCTGTTGAGGGCAGTGAACAAGGTGTTGAAGTAGGCCAGCTGCGCGTTATCCAGTGGCCAGGTGTCTGCGCATCCGACCCCGTTGGGGGGGAACGGGTCCATATAGTTGGTGATAATGATCTTCGGCACCCGGGGCGGAGACGCAGCTTTGCCCCGGCTTTCGATCGCGCTAACTGTCTTGGCATAGGATTCCTTCAACTGTGGTAGATATTCAGTGAAGTCAGTGTCCACCGTGCTGCCCGGGTTGGACTGCGTACACTGCTCCGGTCCTGCGTCGGCGGCGAGGGCGGCTTCTGCGACGATGCTCTTGGTGCGCGGACTCGATGCGAGGGCACTCGCGATGCACAACTTGGCGATGCTGGAGAACTGCACGTCGTCGGCGCCGTAAGTCATGACGACCGCGTCGGGTTGGGCTTTTTCGTAGGTGGAGCTAGGGAACTGGGCCGGCACAGTGACGTTGGCCGAAAGATGGTTTTTGAAGACCTCAGGCCCGACGATCCCTTCGGCATAGCTAGCTCCGGTGCATGCCAGAGTGACGAAGTTCGTCCTGAGCGCAGCGGACAGGAGCTGGCCGTAGGCGTAACCCGAATCGTGACATTCCGGATATGGGCCGAACCCCGGCGCGTTGGCAACTCCCCCGCTCCACAAGCCGGTTTCCCCGTTTGCAGGCGAATAGAAGAAGCCATCGAGGGTGCCCTCGCCAGCGGCGATCGAGTCGCCCATCTCGACGACCGTTGCCGGGAAGTTGAACTGACCTGAGGGTCCGATGGTGGAGGTGCTGCCGTCGGTATCGGTGACCTGAACGTTGGTATGCAACACGTCACCGTCGTAGACCGCGGACACATCGGGTGTGGTCAGTTCGATCTCAGTTTCACTGACCACCGTAGGGTTCACCACGTGGATCGGGGCGCCCCCTCCTTCGGGGACGAACGTCACGGTGTCCGCATCGCCCGGACTCCCGAACCCCGATCCGGTCACGACGACCGATGTCCCGCCGGCGATCGGCCCCGCCCGCGGGCCGACGCTCGTGATCGTCGGCGTCGGCATCGCCGTGCTAAGCAACAAACCCTGCTCGTCGCCCGAGCTGGGCGCGGAGGAGCCGACGGCCGCGCAATTATCCGCAGTGACGCACGACACCGAGGTCAGACCGGCGGACAGGCTCGTGTTGGCGTTCGCGGGCAGGGGCGCCTGAATCCCCGTCTGCCACGTCCCCGAGGTCTCCGTCAACAACAGCCCCGGCTCGGAGCCCACGCTGTCGTTGTAGGAGCCGACGGCGCTGCAGTCGCCCGCCGAGGCACACGACACCGAGCTCAGGTCGACCATCGGGGTCGTGTTGGCGTTCGCGGGCAGGGGCGCCTGAATCCCCGTCTGCCACGTCCCCGAGGTCTCCGTCAACAACAGCCCCGGCTCGGAGCCCACGCTGTCGTAGTAGGAGCCGACGGCGCTGCAGTCGCCCGCCGAGGCACACGACACCGAGCTCAGGTCGACCATCGGGGTCGTGTTGGCGTTCGCGGGCAGGGGCACCTGAATCCCCGTCTGCCACGTCCCCGAGGTCTCCGTCAACAACAGCCCCGGCTCGGAGCCCACGCTGTCGTAGTAGGAGCCGACGGCGCTGCAGTCGCCCGCCGAGGCACACGACACCGAGCTCAGGTCGACCCCCTGGGTCGTGTCGGCGTTCGCGGGCAGGGGCGCCTGAATCCCCGTCTGCCACGTCCCCGAGGTCTCCGTCAACAACAGCCCCGGCTCGGAGGCCGAGCTGTCGACGTAGTAGCCGACGGCGCTGCAGTCGCCCGCCGAGGCACACGACACCGAGCTCAGTTCGACCCCCGGGGTCGTTTCGGCGTTCGCGGGCAGGGGCGCCTGAATCCCCGTCTGCCACGTCCCCGAGGTCTCCGTCAACAACAGCCCCTGCGAGGAGTACGAGTCTTGGGCTTCGTTGATGTAGGAGCCGACGGCGCTGCAGTCGCCCGGCGCGGCACACGACACCGAGCTCAGCCAGGCCCCAGGTTGGTCCGAGCCTGATTCGGCGTTCGCGGGCAGGGCCGCCTCGACCCCGGTCGCCCACGTCCCCGAGGTCTCCGTCAACAACAACCCCATCTGGGAGCCTGAGCTGTCGGTGTAGAAGCCGACGGCGCTGCAGTCACCCGGCGCGGCACACGACACCGAGCTCAGGCCGGCGTCTTCGCCGTTCGGGCCTGAGATAGCGTTCGCGGGCAGGGGCGCCTGAATCCCCGTCTGCCACGTCCCCGAGGTCTCCGTCAACAACAGCCCCTGCCCGGAGCCCGAGCTGTCGACGTAGTAGCCGACGGCGCTGCAGTCGCCGGGCGCGGCGCACGACACCGAACTGAGGTCGGGTAGGGTCCCGCCCGCCGGAAGCGACGCCTCCACCCCTTGGCTCCAGTTCAAACCCGCAGACGCAAACGCCTCCGACGGCCCCACAGCCACAAGCAACAGGACAACCGCCGCCGCCAACCACCCACAGTGCCAGGCGAAGCGCCACCCAGCCGCTGCAGCCCTACACCCAACAGCGGCCAACAAACTTGGGCTCAACACTCCGCTCCTTCGGCTTCTGACCGTCGACCCACGAGTATTCGCCACACTACACCTTTCCGTGCGGGACGAATCGCGCTGCAGTCGGCTCCCCGGAAATCGCGCTGAGCCCGGCGAAAGCAGCCGCGCCTCCGGCCCGACTAGGAGAGGCTGGGACGAGCCGACTACACCACCCGGAAGAACTGCCAGCGGAGGCGGCGCGACCGAGATACGGGCAGGAGCCGACCCCGTAGGGCGGGAGGCGCACCCCGAACCGGCGTCGGGTTGGATCGACAAAAAGGCCAGCGCCCAACGCAGGCACGCACCCCGCCGCGAACACGCCGAAGGCCGCCGCGAAGCGACAGCAGGCCCCGCCAGCACAAGCGAGGCGGCGCCACGGCCAGCGCGAGGCCCGAGCGGCCGAGACACCGCGCACCACCACGACCACCGCCAAGGCGAGGCCACGGCCAACGGACGGCCATGAACCGGCCGCGGCCAGGGCAGCGGAGCGGGAGACGCCGGGAGGCACCGGGCCGACGGGAGCGCGGCAGCCGCGCACCGG
Source organism: uncultured Solirubrobacterales bacterium (assembly GCA_963764915.1). Lineage (GTDB taxonomy): Bacteria > Actinomycetota > Thermoleophilia > Solirubrobacterales > Solirubrobacteraceae > Palsa-744. The sequence goes on along the minus strand of CAVXUO010000016.1, from coordinate 15,552 downwards.
CAGCGGCGTTGGAGCGACAAGACCACGGGAGCGCTTACACCGCCGCGAAAGGGTGCAACACCGCCGGGGAACACCGCGAGCAGCGGACAGAAAACGGCACGGAGAAGCCAAAACCACCAATAGCGGCAGACTAACAGCACACCACCGCGAACACCGCCGCCCGCCACGACACGCAACGGCCAGCGAGCACGGCCGAAACGGCGCAACCAAACCGAAAACAAGCGAGCAACGCGCGCCGCGAACACGGTGACTAGGTATGGGTCTGGATGCGTGCAGGTCCACTGATCTGCCTATCCGTCTGCGCACCTGCTTGCCCACTCATCACCCTGCCCGTCTGGCTGCATGCCCTTGCCCGTGGCCTGCTGCACATGGGTTCGTGGCTCCTTCTGCCGGCCTGCGTCTCTGGGGTCTCATCCGTTCCGCTACATGCCGCTGTACGTTGCCTCTCTCTTTCTTGCCCATGACCTTGTGTCTGGCTTTCCCCGCTTGTCGGGACCTGTAGCACCCAGTAGTCATAGCTTTCAGGTCTGGCTCTATCCCTCCCGTGGGATCGAACCTTTACGGCCGTCTCCTTCGCCCTCGTGGCACGACGCCGCCCCGCCTCACCTGAACACCGCCGGGATCTCGCCTCACCGCTGCTGCACCCACTCCCCATAACGGCAGAGCCCCGGTGCCGGCATCGACGTTCTGAGCCTCACCGACCCGAGAGGAGTTCCTGTGCTGACCCCCGTCCCCGACCAGCCTTCCGCAGTTATCTCCCCCGATCAGGTGAGAGTCACTGTAGCGCGCGAACTTGGCAGCAATTATGCCTGGGATGACACCTTGGTCTCCCGCTCTGGACGACCCGGGCGTCGCCCAGCCACCGGGATTTCCCCAGGTCAGGTTCGTGCACTGTCCTGTGTTCGGCGACCTGTCGCCAGCGCAATGCCGCTCAGTGCGGCAGATAGACAACATCTCGGGGACCGCAGGTGCCCCCGGCCGAGCACGCGTTGTAGTCGGACTCTTCTCTGAAGGGACCCTTCCAAGTGGTTCCGCCGCCGGTCCCTGAGACGTAGGCCGGGCGGTAGGGATAGCCGCAGAAGTAGAACCCCATACGACCGCCGCACACCCACCAGCGGCCGTCAATGAGTACCGGCCCGGCGTCGCCGGTGGCGGCCCCGTCCGCGGTCAGGTTGATGTGCTTGGCGTGTGGGTTGATGGCGCCGGCAAGAATTGTCCGGGCCCGCGCGCATGACATGTGCCACGGATAGATCGCGTCCTTGCCGTAGAAGCCTTTGGCCGCGTAGCCGCAGCGCTTGACTGTGACCGTCGTCAGTGCGGACGCTGCGCCGACCCCGATCATCAGTAACGCGAAAGCGATCAAGATGCACCGCCATCCCCTGATCATGCGCGCGAGCCTAACACGAAATCGCTGTCGTTCGACAGCGGCTTCGGCGCGCGACCGCATCGGCGACGTCTCGATGGTGCCGATCACCGGCACCACATGAGCCCCCACCGCGTTTGCACTCGCCCTGCACGCCCGAAGGTCGACTACCGCGATACTCGCGGAAACACCGAAGCAGGACCCATCCGGGTCGGCGCACGTAGCCTTGAGTTTCGCCACAACCAGGGGACTCGGGACAACCGTATCCCTGCCGCAAGCGGGAGCCCAACACCGAGACGATGACTGTGCCGCCCTGGACGACGACCGGGTCTGAGTCACGGCTAGGCGAGCGCTCTTGCATCGCCCGGCGCAAGTGAGCGTGTGCCGATCCGTAGAGCACGCGCTCGGGGGTCGTCCAATGGGGCACAGCGGAGCTGGGCGGGTCGCGCTTCCGCAATCGTGCCCAGGAGCAGAAGCCAGGGGTCGACGACTCTTCACCGGAGGATTCCAAAAACCCAACTCCGCCGTTAACCCGGGTCAGACCAAAGGCCCCAGCCGCCGCAGTTCGTATTCTGTGAATCGTGCCCGCGATAGTGCAGCCATACCCAGAAAACCAAGCCAAGCGGTTCGACGAACTCGCCGAGCTGTTTCTCCTGTGCCGCGCAGCATGGCGGGAGGTCACGGCTGAAACCCAAGGGCACCCCGATCCCAGCAGATCGGTCGCCGCGAGCGACCAGCGAGAGATCGCCGAGCAGATCGCTCCCGAGCAACCGCACGCACCTCTCATGGTGCTGTCTGCCGTCCAGCAGTACATGCTCGCCGCAAGCGAGCAGTTCGGCGGGCTCGCGGCTCTGTACCAAGCCCAAGAGGTCCTTTACAGTCCGTCATCCGTCGCACGAAGCGCGCTAGAGCACTGCGCGTGCGCGGCCTGGGTGCTCGACGGCGACTCTGCCGAGAACCGGCTTGCGCGCGCGTATCGCGAGCATCTCAAGAGCGCGGAAGAAGCGAAAATGAACTCCGGCCGGCTGCTCGGCAAGGAGGACCCAACGCACCAGCAGATGGCCGAGGCGTTCAAGGAGCTGAGCAAGGAGATCGAGGAAGTCTTCCCCGACGGATGGTCAACGAATGACAAGGGGCAACGACTGCTGCACGGACAGAGCAAGCCCGGCTTGGAGGAGTCTGTCGCTTGGCTGCTCAGCGAGTTCCTGAGCCGGGGGCAGTCGAGGGACGTGGGCCGAGGCAGCTACGGGTACATCTCCAACATGACGCACCCGACCCTCTACAGGATCTCGGGCCTGTGGGCTGTCGAGGAGCAGAACGGCAAGCGGACCGCTGTCCTAGACATGCGCATAGAGGACCACGAGACGCAAGCAAAGCTCATCGTCTGCCCCTATTACGAGGTGCTGGCGCGCGTGATCGAATACCACGGCTGGCCTGGCATCCAGCACCACAAACTCACAGAAGCGATCGATCGGTTGCTTCCCGGCACGCTCAAGGCGCCTGGCGAATAGCAGGCAAGCGCGCGCCCGAGTGCTCACGCCGGAGCGCCCGAGGCGGCGAGGACGCGACTCCGTGCGCGCCTCACGCGGCTGCGCGTGGCGACATCGACCGGCGAGCGTCGTCGTCGGTGTCGATCACTTCGTAGGACATGAGCCGATCCGATTTGCCGCTGGGGTCGGGGATGTAGCACGGCCAGCCACGGGCGGCGTTCCTGTCGGCTGCTGCCGTGTCCGCCCGATCGGCGTCCTCCAGCATCACCGGTCGTTTCCTGATCGGCTTTGGCGCCTCATCGGCGCGCTCGTGTAGCCGTTCGAGGATGTCCTTCGACGGCCCGTACACGTAGCGCGTCGCCCAGCCGTAGGTGCGGAGGTTGATGCGGTCCACCTGCTTCGTGGTCTCCTTCACGGACAGCCGCTTGGGCTGGCTCGGGCCGATGCGCAGGCATAGGTCGCGGCCCACAGGCAGCGTCGATTCCACAAGCGGCGACGATTCCCACGCCGGCGCCGACCAGGGGTAGGGCGGCGTCAGGTCGTACATCGTGAGCGGCCGATCGGAGCAGACGAAACGGTAGGGGGGCTTCGCCTTCAGCACCGTCCACGGCAGGATGCTGATCGTAAGCCAGGTCGCGACAAGGAGTTGCGTTGCTTGCACAAGGGCTTCCTGGTCTGGCGGCTCCAACATAATGCGGCCTGCCAGGATCGCATCGCGCGTTTCGACCGCTTCCTTTCGCCTTTTCCCTTTGACGTTGGTGAGGTGCACCACGGACTCGGTGAGCGCAGCGTGTCTCAACATGATCTTGAGTTCGTCGAGGAAGCCCGGAGCGCGCTGCTCTTGGATGGCGGCGAGAAAGGCGAGGTCGCTGCGGTCATGCTTGGTCAGACTCTCGCCGTCGCGGACGAGCCAGTTCAGCGCCTCGCTCGCGAAGCCCTCTGCGAGCGAGAAGAAGCCCTCGATCACGCCGTCGTGGTCGCCGCTCTTGCTGACGACCTTGTAGAGATCCTTGTCCCACGCTGCCTCTTTCGTGGTGGTCTCTTTGGCCTCGCCCGTCTGCTTATCGAGCTCGTAGAGCCTCCCACCGCCCCGGAAGCGCTTCAGGAGGAACTGCGGCACGTAATGGTGCCGTGACCCCTCGCAGTTCGGCAGCGAGGCTTCGCCAGCGTTGAGCCGGCTCATCCAGTTGACGAACCTGCCCTCGAGTTGCACGGGTACGGGCATAGGTTCGATCGTAGAAGGCGGCGCAGCTGTCCCAGGGTGTCCCACTGACGATCGGCGGATCCCCCACCGCCGCTCCCGCATTCAACCGTGGGTGTCGCGCAAACGGTTGAGACTGGTGGGGTGATGCCTGTTGGTGGCGGTGATCGTCTGGGCTGCGCCCGTGTTGCTTTGGCTGGTGTGGGCGGCGGGGTTGCGGCTAGAGCGGCGTTCAGGCCGCTGCGGTGGTTATCTGGTGCTTGTGGAGCTTGAGTAGGTTGTGCGTGGCGGTGATTAGTCGCCATTCTGAGCGTGCGGCGGATCTGCCTCGCCTGTGGAACTGGTTGATGCGCCGGTTGTGCTTGGTTTGAGCGAACACGGGCTCGACCATCGCCTTGCGTTTCCGGTAAAGCCCGCCGCCGTGCTCGCCGGCGAGCACGGTGCGCATGAAGGCGTAGCGGCCGCCGTCCCAGCCGCGGCGGGGTGTGTCGCGCTTGCCGGCATCGGGCGGGATCAGGACCTGGGTGCCGTTGCTGACGACGTTGTCGATTTGATCTTCATGCCAGTAGCCGCTGTCCGCGACCGCGATCCCGGGCGCCTCGCTCACACCGATTTGCTGCAGCTCGCGGCGGGTGGCCTTGACCATCGGCTCGAGCTGCCCGAAGTCTGGTGAGGTGAGCGTGACCTCGGCCGCCAGGACGATCTGGTGCTCGTTCACGGCGGCCTGCACGTTGTAACCCTGGGTGTAGCTGCGCGGCGTCTTCACGTTGCGTGAATCGAGGTCGGTCACGTTGATCTTCCCCGGCGGCGCCTCGGGCGCCACATATGGGTTAGGGCGTGCCCCGAACCGCCGGCCGTCCTTGGTCACAGCAGTCGCGCGATGATGCTCATAAGCGTCGTTGGCCTCGCGCTCGACGCGCAGGTTCTCCTGAAGTCGCTGCTCTGCTAGCAGTAGCCGCTCGGGTCGCGAGCGTGGAATCGGCTGAGCCGCCAGGCGCCTGTGCTCATCGAGTTGGTGGCGCGCCTCGCGCACCCACCCCTTGCGTCCCTGTACCCGCGCGACGATCGCCTCGGGATCAAGCACGAGCTCCACACCCTGCGATTCCGCGTCAGCCGCCTCAGCCCCCGGGTCTTCTTTGCCTGCACGTTCGCGCGCGAGCTTCTCCTTGGCAGCCCGCAGCGCAGCACGCCGCCCCTCACTGGTCCGCAAATGCTCAGGCAGCTCATCGCCACGCGCATCGCCATATAGCTCATCCTCAGCAGCATCGAGATCGCCGGCCTCCTTCAGGATCTCCCGGGCGAGCTGCTCGTAATCGAGGTTTGAGTGATGCGACGCGTTCGCGTGCACCTTCGTCCCATCGATCGCGATCACCCCGACCTTCACCAGCCCCGACTCCCGACAGAGCCCCAGCACCTCGCTAAACAACTCGGCCAGCGCTGTCTCGTGGCGGGCACGGAACCTCGCGATCGTCGCGTGATCGGGCTTCTGCTGCGCGGCGATCACCCGGTAGGCAACATCCTCAACGCACTTGCGCTCGATCCCCCGCGAGGACCGCTCATCCCTCGCATACGCGTAGAGTAAAAGCGAGGCCATCATCGACGGCTCAAACGCCGCGCGACCCCACCCATCCTGACGATAAGACCCATAGAACGCCGCCAGATCCATCTCCTCCACCGACGCCAACACAAACCACGCCAAATGACCCTCCGGCAACCAATCCCGCGGGTCCGGCGGCATCAAAAACGACTGCTCACGATCACACGCCAAGAAGTTCATAGCCATACACCAAAGTGTCTTAACAACCCCGGACAGACCCCCAGTTTGCGCGACACCCACGACGAGGAGGAGGTCCGAGACTCCGGGGGGGCACTCGCAAGCATTGCCGGACTAGACGAGACTGACGCCGACGATCTCTTGACGCTCGTGCTTAACGATGCCGACGATCGCGTACGGCAGGGGGTGGCGAAGGTCCTTGCGGCACGAGCTGTGTCGAGCCGTTACCGGGAGCGCTGCGCCACGGGGCTACGAAAGCTCTTTGACGATGACGACGCCGAGGTCCGCCAGGAGGCCGCAAAAGTATTCTGGCGGATACGCGACCGTCAGCTAGCGGAACTCGATGCAGTCTCCTACGCGTTCCTATCAAGTGCCGCGTTCCAGGGCAACCACCAGCACTTCCTGCATGCCCTAGAGGTGAGCACCGCCAATGTGGTTGACCTCGTTCTTGCCACGGCCGACCGCATGGTCACCTCCTACGGTGAACAGCTCGGCGACCTGCGAGGCCACATCGGCGGAGACTCTCGCAACCTGAGCGACCTACTACTGCGAGTGCTGGGCACACTGGACGCTGACCGCGAGAAAATCAACCGGGCGCTCGATATCCTTGATCTCATGCTTGAAGCTGGCGCATGGGGCGTCACCGAAGCCCTTGAAACTGTCGAGCGTTAGCGAAGGAGATAGGCTCTCTCGGAGCGCAGCGCAGCGACACCCGGAGGCGGGCTGTCAATAGCGTGACGAAGTACCGCTGCCTCAAGACCACGGCGGCCCTTAAGTCACCCTTAAGTCCCAGTGCGAGTTGCTGCGCTACCTGGGGAAACGCCGCCTTGCCATCGAGCAGCACGAGATACTCGGCATCCCACCGCCGCTGCAAGGCGCTCTCAACGCGGATCGAGACTTCTGTCACCGCCGACACCCGATTCTGCGCAGAATCCCTCTTCGCCTCGACACCACCCTCGCATTCCTCCAGAACCTCCAATGATTATGCCGACCTCATTCCCCTGTGCACCGCATGCGCAAGAACTCCCCATCCCACATCGGCATAAGACAAAGTCGGCATAAACGGCAAAACCGGGTTCGCCCTTCCCGTCCGGAGATCAGTGCTTCATAAGATGTTGGCAGTATGCACGTATGTAGGAAGGCATCGCCACACGGCGCCCCAAAAGAGTATAGGTGCGTGACAACTTCGCGGTACACGGGTACGAGATCCGACTCTCGTCCACCCCCCGGCGACTGAGCAGCCGGCCGGCCTGGCGCGCAAGCCAGACCACCGACTATTGCCGTGGCCCCTCCGTTCGAGGCGTTGTGACTGTCGCGCGATGAGACACGGTGGTCATCCCGCCATGAGTCACTTTGATTGGCTTGAGGATCCTGCTCGGCTACTGCGCGACCTGCCGACGTTTGTTGATCGTCTATTACCGATGGTTGAGCACTTGGGGTCCATTCTCTTGGTGACTTTGGCGGTTGTTGGTGCCGTGGGAGGGATTATCGGTCGCGCGCGGCGAAGGCGGCTTGCGCGAGGCGCGAGGCTTGTTCGTATCGGTGTGCCTCCCAACGTCCAATCGCAGGGTGCCCTCTTGCTGTGGTCTGCGCTGCACGATCTTCTGGTTGGGCAGATGAGACGGCTGTTCATCGGACAATCGCATCTGGCGTGGGAGATAGCCGCAAGTGAGAGCGGCACGATTTTTAGGCTCTGGGTGCCTGAGACGATCCCGCCTGGCCTCATCGAGCGTGCCGTCGCTTCAGCCTGGCCCGGTGCGAGCACCATAGTCGAGCCCGACCACGAAACGCCGGGCCCGCGGGCGGGGATGGTCGCTTCAGAGCTTGTGCTCGGCGGCCCTGACTGGTTTTCGATCGATCGCAGCATGAACCCTGACCCGGTGCCGCTTATCCTCGGGCAGCTTTCTGGGCTGGGCGCCGAGCAGCACGCACTCGTGCAGATCTTGGCGCGTCCCGCGACCAGACGCGAGCAGCGCCGGCTGCGAGCAGCAGCGAGATACCTGCGGGCGGGTATCCCAACGGGGCGCTTCGCGCGATGGCTCGACCTCCTCACCCGCCGTCCTCCTAGTACTCCAACACTTGATCCTAGGATCAGCCCCGATGTGCGGGATGTGCTGGATAAGAGCGCACAGCCACTTTTTCGCTGCCTCGTGCGCGTAGCAGTCAGCGCTCCGTCCCGCGCGGAAGCCCGCGGGCGCATCGAGGCGGTAATCGGAGGATTTGCCCCCTACGAGGGAAGGGTTGGGCTACGCCGCCGCAGGATGCGCCGCGCAGACGTCAAGTTGCGCGACAGATGGCTAGCCCGTCGAGCGTTCCTGGTAAGCACCGGTGAGCTCGCGGCACTCGCGCATCTACCCAGCGAGACCGGTATCCCAGGACTCGTTCGTGCCAGTGCGCGCGAAATCTCTCCGCCGCCTGGGCTGAGCACGGACGGTAAGCCGTTGGGGCGTTCAGCCGGCCGGCAGGTTTACCTAGCGGTGCCTGATGCGCGGCAGCACCTGCACGTCCTTGGACCGACCGGCGTCGGCAAGTCGACTCTGATCGCGCAGCTCGTCCTCGCGGACTTCCGCGAGCGCAGGGGTGCGGTGGTGATCGATCCGAAGGGCGATCTCATCGAGGACGTCCTAGCGCGGATCCCCGAAGGCCGCGAGGACGACATTGACCTCCTCGACCCCTTGGACGCGGCGCCGCTCACGATGAACATGTTGGATAACCCCGACCGTGACCTTGGCGTCGATCAGCTTGTAGCGATCTTTCGGCGGGTATTCGAGCGCGACTGGGGACCAAGAACCGATGACATCTTCAGGGCGACGCTTCTGACGCTCACTGCCAACGGCAGGCCCGCGACGCTCGCCGACGTTCCCCAGCTGCTGAGTGACCCCGCCTGGCAGGCACGGCTCCTCGCTCAAATAGATGACCCAGTCGGTCTGGGACCGTTCTGGGCGTGGTATCAAGGGCTCTCGGAGGCGCAGCGCTCAAACAGCACGGGGCCGTTGCTCAACAAGCTCCGGGTCTTCCTGCTGCGCAAGCCCGTCCGCGCGATCGTCAGCGGAACAACGACGACGCTGGACATCGCCCGCTGCATCGATACTGGGCGGCTACTGCTCGCCCGGCTCCCGAAGGGCACCCTGGGCGAGGACACAAGTCGCTCCTCGGGTCGATGGTCGTCGCGCGAACATGGCAGGCGGCGCTCGCCCGCGCTGCTCTGAAACCCGAGCAGCGCCGCGACTGCTCGCTGTATATCGACGAGGTACAGAACTATCTCAACCTCCCCACACCGATCCCCGACGTGCTCGCAGAGGCTCGCGGCTACCGTCTCTCGCTCTGCATGGCTCACCAGCACCTCGCGCAGCTCACCCAGGAGCTACGCGAGGGCATCTCAGCCAACGCCCGCACCAAGATCTACTTCCAGCTCAGCCAGGACGACGCCCACCACCTGGAGCCCGACGTCGCCCCCGAGCTCAACGAGTACGACCTCGCGCACCTCCCGCTATACACAGCGGCCGTCCGCGTCTGCCACCGCGGGCAGACCGGTCGCCCATTCACCCTCACCACCGAGGAGCTGCCCGCCCCCGCACCAGGACGCGCAGAGGCGATCAAGGCCGGCCTCCAGGCGAGGAGCACCGAGGGGGACGAAGACCAAGCTCAGGCTACGCAAGACGGGCAACGACTCCCAGCAAAACCCTTCCCGCGTCGTCGCCGCTACCAGCAGCCGAAACCCGCAGGGGTCGATCTCGATACGCCTCCCGCCGGGTACTCCGATCTGCCCTCCGATCTGTCCTCCGATCTGCCCTCCGATCTGCCCACCGGCTAAGAAGGGAGGGCCTAAAGCCATGAAAATCGCTGCAAATCGATACTTTCTGTGCAGCCGACAACGGGGCGTCGTCAGATGAATAAACGCGCCCAGCCAAGCGTCCGGCCAGGAAAGGTCACGCTCGCGCACATCAACAGCCTCGGATCCCGCTTGACCGAACGCGACCGTCAAATAGCGCTGGACTGCTACGAGCACCACGTCCTCACCACCGAGCAGCTCCAGCGACTGCACTTCTCCGGCATGAGAACCGCACGTGCTCGACTGCACGCCCTCTACACGCTGCGGATACTTGACCGCTTCCGTCCGCCCTGGAAACGCGGCGAGGGCAGCGCCCCCTACTACTGGATCCTCGACGAGGCCGGCGCACACATCGTGTCCGCTCTGCACGGCATCGAGCGCCGCGAACTGAAATGGCGCCACTCAACCGCGCTCGCACTCGCCAACTCAGCCAAGCTCAACCATCACATCGAGATCAACGAGTTCTTCGCCAAGCTCGCCGAGGAGGCCGCCGCCGCAGGCGGCACGCTCACCGAGTGGTACGGCGAACGTACAACCCACCAGCTCTTCGACGGCACGATCACACCCGATGGATACGGCGTCCTGAGCCTCCCCTCGCAAACGCCGCTACACATCCTGCTCGAGCTTGACCGCGCGACCGAGCCAGCCATACGCCTGCACGACAAAGCGACCCGCTACGCCCGCGCGATACCGCGAAGCGTCCTTGCTCACACCACCCCGCTCATCCTCATCGCAGTGCCTACCCCTGCGCGCGCGCAAGCCGCAATCGACGCCACCGCTGACACCGCTGCCCCGATCACAGTCGCCGTATGGAGCAAAGCCACCCCCAGCTCCGTGCTCTCGATCCTGCCACCCACCGCAACCGTGGCGAGCACGGGAGCCCAATCCCGGAGGATCGCATTCGACGAGACGCCAGAGGACACCGACAGGACGCTGGCCGGATGACTTCTGGGACGAAGCCGGGGCCAGTCCACCACGTTCCCTGCGGAGATGCAGGAAAGCTGGAGGTCATCGCCGGCGCCGACAGCGACGACGCGCTTGCGGCCTTGCCTGAGCTCAAGGCGATCGGCGAGGCCAGTCCGACCGACGCCGAGCTGACGCGGCGAATGGGATGGACTCGGCAGCGGATCAGCAAGGCGCTCGAGGAGCTCGAAGCCGAAGAGCTGGTCAGCGCCCGCGATGAGCGCCAGTGGGAAAGTTTCGCCGCAGGATGGAGCTACGGCACGCCAAAACCCGGTCCAACAGCCTGGCCACCTCATAGGATTGCCGCGTGAAGCCGAAGCGGCCATGGGGAAGTCAAAAGACGACCATCTTTGTGCTGGCGTGCATGGTGTTGCTCAGCGCGGGAGCGTCGGTTGCCGCGCATCGCTCGGGCCTTCCCGGAGGACTGAGGCTAGGCACAGGGTGGTTCTTCCACGCCGCGTTCGGCGTTTTCATCTTCGTGGTGCTATACGCACTCGCGGCGCTCCTGACCGTGACGGTACGGGCCGGAGGCCCGCCAGCCAAGATGAGCGGTCTCGGCTTCTCTTGGGATTGGGAGAAGGCGCTTGAAATCGCGAACTCGGGTGCGGAGAGCCTCGAAGAGCTCGATAAGCGGATGTCTGGATTGCAGGGCCAGGTCGCTGCTCTAGTCGCAGTCGGGCGGGAGACGCAGGAGGCCCTGGTCGTCATAGCCGACGCTCTCCCCACGGCTTCATCTGATCTGAAGACGGATGCTCTGGCACGATCCAAACGCCTGGGCCAGCTCCTCGAACAAGACGAGACCCACGGCGACAAAGCGTCCGGGGCCATCGCCAACTTCCGCGCGAACCTCGCGGAGATCGAGCGCCTGCATGAGGAGATGACGCGGACGTGAGCCCGCCCACCCAGAAGAAGAACGAGCTGATCCCGGTCGCTGAGGTCCAAGCTGAGGCGGCAAGCCGCATCCTCACGGTGCGCGGACAACGGGTCGTGCTCGACAGCGACCTCGCCGAGTTCTATGGCGTGCGCACGGACCGTCTGACTCAGGCAGTCAAGCGCAACGAGGACCGCTTCCCAGGCGACTTCTGCTTCCGACTGACGCCGGAAGAGTTCTCGGGTTTGACCCCACAAAATGCGGGGTCAAACGCTGGCCGCGGGGGCCGTCGCCACATACCCCTTGTCTTCACGGAGCAGGGCGCGCTCGCTGCGTCGGGAGTACTCAAGAGCGAGCGAGCAGCCGAGGTCAGCGTCGCGGTGGCGCGCGCCTTCGTCGCCATGCGGGACCAGCTCACCGAGCTTGAGTCACATCCAGTGCTCGTGGAGTTCGCGGAGCGCCTAGCGAAGCTCGAAAAGCACTCTACTCAGCAGACGGAGTTCAACGAACACGTTCGCGACGCCCTGCGCAACCTCGACTCGTTTATCGAGCTGGTCGAGGGCCAAGCGCCCGAAACATCTCCCAAGGTGCCGTTTGGAAGTAACGTGCTGCGACGAGTGAATGCTGACGAGGCAATCTAGCGCTTCGTCCGACGCGGTCAGCAACCTAGCGATCTGGCCCGACAGGCCGAACTCGGGTGGCTCGGTGGATTCAACCCTCCCGGATCGCGAGCGTGCGCGCCGTACGGTAACGTGCGTGTCTCGACAGGGCAACATGGGGGATCATGCGAAGGAAAGCGTCGTCAGCCGGTCATATCTGTGCATCTCTCGATGACACGAGACGTGTAGCGTCTCTGAGGCTGTGCGCTATCGCCACGTTCGCGGTGGTAGCAGGATTGGCGTCGGTCTCGGCGGTGGCAGCCCGGAGTGTGCCTGTCCGTTTTGAAGGCGTCGCCTCGACCGTCAACGTGAAGGCAGGAAAGCAAGAGGTCCTCCAAGCCGCAGTCCCCACGGGCGCATGGTGCCATCTCACTCTCAGTCGGCGTGGCGCAGCCTCTATCTCAAGTGCTCGGCGCCTTGCTGTTTCAGGGATCGCCCAGTTCGCCTGGCGCGTGCCTGCAAACGCTGCGGCCGCACGATGGCGCGTAACGACTGAGTGCTCACGGGCGCCCCACTCAAAGCCGATCGGACGAGGGACGATCTCTCTGCGGGTCGTTCAGCTCAGACGACACGAGCGCGGACCGGCTGCCCGACACATCAACATCCTGTTTCCGCGATCGGGGAAGTTCGATGTAAGCGGACTCGGCGGCGGCGTCTATCCGCCAGAAGGCGCCCTTCTAATAGCGGGCTCCGCATGGTTGGACGGGCAAGGAGTCAACGTCTACTCAGACGGAGGCGATGGCGCGAGCGGCTACTACCAATGCGTGGAGCTGATCAACCGGCTCATCACGACGCGAGGCTGGAGTCCAGCGATCTACGGAAACGCCAACATGTTCTACGGCGACGCCAGCAGCACCTACTTTGACAAGCATCCGAACGGGAGCGGCTACCACCCGGTTCCCGGCGACATCGTCGTTTGGGGCGGCGGATACGAAGGCTACGGACACGTCTCGGTGGTCGACGCCGATAGCGGCGGGCTACTCACCGTCGTGGAGCAAAACGCTTCACCAACCGGGTACGACACCAATCCAATCTCCCCTTCGGGCTATATCGCCCCCATCCCTTACGGTTATTACGTCGAGGGCTTCCTACACCCGCACGCCGACCACGTCCCCGTGGGCGGTACCATACCCGGAAAGTCCGCCAGCCCTCCTGAACCGACTCCCGTCGAACGGTTCGGCAGCGGTGCCGACAGCACGAGGGGGGCGACTCTGGATCAGAAGACCGGTTTGATTAGTGTGTTTGCGGAGGGTACGGGGAACTCGCTCGATGATTACTTCGTGACGCCTGGGCAGCCGTGGCAGGGTCCCGTGGTGGTCGCAGGGGAAGGCACGACGTTCTCGGCGCCAGCTGCGACGTTGAACCAAGAAGCGGATCTGATCAGTTTGTTCGCGCAGAGCGCGAACCATTCGCTCGATGATTACTTCGTAACGCCCGGGCAACCCTGGCAGGGACCTGTCGTCGTCGCGGGCGCGAACACGACCTACTCGGCGCCTGCGGCTGTCGATAATCAGGCGACGGGGCTGATCAGCCTGTTTGCCGAAGGCTCCGAACATTCCCTAGATGACTACTTCGTGACGCCTGGGCAGCCCTGGCAAGGACCCGTCATCGTCGCGGGCCCAAACACCACATACTCCGCACCTATCGCCGTTGTCAACTCGGAGACCGGTTTGATCAGTGTGTTTGCGGAGGGTACGGGGAACTCGCTCGATGATTACTTCGTGACGCCTGGGCAGCCGTGGCAGGGTCCCGTGGTGGTCGCAGGGGAAGGCACGACGTTCTCGGCGCCAGCTGCGACGTTGAACCAAGAAGCGGATCTGATCAGTTTGTTCGCGCAGAGCGCGAACCATTCGCTCGATGATTACTTCGTAACGCCCGGGCAACCCTGGCAGGGACCTGTCGTCGTCGCGGGCGCGAACACGACCTACTCGGCGCCTGCGGCTGTCGATAATCAGGCGACGGGGCTGATCAGCCTGTTTGCCGAAGGCTCCGAACATTCCCTAGATGACTACTTCGTGACGCCTGGGCAGCCCTGGCAAGGACCCGTCATCGTCGCGGGCCCAAACACCACATACGCAACGCCTAACAGCACAGTGAACGATGCAAACGGGCTCATCAGTGTCTTCTCGCAAGGATTTGAAAACTCCCTGGATGATTACTTCGTTACTCCAGGGCAGCCCTGGCAAGGGCCGATCGTGATTGCCGGCGACGGCACAACCTTCTGACGCCGAAGGCCCCATCAGCGGCCGAAATCGGCTCCTGTCACAGGCGAGGCACTTCCAGAACGGCTACTGGCCCGCCGGTTCGCTCCTGCCGTCAGCCTGCGCGTAGCCGACGAGCACCTGCTCGAAGCGCGAGAGCTCACACCAGCACGACTGCGCGCAATCCGTGTCGCCGACCCGCTCCAGCGCCTCGGCGATGCGGCGCTCCCGCTCGCCGCGGCGGCGGCCGCAAGGTTTATGTACCCCACGGGTTTGGGCCCACGACCATCGCCCGTCGGCCCCAAGCCCCGGTATCCGAGTCTCGCCATCGCCGGCTCCTGTTCGCCGACACCCTCGTCTTGCAGGGCAGGGCGGAAACTATTGTCGCGGTGGGCGCTGACGCGGGCACGTCGGTGAATTCGGCGGCAAGGTCGTCTTCGGCGATCGCCGTCTGTGCTCCCACCACGGGCCTTGCGACTCGCTGGCACTCGGGGTACGCTGTTGATATGAACGCATGGTTGAGCCGGCTTCCGGTGCTCGGATACATGGCGGTCATGGCTATGGCTCCTATGCTCGGCTTCTTGGCGGCGTGGATCCATAGCGGCTTTCCGTCTGAGCCAGGCGCTCTTGAACTGGTTGTCCACAGCAGCGTGCCTTTCGCGCTGGTTATGACGCTCGCACGGGAAGTTCACCGCCGCCGTGACCTCGAAGGCAAGGATCGCCCCAAAGTAGCTGGGTAGCCTCGCGCTCAGTCGGCGAGGGCACGCAGCCGCGATATCCGCTATCGCCTTCGGACGAGCTGATGCGAATGTTGGTGTAGGCGCGGTGGCCGTCGCATTGCTCTAGTCGGCTGAGGGCGCCTGATGGAGCGCTGCTCTGGCCAAGCGGCCGACTGCGGGCTACGACCGTGGATCATTCGCCTGCACTATCCGTCGGCCGCGATTCCTCGCGCGTGCAGCTCGCAACGCAGGCCATCGGGAATGGAGGCCCCGCAGAGCGCGGCTATGCGCTCGACCTGCCCCACCTGCGTGATGGGCATGACGTCGGCACGTTCACGCCCGCCGCGCGTGCGCGCTGGACGAAGTCGAAGTAGAGGGCGTCACGCACCCCCGATACCTTCGTAGCTCGCGCCCGAGAGTCCCAACACCGTCCTCATTCGGCAGCATTGTCCGCCGGCTGATATTCGTCGCGGTGCGGC
>CAVXUO010000015.1:0-41608 GCA_963764915.1 uncultured Solirubrobacterales bacterium | reverse complement strand
CGGCCCTACCGGCGGGGGACCTGCGGGCGGTGGACCTCCCAGCGATGGCGTGCCTGGAGGTGGCCCATCTGGTGGCGCACCGGTCGGCGGCGGACCGGCAGGTCGTCCACCCATGGCCCAGTACACCAACAAGATCACCCAGCCTCCGAGTATCTACCTGCGGCGCGTGTACGTCGATACAGCCAACTCGAGCGTGCCCAACCACCTCGCCAACCTGGAGCTGATGGGTGCCGATCACATGCTGTTCGGCACCGACTCGCCACCGCTTGCCACGCCGCTGCAGGACGCGATCGCGATGGTCGACGGCCTGCCGATCTCAGCCACCGAGAAGCAGGGCATCCTGGAGGGGAACGCGCGGCGGCTGTTCGGGCTGTGATCGAGTCAGAGAACGAGTTGGACGATCACGACGACGATCGCGATCACCAGCACGAGCAGCAGCAGCGGTACGAGAATCACGACAGGACGCCGAGCTCGCTCGGGAAGCCTGATGAGAAGCTGCAGCACGCGCAGCCCTGTAGGGGATTTCATCAGCAGGCGAATGGGCAGCGGTATGGTCGGCGGAGGACCGCTCGGAGGCTCGGGTGCCTCCACCGGGGGTGCCTCCACCGGTCGCGGGTGCCACTGTGCGATCCTCGGTGCCTGGGGTAGCGCGGATCACCGTGCGATCCGAGATGTCCGGGGCGGCACGTATTACGGTGCGATCTGAGACGTCCGGCGTGGCGCGGATCACCGTGCGATCCGAGATATCCGGCGTAGCCCTGATCACCGTGCGATCCGACGTGTCCGCGGGGGGTTGTTCGTCATCTGGCATGCTCGGTGGCAGCCTAATGGTTGGGGGAGCCCACGTCAAATTTTGCGCGCTGTGCGGGTCACCGCTGCGCCGGGGTTGACTCCGGCACCTCGGTTGCTCCCGCGTCGCTCACCGCGCCAGCCCGTTCGTACACCGGCCAGCGATACTCGCGTCGGCGGCGGGCGTTCAGCGTGACGAGACCACCAATCTCGCCGAGCAGCGCTCGCCGGTCGCACCCGGGCCGTACGAACACGCGTCCCATCGCAGCGGCGAGGCGCGGCGGAGTGAGTACTTGCGCGGGCTTGCCGCGGTGGCTGAAGAGATTGATCAACGGCGCCAATTCGCCCCGGGCCAGCAGCCGTTTGCCGACCTCGGGAAGCGCGGTGGGCGCTTTGCCGCCGGCGCCGATGTCGGTCGCCAGCCAGTAGTGCCCGATCGCGTCGTCGTTGCGCCAGCGGCCCCACTCGACCAGCTCCTCATCGAGCGTCTGATCGGAGCCTTCCAGGCCGCGGACGATTGGCTCCACCAGCGCTTCGCCCTGCCTGAACGCATCCCCGATTCCCTGGCCGGCGGCGGGATCCTTGAAGTGGCCGGCGTCGCCGAGCAGCACCCAGCCCGGGCCGGAGGCGTCCCGGAAGAAGCCCTGCCAGCGCAGCATCCCAAAGATTTTTCCCACCCGCCGGGCTCCCGTGAGCGCGTCGGCCACCGGCTGGCAGCTGCGGGCGTGCTCGAGGTAGCTGCCCTCGAGGTCCTCGCGGTAGCGCGGGAGCTCGTGCAGCTCGGGCATCACCACGACCTGATAGAGCCCGCTGTCCGACGGTGCAGCGATCACGAACCGCTCGCCCCAGCGGTGCAGCAGGAATGCCGGATCGGAGCCCAGCGTGGCTCCCTCGAAGAACGACCAGTAGGCAAACCGCTGGTTCCACACCACGTTGTACTTGCGCGCGCCGGCGCCGCTGGCCACGGTCGAGTTGCGACCGTCGGCGCCGACGACCAGCCGTGCTTGCAGCGTGCTCTCGGCGCCGTCCCGTGTGACCCGCACGCCGGTCACACGTGCGCCGTCCTTCACCAGGCCGGTCACCGTCGTCCCCATGTGCATCTCGGCGCCGGCCTCCGCGGCGGCGTCGGCGAGGATCGGGTCGAGCACCACGCGCCGCACCGATCTGAGCCCGCCGACGTCGCCGGGCTGTTGGGGGATGGGTGCCTGGAACTGGAGCTCTTCGATGCGGAGGTTGACCATCCCCACGCAGGGCGAGCCGGTCGCCTGCAGCTTCTCCGTTACTCCGAGACGCTCCAGCGAGGCGAGGGCCTGGGCCTGAAAGAAGTGGGTTGAGAGCGTGTCGCGAGGGAACTTCGCCTTCTCCACCACGGCCACGCGCAGCCCGCGATGGGCCAGCAGCGCCGCCAGCGACGAGCCGGCGCAGCGGGCGCCGACGACAACGACATCGAAGCGCTCAGCGATGCGAGCCTCGCCCAGTATTGCGGGCGGCGCAGCCCGCCGTGCGGCGAACGCTTCCAGGCCGGCAGACTACTGGAGAAGGACCCATCGTCGGCACCCCGCCCAAGCTTCCCGCGGGACCTCCGGTCATCTCTACGCGGGTGGCCCGCCCACCACGCCTGGGGGTGGGCCACCGCACCGACGGGCGGTCCGCCGACGCCCGGGGGTGGGCCACCAACGCCGGCTGGCGGTCCGCCGACGCCTGGAGGTGGTCCGCCCGCAAACGCAAGCGCGGAGTCCCACATACCGTCGATCCCCGGGACCATCTCGCGCGCCTGCTCGATCGTCATCCCGGGCTCCTCGAACAGCCCGTCGGCCTCCCACCGCGTGGGATCGAGACTCAGCGCGTATGGGTTGATAGGCCGATCGGCCGGGGGACCCTCCGGCAGCGCCTGCGCGGCCTGGTTGAAGATCGCGACCGCCATCGCCTCCGAGTTGCGCACGTTGGAGCGCAACTCCTCCAGCAGCGCCTCCTCGTCGGGGTACTCCTTGACGAGGCCGATGAGCCCGCCGAGCAGCATCGGGAAGGTTGCGAGCATGTCCGGGTCGCGTGGCTTGCGCTCGAGCTCATGCCATTCGCGAAACAGCTTGTGCATGTTGATGTTCAGCTTGGACAGGCGATCCAGGTACTCGTCTGCGCGCCTCATGAAGTCGATGTCGGTGAACTTGTTCTGTGTGAAGGCCAGCACGCTGCCGGTGTGGTTGGAGTAGAAATCCCAGGTCAGCAGGCCGCACATCACCCAGGCGTTCCCGAACACCGGGTAGGAGTCGCGGTAGCGCGCGATGACGTGCGCGAACAGACGTTGGTAAAGGTCGTTGTAGTAGTCGGCGCGCTCGCCGATCTCCTCGCCGTTCAGGTCGCGAGTCACGAGGTCGGCGGTGAAGGTGTTGCTGTAGCCGATGAAGTCCGAGCCGGGCGAGTAGAAGGGGTCG
The DNA here is from genome assembly GCA_963764915.1 of uncultured Solirubrobacterales bacterium. GTDB lineage: Bacteria > Actinomycetota > Thermoleophilia > Solirubrobacterales > Solirubrobacteraceae > Palsa-744. The sequence goes on along the minus strand of CAVXUO010000015.1, from coordinate 38,387 downwards.
GCGAACGCTCCCGCCTCGCCCACCAGCGCCCAGCGATCGGTCGAGAACATCTGCTTGACGCCGTACGCGAAGTCTTTGACCCGGAGGAAGTCCTCGATGTCCTGCGGGCGCTCTTCGATCGAGGCGGCGAGCTGGGGCTCGTGCTTGCGCAGCCAGCTGAGCAGGCGCTCGAGCTCGTTGATCTCCTCGTAGGGGTGAACGCGGGGATCGGCGCACACGCCGATGCTGATCGGTCCCGTGGAGAGCGGGATCATCCACACCCAGTAGCCCTCGCCCATCAGGTGGTTGGTGCTGAACTGGCGGATGCCCGGCTTGGACATCCGCGCCATCCACTCGGCGTCGTCGGCGCCCCACGACTCGAGGTCGAGCCCACCCGCGAGTCGCAGCCACGCGGAGTTGATGTGGTGGCCGCAGTCGGCCATCAGGTCGAGCTTGCGCTTGAGGATGCTGGCGCGACCCGCGGCGTCCACGACCCAGCGCGCGCTGAGTATCGCCTCTTGCTCGAACTGCTCGAACGTCACCCGGTGCGGGTCGCTGTCGAGATCGACCTCCCGGACGCGCGCGCCCTGCTGCAGATCGACGCCGAGCGCCCGCGCGCGCGCCGCGAGCTTGTTCTCGAACAGACCCCGATCGAGCTGGAAGTTGTCATGCGGCGGGTACAGCGGCGGTCCGGCCTCGACCCGCTTGGTGATGTCCTCGTTGCCGTTCGCGGGTGGGAAGTAGCGCAGCCCGCACTTGACGAGCTGTTCGGAGAGCAGATGGTCGTGCATCCCCACGACCTCGGAGAAGTAGTGGGCGCCGGAGGGGACGGTCGACTCGCCGACCTTGAACGCTGCCAGCGGCGCCGGGCCCTCGCGCTTCTCGAGCACCACGACCTGCGTCTCGGGCCGCATCTGCTTGATCTGGATCGCGAGCGTCAGACCCGCCAGGCCGCCTCCGAGAATCGCGACGTCGTAGCGCTCGGCCGGCGGGCGAATCGCCCCAATCTCAACGATGGACTGGCCTCGTTCGATGCTCACTGGCTCGCCATCCTATACGACCACACCGTCACGCACCTCGAAGCTGGATCGGCTGGCCTGCGCGAAGCAGGCGCGCAGCGGCGCCAGCAGGCGCGCGTGATCCTCCGACGCGTCCCACCCGTTTGAGAGCTCGATGCTCTCCCACTCGCTGATCACCAGCCAGCGCTCGCCGTCGTCGCTTGACTCGCACAGCTGGTGGCCGATCAAGCCGGGCTCCTGTGCGACTCGCGCGCGCAGCGCGACGTAGGCGCCCAGCAGCTCGTCTCGGGACCCGGGCTTGATACGGACGTCGACGACCAGCCGAATGCTCATTGGCTGGCAGCCGGGCGCTCGGTCGGCCAGATGAGAGTGCGGGCAGCGGAGCGCGCTGTCAGCTCGATGAGGCCGGCGGTGCCGCTCATTTCTCGGCCGGTGGGGCGGGCGGGTCCCAGTTATAGAACTCCCGCGCCTGGGCGTCCTTCGGCGAGCGCCACGTCTCGGGGTTGTACGGGGTGATGTAGGGATCGAGCTGAGCGCTGATCTCCTTGAACAGGTCGTGGTTGCGCACCTTCTCGACGGCGTCGGCGAACTCGTCGTCGGTCTCCACCAGGTGGATGTAGATGTCGTCGAGCACGAACAGGCTGCGGTGGCGCACCCCAGTGATCCTTGGCAGCTCAGTCTCATCGGACTCGCCGAAGATCCGCGCGACCTCCTCCTCGGCGCCGGGCTTGATACGGGCGACAATCACACCTCGCTTGATGATGGCCTGCTCCTTTCACCCGGTTGCTGAGCGGCCGAAGCATAGGCGATCGTGGGGGATCGCGCAGTGCGCGTACCTTGTGCGCGAGCCCCGCCTGGAAGCGTTGTGCGCGTAGCGCGCTCGCCGTATACAGTTCGCCGGCCGCCATGTCACGCCGACGACTACTGATCATCTCCCGCCATCAAGCCAAGCTGCTGCTCGGCAACCCCGGCGCGCTGGTGATCTTCGTGATCATCCCACTGCTGACGATGGTGATCATGAAGACGACGCAGAAGTCGGCGCTGCTCGGGGCTGGCTACCGCCACGTCAATGGGGCCGAACAGGTGGTGCCGGGGTTGACGGTGATGTTCGCGTTCTTCTGGCTGGTGTTCGTCGGGCGCACCTTCTTCGCCGAGCACGCGTGGGGCACGTGGGACCGCATGCAGATGATGGCCTCGACGACCGAGGTGATCCTTGGCAAGCTGCTGCCCTCGTTCGTCGTGATCACCCTGCAGATGATCCTGCTGTTCGTGATCGGCGACCTCGTGCTCGGCCTGAGCTCGAAGGGCTCGATGGCGACGCTCGTGATCCTCGCGCCGTCGCTGGCGATCTGCGTGCTGGCGCTGACCTTCGCGCTGGTCGCGTTCTGCACCACGATGAGCCAGCTCGACGCCTTGGGCAACCTGTTGATGCTGGTCTCCGCTTCGCTCGGCGGTGCGCTCGCGCTGACCGCCACGCTGCCCGGGTGGGCGCAGAGCATTGCGCCCGCAATCCCCAGCCACTGGGCGATGCAGGCCTCGACCGACGTGATCCTCAAGGGCGAAGGGTTCGGCGCAGTGATCGGGCCCACAGCTGTGCTGTTGGGCTTCGCCGCCCTGTTCGCGGCGCTCGCGGCGATCCGCTTCCGCCCGACCGACCACAAGCTGATCTCATGAGCGTGGGCGAGCTGACACACTATGCTTCGACGCCGGGCACGATGCCCGGCGCCCGTTTATCCGAGCCCGCCCACCCGCAGGCGACTCGCGCGGATGATCCCCAATGAACGCTGCCGGTGCCTCCCCCGCTGTGTCCGGCGAGGTTCTGCGCGTGATCGCCGGGCCGGCCGCCGGCAGCGACATCCCGCTCGGGCACGACGTCTCGATCGGACGCGCCGTGCAGGGGCCGGGCGCCCTCGGCGGCGATGAGGAGCTTTCGCGCGCACACGCGCGCGTCGTTCTGCGCGGCGACGGCGCCTATCTGCTCGAGGATCTTGGCTCGACCAATGGCACCTACCTGAACGGCTGGCGGATACCCGCCTCGCAGCTGCTCAGCACCGGCGACCGCATCCAGGTCGGTCAGACGGTGCTCGAGGTCGTGCTGGCGCCCGACCCGCAGCGCACCATGATGCGCCGCCGGCCGGTGATCCTGGCCGGCACCCCCGACGCGGAGGAGCTGCGCACCCCGCGTTCGCAGGCGACCCTCTACGTGAGTGGCGTGCGCAAGTCCTACGGGGACTTCGAGGTTCTGAAGGGGGTTGACCTCGAGATCGAACCGGGGGAGATCGCCGGGCTGCTCGGCCACAACGGCGCCGGCAAGACGACGTTCGTCTCGTGCGTGGCCGGGCTGCGGCGGGCCGACTCCGGCACGATCCTCGTCAACGGCGTCGACGCTACCTCCGACCCGCTGAAGGCGCGTGAGCACCTCGGCATCGCCCCGCAGGATCTCGGCATCTACCCGACGCTCACGGTGCGCGGCAACCTCGAGCTGTTCGGCGAGCTCGGCGGGCTGCGCGGGCGCGAGGTCGCAAAGCGCGCGGAGGAGGTGGGGGAGGCCCTCAGCCTCACGCCGAAGTTCGATGCGCACGCGGGCACGCTCTCCGGCGGCCAGCAGCGGCGCCTGCACACCGGCATGGCGATCGTCTGCAAGCCGGCCCTGCTGATCCTCGACGAGCCCACGGTCGGCGCCGATATTCGCACCCGCCAGGAGATCCTCGATCTCGTCAAAGGGCTCGCCGAGGAGGGGCACGCCGTCTGCTACTCGACCCACTATCTCCCGGAGATCGAGCAGCTCGGCGCGTCGGTGGCGCTGCTGCAGGGCGGCGCGATCATCGCCCGCGGATCGATCGCCGAGCTCGTCGCGATGAACTCCACCCAGGTCGTGGAACTGACCTTCGACGGGCCGGCGCCCGAGATCGCCGTGCGTGGGGGGGAGGTTGTGTGCGATGGCTCGGTGCTGCGCATCTCGACCGACAACGCGGCAACGATGGCCGCCGCCGCGCTCGCGGAGCTTGGCGGCCACACGATGCGGCTGCGCAACATCGAGCTGGTGCGCCCCAGCCTCGACTCCATCTACCTGACGCTCACCGAACAGCGTTACTCCAGCGAGGAGCCGGGGGCCGGGGGGGATGCGGAGGGCGATCGCGCCGCCCCGGTCGTCTCGCGGGCCGCGCTGCAGAACTCCGGGCTGAACTTCAGTCGGCCCTGAGCCTGTCCCGCGAGTCTGCACGCCGCCTGCGCTCGGCGGGGTTCGCGACAAAGTGATGGGGGATTAAGGCCCGCCCGCCCATCCGCCCACCCACCCGCCCGCACCGGCCCCGTCAGAGCCTTTGTCGTGGGCCCTTTACCCCTCCCAGATCGCGTCGATCCCGTCGACGATCTCCCGGGCCTCGGTCACCGTCAGGCCGGATCCGTCGAACAGCCCATCCCCCTCCCAGCGGGTGGGGTCGAGGCTCACCGCGTAGGGGTTGATGGCGCGGTCTGTGGGCAGCGCCTCGCTGCGCGCGCGTGAGGCTCGCTCGAAGATCGCGACCGCGATCGCTTCGGAGATGCGCACGTGCTCGGCCAGCGCGTCCAACACCGACTCGTCGTCCGGGTACTCCTTGACGAGACCGGCGAGTGCCTGGATCAGCACCAGGGGAGGGCGCGGCATCGCCGGCGCCCGTGGCTTGCGCTCGATGGCGTGCCATTCGGGGAACATCGCATGCATCCCGATCGCCAGTCGCTCGAGCCGCTCGAGGTGCTCGTCGGCCCGGCGCATGAAGTCGAGGTCGGTCAGCCGGTCCTGGGTGAACACGACGTTGTAGCCGACATGGGAGGCGTAGAAGTCCCAGGTGAGAAAGCCACACGCCACCCAGGGATTGCCGAACACGGGATAGGAGTCGAGGTATCTGGAGAGCGTTGAGGCGAACAGGCGCTGGTAGCGGTCGTTGTGGTCTTCCACCCGCGCGGCGATCTCCTCGCCGTCCAAGTCGCGGACGATCAGATCGCTGGTGAGGGTGTTGCCGTAGCCGATGAAGTCCGACCCGGGGGAGTAGAACGGGTCTGTGAACGCCGCCGCCTCGCCCACCAGCGACCAGCGGTCGGTCGAGTACGTCTGCTTGACCGCGTAGGCGAAGTCCCGCACGCGCAAGAAGTCCTCCACGTCCGCGCGGCGGCCGGCGACCGCCGCCGCCAGTTGGGGCTCGTGCTCGTGCAGCCATTCCAACAAACGATCGAACTCGTCGATCCGCTCGTAGGGGTGAATGCGCGGGTCGGCGCACACGCCGATGCTGATCGGCCCCGTGGCGAGCGGGATCATCCACACCCAGTACCCCTCGCCCATCAGGTGGTTGGTGCTGAGCATGCGCAGACCCGGCTCGGACATGCGCGCCATCCATGCCTCGTCGTGCTGGCCCCACTGCTCGAGATCCAGTCCCCCGCCCAGCCGGAACCAGGAGGAGTTGATGTGATGTTCGCAGTCGGCCGCCAGCCCGAGCTTGCGCTTGAGGATCGCCGCTCGCCCGGCGGCGTCCACCACCCAGCGGGCGCCCAGACTGCCTTCCCGGTCGAACTGGTCGAAGGCGACGCGGTGATCCAGCTCGCCGAGGTCAACGTCCTTCACCCGCGCGCCCTGCTGCACGTCGACGCCTAGCGCGCGGGCACGGGCGGCGAGCTTGTTCTCGAACAGACCCCGATCTAGCTGGTAGTTGTCGTGGGGCGGGAAGAACGGCACACCCAGCTCCGCCCGTCGGGTGATGTCGTGGTTGCCCTCCCCGGAGAGAAAGTACCGCAGGCCACACTTCTTCAGATGCTCACGGTGGAGATGCTCGCGCATCCCCACCGTCTCGGAGAAGTAGTGGGCGCCGCACGCGACCGTCGACTCGCCCACCTTGAACGCCGCCAGCGGTGCCGGGCCCTCCCGCTTCTCCAGCACCACCACCTCCGTTTGGGGGCGCGCCAGCTTGAGCTGGATCGACAGCGTCAGTCCAGCCAAGCCTCCGCCGAGGATCGCCACGTCGTAGCGGCCGGCCGGCTCTCTCACGGTCGCGATCTCAACCAACGACAGGCCCGACTCGATATCCGTCATGCTCGTGCACGCCCCCTTACGCTCAGGTGCCGCAGACTCGTATGCCCGCGGTAGCGAAGCCTATCTGTCGCCGCGAGCGATGCCCCGCACGACGAGCTGGCCGCCGCCGGTGTCACAGGTCGTACTTGACGCTGCTCGCGAGCGCTTTGCGCCAAAAGGCCTTGGGCACGGCGCGCAGGACGGTGTTGCGCACCGTCGCGAGCGCCGGGTTCGACAGCGACAGCATCTGCCCGCGGCGTCTGGAGGTCAGCACGATCTTCGCGCAGCGCGGCATCCGCTCCCGCTGGAAGGAGTCCAGGGCACCCGCGAGCATCCGTTGATCGCGAAGGCCGTCGGTGAGCGCGAGCTCCTTGGCCAGCACCACCGCGTCCTCCATCGAGATCCCCGCTCCCTGCCCGATGAAGGGGGTGGTCATGTGTGCCGCGTCGCCAATCAACAGGACTCGGTCCTTCGCCCACGTCTGCTCCGGGTCACGGTCGCAGATGTCGGCTCTGATGATCTTCGTCTCGTCGGTGGCGCTCACGAGCCGGCGTGTCACCTCGGGGAAGTCGCGCAGGTGCTCGCTCAGCAGCTCGTGCAGGCCACTCGCGGGAGTCGTGTCCCCCTGTGGCTCGCGCTTCAGCAGCCCCCAGTAGATGCGGTTGGATCCAACCGGGAACATCACGAACTGCCGGCCGGCGCCGAGGAACGTGCGCGAGGTGTCCGCCGGCAGCGTGTCCGGGCTCATCTCGACCACCGCTCGCCAGCTGGTGAAGCCCGAGTAGCGGGGCTCGGCGTCGGCGGCTCCGTACACGTGTTTGCGCGCCACCGATCTGCCGCCGTCGGCGCCGATCAGCAGCGCGCCTCGCTCGGTGTGGCCGTCGGCGAACCTCGCCGCAACCCCCTGCTCGTCCTGCTCGATCGCGACGCACTCCGCGCCCAGCTGCAGCACGCCCGGCGGGACCGCATCGACCAGCGCCAGCTGGACGTCGGCGCGCAGCAGGCTGATCGTCGGCGTCCCGTACTCGTCGGCGATCTCTCCCTGCGGGAAGCTGAACAGCGGCTTGCCGTGGATGTTGCGGAACTCCTGCATGCGCAGCTCCGTGCCCGCCGCCTCGATCCGGTCGCCGATTCCGAGCTTCCGCAGGGCGCGCAGCGCGTTGCTCTGCACGCCCAGCCCGGCCCCCGCCTTGCCGAGCTCCGCGGCTCGCTCGAACAGGCGTACCTCGATCCCGATGCGCGTCAGCGCGATCGCCGCGGTCAGCCCAGCCGGCCCGGCGCCGACGATCAGCACGCGGTTGCCGCCGTCGGCCCCCGCGCTGGTGCCGGCGTCAGGCTCCATCCGCCGCCTCCGCCTCCAGGCGCTCCTTGATGACCTGCATCTGCACCTTGGTGTTCTTGTTCATGTACTCCTCGGCGTGCTCGTCGTCGGCGGGCGCCTCCGGCTTCATCGAGAAGTCCTGCACCCACCGCATCGCGGTGCCCTCGCCGTCCTGCTCGAAGTACCACTCGATGTTCATGTACTGAAACGGGCCGGTCTCGATGCGCTTGGACTTCGAGCTGTGCGTCGCCGGGTCGGCGGTCCGCTCGGAGGTCCAGCTCCACACCTGCCCGTCGTAGTCGGGGTCGGGGTGGGTGGTGAGCTTGAAGCGGACGGTGTCGCCGTCCTGCTCGAGCACCTCCGCGGCGGCGTACTCGCTGAACAGGCTCGGCCAGCTCTCGATGTCCATCATCCGCTCCCACACGAGCTCCAGTGGGGCCTGGATGACGACTGAGTTGTCGGTATGCGCGGCCATCGCGCCTACTCCTCTTCGCCGAGGCGTCGGTTTACATAGTCGATCGCCTCGCCCACGCTGTGGATCTCCTCGGCGTCCTCGTCGGGAATCCTGAACCCGTAGTCCTGCTGCATGGCCAGCTGGATCTCCATGAACGCGAGCGAGTCGAGGCCCATGTCCTCGAACGTCGCTTCGCGGTCGTCGATGACGTCGGCCTCGGGGAGGCCCACGCGATCCACGAGGATCCTCTTGAGATCATCGAATTCGAACTTCGTCTGCTCGGGCAATGCCGTCTCCTTCAGGTAGCGGTTGGTTGATCGACAGGTCTGCCGGTTCTCAGATCGACAGGGTGCCGGTTTTCAGATTGGTAGGTGTGCCGGGCTTCAGATCGACAGGGTGCCGGTTTTCAGATTGGTAGGTATGTCGGGCTTCAGATCGACAGGGTGCCGGTTTTCAGATTGGTAGGTATGTCGGGCTTCAGATCGACAGGTGTGCTGAGCGCCTGCAGCGCCGGCAGCTGCTCCAGCGCCGCGCGGCGCCCGGCGGCGAGGAACAGGTCGGCGAGGTGGAAGTCTCGCCAATGCGCCGGTCCGAAGTGTGGAGTGATCGTCACGTCGGCGAGCTCGGCGTGCCGGGCGCTGGTCTCCAGTTGGCTGAGATCCATCACCTCCAGCAGCGTGTCGAGCGTGCCGCCGCGTGATTTGCGCTCGCGCGCGGGCGCGAGCTCCGGCTGCTCCGGCCACGCCGCGAGCACCTCAGCGCCGTTCAGGTTGACTGAGACGGCGAGGTCAGCTCCGTCTTCGAACACGGCGCCGGTCGGCACCGGCACGAGCGCCAGGCCGTCCACCAGGCGGTGCCCGCCCCGCTCGTAGGGTGGGAACACGCCGGCGAGTGCCGTAGCGGCCAGCAGCGCCTCCCACAGCGGCCCCTCGCGCAGCGGCGCGGGCGCGCGGTCGGTGAGATCGACGGTCATCACTGCCAGCGGGATCGACGTGTCGGCGAACGAGCGCTCGCCGGTGCTCTCGCGCATCAGCCTGCTCATCGCGTCCAGTCCCGAGGAGCCGCCGCTGCCGCCCATCGAGGTTTTGAACAGCTGCGCCACGTTGTCGGCGTCAAAGGCGCCGCGCAGGGTGGCGTCGATCGCCGCGGCGTCCATTTCCAGCGCCAGGTAGGCGCCGACGATCGCGCCGATGCTGCTGCCCGACACATAGTCCACCACGTAGCCGGCCTCCTCCAGCACCTGCAGCGCGCCCACGTGGGCATACCCCTTCGCGCCGCCGGCGCCCAGTGCCAGCCCGAGCTTGGTTCGTGTGAGATGGCGTGCCAGCCACGCCTCGTCGGCGGGGTCCCCTCGCGGGCAGGTGCGCACCACGCGGATCGGCGCGTCCGCCGCCCACTCGCGGCTGGCCGCCACCGCCTCCTCGCCGATCAACACCGTCTCGACCTGCGTGCCGCTCCCGTTCGATCCCCGTGCGAGCGCGCCCAGCCGCTCCGCGTCGCGAGCCGAGCCCACCAGCGCCACCACGCGGTCGACTTCGTCGAGCAGCAGCCCCATCGTCTCGGGGTCAAGCTCGCCGGGCAGCAGCACCGTCGCGTGCTCGTCGGTCAGGTCGTCCGCCGCCGTCAGCGTCCCGGCGAACGACAGCCGCCGGTCCAGCCAAATCACCGGACGGGGGCTCACGCGCTTGGCGAGCTCCGCGATGCGCGTCGCCGTCGCCGCGAGCGCCGGGCTGCTGAGCAGCGCCACCGTCTCACCGCGCTCGTGCTCGACGCGGCGTGCGTTGGCGATCACCAGGCGCTCGCTCTGGATGCGGATCAGATTGACCAGAATCGCCGGATAGCGCTGCGCGAGCGCGAGGAAGCGCTCGCTGTCGAGCTCCATCGCCGAGGTCGGGAGGGCGGCGACCACGGTGGCGGTGCGCGGCTCGCCGGTGACCGCCCCCTGGGCGCCCACCACATCGCCCTTGCGCTGGCGGGCGACCACCTCGCCCGCCACGGCGTCGGCGTTCCCGGCGAGGATGTGCACGAGGCCCCCGACGATCAGCCATAGCCGGTCGCTGGCCTCGCCCGCGGCGCAGATTCGCTCGCCGGCACCGAACTCCCGCGGGCGCATCTGCTCGGCGACGGCTCCGAGCTCCTCGTCGGCGAGTCCCGCGAACAGCGGGCTGGGGGGCAGCGGTGGCAAGGCGTGCGCCGGCATCACCGGAGCTCCGCTGCGTGGGGCTGAGAGCTGCCGTGCAGCTCGCACAGGTTGGGTTGACGGGAGGTGTATGGCGTCACAGGATCCCCGCCTCGTGGGCTTGGAGGCTGCGCGCTAGCTCGCGCCGGTCGGGTTTGTCCGAGGTGTGCGTCACTGGATCCCGGCCTCGTGGGCTTGGAGGCTGCGCGTCAGCTCGCGCCGGTCGGGCTTGCCCGAGCTCAGCAGCGGCAGCTCGGGCAGCACGCTGACGCCGTAGGGCACCTTGTAGCCCGCGATTCCCGCACGCGCGAAGCTCACCACGTCGCGCCCGGCGAGCGCGGCCTCGGGGCTCGGCACCACGAAGGCGTGCAGGGCTTCGCCCATCGCCGCGTGCGGCACGCCGATCACGCTCGCCTGGCCGATGCCGGGATGGGTCAGCAGGAAGCTCTCGACCTCGGCGGGGAACACGTTGAAGCCGCCGACCTGCACCACTTCCTTGGCTCGTCCGGCGATCGTGAGGTTCCCGGCAGCGTCGATGCCCCCGAGGTCCCCGGTGCGAAACCACTCGCCGTCGAACGCCTCGTCCTGCTCCCGTGGACGGCCGTGGTAGCCGGCTGTCACGTGGGCGCCACGCACCTCGATTTCGCCGAGCGCATCATCGCCCCCTCCCAATCCATTCCCATCCCCATCCCGTGGTACCTCCTGCTCACCCGACATTCCCCGCCGCCCGCCGGGGCTCACCACGCGGAATTCATAGCCGGGGAGAGGACGGCCTACGGTGTGATGGCGAACCTCGGGGGGATCCTCGAGATGGCAGCTGCTCGCCGCGCCGATCTCGGTCATGCCGTACATGTTGAGCACGCGCGCCTCGCGTCGGTCGAGCTCCTCCAGCACCTTCGGCGGGCACGAGGACCCGGCGGTGAACCCGCTCTTCACCGCCAGCTCGTCGGTCGTCTTCAGCACGCGCGCGAACAGCGCCGGCGAGCCGTGCAGCACGTGTGCCTGGTGCCGGTGCACCGCCTGCCTGAGCGGCTGCAGCGAGGTCGTGGAGTCGATCAGCACCGCCTCGCCGCCGGCCGCCACGCAGCACAGCAGGCACGCCAGCCCAAACGCGTGCGAAGCGGGGGCAACCATGGCGCACGCTCCCTGCGCATGGTCGCCGAGCAGCTCAGCGAGGTGGCGCCCCTCTGCGACTCCGAGCGCGTGCGACATCAGCGCGCCCTTCGGCTCGCCGGTCGTGCCCGACGTGTACATGATCGCCGCCACGTCTCCGGGTAGTGGCTCGGCGCTCTCCGTCGCGGGCCAGCGGAGCTCCTCGCGCGTCTCGCCGAGCTCGTCGACGACGATGCCGCTTGACAGCGTTCCGATCTGCTCGCCGAGCGCGTCCAGCTCCTGCGCGAGCGAGAACCCTCCGTGCGCGGCCAGCGAGATCGCCGCTGAGGGCTGAGCGTCGGCGAACACGCGCCGCAGCTCGAAGCTGCGCAGACGGGCGCTCAGCGGCACGACGGTGGCGCCCGCTCGCCATGCCCCAAAGAGGGCGACCATGAGCGCGGGCACGTTGGGCGCGATCACCGCGACGCGCTCGCCGGCGCGCTCGCCCAGACGCGCCGCCAGTCGCCCAACGGCCTCATGCACCTCGCGGTAGGTGAGCTCTGTGTCGCCGTACGCGACCGCCGGGCGCTGTGGGCTCTGCGACACAGCCTCCTCCAGTAGAGCTCCGATCTGTGGTGGCTGCGGCATGAGCAGGGTCCGCCCGGTGGTGCCGGCTTCAGGTCATGCGCCGGAGCACGAGGGCGCTGTTGAAGCCGCCGAAGCCGCGCGCGTTGACGAGGATCGTCGAGAGCTCTCCCGTGCGCTCGGAGCCCCTGACGAAGTCCAGCTCGCCGCTGGCGGGCTCGTCGAGGTTGACGATCGGGGGCAGGGCGCCGTCGCGCATCGCCAGCAGCGCCGCCGCCGCATCCAGCGAGGCGCCGCCGGCGTACATGCGTCCGACGCCGCTTTTCGGGGCGATCACGGGCACTTTCCCGGCGTGCTCGCCGAACACCGTTTTGATGGCTTGCACCTCCAGCGCGTCGATCTCGGGCACGCCGAAGGCGTCGGCGACGACGGCGTCCACGTCGGCGGGCCCGATCCCGGCGTTCTTCAGCGCCACCGACATCGCCCGCGCGGACTGCGTGGGGTCCGGCGCCGGTTTGCCCCAGTGGTGGGCGTCGTTGGTGGCGCCATAGCCGATGATCTCGCCGTAGATCTGGGGGGCTTTGCGCTGCTGGGCGCTCTCCAGGCTCTCGACCAGCAGGATCGCGCCACCCTCGCCGGGGACATACCCGTTGGCGCGCGCGTCGAAGGGGCGGTATGCAGCGGCCGGGTCCTGCGCGGTGCTGAGGAAGCCGGTGCCCAGCTGGCAGGTGATCGCGTACGGTCCGATCGGCGCCTCGACGCCGCCGCTCACAGCGGTCTCCACGCCGCGGCGGATCGTGCGCCGCGAGTGGGCCAGCGCCTCCAGCCCGCCGGCGCCCTCGGCGAGCACCACGCCGGATGGGCCCTTCATCCCGTGCTTGATCGAGATCTGCCCCGTGGTGGCGGCGTAGAACCAGGCGATCGACTGGTAGGCGCCGACGAACACCGGTCCCTTCTCCCACAGCGCCTGGATTTCGCGCTGCCCGAACTCGTTGCCGCCCGAGGAGCTGGCGGTGATCACGCTCATCGAGTAGGGGTCGTGCTCGCTCGGGTCGAATTGGGCGTCATCCAGGGCCGCCTGTGCGGCCGCGAGCGCCATCCACGTCCAGCGGTCGGTCTGCTTGATCAGCCGCTGGTCGATGTAGCTCTCGGGATCGAAGTCCTTCACTTCGCCGGCCAGCGTCACCGGGTAGCGCGAGGGATCGAAGCGCGCGATGCGCTCGATGCCGCTGTCGCCGGCGCGCGTCGCCTGCCACCACGACTCGCGGTCCTGGCCGGTGGGGGCGACTACGCCTATGCCGGTGATCACGGAGCGACGGTCGGGAGATGGGATCGTGGGGCTCATCGCGGGTTCACGCTCCTGGCGCGGCGGTCGGCGGGCGGGCACGGACGGCGATCGGGCTGGGGTGAAGGGCTCATCGCGCGCTCACAGCCCCGCGTTGCGGCGCTCGCCGGGGACCGAGAAGATCATCGCCGACTGGAAGCCGCCGAAGCCGCTGCCGGTTGAGAGCGCCACGTCGATCTGCTTGCGCACCGCCACCTTGGGCGTGTAGTTGAGGTCGCACTCGGGGTCGGGGTTCTCCCAGTTGGCGGTCGGCGGCACCACGCCGCGGTCGATCGCCAGCGCGCAGGTCGCCATCTCGATCGCGCCGATCCCCCCGAGCGAGTGGCCGACCATCGACTTGATCGAGCTGATCGGCACGTTGTAGGCGTGCTCGCCCAGCGTGTTCTTGTACGCCGCCGTCTCGTGCCGGTCGTTCTGCTTGGTGCCCGACCCGTGGGCGTTGATGTAGTCGATGTCCTCTGGCTTGGTGTCCCCCTGCGCCATCGCGTCGAGGATCGCCTCGCTCATCTCGCTCGCGTCGGGCTTCAGCCCGGTCATGTGGAACGCGTTGCCGCGGCTGGCGAAGCCGGTGACCTCGCAGTAGATGTGGGCGCCGCGGGCGAGCGCGCTCTGCATCTCCTCGAGGATCAGCACCGCCCCGCCCTCACCCATCACGAACCCGTCGCGGTCGCGGTCGAACGGGCGCGAGGCGTGCTCGGCGTCGTCGTTGCGCCGCGAGGTCGCCTTGATCGGATCGAAGCACGCCATCGAGATCGGGGAGATGCCCGACTCCGCGGCGCCGGCGATCACGATGTCGGCCTCGTCGTCCTGGATCATCTGGTGGCCGTACCCGATCGCGTCGATCCCCGAGGTGCAGCCGGTCGAGACGACCACGGAGGGGCCGTGCGCCCCGAACTTCAGCGCCACCTCGCTGGCCAGGCTGCTGGGAATCAGCCCCTGGTAGAGAAACGGGGGGGCATAGTCGGGGTCCACCAGCCACTCCTTGCCGTGGTTGGACACCGCCACGTAGCCGTCCTCGAGCACCATCGTGCCGCCCACCGCCGAGCCGAGGCTGACGCCGGTGCGGTCGAGATCGATCGTGTCGGCCTCCAGCGCGCTGTCGGTCATCGCCTCCATCGCCGCGGCCACGGCGAACTGGATGTAGCGATCCATGCGGCGCCTCTCGTGCTCGCTGAGGCCGGCCGCCAACGGGTCGAAGTCGCACTCGGCGGCGATCTGCGAGCGAAAGCCAGAGGCGTCGAAGAACGTGATCCCCCGCGTCGCGGTGCGCCCTGCCGTGATCGCCTCCCAGAAAGAGTCGCGCGTGCTGCCACCCGGCGCCACGACGCCCACTCCCGTAACCGCCGTCCTTCGTAGAGTCCCCCCGTTACTCATCGCGCCTACTCCGTGTCCACGTGCCCGGCGTCGGGGCGCGGCGCGAGCGGCCCGAGGTGGAAGACGATGAACGCCTCCTCCTCACCGTCGTTGACCAGACGGTGGCGCACGTTGAGCGGGATCAGCAGCGCGTCGCGGGCGCCCAGACGATGGGACTCGCCCTCCAGCTGCGCGTCGAGGGCGCCGCTGACGACGAAGATGAACTCCTCGGAGTAGGGGTGGTAGTGCTCGCTGATGCGTTCGCCCGGCCCGATCGTCGCCACGCCCATGAAGCCGGAGGTCGATCCTGCCGTCTTGGGGCTCAGCAGAGTGCGCACGTCGCCGCCGCGCCGCGTATCGGCCGGCATCTCATCCACCTTGCGGATCTGCGGCTCGCCGGCGGGCTCCGATGACTGCTCTGAGGACATGATGAGCTTTCCCTCGTCTCTCTCGCGTTCGTATGGGGGGGACCGAACCCGAGAATCTATCCGACAGGGGTTATGCTTGCGCTGCGCTGGACGGGCCGGGAGATCAGGAGGATCGGGTTGGACATTGGAGCGATGACATCGATCGACGTGATCGCCTCGTCGCTGGGCGACGTGCAGCCCCAGCTCGGCGAGATGAGCTCGCCCGACGGAGCGCTCACGCTGCTCTTCTGTGACATCGAGGACGCGTCCGCAATCGGTGAGGAGCTTGGCGCCGAGCGCTTCGCGGAGCTGCTGGCCGACCATCGCCTGATCGTCGAGCGGGTCGTGGGCCACCATGGGGGCACGGTCGTCAAGGCTCACGACGATGGCTTCATGGTCGCCTTCGACAGCGCCCACGCGGCGCTGCGCTGTGCGCTCGACCTGCAGAGCGCCCTCGCCGACAGCACCGTCCCGGGCGGCGCCCGTGAGCTGCGCCTGCGCATCGGTCTGCACACCGGCTTCGTGATCCTCAACGAAGAGGAGATGTACGGACGCAACGTCGTGCTCGGCGCACGCGTCGCCGGCTGCGCGCGCGGAGGCGAGATCGTCGTCTCCTCGACGCTGAAGGAATA
Source organism: uncultured Solirubrobacterales bacterium (assembly GCA_963764915.1). Lineage (GTDB taxonomy): Bacteria > Actinomycetota > Thermoleophilia > Solirubrobacterales > Solirubrobacteraceae > Palsa-744. The sequence goes on along the minus strand of CAVXUO010000015.1, from coordinate 22,980 downwards.
CACCGAAACCGATCCCAGCTTCCGCTTCGAAGCGCGCGGCGAGCATCGCTTCAAAGGGGTCCTCGGCGAACATCACGTGTTCGCCGTCCTCGGCTGAGGCTCCCGCCGGCGTACAGTGGCTCGCGCCGGCGTACAGTGGCTCGCGCCGGAGGCAGCGGCCCCGGAGCCGTCGTTCATCCAGGCCGGCAGATAAGGTGACGTCGGCAGCGAGGAGCCCTGTGGCGCAGAACATCTACATCACCGCGATGGGCCCGCACAGCGGCAAGTCGGTCGTCGCGCTCGGCTTCACCGAGATGCTCGCGGCGCGCCTGCAACGCGTCGGCTTCTTTCGCCCCGTGATCCGCGGCGCCACCGACCCCGACCCGCAGATCGAGCTGATGCGCGACCGCTACCAGCTGCCCTTCAAGTACGCCGAGATGCACGGCCCCACCGCCGAGGAGGTGACGGGGCTGACCGCCCACGGCGCGCACGAGGAGATCGAGAAGCGGGTGCTCGCCGCCTATCGGGCGCTGGCGGGCCGCTGCGACTTCGTCGTGTGCGAGGGCACCGACTTCGTCGGCTCCACCCCGGCGCTCGACTTCGACCTCAACGCCAACCTCGCCAACCAGCTCGGCTGCCCGGTGCTGGTGGTGGTCAACGGCGCGGGCGGCGGCGATGTCGTCGAACAGGTGCAGCTGGCGCGCGAGGTGCTGCAGCGCAGCGGCTGCGAGCTGTTCGGCGTGATCGTCAACCGCGTGGCTCCCGACGCAGTGCGCGAAGTCGAGCTCCGGCTGGCCCCGCACACCGGCCAGGAGTGGGTGTACGTGATGCCCGAGCACGCCGAGCTCGCCTACCCGAGCGTCGGCGAGGTGCAGGCTGCGCTCGGCGCCCGCCCGGTGCTGCCCGTCGATGGCATGCTCGACCGCGACGTGCGCGAGGTGCGAGTCGCGGCGATGAGTGCCGAGCACTTCATCGAGGACCTCGTCGACGGCGCCCTCGTGGTGGTGCCGGCCGATCGCTCGGACATCGTCGTCGCCTGTCTCGCCTCGACGCTCTCACCGTCCTTCCCGGCGGTCTCCGGGCTGCTGCTGACGGGCGGCTACTCCCTCTCTCCCACCTTGCGGGGGCTGCTGGAGACCGCGCCCTTCCCGGTGTTGGAGATCGACGCGCGCACACACATCGCCGCAGCCGCGATCGCTGGTGTGCGACCGGTGCTGCGGGCTGGTGACGAGCGCAAGATCGCCACCGCGCTCGGCCTCTTCGAGCGCAGCGTCGACAAGGTCGAGCTGCAGATGCGCTTCATGGTGGAGCGCCCGGCGCGGATGACCCCCACGATGTTCGAGTACGAGCTGATCGAGCGGGCGAAGGCGGCGCGCCGGCACATCGTGCTGCCCGAGGGCGAGGACGAGCGTGTGCTGCGGGCCGCCGACATCCTGCTGCGCCGCTGCGTCGTCGCTCTGACGGTGCTCGGCGCCCCCAACGCGGTGCGCGGCAGCGCCGCCGCGCTGGGCCTCGACCTGGAGGGAGCGGAGATCGTCGATCCGCTCAGTTCGCCGCTGCGCGAGCGCTACGCCTCGGTCTACCACGAGCTGCGCAGCCACAAGGGCGTGACCGAGGCGCTCGCCTTCGACGCGCTTGCTGACGCCACCTACTTCGGGACGATGATGGTGCATCTGGGGGAGGTGGATGGGATGGTCTCCGGGGCGGCTCACACCACCGGCGACACGATCCGCCCGGCGTTCGAGTTCGTCAAGTCCCGTCCCGGCGTCTCGGTCGTCTCCAGCGTCTTCTTCATGTGCCTCGCCGACCGTGTGCTGGTGTACGGCGACTGCGCCGTCAACCCCAAGCCCGACAGCGCGCAGCTCGCCGACATCGCGATCTCCTCCGCCGACACCGCGGCGGCCTTCGGAATTGCCCCGCGGATCGCGATGCTCTCCTACGCCACCGGCGACTCCGCCAAGGGCGCGCAGGTCGACGTCGTACGCGAGGCAACCGAAACGGTGCGGCGGCTGCGTGGCGATCTCAAGGTGGACGGGCCGATCCAGTACGACGCCGCAGTCGATGCCTCCGTTGCCAAGCTGAAGCTGCCCGATTCCGAGGTCGCCGGCAGCGCCACGGTCTTCATCTTCCCCGACCTCGACACCGGCAACGTCGCCTACAAGGCAGTCCAGCGTTCCTCCGGGGCGCTCGCGATCGGCCCGGTGCTGCAGGGTCTACGCCGGCCCGTGAATGATCTCAGCCGCGGTTGCTCGGTCACGGACATCGTCAACACGGTGGCGATCACCGCGATCCAGGCGCAGGAGAGCGGCTGAGGCACAGGCCTCTCAGGAGGGGTGCCGGCGCGGGACGGGCCGAGGGCGAAAAAGAGAGAGAGGAGGTAGGGAGGGCGTGGGTGGGCGAGGCTCGTGCCGCGGCGACACCCACGCATCGGTCACTGGATCTGGTAGGTGCGCTCCTGCTCCCACAGCAGCTGCCAGAACTTCTGCGGCATCGCCGAGAGGACGCGCTCGCGCATGAACAACCCCACCGGGTGCTTCACGTGCGAGAGTTTCGCCAGTTTCGCGGAGCGGTCGACGATCTGGCTGGTGCGCGGGATGCGCTTGCGCTCGTAGGAGTCGAGCGCCGCCTGCATCGCCCCGGGGGCGGAGAGGCTGCCGACGGCCGACAGCTCGCGTCCGAGCACGACGCCGTCCTCGATCGCCATGCCCGCACCCTGGCCCAGCGTCGGCGTCGTCGGGTGCGCCGCGTCGCCGAGCAGCGTCACGCGCCCGTTGCGCCAGCGCTTCAGCGGCCTGCGGTCGTATAGGTCCTGGCGGAAGAGCTGCTCCTCGGGGGTCGCTTCGATCACCTGCTGCACCTCCGCGGGCCAGCCGTCGAAGGTATTCAGCAAGTCCTGCTTACGGCCGATCGGCGGGTCGATCGCGCCCTCGGGCCGGATCTGGCTGCCCCACCAGAAGAGCCGCTCGTCGACCGGGTACATCCCGAAGATCGACGCCGGCCCATACACCTGCTGGGCGAAGTTGCGCCCCAGCGATTTGTGTTCGTACTCGGGCAGCGCCCGCCACACCGTCGCGCCCGAGTACCGCGGCCGGCCGTCGCCGATCAGCTTCGCGCGGATCACCGACTCCAGCCCGTCCGCCGCCACCAGCGCCGCCCCGCGCTCCTCGTGGCCATCCGCGAACAGCGCCGTGACGCCGCTCGGATCCTGGCGGAAGCCGACGCACTCCATGCCGCAGTGGACGATGCCCTCCCCGCCGACGGCCCGCGCGAGAATCTCCAGCAGCTCGCCGCGATGCACGGCGACGACCTCGCCATGCCACGGCACCGCCGCCATCGTGTGCCCGTCGCGCCACGACAGCAGCTGCAGCTCCTCGAACCCAGGCCCGGAGATCTTGCGCAGCTCATCGCGCAGCCCCAGCATCGACAGCGCCTGCGCCGCCACCCGCTGGATCCCCACGCCGGTGCCCAGCTCTCTGAGCGCCGGCTGGCGCTCGAACACCTCCACGGGGACTCCGCCCGCTTTGAGCGCGGCCGCGGCCGTGAGGCCGCCGATGCCACCGCCGATCACCAGCACGCGTTCGGAGTTCTGCATCGTTGGGGACTCTACTTGCTGCGGTTCGCAGGGCGAGCACCCGGCAACCGTCCGACTGCCAGCACGCGGGGTACCGCGCCGTGGGTGCCCCCACTCTGATTCAATTGGGCTGTGCGAAGTTCTCAGCTGGGGGGGCAAATAGGCGTTCGGGCGGTGCGCTCAGCGCGGCACTGCGCGCTCGCGACTGCTGCTCGCGCTTGCCGCGCTGGCGTGGCAGCCCGCCGTGGGCTCCGCGGAAGTCATCAACAGCGCAGGCCCGCTCAGCGCGATCAACGTCGAAGGCGACCTCGACTGCCAGGTCCAGGCCAGCGGCGACGCCGGCCCGAGCTTCTTCCCCGAAGCTACAGCACCGGCGGGTGCGGGACGTTCCTGGCCCTGCAGAAGGCCAAGAAGTCCCGTGAGGCGGCACCACTTTTCGGCCCCAACCCGCCGGCCGGTTCGTTCGCCGCAGAAAAGCCGGCTTTACCCGGTCCGGCATACCCCAGACGCTCACCGGCATGGCACCGCCTCCGAACCCGTTCGTGTCACCACCTAGGTCTACGCGGAACGAGCCCATCGAAGAAGGAGAAATTCCTTCAAAGTGGCCGAACTGACAGAGACCGACAGCTACGTCACCGGCCAGGACAGCTATGAAACCACGATCATTGTCATGAACCTCGGGAACGCAGCGCTGAAAAGCACTCTCTACCACGCGGCGACTGCTACCTGGCCAATCTCGACGACGGCTACGGTGCCGAAAACGTGCCTTCCGCCGGTTCGGTCGCCTGCACGATCGACCCCAACAACAGCCCGCCGGCCCGTCTCATGGCCTTTACGCCGATCTCCACCAGCGGCTTTCCGTCGGCTCCGCCACCACGTGGAGAGCCACTACCCCACTGTTCTGGGCGGACTTGACCCCGACCGGGGCACCACCTCCCGGACACGGTCGACACCACGGTTTCGACAATAACCCGAGGACAACGCCATGGGCCTGTCCTGGCCGGTCAACGCTGGCATTGCCGCAAAGCAGAAGATTCGGCGACGCTGAAGCTCACGACCACCGTCTCGCCCGCCAGCGCCCCGAGCTCCAGCTCCAGCTCCCCCAACGCCAGCGCCGGCGGGGCGTGCGTCACCGGCGAACAATTCCCGGTGACGATCTCCGCGGGCAACGGCGTCAAAGCGGTGCACTACATTCTCGATGGTGCGCCCGAACAGACGATCGAAACCAAAGAAGCCAACCAGGTTTCGATCCCGCTGACCCCCGGCCAGCACGCCCTCGAATATTGGGCGGAAGACTTGACAGGCGCACAGGAAAGCCCTCACAACAAGGTGACCGTGATCGCGGGCGCCGGCGCGCCTGGCCTGACGATCACAAGCGAACAGGGCAAGAGCAGCTATCTGGTCGGCGAAACGGCCTCGGTCGCGGTCGCCGCCACCGGCCTCGACATCACAAGCAACCCCTCAGCCACCAAAGTGGCGCTCTCGACCTCAGCGGCCGGGAGCTTCTCGGTGACGCGCGCCGCCACCAACCCCTGCGGCACGACCAGCGCCAGCTTCGCCTACACCGTCGCCCACAACACACTGGCCACCCTGCCGCCGCCGGTGCTCGGCAAGACCGTCAACGTGGAACCGGTCAGCGGTGAAGTGTTCGTCAAGCTGCCGCCGGGGTACGCGAGCGCGTCGGAGGCGAGCCTCGCGGACCCACTTGCGGCTGCCGCACCACTCGATATCGCCACCGAGAGCCTGAGCAAGGGGATCGGCTTCATCCCGCTGCGCGAAGCGCGCCAGATCCCGGTGGACTCGGTCCTCGAAACGACCGGCGGCGTCGCCCGGATTGCGACCGCGACCTCGAAGCCCAAAGAACAGCAGTTCGGCAACTTCGGCGCGGGGATCTTCAAGATCCTGCAGAACCGCAAGCAGAAGGGCCTGACCGAAATGAACATCATCGACAACCGCAGCTACAACAAGGTGTGCGCCTCGGTCGGCAAGTTGGGCAAGGGCAAAGCCTACGCGGCCAAGCTGAGCTCGAAAACGCTCGGCCGGGTCAACGCCAGCGGGCACGGACACTTCACAGTGCGGGGCCAGTACAGCGCGGCGACCGTGCGAGGGACCGTCTGGAATGTCGGCAACCGCTGCGAAGGGACGCTCACGCATGTCACGCGCGGCGTCGTCTCGGTGCGCGACTTCCGCCGTCGGAAGACGATCACGCTGTTCACCGGCCAGTCCTACGTCGCCAAAGCGCCGCGTCACTAGGCCGGCGGCGATGCGGTCCGGGCTCGGTCCACGCCCAAGTTCGTACCCGCGTAGGGCGGCGATGGTGTTCGCGGTGCTCGTCGCTCTGGCTGTCATCGCGGCGCTCGCCGCGTCGGCGCAGGCGGCGACGTACACGGTGGGGACGCACAGCGACACACCTCGCGGCGAAACGTGCCCGGAACCCAACTCTGGCACCTGCTCGCTGCGGCAGCTGATCGAATACGAGGACGCGTCTCCGGAAGCACCCAACCCCCCAGACGTCATCGCCGTCCCGAGCGGCAAGTACGAACTGCTCTATGGCACGCTCACGATCACGCAGTCGCTCCTGATCGAGGGCGCGGGTGCCCGCACCACGACCGTGGACATATCGCCGGACGGATACCAGGAACGAGTGTTCAGCGCCCAGAGCCCCGGGGAAAATGCGATCGGTATCATCGGCCTCGAGATCGCGGGCGGGACCGCTGACGCCGACGAAGGCTATGGCGTCTTCGGCGGCGATATCCGCAACCAAGGTTCGTTGCTCCTCAGCGAAGATTGGGTCACCGAAGGCACCGCGTCCGCGGGCGGCGGAATCGCCAACGTCGCGGGCACGCTGGTGCTCGAACGCTCGCTCGTGTCGGGCAACCACTCCAGCACCAATGCGGGCGGAATCGAGAACTACGGCTCCGAGGAATGCATCACCGCCTGCGGTCCCGGCAAGAAAGCGGTGTTGGCTGTCGAGGACTCGACGGTCGCGGGCAACGACGCGACCCTGGGCGCCGGCATCTTCAGCGTGACCGAAGGTGACGTCGCCGACGAAAACGGCGTTTCGATTATCGACTCGACGATCGCCTATAACAGCACGACGGGCGAACCCGGCGCGGGGCTGCTCGCTGACGACGGGACCATCGACGTGGTGGGCTCGATCGTGGCCTACAACAGCGCGACGACCGCAGGGATCAACGCCTACACCAACTGCGGGGCCACGAGCCCGGCGAAGATCGTCTCCATCGGCTACAACCTCGAGACCGGCACCGACTGCGAATTCGAATCCACCGGGGACAAACAGAGCACCGATCCCGACTTCAGCTCCTCCACGCCGCAGGACAACGGCGGCAACACCGAAACCCTCGCACCCGAACCGACGAGCCCCGCGGTCAACGCGATCCCCACCAGCTTCGAGTTCTGTGAGGACCTCGACCAGCGCGGCGTCACCCGTCCGCAGGGCGCCGGCTGCGACATCGGCGCAGTGGAGCTCGCCAGTGAAACCGTAACGTGCGGTCTCGAGTGCGAAGCGCCGAAAGAAGCACCGAAAGAAGCACCGAAAGAAGCGCCCAAAGTACCCCCACCCGCGCCGCCGACGCTCGTCGTGACGTCCCCGCCGACCGTCCTGTCGACGACGAGCGCGGCGTTCACGACGACGGTGGACCCGGAGGGGCTGGCAACGTCGGTGCATTTCGAATACGGGCCGGTCCTGCCGGGCGCCGAGGCGGCGGCGATCACCTATGGCTCGGTGACACCCGACCAGCTGGTGGGGTCGGACTTCGCCAATCACGCGGTCACGGCGACGGTCACCGGCCTTCTGCCGAACGTCACATACAACGTGCGGCCCGTTGCGACCAACAGCGCCGGCAGCGCGACGGGTCCCAATCAGATTCTCGCGACGCCGGCCGATCCGCCACCGCCTCCGCCGGTGCTCGGCAAGTCGGTGAACGTGACACCGGTATCGGGGGTCGTCTACGTCGAGCTGCCGCCCGGCGCTACGCAGGCATCGGCATCATCGCCTTCCCCGTTCTCCTCGTTCCTGGGGGGGATGCAGGCCGTCGAGGCGATCATGAAGGGACAGGTGTTCATACCGTTGACCGAGGCGCGCCAGATCCCCGTTGGGTCGGTGCTCGAAACGACCGGTGGCGTGGCCCGGATCGCGACCGCGACGTCGAAGCCCAAAGAACAGCAGTTCGGCAACTTCGGCGGGGGAATCTTCAAGCTGCTGCAGAACCGTAAGCAGAAGGGCTTGACCGACCTGGACATCATCGATAATCACAGGGCCGGCCAGGTGTGCGCCACAGTCGGCAAGAGGGGTAAGGCCCTCGCGGCGAAGCTGAGCTCGAAAACGCTCGGCCGGGTCAACGCCAGCGGACACGGGCACTTCGCCGTGCGGGGGCAGTACAGCGCGGCGACCGTGCGGGGGACGGTGTGGAGTGTGGCCAACCGCTGTGAAGGGACGCTCACGCACGTGACGCGCGGCGTCGTCTCGGTGCGCGACTTCCGCCGCCGCAAGACGATCACGCTATTCACCGGGGAGTCTTACCTTGCCAAGGCACCGCACCACTAGCTCGGCGATGAGCTTCAGCGCTTCCCCATGGCGATGGTCGCGCTCATGCTTGGGACCCGCCATGTGCGCGGTGCTCGCCGCGTTGACCGTCGGGGCTGGGCTGGCCACGTCGGCGCAGGCGGCGACGTACACGGTGGGGACGCTCGAAGACCGCACCGGGATCTGTGAAACCCCCGCCTCCGGCACCTGTTCGCTGCGGCAGCTCATCACCTACGAGAACAACCTCCTCGAAACACCCAACCCGCCCGACACGATCGACGTGCCCGCCCCCGAAGGCTTCGCCTTCTACGACCTCTCCAACGGGCCGCTCACGATCTACAAAAGCGTCTCGATCGTCGGCGCCGGCGCGCGCGAGGTGAGCATCTTCCAGGAGTCCTCTCCAGCAAACCGCGTCTTCTTCGTCGAGCCGAATCCTCGCAGCAAAGTCGTCCCGACCGTGACCATCTCGGGCCTGTCGATCGTGTTCGGTCACGCCAATGCCAACAACGGCTACTTTGGCGGCGACATCCTCAACGAGGCCACCCTCACGCTGAACGAAGACGACATCACGAACGGAACGGCCGAAGAAGGCTCGGGCGCCGGCATCTCCAACGACGGCGGCACGCTCACCCTGACGCACTCGCTGGTGGAGAACAACTACAGCACCAACCAGCCCGACGGGGCCGGCGGCGACTCGGGTGGTATCCAGAACGTCGGTCCCAACCCGGTGACCGAAGCGGCCGGGAAGCTGACCGTCAACGACTCGACGATCACCGGCAACAGCGCCGCGCTCGGCGGCGGCATCTTCAGTTGGGGCGACACCGCCAACACGACCTCGATCGTCAATTCGACGATCGCCAACAACGACGGTGGCACACGCAGTACCGAAGGCGGCGGCCTGTTGGCCAGCGAAGGCACTATCTCCGTCGAGAACTCGATCGTTGCCGGCAACACAGTCGAAAACCCGCTCACCGCCGAACGCGTACCATCGAACTGTGGGGCCGGCGGCATCTCCTCTCTCGGCCACAACATCCAGAGCGCGGCCGACTGCGCCTTCACCGCCACCGGAGACCTCGAGAACATCGAACCGGGATTCCTGTCGAGCGGCCTGCAGGACAACGGCGGCAACACCGACACGCTCGCTCTGGAAGCGACCAGCCCCGCGGTCGACGCGATTCCCTCGGGCGCTCCGGGCTGCACCGGGACCGACCAGCGGGACATCACGCGACCGCAGGGTAGCGGCTGCGACATCGGCGCCTACGAGCTCCTCCAGCCGGTCGAGGGGCAGCAGTTCTCCGAGGTGGTCGGCGCCGCCTCACCACGCGAAGGAACCACGCCCACGATCAACTGGGGAGACGGCACGTCGCCGTCGGCGGGCAAAGTCAACGCCAACACCGGGCAACTCACCGGCACGCACACCTACGTCAACGAGGGCACGTACCACGCGAGCTTCACCTATACGAACAGCGACGGCTTCCCCGAAACCCGCCCGTTCGACGTCAAGGTCCAGGACGCCCCGCTGACCGCGGTCACTGGGGTGCCCGTGAGCGCAACCGCGGGCGTGGCCGTCAAAGCCAAGGTGGCGACGTTCACCCATGCCAGCCCGGCGGGCGCCGCGTCGGATTACACCGCGAGCATCACTTGGGGCGACGGCTCGTCGAGCACGGCGGGAACGGTCAGCGCCGCGGCCGGTGGAGGCTTCGAAGTCACAGGCTCGCACACCTACGCCGTGGCCGGCAAGTACACGACCAGTGTCACGATCAACGATGTGGGAGGCGTCAAAGCGACCGCCACGAGTAGCGCGAACGTCGTCGGGCCGCCGATCGTCTCGAACGAGAAGGCTCTTTCGGTTACCGAAACGACGGCCAAGGTCGGCGTCACGATCAACCCGAACGGCGCCGCCACCACCTACGTGGTCGAATACGGGCCGACCACGAGCTACGGCAAGAAGACGACACCGGTGGAAATCGGCGCCACCCCTGGCCCCCAGTCGCTGACGCAGACGCTCACCGGACTCGAACCCGGCAAGACCTACCACTTCCGCGTGCTCGCAACCAACTCGGCTGCGCCGAAAGGCGTGGGTGGCGCAGACCAGTCGTTCACCACTGAATCCAACGCCCCGCTGGGCGTAACTGGCAAATCCGTGAGCGGGACGGCAGGCGTGAAACTCAGCGCCACGGTGGCGACGTTCACCGATGCAGACCCGAACGGGGTGGCGTCGGACTACACCGCGAGCATCAACTGGGGCGACGGCTCGTCGAGCACAGCGGGAACGGTCAGCGCCGCAGCCGGCGGAGGCTTCGAAGTCAAGGGCTCGCACACCTATGCCGCCGCCGGCCAGTACACGATCACCGTCACGATTGACGACGTGGGAGGCGCCAAAGCGACCGCCACCAGCAGCGCCGACATCGTCGGGCCGCCCGCCGTCTCGAACGTCAACGTCCTCTCGGTCACCGAAACGACAGCCAAGGTCGGCTTCACGATTGACCCCGACGGCGCCGACACCACATATACGATCGAATACGGACCGACCACGAGCTACGGTCAGAAGACAGCCCCAGCGGACATCGACGCCACCCCTGGCCCCCAGTCGCTGACGCAGACGCTCACCGGACTCGAACCCGGCAAGACCTACCACTTCCACGTGCTCGCAGCCAACTCGGCGGGCCCCGGGGGCGTGAGCAGCGCAGACCAGCCGTTCACCACCGTGCAGCCGAGCCCACCCACGGGACAGACGAGCCCACCCACCGTGCTGCCTGCCCCCTCGACCAACAACCCCAGTCCGCCAGCCCCTGCAGGCCCGGAACCCAAATCTGGCGTGCTCGGCTTCCAGGCGACGCGGGCTGCGCTTCCGCCGCCGGTGCTCGGCAAGACCGTGAACGTGACACTGGTGTCGGGGATCGTCTATGTCGAGCTACCGCCTGGCGCCACGTTGGCATCGGCGGCGTCGGTCTCACCGTTTGCGCCGTTCGCGCTGGGGGTGCAGGCGGTCGAGGCGCTCACGAAGGGACGGACGTTCGTGCCGCTGACAGAAGCGCGTCAGATTCCCGTCGGGTCGATCCTCGAAACGACTCACGGCGTGGTGGGCATCACCACAGCCACCACCGCGTCCCAGAAGGGCAAGCTGCAGACTGGGGACTTCGGCGCGGGGATCTTCAAGCTGCTTCAGAACCGCAAGCAGAAGGGTCTGACCGACCTGGACATCATCGACAACCACAGCGCCAGTCAGGTGTGCGCCACGGGTGGCAAGCGGGGTGAGGGCAGGGCTTATGCGGCCAAGCTGAGCTCGAAAACGCTCGGCCGGGTCGACGCCAGTGGGCACGGGCACTTCGCCGTGCGGGGTCAGTACAGCGCGGCGACCGTGCGAGGGACCGTCTGGAACGTCGGCAACCGCTGCGAAGGGACGCTCACGCACGTCACGCGCGGCGTCGTCTCCGTGCGCGACTTCGTGCGCCGCAAGACGATCACGCTGTTCACCGGGGAGTCCTACCTCGCCCGGGGCCCCATCAAACGCGGCTGATCCCACCCGGACCGGGTCGGGTTGCGGGATCTGATGGCCAGTCCACACCAGCCTGCCCCGAACGGTGGCGGGGGTCACTCCTCAAGCAGGGACGATCCGCGTCCGGCGTGCCCCGAGACTGGGCATCGCCTCGCTGTCGGCTTCGATCGCGCTGACGACCAGCTCGGCGAACAGCGCGGCGCGCTCGGCGTCATCGGGCCCGTAGTGCCCGCCGTCGCGGCGATCGAGCAGCGACAGCACGCCGATCGGGCGGCCGAGGCGGATCAGCGGGACGACCAGCATCGTGTAGGGGACGTGGCCGGTGCCGGCGGCGATGCGGGAGGCAAAGCGCGGATCGGTGCGACAGTCGGGGACCGCTAGCGGCTGGCCGTTTTCGACGACGCTGCCGGCGAGGCCGTGTCCGGGCGGCAGGCGCACACCCACGATCTCGCGCGCGCCCGCTCCCCACGCCGACTGGTAGACCAGCTCGCGGGTGTTGGCGTCGGTCAGCGCGATCGAAGAGGCCGCTGCCCCGAACACGCCGGCGGCGGTGCGCGCGATCCCCTCCATCAGGCTGCGCCGGGCGGCTGGCGCCTCGATCGAGAGGGTCAGCGACCCGCCGGTCGTGGGCTGCGCGTGACCCCGGGGCAGGGTGTGGCTGCCGAGCGCGCGGGCGAAGGCGGCGACCGAGGCGACGCGCCGTTCGGGCACCATCTCCAGACCCGCCTTCACCGCGTCGGCGATCTCGGGGGGGACGTCCGGCGCGAGCTCGCGCAGCTCGGTCGGGCTGGCGTATACCGGCGGGCGCCCGACGATCAGCGTCCACAGCGTGGCGGCGAGGCCGAAGACGTCGCTGCGGGGAGAGACCGAGCCGCCGGCGAAGACCTCAGGCGCCATGTAGCGCGGCGTGCCGACCCCGACCGTGCCTTCGTCCTCTTCCTCGTCCTGGAGCAGGCGGGCGATCCCGAAGTCGACCAGCACGATCCCGTCCTCACCGAGGATCAGGTTGTGCGGCTTGACGTCGCGGTGCACGATCTGCTGGTCGTGCACGTACTCGAGCGCCTCGCAGCTCTCGCGGGCGTAGTCCAGCGCCTGCTCCAGCGGCAGCCCCGGATCGCCCCGCTGCGCCAGCAGGGCGTGCAGATCGGTGCCCTCCACCAGCTCCATCACCAGATACTGGCCGCGCTCGTCGGCGAAGTGGTCGGTGACCTCGACCACACGCGGGTGGCGCAGCAGCGACAGCAGCTGCGCCTCGACCTCGAAGCGCTGGGCGTGGCGGGTGTTGGTGACGTGCTTGATCGCCACGGCCGCGCCGGTGTCGGTGTCCCTGCCGCGGTAGACCGCGCCCATCGCGCCGCTCGAGATCGGCTGCCCGACGGTGTAGCGGTCGGCCAGCATGAGCTCCTGCGGCAGTACGAAGCGTGACGGGTCCTCCATCGTGATGGCCAGCGTAACGTAGCCTGCGGCCTATGCCGTCCTTCGAGGCTCCGCATGGGTGCAATGGCATGGTCCCCAGCCGGGGACTCGGGTAGCGTTCTGCGGGGTGAATGGATGAAACGCAAGCGCAGGCGCGCCGGGGCGGCACGCACGCGCCAGCTGCGGCGGGTGCTGCTGGCGATCGTCGCGCTGGGCGCGACGGGCCTCGCGATCGTCGCCTACGAGACCAACCTGCTGCGCTCGCTCGAACTGAGCACGGTCAACACCCGCTTCACGATCCGTGGCCACCGGCGGCCGCCGTCGAACATCGTGCTGGTCGAGATCGACGAACGGACCTTTGACGAACTGGATCTGCAGTGGCCCTTCCCGCGCCGGGTGCACGCCAAGGTGATCGAAGAGATCGCGCGGGACCATCCCAAGGCGATCGCCTATGACGTGCAGTTCAGCGAGGCCAGCGCCTGCCCGCTCTCCACCAGGGGCACCCAGCCGCCACCGGGCGAGTGCCCGCAGGCGCGCGGTGATGAGACGGCGCTGCTCGAAGCGCTGAACAATGCCGCGGGGCGCACCGTGATGACCACCACCGAAACCGAGGGCAACGGCAAGACGCGGTTTCTCGGCGGCGAAGGCAACGCGCTGCTGGGCGAAGTCGGGTCGCGTCCGGCCAACGGGCTGCTGCCGACCGATCCGGGCGGCGTCCTGCGACGCGTCAGCTTCGCGGTCGGCGGGCTGAAGACGCTCGCGGTGGCAAGCACGGAAGTCGCCACCGGGCGGCGGGTGCGCGCGAGCCAGTTCGACGGAGGCTCCGCGTGGATCGATTACTACGGGCCGGAAAACAGCTTTCGCCGCGTGTCGTTCTCGACCGTCTATCTCGGCCACGTCCCGGGCGGCTTCTTCCGTGGCAAGATCGTGGTCGTCGGTCCCTCCGCGCCGACGCTGCAGGACATCCACCCGACCTCCACCGCCCGGCAGATGCCGGGCGCCGAAGTCCAGGCGAGCGCGATCGCGACGGTGCTGCGGGGCCTGCCGCTGCGCTCCTCGCCTGTATGGCTGGACCTCGCGCTGATCGTGCTGCTGGGCTGCGCCACGCCGCTGGCAACGCTGCGGTTCGGCTCGATCGCCACCGTGGGATTGGCGCTGGCGCTGGCGGCGGCGTTCACGGTGGGCGTGCAGATCGCCTTCGACAACGGGCACGTCGTGTCGTTCGTGTACCCGCTCGGGGCGCTGATCCTCAGCGCGGCCGGAGCGCTATCGGTGCAGCTCGTGACGGTCGCCTTCGAGCGCGAGCGGGTGCGCGACCTGTTCTCGCGCTTCGTGCCCGAGAACGTCGTCGACGAGGTGCTGGCGAGCGCAGGCGGAGAACTGCGCCTCGGCGGGGTGCAGCGCGAGGGGACCGTGATGTTCACCGACCTGCGCGGCTTCACCTCGTTCGCCGAAACGCTGACGCCGGACCGCGTGATCGAAGTGCTCAACCGCTATCTGAGCGAGATGAGCGACGCGATCCTCGACCACGGGGGCACGCTGGTTGCGTACATGGGGGATGGGATCATGGCCGTGTTCGGAGCGCCGATCGTGCAGGCCGATCACGCCGACCGCGCGCTCTCCACGGCCCGCGAAATGCTCGCCGTGCGACTGCCCCGCTTCAACGGATGGCTGCGCGAACAGGAGCTGGGGGAGGGGTTTCGCATGGGCATCGGGTTGAACTCGGGGCGCGTGATGTCGGGCAATGTCGGCTCCGAGCGGCGCGTCGAGTACACGGCGGTCGGCGACACCACGAACGTGGCTGCGCGCATCGAGCAGCTCACCAAGGGGACGCCGCACCAGCTGATGGTCTCGGGGGCCACCAAGGAGGCGCTCACCACGCAGCCCGACGATCTGGCGTTCGTCGATGAGATCGAGCTGCGCGGCCGGCGGACGGAGATCGCGATCTGGGCGCTTGCCGAGGAGCCCGAGGGGCCGGCGGCGTCCCCGGTCTCGCCGGTCGATCAGCTTAGGGAGGATGGGCCGGAGTTCTTGTCAGCCGACCACTCTGCTGAGGGCCTGTCGCGGGAGCCTCCGGCCGCCGATCAGCCGGAAACCGTGTAGCCGGCCTGCCGCAGGGCCATGAGCGCGCTCGTCGTGCGGGCGCCGTCGCTGCCGATCGAGCGCTGGGCCCGTGCGTAGGCTGCTTCGTTCCCAGCGCGGGCGGCAGCAGCCAGCGCCGCGTAGTCGCGGCTGAGCGCGGCCAGCGAGGCGGCGAGGCTCGCGTTGGCGCTCTGCACAGCGGGGCTGAGGGAGAGCCGGGCGAGCGCGCGCGAGGCGGTGGTGTAGGCCGCGGCCAGCTGGGTGGCCGCCGCGGCCTGGGCGGCGGCGCTCGACGCGGTGCGCAGGCGGGGGGTGCCGGTATTGACGGCGCTCTGCAGCGTGCCGAGGGTGCTCCCCAACGCGCTCGCATACTGCTGGCTGGGCGCCAGCCCGAACGCGGTGGTGCCGCTCAGCTTCAGCGTGGCAGCGATCTGCGCGCATTGCGACCCCACCGCGGCGGCGGATGAGCCCAGGCAGGCGATCGTGACGACGCCGCCCGTGGTGGGCACGGTGTAGAGCGTCAGCGGTGTGGCGAGGCCGTGCACCGAGACGCCGCTGTAGCGGTAGGCCTGATAGGTGCCAAGCCGCACCGGCTCGGGCCGGGGAAGTGTCCCGTTGAGCGTGGCGGTGAACGCGGCGGGCAGCAGCGAGGGCCCGGAGGCATCGACCTCGCCCGCGAGCAGGCGCTGGCCGGAGGAGGCCGAGTAGGTGTTGGAGGCGCCGGCGGCTGAGCCGGTGCCCAGCGCGAGCGGCTGTGAGATGGTGAGTCCTGGAACGGCGGGGGCGCTCCCGAGCCGCTGCCAGCTGGACGGGAGGGAGAGTTCGACGTAGCCCGCCGACGCCGAGTCTGTGAAGGCCGTGCCGGAGCCGCCCGAGCTTCCGCCCAGGAGCAGGCCGGCGACGAGCGCGAGCACGGCGGCGACGATCAGCACCGGCAGGTATCTCCTGTTGGGAGCGCCGGTCACGGCGCCGGTGGCTGGAGTGCGCGTGCCGGTCGGGCCTGCACCGGGCGGGGCGTCGGCGGAGGCGCGCGCCTCCGAGTCAGCGGTGTGCGCTGCCGCGCCATGCTCATCGCCAGATGCCTGTGCGGCGTCCGGTGTCACCGCGGCCGCGGCGAGGCGGGTCGCGCCGGGATCGCTCTTCGCGGCGGTCCGCGGCGCGCGCGTCGGGCTACCGACCGCCGGCCGCAGGCGTGTCTCGTCGGTGGAGGCGGGCGGCGCGGAGGCCTCCCCTGGTGCGGCGCCGAGCGCTCGCCGTGCCTGCAACATCAGCGCTCCGGCGGACGCGGGCCGGTCGGCGGGATCCTTGGCCATCCCCTTCGCGACCACCTCGTCCATCGCGGCCGGGAGGTCGGAGCGCACCTCCGAGAGACGCGGTGGAGGCTCGGTGAGGTGCGCGAGCAGGGCCCGCTCTTCGGTGGCCCGCTCGAATGGGACCCGGCCGGTGAGGCACTCGCAGAGCACGGCCGTGAGCGCGTACACGTCGCTGCGGGCCGTGGCGCGCGTCCCGCGGGCCTGCTCGGGGGAGATGTAGTCGATCGTGCCCACGAACTGGCCGGTTTCGGTCATCGCCGCGTCGTCGTTGCCCTTCGTCAGCCCGAAGTCGGCCAGATAGGCGTGGTCGCCCGCGCCGACGAGCACGTTCTGAGGCTTGACGTCGCGATGGATGAGTCCTTTGGCGTGCGCCGCGTCGAGCGCCTCGGCCACCTGCGTGAGCAGGCGCAGCGCCCGCCGGTCGTCGAGTTGACGGCGCAGGATCAGATCCTTGAGCGTCGGTCCCTCGACCATGCGCATCGCCAGGAACAGCCGGTTGTCGGTGGCGCCGGCCTCGTAGACGGTGACGATGTGGGGGTGGTCGAGGGCAGCCTGCAGCAGCCCCTCGCGCCGGAAGCGCTCGCGGAAGGCGGGGTCGGCGGAAAGCTCGGCGGTCAGCACCTTCAGCGCCACCACGCGCTCCAGCGAGAGTTGGGTGGCGCGGTAGACGGTGCCCATGCCGCCCTCGCCGAGCGTTCCGTCGATGCGGTAGCCGGCTACGACGGTGGGGTTGTCAAGCGAGTCCACTCGCTGTCCCCTCTGCCGGGCGCCAATCGATTCACGGGATTAACCACCGGACCACCGTCGCTGCGCATCGATCGGCCTCACGCACTCATCGAGACTAGCCCACGAGCACCGGGCCGCTGCCTTTGCCACCGCTCGGAGCGGCCGGTTTGGAGGGCGTGGGAGTTGGAGCGGGGGCGGGGGTCGAAGTCGATTCTGGGGTGGTGGCCGGGGTCGGAGTGCTCGACGGCGTGGGAGTGGGAGCTTGAGTGGAAGTGGTGGGGCGCGGCGGACGGCGCAGCGCCGGTGGCGTGGCGGGCGCTGCGATACCGGAGACGTGCACCGGCGTTGAGGAGACCACCACGGGGGCCGGCAGCGGCGCCGCCTGTGCGCTGCTTGCCGTCGCCTTGCGTACGCCGAAGCTCGCCGCGAACACCACCAAGACGACTACCGCCGCCGCGACTGCCGCACGCCCACCTGAGGCCTGGGAGGTCGAGCTCATGCGCGATGCCCGGTCATCGGCGGCGGCGCCCGGTCATTCGCAGCGCTCGGGCTTCTTCGAGCCCGGGGCCAGGCAGCGCTGGACCTTGGTGAAGTTGGCGTGCGCGATCTTGTATTCGATGTAAGTGCCGATCTCGTTCTTGGCGGTCACATAGATCTTCAGTGCGGCGCCATTGGGCAGCATCGCCCCACGCAGTCCGGGGAAGCCGAGCGAGCGAGCGGTCTTGGCTTGGGCATGGCAGCCACGCGTGCAGCGCACTTCGACGCGGGCCTTCTTCGGGGCGCTGACGGCGAGGTTCACGACCTGCACGCCGCCGGTGAGCGGCTGCGCGGTGAGCGTCGCTTCGGCTTGCAGGCGCTTGAGTTGGACGACGTAGTCGAACAGGAACTCGATGTTGCCCCCGGCCGATTCGACGCCGCCGAGCTGGATCGTGTAGGACTTGCCGGCCTGGACGTTGGCGAACAGTTCGCCGGCCGCCGTGGGTTGGTTGACTGCGCATTGACGCTGCGCATTTTCGGGCAGCAGCGAGGTGGGGTTGTAGGGCACGACTGCGATCACCGTGCCGAACGAGGCTGAGGTGCGGATCCGAACCAATCCGTTGGCGTTCGGGTAGAAGTCGTACCAGATCGTCTTACCCTCGGTAACACCGTTGCAGCCTGTCAGCTCAGCGGGTCCGGCCTGCGGGCTGAGGATGTCCGATTGGACCGTCGCCACCGTCGTGTTGCGTTCGTCGCGCAGAGTTTCGGCGCGGTTCAGCGGCGTGCCCGGATGGTGCGGGGTCGGCGGTTCGTTGAGGTTGAGCGCGTCGAGGTAGTTGTCGTTGATCGGGGGCACGGTGGCCGGCGCCGCGGCGGTGGCTGCCATCGTCGTCGTGGCTCCGATCGCCAGCAGCGCCGTCGTCATCGCGAGCGCGATCGTGCGCCAGTAGCGCCCAAGTGTTGCCCGCATCAGGATGTACCTCGCCTCATTGCCTCACAGCATCATAGATCGCACGGGTACACTCGTGCTGCGTGAGCGATGAGCATGAGCACCAGGAGCCGGGGGCGGCGGGCGAGGCGTCCGACCCGCTGGTCGGCGTCACCGTCGGGCGATACCGGATCGAGTCGCTGCTGGAGGTGGGCGGCATGGGGCGCGTGTACCGAGCGACCGGCGCCGAGGGCGAGTTGGTGGCGCTCAAGCTGGTACGTAGCGACCTCGCCGAGGACAGCGTCTTTCGCAAGCGCTTCGAGCGCGAGGCGATGATCGCCCAGCAGGTGAAGAATCCCCACGTGGTGCCCGTGCTCGACACCGGCGAGCACGAGGGCGTTCCCTACCTTTCCCAGCGCTTCATCGAAGGCGGCTCCCTGGAGCAGAAGCTCAAGCGCGAGGGCCAGCTCGACGTGCCCACGACGTTGAAGCTGTGCGCCGAGGTCGCGGATGGGCTGGACGCCCTGTTCGCCGGCGGGATGGTGCACCGTGACGTGAAGCCCGCCAACGTCCTGCTCGAACTGGACGGCACTGCGCTGATCACCGACTTCGGGCTGGCGAAGGACAGCGAGGGCACCAACCTCACGCGGCCCGGCCAGGCGCTGGGCTCGCTCGACTACATGTCGCCCGAGCAGATCCGCGGCGAGGCGGTGAGCGCGGCGACCGACGTGTATGCGCTCGGGTGCGTCATCTGCCAGTGCCTCAGTGGAACGCCCCCGTTCGCCGATCGCAAAGGGATGCGGATTCTGTGGGCGCAGTTGCAGGACGAGCCGCCCGACCCCTGCGCGGAGCTGCCCGACGCGCCGCCGGAGCTGGGAGCGGCGGTGCTGCGCGCGCTCGCCAGAGCGCCGCCGAGCGCCCGCAGAGCGCCGGCGAGTACGCGCGCCTACTGCATCAGGCGGCCGGGGTCGAGCCGCCGTCTGCCACGTAGACACGGGCTGCGCGTCTGCGATGTGGCCGGGCTTCGCGTGCGCCTGCGATGTCGATCGGGCCGCGCCGTCTGCGACGTAGACCCGTGCTGCTCACCTGCCGCGTACGCGGGCTACAGATCTCCGTCGGGGCCCGCGAGGGCGCCGCCAGACCCCATCCTCCAACACGAGACGCACCGTATCCCCACCATCCCCGAGCGCGATGCGTGCCTCGTGGGCGTCGAAATCGATCTCGAGTGCGAGCGCGAGCGGCGCAACGGCGGGGGCAGGCTCCACCGGCACGCGCGACACGACGGTCGGGTTGGCAACCACCACCGGCTCGGGCTCGACGATCGCCTTGACGAGAAGCGTCGTGGCGCCGACCTCGATCGAGTCGCCGAGCGCCAGCAGCCGGGGATCTGGATTCGCAGGCCGTTGACGAACGTGCCGTTGGATGAGCCGAGATCCTCGATCGCGTAGTCGCCGGTGGCCTCGCGCGAGATGCGAGCGTGCTGGCGAGAGATCTCCTCGTCGTCGGAAAGCCGGCCGGCTCCGTCGGCATGGCGCCCGATGACGAGCTCGTCATCGACGACGATCGTGTCGCCGATCGCGTTGCCGCTGATCACCTCGAGGCGCAGGTAGGTGGAGCCGGCGTTCATCGGAGCACCGTAGCGATTGCGGAGGTCGGATCCTGCTCGCCACGCTCGGCCCGGATGACGTGCATGACGGCGTTGATCAGCGCCAGGTGCGTGAAGGCCTGGGGGAAGTTGCCGAGATGGCGCCCGGTGCGGGGATCGATCTCCTCGGCGTAGAGCCCCAGCGGGCTGGCGTAGGAGATGAGCTTCTCGCACAGCGCCCGCGCGCGCTCCAGCTCGCCGATCTCGCACAGCGCGGAGACCAGCCAGAACGAGCAGATCGTGAACGAGCCCTCCTCGCCGGTGAGCCCGTCGTCGGTGTCGGCGACGCGGTAGCGCAGCACCAGCCCATCCTCGGTGAGCTCCTCGGCGATCGCCAGCACGGTGGCGACGATGCGCGGGTCCTCGGCCGGCAGGAAGCGCACGAGCGGCATCAGCAGCAGCGACGCGTCGAGCGCGGTGGTGTCGTAGTGCTGGGTGAAGACCCCGCGCTCGTCGACCCCGTGCGCGCAGATGTCGGCGTGGATCTCCTCCGCGGCGGCGTGCCAGCGCTCGGCCAACTCGCGGTCGTCGCGCAGCTGCGCCAGGCGCGCCCCGCGGTCGGCGGCGACCCAGCACATGAGCTTGGAGGAGGTGAAGTGCTGGGGCTCGCCGCGGACCTCCCAGATCCCGTGGTCGGGCTCGCGCCAGTGATCCAGCGCGCCGGCGACCTGGCGCTTGATGATCGGCCACAGCCGGTCGGGCAGTTGGTCGCGCGACCGGGTGTGCAGGTAGATCGAGTCGAGCACGGCGCCCCACACGTCGTGCTGGCGCTGGCGGTAGGCGCCGTTGCCGATCCGCACCGGCTGCGCGCCGTCGTAGCCGGAGAGATGGTCGAGCTCCTGCTCGTCCAGCGACTCTCGCCGCCGATGCCGTACATGATCTGCAGCTCCCCCTCCTCGGCCTCGGCGAGGTCGGCGACGAAGTAGAAGAAGTCGTTGGCCTCCCAGTCGAAGCCCAGGGTGTAGAGCGCCCACAGCATGAAGGTGGAGTCGCGAATCCAGGTGTAGCGGTAGTCCCAGTTGCGTTCGCCGCCGAGCGTCTCGGGCAGCGAGGTCGTGGCCGCCGCCACCATCGCGCCGGTGGGGGCGTAGCTGAGCCCCTTCAGCGTCAGCGCGCTGCGCTGCAGGTAGGTGCGCCAGGGGTGGTCGGGGAAGGTGCCCTGCTTGAGCCACTCCTGCCAGTGCTGGGCGGTGCGTTCGAGCCGCTCGTCGGCCTCCTCGTAGGTGCTCGGCAGCGGATGCTCGGACCAGCCCAGTGCGGCGAACGCCGACTCCCCCTCGCGCAGGATCGTGCGGGCGCGGGCGCGCGGGCCCTCGAACCCGAGGTGCATGTCGGTGACCAGCCGCAGCTCGAGGTCCATGCCCTCCGAGCCGGCCGTCGCCTCGTTGTAGCCGGGGCCGGTGTAGGCCCACTCGGCGGCGAGCCCCCCGTAGTCGAAGACCGGTTCGCAGTCGAGGTGGATCTCGGCCCAGCCCTGCACGCAGGCGGTCCGCAGCAGGACGTGGTCGGCGTCGTAGTCGGTCGGCGAGCGCCGGTGGGTGCGCGAGCGCTCCTGGTTGTGGTACCAGGGCCCGATGCAGAGCGCGTCGCGGACGACCACCCAGCCCGTCCGGGTCCCCCACCTCGTCTCGAGCACCAGGGTGCCGGGCAGGTAGCGCCGGCGCCGGGACGGTACGCCGGCGGGGCCGAGTCGGAAGCCGCCGGCGTCGCGGTCGAGCATGGCCGCGAACACGCTCGGAGTGTCGGGGCGCGGAAGGCACATCCACTCGAGGTGCCCGCTCGGGGCGATCAGCACAGTTCTCACAGTCGGAGAGGAACGCGTAGTCGGCGATCAGCGGGAACGGGCTCCCGGGGTTTCCGTTGGGTATCGCGCTCACCGCGCCAAGGCTACTGTGCATCACCCGAGCGGGACGTGCGAGCAGGGCCAGGTGCGGGAGGCGCGAGCCGCCGGATAGGCTCTCGGGGGGGATGACCTGGGTCGAAGTCTTCATCGTGTTCGTGATGTCGCATCTGGTGGGGGATTATCTGCTTGCAGACCAACTGGCAGGCCCTGCACAAGCGCGGCGGCTTGGCGCGGGGTGGCTGCTCCGGACGCTCGCCGGGCGCTGTTCACCCACGTGAGCATCTACACAATCTGCTTTATCCCCGCGCTCCTCGTGAGCGATCTCGGGGTGGAACTGCTGTGGGTGATCCCCGCGATCTTCCTCCCACACCTGATCCAGGACGATGGCAGATTGCTACACGCCTATATGAAGGGGGTCAAGCGATTGGACCCGCAGGAAAACCTTGGCGGTATCGATCGCTGTCGACCAGACGTTTCATCTGCTGGCCCTGCTCGTCCTTGGCGCTGGCGATCGGCTCCTGAGCGCTTCGATGGCATCCGCTTCCGTTTTCGCCTCACGCTCTTGGCCGCCGGCGTCAGTCGGCGAGCTGCGGGGTCGGCTCGCCCCGCGCGATCCGCCGTCGCTCGGTGGCGGCGACCATCCGGAACTCCGGGATGCACGAGCCGCGCACCAGCCTGCGCGGCAGCAGCGGCCGGGTGCCACGCGAGGTGGCGAGCAGCGCCGCGCATGCCGCCTCGTGAAGCGGGGTGCAGCGCAGGCCGTACAGCTCGCGCACACGCGTGGGCAGCGAGCAGAGCATCACCAGGTCATGGACGCGCTTGCCCAGCTGGCGACTCGCGGGCATCGGGATCGCGAAGGCTGAGGCATAGCCCATGTAGCGGGCCTCCTCGGTCAGGTGGAGGTCCTCGGCGACGAGCTGGCGCTCATACCATGCGCGGAACTCGCCGTAGGTGG
>CAVXUO010000014.1:0-13239 GCA_963764915.1 uncultured Solirubrobacterales bacterium | reverse complement strand
TGGTGGGAATCGCATCCACCCCGGGGCTTATGGTCGTCAGGGCGAGCGTGTCGGTGTTGCCACCGTTGTTGTGCAGTTCTTCTCCGAAGGTGAATTCGGGAAAGGTGCTCTGCAGGTCTCCGGCGGAGGTGAAGCCGCAGTCGGTTTCGTTCTCGAGGTTGTAGCCGAGGGAGACGATCCTCGCCGGTTCGATGGCGTGGCAGTTGGAGTTGACCGCGTTGGCCCCGGCGGGCGTCTCGGTGTTGTCAGCGATGATCGAGCCCACGACCTGAGCAGTGCCCCCGTCGGTGGAGCCGAGCGCCAGTCCGCCTCCCGGTTCGCGGGCGGCGCCGCTCGGCTCTGCCTGCGTGCTGTTGAACGCGATCGTCGAGCCCTCGATCGTGATCGTGTTGTTCGCGTCGCCCCAGCTGAAGATGCCACCGCCCAGCCGGGCGTCGTTGTGGGCGATCGTCGAGTCCAGGACGGTGAGCTCCCCCGGCTTGTCAGGAGGCCCGGTCGAGCCGAAGTTCTGGATGCCGCCCGAGTCTCCACCCCCAAGCGAGGCGTGGTTGCCCGACACGAGCGAGCGCTCGACCACCAGCGTGCCGGCTTCGTTGGAGATCCCGCCCCCCGATTCGGCGGTGCCGTTCGTGATCCAATCTTCGCTGAGCAGCAGCAACCCGGCGTTGCGGACGTCACCACCGAACGAGCCGTTGCCTGTGTTGGCGGTGCCGCCCGAGATCTCGAGGCCCGAGATGAACACTTCCGGCGTGAAGGGGCCCGGGACTTTGACGTCGAACACCCGTCCTTCGGTGCCTTCCGGCGCCTCCACCTGGGTGGTGCGCGCCCCCGCTCCGATGATCGCCAGCGACTGGACGATCCCGACTTCGCCGTTCGTCAAAACGTATTTTCCGCTTGGGAGCACAATGATGTCGGATGGGCTCGGCGGGCTCGCCAGGTTGTTCTCGTATTGGATCAGCTGCCGCAGGGAACAGGTGCCGGAGGCGGGTGCACATACCCCGAGGCGATCTTCGGTCGTCCCCACCGTGTACATCGCCGCTTGCGCCGACGCGGCGAGCGCCGCGGTGACAACCAGAGCGACGAGCACCGCGAACACCATCGCCGCCCTACGCGGGTACGAACTTGGGCGTGGACCGAGACCGGACCGCATCGCAACCGGCCTAGCGACGACGCGGTGCTTTGGCGACGTAGGACTCGCCGGTGAACAGCGTGATCGTCTTGCGACGGCTGAAGTCCCGCACCGAGACGACGCCGCGCGTGACATGCGTGAGCGTCCCTTCGCAGCGATTGCCGACATTCCAGACGGTCCCTCGCACGGTCGCCGCGCTGTACTGGCCCCGCACTGTGAAGTGTCCGTGCCCGCTGGCGTTGACCCGGCCGAGCGTTTTCGAGCTCAGCTTGGCCGCGTAGGCTTTGCCCTTGCCCAACTTGCCGACCGAGGCGCACACCTTGTTGTAGCTGCGGTTGTCGATGATGTCCAAGTCGGTCAGGCCCTTCTGCTTGCGGTTCTGCAGGATCTTGAAGATCCCCGCGCCGAAGTTGCCGAACTGCTGTTCTTTGGGCTTCGAGGTCGCGGTCGCAATCCGGGCGACGCCGCCGGTCGTTTCGAGGACCGAGTCCACCGGGATCTGGCGCGCTTCGCGTAGGGGGATGAAGCCGATCCCCTTGCTCAGGCTCTCGGTGGCGATCTCGAGCGGCGCGGCGACCTGGAGCGGATCCGCGAGGCTCGCCTCCGACGCGCTCACGTACCCAGGCGGCAGCTTGACGAACACTTCACCGCTGACCGGTTCGACGTTGACGGTCTTGCCGAGCACCGGCGGCGGCAGGGTGGCCAGCGTGCTGCGGGCCACCGTATAGGCGAAGCTCGCGCTGGTCGTGCCGCAGGGGTTGGTGGCGGAGCGCGTCACCGAGAAGCTCCCGGGCGTTGAGGTCGTGATCGCCAGTTTGGTGGCCGAGGGGTTGCTTGTGATGTCGAGGCCGGTGGCGACGACCGCGACCGAACCCGCTTCGCCAACCAGGTAGGCGCTCTTGCCCTGTTCGCTTGTGATCGTCAGGCCCGGCGCGCCCGAGCCCACAAGCACGGTCACCGTGTTGTGTGGGTTTTCCTGGGCACCTGTCAAGTCTTCGGCCCAATATTCGAGGGTGTGCTGGCCGGGGCCCAGCGGGATCGACGCCTGGTTGTTTTCGATCGGTTCGATCGTCTGTTCTGCCCCGCCGTCCACCTTGTAGTGCACAGCTTTGGCGCCGTTGACCGCGGAGACGGTCACCGGGAATTTTTCGTTGGCGACGCACGCGCCGCCGGCGCTGGCGCTGGGGGCGCCGGAGCTGGAGGTGGGGGCGCTGTCGGGCGAAACGGTGGTCATCAACTTCAGCGTCGCTGTTGCTTTGGGCGCCAGCGTGACCGGCCAGGACAGGCCCATCCCGTTGTCCTCGGGTTGATTTTCGAAACCCGTGGTCGCGACCGTGTCCGGAAGGGGTGTCCCGGTGGGCGTCATGTCTTCCCAGAAGGTGGGATATTGGCTCTCCACGTGGCTGGCCGAGCCGATCGGAAAGTCGCTGGTCGCGACCGGCGTGAAGGCCATGAAACGCGCGGGTGGGCTGTCGTTTGGGTTGATCGTGCACGCGACCGAACCGGCGGAGGGCACGTTTTCGGCGCCGTAGCCGGTGTCGAGATTGGCCAGGTAACAGTCGCCGACGTGGTAGAGAGCGCCTTTCAGCGCTTTCGTTCCGAGGTTGAGGACGACGATCGTGGTTTCATAGCTGTCCTGGCCGGTGACATAGCTGTCGGTCTCAGCCACTTCGGCCGCTTTGACCGGTGGTTTTCCTTCTTCGACAGGCTGTTCCGCGTCGACACGTGTGGTGATCACGTACGGTTCGGAGGCAGTGCCATGGCCGGTGAGCGTCTGGGCAAAGGTGGACGTGAATTCCGTCTTGGCCGCAAAGATGCCAGCCGCCGGGGTGGGGCCGAAGAGCGTCCCGCCCACGGGGATTTCCTGGCCTTCGGCGAGTGCCAGGAATGTCCCACACCCGCCGTTTGTAGGTTCGCCGAAGAAGCTCGGGCGCACGTCCCCATTGGCCTGAACCTGACAGTCGAGGCCGCTTTCGACGTTGATCGCGCTGAGCGGGCTGCCAGGCGCAGAGATGATTTCGGCGGAGCCCATGGCCGGCTGCCAAGCCAGCGCGGCGAGTGCGAGCAGCGTCGCGGCCACAAGTGCCGCGCTGAGCAGCACCACCCGAACGCCTATTTGCCCCCCCAGCTGAGAACTTCGCACAGCCTCATTGAATCAGAGTGGTGGCCCCCGTGGCGCGGTACCCGCGCGGCGCTAACCGGACGCTTGCCGCGTGCTCGCTCGCGACCGCAGCGTGTAGACCGGAGCAAGTAGAGTCCCCCGCGATGCAGGACTCCAAGCGCGTGCTCGTGATCGGCGGCGGTATCGGCGGCCTTACGGCCGCGGCCACGCTCAAAGCGGGCGGCGTCCCCGTGGAGGTGTTCGAGCGCCAGCCGGAGCTACGGGAGTTGGGCACCGGTGTCGGGATCCAGCGCGTGGCGGCGCAGGCGCTGTCGATGCTGGGACTCGGCGATGAGCTGCGCGGGATCTCGGGGCCGGGGTTCGAGGCGCTGCGGCTGCTCTCGTGGCGCGACGGGCGCACGCTGGCAGCGATCCCCTGGCACCGCGGGGTCGTCGCCGTCCATCGCGGGGAGCTGCTCGAGCTGCTGGTGCGGGCCCTCGGGGATCTGAGCATCGTCCACTGCGGCATGGAATGCGTAGGTTTCCGCCAGGATGCCAACGGCGTCACTGCCCTATTCGCGGATGGCCACGAGGAGCGCGGCGCGGCGCTGGTGGCGGCGGACGGCCTGGAGTCGGCGATCCGCGCGAAGCTGATCGGCGATGGCAGGCCGCGGTACTCGGGCGCGACGGTGTGGCGGGCGCTGCCGGAGTACGAGCACAAAGCCCTGGGACGCAACTTCGCCCAGCAGGTGTACGGCCCGGCCTCGATCTTCGGGATGTACCCGGTCGACGAGCGGCTGTTCTGGTGGGGCAGCCAGATCCGGCCCGAGGGCGCCGTCGACCCGCCGATCGGGCGCAAGCAGGACCTGCTGAACACGTTCGAGGGCTGGCCCGCGGAGGTGCAGCAGGTGATCGAAGCGACCCCCGAGGAGCAGCTCTTCCGCCAAGACCTCTACGACCGCAAGCCGGTCGAGCGCTGGCGCAACGGGCGCGTGACGCTGCTCGGCGACGCGGCGCACCCGACGACGCCGACGCTGGGGCAGGGAGCGGGAATGGCGATCGAGGACGGCGTCGTGCTCGGACGTGAGCTGTCCGCAGTCGGCTCCCTCACCGCCCCCGGCGCAGTGCAGGCAGGGCTGGACTCCTACGAGCGCAAGCGCATCCCGCGCACGAGCCAGATCGT
Organism: uncultured Solirubrobacterales bacterium; assembly: GCA_963764915.1. Classification (GTDB taxonomy): domain Bacteria; phylum Actinomycetota; class Thermoleophilia; order Solirubrobacterales; family Solirubrobacteraceae; genus Palsa-744. The sequence goes on along the minus strand of CAVXUO010000014.1, from coordinate 8,826 downwards.
CGACCGTTCGGCGAAACTGGCGAAACTCTCGCATGTGAAGCACCCGGTGGGTCTATTCATGCGCGAGCGCGTTCTATCGGCGATGCCGCAGAAGTTCTGGCAGCTGCTGTGGGAGCAGGAGCGCACCTACCAGATCCAGTGACGGCCCTCAGCCGCTCTCCTGCGCCTGAATCGCGGTGATCGCCACCGTGTTGACGATGTCCGTGACCGAGCAACCACGGCTGAGATCGTTCACCGGCCGGCGCAGGCCCTGTAGCACCGGGCCGATCGCGAGCGCCCCGGAGGAGCGCTGGACCGCCTTATAGGCGACGTTGCCGGTGTCGAGGTCGGGGAAGATGAAGACCGTGGCGCTGCCGGCGACCTCGGAATCGGGCAGCTTCAGCTTGGCAACGGAGGCATCGACGGCGGCGTCGTACTGGATCGGCCCGTCCACCTTGAGATCGCCACGCAGCCGCCGCACCGTTTCGGTTGCCTCGCGTACGACGTCGACCTGCGCGCCCTTGGCGGAGTCGCCGGTGGCGTAGGAGAGCATCGCGATCCGCGGGGCGATGCCGAAGGCCGCCGCGGTGTCGGCGGAGGAGATCGCGATGTCGGCGAGCTGCGCGCTGTCGGGCTTGGGATTGACGGCGCAGTCGCCGTACACCAGCACGCGGTCAGCGAGGCACATGAAGAAGACGCTGGAGACGACCGACACGCCGGGACGCGACTTGACGAACTCGAACGCGGGGCGGATCGTGTCGCCGGTGGTGTGCGCCGCCCCGGAGACCATCCCATCCACCTCCCCCAGATGCACCATCATTGTCCCGAAGTAAGTGGGATCGCTGAGCGCGTCGAAGGCGAGCGCCTCGGTCACGCCCTTGTGCTGGCGCAGCTCGTGGTAGACCGCGGCGTAGCGCTCGCGCAACGGCGAGTGCAGCGGATCGACGATCTCCGCTCCCTCCAGGTCGAGACCCAACGCGGCCGCGCTGCCGCGCACCGCGTCGGGATCGCCGAGCACCGTCAGGGCGACGACGCCGCGGCGCAGCAGGATGTCGGCGGCCCGCAGCACACGCTCGTCCTCGCCCTCGGGCAGCACGATCTGCCGGCGCGCCGCCTTCGCCCGCTCGATCAGCTCGTACTCGAACATCGTGGGAGTCATCCGCGCCGGGCGCTCGACCATGAAGCGCATCTGCAGCTCGACCTTGTCGACGCTGCGCTCGAAGAGGCCGAGCGCGGTGGCGATCCGGCGCTCGTTCCCGGCCCGCAGCACCGGTCGCACACTCGCGATCGCGGCCGCGGCGATGTGTGTGCGCGCGTCGATCTCCAACACCGGGAAGGGCGCGGTCTCCAGCAGTCCCCGCAAGGTGGGAGAGAGGGAGTAGCCGCCGGTCAGCAGCAGCCCGGAGACCGCCGGGAAGGACGGCGAGAGCGTCGAGGCGAGGCACGCGACGACGATGTCCGAGCGATCGGCCGGCACCACCACGAGGGCGCCGTCGACGAGGTCCTCGATGAAGTGCTCGGCGCTCATCGCCGCGACCCGCACCTCGCGTACGTCGCGGTCGAGCATGCCATCGACGGGCAGCACCGGGCGGGCGCCGAGCGCAGCCTGCACCTCGCCGACGCTCGGGTAGGCCAGCTCGGCGTGCTCGGGCATCACGTACACCCACTCCTGGCCGGTGTGCGGAGCCAGCCGCAGCTCGACCTCGCGCACGGCGTTGAGCGCCACGCGGTTGACGATCACGCCGAACAGCTCGCAGCCGCCGCGCTGCAGCACCTCGCGCGCCAGCTGCACCTGTTCGACGACGTCACCGCCGCCCGCGCCGTTGACCACCACCAGCACGGGGCAGCCGAGCTGGTTGGCGAGGTTGGCGTTGAGGTCGAAGTCGAGCGCGGGGGTGGAGCCGACGAAGTCGGTGCCCTCGCACACGACGAAGTCGCAGCGGCTCGCCAGCGCCCGATAGGCGGCGAGCACCCGTTTCTCGATCTCCTCGTGCGCGCCGTGGGCGGTCAGCCCCGTCACCTCCTCGGCAGTGGGACCGTGCATCTCGGCGTACTCGAAGGGCAGCTGGTAGCGGTCGCGCATCAGCTCGATCTGCGGGTCCGGGTCGGTGGCGCCACGGATCACGGGGCGGAAGAAGCCGACGCGTTGCAGGCGCGCCGCAAGCATCTCGGTGAAGCCGAGCGCGACCACGGACTTGCCGCTGTGCGGGCCCATCGCCGTGATGTAGATGTTCTGCGCCATTGGAGTTACGCCCTGCCCTCGGTGTATGGGTCCACGCGCTCAGCGGACCACGGCAAACACGTGATGTTCACCGAGGACCCCTTTGAAGCGATGCTCACCGCGCGCTTCGAAGCGGAAGCTGGAATCGGTTTCGGTGTATTCCTTCAGCGTCGAGGAGACGACGATCTCGCCTCCGCGCGCGCAGCCCGCGACGCGTGCGCCGAGCACGACGTTGCGTCCGTACATCTCCTCTTCGTTGAGGATCACGAAGCCGGTGTGCAGACCGATGCGCAGGCGCAGCTCCCGGGCGCCGCCCGGGACGGTGCTGTCGGCGAGGGCGCTCTGCAGGTCGAGCGCACAGCGCAGCGCCGCGTGGGCGCTGTCGAAGGCGACCATGAAGCCGTCGTCGTGGGCCTTGACGACCGTGCCCCCATGGTGGCCCACGACCCGCTCGACGATCAGGCGATGGTCGGCCAGCAGCTCCGCGAAGCGCTCGGCGCCAAGCTCCTCACCGATTGCGGACGCATCCTCGATGTCACAGAAGAACAGCGTGAGCGCTCCGTCGGGCGAGCTCATCTCGCCGAGCTGGGGCTGCACGTCGCCCAGCGACGAGGCGATCACGTCGATCGATGTCATCGCTCCAATGTCCAACGCGATCCTCCTGATCTCCCGGCCCGTCCAGCGCAGCGCAAGCATAACCCCTGTCGGATAGATTCTCGGGTTCGGTCCCCCCAATACGAACGCGAGAGAGACGAGGGAAAGCTCATCATGTCCTCAGAGCAGTCATCGGAGCCCGCCGGCGAGCCGCAGATCCGCAAGGTGGACGAGATGCCGGCCGATACGCGGCGCGGCGGCGACGTGCGCACCCTGCTGAGCCCCAAGACGGCAGGATCGACCTCCGGCTTCATGGGCGTGGCGACGATCGGGCCGGGCGAACGCATCAGCGAGCACTACCACCCCTACTCCGAGGAGTTCATCTTCGTCGTCAGCGGCGCCCTCGACGCGCAGCTGGAGGGCGAGTCCCATCGTCTGGGCGCCCGCGACGCGCTGCTGATCCCGCTCAACGTGCGCCACCGTCTGGTCAACGACGGTGAGGAGGAGGCGTTCATCGTCTTCCACCTCGGGCCGCTCGCGCCGCGCCCCGACGCCGGGCACGTGGACACGGAGTAGGCGCGATGAGTAACGGGGGGACTCTACGAAGGACGGCGGTTACGGGAGTGGGCGTCGTGGCGCCGGGTGGCAGCACGCGCGACTCCTTCTGGGAGGCGATCACGGCAGGGCGCACCGCGACGCGGGGGATCACGTTCTTCGACGCCTCTGGCTTTCGCTCGCAGATCGCCGCCGAGTGCGACTTCGACCCGTTGGCGGCCGGCCTCAGCGAGCACGAGAGGCGTCGCATGGATCGCTACATCCAGTTCGCCGTGGCCGCGGCGATGGAGGCGATGACCGACAGCGCGCTGGAGAGCGAGAAGATCGACCTCGACCGCACCGGCGTCAGCCTCGGCTCGGCGGTGGGCGGCACGATGGTGCTCGAGGACGGCTACGTGGCGGTGTCCAACCACGGCAAGGAGTGGCTGGTGGACCCCGACTATGCCCCCCCGTTTCTCTACCAGGGGCTGATTCCCAGCAGCCTCGCCAGCGAGGTGGCGCTGAAGTTCGGGGCGCACGGCCCCTCCGTGGTCGTCTCGACCGGCTGCACCTCGGGGATCGACGCGATCGGATACGGCCACCAGATGATCCAGGACGACGAGGCCGACATCGTGATCGCCGGCGCCGCGGAGTCGGGCATCTCCCCGATCTCGATGGCGTGCTTCGATCCGATCAAGGCGACCTCGCGGCGCAACGACGACGCCGAGCACGCCTCGCGCCCGTTCGACCGCGACCGCGACGGGTTCGTGATGGGCGAGGGTGGGGCGGTGTTGATTCTCGAGGAGATGCAGAGCGCGCTCGCCCGCGGCGCCCACATCTACTGCGAGGTGACCGGCTTCGCCAGCCGCGGCAACGCCTTCCACATGACCGGTTTGAAGCCCGACGCGAGCGAGATGAGCGAGGCGATCCTCGACGCGATGGCACAGGGCGAGACGAAGCCGGAGGACATCGACTACATCAACGCCCACGGGTCGGGCACCAAGCAGAACGACCGGCACGAGACGGCGGCGTACAAGAACACGCTGGGCGAGCACGCCTACAACGTGCCGATCAGCTCGATCAAGTCGATGGTCGGCCACTCGCTCGGGGGGATCGGGGCGATCGAGATGGCGACGTGTGCGCTGGCGATCGACCGCGGCGTGGTGCCGCCAACCGCCAACTGGGAGAACCCCGACCCCGAGTGCGACCTCAACTACACGCCCAAGGTGGCGGTGCGCAAGCAGATCGATGTGGCACTCTCGACCGGCAGCGGCTTCGGCGGCTTTCAGTCGGCGATGATCTTCTCGGTTCCCGGCGAGCGCCGCAACGCGGGGCTGTGAGCGCGCGATGAGCCTTCCACGCCATCCGCCAGCCACTGCGACTGGGGCCTCCCCTGCCCGCCCAGCGACCGCCGCGACAGGAGCGAACCCGAGATGAGTCCCACGATCCCATCAGCAGACCGTCGCTCCGTGATCACCGGTATCGGCGTCGTCGCCCCCACCGGCCAGGACCGCGAGTCGTGGTGGCAGGCGACGCGCGCCGGCGACAGCGGCATCGAGCGCATCGAGCGCTTCGATCCCTCGCGCTACCCGGTGACGCTGGCCGGCGAAGTGAAGGACTTCGATCCCGAGAACTACATCGACCAGCGGCTGATCAAGCAGACCGACCGCTGGACGTGGATGGCGCTCGCGGCCGCGCAGGCGGCGCTGGACGACGCCAACTTCGACCCGAGCGAGCACGACCCCTACTCGATGAGTGTGATCACCGCCAGCTCCTCGGGTGGCAACGAGTTCGGGCAGCGCGAAATCCAGGCGCTATGGGAGAAGGGGCCGGTGTTCGTCGGCGCCTACCAGTCGATCGCCTGGTTCTACGCCGCCACGACCGGGCAGATCTCGATCAAGCACGGGATGAAGGGCCCCTCCGGCGTGGTGCTCGCGGAGGGCGCCGGCGGGCTGGAGGCGCTGGCCCACTCGCGGCGCACGATCCGCCGCGGCGTGGAGACCGCTGTCAGCGGCGGCGTGGAGGCCCCGATCGGCCCGTACGCGATCACCTGCCAGCTGGGCACCGGCTTCCTCAGCACCGCCCAGGACCCGGCCGCGGCGTATCGCCCGTTCGACGCGCGCGCCAACGGGTATGTCCCCGGCGAGGGCGGAGCGATCCTGCTGGTCGAGAGCTTCGAGAGCGCACAGCAGCGCAAAGCCCCGCAGATCTACGGCGAGATCATTGGTTATGGCGCCACCAACGACGCCCACCACTGGGGCAAGCCGGCGCCGGACCCCACGCAATCCGCACGGGCGATGTCGGTCGCGCTGAAGAACGCCGGGATCGGCCCCGCCGACGTGGACGCGGTCGTCGCCGACGCCTTCGGCGTGCCCGAGATCGACGCGCTGGAGGTGGAAGCGATCAAAACGGTGTTCGGCGAGCACGCCGGGAAGGTGCCGGTGATCGCCCCGAAAAGCGGCGTCGGGCGCATGTACGCCGGCGGCGCCTCGCTGGATGCCGCGGCGGCGCTGCTGGCGATGCGCGACGGCGCCCTGCCCCCGATCGTCAACCTCGACGAGCCGGCCAGCGGCGAGCTGGACTTCGTCAGGGGATCCGAGCGCAGGGGAGAGCTCTCGACGATCCTCGTCAACGCACGCGGCTTCGGCGGCTTCAACAGCGCGCTCGTGCTCAGGCGCATGAGCTGAGCTTCAAGCGACCACCGGGGATACCCTGCTCATGCCCCAGCCACCACAGATCGGCGCTCTCCTGGAGGCGGCTGTGTCGCAGAGCCCACACCGTCCGGCGCTGGCGTACGGCGAGGCCGAGCTCACCTACCGACAGCTGCACGAGGCAGCCGATCGGCTGGCGGTGCGTCTGGGCGAGCGGGCCGGCGAGCGCGTCGCCGTGATCGCCGCCAACGTGCCCGCGCTCGTGGTCGCGCTCTTCGGCGCCTGGCGCGCTGGCGCGACCGTCGTGCCGCTGAGCGCCCGCCTACGCAGCTTCGAGCTGCGGCGCGTGTTCGCCGACGCACAGCCATCGGCGGCGATCTCGCTGGCCACGCATGGAGGGTTCTCGCTCAGGCAGGAGCTGGACGCCCTGGGCGAGCGGATCGGGACGCTGTCGAGCGCCATCGTCGTCGACGAGCTCGGCGAGGCGCGCGAGGAGCTGACGTGGCCGGCGACCGAGAGCGCGGAGCCGCTGGGCCAAGAGGTGGCGGCGATTATGTACACCTCCGGCACGACCGGCGAGCCGAAGGGCGCGCTGATGTCGCACGCGCTCGGCGTGGCCGAGGGACAACAGCTCGCCGAGCTGTTGGGCGAGGACGGCCAGGAGGCATGCGTGCTGGTCGTCCCCGGCTCGCACGCATTCGGTCTATCGTGCCTGCTGTGCTGCCTGGCAGCCGGCGGCGAGGCGGTGCTGGTCGACTCGACGACCTCGCTGCAGCCGCTCGTGCAGGCGGTGCAGCGCCATGAGGCGCGCGTGCTGCACGGCTCGCCGGCGCTGTTCGCGCGGGTGCTGAAGACGACGACGGAGCTGCCCGTGAAGAGCGGGTTCACGGCCGGCTCGTCGTGCCCGCCGAAGGTGCTGGAGGAGCTCGACCAGCGCGAAGCACGCGTGCTCAACATGTACGGCATGACCGAGATCGGTGCGGCCAGCAGCTGCCGTCCCGACGACCTCTCCGAGGTTCGCTACCACACGGTTGGACGTCCGCTCCCGGGCTACGAGTTCCGGGTGGTCCCCCCCAGCGCGGGAGCAGGGGAAGGGGATTTAATAGGGACCCCCACAGGGGGGGTCAGGGGTGGGGCTCGCTCGGGGGATGACGAGGCCGCACTGGGAGCGATCGAGGTGCGTGGCCCCTACGTGACGGCCGGCTACCACGGCCGTCCCCGGGAGCAGGACGAGGCGTTCGACGGCGAGTGGTTTCGTACGGGGGACCTCGGGGGGATCGACGCCGCCGGGAACCTCGCGATCGCCGGGCGGGCCAAGGAAGTGGTGCACGTGGGCGGCTTCAACGTGTTCCCCGCCGAGGTCGAGAGCTTCCTGCTGACTCACCCCGGCATTGGCCAGGCAAGCGTGATCGGCGTGCCGCACGCGGCGATGGGCGAAACACTGCACGCGTTCGTGGTGCCGAGCCCCGAGGCTACGCTCGCCGGGCGCGACGTGGTGAGCTTCGCGCGTGCGGGCATCGCGGGCTACAAGGTGCCCTACGGCGTCAGCGTGCTGGCGGAGCTGCCGTTGCTGGCCTCCGGCAAGCCCGACCGGCGCGAGCTGGCGCGCAGCTTCCAAGCCCATGAGGCGGGGCTCCAGTGACGCCGTACACCCCCGACAAGCCCCACCGGCACAAGCCGGCGCCCGGCCTCCAAGCCCACGCGATAGAGCTCCGGTGATGTCGCCGCACGCGATTCCATCACTCCCCCCCACCCCGCTGTTCGCCGGGCTGGCCGACGCGGAGCTGAGCGCCGTGGCCGAGCAGATGCGCCCGCGGGAGTTCGCCGCCGGCGAGCAGATCTGCGCCGCCGGCGAGGCCAGCGACCGGCTGTGGCTGATCACCGGTGGCCTCGTGCACATCCTCGCCGGGCACGCCGACGCAGCCGCTGGGGAGGTGGTGGCACGCCAGCGCAAGGGCGACGTCGTCGGCGCCCAGGGCGCGGTCACCGGCGAGCCGCGCACGGCCACCGTGGTTGCGGCACTCCCCGCCTCGGCAATGGAGCTCGACGCCGAGCGCTTCCTTGCGCTCGCGCAGCGCTACCCGGCGATCCTCGTCAACCTGATCCGCATCCAGAGCGAGCGCCTGGTGATCGCCAACGCGCGCCGCGTCGAGCACGAGCGGGGCGAGACGGTGGCGCTCCTCAGCAGCCCGGCGCTGGCCGCAACCGCGACGCGCGTCGCGGAGCTCGCCCAGCGCGTGAGCCCCCGTCCCGTCATCTGGCTGGACCGGCGGCTGTCGTTCGCCGGGACGCTGACGGCGGCGGACAACCTGACCGACGAGCACGCGACGGTACTGCTGCCCGGCGAGCTCGACCCCGAGACGATGGGGCTGCTGCTCGACGAAGTCGACCGCGTGGTGGCGCTGGTGGGCTCGGCTCGCGACGCCGAGCGGCTGGGCACGCTCGCGCGGGGGTCGAACGGGGGCGGTGCGCAGGTCGAGGCGGTGCTGATCGGCGATGAGGCGGTGGCGGCCAGCCGCGAATGGCCGGCGGGCGCGCCGATCCGCGTGATGCGCACCTGCGCGCATGCGGACCCCGCCGACGAAGCGTGGCTGGCGCGTCATCTCACCCGGACGAAGCTGGGCCTCGCGCTCGGCGCCGGCGGCGCGAAGGGGTATGCCCACGTGGGCGCGCTGCAGGTGCTGGAGGAGGCCGGCTACGTGGTGGATTATGTGTCGGGCAGCAGCATCGGCGCGATCGTCGGCACCTACGTGGCGCTGGGGATGGACGCCGCGACGATCGACGCGACCCTGCGCAGCGCCTTCGACGCCGCCAACGTTGGGGAGCTGTTCAAGACCTCGATGGGTG
>CAVXUO010000013.1:0-119132 GCA_963764915.1 uncultured Solirubrobacterales bacterium | reverse complement strand
CTCGATAATGAATGTTATGTAAAGCTACAAAAAAAACCTGCCGATAATCACCTTTTGTACAGCTGTAAGGCGACACCTGGCATCTCCGTGTCGTCCTACAGTTCCCCTCGCCGGCGGCAAGCCGGCATTCGTAGCAGGGAACGTCGCTGATTCAGCGACGTTCGACCTCGAACACCGCCACGTCGTAACGCTGGAGCGCCGCGTCGGCGCTTGCGAGCGTCATTCCCTCGGTGCGTGCTTGCGCGACGAGTATCCGGTCGAACGGATCACCGTGCAGCAGTGGCAGCCTGCCCGCCTCGCGGGCGTGCTCGAACGTGATCGGAAGGCGTTCGTACCCGGACTCGTCGACGCGCTCGATTATGTCTTCGGGCGCTTGCAACCGGCCCAGTGCCCGCTTGATCTCGATCTCCCAGATCGTCGCAGCGCTGACGAATACCGAATCGGCGACCTCTTCGATCGCTTTATGAGCGTCGTCGCGCAGCTCTTCTCTCGCGGCCCATATAAGCGTATGGGTATCGAGCAAGAGCCTCAATCGCCCTCACCCTCGAAATAACGCTGGATCTCCCATGGCAATGGGTCATCGAAATCGTCGCTGACCCGCACTTCCTCGTCCTTCCAGAACCCCAGCTTGCGTCGCTTGCGAGGCTCCTCGATCGGGACCAGCCTCGCGAGCGCGAGACCGTTGCGCGCGATCACGATTTCCTCGCCGTGCGAGGCACGCTCCGCGAGTCGCGACAGATGCGTCTTAGCCTCATGCATATTGTAGACCTCAGACATGACTTAGTCCAGCTTAGCAGCGCCTACGACGAGTGCCTCGTGCGAAGCTCCTCGAGCGAGATATCGTGGTTCCGCGTGGCCACCTGGGCAAATGTGCGGAAGATCGCGCTGGCACTGCCGGAGACAGACGAGCGGAAGTCCCGCGGTGTATGCCAGTGGCGGGTGAAGGACAAGCTGTTCGTGTGGGAGCGGCCACTGCGCACGAAAGAAGTCGAGGAGCTCGGCGAGGACGCCCCGGACGGACCGATCCTTGCCGCGCGGGTCGAGCACGTCGGCGCAAAGGAGGCGCTGCTCGCGGACGACCCTCGCCTCTACTTCACCACCTCCCATTTCAACGGATACCCCGCGATTCTCATCCGTCTGGATCGCGTCGAGATCGAGGAGCTGCACGAAATCATCACCGAGGCGTGGCTTGCGCGGGCGCCGCCGGCACTGGTCAAAGGCACACCTCGATACGAAGGCCTCCTGAGCCTTCGCGCCTATCGAGAGAGACTCTGAATCGGCCCGATCACCGGGTCGACTCGCTGCCCCGTCCCAGTCGGGGACCATCGATAAGGTCAGGAGCATGACCCACGACAACAACGGCATCGAGGTCGAAGGGCTGGTCCGCGACTTCAAGGGCGGTGTGCGGGCCGTCGACGGGATCGATCTGCGCGTGGCGCCCGGCGAGATCTACGGGTTCCTGGGCCCCAACGGCGCGGGTAAGTCGACCACTTCACTGGTGCTCACGACGCTGCTGCCGCCCACGGCGGGCTCCGCGCGTGTGGCGGGGCTCGACGTGGTGCACCATGGCTCCGAGGTGCGACGCATGATTGGCGCCTCGCTGCAGGACTCGGCGCTCGATCCGTTCCTGACGGGCAGCGAGCACATGCGCCTGCAGAGCTCCCTACATGGCCTGCCCAAGCCGCAGCGCGAGGAGCGCGGGCGCGAGCTGCTGGCCCAGGTGGGGCTCACCGAGGCAGCTGAGCGCAAGGTCGGCGGCTACTCGGGCGGCATGAAGCGCCGGCTGGACCTCGCGCTGGCGTTGGTGCACCGGCCGCGGTTGCTGTTCCTCGACGAGCCGACGACTGGGTTGGATCCGCAGAGCCGTGCGGCGCTGTGGGATGAGGTGCGGCGACTGGCGGTCGACGGCGTGACCGTGTTCCTCACCACCCAGTACCTCGAGGAGGCCGACGCGCTGGCCGACCGCGTCGGGATCATCGACCACGGGCGGATCGTCGCCGAGGGCACGCCTGCCGAGCTGAAGGCCGCGATCGGGCGCCCCTCCGTCGAAGCCGTCCCCCACGATCCCGGCGAGCGCGAGCGGCTGGCGGCGGTGCTGGCGCGCTTTGGCGAGTCGGCCGCGGCGGCGAGCAACGGCGTCGCCGTGCAGCTGCCCAGAGGCGCCGGCGACCTCGCCGAGATCGTCCGCGCGATCGACGCCGAGAACCTGCAGGTGGCCGATCTGCGCCTGCACTCCCCCACCCTCGACGACGTCTTCCTCGCCAAGACCGGCCGCTCGCTCGAGGGTGCCGCCGAGGACGATGACGAAGGCGCGGGTGGGAAGGGCACCGGTGGATCGGGCAGCGAAGAAGACAAGGACGAGCGGCCGGCTACCCAGCCGATCTCCGGATGACGGGGCCCAGCTCATGAGCCCTGCGCTGATCACACAGGTGGGCGCACTCGCCCGGCGCTCGGTGCTGAAGACGCTGCGTCAGCCCTTCCAGATGTTCCCGATCGTCTTCTTCCCCGCGATCCTGCTGATCATCAACGCCAGCGGGCTGCACGCCGCCACGCTGCTGCCGGGCTTCCCCACACACTCCTATGTGTCGTTCGCGATCGCCGTGGCGTTCATCCAGGGGGCGATGTTTTCGCTGATCAACACCGGCACCAACCTCGCCGAGGACATCGAGACCGGCTTCTTCAATCGGCTGGCGCTCACCCCCCTGCGGCGCGTCTCGCTGATCGCCGGGCTGCTCGTCGGCGTCGCCGCGCTGGGAGCGTTGCAGTCGGCCGTGTACATCCTGCTCGGCGTCGTTGTCGGCGCCCACCTCGACGCCGGCCTCGGTGGCGCGCTGGTGGTGATCGTGCTCGGCTCGCTCACAGCGCTCGCCTTCTCCTCGTTCGGCTGCGTCGCGGCGTTGCGCACCGGCTCCAGCGAAGCGGTGCAGGGTCTCTTCCCGCTGTTCTTCGTGTTCATCTTCCTCTCCTCCTCCAACCTGCCCCGCTCGCTGCTGAAGACCCCCTGGTTTCACACCGTGGCCACGTGGAACCCGATCTCCTACCTGATCGAGGGCTTTCGCAGCCTGTACATCTTCGGCTGGGATGAGACCGCGCTACTGCGCGGCTTCGGCGTCGCGCTCGGGCTACTCGTACTCGGCCTACTCGCGGTGCAAGGGGCCATGAAAACGAGGCTGCAGCGCACATGAATGCCGCGACAGACACCGCTTCCGGTGCGGGTGGGACTCCCCTCCCCTCGTCGGCGTCCCCACACGCGCAGCAATCGCGCAGCACCGTGTGGGGCGTAGCCTTCGCGATTGCGTGGCGCGGCGTGCACACCTACGTGCGCCGGCCCGAGCTCGCGATTCCTTCGCTGGTCTTTCCCCTGATCTTCCTCGCCAGCTTCGCGGGCGGCCTCTCGGCCCTGGGTGGGGTGCCTGGGTTTGACTTCCCCGCCGGCTACACCGCCTTTCAGTTCGTGTTCGTGCTGCTTCAGGCCTCGATGTTCAGCGGGCTGTTCACCGGCTTCACAATCGCCTTCGACTTCGAGAGCGGCTTCGCGCGGCGGCTGATGCTCGCGGCCGGCAACCGCCGCGGCGTCGCGCTCGGCTATGCGCTCGTGGCGCTCACACGCGCGACGATCACGCTCACCGTGGTGAGCGGCGTGGCGCTGCTGGCGGGCATGCAGATCACCGGTGACGGCGTCGACATCTTCGGCCTCTACGGCCTGGCGGCGCTGCTCGTGCTCGTCGGCTTCGGCTGGGCTGCCGGCGTGGCGTTCCGCTTCCGCACGATCCAGGCCGGCCCGCTGATGCAGACCCCGGTCTTTCTGATCCTGTTCCTCGCGCCGGTGTTCGTGCCGCTGCCGCTGCTGCGCGGTTGGATTCACGCCGTCGCCTCGGTTAATCCCGCGACTGCCTTCCTCGACGCCGGTCGGGGGCTGATCGCCGGCGTGCACAACCACACCGCGCTGGCGTACGTGTGCGCCGTGGCGCTGATCGGGGTGTTCACGTTGTGGACGCTGCGCGGGCTGCGGGCTGCCGAGCGCGCGGGGTAGGCAATCGCCAGCCGCACGGCTAGCGGGCACCAGCTACTCGGCGCGTCAGGGCTTCGCTCGGACTGCCCGATACTCGGCTCAACCCAGCTGGTAGACCAGCGTGACCTGGGTGGAGAGGGTGCACCCTTCCGCCGCCGACTTCCTGGCGGAGTGCCGCTTGTGGTGCTTGCCTTTGGCGGTCACTTTGTGGATGGTCGGAGTGGCCGTGCCTCTCGCCGCGGGCGCGGATGTCGCCGCGAACACCTCGCCTCTCGCCGAGCCGAAATCGGGCTGGGCGCCTTCGTATTCGACTCCCGTCGGGCATTCGATGTAGCCCCCGCCTTCGGCGATGCTCTGCACCTGCCCGAGCGTGGCGCCAGTCTTTTCGGCGAGGAACTGCGCCTTGGCCTGGCCGTCGGTGATCGCGGCGGCCATCGCCTGGCGGTAGGCCGCGATCGCCGCTTCGCTGCTTGCCACCGAGTCAACAGGAGCGTGAGCGACGCCTTCGACGCTGACGGTGCGCAGCGGCGCGCTCGTCGCGGGTGTGGAGCTCGAGGTCGTTTCGGCCTCGGCCGCGAGCACCAGCACACCTCCGGCCAACAAGCCGGTTGCGGCCATGCCCGCCACTACGATCGGGAGTCTCATACGGGTCTCCTTGCCGAGGTGCCCTGCCGCCTACAGCGTAGCGGGGTCCATGGACGTCGCGCGCCGCTAGCGTGCCGCGACGATCGGTCGCCTGGAGTCCTCCAGGCGACCGCGGACATCACACGCGCCGACCCCGAGGCCGGCGAGGCTCACGGCGCCGCTGGTACCACCACCAGCGGCCCCTCGACGGCGGGCAGCTCTCCCGTCTCGAAGGTGGCGCCATCGAGACGGTGCACGTTGGGGTGGCGTTCCAGAAAGGCGTCGGCGGTTTCGAGGAAGCCGATCCGCGGCGTGCGGTAGTGCATCGGCACGACCCAGCGCGGCGCCAGGCGCTCGATGATCGCCGCGGCGCCCTCGGCGCCGATCGTGGGGCCACCGCCGACCGGCAGGATCAGCAGGTCGACCTCGCCGATCGCCGCGGCTTGCTCGGGGCGCAGCTCGCTCTGGCCGAAGTCGCCGAAGTGCGCGACCCGCACGCCGTCGAGCTCGAACACGAAGATCGTGTTGGGTCCCCGTTCGGTGCCGGCCGCCTCGTCGTGCTCGGAGGCAATCGCCACAACCTCGCCGATCGGCGACTGCAGCTTGCCCGCGGTCGAGCGCAGGATCGCGGGATCGCCGCCGACGGCATCCACACCGTTGTGGTCGATGTGCTCGTGAGTCACCAGCAGCAGCTGCGCCTCCACGCCCTCGATCAGCGGGTAGTCGAACTGCATCCCGCGCGAGCCTGCGAGCCCCGACATGTCCCCGAACGGGTCGATCGCCACCGTCGTGTCGGCCGAGCTGAGACGAAACGCCGACTGGCCATACCACTCAACCTGCATGCTGCTCCTCCTTGGTCGGTGTGTGCGTGATCGTGATGTCCTGCGGGCTGGGAGCCGCCCCATTGGTGCGAGCACCGTTGTGCTCCTTGCCGACCTCACGGCCGTCGGCGCCCCCGGCCGTGGCAAGCGTGGCGGACGGCGCGTAGTGATACTTGCCGCCCCGCATCAGCGATGCCCCCGCCGCGATCAGGCAGGCGACGATCGCGAACGCGAACGCCTCGTGCAGGCCCGAGCTGAACGGCGCGGAGATCAGCTGCGGAAAGAAGGTGCGGCCGGTGAGCGCGGCGTGGTTGGCGGGCGAGAGCGCCGCGAGCGCGTGCGCGCCGACGAGGTTTTCGACCGGGTTGTAGCCGAGGAAGGCGGCAAACAGGACGGACACGGGCGGCACGTGCGCGACACCGGCGGCCGTGGCGGCGGAGATGCCGTGGGCCTTCAGGCCGGAGGTGAGCGTGTGGGGCAGGCTGGACGCCAGCCCGAGGATCATCAGCGTGAAGAAGATCCCGATCGACAGCACTTGGGCGGAGTTCTGGAAGGTCTGGTTCATGCCCCCTCCCGCCCCCCGGTGCTGGGGCGGCAGGCTGTTCATCACCGCCGCGCGGTTGGGCGAGGCGAACATGCCCATCGAGATCCCCATCAGGAACAGCACAGCCGCGAACTCGGGGAAGGCGAAGTCGATCGGCAGCAGGCTCAGCAGCACGAAGCTGAACGCGGCAGCCAGCATTCCCCCGGTCGCGAACCAGCGTGCCCCAAAACGGTCGGAGAGATACCCCGAGGTAGGCCCGGAGATCAGCATGCCGATCGTCAGCGGCAGCATGTAGATGCCGGCGCGCAGCGGCGTGTCGGCGTAGTCGACGCCGTGCAGCGGCAGCCAGATGCCCTGCAGCCAGATGATCAGCATGAACATCAGCCCGCCGCGCGAGATCGCCGAGAGGAATGTGGAGAGTGTCCCGAACGAGAAGGCGCGGATGCGAAACAGCGGTAGGCGGAACATCGGCTCGGCGACCCGCTGCTCGATCACCGCGAACGCCAGCAGCGAGGCGAGGCCGGCGCCCATCAGCGCGAGCACCTTCGGGCTGGTCCAGCCGGTGGCGTGGCCGCCGTAGGGGCGGATGCCGTAGGTGACGGCGACCATGATCAGGATCAGCCCGAGGGCGAACGTTATGTTGCCCCCCCAGTCCACGCGTGCGCGTTTGGGCGTGGAGCGCTCCTGCAGCTTCAGGTAGGCCCACACGGTGCCGAACAGCCCCACGGGCACCGAAATCAGGAAGACCAGGCGCCAATCGATCGGCGCCAAGAGGCCGCCGAGCACGAGCCCGACGAACATCCCGGAGACGCCGACGATGTTGTTGATGCCGAGCGCCATGCCCCGCTGGTTGGCGGGGAAGGCGTCGGTGATGATCGCCGCCGAGTTGGCCAGCAGGAACGCGGCGCCCACGCCCTGCACGATGCGGAACACGATCAGGTAGGTGGCCCCGGCTCGGCCCGATAGCCAGTCGACGGTCAGCACCAGCGAGGCGGCCGTGTAGATGACGAAGCCGAGGTTGTACATCCGCACCCGCCCGTACATGTCCCCCAGCCTCCCGAGACTCACGATCAGCACGCTCGTCACGACCAGGAAGCCGAGGATCATCCACAGCAGGTAGAAGCTGTTGGCGGGCACCAGCGGATCGAGGTGGATGCCGCGGAAGATCGCGGGCATCGCGATCAGTGTGATCGACCCGTCGAGCGTCGCCAGCAGCACCCCGAGGGTCACGTTCGAAAGCGCGATCCACTTGTAGCGATCGTGCGTATCGGCGGATAGGCGTGGAGCGGAAGCGACGGCCACCCCTCCAACCTAGCAACCTTACGGTGACGTAAGGATCAGTTTGGCGGGCGATACACAGTCACGACCGCGGCGCCGCCAAGGCCGATGTTGTGCTGCAGCGCCGCTTTCGCGCCGTCCACCTGACGGCCCTCGGAGAGGCCGCGCAGCTGCCACGTCAGCTCCGAGCACTGTGCGAGGCCGGTGGCCCCAAGCGGGTGGCCCTTGGAGATCAGCCCGCCGGAGGGGTTGACCACCCAGCGTCCGCCGTAGGTGGTCTGCTCGCCTTCGACCAGCTTGTGCCCTTCGCCCTCGCCACACAGCCCGAGCGCCTCGTAGGTGATCAGCTCATTTGCGCTGAAGCAGTCGTGCAGCTCGATCACCTGGATGTCCTCGGGGCCGAGCTGCGCCTCCTCGTAGGCCTGCTGGGCGGCCTTGCGGGTCATGTCGGCGCCGACGATCTTGATGCAGTCGGTGGTGTCGTCGAAGGTCGAGGAGAGGTCGGTGACCATCGCCTGCCCGGCGATCTCGATCGCCTGCGCCCACAGGCCGTGCTGCTCGACGAAGCGCTCACTGGCCACCAGCGCCGCGGCGGCGCCGTCGGAGGTCGGCGAGCACTGCAGCTTGGTCAGCGGCTCGTGGATCATGCGCGCGTCCTTGATCTCCTGCAGCGTGTACTCGTCCTGGAATTGCGCGTAAGGGTTGTTGACCGAGTGCTTGTGGTTCTTCCAGCCGATCCATGCGTAGTGGTCGGGCTCGGAGCCATATTTCTGCATGTGGTCGCGCCCGGCGTTGCCGAACATCTGCGGCGCGAACGGCGATTCCTCGAGCGGGCGCAGCTCGATCATGCGCCCCATGTGCTTGTCGAGGGCAGGCGTGCGGTCGGTGTACTTCATCCCCAGCGAGCCCTTCTCCATCTTCTCGAAGCCGATCGCCAGAGCACAGTCGATCAGCCCGCCCTTCACCGCCTGGCGCGCCAGCCACAGCGCGCTGGAGCCGGTCGAGCAGTTGTTGTTGACGTTGACGACCGGGATCCCGGTAAGCCCGAGGCCATACACAGCGCGCTGCCCATAGGTCGAGTCGCCATAGCAGTAGCCCGCGAACGCCTGCTCCACGAGGTCGTAGGCGATCCCCGCGTCGGCGAGCGCCTTCGAGCCGGCCTCCAGCGCCCAGTCGGGGTAGTCGCCCTCCTTGGTGCCCGGCTTGTCGAACTTCGTCATCCCCACGCCGATCACGAACGTCCTGTTGCTCATCGCTGGCTGCTCCCCGGTTGTCGCTGGCTCCGCCGCGGGGCTCCACGGCCTGTGCGTTGCACGGGGATCATAGGGCAGTGCCGACAATGCAGGGCAAACCATTGTTACCAAATTCGTTAAGCTCGTCACAAACAGTTGTCGACCGCATCAAGATCGGCCTATGCAAAGCTCAAGTAGCGAGATCCCTCAAATTGCAGACGGCGAAATCCTCGCAGCTTCGATACTCGATGAGATCCGCCTCAATGCCGAGCGCCGACTGCGGCAGATCGAGCCGCTGATCGAAGAGGCCGAGCGGCTGCGCGACGTGCTCGACGTGATCGGCCAAAGCCCTTCGCGCCGCACTCCGCGCCCGGGAAGCGAGGAATCCAGCGCGGCTCCCCGCGCGGCGAAGGGCGCCAACAAGCGCGTAATTCTCGAGCTCGCCGGCCGGCGCCCAGGGATCACGCCGGCGCAGATCGCCGCCGCGACCGGCATGAAGCGCACGGTCGTAGCTTCAACCGTCAGCCGCCTCAAGCGCCACGGCGAGCTTCGCGACCATGAGCGGGGAGGCGTATGCCTGGCGTCCGAGCTCGTCCACGGCCTTGTGGCCATGCAATCAAACTCGCGGCCCTCGTAAACACTGGCTCAAGTCGTTCATCAACATTTGACATCTCATCCAGATGTTCACATAAATGCCGCGGGCCGAGTATTTAGATCAGGGGCACAATGACCCACCAAGCTTGCGCGCCGGATGGATCGTGACACCAACGCGCGACGAGATTGGTGGTCGACTCGCACACGCGTGACGCGCCGGCCGTAGTAGCATCGATCACATGCACACGTGGATCTGGTTCGTGTTCCTGGCTGTGGTGCTGATCAAGCTGCCAATCGCCGCGGTGATGCTGTGGATTCCCTTCCGCTCCGACGCCGCGCTCGAGTCGCGGGCTGCGGAAGAGCCCGACTCCTCCGGGGAAGACGAAGGCGGCAGCAAGACGCTCCCCGGTAACTTCCGCCGCCATTGGCGCCCCCGCGGGCCGGTGCACGGCCGCGGTCCCCGGCGCGGGCCGCACGGTGGGAGCGCGCCGCCGTCTCCCGCGCGGGTGCGAGCTCCGCGCCGGGGCGCCACGCGCGTCCGAGCCCGCCAGTAGTCACGTCGCCCGCCGACGGCCCCCGTCGCCCGACTCACGGCCTGGAAATCTGTTTCCCTTTACCGCTTGCGGTGACGCTTGCGCTGCTGCTTCGCCGCCTTCGCCTGCGCTCTGCGCCTGCGTAGCCGCCCCTCAGGGTTGCGGGTGCCGCCGGTCGCGGCACCTTCGACCACTGGCGCCACCGAGCGGGCGTCGCGCAGGATGTAGAGCGCGATCCCGCCCAATACCACGAACAGGGCGACCACCGCCATGATCATCGGGGTGCTCGTCTTCGAGCTCGTTTCCGTGGTCGCCGTAGTCGCCGTGGTGGCGGTCGTGGTCGGCGTGGCGGCCGCGGGCACGGCGGTGGTTTTTACTTTCACCGCCGGTGCGGTTTTGACTTTCCCGGCCGTGGGTGTGACTTTCACACCCGTCGCCGGTTTCGCGGCCCCGGTGGCAGTCGTCGTGCCGCCGAACAGGCTCGGCGCCGCGCCCGCGCTCGCGGGTCCGAGCAGGGCCAGCGTCAGAACCGCGCATATGCACGCCACCGGCCGATCTCTGATCGGTCGCGCTGAGCTGATCGGAAGGGCTGGACGCATGGGATTCGCTCCGAGCGCCGAGCATAGCGTCTTCGAGCCCGTACAATGCCCCACCGATGGCTCCCAAACAGCGACAGATCCGGATCGAGCAGCGCGGTGCCGCCGACGCGATCCAGGCGCTCGAGCAACGCACCGACGAGGAGCTCCAGGCCGAGACGAAGTTCAAGTCGGCAGCGCTGGCGATTCTCGGTGCGCGCGCCGCCGAGCGCTTCGACGCCGACCAGGCACGCTCCTACTTCCAGCGCGCGATCGCCGCCGCCCGCCCCCAGGAGCGGATGCAGCTGCGACGGATGGCCGACGCCTCGCTGGCGCTCGCCGAGCGCCGCCCCAGCGACCTGCGCGACGCCGTGCAGCGCCTCGGGCAGAAGCCTCCGAGCGGTCGGCAGATGTTCGCGCTGCGTGCGATGGGCCTGCTGCTCCCCCCCGCCTCCGCGGGGATCCTCGCGCGCGTGCGCGGCATCCTCTTGATTCTGCTGCTGGTGATCGCGCTGCTCGCCGTCGGGCTCGGCATCGTCGAGCTGGTGGCGCTGCCTTTCGGCGGGCTCGGCCTCGCGCCCGGCGTCCTGCTTGGGCTGTTCGTCGCGGCCGCCGGTGTCACGATCGCCGCGCTGATCGGCCGACGCCGGCGCGCGAAAGCGCTCGCTGGCCGAAAAAACGGGGATGCTCGCTAAAGGCGAGCATCCCCCGGCTTCGGTCGCGCCCCCAAGAGCTGAGCCTCGCCGTAACGGTGGCGCCGTGGCCTCCTCGCGCCACAGCAGCGACGCGTCCCGGCGGGGTGGATGGCGCGCCCTCAGCTCTCCGACAGCGTCGCCTGGCTGATCACCACGGGGCGAATCGGCTGGCCATCCTGCGGCGGGACCGTCGCCAGCTTGGCGATCGCGTTCACCCCCGCCATGCTCCCGATCACCTTCCCCACCAATGCGTACTGCGGCGGCAGTTCGGTGTCGCCGGCCGTCACGATGAAGAACTGGCTGCCCGACGCACCCGCCGGGTCGGTCTCCGTCTTCGCCATCGCCACCGTCCCCCGCGTGTACTGCAGGTTGGCGGGCGGGCGCTCCACGATCGTGTAGCCCGGCCCGCCCGATCCGTCGCCGTTGGGATCGCCCCCCTGGATCACGAAGTTCGCCGCCACGCGGTGAAAGGTGAGGTCGTCGTAGAAGCCGCGCGTGACGAGGTACGCGAACGAGGCGGTCGTCATCGGCGCGCGCTTCACGTCCAGCTGGATCGCGATCGCGCCGCAGTTGGTCGCAAGCGTCACCACGTAGCGCTTCGCCGGATCCAGCCTGTCGGTCGGCCGTGGCACGTGCTGCGGACTCCTCGGCGCGGGCTCTTTGGCACGCCGGCAGCCGCCCTTCACGCCTCCCGCCGCCGACGACGCGCCACTCGCGCTCGCGCTGGCCTTCGCCGATGTCACGGTCGCCGTAGTGCTCGTGCCGCACGCGCCAACGCCAAAGGCGGCCGCCAGCGTCACCGCAGCCGCCGGCAGGCGGCTCACCGCGCGCATAACCCCGGGTGCTCCCGATCCCCACACACGACGCCAGCTTAGATGCGCTCACCGCCACCCGCGCGCACTCTTCGCGCAATCTTAATCTTGTCCTACCACTACGCTTGCGCGATGTCCACATCCGATTTGCACGTGGCGCCCCAGCCAGCCGCCTCGCCCTTGGCCAACGCACAGGCAGTTCCGCGCTCCGTCTGCCTGATCGTCAACCCCGCGGCCGGCGGCGGTCGCGCCGGTCGCGCCGCGCCGGGCGTGGTGGATGCCCTGCGCGGCCACGGCCTCACCGTGCGTCGCGAGGACACTCGCGACCTCGACCACGCCCGCGAGCTCGCGCTGGATGCCGCGCGCGGCGAGGAGCTGGCGGTCACGCTCGGCGGCGACGGGCTCGCCGGGGCCGCGGCCGACGCGCTGCGCACCTTCCCCGGCTCGATCCTCGGCGTGCTGCCGGGTGGGCGCGGCAATGACCTGGCACGCGTGCTCGGCATCGGGCAGGACCCGGTTGCGGCGTGCGCGGTGATCGCCGGCGGCGTCGCGCGCGAGCTCGACCTCGGCCTCGTCGGCGAGCACACCTTCGTGGGGATCGCGAGCTGCGGCTTTGACTCCGACGCCAACCGGATCGCCAACGAAGCGCCCTCGTGGCTGGGCAACCTCGTCTATGCCTACGGTGCGCTGCGCGCGTTGGCCGCGTGGCGCCCGGCGCGCTTCGAGCTCGTGCTCGACGGCCAGCGCCGCACGTTCACCGGCTACAGCGTCGGTGCCGCCAACTCGAAGGCCTACGGCGGCGGCATGTACGCGGCGCCCGACGCGCTGCTCGACGACGGCCTGCTCGACGTCCCCTACTGCGAGCAGATCCCCAAGCTGCGCTTCCTCACGCGGATCCTGCCGAAGGTCTTCAAGGGCACGCACGTGCGTGAGCCCTCCGTGCACGTGCTCCGCGGCCGCGAGCTTCAGCTCGCCGCCGACCGCCCCTTCACGCTGTACGCCGACGGCGACCCGATCGGCGAGCTGCCGCTGAGCGTGAGCGTGCTGCCAGCCGCGGTGCGGGTGCTCGTCCCGGCCGACAGCCCGCTGGGGAGTCCAGGTCGCGCCGGCGGCGCCGGCCCTGAGGATGTCGGCCCGGGCACCGCCGGCAGCCCGTCCAGCAGCGGACCGTGAGCTTGCTCCTCGGCACCAAGCTCGCACTCGCCCGTGCGGCCGGTGTGCTCTCGCGACTACGCGGCGGCGGCGCTACGAGCGTGCCTGGGAAGGTGCTGATGCGCCTGCAGCCGGATGCGATCGGTGTGCTCGGCTCCCGCTTGGCGCGGGGCAGCGTGCTGGTCTCCGCCACCAACGGCAAGACGACGACGGCCGCGATGGCCGCCTCGATCCTCGAGCGCGAAGGCGTGCGACTCGTGCACAACCGCGCCGGCGCCAACATGGCCGGAGGAATCGCCTCGACGCTGCTCGCCGCCGCGCACGGCCGCGGTGCGATCGACGGCGAGCTTGGGCTGTTCGAGGTCGATGAGCTGTGGCTGGCGCAGCTCGCCGCGCAGCTGCGCCCTCGCGCGCTCCTGCTCGGCAACCTCTTCCGCGACCAGCTCGACCGCTACGGCGAGCTCGAGACGATCGCCGACAGCTGGGCCCACACCGTGCGCGATGTGCTCGACGGCGATGCGCAGCTCGTGCTCAATGCCGACGACCCGGTGGTCGCCGACCTCGGCCGCGAGCGCGCGGGTGCCATGGCCGGCGCGGCCGCGGCCGTTGGGGACGAGATCGGTGGGCCAGGTCCCGTGTACTTCGGGGTGAACGACGACGCGCTCGCTCTCCCCCACATGGCCCACGCCGCCGACGCCAAGCACTGCCGCAACTGCGGCGCCCCCTACCTCTTCGAGGCTGTTTACCTCGGCCACCTCGGGCACTACCGCTGTCCATCCTGTGGCCAGACGCGGCCGGTGCCGGCGGTGCTCGCCACCAACGTGCGACTCGAAGGCGTGCGGGCCGCACGCTTCACGCTGCACACACCCGCGGGCGAGGCCGAGATCGCGCTGCCCCTGCCCGGCCTCTACAACGTCTACAACGCGCTCGCTGCCGCCGCGCTGGCCCATGCGCTGGAGGTGCCGCTGGAGGGGATCGTCGCGGGCCTCGAAAGCACCCGGGCCGCGTTCGGCCGTGCGGAGAGCGTCACGATTGGCGCGCCCGACCACCCCCGCGAGCTGCGCATCCTGCTCGTCAAGAACCCCGCCGGCGCCAACGAGGTGCTGCGCACGCTGGCTCTGGAGCCGGGCGAGCACGACCTGCTCGGGGTGCTCAACGACAACATCGCCGACGGCCGCGACGTTTCCTGGATCTGGGACGCCGACTTCGAGCTGCTCACCGGGCGCGTGCGACGCGTCACGTGCAGCGGCACCCGGGCCGCCGAGCTGGCGGTGCGCTTGAAGTACGCGGGCATCGAGCCCGAGCGCATCCGCGTGCAGCCCGACCTAGCCGCCGCAGTCTCCACCGCGCAGGCCGATGCGCCACCGGGTGGGGCGCCGCTGTACGCGCTGCCCACCTACACGGCAATGCTCTCGCTCCGCGAGCTGCTGAGTGCCGGCGGCCAGACCCGGAGCGCCCTCACATGAGCACCCTGCGCGTCTGCGCGCTCTACCCCGACCTGATGAATATCTACGCCGATCGCGGCAACCTGCTCGTGCTCGAACGGCGCTGCGCGTGGCGCGGGATCGGCTTTCAGCTGACTCCGTGCGGGTTGGGCGAACCGTTGGACGATGAAACCCACGACCTCTTCTACCTCGGAGGCGGCCAGGACCGCGACCAGCGCCTCTGTGCAGAGGATCTGATCCAGACCAAGCGTGAGGCGCTACACGCGGCGGCCGCGCGCAGCGCAGTCATCCTGGGGGTCTGCGGTGGCTACCAACTATTGGGGCGCTCGTATGAGCTGGGCCCCGGCGAGGAGCTACCCGGTGTCGAGCTGCTCGACGTGCGCACCGTGCGCGGGGACGGCCCACGCCTGATCGGCAACGTCGCGATCGAGGTCGCGCTCGACGGAGTCGGTGAGCGCGTACTCGCGGGCTTCGAGAACCACGGCGGGCGCACCCACTTGGGCGCTGGCCAGGCCCCGCTTGGTCGTGTGCTGAGGGGTTATGGCAACGACGGCAGTAGCGGCTTTGAGGGAGCGCACAGCGGCAACACGATCGGGACATACCTGCACGGCCCGCTGTTGCCCAAGAATGTCTGGTTCGCAGATTGGCTGATTGCCACCGCGCTAGGGATTGACCAGGATCAGCTCGCGTCGCTCAACGATGCCTTGGAGCGCGAGGCCCACAAGGGCGCTCGAATTGCGGCTCGCGCGTGAGAGAACCGTCGCCACGGGCGAGTACAATGGTCTGCGACGGTGGGTGTTGCGTCGAGGTCGGCGCGAACGATTGTCAATCGGGAATTCGGAGTCGCTCTCCGGATGGAGTTCGAGTCTCCCGCCCGCCGCCAAACGTTTGAGCCGGGTCGAGCAGAGCGCGAATAGGCATGCGTTCGTGGGTAGCGTCCACCCCGTGCATCGACCCGGCTTGCTATATTCATTGCGGTTGGCAATCGTTCGGAGGTAGCTCCTCCAACACCCACCCGACCCGCCTACGGCGGGTCGAGGTCTTTAAGCCACCGCGAACCGCGCGAAGCGCGGCGCCAAACGCGCCGGGACCAGCGCGCGGACGCGGACGCCCTCGGGCGTGTCGCGACGGGCCAGCTCACCCGCGACCTCGTGCAGCTCAGCGAGGCTGGAGCCGCTGGCGTAGGGGACGAGCAGGTCCAGCGGGCAGAGCGTGTGGCGCAGCTCGGACTCGATGCGGGCAGCGAGCTCCTCGAGACCCTCCCCGGTGACGCCGCTGAGCAGCACCGCCTCGGGGTGGCTCAGGCGCAGCTCCTGCCGTGCGGCTTCGTCGAGCAGGTCGGCCTTGTTGAGCACGAGCACCCGCGGGGATGAGTCGGCGCCGATCTCCTCCAGCACCTCCTCGACCGCGCGGCGCATCGCCTCCATCTCACCCTCCGCGGCGGAGGCGTCGAGCACGTGCAGCAGCAGGTCCGCGCGGATCGTCTCCTCGAGCGTGGCGCCGAAGGCGTCCACCAGCTGGTGGGGCAGCTTGCGGATGAAGCCGACCGTGTCGGTCACCAGATGGGGGCGCCCGCCGATGTGCACCGTGCGCGTGGTCGGGTCGAGCGTGTGGAAGAGACGGTCGCGCACGCGGCGGTCGAGCTCTGCCTGCTCGGGTGGCGCGCCGCGGCCGTAGGCGGAGGTGAGCGCGTTCAGCAGCGTCGACTTGCCGGCGTTGGTGTAGCCCGCTAGCGCGACCGTCGGCAGCTCGGCGCGCTCACGCTCGGCGCGCATCACCGCACGGGTGCCGCGCACGTGCTCCAAGCGCCGGCGCAGCGCCGCGATGCGGTCGCGCGCGAGGCGGCGGTCGGTCTCGATCTGGCTCTCCCCCGGGCCCCTCGTGCCGATCCCGCCGCCGAGGCGCTCGAGGTGGCTCCAGAGGCCGCGCATCCGCGCGAGGTTGTACTCCAGCTGGGCCAGCTCGACCTGCAGCTTGCCCTCGGCGGAGGCGGCGTGGGCAGCGAAGATGTCGAGGATCACCGTGGTGCGATCGACCACGGGCAGGCCCAGCTCGGCCTCGAGGTTGCGCTCCTGGCGCGGGGTGAGCTCGTCGTCGCAGGCGATCACGTTCGCGTCGCACTCCCGCGCGGCCTGCTTGGCCTCGGCCACCTTGCCGGGCCCCAGGTAGGTGTTCGGGTGGGGCTGCTCGCGGCGCTGCACCAACTCCCCGACGACCGCCACCCCGGCGGCGCCCAGCAGCTCGCCCAGCTCGCGCACGCTGCTGTCGTCGGCATCGGGCAGCGCGGCGATGCAGAGGGCACGCTGGCGCGCACGGGGTGAGCGGACCGCAACCGGCCCGGACCTGTTCACAAGGACTGAGGTGGGCTCCGACCCGTTGAGGTGCTCGGGCGGGCCTGGACTGGTGGTGACGGCGCTACGGCCGTTGCGGCTGCGATTCATTCACCTCCAGTGTAGAGCCGGCCGGGGAGGTTCAGAATCAGCCGCCGGCGGCTCAGGCGAGCGAAGCCAACCGCTCGACGGCCTCGGCGAGACGCTCGTCGGGCGTCGTCAGCGAGATCCGAAACCAGCCCTCGCCGCTGGGACCGTAGGCGCTGCCGGGCGAGATCACCACGGCGGTGCGCTCGAGCACGTGCTCGCAGTAGGCGACCGAGCTCTCGAAGCCCGCGGGAACTGGGGCCCACACGTAGATCGTGCCCTTCGGCGGGGTGACGTGCACGCCGGCCTTGGCGAGCGCGTCGCAGACGAGGTCGCGGCGGATGCGGTACAGCTCGTTCATCGAGGCGACCTCGGCGTCGGCCTGCGGCGAGAGCGCGGCGATCCCCGCGAGCTGCACCGCCTCGAACAGGCCGGAGTCGATGTTGGTCTTCAGCCGCCAGTAGGTCTCGACCGCCTCGCTGTTTCCGACCACCGCGGCGCAGCGCCAACCGGTCATGTTGTAGCCCTTGGATAGCGAGAACACCTCGATCCCGACCTCCTTCGCGCCGGGGGTCGCGAGGAACGAGCCCGGGCGGTGGCCGTCGTAGGCGATCTCCGAGTAGGAGAGGTCGTGCACGACGAGGATGCCGTGCTCGCGGGCGAACGCCACGACGCGCTCGAAGAAACCCTCGGGCGCAAGCGCGCCGGTGGGGTTGTTGGGGTAGTTGAGGTACATCAGCTTCGCGCGCGCGAGGTCCGCGGGAGCGATCGTCTCGAAGTCGGGGACGAAGCCGAGCTCGGGCACGAGCGCCAGCGGTACGGGGTCGGCACCGGCGAGCAGCGGCCCGGCGCTGTACACCGGGTAGCCGGGGTCGGAGGCGAGCGCCGCGTCGCCGGGGTCGAGGAAAGCGAGGTTGAGGTTGAAGATCGCCTCCTTGGCGCCGATCGCGGGGATGATCTCCTTCGCCGGGTCGAGCTCCACGTCGAAGCGCCGCGCGTAGAAGTCGCTCACTGCCTCGCGGAAGTCGCCGCGGCCACGGTTGGAGGGGTAGCGGTGAGTCTCTGGCTCAGTCACAGCCTCCTGCATCGCCTCGACGATCAGCGGCGGCGTCGGGCGGTCGGGGTCGCCGATGCCGAGGCTGATCACGTCCACCCCCGCGGCCTGCTTGGCGGCGATCTTGCGCTCCAGTTCGGCGAACAAGTACGGCGGGATGCGGCTCAGCCGCTCACTCGGTTTCATGATTTCCGTCCGTTGTCAAACGCTTTTTTGTGGGAGGAGGTTTGCAGGCCCGCCCACCAGGGACTGCCCAGCCCCAGCTGGCTGATGCGGCTCAGGCGCTCACTCGGTCTCATTCAGCTCCTTCTGGCCCGTCGGTTGGATGCTCACTCAGTCTCATGCAGCTCCTTGAGGAAGTCGTCGCTCAGGCGACCCTCGTGCACGGGCCGTGCCCAGCCCGTCAGATGCACGCGCAACTCCTCCCCCACCTCGACCTGCAGCTCGCCGCCGTCGAGGGCGACGGTGACGGTACTCGATTCGTGCGCCCCGCCACCCGATTTGTGCCCGGCATGCCCGGCGGCGGCGCCCGGCAGGCGCGGCGCATCACCGTCGTGCGCCGGCGGGGAGCGCCTGTGAGCCAGGACGTGGGCAACCGCCGCGCCGGTGGCGCCGGTGCCGGATGAGAGCGTCTCCCCCACCCCGCGCTCAAAGATCCGCGCGCGGATGCGAAACGGTTCAGTCTCGGTGTACCACGAGACGTTGGTGCGGTGCGGGAAGAGCTCGTGGTCTTCGATCGCGGGGCCGATCGCGGTCAGGTCGAGCGCCAGCAGCGCATCCAAGTCCTCGACGTGGATCGCGCATTGGGGGTTGCCGATCGAGACGTGCTGGAAGCGCCAGCGTCGGCCGCCGGCGCTCAGTTCGCCGTGACCGTTGGGGGATCCGCCCGGGAAGCTCTGCGAGCTCAGCGACGCGGCGCCCATGTCGATGCGGCAGCTGTGGGGACCGAGGATCGTCGGCGTGATCGCCCCCGCGGCGGTGTGGATCGCAAATACGTCCTCCTCGGTCCAGCCGTGGCGGCGCAGGTAGAGCACTGCCTCACGCACCCCATTGCCCGACAGCTCCGCCTCCGAGCCGTCGGGGTTGTAGATCTCGAGGCGCGCGACGAACTGGGGGTCGTCGCTGGGGGCGAGCAGCAGCACCCCGTCGGCGCCGACCCCGAAGTGCGGCGCGCAGAGCTTGCGGATGCGCGGCGGGGTGAGCTCGAACGGCAGTTGCGCGCGCTCCATGATCAGGTAGTCGTTGCCGAGCGCCTGCCACTTCTCGAACCGCATCGGGCTTATCTCTGCGGAGACGGTCATACGCTGCCCGAGTTTATGCGCTCACCCGGCTGGAACGGTGCCGTCAGACGGCATCCCGGCGCGCAGCGAGCCCACGTGGAGGAGGCTGCCTGAGGAGCCGACCTCAACCCTCGCCGGCGGGGGGCGCGGCAGCGACGTCGCCGGCCGTGACGGAGTCTAGGATCTCCGCCGCTACGTCTTCCGGCGTGCGGCCGGTCACGTCGATCAGGTGGACGCCGGCAAGCTTGCGCATCCAGGAGAGCTGGCGGCGCGCGTAGTTGCGGGTGCGGCGCTGCATCGCTTCGACGTCGCCGGCGAGCAGCTCCTCGAAACCGAGCGCCTTGCGCGCGGTGACCGAGGCGCCGGCGGCGTGGGCGCGCAGCACCTCCTCGCGCACCCCGGCCGCCAGCATCCGCTCGACGCGGGCGTCGATCTGGGCGTACAGCTGCTCGCGTGCCAGCGTCAGCCCGACGAGCAGCGTGGGACGGCGCACCTCGTCGGTCCACAGCTGCGAGGGCCCCTCGGGCGGCTCCAGCTCGCCCGTTGCGAGCAGCTCCAGCGCGCGGACGATCCGCTGTCGATCGGAGGGGTCGATGCGCTCGGCCGCCCATGGCGCGCCGCGCGCGAGGCGGGTGTGCAGCGCGGCCGAGCCCTCCCGTTCGAGCTCCGCGGTGAGCCGCTCGCGCAGCCCCTCGGGCGGGGGAGGGCGCAGGCGCAGCTCGGTGAGCGCCGCGCGCAGGTAGAGGCCGGTACCGCCGACGACGATCGGCCGCCTCCCTTGGGTGAGCAGCGCGTCGATCTCGGCGTGCGCCAGCTCGGCGTACTGACCGGCGCTGAAGGACGCGTCGGGCGGCAGGAAGGAGACGAGCCGGTGCTCCAGGGCCGCCCGCTCGGCCGCCGAGGCGACGCCGGTGAGCGTCTCCAGACCGATGTAAACCTGCAGCGCGTCGGCGGAGACGGCCACGGGGTCCTCGCCGGCGGCTCGCAGCCGCGCGGCGAGCGCGACCGCGACAGCGGTCTTGCCCACGCCCGTGGGGCCGAACAGCGCGATCACCTGCATTGACGTAGCCTTGCACCGTCGGCCAGCTCAGCGGTCGGCCGCGCGTGTCGCCCACACCCCCGACCGCCCGTTCAACGCCTCGACTCAACCCAACCCAACCTGCCGGGAGCGACCACCAATGCAGATCCATGACTCCACCGTCCTGCTCACCGGCGCCACCGGCGGCCTCGGCGAAGCGATCGCCCGCGAGCTGGGCGGGCGCGGCGCGCAGCTGATCTTGACCGGCAGGCGCACGGATGTGCTGGAGGGGTTGGCGGGCGAGCTCGGCGCACGCGCGCTGGCCGCGGACCTCGCGGACCGCGCCGCGGTCGATCGCCTGCTGGGCGAAGCGGGTGAGGTAGACATCCTCGTCGCCAACGCGGCGCTGCCCGGCGCGGGGCGCCTGGAGGAATTCGAGATGGATGAGGTCGACCGCACGCTGGAGGTGAACCTGCGCGCGCCGATCGCGATGGCGCACGCGCTCGCCCCGGCGATGGTGGCACGCGGGGGCGGGCACCTGCTGTTCGTCTCCTCACTGTCGGGCAAGGCACCGAGCGCGATGACCTCGCTGTACAACGCGACGAAGTTCGGGCTGCGCGGGTTCGCGTTGGGGCTGCGCCCGGAGCTGCGCGAGCGGGGCGTCGGCGTGTCCGTCGTCAACCCGGGCTTCATCCGCGAAGCGGGGATGTTTGCGGCCTCGGGCGCGAAGCTCCCGCCCGGTGTCGGCACACGCAGCCCCCAGGACGTGGGGCGCGCGGTGGCGGAGGCGATCGCGCGCAACCGCGCCGAGGTGGACGTCGCGCCGCTGACTCTGCGCGTCGGCTCGGCCTTCGCGGGTCTCGCCCCCGGCCTCGCCGCGACCGTCACCCGCAAGACTGGTAACGACAAGCTCGCGGAGGATGTGGCGGCGGGGCACCGCGCCGAGGGCTGAGCTCCTTCGAGAAGCCTTAGAGAGGCGTTGCGGGCCGCTTAGGGACGGGGCGCAGGATGGGTGGCGTAAGCAGGCTCCCCAACCGACCACAGGAGGTCCCCATGAACAGGGCGAATACGATCAGGGCGGTCATCGTGGTGGGCGCGCTGGCAACGGGAGGCGCGGTCGCCGGTATCGCCGGCGCGGCCGCGGCTCCGAGTGGCACCGGCACGACGGGTGCAACGACCCAGTCAACGCCGAGCACGACGACCACTCCGTCCACGACAACCACCCCCTCGACGCCGTCCAAAACAGCCCCAGCGCCGAGCTCGACAAGCCCCTCGGGCCACCCGTGCCCGAATATGGGCAAAGGGTCGAGCGGGGGATCGAGCTCGAAATCCGGCTCGGGCAGCGGATCGGGTTCGAGCTACACCGGTCCTCCCCCGGGGCCGACTCCGACCGCCGACTAGCGGCGATCGGCAGACCGAGGAGCGGCGGGCCGTCACCAGGCAGGGGCGGCTCGCCGTGCTTTATCCGGAAGGACGCACCGGGTGGAGACCCTACGCAGCGGCTCTAATCCGCGAAAGCCCGGACGGGTGACTACCCGACGGCCCGCGCCAGCAACAGCTCCTCCCCCGCGAGCGTCTGCGAGGTCGCGGAGTCGATCCGCACTCGCGTCAGATCCCCGGGGGCGGAGAGGCCGGCGAAGTTGACGACCTTGTTGTGGCGGGTGCGTCCCCGCAGCCGCGAGGGATCGTTGCGCGACGGCCCTTCGACGAGCACCTCCAGATCGCGCCCGACGAAGCGCTGAGCACGCTGGCGCGCGTGGCGCTGCACGGCCTCGAGGAGGCGCTCCATGCGCTGCACCTTGACCGGGTGGGGCACGAGCCCCACGGTGATCGCGGCGGCCTCGGTGCCGCGCCGGGGCGAGAAGAGGAAGGTGAACGCGCCGTCGTAGCGGACCTGCTCGACGAGCGAGAGCGTCTGCTCGAAGTCCTCCTCGGTCTCGCCGGGAAAGCCGACGATGATGTCGGTGGTGAGCGAGACGTCGGGGACATGCTCACGGATCAGGGCGACACGATCGAGGTAGCGCTCGCGGTCATAGGTGCGGCGCATCGCCTTGAGGATGCGGGTGGAGCCGGACTGCAGAGGCAGATGAATGTGCTCACATACTGTTCGTAGTGAGGCATGCGATCGGATCACATCTTCGCGCATATCCTTCGGATGGGGTGAGGTGTAGCGGATGCGCTCGACGCCCTCGATGGCGTCGAGGGCGTGCAGCAGTTCGGCGAAGGTACGTGAGCGCAGCCCCCCTGCCGACCCTCCCCCGCGCGCCTGTCCGGGTGCCCCAGCCCTCTCGTGCGCCTGTCCCGACGCGGTCGCGGCGCCGCCAAGCGCAATCGGTGCGGCCGGCTCGCGCAGGTCGCGCCCATAGGAGTTGACGTTCTGGCCGAGCAGCGTGACCTCGCGCACCCCTTCGGCGGCCATCGCGCGAACCTCGGCGACGAGCTCGTCGAAGGGCCGGGAGACCTCGCGCCCGCGAGTGGACGGGACGATGCAGTAGGAGCAGCGGCAGTTGCAGCCGACGCTGATCTGCACCCACCCTTGGAAGGGCCGCTCGCGGTGGGCGGGCAGGCGCCCAGTGAAGCCCTCGAACTCGAAGAAGCCCTGCGCCGTCAGCGACTCCGAGGTGAGGAACTCCGCGAGGCGATGGACCTGGCCGGGCCCGAAGGCGACGTCGACGAACGGGAAGCGCTCGAAGACCTCCTCCTTGACCGACTGCGCCCAGCATCCCCCCACGCCGACGATCCGCTCGGGCCGTTCGTGCTTCAGTCGCTTGGCCTCGCCGAGGTGGGCGATGAAGCGGGAGTCGGCGGACTCGCGGATCGAGCAGGTGTTGAAGAGGATCAGGTCGGCCTCGGCACGCGCGGCGGCCTCGCGGTAGCCGAGCGACTCGAGCATCCCCTTCATCCGCTCGGAGTCGTGCTCGTTCATTTGGCAGCCGAACGTGGTTACGTGGTAGAGCGGCATGAAGACAGGGTACCCGCAGGGCGGCCGCCGATCCACTCCAACAGCCGCCTCGCTGGTCGTGCGCCTCGTCCCCGCCGGTCCCAAGCCCGACGCCCGTGCGCTTACCCCACGCGCTTACGCCGCGACGGGCTGACGCCGCGGTGCCGGGACCGGTGTCGGCGCAACCTCGGGCGGCGCCTCAGGACCAACCCCCTTGACCGGGGCGTCGGCGACAGGCTCCAGCGGGATGGCGGGGCCCTCGGGCGAGATGTCGCGCGCGGCGAAGATCTTCGCGCGGATCTCCGCGGCCATCGCCGGGTGCGCGTCGAGATAGGCCTTTGCGGCGCCGCGGCCCTGGCCGAGGCGTTCGTTGCCGTAGGAGAAGAAGGAGCCGGACTTGGTGACGACGGAGTCCTCGATGCCGAGGTCGATCAGGCAGCCGGTGGAGGAGATGCCTTTGCCGAACTCGATGTCGAACTCCGCCTGGCGGAAGGGGGCGGCGAGCTTGTTCTTGACGACCTTTACGCGCACGCGGTTGCCGACCGCCTCGGTGCCGTCCTTGAGCGTCTCGATGCGGCGGATGTCCAGGCGCTGGGAGGCGTAGAACTTCAGCGCCCGCCCGCCAGGCTGGGTCTCGGGCGAGCCGAACATGACGCCGACCTTTTCGCGGATCTGGTTGGTGAGGATGCAGAGCGTGGAGGTGCGGTTGAGGTTGCCGGCGATCTTGCGCATCGCCTGGGACATCATCCGCGCCTGCGCGCCGACCGTCTGGTCGCCCATCTGCCCCTCGAGCTCCACGCGCGGGGTGAGCGCGGCGACAGAGTCGATCGCGACGACGTCGATCGCCCCGGAGCGCACCAGCATGTCGGCGATCTCCAGCGCCTGCTCGCCATAGTCGGGCTGGGAGACGAGCAGCTCGTCGATGTCGACGCCGATCTCCTTGGCGTAGAGCGGGTCCATCGCGTGCTCGGCGTCGATGAAGGCGCAGACCCCCCCGAGCCGCTGGGCTTCGGCGAGGACGTGGTAGATCAGCGTGGTCTTGCCGGAGGACTCGGGGCCGAAGACCTCGACGATGCGCCCGCGCGGAACGCCGCCGATCCCGAGCGCGAGATCGAGCGACAGCGCGCCCGTGGGAATCGCGGCAACGCGCACCTGCGCACCCTCGTCGCCCATGCGCATGACGGTGCCTTTGCCGAACTCGCGCTCGATCTGCGTGAGCGCGCCCTTCAGCGCGGCGTCGCGGGCCTTGGCGGCCTTCTCGTTGTCGGTCGGCATCGGAAGCTCCTCCGGGAATCGGGAAAACGGATCGAGCGCAAACGGTAGAGCGAGCCCCGGACGGAACACTTGTTCGATTGCGGAAGTCGATTGAATGGGGCTCCGCGGCTGAAGCCGCTGCGCCGGCGGGGGCCGCCGCGCGGAATAGCGAACGACGTCGGTACGGCCTCGGTGGGTGGCCACCACCCGCGCCGCGGCGACGGGCTACCCCTCCATGCAGGGGGTCGCGAGGGCGTATGTGGAGAGCGTCTCATATACAGCCTCGGTGGGCGTGAGCCAGGAGCGCTGCAGCGTGACCGAGCGGGGGTTGAACGAAAGCGCCGGCGTGGGCGGCAGGGCACGCTCGCGTGGAGCCTCGGAGGGGCGCATGCGCGCGACCGTCGCGTGCGGGCGAAAGCGCCGGCGCCGACCTTCCATGGCCCGGCTGGGGCCGGGACCGGGAGCGGCCGCCGGCTCCAGGTCACAGACGGCGGCGAGCGCCCCGTGCAGCGCCTCCAGAGCGCGATCGTGGGTGTCGTGCAGCTCCACGGCGAGCGCGCGCGGGTGGCGCGGGGGCAGCCACAGCGGCGCCCCGAAGGAGAGCGCGCCGACCGGTGGCGCCTCTGCACAGGCAGCGGCAAGGGCCTGGTCGAGCGCCTCGACCTCCCCCACCGGCCGGTTGCCGAGGAAGCAGAGCGTGACGTGCAGGGAGTCGGGATCGAGCAGCCGCAGCTGGCGGGTCGGCAGCGGCCGTGCTTCCCGACGCCGGCCGGGAGAGCGCACGACACCCCGGTAGACCATCGTGGAGGACGCGCGCGCGGCGGCGGAGCCGGCGGGACCTCCATCCCGTACGCTCGCGGCGGCGGTTCGCGCCCACCCCAGTAGCCGCCAGCGCAGCTCAGCCGGCAGGTCGAGCGCGACGAACAGGCGGGCCTCAGCGCCGCGGGTCATACCGGTGATGATCGCAACCGCGCAGGCAAACCGCGGCGCGGCACACGAGCCCGGCAGACGGTCCGTCGCGATTCATTCTCAGAATGGCCGACGGGGGCACCGGCTATGTCGGACCGGTGCCCCCGCCCGGCGGGATCCGAATGCGTGGAGAGGAGGTCACGATCCGGAGTCTCTACGGGTGCCTGGAAAGTCGGTAGGGGCTCCCGTAGGCTTTTGCAAGCGTACAGTGGCCAGAGGCCACATATGTCGGGTTTGTTCGAACTGGTCGCAAACGTCCTTTGAATCGCCTGAAAGCCGTAGGCATAGCTGTACCACGCGCGCAACGACGATACAAGGGAGTGTTTCTGACCTCGTGGACATTGCCGAGCCGCCCGCGCGGCGACGGAACCGCCGGGGACGCCGGCAAGATCGATGCCGGCACCCCCGGACGGCGACTCAGCTGCTGGCTTTTGGGCTCAGCAGCCGGCGCACCATGTGCAGCGCCACGGTAGTCGTGCGCTCCCGTACGTCGGGCCGGCCTCCTGGGAGGGTCACCGCTCGCGCGAGTGAGCCGTCGGTGGCTGCGACGCACAGGTACACCGTGCCCACCGGCTTGTCCGGCGTGCCGCCGCCGGGACCGGCGATACCCGTTACGCCCACACCGACGTCGGCTCCGAGGCGCTCGCGCGCTCCCTTGGCCAGTGCCTCGGCGACCTCGGCGGAGACGGCGCCGTGGCGCTCGATCAGCTCGGCGGGGACGCCCGCCTGCGCCACCTTCGCCTCGTTGGAGTACGCGACGATCCCACCGCGCACATACCGCGAGGCGCCGGGGGGGGCGGTCAGGCGGCCCGCGAGCAGCCCTCCCGTGCAGGACTCCGCGGTTGCGATCGTGCGCGCGGGGGCGCCCTGCTCGCCTCGGAGTAGCGCCGCAACCTGCTCGTCGATCGTGCTGCCGTCCTCAGAGAAGAGCTGCTCGGCATGGCGTGCTCTCAACACGCCCGCCAGCGCGTCGTAGGCCTCCTGTGCGTCGGGCTCGTAACGCGTGACGACCTCCACCTCGCCCCGTTTCAGACAGGTGGTCACCTCCAGGCGGTGGAGCGGAACGCCTTCGTGCTCGGCCGCCCTGAGCGTCTCGGCGATCTCCGACTCGGGGATCCCGAACAGGCGCAGCGTGCGGCGGCGGTACACCGTGGCGCCCGCCAGCGCCTCGCGCAGTGGACCCGCCGCGCGGAAGTCCTCGCGCACGGCTGCCTCCCACATCGGCTGCAGCTCGCGCGGCGGGCCGGGGAGCACCACGACCGTGGGGGCGGGCGGGCGTCCAACCTCCTCGGCGGGGGTGACCACCAGGCCCGGGGCGGTGCCCACGGGGTCGAGCACCGTCGCGCCCCGCGGGATCGTGGCCTGCTTGCGCGCCCCCTCGCGCATCGCGTCCGCGCTCACATTGCGCCAGCGCGCTCCCAGGCGTGCGACGATCGCTTCGATGCGCTCCTGCAGTGGGCCGTCCCACACCAGCTCGCGGCCCTGGAACTCCGCCACCACCTCGGCTGTGAGGTCGTCGGCCGTTGGACCGAGGCCACCGCTGGTGAGCACGACGTCAAAGCGCTGTTCCGCC
Source organism: uncultured Solirubrobacterales bacterium (assembly GCA_963764915.1). GTDB lineage: Bacteria > Actinomycetota > Thermoleophilia > Solirubrobacterales > Solirubrobacteraceae > Palsa-744. The sequence goes on along the minus strand of CAVXUO010000013.1, from coordinate 92,309 downwards.
ATGAAGCGCAGCGCCGCCAGCAGGTCCTCACGGCGGTCGCCGACGATCGTAATTTGCGCCAGGTCCACGCCCAGCTCTTCCAGGCGGTCGGCCAGCCACGGGCCGTTGCGGTCGGCCACGCGACCGGTCAGCACCTCGGTGCCGGTAACGACGATCCCCGCCCGCGCGCTCACCGGCTCACCCGCTCACTTGCACGTCGGCGCTTCGCTTTCCACCAGCGACCGCATCCCCGTGCGGGTGATCGCGTAGCCGATCGCGCCGGAGGAGGCCGGCACCGTCACCGGCTTGCCGTTGACGATCAGCGTCACGGCGTTGTTGCCGAGCGTCAGTTCGAAGCGGCGAGCGTGGTAGATCGGCTCGGGGCTTTCCGGAGTGAGGATCACGCCCGGGATCCGCTTGCGCCCACCGTCGCCGATCAGGCAGACGTACACTTCGGCGCTCGGTTCGAGCTTCAGCGACGCCGGCGTCGCCGTCGCGCTCGCCGTGCCGGCACCATGCGCGCTGTGAGCATGTTTGGGGTGGGTGACGCGCGCCCCCTGCGTCGGGGTGCTCGGCGGTGTTTTGCTCGACGGCGAACTGCCGCCCGACAGCAGCGCGAACACCAGCAGCACGATCACGATGCCGACGGCGCCGAGCGCGGCCACATAGGCACGTGAGGGGCCGGTGCGCGGCGGCGGCTGGGCGCCCGATCCACGACGCATCGCGCCACCGGGGCGCGCGCGGGCGCGGCGGGAGGCCGACACCGCCGTCTGTTGGATCGGCTCGATCCCCTCGCCGGGGTGCTCGTAGTGGAGCTTGTACTCCTCCACCAGGGCACGCCCGTCGAGGCCCAGAGCGTTGCCGTAGGTACGCAGGAAGCTCTTGACGAACGTCGGCCCCGGCAGCAGGTCCCACTCCTCGTTCTCCAGCGCTCGCAAGTACTTGGCGCGGATCTTCGTCTGCGCCTCGATCTCCGACACATCGATCCGCTCGCGCATCCGTGCCTCGCGCAGCGTTGCTCCGATCTCAGGCATCGACTACACCCGGAGGGGATTTGTGGCGGCCCGCCCGCCCCGGGCCTGCCCTCCCCCCGCTGAGCGTCGCTCCGATCTCAGGCATCGGTTGCATCGGGAGGGGAGGTGTGGAGGCCTGCCCTCCCCCGTTAAGCGTTGCTCCGATTTCGGGCATCTTGGCGTGAAGGCTAGTTGACTGCCCGCTCCTCCAGGGCAGCCAGTATGCGCGGCACATCGGCCTCGGCGATCAATACCTGGCGAGGCTTGGAACCCTCGTAGCCGGAGATCACGCCGCGGCGCTCCAGCATGTCGATCATCCGGCCCGCGCGCGTGTAGCCGAGGCGCAGGCGCCGTTGCAGCATTGAGGTAGAGGCCGTCTGCATTTCCGCCACCAGCGCGATCGCGTCCCTCAGCAGCGGATCCTCGTCGGGATCGAAGTCATCCGGTCCCGAACCCTCCCCCTCCTTCTCGCTCGGCTCGACCTCCTGCAGCAGCTCCTCACGTAGCTCCGGTTCGCCCTGCTTGCGCCAGAAGTCGGTCAGCTTGGCGATCTGCGGCTCGTCGATGTAGGCGCCCTGGATGCGCTGCAGGCGCGATGAGCCCACCGGGCTGAAGAGCATGTCGCCCTGCCCGAGCAGCGACTCGGCTCCGTTCTGATCGAGGATCACGCGCGAGTCGGTTTGCGAGGAGACCGCGAAGGCGATCCGCGAGGGCACGTTGGCCTTGATCATGCCCGTGATCACGTCCACGCGCGGGCTCTGCGTCGCGAGCACCAGGTGGATGCCGACGGCGCGCGCCTTCTGCGCGAGGCGGATGATCGAGTCCTCGACGTCGGCGGGCGCGACCATCATCAGGTCGGCGAGCTCGTCGATCACGCAGAGGATGTAGGGCAGCGGTGGTTCTCCCCTGGCTTCGCGAGCTTTGTTGAGCTCGGGCAGGCTGCGCGTGCGCGCCAGCGACATCGTGCCGTAGCGCTGCTCCATCTCCCGCACGAGGTTCTGCAGCGCGTTGGCGGCCATCCGCGGACTGGTGATCACCGGGGTCAGGAGGTGCGGGATCGACTCATAGTGGTTGAGCTCGACCTGCTTGGGATCGACCAGCACGAGGCGCAGCTCGTGCGGATTGGCGCGCAGCAGCACGCTCGCGAGCATCGCGTTGATCGCGCCCGACTTGCCCGCACCGGTCGTGCCCGCGACCAGCAGGTGGGGCATCTTCGCGAGGTCGGCGCCGATCGCCTTGCCCGCCACGTCCTTGCCGAGCCACACTGTGAGCGGCGACCAATCCTTGGGAGGCTCCTGGTAGACATCGCCGAGGCGCACGATCCGCCGGCGCGCGTTCGGGACCTCGACCCCCACCGCCTGCTTACCCGGGATCGGCGCGAGGATGCGGATGTCGGTGGCGGCGAGTGCGTAGGCGAGGTCGTCCTTCAGCTGCGTCACCTTCGCGACCTTCGTCCCCGGCGCGAGACGCAACTCGTAACGGGTGATGTGCGGGCCCGCGACAGTGCCGATCACCTTCGCCTGCACGCCGAAGTGGCCGAGCGCCTCGACCAGGTTGGCGGCGGTGCGCTCCTGCCCGGCGGTGTCCGGACGCGACTGCTCGGCGCTCGAGCGCGACAGCACCTTGCTCGCCTCCGGCAGCCGCCACTCGAAGTCGGGGTCATCGGTGATGTGCTCGCGCAGGCGCCCCTGGGGGGTGAGATCGTCCGGGCTCAAGGCCCCCACACCGGTGATCGGTTCGCGTGACTCTTCGTCGGCCTCGGCGGCCGGTGGTAGCTCCTCATCCGGGTCGGGGTCGAGCTCCGGCGGCTCGTGCGTCTCCTCCTCGACCTCGTCGTCGGCCCACGGGTCGACCGGCTCCAGCGGCCGCTCGCCATCCAGCGAGGGCGCCTCCACGTGGGTGGCGCGCACCACCAGCTTGCCCGGCTCGGGCTCGGGCGGCAGCAGGGTCTCCAACGGGGTGCCCCCCTCGATCGGATCTGCCGCACGTGCGCGCGAGGAACCGCTCGCCAGCGCGTCCGAGGAATCGCCGCCCGCCCCGCGATCGGCAGCCACCCGCGCCTTCAACATCCGCGTGCTGTCGACCATGCCGCTGCCGGTCGCGCGCAGCACCGCCGCCAGCGAGGCGCCCGTCAACAGGATCACGCCCACCACCAGCAGGAACACGACGAGGATGTCCACGCCGACCTGCTGCACCAGCCGGTGCGCCACTTCGTAGAGCACCTGTCCGGCCCCGCCGCCGTGCGCCTGCAGATAGTCGGAGGACCAGTGCGAAGTCGGCGTGCCCTGTCCCGAGCTAACGCCCAGCGTCCCGGCCGCCAGCGCCAGCACGATCGCGCCGAAGAGGCAGAGGCTGCCGGTGCGCAGCGGGCGCATCGCCGGCAGTACCGGGCGCATCAGCATCGCCGCGCCAGCGCCGAGGAGAGCGAGTGGTGCCAGCACCTTCGCGCGCCCCACGCTCCAGCCGAGCGCGACCGCCAGCGCGTGCCCCAGACGCCCGCCGTGAGTGGGTGGGCTACCCGATCCGTACAGCACCACGCCCATGAACACACCCACCGCGATCAGCGCGAGCGCCAGCACGTCGCGCTGGCGCTGGTCGAGCTGCGGCCGCCGTGGCGGCCACCACGGCGGCGGCCAGCTCGAGCCGCGCCGCCGCTGGCGGCCGCGAGCTTTGGCGGCCGATCTCCGCTTGGTGGATCCGCGAGCGGCCGGCGCTCGGCGTGTGCTGCGCGTGCGTGTTCCTGCCATCCACCCGCAACTTCGACGCCGGGGCTTCAGACCCTGCCTCGTCGCGGCCGACGATTGCCCGCCGTCGAGGTACGGCGACCAAAAAGCCTTACCATCGCTTTAGTACAAATCGATACACAGGTACCTATGAACGATTTCTCCCGCGCACCGAGAGTCCTCGTGGTCGAGGACGACGAGGACATCGCCCAGGCGCTGCAACGCTCGCTGCGGATGGAGGGCTACGAGGTGCGGATCGCACTCGACGGCGCCGCCGGCCTCGAACAGTCCCACAGCTTCGTGCCCGACCTCGTGATCCTCGATCTCGGCCTGCCGAAGGTCGACGGCATCGATGTCGCCCGCGGCCTACGCGAGCAAGACGACGTGCCGATCCTGATCCTCACCGCGCGCGACGCGCTGGAGTCGCGCGTGGAGGGGCTCGACGCCGGCGCCGACGACTACCTCGTCAAGCCGTTCGAGCGCCAGGAGTTGCTGGCACGGATGCGCGCACTGCTGCGCCGCCGCCCGCCGCGCGGCTCGGCGCCACTGAGAGTGGGCGACCTCTCGCTCAACGCTGACACGCACGAGGTGCTGCGCGGCGAGCGCGGGATCGAGCTCACCCAGCGGGAGTTCGAACTGCTCGAGTACCTGATGCGCAATGAGCGGATCGTGATCTCCCGCCAGCGGCTGCTCGACGAGGTCTGGGGTTATGACCCCTTCTCCCAGACCAACACGATCGAGGTGTTCGTCTCCAACCTGCGCCGCAAGCTCGAGGCCGAGGGCGAGCCGCGTTTGCTGCACACCATTAGGGGAGCCGGTTACGTCCTCAGGGCCTGAGCACCCGCCGACGGTCCCGCCCCGGCGATGAGGCGCGCCGCGGCCAACCTGCTCGCGCGGGTCTCGGCGGCGTTCGACCGCCTGCCGATCCGTACGCGCCTGGCGCTCGCCTCGGCGCTGCTGACGTTCGTGATCCTCTGCGGCTTCGCGCTCGTGGTCGGCTCGCTCACCGTGCACCGGATCCGCTCGGACTTCAACACCGAAGTTGCCGCCTCCGCCGACGACCTCTCGAGCCTGTTGCAGATCTCGTCGTTGCCCAACAACCATCTGGTCGTCACACCGAACATAGACGAATACGCCGCTCCGGAGCACGCCGTCATCCGGGTGATCCTCTCCACCTCCGCGAGCGTGATCGAACACACCCCCCATGCCCCCGAACTCGACCCCCCCGACGGGCGGATCGCCGGCCTCGAAGGGGGCGTGAACGTCGATGGCTACCGCGTCGAATCGCGCGCAAAGCCGCTGTCGACCGGCGGCTACGTCGTGATCCAGTATGCCCGGCCGCTCTCCGACGTGCAGCCGACGATCGCCCGCGTGGAGCTGCTGCTGGTGCTCGGCACACTCGCCGGCAGCGGCCTCGCGCTGCTCGCCGGCGCGACGATCGCACGTCGCGCGATGCAGCCGATCGCGACGCTCACCTCGACCGCCGCGGAGATCGCGCGCACGCAGGACTCCAGCGCCGCGATCCCCCAGCCCGAGGCCGAAGACGAGGTCGCGGAGCTCGCCCGCACGCTGCAGGGGATGCTGCACTCGCTCGACGACGCCCACGCTGAGACCGAGGCAATGCTCGACCGCCAGCGGCGCTTCGTCGCCGACGCCTCGCACGAGCTGCGTACGCCGCTCACATCGGTGCTCGCCAACCTCGAGTTGCTGGCAGAATCGCTGCACGGCGACGAGGGTGACGCGGCGCGCTCGGCCCTGCGTTCCTCGCGGCGCATGCGTCGGCTGGTCGCCGACCTGCTGCTGCTGGCGCGCAGCGACGTCGGCCGCGCCGCCCCGCGCCAACCGGTCGACCTCGGGCAGGTGGCACTTGACGCCGCCGCCGAGCTCGGTTCGCTCAGCAGTGAGCACGAGCTCACGATCGACGCCCATCCCGCGGTCGTCGAGGGCGACCACGACGAGCTTTTCCGGGTGGCGCTCAACCTGATCGAGAACGCGTTGCGTCACACCCCACCCGACACGGCGATCCGCATCTCGACCGGGCTTGTGGGCGCAGGGGCGGTGCTCACAGTGGAAGACGACGGCCCCGGCGTGCGGCCCGAGCTCGCCCCCACCCTGTTCGAGCGCTTCGTGCGCGGCGCGGGCGACCGCGGCGGCTCATTCGGCCTCGGTCTCGCGATCGTGCGCGCCGTCGCCCAGTCGCACGGCGGCTCGGTCATACTCGAGAACGTCACGCCCCACGGCGCGCGCTTCGTCGTGCGGCTACCGCCGGGGTCGGCGCGTGAGGCATCTTCTCGCCCAGCGCCGGCACCCGCGATGACCAATCCCGCGTAGGGGTGGCCGGCGCCGCTCCAGTTAGACCTCGACGACGACTGGCAGCACCATTGGGCGGCGCTTCAAACGGTCGCCCAGAGGGTGGCGCAGGCGGCCGCAGGCCGCCAAGGCGGGCCCCTCTTTTGTCAGACCTCTACGACGACGGGAAGCACCATGGGCCTGCGCTTCAACCGGTCGTAAACCAGCTGAGCTAGGTCGTCGTGCAGCGTCTGCTGGATCAGATCCACCTCGCGGATCTCCTCCTCGGCGGCGCGGCGCAGCGACTCCTCGACGGTGAGGCGGATCTCCTCCACGAGGCGGCCGGCCTCATCGAGAAAGGGGACGCCGCGGAAGATCACCTCCGGGTCGGCGACCGAGTGGCCGTCCTGCTCGGCGATCGTCGCCACGACGATGAAGATCCCGTCGGCCGAGAGCATCCGCCGGTCGCGCAGCGCCACGTCGGCCATGTCGCCGATCTCCACACCGTCGACGAAGATCATCCCCGACTGCTCGTGCTCGCCAAAGCGCGCGCCGCGCCCGTCGATGTCCAGCGGCCGCCCGTTCTCACCCTGGAAGATGTCCTCCGGCGCGACCCCGACCGCTTCGGCCAGCTGGGCGTGCAGGCGCAGCCGCTTGAAGTCGCCGTGGAAGGGCATCACATAGCGCGGCTGCACGAGGTTGAGCATCAGCTTCACCTCCTCGGCGTAGCCGTGCCCGGAGGCGTGCACCGGCGCGTCCGCGGGTGTCACCACCTGGCAGCCGATGTGGTAGAGACGGTCGATCGTCTCGTTGACCGCGCGCTCGTTGCCGGGCACCGGGGTGGCCGAGAAGATCACCGTGTCACCGCCGCGCAACTGCACCTGCGGGTGGTCGCGATAGGCCATCCGCCGCAGCGCCGAGAGCGGCTCGCCCTGGGAGCCGGTCGAGATGATCACGATCCGCTCGTCGGGGAAGTCTTCGATCTCGCGCACCCCCACCAGCATCCCCTCGGGCACCTCGATGTGCCCAAGCGTGCGCCCGATGCCGACGTTCTTGCGCATCGAGCGTCCCACCAGGGCAACCTTGCGCCCCAACTGCTGTGCCGCGTCGACGACCTGCTGCACGCGGTGGATGTTGGACGCGAAGCTCGTGACGACGATCCGCCCCTCGCAGCGCGCGAACGCCTCCTCCAGGTGAGGGCCGACGCCGGACTCTGAGGGCGAGAAGCCCGGGCGGTCGACGTTGGTCGAGTCCCCGCACAGCAGCAGCACCCCCTCGCGCCCCAGCTCCGCCAAGCGCGAGACGTCCGCGGGGGGGCCGTCCACAGGCGTCTGGTCGAACTTGTAGTCACCGGTGATCAACACCGTCCCCAGCTCGGTGCCGAGCGCCACCGCGCTCGAGTCGGGGATCGAGTGGGTCATGTGCACCATCTCCATTGAGAACGGCCCCAGCTCGAGCACCTCGCCGGCCTCCACGTCGTTCAGCTCGACGTCGCGCAGCTTGTGCTCCTCGAGCTTCGAGCGCGCCATCGCCATCGTCAGGGGCCCCCCGTACACCGGTGGCAGATCGCCGCCGGTAGATTTGGTCCCGCCCACCCCCAGCTCGCGCAGCACCCACGGCAGCGCGCCGAGGTGGTCCTCGTGGCCATGCGTCACAACGATCGCCTCGATCTCGCTCGCACGCTCACGCAGATAGGAGAAGTCGGGCAGCACCAGGTCGATCCCCACCATCTCCGGGGTCGGGAAACGCAGGCCAACGTCGATCACGACGATTCGTCCGTCGTGCTCGACGACGGTCATGTTCTTGCCGATCTCGCCCAGGCCGCCGAGCGGCAGGACGCGCAACGAAGCGCTCACGCGTGCTGCTGCGTGCGCGCAGCTTCGCCCGTCGGGGACGTCGTGGCCGCGGCGGGGTCGAGCAGCCCGTGGCGCACCAGCATCTCCCGCACTTGCTCCAGCTCCTCGGGGGTAGCCTGCACCATCGGCAGACGCACGCCGCCGACCTTGTGACCGAGCAGCTTCAGCGCCGCCTTCGTGCAGGTCGGGCTGGACGTCAGGAACAGCGTCCTGTAGACGTCCTGCAGTGAGACATCGATCGCCGTCCGGTGCTCGGGCTCGTCGACCATCCGGTGCATCTGATCGCCGACGATGTGACTGGCGACGCACACGCCGCCTGCCCCGCCGATGTCGAGCGTGCGCGCGAGCGAACTGTCGTCGCCGGCGTACAGCTGCAGACCCTCGACCAGCGCCAGCTCGTCGGCGTTGGCCTGCTTGACGGCCTCGATGTGCTCGATCTGCGCCAGCTCGGCGAGCAGCTCGGGGCCGATGTTGGTGCCGGTGCGGGAGGGGACGTTGTAAAGCATGACCGGCAGGTCGGTGGCGGCGGCGACGGCTTCGTAGTGGCGCTTGAGGCCAAGCGGGCTGGGGCGGTTGTAGTAGGGCGTCACCGAGATGATCGCGTCGGGGCCGAGCGCGCTCGCCCGTTCGGTCAAGACGACCGCGTGGCGCGTGTCGTTGGTGCCGGCGCCGGCGACGATCGTCTTGCCGGGCGGGCGCTCGGCGACCGCCAGCTCGATCAGCGCGAGCTGCTCCTCGTCGGTGAGCGTCGCGGCCTCGCCGGTCGTAGCAGCCACCACGAAGCCATCCGAGCCGTGCGCGGCGAGGTGGTGCATCAGCGCCACGAACGCCTCCTCGTCGACGCGCAGCGCCGCGTCGAACGGCGTCACGATCGCGGTCAGGATCGTTCCCAGGTTCGCCATCGGGTCCATTATCCCACGTCGCCCGCGTCTCCGAACAACAGGCTCTCCAGCCCCACGGTGAGCGGCCGTGCGAGCGTCGCGATCCGGCGAACCGCGAGCAGCACCCCGGGCATGAACGACTCACGGTCGAGCGAGTCGTGACGGATCGTCAGCGTCTGGCCGAGATCGCCGAGGATCACCTCTTGGTGGGCGACCAGCCCGGGCAGGCGCACCGAATGGATGGGAATCCCGCCTGGGTGGGCGGGTCCGGATCCGGGTTGGGCGGAGCCGGATCCGCCGGGTCCCGATCCTCCGCCGCTCGCGGCGGCCATCAGTCGCGCCGTGAGCGCCGCCGTGCCGCTGGGCGCGTCGAGCTTGCGGTCGTGGTGAAGCTCGATGATCTCCGCCTTCGCCATGTGGCGCGCCGCCTCGGCGGCGAAGCGCATCATCAGCACCGCGCCGATCGCGAAGTTGGGGGCGACCAGCACGTTGGCCGGAGCACGCTCGCCGCCCCCTTTCGCGCTGCTCTCCCGCTCGGCCGCGCACGCCCGCTCCAGCTCGCCCAGGTCGAAGCCGGTGGTGCCGACCACGGCGTGAACGCCTGCACGCACGCACGCCACCGCGTTCTCCAACGCCGTCTCAGGATGGGTGAAGTCGACGACCACGTCGGCGTCCGGCAGCACCTCGGCGAGCGTCGTGCCGAGCAGCGGATCGGCACGGCCGGTGAGCCGCATGTCATCCGCACCCTCCACTGCCGCGCAAACGGCGAGGCCCATGCGACCGGACGCGCCGGCAACCGCCACGCGGATCACTCCGCCACCTCGCCCACATGCTCCGCCGGCCCGGCAATTACATCGGGCCAGGCAACGCCCCCATTCACGCCGCGACCGCCTCCAGCGGCGCCAACGCCGCGCGCAGCGCCTGCTCGTCCGGGCCGATCGCCGCTACCGACAGCTCCGGGCCGCGGAACAGCTCGGCCGCGAGCTCACGCAGATCCTCGATCGTCACGGCGTCGATCCGCGCGATCACCTCCTCCACCGAGAGGATCGGCAGGTCGCACAGCACCGAGCTACCGAGGCGGTTCATGCGCGCCGCGGTGGACTCCATCGCGAGCACCATGCGGCCCTTGGCGTTCTCGCGCGAGCGCTCGAGCTCCTGCGCGTCAGCCGGTTCGCGCACGAAGCGCTCGAGCTCGGCCGCGAGCACCGCCACCGCCTCTGCCAGATTCTCCGGGCGCGTACCCACGTACAGGCCCACCTCGCCGGTGTGCGCGTAGAGGTTGGAGAAAGAGAAGACCGAGTAAGCCAGGCCCCGGCGCTCGCGCACCTCCTGGAAGAGGCGCGAGGAAGCGCCACCGCCGAGGATGTTGTCGAGCACGCGTAGCGCGAAGCGCCGCTCGTCCTCCCGCGCCATCCCGCGCCCGCCGAGGCAGAGGTGGTACTGCTCGGTGTCCTTGCGCAGGAAGCGCACGCGCCGTTCGAACGACGGCTCGCCCAAGCCGCCTGCGCCGTTCGACCAGGGCTCGCCGGGCGCACCTTCTCTGCCCGTCCTCCCCGCGCCGTCCAGTCGATCTTCGGCGCGCGCCCTGGCGCGGGGCTCGCCGGGCGCCGCGACTGCGGCCACCTCGTCGCGTGCCGCCTCGCCGCGTCCCCTTTCAGCCATGCGTGCCATCTCCACGAGCGCGTCGTGGTCGACCGAGCCGGCAGCGGCGATCACCACCTCCGCAGGGTTGTAGTGGGTGGCATGAAAGGCGCGCAGCTGCTCGCGCGTCACCGATCCGACCACCTCGGCGCGCCCGATCACCGCACGCCCGAGCGGGTGAGCACCAAAGACCGCCTCGCCGAGCACGTCGAAGACGCGATCCTGGGGGTCGTCCTCGTACATCGCGATCTCTTCGAGCACGACCTCGCGCTCGGCCTCGAGCTCCCCCATCAGCGGGCGCCACACCATGTCGGCGATCACGTCGAAGGCGCGCTCCAGGTGGCGGTCGAGCACGCGCGAGTACACCGAGGTCGCCTCCTTGTCGGTGCCGGCGTTCAGCTCGGCGCCCATCGCGTCGAAGATCTGGTCGATCTCCTCCGAGCCGTAGTGCTCGGAGCCGCGAAACAGCATGTGCTCGAGCAGGTGGGAGATCCCCGCCTCGGGGTCGCGCTCGTGCGCCGAGCCGGCGCCGATCCAGAAGCCAAGCGCGACCGAGCGCACCGCCGGCAGCGGCTCGCTCACCACCCGGACTCCCGAGTCCAGGGTGGTGATGCGATGGCCGGCGTCGTTCATGGCCTCAGCTGAGACGGCGTCCGGCACGGCCGATCACCACCGAGCCGAGTGGCTCCAAGACCGATCGCGGGGCCGCGATCGCAACCGGCCAAGGAACCCTCCGTAGCTCTCTGCGTCTCAGAACCGATCGCGATCGCGCCCAGAGCCATGGCGGGGACGGCCGGAGCCGCGCGGGGCCGAATCACTGCGGCCACGGTCGCGGTCGCCGCCGCGGCCACTTCCCTCACGCCCGTTATTGCGCGAGGGGCCCGAGGAACGACCGCCGCCGCCTCCTCCGGCGCCCACCGCGGCGAGCTCCTCGACCGTCTTGCCCGCGATCTCCGGGTCGTCGGCGAGGCGCAGGCCGATGCGCCCGCGCTCGCGGTCGACCTCGACCACGCGCACGTTGATCTCATCGCCTTTGTTGAGCACGTCCTCGACACTCGAGATGCGCTCGCCCGGGGAGACATTGGAGATGTGCAGCAGGCCGTCCGTGCCCTTCGCCAGCTCCACGAATGCGCCGAAGGTGGTCGTCTTGACGACCTTGCCGAGGAACTCGTCGCCAACCTCGACCTCCTTCATCATCGTCCGGATCCGCTCCAGCAGTTGGTCGGCGAGCTCGCCGTTGGCGGAGTAGATCAGCACCTGGCCCTCGTCGTTGACGTCGATCTGCGATTCGTACTCCTCCGAGAGGCCGCGAATCGTTTCCCCGCCCTTGCCGATCAGCAGGCCGATCTGGGAGGGGTCGATCTGGATCGTCTGGATCCGCGGGGCGAACTGCGAGAGCTGCTCGCGCGGGGTCCCGATGACGTCGGCCATCTTGCCGAGGATGAACGTGCGCGCCTCTTTGGCCTGCGCGAGTGCGTCGCGCAGGATCTCGAACGTGACGCCCGTGATCTTGATGTCCATCTGCAGCGCGGTGATGCCGCGCTCGGTGCCGGCGACCTTGAAGTCCATGTCGCCGAGGTGGTCCTCGACGCCGGCGATGTCGGTCAGCACGATGTAGTCATCGCCCTCTTTGATCAGGCCCATGGCGATTCCCGCGACAGGGCGCTTGATCGGCACCCCGGCGTCCATCAGCGACAGCGAGGAGCCGCACACCGAGGCCATCGAGGAGGAGCCGTTTGACTCGAGGATGTCTGAGACGACGCGGATCGAGTAAGGGAACTCCTCGATCGAGGGCACCATCGGTGCGAGCGCACGCTCGGCGAGCGCGCCGTGACCGATGTCGCGGCGCTTGACGCCGCCCATGCGGCCCGCCTCCCCGACCGAGAACGGCGGGAAGTTGTAGTGGTGCCAGTAGTACTTTTTGGATCTCGAGGCCGAGCGTGTCGATGCGCATCTCCTCCTTGAGCGTGCCCATCGCCACGACGCTCAGCGCCTGCGTCTGCCCACGCGTGAACAGCGCCGAGCCGTGCGTGCGCGGCGTGACGCCGACTTCGATCGAGATGTCGCGGATCTCGTTCTCCGAGCGTCCGTCAGGGCGCTTCTTGTGCACGGCGATGCGCTCGCGGATGATCGCCTTCTCGAGCTTGTCGAACGCGAGCTGAACGGCCGCACGGCGCTCCCTGGCGCTCGTGAGCTCCTCCTCGGAGGCACCCTCGGGCGCGGCCGGGGCGTGCTGCGCGAGGATCGCCTCCTCGACGGCCTTGGTCGCGGCCTGGCGATCGAGCTTGTCCTCGACCTGCGTGGCCTCGTCGAGGGCGTCGCCATGGGAGCCGCGGATCTGCTCCAGCAGTGATTCCTCGACGGCGATCGTCGCGAACGCTTTCTTCTCCTTGCCCACTTTCGCGGCGAGATCGCGCTGGAGTGCGCACAGCTTCTTGATCTCCGCGTGAGCAATGTCGAGCGCGTCGAGGATCTCGGCCTCGGGGATCTCGTTGGCCCCCGCCTCGACCATCAGGATCGCGTCCTCGGTGCCCGCGACGATCAGGTCGAGGTCCGAGCTGTTCTCGGCACTCGCCAGCAAATCCTCCTCGGAGGGGTTGACGGCGAAGTTGCCATCGATCTTGCCGATGCGCACCGCACCGACGGGCGTCGGCAGCGGGATGTCGGAGATCATCAGCGCCGCGGAGGCGCCGTTCATCGCGAGGATGTCATAGGGGTGCACGTGGTCGATCGAAAGCGGGATCGCGACCAGCTGCGTGTCATAGCGCCAGTCCTTGGGGAACAGCGGGCGGATCGGGCGATCGATCATGCGCGCGGTCAGCGTGCCCTTCTCGCCCGGGCGGCCCTCGCGCTTGAAGAACGAACCGGGGATTTTCCCGGCGGCGTACATGCGTTCCTCGACGTCCACCGTCAGCGGGAGGAAGTCGACGTCGCGCAGCGAGCCGGCAACGGCTGTTGCAAGCACCATCGTGTCGCCCTGGCGGACGACCACTGCGCCGGAGGCCTGCTTGGCCATCCTGCCGGTCTCAAACGAGATCTCGCTACCAGCGATCTCCACGGAGACCCGTGTAACGGCTACATCACTACTCATATTTTTACTGCCTTCCTGTCCCGCCCGTCGGTCGGCGGAGCTATCTCTATTTATCTTTATTCCGAACGCTGTGCAGCTTAGCGCCTATGCGCCGCGACCGTAGCCCACAACGCCACTGAGGCGGCCGAGGGCCAAGAGCAGTGCAAGGATCAGCCCGCCCGCCCCGCGAGGTGTGCTTTGGTGGCCGAAACCGGGGATGCTGGCCCAACGGTGGATGCGAGCCGAAGGCGGCGAGAATCTCCCCGCTTCGGTCGAAGGCGAGGTCCCCGGCTTCGGTAAGCGACTGAGGACGCAGTGCGGTGACGGGCGCCGGCGGTGCCGTCGACCGCCTCAGCTCAGACGTTCTTCAGGCCGCCGAGGATCATGTGCACGCCGGGAAGGTCGGCGGGCGAGGGCGCCTGGTAGCTCCAGCGCACGACCCCGTCGGGGCCGACGATCACAAGCGCGCGCTGCGGGAAGCCGCCCTCGTGCAGCACGCCGAAGACGGTGCAGGCCGTACCCTTGGGCTCGAAGTCCGAGAGCTGCGGGATGTGGACGCTGAGCTTTTCGCGAAACGCTTTCTGCGTCCACGTGCTGTCGCAGGAGACCCCGTAGATCGCGGCGCCGTCGGCCGTGATCTCGCCGAGCTCTTTCTCATACAGCTGCAGCTGGTCGGTGCAGACGGGGCTGAACGCGAACGGGTAGAACACCAGCACCGTGGTTTTGCCGCGCAGGCTCTTCTCGGTGAAGGGCTCGCCGCCTTCGGTGGCGAGACTGAAGCTCGGAACCTCGCTGCCGGGGTCGAGAACGCTCATCCGCCGCTACCGCTACTTACGCAGGCCCAGCTCTTTGATCAGCGCGCGGTAGCCCTCGAGGTCGGTGCGCTGCAGGTAGTCGAGGAAGCGCCGGCGGCGCCCCACCAGCATCAGCAGGCCGCGGCGCGAATGGTGGTCCTTCTTCTGCGCGCGCAGATGCTCGGTGAGGTGGTTGATGCGCTCGGTCAGGAGCGCCACCTGCACCCTGGTGTTCCCGGTGTCGCGCTCGCTGGAGCCAAACTTGGCGGCGAGCTCGCGCTTTCTCTCGGTGGTCAACGTCATCGGCGGGGGCACACGGTAGCAAAGAGCGGTGGGTGTGCCATATGTTGAGGCCGCCGCCGCCGTGTACGGCCCGATCCTCCGGCAACGCGCTCAGAGCTCGGCAAGCGCCTTCCGCGTCTCCTCGACGTCGAGATGCATCTGCTCGACCAGCTCCTCGACCGTCGCGAAGCGCCGCTCGCCACGCAGGCGGCGTATGAATTCCAGGCGCAGCTCGCTGCCGTAGAGGTCGCCTTCGAAGTCGAGCAGGTACGCCTCGATCAGCTCGCCGCGACCGGTGGTGAAGGTCGGGCGCACGCCAATGTTGACGGCCGCCTGGTGACCGTTGGCCAGGCAGGCATAGATGCCGTGGCCGGGACACACGAGCGCCTCGTCGGGGATCAGGTTGGCGGTTGGAAAGTCGAGCGTGCGCCCCCGTTCGTCGCCGCGCACAACCTCGCCCCGCAGCTGAAAGGGGGCACCGAGGAAGCGCGTTGCCTGATCGACCTCACCGGCCAGCACGAGGCCGCGGATGTGGCTGGAGGAGACGATCTCCCCATCCACCTCGAGCAGCGGGTGCACCGTCGTCTGAAAGCGCCCGTCGGCGGCCAGCAGCCGCGTGTCACCCTGCGCACGATGCCCAAAGCGGAAGTTCTCGCCGACCGATACTCGCACCGCCCCGAGCGTCTCGACCAGCACCTCATCGATGAACTCCTGCGCGCTGCGGGCAGCGAAGGCGGCGTCGAAGGGGATCACGATCAGCTCCCGCACCCCCAGCGCGGCGATCAGCTCGGCCTTCACCTCGAGCGGCGTGAGCAACTTCGGCGCGTGCTGCGGCGCGACCACCGAGACCGGGTGGGGTTCGAAGGTGAGCACGCTGTCGGAGCCGCGAATCACCTCGCGGTGGCCCAGGTGCACGCCGTCGAAAGTGCCGACCGCCACCTGGCGCTCGCGAAGCTCGACATCTGGCAGGCGGATGATCTTCACCGTCCGGAAGCCTATTAGAGGGTGGCGCAGGCAGCCGCCTCGAGGGCTCGCCGAGCCGGGCCCCCTCTTTTACCAGTCACGGGTAGCGCAGGCAGCCGTTAGACCACCAAGCCTCGCCCTTTTACAGTCAGAGCAGGGCGAGCGCACACTCGACCGTGAGCGGCTCAGGCGGCTCCCATGGCTGGCCCCGCCTCGGCGGCGACACCGCGTCCGCCACCTTGAACGGCCCGATGGCGGTGCGCCGCAGCTCCACGCAGTAGGCGTCGTGCAGATCGGCGATCAGCGAGCGCACGTACGTTCCCGACGAGCACTCGATCAGAAAAGCGGCGCGGTCGTCTTCGCGCCACAGCTGCTCGAAGCGGTGGATGGTGACGATCCGCTCGGGCATCTCGAACTGCTCTCCGCGTCGCGCGCGCTTGTAGGCACGCTCGCCTTTGATCTTGACCGCCGAGTGGATCGGAGGTCGTTGGCGTATCTCACCCGTGGGCAGCGGCGGCTGGCCGATCTCCGATCGGTCGGGTGGCAACCGCCCGGTATGCGTGATCTCCCCCTCCGGGTCGCCGGTGCTCGACACCGCACCGAGCTGGGCCAGCGTCTCATAGCGCTTGGGCAGTCCCATCAGCTGCTGCTGGATGCGCGTGGCGCGACCGACCAACACCAGCAGCAGGCCGGTGGCGAATGGATCGAGCGTGCCGGCGTGGCCGGTCTTCGCGCCCCCCAGCGCGCGGCGCACGGCGGCGACCACGTCATGGGAGGTGATGCCCGCCGGCTTGTCGATCAACAGGACGCCATTGGGCTGGGAGATGGCAGGCGCGGGGCGGGCGGGACCGATCTCTTGGAGAGGTCGGGAGGGCGGCGTGCCCCCCTCCCGCTGAGGGCCCCCTCCCGGTTTGGAGGGGGCTTTCAAGCCGGCGTCGGCGCGGGATGCAGCTGGGCGGCGATCTCGCGGCGCAGGAACTCGATCAGCTCCTGCGGCTCGAGCGTGGTGGAGAAGCCGGCGGCGCGGCGGTGTCCCCCGCCCCCCTGTGCACGAGCGATCGCCGAGACGTCCACGTCGTCGTCGACGGCGCGCAACGACACCTTGCGATCGCCGCGGCGTTCGGGCGCGGTCAGCTCGCGCACGAGCGCGGCCACCTTCGTGCCCCGCACCGCGCGCAGGTGGTCGACGATTCCCTCGGAGTAGCTCTCCTCGGCTTCCGCGCGGCGGAAGTCCTCGGCGCTCAGCACAGCGATCGCCAGCTCGCCCGCGTCGAAGCGCCGCGCCTGCCCGAGCCCGAGCGCGAGCAGCGCCAGCTTCGGGTAGGGCATCTCCTCGTACAGGCGGCGGTAGATCGCCTGCACGTCGACGCCCGCCTCGATCAGCTCGGCCGCCATCAGGTGCGCGCGCGGCCCGGTATTCTCGTACATGAAGCGCCCGGTGTCGGTCACGAGCCCGACGTACAACGCCTGCGCCACCGCCGGGGTGGGACTCACGCCGAGTCCGTGCATCAGATCCCAGATGATCTCCGCCGTGCACGAGGCATCGGCCACCACGTGATTGACCGTGCCGAAGCGGGTGTTGTCGTGGTGGTGATCGATGTTCAGCAGGTGCGCTCCCTCGCGCAGCGCATCGGCCGAGTTGCGGTCGATGTTGCCGCAGTCGAGCAGCACCACGGTGCGCTGGGCGATGTCCGCGGGCGGCGATTGGATCGCGTCAGCGAGATCGAAGAAGCGGTATTCCAAGGGCAGCGGCAGCTCGCCGGGGGGGACGAACATCAGCGAGTCTTTGCCGAGCGCGGTGAGCAGCCCCTGCATCCCCAGCAGCGAGCCGATCGCGTCACCGTCCATGTTCTCGTGCGTGGCGAGTACGAAGCTCGAGTCCTCGCGGATCCGCTCGAGCACAAGCGCACGGGTCTCGGCCAAGCCGGCCGCCGACGAGGTGCCGTTCTCACTCATCGCCGCCTCCTCCCTGCTCGTCCGCATCTGTGCGCGGCTCATCAGCGCCGGCCTCCAACCGGCCCTCGCTCACCTGCGGCTCATCAACGCCGGCCCCCAGCTGATCCGGGCCCGCCCCCGGCTCGTCCAAGAGCGCCTCCAGGCGCATCGCGCGATCGGTGGTGTCGTCGTAGATGAAGTCGAGCGTCGGCGTACGCTTCAGACGCAGCTCGGAAGCGACGCGCCGTTGCATGTAGCCGTGTGCGCTACGCAGTCCAGCGAGGGTCGCCTCACGGTCGGGCTCGTCGGACGAAGCCGTGGGACGCGCGCCTGCGGCGCTGGCCGATTTGGGGATGCTGGCCGAAGCGGGGATGCTCGCCAAAGGCGAGCGTCTCCCGGCTTCGGCGGAGCGAGTGTCTCCCCGATCGGTCCACGTTTGGTCCAGCACGCTCACGTACACGCGGGCGTGGCTGAGATCAGCGCTGGTCCTCACATCGGTCACGGTCACGAATCCCACTCGTGGGTCCTTCAACTCGCCTGCCACCACCTCTCCGATCACCTGCCTGATCGCCTCATCGACGCGGCGCATGCGGCCACTGGTCATCCTACTCTCCGAGCCCGTTGCGTTTGCAAAACGCTGTGTTAGGACAGTTCC
Source organism: uncultured Solirubrobacterales bacterium (assembly GCA_963764915.1). GTDB lineage: Bacteria > Actinomycetota > Thermoleophilia > Solirubrobacterales > Solirubrobacteraceae > Palsa-744. The sequence continues at coordinate 74,228 of CAVXUO010000013.1, read as the reverse complement.
CGCTCGACCTGACGTGTCTCGTAGGTCTCGAGAATGTCGCCCTCGCGCAGGTCCTGGAAGTTGGCGAGCACGATCCCACACTCGAAGCCGGCCGCGACCTCGCGGGCGTCCTCGTTGAAGCGTCGCAGGCTGCCGATCGTGGTGTCCTGGATCACCGTGCCCTCGCGCACGACGCGCACCCGCGCGCCGCGTGTGACCTTGCCCTCGGTGACGTGCGAGCCGGCGATCGTGCCGATCCGCGAGGCGCGGAACAGCTGGCGCACCTCCGCCTGGCCGAGCACCGTCTCGACCTCCTCGGGCTCCAACAGCCCCTGCATCGCCGCGCGCAGCTCCTCGATCGCGCGGTAGATCACTGCATAGGAGCGAATCTCCACGCCCTCGCGCTCGGCGATCTGGCGGGCGTCGCCGACGGGGCGCACGTTGAAGGCCAGGATCAGCCCTTCGGAGGCGGCGGCGAGCATGACGTCGGACTCGTTGATGCCGCCGACGCCGCGGTGGATGATGTTGACCTTCACCTCCTCCTGCGGGAGCTTGGCGATCTCGTCCTCGATCGCCTCCAGCGACCCGGCGACGTCGGCCTTGATCACGAGGCCGAGCTCCTTCACCGTACCCTCCCGGGCGAGCTTGAAGACGTCCTCGAGGGAGATTTTGCGCCCAGAGCGACGCGCCAGCGCCTCGGTCTTCAGACGGTTGGCGCGGACGCCCGCCAGCTGACGCGCGCGCCGCTCGTTCTCGACCACCCTGACCGGCTCGCCGGCCTCGGGGACGCCGTCGAAGCCGAGCACCTCGACCGGCTCGCCCGGCTCGGCGCGTTTGGTGCGCGCCCCGGTGAAGTCGTGCATCGCGCGCACCCGCCCGAAGTGGGCGCCCGCGACCAGCGCGTCGCCGACGTGCATCGTGCCGCGCTGGATCAGGATGCTCACCACCGGGCCGCGACCGGGATCCAGCTTGGACTCGATCACGGTGCCCGAGGCCTCCGCGCCGCGGTTGGCGCGCAGCTCCTCGAGGTCGGTCACGACCTGGATCGTGTCGAGCAGCTCGGCGAGGCCCTGGCGGGTCTTCGCGGAGACGTCGACGAACTCCGTCTCCCCGCCCCAATCGGAGGGTTGCAGCCCGTGCTGGGCCATTTCGTTGCGCACGCGCTCGGGCTGCGCGCCCTCCTTGTCGACCTTGTTGACCGCGACCACGATCGGCACGTCGGCGGCGCGGGCGTGGTCGATCGCCTCCTCGGTCTGCGGCTTCACGCCGTCGTCGGCGGCGATCACGATCACGGCGAGGTCGGTGACGCGTGCGCCGCGGGCGCGCATCGCCGTGAATGCCTCGTGGCCGGGGGTGTCGAGGAAGGTGATCTGCTTACCGGCGTGGTGCACCTGGTAGGCGCCGATGTGCTGGGTGATGCCGCCGGCCTCGCCGGCTGCGACCTCGGTCTCGCGGATCGCGTCCAGCAGCGAGGTCTTGCCGTGGTCGACGTGGCCCATCACGGTCACCACCGGCGGGCGCTCGACGAGGTCCTCCTCGGCGTCCTCGTACACCGGCTCCACTTCGACCTCGTCGGCGGCGTGGACGATCTCGATCTCCTTGCCGAGCTCCTCGGCGACGACCTGGATCGCCTCGTCGGAGAGCGTCTGCGTGAGCGTCGCCATCTCCCCCAGGCTCATCAGCGTCTTGATCACTTCCGGCACCGGCACGCCGAGGTACTCGGCGACGTCCTTGACGGTGGCACCGGAGTTGATGCGCACGAGGTTGGCGTCGCGGATCGCGGCGGTGTTGTCGATCGGGGCGATCGTCTCGTCGTAGGTGCCGCGGCGGCGACGACCACGACGCGGGCGGCGCTGGGGCTGGTTGGCGGGGCCAGCCTGCTGGCGGCGCGAGGCCTGCGAGTCGATCACCACACGACGGCGCCCGGGCGGGCCGGCTCCTGCGGGAGCGCGCTCTCCCGTGCGCGAGTCGCGCGTGGGGCGCACCCGCTCAGCGGATTGGCTCCCGCCCGCCCCGCCGCCGGCCGCGGCAGTCGAGGCACTCGCCCCGTCCTCGGCGGCCACCCCACTCGCCCCCTCACCGGCAGGTGGGGCGCTGGCCGCGGGGGCTTCGCCAGCAGGCTGCGGCGAGGGCGTCGAGGTCGGCGCTGTAGCTTGCGGTGCCTGTGCCTTGGTGACCTGTGCAGGCGCGGTGGGCTCAGGAGACGAGGAGGACGCGGCAGAAGCAGGAGCCGCCGCGGATGCGGAGTCCGAGGCAGGTGCCGTCCAGCCGGTGGTGGGAGCCGACGCTGAGGTCCTCGGCGCGGGGGCCGTCGCAGATGCGGAACCCGAGGCAGGCGCCGAGACCGAACCAGCGCCGGAAGCCGAGGCCGGCGGCGCGGAGGCCGACGCGGAGCCGTTTGCGCCGGAGGCGCCATCCCCGTTCAGCGCGCGCAGCGCGAGCGACTCGTCAACCGAGGATGAGACCGTCTTGACGTCGATGCCGGCAGCCTTGAGCTGGGCCAGCAACGCCTTGCTCTCGACGCCCCGTTCCTTGGCGATCTCGTGTACGCGCTTCTTGCTCATGACTTGAAAGATAGAGGGGCCCGACCGAAGCCGGGTGACACGCGCCTACGGCGCTGGTCGATTCGGGGATGCGAGCGAAGCGAGTGTCCCCCTAATCGGTCTCCGTTTCGGCCAACCAGCCTTCGGCTGTCTGCGCCGCCCTCGCCCGATTCTACGGGCTTGGGATCGAGTGTCACAGAACAGCGCAGCGCTCGCGCGATGCCGCGGCGGCGTTCGGCGAGCCGCAGGCACTCTGGGTTGGGTGCCGTCGCGGCGACTCCCGCCCTGCAGAGGTAGGCGCCACGCCCGGGAAGCGTGCCGGCAGGATCGATTACCGCGCGCCACGAGCGCCCGTCATCGCGAGCGGCGATTCGCAACAGCTCCGACTTCGGCGCGATCCGTCCGCAGCCCACGCAGCGGCGTCGGGGCACGTGGTCCGCTATGACGCCTGCTCCTCAGCGGCCGGCTCGGCGGGCGCCTCCGCCATGGGTGCGCTTTCGAGGGGCGCATCCACCGCTGCAGCGTCCGCAGCTGGGACGGCGCCGCCGCCGTTGGCGCTGAGCTCGGCGACACTGTCGCCGCTGACGGCCGCCAGCGCCTGGTGGGCCTCCAGGCCGCAGTAGCGCGAGCCAGGCAAAGCGGCGTTGGGACAGCGTTTGCCGTTGGAGAGGATCGCCGAGCAGCGCCCAGAGACTTCCTCCTCCTCGTAGCCGTGCTCGGCCTCCTCGGCAGCGAACTCGGTCTCCGAGCGGATGTCCACGCGCCAGCCGGTGAGGCGCGCGGCCAGACGTGCGTTTTGGCCCTCGCGGCCGATCGCCAGCGAGAGCTGGTCGTCGGGCACGATCACCGTGGCCTGCTTGGCCTCGTCGTCGACCAGCACCTCGCGTACACGCGCGGGTGAGAGTGCCTTGGCGACGAAGCGGGCCGGCTCTTCGTTGAAGGGGATGATGTCGATCTTCTCGCCGCGCAACTCGGAGACGACCATCCGCACGCGCGAGCCACGCGGGCCGACGCAGGCGCCAACCGGGTCGACGCCGTCGGCGTGGGAGATCACCGCGATCTTCGAGCGGTACCCGGGCTCACGCGCAACGTTGGCGATTTCCACGAGGCCGTCGGCGATCTCGGGAACCTCCAGCTCGAACAGCTTCTTGATCAACTCGGGGTCACGGCGGGAAACGATGATCGACGGACCCTTGGTCGAGGCCGAGACCTCCTTGATCACGGCCTTGATGCGTTGCGAGTGGTCGTAGCGCTCGCCGTCGACCTGCTCGGACTTCGGCAGCAGCGCCTCGACACGCTCGCGCAGTTGCACGAGCGTGTAGCGGGAATCCGACTGCTGCACGATGCCGGTGATCAGCTCACCCACACGGTCGCGGTACTCCTCGAACATCATGTCGCGCTCGGCCTCGCGGATGCGTTGCAGGATCACCTGCTTGGCGGTTTGCGCCGCGATCCGCCCGAAGTCATCGGGGGTAACGTCCTGTTCGCCAATCTGATCGCGGTACTCCTCGAACTTGGCCGGGTCGATTTCCGGCTCCTCCGGTTCGCGCAGCTCGCCTGTCTCGGGATCGACGGTGGTGCCCTCATCGATCGTCTCGACGATCAGGTGGGCCTCCAGGCGCTCGGGGATGATCAGTTCGATGACGCGGAAGTCGGCGGTTTCACGGTCCATTTCCACGCGTGCGTACTTGGCCGAGCCAGGCTGCTTCTTGTAAGCGGAGAGCAGCGCGTCCTCCAGCGCGATCATCAGCTTCTCCGGCTCGATGCCCTTCTCGCGGGCGAGCGCATGCATTGCTTCGAGGATTTCGCGTGACATGGTCTCCTCCTACTCCTCGACCAGGTTGGAACGGCGGATCTGCGCGTACGGGATGCTCACCAGCGTCCCGTCGGCGGCAAGCGTGATCTCCGTGTCGGAGGCTCCCACGAGCTCGCCGGTGTAGCTGCGCCGATTGACAGAAGCGGGCTGGCTGGAAGGCGTAGGCCGGTCGCCACGCGTTCGCACGCGGGCGCGGCGGCCGACGAAGCGGCGGAAGTGCTCGGGCTTGGTCAGCGGGCGCTCAAGCCCGGGCGAGGAGACCTCGAGCGTGTAGCGCTCGCGCAGCACCGTCAACGCCACCGTCACGCGCTCGCAGAGCGCGAGCGTCACCCCCTCGGGATGGTCGATGAAGATGCGCAGGGTCCCCCCGCCGACGACCTCGGCGAGCAGCACCTCGACATCCGACTCACACTCGGCGAGCCGCTCTTCGATCTCTGTCTGCAACGTTGCCATGGGGCCCTCCTCACAATAAAAAGAGCGGGCATCCGCCCACTCTCGGTCCGACTGCCGGCGTCCGCTGGCCGAGACGGGGATGCGAGCCGAAGGCTCGTGTCTCCCGGCTTCGACCGGCACGAAAGCTGTGGGTCGAGAATAGCATCGGCGGCCTATAAGCCATGGGCGGCGCGCAACGAGCGCTCCCGATAGACGCGATAGTCGCTGCGCTCCGGGCGCAGCGAGCAGGCGAGCGCGAGCGGGCGCCGGGCCTCCTCGTGGCGGCCGAGCTGTTGCATCGCACGGCCCAGGCAGAAGAGCGCGTAATCGTTGGTGGGGTCCTGCGCGGCTACGCGTGAGAACTCCGCGGCGGCGTCCTCATAGCGCTGGGCGTGGAACAGCGCACGGCCAAGCGCCTCGCGGATCGAGGCCTTGTCGGGCTCCAGCTTGCGGGCGCGGGTGAGCGGCACGATCGCGGCCTGGTGGTCGCCGTGATCGAGCAGCTCACAGCCGCTGCGGTAGAGGTCGTAGACGCTGTCCATACGCCCTCTCACTTTAGGGAGCGTCGCCACGAGGCGCACCCCGAGCAAGCGGCCTATCCAGGTGCGTCGGGAGACCTCGAGCGCAGATGCTCAACGGCGTCGAGGATCGCCGCGGCGACCTCGGCCTTGGCGGCGCGCGGGACGTGCTGCTCGCCCGCGGCGGTGAGGATCGCGACCTCATTGCGCTCCGCGCCGATCCCGATGTCCGAGCGGGAGATGTCGTTGACGACGACCGCGTCGAGCCCCTTCTCCTCGAGCTTGCCGCGCCCGTACTCGATCGCACCGCTGCCGTGCTCGGCGGCAAACCCCACGAGCGTCTGCCCAGAGCGCCGCTCTGCCGCCAGCGCCTTGAGTACATCCGGGGTCGCTTCGAGCTCCAGGCGCAGATGCTCGCGACCAGCCTTCTTGAGCTTGCCGTTGGCGGGCGCGGTCGGTCGAAAGTCGGCGACGGCCGCGGCCATCAGCAGCACGTCGCAGGCGGGAAACTCGCGCTCGCAGGCCGCGGCCAGCTCGGCGACGGTGGCGACCTCGTGCCAGGCGACCCCCGCGGGGGGCGGCAGCGCGACGTTGGCGGCGACCACCGTAACCTCGGCGCCGCGCTCATGGGCAGCTTGCGCGAGTGCCAGCCCCATGCGCCCGGAGGAACCGTTGCCGATGAAGCGCACACTGTCGATCGGCTCACGGGTACCACCGGCGGTGATGAGCACCCGCAGCCCCCGCCAGGCGCCGTCGCGCGCGGCCGCGGATGCGCCACCCGCGGCCTCACCGATTGGATCGATGCGACGGGTAGGAGCGGCAAGCAACCCCTCACAGAGCGCCAGCAGACGCGCGGGATCTGGCAGACGACCCACTCCCTCCTCACCCCGCGAAGCCAGGCGGCCGGCGTCGGGCTCAACGACGTGTACGCCGCGGGCGCGCAGTGTGTCGAGGTTGGCGCGCACCGCGGGGTGCTCGTACATATGGTTATTCATCGCCGGTGCAATCACGAGTGGGCAGGTGCCGGCGAGCGCGGCGCTCGTCAGCAGGTTGTCGGCGAGGCCGCCGGCGAGCTTGGCGATCGTGTTGGCGGAGGCGGGGGCGATCAGATACAGGTCGGCGTTGCGCACCAGCTCGAGGTGGCTGATCGGATCGTGCGCCGGGGGTTGTTGGTCGAAACGGGGATTCTCGCCGGAGGTGAGTGTCCCCCGGCTTCGGTCGGGGAACGTCCCGCGCGCGGGATCGCGCTCGAACTCGCCGACGAGCACCGGCGCGCCACTCAGCGCCGCGAACGACGCGCGCCCCACGAAGCGGCAGGATGCTGGCGTCTGCACGACCCGCACCGCGTGGCCGGCACCCGTCGCCAAGCGCACGAACTCGAGCGCCTTGTAGGCGGCGATGCCGCCGCTTACCCCGAGCAGGATTCTGGGCATACCGGGGTTTTAGAGGGCCGCAGCGTTATGGGCAAGCGTTGGTCGGTGGCTTGCCCGATCCCACTACCGGTAGTGGTACTTGATCTTGCCCCGGGCGATCTCCTCGAGGGCGATCGTGAGGTAGTTCTTCGAGGTGGTTTCGATCATCGGCGGCGGAAACTCGTCGAAGGTACCCTCACCGAGGTTGTGGTAGTAGCTGTTGATCTGGCGGGCGCGCTTGGCGGCCACCAATACGGAGGCGTAGTTGGAGTCGACGTTCTCCAGCAGATGATCGATGCGGGGGGAGATCAAGGTAGTGGTGCCCTTTCGTGGTGGGGCTTCGATTGTAGAGGGTCAGTCCCAGCAGCGTCCCGCGACGATTGCGACCAGCTGCTCCAGCGCCTCTTCTAGACGCGGTAGATCGGGAGGAGACCAGGCCCCCTCCCTGGGCCACCCCCTCAACCCAGTGCTGCGCTCCAGGCCCCTCCCTGGGCCACCCCTCAACTCAGTGCTGCGCTGACGATGTCCGTCAGCTGCTCCAGGGCGTCCTCGAGGCGGTCGTTTACAACCACGTGGGCGAACTCAGATTGCGCGGCGAGCTCCTGCTCGGCGACTCGCAGGCGCCGTTCGACCTCCTCGGCGCCGTCGGCGCCGCGGCCGACCAAGCGGGTGCGCAGCGCGTCGAGCGAGGGCGGCGCGATGAACACCTGCAGCGCCTCGGGCAGCGCGGCGCGCACCTGGCGGGCGCCCTGCACCTCGATCTCGAGCACCAGCGGCACGCCGGCGCGCACACGCCCGTCGAGCTCATCGCGCAGCGTGCCATAGCGCCGGCCGGCGTAGTCGGCGCGCTCGACGAACCCCCCCGCCTGCACCCGCCGCTCGAACTCCTCGGGGGTGAGGAAGTGGTAGTCGATGCCGTCGCGCTCGCCCGCACGCGCTGGGCGCGTGGTAGCGGAGACCGACAGCTCCAACTGTGGCAGGCGCTCCATCAAGCCGCGGATCAGCGTTCCCTTGCCAACGCCGGAGGGGCCGGTGATGACGAACACACGCGCCACGACCGGGCCACTAACGGTGGCGTAGGAGAGCGATCAGCTCTGAACGTTGACGGTCGGAGAGCCCACCGATCGTCTTGCTGGGAGCGATGCGGCAGTGGGCGAGGATCTTGTTGACCTTGACGCGCCCATACTTTGGTACAGCCAGCATGACATCGAACACCTTCGCCGTTTCGATGTACTCAGGCGGTTCCAATAGAAGCGCGTGGATCGACAGCCGCCCGGCCTTCAGCTCGCGCTTGAGCCGCGCGCGCTCGGTACGAATCCGATTGGCTTTGGCGAGCGCGTCCATACGCTGATCGATGGAGCGTTCGGGGGCCGCCGAATGCTTGGTGGGCGTCGTGCCCGTCGCCGTCATCATGGGCGGCGAGTCTACACACCACCGGGCGGCGATGATGGCGTGGTACCCCAATTCACTTCAAGCTCGACCTGAGGTTGAGGTATGTGGAGGGTAGTGGACAGTGGGAGCCCGTGTTTGCAGGGGTTTTACACCCAGTCAAACGGTCCCGTCGCGGCTGCCGACAAGCTGCTGAATCGAGCTGGCGCCGACGGCGCGCGCTCGTTGTGCGAGCGCCCGGTTGACGTGCGAGGGCCACGCCGGGCCCCCGTAGACGAAGCCGGTGTAGGTCTGCAGCAATGTGGCCCCGGCAAGGATACGCTCCCAGGCATCTTCGGGCGTGGAGATGCCCCCAACTGAGATCAGCACCAACCGATCGCCGACCCGCCCGTGCAGCAGGCGCAGGACCTCCACGGCACGCGCGCGCAGCGGCGGCCCGGAGACTCCCCCACCCTCGACGCCGGCGAGCACCGATGGGTCAGAGAGCAAAGTGCGGTCTTCGCTGGTGTTGACAGCGACGATCCCGTCGAGCCCGAGTTCCAGGGCGAGGTCGGCGATCGCGAGCAGCTGCCGCTCGTCAAGGTCGGGGCCGACCTTGACGAGCAGGGGCACCTCGACCCCCCTCTCCCGGAGCTCACGCTGGACTTCGCGCAGCAGCGGCCGCAGCAGCTCGACCGTCTGCATCTGTTTGAGCCCCGGCGTGTTGGGCGAGCTGACGTTGACCACCAGGTAGTCGCATACGGGGGCAAGCGCGCGCACGCCGGTGCAGTAGTCGCTGGCAGCGCGCTCGAGCGCCACGGCCATGCTCTTGCCGACGTTTGCCCCTACGACGCCGCGGCCGCGGCGTCGTCGCAGACGCGCGGCGACCGCGGAGGCGCCCGGGTTGGGGAAGCCCATCCGGTTGAACAGTGCACGATCGCGGAGCACCCGGAAGACGCGAGGCGGTGGGTTGCCAGGCTGCGGGTGGGCGGTGACAGTGCCGACCTCGACGAAGCCGAAGCCGAGCAGACCGAGACCTTCGAAGCAGCTGGCGTCCTTGTCCAGCCCGGCAGCGACCCCGAGCGGGCTGGGGAACGTGAGACCCAGCGCTTCGACGCGGAGCACCGGGTCGCGGGTGGCGAGCAATCGCCGCAGGAGAGCGGCGCAGCCAGGGACTCGGCACGCCGCCCGCAGTGTGGCGGCCGCCAACCGATGCGCTTGTTCGGGCGCCAGCCGCCGCAGCAGAAGATTGAACAGCGCCGCGTACAGCGTCACGCCACCCCGGCCCCGGGGGGAAACCGCGCCGGAACGGCTTGGTCGAGGGAGTCGCACGGGCCCGGGGCAACCACGTGCTCCCCATGCGCGTCGTTCGCCGGGGAGTCACCGGCGGGCGCGGCACCCTCCGCCTCCTCCCCGCCCCGGCGACCTGCATCCACGCCCGCCGACCGATCGAGATCGCCAGCCCGCGGTGGAGCTCCTGCAGGCACAACACCGGCGGAGCGCCGTTCTGGCGCGCAGGAGATCGCGCGCGCGGCGGAGACCCCGGCGGCAAGCGTAGTGAGGCAGGGGACGCCGCGGGTGACGGCGGCGCGACGGATCTGCCAGCCGTCGGTGCGCGCGCCCGAGCCCGTGGGGGTGTTGACGACCAGGTCGACGTCGCCGCGCTCGATCCAGTCAAGCACGTGCGGCGAGCCCTCTGACACCTTGTTCAGCGCCTGCGCGGGGATCCCCATGCGCGCGATCGCCTCGGCGGTGCCACGCGTGGCGAGGATCCGAAAGCCGTTCTCGTGCAGTCGCTCGGCGATCGCGAAGGCGCCCGCCTTGTCGGCGTCGGTGACCGAGATGAAGACGGTGCCGTGCAGCGGCAGCGGGCAACCGGCGGCGGCCTGCGCCTTGGCGAACGCGGTGGGGAAGTCCCGCGCGATCCCCATCACCTCCCCGGTGGAACGCATCTCCGGGCCGAGCACCGCGTCAGAGCCCTCGAAGCGATCGAACGGCAGCACCGCCTCCTTGACCGAGACGTGGTCGCCGAAGCCCAGCCCTTCGCGCTCGCGGGCGGAGGTTCAGCACGGAGAGCGGCTCACCCAGCATCACACGGCAGGCGAGCTTCGCCAGCGGCAGGCCGACGGCCTTGGAGACGAACGGCACGGTGCGCGAGGCGCGGGGGTTGGCCTCCAGCACGTACAGCTGCGACGCGACGACGGCGTACTGCACGTTCAGCAACCCGACCACGCCGATCGCCAGCGCGAGCTCGCGCGTGGCGGCGCGAATCTGATCGAGCATCTCCCCTCCCAGCGAGTGCGGCGGCAACACGCAGGCGGAGTCGCCGGAGTGTACGCCGGCCTCCTCGACGTGCTGCATGATTCCCCCGATCCACACCTCCCGCCCGTCGCACAGCGCATCGACGTCCAGCTCGATCGCGTTCTCCAGGAAACGGTCGAGGAAGATCTTGCCGGTATCCTCACCCACCTCGCGGCGCAGATAGTCGGCCAGACCCTCGCGCGAGTAGACGATCTCCATCGCCCTGCCGCCGAGCACATAGCTGGGGCGCACCAGCAGCGGGTAGCCGACCTCCTCCCCGCGCTGCAGCGCCTCCTCGACCGAGCACGCGGTGGCGTATGGCGGCGCCTGGTAGCCGAGGCGGCCGAGCAGCTCGCCGAAGCGGCCGCGATCCTCGGCGAGGTCGATCGCCTCGACGCTCGTGCCGAGCAGCGGCACGCCGGCGGCGTGCAGGCCGGCCGCGAGCTTCAGCGGGGTTTGGCCGCCGAACTGCACGATCACCCCCTCTGGCTGCTCGACCGCGACCACGCCGAGCACATCCTCCAAGGTGAGCGGCTCGAAGTAGAGGCGGTCGGAGGTGTCGTAGTCGGTGGAGACAGTCTCCGGATTGCAATTGATCATCACCGCGTCGCGCCCCGACTCGCGCACGGTCACCGCGGCGTGCACGCAGCAGTAGTCGAACTCGATTCCCTGCCCGATGCGGTTGGGACCGGCGCCGAGGATCACCACCGAGGGCCGCTCGCCGCGGCGCACCTCATGAGCGGACAGCGCGTGGCCATCAGCCGTCGTGGATACCGGAGGGCGCTCCCACGCCGAGTAGTAGTAGGGAGTCTGCGCAGGGAACTCCGCCGCGCAGGTGTCCACCGCCTTGAACGTGCGCTCGCCGGCGAAGGGCGCGTCGGGGTCCTGCGCCAGTGCCTGCAGCTCGCGCAGGAACCACAGGTCGATCGAGGTGCGCTCGTGCACCTCTTCGAGCGCCACGCCGCGGCGGAAGAGCTCGAGGATCGCCTCGAAGCGCTCGGGGGCGGGGATGCTCAGGCCCTCGAGCAGTTGCGCCTCCGGGACGGCGCCGAACCGTGGTGGCTTGTCGAGCTCGCGCGAGCGCAGCGCCTTCGCGAACGCCTGCCCGAACGTGCGCCCGATCGCCATCGCCTCGCCGACCGACTTCATGTGCGTGGAGAGCGTCGACTCGGCGCCGGGGAACTTCTCGAAGGCGAAGCGCGGCCACTTGACGACGACGTAGTCGATCGTCGGCTCGAAGCACGCCGGGGTGAGGCGCGTGATGTCGTTGGCGATCTCCTCCAGCAGATACCCCACCGCCAGGCGCGCGGCGATCTTCGCGATCGGGAAGCCGGTCGCCTTCGAGGCGAGCGCCGAGGAGCGCGACACACGCGGGTTCATCTCGATCACCAGCACCTCCTCGGTGGTGGGGTTCACCGCGAACTGCACGTTCGACCCCCCCGTCTCCACCCCGACCGCGCGGATCACCGCGAGCGCCTGGTCGCGCAGGCGCTGGTAGAGACTGTCGGGCAGCGTCTGTTGGGGGGCCACGGTGACCGAATCGCCGGTGTGCACGCCCATCGGGTCGACGTTCTCGATCGAGCAGACGATCACCACGTTGTCCGCACGATCGCGCATCACCTCCAGCTCGAACTCGCCCCAGCCAAGCACCGACTGGTCGAGCAGCACCTGCCCGATCGGCGAGGCCTCGAGGCCCCGCGCGACGATCGTGCGGAACTCATCCGGTGTGCGCGCGATCCCACCGCCGCGCCCCCCGAGCGTGTAGGCGGGGCGCACGATGCACGGCAAGCCGATGTCAGGCAGCGCGTCCAGTGCCTGCGCGAGGCCACGCTTGACATCGACGCGGCGGAGCTCTTCGTCCCAACCCGAGGCGATCGCACTGGTCGGCATGCTCAGGCCCGCCTCGGCCATCGCCGCCCCGAACAGCTTGCGGTCCTCCGCGCAGGCGATCGCCTCGTAGTTGGCGCCGATCAACTCCACCCCGTGGCGCTCCAGCGTGCCGTCGTCGTGCAGCGCCTTGGCGAGATTCAGCGCGGTCTGCCCGCCTAGTGTCGGAAGCAGCGCGTCGGGGCGCTCGCGCTCGATCACCTGCGCCGCCGGCCCCGGCAGCAGCGGCTCGATGTACGTCGCGTCCGCCAGCTCCGGGTCGGTCATGATCGTCGCCGGGTTGGAGTTCATCAGGACGACCTCGTACCCCTCCTCACGCAACACCTTGCACGCCTGCACGCCGGAGTAGTCGAACTCCGCGGCCTGCCCGATCACGATCGGGCCCGAGCCCAAGATCAGGATGCGGCGGATGTCATCGCGCCGGGGCATCAGCGCACGCCCCGATCCCACACAAACAAACCCATCCCCGACCCCCCTTGTGGGGGTCCCCCCATAAAAAACCCTTTCCTGTGCGCGCGCGTCACGCCGTCGCCTCCGCGATCCTCTGCAGGAAGCGGTCGAACAGGTACACGCTGTCGTGCGGGCCCGGCCCCGCCTCAGGGTGGTACTGCACCGCGCCGCCCGGCACGTCCAGCAGCTCCAGGCCCTCGACGGTGCGGTCGTAGAGGTTGACGTGCGAGAGCTGCGCCGCGCCGAAGTCGGTCTGCCAGCGCACGGGCTTGTTGCCCTCGATCGTGCCCTGCCCGCTCGGGCCCACCACCGCGAAGCCGTGGTTCTGGGAGGTGATCTCCACGCGCCCGGTGAGCAGGTCCTTCACCGGGTGGTTGGCGCCGCGGTGGCCGAACGGGAGCTTGAAGGTCTGCAGGCCCAGCGCCCTACACAGCAGTTGGTGGCCGAGGCAGATCCCCCACACCGGCTTGCGTCCGATCAGCTCGCGCACGGTGTCCGTTATGTAGCCCAGGGCAGCCGGGTCGCCCGGGCCGTTGGCCAGCAGGATCGCGTCGGCGTCGCTGCCCAGCAGCTCGGACGCCGGTGTCGCGCATGGGTACAGCGACACCCGCGCGCCACGCGCCACGAGGTTGCGCACGATCGAGCCCTTGATCCCCGTGTCGATCACCGCGATTCGTGGCCCGCCCACCCCGTCGCCGTGGTGGCTGACTTCGGTGGGGCTCACCACCGCGGCTAGATCCTGTCCGTCCATCGGCGGCTCCGCTTCGATCAACGCGCGGGCTTGCTCGGGCGCGACGCTTGCGGGAAAGATCCCCCCGCGCATCGAGCCCTGCTCGCGAATGTGGCGCACCAGCGCGCGTGTGTCGACACCGGTGATCCCCTGCACACCGCAGTCCGCCAGCCACTGCAGCCAACCCCGCTCGGCGCTGGGAGCGTCCTCGTTGTCGCACGCCGCGCGCATGATCGCCCCGCGCGCCCACGCGCGCTCGGACTCCATCGCCTCGCCGCTCACCCCGTAGTTGCCGATGTGCGGGTAGGTGAACGTGATCAACTGCCCCGCGAATGAGGGGTCGCTCATCGACTCCTGATAGCCCGACATGCCGGTCGTGAAGACGACCTCGCCGACCGCGGGGCTGGCGGGATCCGATTCCCCGCACGCCTCGCCGTCGAAGCGGGCGCCGTCCTCCAGCAGCACGTATGCGCTTGGTTCGCTCACAGGATCAGCCTCTGCACTTCTTTGAACTCCGGCGTGCCAGCGCGCTCCAGCAGCTCGAACAGAGCCGCCTCCACCGTCGTGATCACAGCGCCGGCGCGCTCCATCCGCTCCAGGCCCCGCTCGTAGTCGAGCGTGTGGCGCGAGCCCACCGCGTCCGCCGGGACGTGCACCTCGATGCCGCGCCCCAGCAGGTCGTGGACGGTCTGCGACACGCACACGTGGGTCTCGATCCCGCACACGAGCGCCTGGGTGCGCCCGTGCTGGCCAATCTCCGAGCGGTCGAAGCCCTCCGCGCGCGCGGCGGAGAAGACGCTCTTCTCGATCCTCGGCTCGTCCTCCAGGCCGAGCTCCGGCGCGGTGTGGCCGAGGCCCTTCGGGTACTGCTCGCTCACGAGGGCGGGCAGCCCAAGGATGCGCGCCCCCTCCACCAACTTGGCGCACGAACTTGCCACGCCATCGAAGGATGCGTAGCCGCGGAACGCCTCCTGGACGTCCACCACCACCAATGCCGCGTGCTCGCGCGAGAGTAGGCTCACACTGACACCGCCCGCCCTGTGCCCGGCGCATGCGCACCAACAGCCCCCACCCGTGCGCGATTCATACGGCCACCGCCCGGTTCGCGCCCGGTGCTCGCGCATCTGTGCCGTCCGCCGGGGCGCGGTATGCCACCGCGCCGGCGGCGACCGTCAACAGCACCTTGCCGCGCAGGCGCCGCCCGGCGAAGCAGCAGTTCGCGGAGCGGCTCTGCCAGCCATGCTCGCCCGCCACCCACTCGGCGTCGAGATCGATCAGCGCGATATTGGCCTCTGCACCCTGGGCGATCGTCGGGACGGGGAGTCCGAACAGTGCGGCGCCGACGGTCATCCGTTCGAGCAGCACCTCCAGGCCGAGCACCCCCGGCAGCACCAGCTCTGTGTAGAGCGCGGCGAATGCCGTCTCCAAACCGGTCGTCCCCATCGGGGCCTGCGTGAACGGCAACGCCTTCTCCGCCTCGGCGTGCGGCGCGTGGTCGGTGGCGACGCAATCGATCGTGCCCGCTCGCAGCGCCTCGACCAGCGCTTTGCGGTCGGACTCGGTCGCGAGCGGCGGGTTCATCTTTGCGCGCGTGTCCAGACCATGCTCGTCTCCCCCGATTCCACCACCATCAACTCCAACCCCGCCAGCCTCTTCCCGGATCCCACGCACCGCATCCTCGGTCAGCAGCAGGTGATGCGGAGTCGCCTCCGCGCTCACCCCCACACCGCCTGCCTTCGCCACCGCCACCGCCTCCACCGAGGCCGCACAGCTGAGGTGCTGAAAGTGCACACGTGCACCCTCGCTTCCGGCAAGCACCGCGTCACGGGCAACCATGCTCGCCTCGCTGGAGCAGGGGATGCCGGGGATGTGCAGCTCCGAGCTGAGCATCCCCTCGTGCATCGCCCCCCCCGCGAGAGCGAGCGATCCTCCTCGTGCAGCGCGATCGTGCCGCCGTACTCGTGCTGGCGCTGGAGCGCTTCGCGCAGCACCCCGGCGTTCGCGACCGGGTGCCCGTCGTCGGTGAAGCCGAGCGCCCCCTGTTCGCGCAGCGCGCCCATCTCGGTCAGCTGCTCACCGTCCAGAGCGCGCGTGAGCGCCCCGAGGTTGCCCACCGGCACGTGCGCCCGTGCAGCGGCCGTTTCGCGCACGGAGCACAGCTGCTCGGGGGAGTCGATCGGCGGGTCGGTGTTCGGCATCGCGATCACGGCGCCGTACCCGCCCGCGGCGGCGGCCCTGGTGCCACTCTCGATGTCCTCCTTGTGCTCCTGCCCGGGGCTGCGCAAGTGCACGTGCGGGTCGAAGAAGGCCGGCAGTGCGTACAGGCGGCCCTCGCCCTCGACGATCTCAAGCTCGCCCGCGGCCGGTCCACCGGAAAGCGTCGCCGGGGAGAGCGTCCCGGGCACGCTCAGCTGCGCGATCCTCCCGCTGCGTATCAGCAGGTCGAAGCGACCGTCCACGCCGCCCGCCGGGTCCAAAAGATGCACATCCCGCAGCAGCAAGTCGGCCGCGGGAGCCGAAGAACGAACCAACGAAGGCGCGCTCATTGGGTACGCGCCCGGCGAGGCATCGGTTCTGTGCGAGTCGGCAAGCTCATTGCATTATCGATGACACCACGGCCGGCGCGTCTTCAGCCGGCTCGACGCTCTCGTTCGCGAGCGGCATGGGGCGGCTCGACCACCGCACCAGCCGCGCTGGGCCGCGCTCGGGGAAGGGGATCTCGACCGTGTCGAAGTCCCGCGCCACCTCGGCGGCGGGGAACGCCGCGCGTGCCTCCTCGCGCACCTCGCGGCCGGCGTAGCGCGCGGAGAGGTGGGTGAGCAGCAGCATCCTCGCCTCCGCGCCGCGCGCCAGCTCAGCCGCCTGGCGCGCCGTGCTGTGGCCGGTTTCCCGCGCGCGCTCGGCCTCCTCCTCGGTGAACGTCGCCTCGTGCACCAGCACATCCGCCTGGTGGGCCGCGATCGCCAATGCCTCGCACGGGGAGGTATCGCCGGAGAGCACCACCTTGCGACCCTCGCGCGCGGGGCCCACCACCTGCTCGGGCGTCACTCCGTTGACGCTCTCCCCCCGCACCAGCCGCCCGAAGTCTGGCCCGGGCTTCACGCCCAACCGCTGCGCGAGCGCCGGGTCCAGTTCCCCCGGGCGGGCATCCTCGACGAGCACATAGCCCACCGCGGCGGCGCGGGTGTGACTGACCGGCACCGCGGCGACCCGGTAGCCGTCGCGCTCAACCGCCTCCGCCGGCTGCAACTCCACCACGCTCAGCTCATACGGCAGCCGCCGCCCGTAGATGAAGCGGGTATCTGCCATCAGCTGCCTGAGCCCCACCGGCCCATACACCGTCAGCGGCTGCTCGCGGTCGCGCAACGCGAAGGACTTGAGCATCCCCGGCAGCCCCAGCCAGTGGTCGGCGTGGAAGTGGGTGATGAACACGCACTCCATGTCCGCCAGCCCCGCCGAGCGCAGCAGCTGGCGCTGCGTGCCCTCGCCGCAGTCAAACAGCAACCGCTCGCCCCCGCGGCGCACCAGCACCGCGGGTAGCCCCCGCCGGGGGCTCGGCACCGAGCCCCCGGTCCCCGCGAAGAACAGCGAAAGATCCATGTTCGCAACGGTAGCGGGGGGTGGCGATGGGAGGGTTGCGGGGGGCTTCCGGGAGGCTCAGCCCAAGCGGGTAGGCTATGGCCAGACGCCGCTCGTCGGTGTCGTCGGCGCCCGTAGCTCAGTGGATAGAGCGCTCGCCTCCGGAGCGAGAGGTCGCAAGTTCGAATCTTGCCGGGCGCGTCGCGGAATCCCGTGCAACCGTGCGGGATTCGCTTATTAGGCGGCTCTCCGCTCGACCGCCTCCGAAGCCTTGGAGATCGCCAACGAGGGACCTGGAGTCGCTGAAGCTGGCCTACGCGCAACATGTCTACCGTCAACATGGCGCGACGGTCGAGCGCTCCCTCGTGCTCACCGGCGGTTGGCAGACCAGCAAGGAGACCGCCTACGTCGAGGCGACCCGCGCGCGGCGCGGCACCAACTGGCTCATCGCACGCGAGGACCTCGGCCAAGAGGGGCAAGGCCCCAGCCGCATCACATGCCTCGCCCGACGGATGCGCAACAGCCGCACCCAGACATCCTCCCTCGCCTACCGCGAACTATCGGCGCCCGCCCACGGACCCGACCTGCACCGTTGGGTAGCGCGAGACCGCCACCTGGCTCACGCTCGTCCTTGCACCCCAGCGGGCGCGCGAACACGCTGACCAGCGTGGCGGGCATCAAACGTTTCAGCAACTCGCTCGCCGGAATCCAAGGCCGTGAGCAAGCCGCGTGTGCCGCCAGCCGTATTGGTGGACTTCTCACTAAAGGGGAGGGTGTGATGGCGTCAGTCCAGATCACGCGCGTGCTGGTACTCGGCCGCAGACGCGTCGTGTTGCGATCTCGCTGAAAGACACCGACGACTGCCGCGAGTGCGCCCCCTAAACCTCAATCCACCGGTGCGCTGGGTTGATGGGGTCGTTTCGCGGTGATTTGGTGGGTTGGCGGGGTCAGGCTGTGTTGTGGGTGGGGATTTCGCTTCGGGTGGTTCGGCGGGGCCGTTCGGGCGTGTTTTTTGGGTAGCGGTGAGTGTGCCGGTGTCGGCGGCCGGGTGTGCTTGTTCTCGTGGCGGGGGTTGTCGCTCAGGTGGCGGCGGGTAGCGCTCTGATTCGGGCGAGCGCGCGGATGAAGTCGTGTTGCCAGGGCCAGCGGGCAGGGAGGTGGAGGGTCCATTGGCGGGCGGTGCGCGTCAGCCGGCCGGGGATGTTGAGCAGGCGGCGGCGGAGGGTACGGGCGGCGCGGACGGTTTGGCCGGGGAGGCCGATCACTGTGGTCCAGCTGGTGAGGTTGTGCGCGATAGCGGCGATCACGGTCCAGGCGCTGTTGGCGTTGAACTGGCCGGAGGGGAAGTGCGCCAGGGCTTGGTCTTTGAGGTCGCGGATCGTGAGCTCGACGACGGCGTGCTGGCGGTGCTCGGCCTCCACGATCTCGATCTTCTGGGTGCGGTTGGTCAGGAACGGGAAGTGCCGCCAGTCGGGCCATAGCTCGGCTTGGGGGCCGATCAGGCGGGTGCGGCGGACGATCATCCGTGTCTCGCCGTAGGTCGTCTCGGCGATCTGTGCCTCCCCGTCCTTGGGGTACTCGGCGAGTGTCCGCCACGCGCCCTCGGGTATCGCCTGGATCCGCTCAACCACGCTTTTCTGGCAGCGGATGCTGATCGAGTAGGACCATCCCGCGTCCTTGAGCCGCTTCATCAGCGTCTTGTTCCAGAACGCCGAGTCGGCCCGCAGCAGCTTCTCGCCGCTGGCGCCGGCCCGGTGCACGCGGGCAATCAGCTCCTCGGCGAACCGCAGTACCCCGCGGCTTGAGTTCGCCTTTCCCTTCCGCAGCCGGATATGCAGCACCTCGCCGGTCCCGGCCCGGCTGGCCATCAGCGGGTGATACCCCCGCTTTTTGGTGTATCCGAAACCGGCGCCGTGCTTCTGCTTGCCGTGCACCTCCCCAATGAAGCTGTCCACATCGACCACGAGGCGCTCCTCGCCGGGGCCTGCGCCCGCCCGCCACGCCCGCGTGAGCGTCTCCGCGAGCACCCGGTCGAGCTGGCGGACATGCCCGAACGTGAACGCCCGCAGGAACGTCCCAAGCGTCGAGGGGGCCGGCAGCCACCCACCCAAAAGCCGGCGCGTGCGCCCCGCGCGCAACACCTCGCAATCATCGATCGAGTCAGCACCCAACAGCATCGCGTAGACCAGCGCCATCACCTTCCGGCCCACATTCGCCGCCCCCGGCCGATCACGCCGAAGCGTCACAAACCGGCCGACCACAGCCTCGACCCCAAGCCGCCCCGCGAGCGTCGCAACCAGCGCGACCCCCGCGTCCGAAACTACCCGCTCGTCGTCAAACACGACCTCAACAGCATCCAGTCCGACCGCTTCGTCATCCTGCACCATACGAGTGACCTCCTGAACTCGGGCCGCGGCTGGCCTCAACAGCCGCAATCAAGCCCTTTCAGGAGGTCATTCTTTGTTCAGCACCAGACGGAATCGGTGGATCGAGGCTAAACCACCTGTGACGCCCACCGATAAAACCCTTCCCAATGACAGCGGCTCTTCCTTCAGCAACAGCGTGACCACGCCACCCACTACGATGATGGTGGCCACATGGATGGCGAGCGAGCACGCCATCGCCAGCGGCGGCACGTCTACCCGCGTCGGCAGGCCACCTGGAACGTACGGGGCACCTGAACGTCGCAGGTACTCGCGGTTGACTCGCTCGGCAGCATCAACATTCCGCATCGTTTGCCAGTTGCGCCAACCGCTGACGAGGAAAAAGACAGCGAACGCGACCATCGCCACGGCCTTCGCGTCAACCGCCCGTTTGAACCAGAAGACCGCAACCACGGTGCCCGCGAGACCAAGGGCAGCCCCCAGCGCGATCGCGAAGCGAAATGACGATCGCTTGAGGCGACGCCGACGCTCCCGGGCAAGCGCAACGGCGTAGCGCGCGACGACCACGTCTTCAGCGGCTTCGCCGTGCCGCACCAATCGCCTTGCGCGCCGTTTTTCGTGGCCGTGCAAGCCAACCATCGCGGCCGCCAGCTCCTGAGAGATGACCTCCCCCATCCCCGACCCCAGCCAAAGGCGCCACTTGTTCACGAAGGCAAACTATCGGACTTCCACGGAGCAGACAAGCAGCTCACCAAAGCTTCAGGCCCGCAAAGCGGCGGCAAGCCGGCCGTGACGGGAGCCGCCCCTCGCCAATCCAAGGGCCGAGGGGTCCGTCGCTCAAGCTCGCCTGGAAGACTCGTAGACTCGCCACTCTCGGCCCACGTCCCTCCAGAAGCGGCGGATACCGGCGTTGTACAGCCCGATGGTTATAAGGCTGAACACGCTCCGAGCGAGAACGAGTCTCGTCCGTACCGGACGGCCCCTCCGACTCTGGAACGTGTAATACGCCATGCCGATCCAAGCGTTGACGAAGAACAAGCGGCGAACTTGAAGACTCTCCGTATATTCATTGTTCATTGACGCAGAAGTTCGCTGCGTGCTCCCAGTTCCAGCCCATCGGGTCGTAGCGCCCCGCCGGGTGGTGCTCGTGCAACCATTCTGCCCTCTCCACGACCCTCTCGGGCGGGTCAGCGGGGAGGGAGCCAAGCACCGAACCATGGAAGCCATCGAAACCACCTCTGCGTACCCCGTGGGGAACAACCTCTGCCGCGCCCCCGTCCTCGAACTTCTCCAGGGATACCGCCTCAATGTTGGCGCGAAACTTGTAACAGATGCGTCCACCAAATTGGATAATGTGGTCGTCGTCGACGTAGATGCCGTGGTGGTCGTATCCCCACTGGCGCCGGACGCAGACATGATCGCTACGGCAATGGGCAACGCGCGGCGTAGTTGCCGTGGGTGAAGCGTTTCGTTCGACCAGCATCTCTACGATGGCTCGTACATACTGTCGTTGATCGCGCGCACTCGGTCAGGATCGGGCCAGCCGAGTTGGTCGTGGCAGACAATCAGCGCGTGTGCGTAGAGCGCAACGGCGAGCGGCCACCAGATCGAAGGTTCGTCCTTGCGAGGTCGGTTGACGACGATCGGCGACGTTGTCAGGGTAGCGTAGGGCTCCAGCGAGTCGGGTTGAAGGTGGGCCGATCGGCTGGCTGTCCGGTAGACCATCGTGTACAGCCCTCGCATCGTAAGGATTCCTTGCTTGCCGCTGGCCGGTGAGCGAAAGCCCAGCATCTTTCCTCCCCAGTGGCTGTCTACAGCGAGCGCTAGGTCGGCGAGGCCTGGAAGCTCTTTCGCTCCTTCCGCCGCGGCGAGTTCGTCCTCGTCCATGACGCTCTGGCCAAACTTCATGGCATCGTTGTGGAGCTTGCGCAGGTGATAACGCGCGTTCGAGCCCCAAGCCCCAATGTGATCGTCGGGGTTGATCGAAATCCACAGGTATCGGATCACCTGCTCGTACAGCGCCCGCAGCAAGTTCAGCCCGTCGATTGGTAGACCATCTGCCATCAAGGCCATCGTGCCTTCCACGGTGTCAGCCATCCTGAGGATGATTGCGGCGCCGAACATCCGCCACGGATGCTCGCCCGGGTAGAACCGCTGCGGTAGGTGACTTTTGACCAGCTCGATCAGTTCGCTAGCAGCCGTTCTCACTGCCTGGTCTGGTGGCTGCGTCCAACCGGGCTCCGATGGCTTGCCGCTCACACTGACATGGTCCAGGCTGGCTCGGACACCGAGCCAGGGAAAGTCTAGCCGATGGGGCCATCCTCGGATTCGTGAGCGTCGCCGTTTAGGGCGTCTCGGATAATCCCAAGTGCCTGCTCCGCATAGGACTGGACGCGTTGGTTTTGTGCAAGTACTGCGTAAGCGCGCGAACCGTCCTGTCTCGGGCGCGGATCATGGGGCGAAGAAGTGGGGGTAGGGCTGCCACCGAGTCGCGGAAGCCCGAGGTGCCCAGGATTGCCCCGTCCACGCTCTCTCCTAGTCCAGTCATTACTCTGAGCATGTTTTCCAGGGTGTCCTTGTTCTGCTCGGGCCACTCGGCCAGTAGAGTGAGATAGCCGAGGCCATTAGACGTGATCCTTTCGACGACGTCTTCTAGTCTCGGCTGGTCTGCCTCTAGGCTCTGAGAGTACGAATCGAGTAGCTCGGCGGTGCGCAGGACGAGGCCACGAGCTTGCGTCTGGCCCCGCGGTGATGCTCCGTCTAGCTTACCCATTTCTTCGCTGAGCCGCACGACTTGGTCTGTATGCTTCGCCGTAGCATCAGAGAATCGCCCTGCAATCTCGCCAAACTCGTCAGAGGCTGTTATTACCTCATCGTTGTATTCCAGCAGGCCTCGATCATCCGCCTTTCCGTCCTGGTCAGTTGTTTGGCGATCGTCGGTGGGTTTTTCTTCGGATGGCCCTCCATGCGACGCCGGGACTGTGCGGATCGCTCGTATGCGAGGCTTACCCAGAGTCGGCAGATGATCAGAGACCGGACTTCCGAACTCAACCTTGCCCTCTGCGTGCTTGTGTCCCAGATCACGCATCGCGTCGGTGATCGCGCTGGCTCTCTGGAAATGAGTATCGTAGAACTCCGTGCGATATTGACGAAGGTCGAACGGAATTTCCTCGGATGAGTCGTGATGGGCAACGAGGACCGTCGGCACGTTCATCGCGTGAGCGAGGCCTAGCTCATAGAAGACGTTGGCGTTGTTCGTCGTTAGATCGGCGACAACCAAGTCCGCGTTCGCAATCCCGTGCACCACATCTGCGAGTACATTTTGGCGGGAGTCAACGTCGTCTGCCCGATTCACGCAAAATCCCGCCTCTTCAAGTGGCTTGGCTATCAGAGCCTCGTAAACCGCATCGAACTCGCTGTCGAATGGCATAATCACAAAGGCTCGGAGCCTCGTGTCATCGTCAGTCATCGTGGAACTGAGTTAGTCCGGCAGCATCGATTACATCTATCAGCATGAAGTCAAGTATAGAGCCGACGTCTCTCACGGTCCGTCGGCCCGATTCGGGCGGTGCAGCTTGTCGTCAACTCGCCTTCGTCAGCCGAGATGCGTTCGGCTGGATGATCGAAGGGGCGGCTCGGACACGGCACGGCACGCCGGCAAGTTGTGCCCATTTGACTGGGCTCGACTTCCCAACCTCCTGCATGCAACCTGCCAAATCCCGAATCCCCGGCAAAACCTGCCCCGAGATGGTACTCACCTGCGGT
The DNA here is from genome assembly GCA_963764915.1 of uncultured Solirubrobacterales bacterium. Lineage (GTDB taxonomy): Bacteria > Actinomycetota > Thermoleophilia > Solirubrobacterales > Solirubrobacteraceae > Palsa-744. Next base: position 51,064 of record CAVXUO010000013.1, on the reverse strand, counting down.
ACTCTCCGCCAAAATCGAGTACCAATCGAATCCAACCCGCCCCTCAAAACTGGCCCACTTGCAGGCATTTACTCCAATGGAGCCAACCGGGGGCTCGAACCAGCGACCTCCCGCTTGCAAAGCCGACGCTCTCCCGGCTGAGCTATGGCCCCAGGGCTCCCAATATCCCGTCATCGAGCGGATTCCGGCCCTCGCCGCCAGTCGGGTCGGGCCTATTGATGCCCGGACACGACGCGAACGCAAGGCGTCATCGAGGGGACGCGCAAGTCGCCAGTCGAGGCCGCGCGAGAGCTACGGGGACCCCGAACGACGGGAGTTCTGGCAGCCGGGTGGCCGCCGGTACGTGCACTGGAGGCGTCGGCTTCGCCTCCGTGTCCACGCTGACGCGCGGGTGCTACCCCCTCGGGTCGTGTCGGCGGTACAAGCGAGCGCCAGCGTGCTCGGTCCGAGGCGCTGCGTAAGCTCGCTCGATGGCTCCAGCAAAGCAATCCGGGACGCAGGCCGGCTCCGCAGTCGGTGGAGCTGGCCCTGCGCCGGTCCGGCGGCGCTGGCGCGACTACCGGACCTCATCGGGTCGCAGCCCGGTCGAAGAGTTCATCGACAAGCTCTCCGACTCCGATGCGGCCGCTGTGCTCGCTGGCATGGAGGAAGTGCGCAATCGGGGTCTGCGGGCAGCCCGTCGCCTCGACGGGGAAATCTGGGAGGTCAGGGTGGACGGCGATCGGGTCATCTACCGCATCCTGTTCGCGGAGGAAGGCAGCCGCGGGCAGATCCTGCTCGCGTTGGACGGATTCAACAAGAAGACGCAGAAGACACCCCGGTCAACGATTGACCTGGCGAAGCGGCGTCTGGCGGATTGGCGGAAGCGCGGGGATCAGAAGCGCATCGCGCGCGGCGGGCGTCCGCTGCACGGGTGAGACGTGCTAGCCTATCTCCGGAAAGAGATATCGCTGTAGGTATCGATGCCACTCAGAAAGCAGGCAAAGTCATGCCCGAGCGCGATTTCCTGGACAAGATGATCGACAAGCGCACGGCGCGCAACCCCGAGTTCCCACGGTTGCTGGACGCGGCTCGCCGGCGCCGTGAGCTGCTGCGTGCCCTGGCCGCCCAGCGCGAGGAGCAGCGGCGCTCACAGACCGCTGTGGCCGCGGCGATGGAGACCTCACAGTCCTTCGTCGCACGTTTGGAGACCACCGCGGCCGACGCAAAGATATCGACCGTCGATCGCTACGCGGAGAGCCTCGGTTACGTCTTGCAGTACCACCTGATCCCGACAGCCCAGGCGGAAAGCGCCCCGTCGGTCGTGATCCACGCACTATAAGCGTCAGGTCGCTCAGCCAAGCGACCGTATGCCAATTCCGGTCCTCGACGAGCTCACGGAGTCGTCTCTTCTCCTCCCCACACCGCATCGCCGGCCTGTAAACGCGGGGCGCGAGCGCGGGTGTCCGTTTGGCCCATCTCGTCCATGACGATTCGCGGATCCTCGCTGAGTGCGTGGAGGACACTGGCGAACGTGCGCCTCAGCGAGTGCGGCGTGTGCGCTGCGGCAGCAGAGCGAGGCCACGATTCGCCTACGCGACCGTAGCCCAACTCGGCTCTTCAAGACCACGCTTATCCCCCGTCCAACAGGCCGCAACGTAGACACCTCCTGGCCGCGTCAATCGCGCCACCGCAACGGAGGCGGGATAGCGAAAGCCGGAGCCAGAGCGCCCGGCGTGCGTATAGCTCTCCGGAAACGTCCCGATCAGTTCTCAGAACGCCGTTAGACCCGTGATAATCCCCCGGAAGCCATGCTTGAGCACTCCGCAGCGCGACACGTGGACTACCTACGGCAATGCCTACGTCAGGACAAGGCGCCGATCGGGTTCCTCCTGAGCGCCGGGTGCGGCGTGGCGATCGAGGCGTCCGGCGCCCCGCTGATTCCCGACATCGCGGGAATGACCGCCAAGATCTCCGGGAGCCTCGCAGACTCCGAGCAGGGGACAGCATTCGCCGCGCTGCTCGCGACATTCGACGGGTCGAGCCCGAACATCGAGGCACTGCTCAGCCGCACCCGCGCCCTCGCAGCCGTGGCCGGGGTGGGGCCCGTGCACGGCCTGGATGCCGAGTGCTTACAACGACTGGACGTCACGATCAGCGACGAAATCGCCAAACTCGTCGGCGTCGATCTCCCGCAGGGGCCCACCCCGCATCGCAGCCTCGCAGCCTGGGCCAGCTCGGCGGCACGATCGGCGCCGGTGGAGCTATTCACGACGAACTACGACCTCCTGTTCGAGCAGGCTCTGGAGCGCGTCGGGGTCCCCTACTTCGACGGCTTCGTCGGATCGCACCGGCCGTTCTTCGATGCTACGGCCCTCGACCGCGACGAACTCCGACGCGTTGGCTGCGCCTATGGAAGCTCCACGGGTCTATCAATTGGCGTCGCGGCTCCGACGGCGGCGTCTACCGAACCTTTCCCGGGGCTGACGCTTCACCAACCCTTATCCACCCGTCGCACCTGAAGTACGACGAGAGCCGCAAGATGCCTTACCTCGCCATGATCGATCGGTTCCGAAGCTTCCTCCGCAAGCGGCGCGCCACGCTCGTCCTATGCGGTTACTCATTCGGTGATGAGCATCTGCAGGATGTCCTGCTACAGGAGCTGGAGGGCAATCCGACGGCTGCAGCGTTCGCCCTGATGCACGGAACTCTGGATCGGCACCCGAGCGCGATCGCACTCGCCGAACGCAGGCCGAATCTCACCGTCATCGCCGAAGATGCTGCAGTCGTCGGCACCCAGCTTGGAGCCTGGACCATGGCCGATGAGGGTAAGGCCAGCGTGGTGTCGCTTGGGGACTTCCGCGTTCTTGGGGGAGATGCTCGCCGAGATGAGCGGCGAGCTGCCGGGCGAGTCGACTCATGCGACCTGACCCCACGCTGCTCGGGCTCGTTGACGACGTACGCGGAGCGACGGTGAGTGTCAAGCTCGACCCGGACACAATCTCGGGACTCTCTGTGATCGAAGGACATGCTTACCGGGTCGGACAGATCGGCAGCTTCGTACGGATCCCGATCGGCTACACCAACCTATACGGCGTTGTTTCCCAGGTTGGTGCCGGCGCGGTACCGGAGAGCCAGCGGAGCTTGAGCAGCACGGACGCCGTGGATGACGGTTCAGCTGGTCGGCGAAGCGAGCCGCGGCGCCCTGTTCCAACGTGGTCTGGCACAGCACCCGACAATCGATGATCCCGTTCACCTGCTCGCCGAACGGGATCTCGAGCTCCTTTACGGCTCGAAGGCTGCGCCGGACTGCCTGGAGATTGGCCGCCTGGCGAACGCCGACTCGATTCCTGCGCTCGTGAACATCGATAAGCTCGTAACTCGCCACAGCGCCGTTGTGGGCGCCACAGGCACAGGCAAGTCCAATACCGTCGCGCGCCTATTGGATGCGATCATCGCGGGCGGCCGCTTCCCGTCGGCGCGGGTGCTCGTCTTCGATGTCCACGGCGAGTACTCAAACGCCCTGCCGGGCAACGCGTCGGTGTTCTCAGTCGCCAGAACCGAGAACGGACTTGTATGTGCCCTACTGGGCAATGACCTTCGACGAGCTGCTGCCGCTCACGACCGGCGCACTCGACGGTGCCGAGCGTGCAGCTCTGCACGACAAGATCGTCGAGCTGAAGCGCGAGACGATCGCTAGCTATCCCCGCGAGGGAATCCTCGACTCGGACGCTCACGGTCGACTCTCCCGTCCCGTTCAGTGTCCACCGGCTGTGGTTCGAGCTGCATAAGCTCGTCAACGCCACCCACACCGCGACCGGCGGAGGGCAGGGCCAAGCGACAGAAGCCCTGGTACTCGATGGCGCCGGTCAGCCGGTGGAGGCCGGCGACGCGCTCAAGGTGATCGCTCCACGCTACCGGCCCCAGGCCGGTCAGTCTGTATACCTCAGCTCGTCAAGGCTCAACCTCCGGCGTCCGCTCGAGGCTCTCGCCAGCCGCCTACGAGACCCGCGGCTGGCGTTCCTCTTTCAGCCGGGGTCATGGGCCGCCGAGGTCGACGGCAAGGTCAGCTCGGACCTAGATCAACTGCTCGAAGGTTGGCTTGGCGGTGAGCGCCCCGTGAGCATCCTCGACCTCTCCGGGGTGCCCCCGTCGATCATGAAGACGCTTGTCGGCGTCCTCTTGCGGATCGTCTACGACGCCCTCTTTTGGGGCCGCAAGCTTGCCGAGGGTGGCCGCGAGCGGCCTCTCCTGGTTGTGCTAGAGGAGGCGCACGCCTACATTCGCAGTGGCGAGAGCAGCCCAGCGGCCGAGGCAGTTCAGCGGATTGTCAGGGAGGGGCGCAAGTACGGGATCGGAGCAATGGTCGTCAGCCAGCGCCCGTCCGAGCTCGATTCGACCGTCCTCTCACAGTGCGGGACCCTCTTCGCACTGCGCATGGCCAACAGCCACGATCGCGGACATGTGACCGGGACGGTTAGCGACAACTTTGGTGGCTTCCTGGACGCGCTGGCGCTACTGCGCACCGGGGAGGCGATTGTCGTCGGTGAGGCGGTGCATATGCCCATGCGGATGATGGTCGAGCCCTTGCCGCAGGACCGTCGCCCTGACAGCGGCGACCCGGCGGTGTATGACCCGAGCGGACCAGGTGGCTGGAACCGCCCCAGGGAGCCGCAGAACTGGCCCGAGCTCGTCGCCGCCTGGCGACGCCAAGGCCTCGATGAAAGGACGATGATGGATCGTGTACCAGTCATCTCGAGCAATGTGGCGAGCGTCGGTTACGAGCAGCAAAGCGCGACTCTCGAGGTCGAGTTCCTAGATGGCGCCGTCTACCAGTACTTCGACGTACCGGAAGCTGAGTTCGAAGGTCTACGGGGTGCCGGCAGCGTTGGCAGCTACCTAAATACCAATATCAAGGGGCGCTACCGCTACGCCCGCGTCTAGACGCACCCCATGCTACGACTCCCCGACGATCACGGCAGCCACAAGCAACGCGGCCCCACACCCCTCCCAACACCACTGCCCGAACAAGAAGCGCGCCGCCCACAGGCGGAACCCGCGTGTCCCTGTCGGGTTCCTGTCCCGCTCGCCGGTGCGGCTTCCTGTGAGCGCCCGATCGAGTCCGACCAGGCACAACCCACGGCCCCTCGGCCCGGCGGCGATCTCGTGGGACGACAGCACGACGGCGCACGCCGCTTGCGACCTGTTGCCTCTCGGCGGTGAGGGGAAGTCACCCAGTCGGAATGGGCGCATACGCCCAAAGCCCCGGAAATCGCCCGTAAAGCGGCGACATTCGCCCGCTCGCGCTCGAAGCAGCGGCAGGACGAATACCTAGCGTTCAAGCGCGAAACGCCCTATATCGCCCCCCGCCACCCGGCGCCTCCGGAGCGAGAGGTCGCAAGTTCGAATCTTGCCGGGCGCGTGGTCGAAGTACGCGCTCACACGCCGAACCAGCGAGCGCGGCGGCTTGAGCCGAACCGCGCCTTCTCCTCCATCTGCGCTGCCGAAGGCGCATTGAATGTGCCAGTTTTGGTCGGGCCCGACAGGAAGTCGATGGCGACACTGCCGATGCGTCCCTGGCCGAACTCGATGTAGCAGGTACCCCGCCCGAGGTGGCGTTCCGGGGGCTCGCCTCCTCTCAGCTGAGCGACGATCGTCTGGGCAACGACGCGGGCGGCGCCCTCGGCGAAGACGCCGGCCTTCGGAACGCCCGCCGTCGCGACGTCCCCGACCGCGTATACGCCGGGGTACCGCGTCGCCAGCGTGGCGGAGTCGACCGGTATGTAGCCGTCCTCGGTCATGCCACTGGAGATCACGACATCCGGCGCGCGATGCTTGGGGACGCCGAGGAACAGGTCATAGGGCAGCTCACTGTCGTCGTCGAGCACGGCGAGGTTGCGAGACGGATCGAGCGCAGTGACGCGCCGCCCGCTGAGCAGCGTGATGCCGCGGGCGGCGAACTCCCGTTCCAGCGCAACCGATGTCTCCGGCGAGGGTGGGACTGGCGTGCCCAGCGGCATCACAATCGAAATCTTGCAGGCGTCGCGCACGCCGCGCGCCGTCAACTCGTCATCGAGCATCAGCGCGCACTCGCTGGGAGCGGGCGGGCACTTGAACGGCGCGCCGCATATCCCGATGACAGCATGGCCGCGCGAGAACGACGGGATGATCCCGGCCAGCCGTTCGGCCCCCGCCACCGAATAGAACTCGGTGCCAACCTCGGCAAGACCAGGCGTCGCGTCCAGATCGTAGTCGGCGCCGAGTGCGATCACGAGCACATCGGCCGCATGCGTCCCCACGTCGGTGCGCACCAACCGGGACTCCGGGTCGATTGCGGTGATCGTCTCGCGGAGCACCCGCACGCCCGGCTTGTCGATGAGGCGGTAGGAGATCCGCACCGAGTCCGGCGGCGCGTGACGGAACATCAGGTCGAGCTTGGAGAATCCGAAAACGAAGGCGTCGGACCTGTCGATCAGCGTCACATCCGCGTCCTTGCCGAGCGCCTCCGACAGCATCGTGCAGAGCTCCAAACCGCCGAAGCCGGCGCCGAGCACCACAATACGCTCGCTCATACGAGTGCCTCCCTTAGTTCCCTGATAGACCCCTGGCCGGGCCCTTGGACCAGCCTCCGCACGGTAACACTACTGTCGAGGGGCGTTTTGTCGATCCAGATCACGCTCGCGGGCCTCACGCTGGCAGACTTAGGGCTGTGTCAAGCGCTGTCAACCAGGCCGGACGGGCGACGGACGGCCCCGCGACCGATCTGAAAAGAGTCTTCCGCGACGCCCGCCGCGATCCTGAGCTCGCGGTGCTCGAGGGGTTGCATGCGCTCAAGCATGCGCTGCGTTTCGGCGCGCAGGTGCTTCACATCGCGGTCGTGTCACCCGCCCAGCTGGGGGCGCTGGCCGACGCACTGGCGCCCGATGTGCGCGAGCGGATCCTCACCGAAGCCGTCACCGTGCCCACCGACGTGTTCGCGACGCTCGCGCCGCTGGCGCCCTCGACCGGGGTGATCGCGATCGCGCGACGCCCGCCCACCGATGCTGACGTGCTCCTTGCGGCGGCGCGACCCGCGCCGGTCGTGCTGCTGGAGGCCCCCACCGACCTCGGCAACATCGGCGCGTGCGTGCGCGTGACGGCCGCGGCCGATGCCGCGGGAGTGCTCACGACGGGCATCCACGACCCGTGGGACCCGGCGGCTCTGCGGGGTAGCGCCGGTTTGCACTTCGCGCTGCCGGTCGCACGGCTCGGTGAGGATGCGCTCGAACGGATCAGCCCCAAGCCGACTCCTGCCCACACCGTCCACGACAGCGACCCGAGCGAGCGCCGCCCGCTGATCGCGCTCGACCCCGACGGTGAGCCGCTACGACCCGGGGAGCTGCCTGCCCGCTCGATCCTGGCGTTCGGCGCGGAGCGCCAGGGGCTTTCGCGGGAGCTGCTAAGGCGCGCCGACGCGCGTGTGTGCCTGCCGATGCGTACGGGTGTCTCCAGCCTCAATCTCGCCACCTCGGTGGCCGCGGTGCTCTACAACTGGCGGCTCGCCGCCGTGGAGCATAGGACCCGGGTCGCTTGAGGCGTCCGCCGAGGTGGCCATCGACCGTGCTCGCAAGCTTGCAAGCGTAGGCTGAGAGCTCATGCCCGCGACCGCTCCGCTTGCCGTCTCGCTTCAGCTGGAGGACGTCGTGCAGCTGGTGCCAATGGTGCTGCTCTGCCTGCTCTACGCCTCGCGTGTGCGCGCCTTGGCGTCGCGCCGCCAAGCCGTTTCTAGTTGGCGTCAGGGGTGCTTCTACGCGGGGGGCCTCGTGTTCGCCCTCGCCCTGATCGGGCTGGGAAAAGCCGGCGAGCAACTGCTGTTCTTGCACATGATCGAGAGCCTCTTGATCGCGGACGTCGCGGCGCTTTTGATCGTGCTTGGCCTTACCGCGTCGCTGCTGGCACCGATCCTCGAGATCGGCCTCGTCGGTCGGCTGCGGGTGCTTGCCAACCCGCTGATCGCGTTTCCGCTGTGGGCCCTCGACCTCTACCTTTGGCATCTTCCCGGGCCCTACCAGGGCGCCCTGGAACATGTTGGGCTGAACCTCCTCCAGCATGCGATGTTCCTCGGCTTTGGGATCAACCTGTGGATGTGCCTGTTCGGGCCGCTGCCGGTGCCCGGCTGGTTTGGCAGCCTCGGAAAGCTGCTCTACATCGTCGCCGTGAGCCTCGCTGCCGCTGCGCTTGGCAACATCTTTCTTTGGTCTGATGCTGTGTTCTATCCCTTCTATTTGGGGGGGGATTCTCGGCATCATCTCTCCCCGCTTGCCGACCAGAACCTTGCTGGAGCGATGATGATGATCGAGGTCAGCCTCTTTACGATTGGGCTCTTCTGGTGGTTGTTTCGGCGTACCGCTCGCGAGGCCGTGGAGCGCCAGGAACTACTCGATTTTGCGCGGGTGCATGGACTCTCACTGAGCGATCAGCGGGCTGCCCGGGCGGTTGCCGCCGGGCGCGGTGGAGAGCTTCGTAGGCGGCTGGAGAGCCGCGTTGAGGTTGGCGACGCACAACCGGCACGTACGATGATGCGCGACTCTATGCTCTAGGTATGTGCGTCGGTTGCGCAATGGCTGCGGCTTCGGCTGCCAGCGGGTTTCGGACCTGGCTGCAGACACACCACATGGGGTGGCTTACGCCTCGTCGGATGCGAGCGCTCACAGTGGGGGCCATGTGCGCCGCGGGGTTGGTTTCGACGATCGGGGTCAGCGGGTCTTCGCTGCCCACTCCGCCTGCCGCGGCACATCACGTCGTGCAGTCGCGCTAGGCGCCCGCCGGCCTACCGATCGATCGAGGCCGGTCGATCGGCGCTTCGGGCGGTGAAGCGGGTCAGCCTCCGGCTACCGCTGGGAGAATTGTCAGCTCGGCGCCATCTGATACTGGAGTTTGGAGGCCGTCCAGGAAGCGTATGTCCTCGCCGCTCAGGTAGACGTTTACGAAGCGCCGCAAGCCGCCGTCATCGTCGGAGATTCTGGTGCGCAGCTCGCCGAAGCGCTCGAACAGGCTGTCGAGCACCTCTTGCACCGTTGCGCCCTCGAGTTGTGCCTCGCTTGCTCCTTCAGCGGCTGTGCGCAGCTGGGTGGGGATCTTCACGGTTACCGGCACCGAGGCTCAGCTCCTTGCGCCGGCGCTCACGAGCGCGCCGGCGCCGGCCCGTGCGCCGCCGTTGCCTGTCAGGGCCACATTGGCCTCGGCGGCTGTTTGCACCACGCTCTCGACCCGGGCCTCGAACTGCTCGACGCTTGGCTCGATCGTGTGGGTCTGGAAGGTGCCCCGCACTGCGTCCAGCGTCTTCAGGCCCTCGCCGGTGATGACGAGCACCACGCGCTCGGCGGGGTCGATCTCGCCGCGCTCGGCGAGCTTCGCCAGCACCGCCGTGGTGACACCGCCCGCGGTCTCGGTGAAGATGCCGGTGGTTTGGGCCAGGAGGGCGATGCCCTGCCTGATCTCCTGATCGCTCACCGCGTCGATCGAGCCCCCGCTGCGGCGTGCCTCCTCGAGCGCGTAGGGGCCATCCGCGGGGTTGCCGATCGCGAGCGACTTGGCGATCGTGTTGGGCTTCACCGGTCGGCACACATCGTGGCCGGCCGCGTATGCGCTTGCCACCGGGTTGCAACCCTCGGCCTGCGCGCCGCTCATGCGCGGCAGCTCTCCGCTCACCAGGCCCAACTCGCGCCACTCGGCGAAGCCCTTGGCGACCTTCGTGAACAGCGAGCCCGAGGCGATCGGCACGACACAGCGGTCGGGCAGCTCCCAGCCCAGCTGCTCGGCGATCTCGAATGCCAGCGTCTTCGAGCCCTCGGCGTAGTAGGGGCGCAGGTTGATGTTCACGAACGCCCACTCGCGCTCGGCGGAGAGCTCGGTGCAGAGGCGGTTGACGTCGTCGTAGTTGCCCTTCACCGCGACCAGGCGGGTCCCGTAGACGCCGGTGGCGAGCACCTTCTGCTCCTCCAGGTCGGCGGGGATGAAGACGTAGGACTCAAGCCCCAGCGCCGCGCCGTGGGCGGCCACGGAGTTGGCGAGGTTGCCGGTGGAGGCGCACGCGATCGTCTGGTAGCCAAGCTCCCGCGCGCGCGCCGCCGCGACCGAAACCACGCGATCCTTGAAGGAGTGGGTGGGGTTGGCGGCGTCGTTCTTGACCCACACCTCTTTCAACCCCAGCCGCTGGGCGAGACGGTCGGCGCGGATCAGCGGCGTGCAGCCGGCCGGCAGCCCAACTCGCGAGGCTAGCCGTCCCGAGGGCCCGGGTGGTCCACCCGCCAGCGGCAGGAAGTCGGCGTAGCGCCAAATATTCTGCGGGCCTCCCTGGATGCGACGGCGCAGCTCGCCCACACCGCCGTCGGTCAGGCGACTGTGGTCGTAGGCGACCTCGAGTGGGCCAAAGCACCGCTCGCACACGTACAGCGCCTCCAGCGGGTACTCCGCCTTGCACTCTCGACACTTCAGGTTGCTGGCAGCCATTCTGGCCTCCTTCATCGTTTTCGCCGTTGTCCCGTGTGGCGAAAAACGTGAAGCCCGCCACACATCTGTCTGGAATTGGCACCTTCCGCGTGGGACGCGGTGGTTGCCGGGGCTTCGTCGGGCCAGTCCCTCCACCCCTCTTGATGTGTCCTGCTGTGAGCAGTGTATCGAACGCGCGGCGGGAAAGCATAAGGGGGCGGCGCAGGCGACCAGAGGCCGGCTGGCCGAAACGGGGACCGATTGGGGCGACACTCGCTGCGCTCGCATCCCAGAATCGGCCAGCGCCGCAGGCGAGTCTCCCGGCTTCGGTCGGGCCCCTCACTCTTCGATCGTCGTGCCCGCGACGGTAACGCTCCCGCACGGACGGTGTACGCAGGTCGATGGCCACCATTCCCCCCGCCGCGCGGCGGCATCCGGAGCGAGAGGGGCTCGACCCGGAAAGCCCCGGGCATAGAGACCCCGAGCAGGGCGAGGACACCTTCGACCTCGGCGCGTCCCTACCCAAGAAGCGCATGCTGATCGTCGTCAACCCCTACGCCTCGACGGTCTCCGACAGTCTGCGCAACCTCGTCGTCGATGCCCTGCGCAGTCGCTTCGAGGTTGACGCCCGCGACACGGAGTCCCGCGGTCACGCAACCGAGCTCTGCCGCGAGGCCGCCCACGAGGGCTACGACGTGGTCGTCGCCTTCGGCGGGGACGGCACCGTCAACGAGGCCGCCAACGGCCTGCTCGGCTCAGCCACGCCGCTCACCTGCCTGCCTGGCGGCTCGGCCAACGTGTTCGGCAAGATGCTCGGCATCCCCGGGTCGCTGATCGACGCGACCGAGCATCTGCTGGGGATGGCCGACGACTGGCGCATCCACAAGGTCGATCTCGGCGTGGTCAATGGGCGCTGCTTCACGTTCGCCTCCGGGCTCGGCCTCGATGCCTCGGTCGTGCAGCGGGTGGACGCCAACCCGCGGCGCAAGGCTCGCTGGGGGCCCTGGTTCTTCACGTGGGTTGCCGTCACTACGTTTGCCCGGCGCTATCTGCTGCGACCTCCTCGCCTCACCACCCACCTCGCCGGCGAGGTGCACTCGGGCGTCACTGCCGTGATCCAGAACGGCACCCCCTTCACCTACTTCCGCAACCGCCCGATCGAGATCGCCGAGGACGCGGAGCTCGACTCCGGCACGCTCTCCACCTGCGTGCTGCACCGCGCCCGGCCGATCGACATGCCGTTCATCGCCTGGCGCGCCTTCTCGCGGCGGGCGCGCCTCACACGCCACCGCCAGATCACCGCGCTCGCGCCCGCCACCGAGCTGACCGTCCGCACCGCCGACGGCGAGCCGCTGCCATTGCAGGTCGACGGCGACTACCTCGGCGAGGTCGCCGAGGCGCGCTACTCGATCATGCCGCGGGCGTTGAACGTCGTCGCCTGACGGCGGGCGGCGGCCCAGAGAGCGAAAAAAGAGAGAGTGGGAGTGAGAGACACCCCAAGCGGCGCCGTCTGACTTGCGCTCAAATGCGCGCATGCGTCGATTTCTGAATCGCTTGCGCAAAGCTCTCCCCTACCTGATCAGCGAGCGCGCCGAAGCGTTCGAGCGCCATCTCGACGAGTTGGCCGCCTACGACAGCCAACTGCTCAGCATGGGTCGCGCCTCCTACGGCAGGCCGCGAGTCGTAACCGACCCCAATCATACGCGTGTGCGCGTGGGCGCGTTCGTGTCGATCGGCGTTGACGTGGTGCTGCTCGACGGCGGCCACCACCGGACCGACTGGGTCACCACCTTTCCCCTGCGCGCCGCGCTGGATCTGCCCGGCAAATACGAAGACGGACATCCCACCAGCGGCGGCGACATCGCGATCGGCAACGACGTGTGGATCGGCCGCGGCGCGCGCCTACTCTCCGGCATCACTATCGGCGACGGGGCAGTGATCGGCGGCTACAGCGTGGTCGCCAAAGATGTGCGGCCCTACGCGATCGTGGTGGGCAACCCCGCCCGTGAGGTGCGCCGACGCTTCTCCGACGAGCAGATCGCCGTACTGCTGGCGATCGCATGGTGGGAGTGGCCGATGGCAAAGATCCTCGAATGCGTGCCCGAGCTGAGCAACCCCGACATCGACCGCTTCATAGCTCGCCACCTCCCCCAAGATACCCCTGCCGCCACCCAGCCGCCCAAGGGTGAAGCGCGTGAGACCCACCCAACCACCAATCCGGGAGGGGGCAGTGGGGGCACGGGGGGGATGGGGAGGGTCGCCCTCCCCGCTCCCGCCCGTCAGGCTGGGCCTGGCGTGACGCGGTAGGCGTCGAACACGGACTCGGTGTTGCGCAGGCGGTTGATCGCGCCCTTCAGCGCATGCGTGTCGGCGACCTCGATCACGAAGCGGTTCTTGACCATCGGCGGGTTGGAGAGGCAGCGCGCTTCGACGATGTTGGCGCCCGCCTCGGAGAAGACCCGCGAGAGGTCCTCCAGCAGCCGGTGGCGATCCCATGCGTCGATCTGGATTTCGACGACGAACCCGCTCGACTGGTCCCCCTCCCAGTAGACCTCGGTGAAGCGTTCGGGGTTCTTGCGCAGCACCGTCGCGTTGGGACAGTCCTCGCGGTGGATCGTGATGCCGCGGCCAAGTGAGATGTAGCCGACGATCTCATCCCCGGGCACCGGTCGGCAGCACTTGGCCAGGCGCAGCATCACATCATCCACGCCCTCCACTCTGATCCCGTACTGGCCGGAGGAGCGCGTCGGGCGCCGCGCGGAGCGCCCCACCTTGAGCAGATCACTGGCTGCGGTCGCCCCGCCATCGGCCGCCTCGCCACGCTTGAGGCGCTGCATCACCTTGTTGACGACGATCTTCGGCGAGACCTTCGCGCCGCCGAGCGCCATGTAGAAGTCATCCGCCTTGCGGTAGCCCATTTCGCGGATCACGTCCGCCAGCAGTGCCGAGCCGGTGATCCGCTGCGCCGGCAGCCCCTGGCGCTTGAGGTGCTCCTGCAAGAGCTCACGCCCGGTGTGCTCGGTGTCCTGGCGGGACTCCGCTTTGAACCACGCCCTGATCTTGTTGCGCGCGCGCGTGGTCTTGACCATCGCCAACCAGTCGCGCGAGGGACCGCGCTCGCGCTTGGTCGTGAGGATCTCGACGATGTCACCGCTGCGCAGCTCGTAGTGCAGCGGCACGATTTTGCCGTTCACCTTCGCCCCCACGCAGCGGTGGCCGATCTCGGTGTGCACCTCGTAGGCGAAGTCCAGCGGCGTGGCGCCCGCCGCCAGCGACTTGACCTCCCCCTTGGGCGTGAACACGTACACCTCGTCTTCGAACAAGTCGATCTTCAGGCTCTCCATGAACTCCTTGGGATCGGACATGTCCTGCTGCCAGTCGAGCATCGAGCGCAGCCACTTGACCTTGGAGTCGTCCTCGAGCGTGCCTGAGCGCTCGCGCCCGGGCTTCTCGCCGCGCTGCTTGTACATCCAGTGCGCCGCCACCCCGAACTCCGCCATCTCATGCATGTCCGCCGTGCGGATCTGGATCTCCAGCGGCCGTCCCTCCGGCCCGATCACAGTGGTGTGCAGCGACTGGTACATGTTGAACTTGGGCATCGCGATGAAGTCCTTGAAGCGCCCCGGCAGCGGCTTCCACAGCGAGTGAATCACCCCCACGGCGCCGTAACAGTCCTTCACGGAGTCCACGATCACGCGCATCGCGGTGAGGTCGTAGATCTCGTTGAACTCGCGGCCCTTCTTGGTCATCTTCGAGTAGATCGAGTAGAAGTGCTTGGCGCGCCCCGCGATCTGTGCCTCGATGCCGAGCTTACGCAGCTCGCTCGTCAGGTACTCGCCGGCCTCGCTCACGTAGTGCTCGCGCTCCTCCCGCTGTTGGGCGACCAAGCCCTTGATCTCCTGGTACTTACGGGGGTGCAGGGTCGCGAACGCGAGGTCCTCGAGCTCCCACTTGATCGCGTGGATGCCCAGGCGATGCGCGATCGGGGCGTAGATCTCCAAGGTCTCCTTCGCCTTGTCGATCTGCTTCTGCTTGGGCATCGCCTCGATCGTGCGCATGTTGTGCAGCCGGTCGGCGAGCTTGATCAGGATCACCCGCACGTCGGTGGCCATCGCCACCATCATCTTGCGGTAGTTCTCTGCCTGCGCCTCATCGCGCGAGTGGAAGGTGATGCCGGTCAACTTGGTGACGCCGTCCACGATGCCCGCGATCTCGGCACCGAAGCGCTCGCGCACCTCCTCGATCGAGGCCGAAGTGTCCTCCACGGTGTCGTGCAGCAGCGCGGCGCACAGCGTCTCGGTGTCCAAGCGCATCCCGGCGCAGATGCGGGCGACACCGACGGGGTGCACGATGAAGTCCTCGCCCGACTTGCGCCGCTGCGCCGCGTGGTGCTCGCAGGCGAACACGAACGCCTCTTCCACGCGCGTGCGGTCGATCCGGATCGTCGTGTCGGCGGCGTGCTCGGAGACGATCGCGAACAGGTCGCCGAGCAGGCGGCGCTCGAACTCGTTGAGCTGCCCAGCGATCGCGGGCGATCGCTCTGGCTCCTTCGTGGGGCTCTCCTGAGCCCGGTGTGTCTGCTCTGTCGCCATTCCTTTAAGGGTAGGGCCTTTCGGGCTGAGAACGTGTTTGGGGTCGTGCGACCAATCCCAATCGTGCCGTGCTCAAGCGAAGAGCACCAGCTCCCCCTCCTCCTCCTCGGGAGCTATCTCACCGAGGGTCGCCAGCTCGCTCGCTCGCGCCTGGCGCAGCACTAGGCGCGGCTCGCTCACGCCCCGCCACTCGTTGACCTCCAGGGTGAACGTCGCATCGGCGGGAACACCGTCGCGCACAGGCAGGCTGGTGCCGGCGCCGAATGCGACCGCACGGGCGCGGGCACTATCGGCGAGCACGGTGAAGCGCACGTGCCTGCCCTCCCCCATCGGCCGGCGCTCGGCAAAACGCGCTCGCTGCACGAGCAGCGACACCGCCGGGTTGGCACAGCCGAACGGCGCCAGCGCCCGCAGCTCTTCGGCGAGCGCCATCCCCAGCTCCCCGCCCTGCACGACCGCATCCACCCGCTCGCTGCGCACGAGCTGCTCGGCGCTCAGCACGCCCTCGGCGTGGGCCGCGAACGCCGCGGCGAACTCCTCCAAGCGCTCGCGCTCGACCTCCAAGCCCGCGGCTGCGCGGTGGCCGCCATGGCGCAGCAGGTGCCCCGCGCATTCGTTGAGGCCCTCCAGCAGGTCGAAGCCCGCGATGCTGCGCCCCGACCCACGCCCAGTCGCCCCGTCGAGCGCCACCAGCACGAACGGCCGGTGGTGGCGCTCGGCCAGACGCGAGGCGACGATCCCGATCACCCCGGGATGCCAGTCCTCACCGGCGAGCACGTACGCGGCGCGCTCGCCCAGCGCCGCCACCTGGCGCTCGGCGTCGAACAGGATGCGCGTCTCGGTGTGCTTGCGCTCGTGGTTGGCACGGTCGAGCTCGGCCGCGATCTCCTGCGCGCGCGCGGGGTCCTCGGTGAGGACCAGCTCCAGGCCGGCGTCGGCGCGGTGCATCCGCCCCACTGCGTTCAGCCGTGGCGCGAGCGCGAACGCCACGGTGCGCTCGTCCAGTTGACCGCCGCTCGCACGTGCCACCGCCAGCAGCGCACGCAAGCCCGGCTTGGCGGTCGCCGCCAGCGCCCGCAGGCCGTGGCGCACCAGCGCGCGGTTCTCACCCAGCAGCGCAACTACGTCGGCGATCGTCGCGAGCGCCACGAGGTCGAGGTCGTCGTGCGGGCGATAAGCGGCCCGCACGCCGGGGCGGGCGGGCGCCGTATTGCCGGTGCCCCCGCCTGTTGACATCGAGCGGCCGAAAGCGGAAGGCACTTTCGCATCCCCGTTGCGACCGAAGCCGGGAGACACTCGCCTCTGACCGATTCGGGCGACACTCGCTGCGCTCGCATCCCCGAATCGACCAGCATCCCCGTTTCGGCCAGCGGCCTCCCACAGGCCGAGCGCCAGCTTGTAGGCCACGGCGGTCGCGCACAGGTCGGGACAGGGGTAGCCGCACACGGCAGGATGCACGATCGGCGCACGCGGCAGCACACCGTCGGCGCGCGGGGAGTGGTGGTCGCTGATGACCACCTCGATCCCCAGCGCTCGCGCGAGGTCCACCTCCTCGACCGCCGTGATGCCGCAGTCCGCGGTGATCAGCAGGCGCGTGCCGCGCACCGCCAGGCGCCTGATCGTGCCGGCGTTCAGCCCATACCCGTCGCTGGCACGGTCGGGCAGATACCAATCCACGTCGGCTCCCAGTGCGCGCAGGACTCGCACCAGCACCGCGGTGGAGCAGATCCCGTCGACGTCGTAGTCGCCGTGCACCGTGATCCGCACCCCGGCGCGCACTTGCGCGAGGATCGTGGCGAGCGCCTCGTCGATCCCCTCGAACGCGGCGGGCGGATGCTCCTCGTCGGCTGCCAGGAAGGCCCGCGCCCGCTCGGGGTCGGCCAGCCCGCGGCGCACCAGCACCTGCGCAACCGCCCCACTAACCCCCAACTGCCGTTCGAGCGCCTGCACCTGGGGTTGCGGGCACGGGGCGATCTCGAAGCGGCTGCTTGGCACCATCCCCGCCCACCCTACGGGTGGGTCTGGACGGAACTATCGCGACGGTACGGAAGCTACCGGGAGGAGCTGGTGACCGCCGCCCGCAGCCCTTCGCGGCGAACGCCCTCGAGGTAGACGGCGGCCATGCCGATCAGCGAGCCCGGCACCGCAAACAGCACCACCGCGATGTCGGTCTGCTTTTTCCCGGGAATCGCGAAGCCGGAAACTTTGATGCTGTAGATCAACGTGCTGATCACGACCGCGCCGATCAGCGAGCCAATCAGCGCGCCGACGATCCCGCCCCAGAAGCGATCGGGCAGCCAGATCGTGAAGTGCCAGATCGCCAGGCCCATCATCACCCAGCCGAGCATTCCCATCAGCGGTTCCCCCCATCGCGGTGGTTGTGGGCAGTGGCGATCGAGGGGCAGACGCGGACGCGGCGGAGAGGAATCATCGGCTCCTCCCGTGACGTTTGTTGCGCGGCCGTTTCGGGCGTTTGGGCTGTTCCTTGAGCACCAAATCCTCAGGGGTGAGATCGGCCGCCGGATCCTGCGGGGGGGATGAGGTCCCCGCCCGCCCCTCCTCCGGCTCGGGCTTGGGCACAGGCGCCGAGGGTGCTTTCGGGACGCGCGTTCTGGCAGGCATCGTCCCCGTGCCGGCTGAGGGGCCGGTGAGATTCGATGTCCGCCCGCCCCGTCCGCGGCGGCCGTTGCCACGGGCCCCGGCTACCGCTGCCCCGCGTCCACCGCGCGGACCAGTGGGGGGCTGGGCGGGATTCCCATCCTCACGCTCGATGTCCAAATCACGCACCATCTCCTCGAACTCCTCCTGGGAGACCTGCTCGCCCGGCTCCTCCGCTGCCACCAGCAGGCCGCCCTTGCGCTGGCGGCGGCGCTGTTTGGCGGGCTCCACGTCGATCGGCGAGCCGTCGAGCGCAGTGGCATACGGTGGCACCAGGCCGAAGTCGCGCACCAGACGCGCGCGGCGGTTGCGGTAGGAGCCCTCGCGTTCCTTCCAGTGGGTGAGCACCGGCGAGGCGATGAAGATCGAGGAGTAGGCGCCGGAGGCGATCCCCACCATCAGCGCGAACGCGAAGTTCTTCAGCGTTTCCCCGCCGAACAGCAGCAGCGCCAGCACCGGCAGCAGCGTGCAGAAGCTGGTTGCCAGCGAACGGGTCAGCACCTCCGACATCGAGCGGTTGACGATCTGCGAGAACGCGGCGCGCGGCATTCGTGGCACGTTCTCGCGCACGCGGTCGAACACGATGATCGTGTCGTACAGCGAATAGCCGAGGATCGTCAACAGCGCGGCGACCGTCGCGCTGCTCACTTCGCGTCCGGTGAGCGCATATACCCCGGCGGTGATCAACAGGTCGTGCATCAACGCGATCAGCACGGGTACCGCGTACTTCCACTCGAAGCGCAGCGCGATGTACACGGAGATCACGATCAGCGAGGCGATGATCGCGATCACCGCCGACCTGGCCACCGTCGCCCCGAAGGTCGGCCCGATCGAGTTGTCGGAGACGTCGCGCAGCGGGCTGATCTTGGCGAGCGATTCCTCGACCGCGGCCACCTGAGTCGGCTTGAGCTGCTTGAGCGAGATCTGGTAGCCGCTGCCGCCGACGTTCTTGTCGCCGGTGAGCTTCTGGATCTGGGCGTTGGGAAGGTTGTGTTCGCGCAGCACCGTGCGGATCTGTTCCTGGGAGATCGGCTGGGTGAAGCCCGTCTGGATGCGGGTGCCGGAGGTGAAGTCGATGCCGAAGTTGATCCCTTTGCCGCCGATCGCCAGCGCGCCGATCAAGAGGATCGTGCCCGACAGCGTGAAGAACCACTTCGATTTCCCCATGAAGTCGAAGCGCAGCGCGCGCTTGGCGCGAGCGGCGCCGAGCAGTGCGGGGTGGCCGATCACCCGCGAGCGGCCCATCGAGCCGAGCGCCGCCTGCGTGGCGAGCACGGCCGTGAACAGCGACAGCAACGTGCCGATGCCGAGCGTGAAGGCGAAGCCTTGCACTTCGGCGGTCGCCAGAGCGAACAGGATGAAGGCAGTCATGAACGTCACCACGTTGGCGTCGACGATCGCCGCGAAGCCGCGTTTGTAGCCGGCGGCGATGCCGGCGGGGATCGAGCGCCCGGCGCGGATCTCCTCCTTGATGCGCTCGAAGATCACGATGTTGGCATCCGCCGCGATGCCGATCGTCAGGATCAGGCCGGCGATGCCGGGCAGCGTCAGGACGATCGGGATCGCCTTGATCAGCGCGAAGTAGTAGATGCTGTAGATCGCGAGGCCGCCGATCGCGATGATCCCCAGCACGCGGTAGAACATCAGCAGGAAGATGCACACGACCAGCAGCCCCACCGCCATCGCCAGCAGGCCCTGGTCGAGCGCCGTTTTGCCGAGCGTCGCGGACACCTGCGAATGGGAGATCTGTTCCAGCCTGATCGGCAGCGCGCCCGACTGCAGCTCGTCGGCGAGGTTCTGCGCGGAGGTGAGCGTGAAGCCGCCGGTGATCTCCGAGCCGTTGGAGGCGTCGATCCCGTTGGGGTAGGCGGTGTAGTCGATCGAGGGCGCGGTGATCACCTGTTCGTCGAGCACGATCGCGAAGTGCTGCAGCGCCTGGGCCTTGGTGACGCCCGGCAGCTGGGCGTTTTCGCCGCGCTTGGCGATTTCCTTGGTGACCCGTTCGAACACGGTCTTGCCGTGTTCGTCGAAGCCGAAGGTCACATCCGGCAGGCCCGAGCCGCCGCCTTCGCTCTGGTAGCCCTGCTGCGGGTTGTTGATGCTGCCGCCTTCGAGCACCGGGTTGTCGTTGAGCACGTAGAAGCTGTTGGGTTCGGCCTTGACGACCTTGTTCTGGAATTCTTCGGGGTGCGCCTGCACGAGCACGGTCCCGGGGTTGACGTGCACAGCCTTGGGCTTCGCGCCGGCCGGCGGTTTGTAGCCGTCGGCGTACAGCTCGGCCTGCGTGTCGGCCGGGCCGCAGATCGGCTTGCCGCCGGCGCACAGCATCTTTTCGTGCTTGGTGTCGATCAGATACCACGCGCCGAAGATGCAGCCGTGGACCTGCGCGGCTGTGCAGCCTTTTTGCAGCGTGGTTGCATTGGGGTAGAGGTAGGGCTTGCGTTTGGCGGCGAGCAGCACCGCTTTGTACTCGGGCAGCCCGCAGGTCACCGACGCCGGTTCGCGTCCGCCGCCGCAGGTGACGGCGGTGTTGGTCGGTTCGGGGTTGCCCGAGGGCCCGATCACGTTGGGCTCCCAGTCGTAGAAGAGCAGCTGGGCGGTCTTGCCGACCTGGTCTTCGGCGCGCTTGACGTTGGTGACGTCAGGCAGTGAGACGTTGATTTCATTGGCGCCGTACAGCTGGATTTCCGGCTGCGCGACGCCCAGCTGGTCGACGCGCTTGCGCATGATGTTGATCGCGCGGTTGAGCGATTCGGGGTTGACCTTCGCGTGCGCGGTCGGGATCCCCTTGTAGATGAACGACACCCCGCCCTTCAGGTCGAGGCCGAGGCGCGTCGGTTTGGTGGCGATCACGACCGCCGACACCGCCAGCAGCAGGGCGACGAGCAGCAGGACCAAAGAGTTGCGCCGACGATCGGTCATCAGCCGAAGGCTGGCCGCCCCGCCGTGCTCAGACACCGGTGGGGAAGCTGCAGGGTCGGGGGCCAGGTCCGACTGGAAGGTGAGCGGACCAAGGGTGACGGCGGGGCGGTCATATCGGATCTAAAAGACTACTTGTCCGGGGTAAGGACGAGCAAAAGACCGCCCTCGTCGTCGTAGGCGGGGAACATGTCGGCGCGCGCCGTTGCGGGTAGATCGCGGTCGCCGCTGACGCGCACCGGCTTGCCGAGCGCGCGCACCCCCCACTCCAGCACCGTGCCGACGGGGTCGTCCCCGTTGGAGAACTCCAACCCGAGCGCCTGCGCGACCGGCCGGCCGATCACCGCTTCCTCCTCCAGGCCGGTGAGCGCGAAGGAGTTCTTGCCGCAGCCGATCACCCGACCCTCGCGGTCGCACACAAAGAACGCGGCATCCGGCGCGGGGTAATAGTCGTCGAGCAGTTCGAAGAGGAACGCGAACCCGCACTTGACGCAACCCTTCGGCTGGCGGGTGAAGCCCAGGTTGCGGTCGAGCTCGCTGGAGCGGTGGCCGCAGTTGGGGCAGATGAAGGGATGGGACATGGTCTGATTGAGGAGGGGCTCGACCGAAGCCGGGGGACCCGCGCCTCGGCGCTGGCCGATTCGGGGATACGAGCGTAGCGAGTGTCGCCCTAATCGGCCCCCGTTTCGGCCAGCCGGCTCGAAGCCGGCTTCGCCACCGTTAGACACTAAGAGTAGGGAAGGAGCCGCAACGAGGCTCCGACCAAGGAAACACCGGGTCGGGAGCTAGAAGAGCGCCCGCTCGCCGGTTGTCTCGGACTCCGAGCCGGCGCCGCGCGCGCCGGTCCACCCCGCGGGCGGCGCCAGCCCAAGGTGGGCGAAGGCCGCGGGCGTCGCGGCGCGACCGCGTGGAGTGCGCAGAAGCAGACCCTCGCGCAGCAGGTGAGGCTCGTAGACGTCCTCGATCGTGTCGCGCTCCTCGCCCACTGCGACCGCGAGCGTGGCGAGGCCGACGGGCCCGCCCGCAAACTTCTCGCAGATCGCGCGCAAGATCTCCCGGTCGAGGCGGTCCAGGCCGCGAGCGTCGACCTCCAGCAACTCCAGTGCCGCAAGCGCGGCGTCGGCGGTGAGGACACCCTCCATGCGTACCTCGGCGTAATCGCGCACGCGGCGAAGCAGGCGGTTGGCCACGCGCGGCGTGCCGCGGCTGCGCGCCGCGATCGCCTCGGCGCCGCCCTCCTCCAGCGGGATCTCGAGGATCCCCGCGGAGCGCTTGACGATCGTCGTGAGCTCGGCTGTCGTATATGGCTCGAGCCGCGCTTGGATGCCGAAGCGGTCGCGCAGCGGCGTGGTCAGCAGACCCGTACGGGTGGTTGCCCCCACCAGCGTGAAGGAGGGCAGATCGAGCGTCACCACGCGCGCCCCGGCCCCCTGGCCGACGGTGATCGGCAGGCGGCGGTCCTCCATCGCCGGGTAGAAGGTCTCCTCCAGCGTGCGCGGCAGGCGGTGGATCTCATCGACGAAGAACACCGAGCGCGGCTCGAGCGCGGTGAGAAACGCCGCGATGTCTCCCTTTCGCTCGAGCGCGGGGCCAGCGGTCTGCACGAACGGCGCGCCGAGCTCACTCGCGACGATCTGCGCGAGCGAGGTCTTGCCGAGGCCGGGCGGCCCGGCCAGCAGCAGGTGGTCGAGCGCCTCCCCGCGCGCGGAGGCGGCCTCGATCGCCACGGCGAGCTGCTCGCACAGGGCGCGCTGGCCGACGAACTCGCGCAGTCGGCGGGGCCGCAGCGAGCACTCGAGCTCATCCTCGAGCTCGTCGTGCTCGTCGAGCTCGGGCGTTTGGATGCGGGTCATCGGCGGATCATCCCGTGCGCGCCGTGCGCAGCGCCTGCGCGATCAGCTCCTCGGCGCTGTCGCCCGTCGCCTCGCGCAGCAGCTCCTCGGCCTCGCCGTGGCTGTAGCCGAGCTCCAGCAGCCCATCGCGGGCGAGCGTGCGCGGACTCTCACCACGGCGGGCCTTGATGGCGGCGCCGCCGGCGCCGGCCCCCACCTCGATGTCCACGCTCACCCCCACCTTCTCGCGCAGCTCGACGATGATCCGCTCCGCGGTGCGCTTGCCGATCCCCGGCACCGCCTGCAGACGCGCCGCATCGCCCGCCGCGAGCGCGGCCACCAGCTCGCGCGGCGGCCCGGCGGAGAGCACCGCGAGCGCGACCTTGGGGCCGACGGCCTGCACGGAGAGCAGCATCAGGAAGAGGTCCCGCTCCTGCTCGGAGTGAAAGCCGTACAGCGCGAGCGCGTCGTCGCGCACGATCAGGTGCGTGTGCAGCATCGTCTCGCCGCCCACCGCAGGGACGTGGCGCAGCGTCTCGGCCGACACCGCCGCGCGGTGGCCGACACCCCCGCAGAGGATCACCACATGATCGGCGCGGCGCACGGCGACCTCGCCTCGCAGCAGGGCGATCATGCCCGCGGCCCCCGAACCCACCTGGTAGGGGCCCAAATAGAAGACACAGTCACCGCGCCCCCACCACCTCGGCCTCGGCGGCCGCCACAGCGTGGGCCAAAGGAGCGGCATTCAGGTGGCAGAGCGCCACCGCGAGCGCATCGGAGGCATGGTCGGGGGTGGGCAGCTCAGCGAGCGACAGCAGCGTCTGCACCATCCGCGCAACCTGCGCCTTGCCCGCGCGGCCGTTGCCGCAGACCGAGGACTTCACGCGTTGGGGGGTGTAGGAGAAGCACGGCACCCCGCGCTCGCCGGCGGCGAGCATCGTCACCCCACGCGCATGCCCGACCGCGAAGGCGGTTTGCACGTTCTGGCCGAAGTACAGCTGCTCCAAAGCCATCGCGGCGGGACGGTGCTCGTCGATCAACTCCAGTACGCGCCGGTGCACGCTCGCCAGGCGCGACTCCAAGCTGGCCCGCGCGGGCGTGTCGATCACGCCCCCATCGAGCGCGGCCATACGACGTCCACGGCGCACGACCACGCCGTAGCCGGCATTGGCGAGGCCGGGGTCGATGCCGAGGACGATCATGAGGAGGGATTCTGCGTGCGGGGTCGGACGCCTCTATCTGAAGAAGAGTGGCCCGACCAAAGCCGGGAGACACTCGCCTCCGACCGATTCGGGAGACACTCGCTACGCTCGCATCCCCGAATCGACCAGCATCCCGTTCGGTGAGCCCGCCGCCGGCGGGCTGCGCCACCCTCTCGCCCGCCAGGGCGCGGCGCCGGAGGCCCACAGGTCGTTGAGCGCAACGGCGTCCTTGTAGGTGTCCATGCACTCCCAGAAGCCCTCGTGGCGGTAGGCACGCAACTGATCCGCGGCAGCGAGCCGCTGTAAGGGCTCGCGCTCGAACACGGAGTCGTGCGCGAGGTAGCGCAGCGCACCGGGGCGCAGGCAGAGGAAGCCGCCGTTGATCCAATGCTCGGAGCGGGGCTTCTCGCGGAAGCCGAGCACACGGCCGTCCTCGCCATCGAGCTCGGCCACCCCGAACTGCAGCTCGGGGCGCACGACGGTGATCGTGGCGAGCGCCCCGTGCGTCTCGTGGAAGGCCAGCAGCCGCGTGAGGTCGATGTCGGCGAGGCCGTCGGCGTAGGTGAGACAGAACGTTGCCTCACCCGCCAGCAGCCCCTCCAGGCGCTTGATCCGCCCGCCCGTGGGGGTGTCGAGGCCGGTGTCCACGCACTGCACCCCCACCCCCTCCGGCCAGCGCCGCGCGGCGACGAAGCGCTCGATCAGCTCGCCGCGGTAGCCCGTGGCCAGTAGGAAGCGGCGGAAGCCCTGGGCGGCGTACAGCTCGATCACGTGCTCCACGATCGGGCGCCCACCGATCTCGATCAGCGGCTTGGGGAGCTCGCGGGTGCGCTCGCGCAGACGTGTGCCACGGCCACCGCAGAGGATCGCGACGGGTGGCAGGACGGGGGTGGTCATCGGGGATCGTCCGCGCGGGTCGGTGCGCAAACAGGCGCTCGGGGGTTGGCCGAAACGGGGATGCTAGCCAACGGCCAGCGTCTCCCGGCTTCGGTCATCCTACCCCGCCACGACGGTTGGTCGGCCTGCCGACCCGACCGCTGTCGGCGGGCCTGCCGACCTTATCCTGCCACCCGCGCGAGCATCTCCGCGGGCACATCGAAGTTGGCGTGCACCGCGGAGACGTCGTCGTTCTCTTCAAGCCCATCGATCAGCTTCATCAGCTTCACGACCTGGCTCTCGTGCTCGATCGGCACGAGGCTGGAGGGGCGGTAGGTGAGCTCGGCGCTCTCGAGCTCCACGCCGGCCTCCTCGAGTGCCCGGCGCACCGCGGTGAAGTCCGCGAGCGGGGTGACCACCTCGAAGACGTCCTCGTCCTCGGAGATGTCCTCCGCGCCGGCCTCCACGGCGACCAGCAGGTCGTCCTCGGTGTAGCGCGAAGCATCGACGACGACGACACCCTTCTTCTCGAACAGGTAGGCGACCGAGCCGGGCTCGCCGAGCGAGCCGCCGTATTTGGTGAAGAGGTTGCGCACGTCGGGGCCCGTGCGGTTGCGGTTGTCGGTGACGGTCTCCACGAGCAGCGCCACCCCGGCGGGGCCGTACCCCTCGTAGACCACGGTCTCCAGCGCCTCCCCGTCGCCGCCCTCGCCGGTGCCCTTGGCGATCGCGCGCTCGATGTTGTCCTTCGGCATCGACGCCGCTTTCGCCTTGCGGATCGCGTTCTCGAGCGCCGCGTTTGAGTCCGGATCCCCCCCACCCTCGCGCGCCGCGACCGTGACGGCCCGCGCGAGCTTCGTGAACGCCGCCCCCCGGCGGGAGTCCACGATCGCCTTCTTGTGCTTGATGCTCGACCACTTGGAGTGTCCTGACATGGCAGGGAGGATACTTCGGCGCTCACGCCGGAGCCGCATCCCCGACCGTCATGACGGTGGAGCGCTGCGCATAGCGCATAGGATTGGGTCCGATGACCCCACCACCCGAGATCTTCAAGGCGTATGACATCCGCGGCCTCTATGGCGAGCAGCTCGATGGCGAGATCGCCGAGTCGATCGGTCGCGCTTTCGCGCGGGTGCTCGCGCAGCTGGAGAACAAGCCGGTGGACGAGCTGCGCGTGGGGCTAGGGCGCGACATGCGCCTCACCGCACCGGAGCTCGCGGCGCGCTACCGAGAGGGCCTGCTGGCCGAGGGCGTGCACGTGCTCGACGCCGGCCAGGTGGGCACCGAGATGCTCTACTACCTCGTCGGCTCACGTGGGCTCGACGGGGGTTTGATGTGCACCGCCTCGCACAACCCGAAGGCGTACACCGGCTGCAAGCTGGTACGCGAGGGGGCGCTGGCGCTGTCGGGCGACAGCGGCATTCAGGACATCCGCCGGCTGATCGAAGCCGGGCTCGGCGAGGACACAAGCCCCCCCGCCCCGGGGACGGTCGAGGAGGTGGACATTCAGGCCGAGTTCCAGCAGGCAGCGTTGGGCTTCATCGACCCCGACACGGTCCGCTCGGCGGCCGCGCCGCTGAAGGTGGTGGTCGACGGCGGCAACGGGATGGCCGGCCCGATGGTCGGCCCGCTGCTGGAGGGGTTGGGACTGGAG
Organism: uncultured Solirubrobacterales bacterium; assembly: GCA_963764915.1. Lineage (GTDB taxonomy): Bacteria > Actinomycetota > Thermoleophilia > Solirubrobacterales > Solirubrobacteraceae > Palsa-744. Next base: position 24,882 of record CAVXUO010000013.1, on the reverse strand, counting down.
CTGATCGAGACCTACTGGACCCCCGACGGCAACTTCCCCGACCACGAGCCCAACCCGCTGCTGCCCGAGAACCGGCGGTTCATCATCGAGAAGGTGCTCGAAACCAGCGCCGACCTCGGTATCGCCTGGGACGGGGACGCCGATCGCTGCTTCTTCATCGACGACACCGGGAGCTTCGTAGACGGCGACTTCCTCACCGCGCTGCTGGCGGAGTCGCTGCTCGCAAAGCACCCTCACGAGGCGATCCTCTACGACGTGCGCGCCTCGCGCGCGGTGCCCGAGACGGTGCGGCGCGCCGGTGGCACGCCGTACGTCAACCGCGTGGGCCATGCCTTCTTCAAGACGCGCATGCGCGCGGAGGGCTCGCTGTTCGGGGGTGAGGTGTCCGGGCACTACTACTTCCGCGACTTCTACTGCGCCGACTCCGGCACGCTGCCGGCGCTGTTGATCCTCGAGCAGCTCTCGCGTACCGGCCAGCGCATGTCCGAGCTGCTGGCGCCCTACCGCGAGCGCTACTTCATCTCGGGGGAGATCAACTCCGAGGTGGCCGACCAGCAGGGCAAGATGGAGGAGATCGCGGAGCGGTATGCCGACGCGGCGCAAGCCCACCTCGACGGGATCTCGATCGACTACGAGGACTGGCGCTTCAACGTGCGCCCCTCCAACACCGAGCCGCTGCTGCGTCTCTGTCTGGAGTCGCTGCGCTCCCACGAGGACATGGAGCGCCGTCGTGACGAGGTGCTGGCGCTGATCCGCTCATGAGTCCCACCCCCGCAACCGAGCAGGAGCAGGCGCAGGAGACCGCCATGCTGGAGCGGGCCGCGGCTGAGGGGATCCATCGCCTGGCGATCCCCACTCCCTTCGCGGTGGGCCGCGTCAACGCATACCTGATCGAGGACGACCCACTCACGCTGGTCGACTCCGGCCCCAACTCCGCCAAGGCGCTCGACGAGCTCGAGCAAGCGCTTGCCGCGCGTGGGCACGCGATCGAGGACCTGCAGCTGTTGGTGCTCACCCACCAGCACATCGACCACATCGGCCTCGCCGCAATCATCGTGCGGCGCTCGGGCGCACAGGTGGCGGCCCTGGAGGGCCTTGGCCGCCGGCTGCACGATTTCCGCAGCGAGTCCGAGTTCGATGATCGCTTCGCCGCGCGCATCATGCTGCGCCACGGGGTCCCTACCGACGTCGTCACCGCGCTGCGCGCGGTCTCCGCCAGTTTCCGCGCGTGGGGCTGCACCGTCGAGGTCGATCGTCCACTGGCCGTCGGTGAGGAGTTGAAGCTGCGCGACCGTACGCTGCGCGTGTTGTACCGCCCCGGTCACAGTCCCTCGGACACGGTCTTCCACGACCAGCGCCGGGCGCTGCTGATCGGCGGCGATCATCTCCTTGCGCACATCTCGTCCAACCCGCTGATCGCGCGGCCGCTGGAGGTGGACGGCGACTACGCCGGACCCCGACCGCAGGCGCTGGTCACCTATCTCGACTCGCTGCGCCAGACGCGCGCGATGGAGCTCGAGCTGGTGCTCGGTGGCCACGGCGCCCCGATCACCGACCACGTCACGCTGATCGACGAGCGCCTGCGCATGCACGAACGGCGCGCCAAGAAGATCCACGGCCTGCTCGTCGAGCGCCCTCGCACCGCCTACGAGCTGGCCTACGAGATGTGGGGCAACGTCGCCGTCACCCAGGCCTACCTGACGATCTCCGAGGTGCTCGGCCACGTCGATCTGCTGCTGGGAGACAAGCGCGCGGTCGAACTGGTCCAGGACGGGATCGCCCGGTTCCAGGCAGCGTCATAGCGCACGGCGCCGGCTGCGGCTGACCACAGCCACAGCCACCGCTGCCGATACGGAACGCACCGTCCCGCCAGACCGAGCGCCGATCCGCCTCCAGGTCTCCGCCATGCAGCGGTTGCCGGTCCCGGCCGGTCGGCCTGCAGCAAACCGCATCCGGAAACGACAACGTGCGCTAAAGTCTTTGACAGTTCACTGATTGGATGTACAGAGCACGCGCGGTCGGCACGGCAGGTACAAAGCGAGGGGATCGATGTGGTCGCACCGAACGGGGAGGTAGTCGTGGACAGCGCCACCGCCAACCCGCACCTGAACGTCTTCGACCCCTACCGCGACCTCGGGCGCACCCACGAGGACCAGTTGACGCGCGCGGCGATGATCGTGCTGCGGCTGGTGCCGCTCGCCCGCGAGACGTTGTTGCGCTCGATCGGCGAGCCCTCGCAGAGTGAGCTGCCCGACTGCACGGTGGACATGCAGGCAACGCACATCGTCGACGCCTCCGAGGAGAGCGCCGCCGGCGGAGAGGTCAAGCGGGGGCGCCTGGTGAGCGTGTTCCTCACGCCCGACACCGAACCGGCGGAGGGCGACGGCGAGGTCACAGACACCAGCCGCGGGCAGCGCTTCGACGGCGTGCTGCGCTTCGACCCCGAGTTGGTCGTGCTGCTGGAGAGCAAGGTGTGCACCCGCTGGGCGCGGCGCAACGGGCACCGCGTCGGCGAGCTCAACCTCGGCAGCGCGCGCTTCGCGCAGCGGCGCACCTGCGTGCTGCGCTGGCACGACCTGCTGGAGTCGTGGTGGCGACTGGTCGAGCTGGCGGTGCTCTCGCCCGCCGAGCGGGCGCTGGTGCAGGACCTGCTCACCTACGCCCACCAGGACTTCGGCCACCTGCTGCCGTTCGGCTCGCTGCGGCGGGTCGGCGCCGACCCAGTGCGGCGCAAGTGGCGGCTGCGCTCGCTGCTGCGCGAAGCGACCGGGTTGCAGCCGGAGCGCATCGGCCTGGCGCACGTGCGCCTGGACACCGCGCTCGGAGTGATCTCGATGCAGCGCGCCGCGCTCGACCTCGACGGGGACGAGCTGATCTTGCACTTCTGGCCGGGCGAGCTCAAGCGCCAGGCCGAGCACCTCTACGGCGCCGGGCACGCCGAACGCCTCGTCGAGCTCCAGCAGAGCAAGGGGGATGGTGGCGGGGGATGGCGCGTGGAGCCCCAACCGCAGCTGGGCTTCCGCAATGCCCCTGCGCGTACCCGCGTGTACCTCACCTCGCGCCTGGACGCCGCCACCTACATCCGCCGCTGGCACAGCGAGGACTTCAAGCAAGTGGGAGCCCACAACCCGGACACGATCCTGTCCGAGCTGTGGCCGTGGCTGCTGCGCCGCCGCTACGCCTCCGCGCGCGACAAAGCACGCCTGGAACCGTTCCTGCGAACGCTCGGCCGCCGCGCCGCCCATCTGCGCCCCAGCATCCACGTGTCGCGCTCGTGGCCATTCGAGCAGGCCGTCGCGCTCGACGACGAGGGCCTGCTCGCAGGGGAGATCCACGACGCGATCAACCGTGTGCTGGACCTGCTCGAAGAGCCGCTCATCCTGCTGCCGACGGAAGCCCCCGAGCAGCACGAACCTCCTCCAGAAATAGCCGGTGCAGCCGCGCATCGGGTGTGAGCTCGGCGTGAAAGGCCACCGCCAGCCGGCTGCCTTGGCGGGCCGCCACCGCGTGGCCGTCCACCTCGGCGAGGATCTCAACGCCGGGGCCGTGCTCGGCGATCCAGGGGGCGCGAATGAAGATTCCGTGCAGCGGCGGCCCGTCGATCCCGTGCACCGGCAAGTCCGCCTCGAAGCTCTTGATCTGGCGGCCGAACGCGTTGCGCTGGGCGCGCATGTCGATCAGCCCGAGGTGGTCGCGGTCCAGCATGATCAGCCCCGCGCACGAGCCGAGCACCGGGATCCCCCGGCCGTCCGGCGGCGGGCCGCACAGCTCCCGCAGCGGCTCCGCCAGGCCCTCCCGCTCGATCCCGAGCGTCATCGTCGTCGACTCGCCTCCGGGGATCACGAGGCCCTCGATGCCCTCCAGATCGGCGGGCGTACGCACCTCGCGCACCTCCGCGCCCACGCCGCGCAGCATCCGCGCGTGCGCCTCGAAGCCGCCCTGCAGTGCCAGCACCCCCACCACCGGCGAAGAGGACGGGGCGTGTGGTTCAACGTTCACTTTTCAAGACCCGTGCGCAATCGCATCTCCACCTAGGTCCGTATAGACCATCGCGTACCAACTTGCGGATCGCATATACGCCCACCCCGCACTCGGGCGGCATGACGCCCGAGGCGTCTACCAGCCGCGCGAGGCCAGCAGTTGCTCCTGCTCGAGCTTGGAGCTCTCCAGGCTGACCATCGCGGGACCAAGGCCGCGCGAAGCACCCGCCACGCGCGCGGGGTCCTGCCAATGCGTGGTCGACTCCACGATCGCGCGCGCCCTGGCAGGGGGGTCCTCGGACTTGAAGATCCCCGAGCCCACGAACACGCCCTCGGCGCCGAGCGCCATCATCAGCGCCGCGTCGGCCGGCGTGGCGATCCCACCGGCGCAGAACAGCACCACCGGCAGGCGACCATCGGCGGCGACGCGCCGCACGAGGTCCAGCGGCGCCCCGTGCTGCTTGGCGGCGGTTGCCAGCTCGCTCCCTTCGAGCGTGGCGAGACGATGGATCTCGCCGACGATCATGCGCATGTGGCGCACCGCCTCGACGATGTCGCCGGTGCCGGCCTCGCCCTTGGAGCGGATCATCGCCGCGCCCTCGCCGATTCGCCGCAGCGCCTCGCCGAGGTTGGTCGCCCCGCACACGAACGGCACCTCGAACGCCCACTTGTCGATGTGGTTGGCCTCATCGGCGGGGGTCAGCACCTCCGACTCGTCGACGTAGTCCACCTCCAGCGCTTGCAGCACCTGCGCCTCGACGAAGTGGCCGATGCGCGCCTTCGCCATCACCGGGATGCTGACCGCCTCCTGAATCCCGACGATCATCTCCGGGTCGGACATCCGCGCCACGCCGCCGTCGCGGCGGATGTCGGCGGGCACGCGCTCGAGCGCCATCACCGCGGCGGCGCCGGCGTCCTCGGCCACCTTCGCCTGGTCGGGCGTGACCACGTCCATGATCACCCCGCCCTTCAGCATCTCCGCCAGGCCGGCCTTGACAGCAAATGTCGCCTCGTCGCGCATGGGTTGCAGTCTATCCGTGTCGTTCTCTCTGTTCCGGCCGGCGCATGCGCCGGCCGGCCGGGCCGTGCATGCACGGCCCGGGACAGGGCCGCATGCGGCCCTGTCTTCCCGGAAAAGGACCTACTTCAGCCGGAACGCCTTGATGCGATCTTCGTACTGGGCGCTGTCGCGTGCGTACACGCCGTAGGCGAGCGCCTGGATCAGGCTGAGCAGCGCCGCGTGCGAGCGCACGTAGGCGGGGCTGTTGGAGGAGTAGTACAGCTTGATCTGCCCGAGCTTGGCGACCTCCGAGAGGGTTGCGTCGGTGATCGCCGCGGTGCGCGCCTTGCGGTGACGTGCGAGCTTCATCGCACGCAGCACCAGCGGGTGCGGGCGCCCGGCGGAGAGCCCGATCACGAGCGTGCCCTGATCGATGCGCCCGAGGCGGCTGAGCGCCTCCTGGGACGGGCTTGCCACGACCTCGACACGCAGGTCCAGCAGCATCAGCAGGTGGCGCAGGTAGCTGGCGAAGAACGCCATCTGGTCGGTTCCGGCCACCAGCACCCTCTCGGCGCTCACGATCGCGTCGATCAACTCATCCACGTCACTGCGCGACACCTTGCGCGCGGTCTCCTCCACGTTCAGGTGGTCGGCCGCCAGCGCCGCCTCGAACTCGTTCTGATCGAGCGAGAACAGTGGCGCCGAGCTGCCGTTCGCGGATTTGCCGCTCGAGCCCTGGGCGGGACTCGCATGCACGCGCCGATACTCGTCGCGTGCGGCCGCCTGCAGCTCGGGGAAGCCCTCGAACCCCAGCGCCTGCGAGAAGCGCACCACGGTCGAGCTCGAGGTGTTGGCGCGGCGGGCCAGCTCCTCGGCGGTCTGGAAGGCGGCCTCGTCGAGGTGATCGACGATGTACTGCGCCACGTCCTTTTGCGAGCGCGAGCACTCCTCGAAGCGCGTCTGGATGTACTTGGAGAGGCTCTGGTGCTCGCCCGTGAGGCCCACCTGGGGCTCCTGCACTGTTGGGGTCGATGTCGTTCGTCTCATCGGCCCCGTTGTTCGACGCGCCCTGCGTGGACTCCTCCCGGATGGCTCGTGTTTCTCAGCGCGGTGTCTGCGCCACCCGCCACCGCGCTCGACCGCAGACGGCGCCCCACCGATCGCGCCCCGCCCCGGAGCGGCTCAGCCGAGCGTCTGCGCAAGCTCCACGAAATAATCGAGCGCCCGTGGGTTGGCCAGCGAGTCCACGCTCGCCGCCTCCGCGGGCGCGGCGCCCATCAGGATTCGCTTCACCGGCACCTCCAATGCCTTGCCGGAGAGCGTGCGCGGCACCTCGGCGATCTGCATCACCTCGTCGGGGACATGCCGCGGCGAACAGTCCTCGCGGATCCGTCGCCTGATCTTCTCCGTCAGCTCCGCGTCGAGCGCGACCCCGGGGCGCAGCACCACAAACAGCCACATCTCGAGCTCGGGCGGACGGACACCAACCTGAGTCCCGCGCGGGATGTCCACCACCAGCGCATCGACCACCTCCTCCACCCCACTCGCCGCGCGGTAGATCTCACTGGTGCCCATCCGTACCCCTTGGCGGTTGATCGTCGCGTCCGAACGGCCGTAGATCACGGCGCCTCCCCGCGGGGTGATTCTGATCCAATCCCCGTGGCGCCACACGCCGGGATACATCGAGAAGTAGCTCTCGAGGTAGCGTGGCCCCACTCGATTCTCGGGCGCGTCCGCCGGCAGGTCGGGGTTGTGGACGGGCGGGTCGGTGGGCGGGTCCCCCCAAAAATACAGCGGCATCGATGGCATCGGCTCAGTCAGCACCAGCTCTCCCACCTCGTCGGTCACGCTGCGCCCCTGCTCGTCCCACGCCTCCACCGCACAGCCCAGCACGCGGCACTGCAGCTCCCCTTCGTACACCGGCAGCAGCGGGCAGCCGCCGACGAACGCGGTGCACACGTCGGTGCCCCCGCTTGTCGAGAACAGCCACACATCCTGCTTGACCTCCCGGTACACCCAGGCGAAGCTCTCGGGCGCCAGCGGCGAGCCGGTCGAGCCGATCGCGCGCAGCGCGCTCAGGTCATAGTCCCGCGCCGGTTGCACGCCGGCCTTCTCGCATGCGCCCAGCAGGCCGGCGCTGACGCCCATGCACGTCATCTTCGTGCGCTCCGCCAGTGCCCACATCGCACCCAGGTCGGGATGCCCGGGGCTGCCGTCGTACAGCACGATCGCCGCCTCCGTGAAGAGACAGCCGATCAAGAAGTTCCACATCATCCAGCCGGTCGTCGTGAACCAGAACATGCGGTCGCCGGCATGGAGATCGAGGTGCAGATGGCTCTTCTTCAACTGCTCCAGCAGGATCCCGCCGTGGCTGTGCACGATCGCCTTCGGCAGACCGGTCGTGCCCGAGGAGTACAGCACCCACAACGGGTGGTCGAAGGGCACCTGCTCGAAGCTCGCCTCACTGTCCGCGCCACGCTCACACAACTCCCCCCATGTGAGCGCTCCCGGCCAGCCCGCCGGTATCGCCGGCGGGCTGGCCGCGTGCTCAAACAGATAGGGCACCAGCACCGTGTGACGCACAGTCGGCAGCTCCGCGAGGATCTCCCCCACCACCTCTCTGCGGTCGAAGTCCCTGCCGCCATGGCGGTATCCGTCTACCGCGAGCACCACCTTCGGCGTGATCTGTGCGAAGCGGTCGATCACGCTGCGCGCTCCGAACTCCGGCGCGGCGCTCGAGAAGATCGCCCCCACGCTCGCGCTCGCCAAGAACGCGATCAGTGTCTCGGGGATGTTGGGCATGTAGGCGACCACGCGATCCCCGCGCTCCACGCCGAGCGCGCGCAGCCCCCCCGCCACCACAGCCACCTGTGCGGAGAGCTCGCCCCATGTCAGCTGGGCGGGTGGGTCCTGATTACGCAGCTCGGAGGCGTGCAGCACCGCGATTTGACTGGGATCACGCCCACCGTCACGCTCGCCGGCCGAGCTTTGATCAGTCGTTTCGCCCGCCGGTTGTCGATCCGGGGATCTCCGACCGACACGCAGCATGTTCTCCGCGTAGTTGAGCTCCGCGCCCTCAAACCAACGCGTGCCCGGCATCGTGCGTTGGCCGAAACGGGGATGCCCGCCAACGGCCGGTGTCTCCCGGCTTCGGTCCAGCACCCGCTCATACGGACGCGAGCAGCGCACCCCGAAGTACTCCCAGACGCTCTCCCAAAAACGCTCCAGCTCGGCCACCGACCACTCGCGCAGCTGCTCGTACTCCGTGAACGTCCTGCCCTCGCGCTCGCTCACCCAACGCATGAAGCCCGTCAACCACGCTCGTTCCCGCTCCGTCGAAGTGGGCTCCCACAGGCATACCGGCCCGTCCTCGCTGGCCGAAACGGGGACCGATTGGGAAGACACTCGCTCCGCTCGCATCCCCGAATCGGCCAGCGCTAAGGGCGCGTGTCCCCCGGCTTCGGTCGAAACGGGGACCGATTGAGGAGACACTCGCTCTGCCGAAGCCCGGGGACGCCCACCTTTGGCGGGCATCCCCGTCTCGGCCAGCGTCCCCGAATCGGTCAGCGCCGACGGCGCGTGTCCCCCGGCTTCGGTCGTCCCTCGATCAGTCATCGCGTCTCCTCTCGGTCCGCTCTCGGTGCACCCCACTAAGCCCCACCTCCACCCAGCGCATCCTCCTTCAGCTTGCTCCGCGTCCCTGTCACCGCTCCCAGCTGTGCGCGGACTATGCACAGCTCCACGCCACGATATTTCAACTCACGGCAAACGATTCGGATAACCCGAAACCCCAGTATGTCAGGCCGGCTCCCGCCGCGTCGTTATCCTGCCGGCCGTGGATGCTCCCGCTCTGCGCGCGCAGTTTCCGGTGCTGCGGCGTGCCGCCTACTTGAACGCCGGCACCGACGGCCCGCTGCCCGCCGCCGCCGCCCAGGCCGCCGCTGACGAGCTGGCGCGCGAGGCCGCGGAGGGACGTACGCACACCCATTTCGAACGCCGCAGCGAGTTGGGCCAGGCGCTGCGCGGCGCCTATGCAGCGCTGCTTGGTTGTGCCGCCGAGGACGTCGCACTCACAACCTGCACCAGCGAGGGGCTTTCGCTGGTGATCGAGGGTCTGCGGTTGGGCCCCGGCGATGAGATCCTCTCGAGCGTAGAGGAGCACCCCGGGCTGCTCGGCGCGCTGGTCGCCGCACGTGAGCTGCGCGGGGTGACGATCCGCGTCGTTCCGTGGCGTGATCTGGCCGGCGCCGCCAGCGCCCGCACGCGGCTGATCGCCTGCTCGCATGTGAGCTGGATGACCGGGTCGGTCGCCCCCGCGGAGCTCGCCGAGGCGGACGTACCCGTGCTGCTCGACGGCGCCCAGGGGGTGGGCGCGATCCCCACCGACGTGCGCGCGCTGCGCTGTGCCGCCTACGCCGGCCCCGGCCAGAAGTGGCTGTGCGGGCCCGACGGCACCGGCATGCTCTACACCACGCCCGAGCTGCGCGAGCGGCTCGCCGTGACGCGCCGCGGCTACGCCAACCTCGCCGATCCGGGTGCCGGCCTTGCCGCCTGCCTGCACGATGACGCCCGGCGCTTGGACACGCTCTCGCTGAACGCCGAGACCGTCGCCTGTGCGCTGGCGGCCGTTCGGGTGTTGGAGCGCTGCGGGTGGCCCGCGCTGCACGAGCGCGCCCGTCTGCTTGCCGCGCGGTTCGCGGAACAGCTCGCCGCGCGAGGCCGCGATGTGGTGGGCGCGGCGGCACGCAGCACGCTCGTCTCCTTCTCCAGCCCCGACCCGCCAGCCGAGCGCGAGCGCCTCGCGGCGCACGGGGTGCTCCTGCGCGACATCCCCGGCCACCCCTGGCTGCGAGCCTCGGTCGGCGCCTGGAATGACGAGGAAGACCTCGAACGGCTGCTGGGTGCGCTCGAGCAGTGACGACACGCCGGCTCCCTGCATGCCGGGAAGACCCGGAACGGCCTGCAACACCCGGATGGGGGTGTGATGGGGTTGACGGTCAGGGTCGCCATCCGGGACTCTCTTCATGCACTCTTAGGTCTTAATGCTCTCTTAGCACCGTTTCCGCTTTGCTTCCGTGAAGCGGCGCACCTCTCGCCGCGCGTACCTACCATCCCGCCGCCATGAGCTCCTCGCCCCCCACAACCCCTCCCTCGCAGCCGCTCCCGCCCGAGCCCGCCGACGACCGGCCGGCCGAGCTCGCGTCCGCGCAGGCACCCCCCCCTGCGGGCGTGGAGAGCATGCGGACGGAGCCCCCAGCGGCGGTGGACTCGACAGCGCCCTCGTACGCCGACGCCGCACCCGCGGACGATGGCGCACTGAGAGGGCGGGCGCAATCGTCCGCCAGGGAGCGCACACGGCCGTCCCTTGCCCTGCCCAGCTGGCGTTCCGCCCTCGGCTGGGTGGCGCTGGCGCCGGTGCTGGCGCTCTCCGCCGTGCTCGGGACCGAGCGGCTCTCGCAGAACGGCTACGCCAACGTCTTCTACGCCGCCGGCGTGAGGTCGATGCTCGGCTCCTTTCACGACTTCCTGTACGCCTCGTTCGACCCCGGCGGGCTGATCACCGTCGACAAGCCCCCGCTGTCGCTGTGGGTGCAGGTACTCAGTGCCAAGCTGTTCGGGTTCTCCCACCTCAGCCTGCTGCTCCCCGAGGCGGTCATCGGGGTGCTCGGGGTGGCCGCGTTGTACGGCGCCCTGCGCCGGCCCCTCGGGCTGCTGGCCGCGCTCGCCGGCGCGCTGGCGCTGGCAGTCTTTCCCTCCTACGTCGCCGTCTCCCGCGACAACGGCGTCGACCCCTTCCTGATCCTGCTGCTGCTCCTCGCCTGCGGCTGCGCTCTGCGCGCGATCCGCACCGGCGGCTGGCTCCCCCTGCTCGCATCCGCCGCCTTCGTGGGGCTCGCGTTCAACGCCAAGACGCTCGCCGCCTACCTCGTCGTCCCCGGGATCGCGCTCGGCTATCTGCTGTGCGCCCCCGCGCCGCTGCCCCGCCGCCTGCTGCGACTGATCGCCGCCGGAGTGGTGCTTGCCGTGGTCTCACTCTCGTGGATCGCCCTCGTCGAACTCACCCCCGCCTCCCATCGCCCCTACGTGGGAGGCTCGACCAACAACACCGAGACCAACCTCACGCTCGGCTACAACGGCCTGGGCCGGGTCGAAGGACAGACCGGGGGGCCGAACCAGATCTTCGTGCGCCTCGGGGCGGTGGCGCCGTTTCCGCCGAACTTGCACACCGTCCTGAGGGCCAAACGTACAGCCGCACCCAAGAACGTCCCCAACCCAATTCTCCCCGACGGCCACTACACCGACCCCACCCCCTTCGGCGGCCCCACCGGGCCGCTGCGCGTCTTCCACACCGGCCTCGGCGGCCAGGGCGGCTGGATGCTGCCCTTCGCGCTGTTTGGGCTGATCGCGCTCGCCCTCTGCGTCCTCTGGCCCCCGCGGGGTGAGCACGCCGCCGCAAATCGCGCGAACGACGGTGCGCTCGCGCCAAACGGCGCGGGAGCCGCCCCCGCCCCAGCCGACCCACACCCCGCCGGCGAGGAGGGCAGGGGCGCGCGGGTCACCCGCTGGTGGGGACGCGTCCGTCGCGACCCCCTGGCCGCGGTGCTGTTCGTGTTCGGCGGCTGGTTCCTCGTCGAGGCCCTCATCATGGACTTCTCCAAGGGCATCATCCACCCCTACTACATCTCCGCTCTGGGACCCGGCTCGGCCGCGATGATCGCCGGCGGCGCGCTCGCATTCGCCCGCTTCGGCCGAGCCCGCGATCCGCGCGTGCTGCTGCTGCCGCTCGCCGTCGCCGCCACGATCGCCGTCCAGCTCGTGCTGCTGCACCGCGAACACTACGCCCACTGGCTGCCGCCCCTGCTGATCGCCGGCGCCGCCGTGGGAGTGCTCGCGCTGATCGCGGTGCGTCGCCTCGCCGCCGCCGCGATGGCGCTCGTGCTGGGGGTGCTGCTGATCGCCCCCACCGCCTTCTCCACGACGACCTGGTCGGTCCCAGTCGAGGGCACCTTCCCCGCCGCCGGGCCGCGCGTGGCCGGGAGCCTCGGGCCCTATGGGATCACCCACCACGACGTGCTCGTCTACCGCGCCCTGATGCGCTACATCGACGCCCGCCACCCCACTCACAAGTGGGAAGTGCTGACCGTGTCATCCAACACCTCCGCCTCGATCATCCTGCTCGGCTGGCGCGCCGGCGCCGTCGGCGGCTACAGCGGCACCGACCCGGCGCTCAACGGTCCCGGCCTGGCCCGGCTCGTGGCCAACCATGAAGCGCGCTACGTCGTGCTCGGCGGGGCGTACTCATCCCGCGGTGGCAACAAGGCCACCAAAGCGGTGATCCGCGCCTGTCGCTACATCCCCTCGCGGTACTGGCTCGGCGCCCCGCGCTACTCGATCTACAGCCTCACGCTGTACGACTGCGCCAGGGACGTTCACCGGCTGGCTGCTACCTGAGCGGCGGCGGGACAGGAAGTCCCGCCCCCAAACGATCGGTTTGCACGACGCGCCGCGCGGACGCCCTCAATCCCCACCTATGCGACGACCGACAGCTTCTTGTCGAACGCGCGCGCGAACAGCTCGCTCTCCCTGCCCGCCGCCCAGCGGGGCACCGCGGCGCCGCCCTGCGCCAACAGCTTCAGCTGCACCGAGCCGTTCTCGGCGCTGAGCACCGTGTCTTTGACCAGCTGGTCGCGCGAGCGCTCGAGGTCCTCCGCGAGGCGCAACAGCACTGCGCAGCGGTCCAGTCTCGCCGCGTCGCCCTCGCCGAACAGCGCCGCCAGCGGCCCCGGGTCGGGCATGCCCTTGCGGTGGTAGCGCGCCGCCTGCGCCACGATCGCCACCTCCGTCGGTGAGTACCCCGGCAGGCCCGCGCTGAGGATCAGATACCGGGAGTGCTTGTGGTGATCGTCGTAATCCACCGACATCCCGATGTCGTGCAGCATGCATGCCGCCCACAACAACTCCCGCTCGCGCCGGCCGCTCGCCGAGCGCGCGCCCTCGTGCAGGCCCATGCGCGCCAACTGGTCGAACATGCCGAGCGCCAGCGCCGCCACGTGTTGGGTGTGGGCGCGATCGACGCGGTAGCGCGCCGCCAGGTTCTCCACCGACGCCCGGCGTACGTCCTCGAACAGCGGCGGCTCATGGGGACGGGCAGGGTCGGACAGGTGACGCTCGAAGAACACCCCCTCGCGCAGTCCCGCCTCGGTCGCCTCCAAGGCGTCGAAGCCGCCCGCTCGCAGCGCACCCTCCACCACCACCGCCCCCGCCAGGATCAGGTCCGCCCGCGCAGGCTTCACGCCGGGAACGCTCGCGCGCTGGGAGGGTGCCAGCGCCGCCAGCCGCTCGATGATCTCCCCCAGAGCCTCGCGCGTCACGGTCGTGCCCTGCACGCCGTTGCTCGGCAGCCCTTCCGCGCGCTGCGCCACGGCGGCGAGGCCGCGCACCGTCCCGCCAATCCCCACCAGGCGCCGGCCCGTGCTCCCCAGCCACGTTGCGCTGTGGAGCTCCTGCGCCACGTGCTCGCGCAGCGCCTCGATCTGACGTGGCTTCGCCGGGCCCTCGTTGGGTAGGAAGCGCTCTGTCATCCTCACCGCTCCCACCCGCCACGAGCCCGACGCGTACGCCCTGCGGTCCCTCACCTCGACCAGCTGCATCGAGCCACCGCCCAGGTCCAGCATGCAGCCCTCGCTCAGCGTCGTCGAGTTGACCGCCGCCAGGTATCCATAACGGGCCTCCTGCTCGCGGCTCAACACGCGGATCGGCAGCTTCGTGCGCTCGCGCGCCTCGGCGAGGAATGCCGGCGCATTCTCGGCATCGCGGATCGCGCTGGTGGCCACGGCGTCCACTGCGGCGCCGGTGACACTCCCTTCAGTCGCTGCCCCCACCGCGCCGCCGGTCAGGCCGGCCGCCTCGCAGAAGTGGGCGAACACGTCCAGTGTCGCCAGCGCGCGACTCATCGGCTCCTCCCCCAGCCGACCCGTCGCCGCCATCCCTTCGCCGATTCGCACCACCTGGTAGATCTCGTCGCTGCGCTGCCACCACCCCTCCGTGGCGGTGAACACCACGAGCCTGAAGGAGTTCGAGCCGAGGTCGATCACCGCGAGGCGCTTGCATGAGGTCATCCTCTGAGCGTATTCCCCCCACCGGAGGGCTCCTCCAGGCGGGGCAGGTTGGAGGAGCCCGCCGCCGGGGCGCTCGCCGGCCTCGGCGGCCCGGACATCGGCGGTGGGGTGTGCGCACGGGACGTCGGGCCCGCGCGGCCAATCAGGCGTCCTCGCCTACCAGCGCGCTCGTGACGTAGCGCTCGTCGGAGAAGATCTGCACGTGCGCCACCCGGCCTTCCCTGAACTTGACAACCCACGTGGTCGGAGCGTCCTCGAACGAGCCCCCCGCGCCGCTCCCGCTCACCAGCCCGAGCGCCACCACCGCTCGCCCGGCGCAGCGGATCTGCCTCAGCCGGATCGTCAACTGCTCCCAGTGCGCCTCCACGTCTTCGGTGTAGCGGCGAATCCCTTCGTGGCCGCTGTAGGGCTCCCCGGCACGCGTCACCGCGGCGGTCATCGGCTGGAAGACGATGTCGGGGTGCATCAGCTCAACCACGCCCTGCAGATCGCGGCGACTGAAGGCGTCGAACAGCGTCCTCACGATCTCCTCGTTCGACGGCGCCTCGGTTGGTCGCATGCCTGTCGCCGGCGGGTTCGCGGTGGGCCCGGCGATTGGAGCGGTCATGCCCGCTTGCCGTGTCTCCGTCTGCTGGGGTGCCGCAAGAGTACTCGCCACGAGCTTGTGCTACCCGCTGGTGGGACTCGCCAAACGAGCGGACAAGCCAGATCCCGAGAATGGCCCGGCAGGACTCGAACCTGCGACCTAGCGATTATGAGTCGGCCCCGGCCTTTTCGGCTGCTTGCGGGTAGTCGCTGCTTTGGCTCTACGAGGCGCTTTCCTATGGGCCGGGATGTGATCCCGTTGCAGCAGCCTTCGAGCCCCAATTTTCATGCCCCGAAAGTCGAGGGTGACGACTGGGTACGACGTACGCGGTTCCTCGGAGCGGGCGGGCCGGGCGCTGCCATGCAGGCCGCGGCTTGGCGCGTTGCGCGGCGCGACCCGTCAAGCCGCTTTAGCGCAGCTTGTCTGTAGCTGTAACGCCGAGGCGCTGGTCCCAGCGCGCGTGCTGGAGCGAACGAACACGGTCGCGGGAGCCAATTTCTTCAGCGCAGCGGTCTGCGCAGCGTACATGCCGAGGTGGCCGCGAACGGCTTGAAGGCGAAGCGTAACGGCACGCTGTCCTTCCACAACGAGGCTGACGGCCACCCTGGCACCGCGCACGGGCCGGCCATTCGCGCTGACCCGCGCGGTGAAACGAAGTGCCGTCCCCCGCACGGCGTGCTTGCCCTTCGGCTTGACCTGTGTGACCGAGAGCTTGGCCTGCGACGGCGGATGCCCGAACTCGATTGCAATCACGATTTCACTTCCTTCCCCGCCGGAGGCAGTGGCCTCGAGGTGCCACGTACCAGCACGAGGCGAGCTAACGGTCAGTGTGCGGAACAGACCGCCCGCTGCGGTCGAGCCGGCCGCAATCGTCTGCATGACGCGACCGCCTGGATCGAGCAGCTGCGTCGTGACAGTCGCCTGAGCGAGAATCACTGCCGTGAGCTTGCCGGCATGTGCCGGCACAGCAATCGCCATCGAGGTCTTCCCCCCAGCTGGTAACGTCGTCGTCTCGCCTGCGGAAATCGGGGGTGCGGGCGCGGCTACGAGGCAGAGCTTCGCCTTCTGGCCAGTCGCGGTTGGCACTGCGCGAGGTCGAAACGCGGCCCTCGCGCGCGTCGCAGCAAACCGGCTCGCCTCGAGTACGTCGCTCGAAGCGGGCGGGTCGCTCGGAGCGGGTGAGTCGCTCGACGCGAGCGGCCCGGTGTAGTTTCCGCCGTGGGCCTTGCTTGGCCCTACCGCGAGGTGAGGCTTCACCCATTCGCTGAACGCTCTAAGGGAGCCGGTCTCTTCAATGTGGGTTAGCGGCAAAGCCGCCTTGTCGGGGTAGATGTACCAAGTGCTTTGCTCGGCAACGAGACCATCGTTGGCCACGATACTCCCGGAACAGAGCTGGAGGGGAAGGTCACCCGCTAGGACCGAGAACTGGACTCCCCTGGTGTTGTCAATTTCTTTGTCGAACAACAACACGGAGCCCGTGGTGTTCTGAAGCAGCGGCTCGTTGAGGTGGTACAGGCCGGGGATCACGGCCAACGGTAGCTCAGCGGCAAGGGCGAGGTAGGGGCAGGGCGAGCCCTCGTTCGGGGTGCCGAGCATCACGAGGTGCGACACGACCGGTCCCGATTCCCCAGGCAGTGGTGCAGGCATCAGGTCCTGAATGTAGTAACGCGAAATCAGACCCCCCATCGAATGGCCGACGAGGTCCACATGCTCGGCATTAGTCTCTTGGCGCACGCCTTCGATATACAGCGCCTCCTGAGACGCGTTTTCTGCGATCGTGTGGCCTGGTTTCTCGATCGCGCTTGTATCCATTTTGCCAGGCGCCTGCCCATCCCCAACGGCATACCCGTGCCACAGTGGGTTCGTACTTTGCAGGAAGCCACCGGGGCCCACGTACTTGATCCACGTTGCGGCGCTGCTCGCAAGCCCATGCACGAGGATCACGGGCTTAGGACGCACAGTCAGACGGGTTGTTTCGCTCGTTTCGTCCGCGAGGGAGACCTTGACTTCGTACTGCGGAGCCATCATTTCGTTGTTCGTCCAGGCGAGACCGCTCGTGTTGAGTACCTCATCGACCATGCGTGTGGCTTCCGGTTCCACGCTCACAAACGGCTGCTGAATGCCGACCGACGCGCTGTTATCCGTCGGATTGCCGAAGCTCACCTCGGTTTCCTGCTTTTCCGGGGTGTCGTTGTGCAACACAGCGATCACATCGACGTTGTTGCCGTCCACAGTGCCTTCCGGCCCAAGTTCTTCCATCGCGCCCGATCTAACGCTCCTCTGCTGCAATTTGATGCCTGTGATCGAGATCGGCGGCAGCGGCTTAAACGTCTGATCGGCGCCGTTGCTCGGGCCGACTGCGTTTCGAGCGGTGATCTTGAAGTGGTATGTGGTTTTGGGAGCGAGGCCGGTGACGGCGGCGGAAACCGCCACCGGGCTTTCGCCTGAACCCAGTTCAGAGGCTGCTGGAGAGCATGGCACGCTTGACCCATAGGACGTCGAGGTGCCGTATTCAAACTTGCATTCGGTGACCGCCGAGCCGTTGGGGTTCACTGTCGCATTCAAGGCTGCTGCTGCTTGCGCGACGGCCGAGGCGGGGTCGGTAACGGCACTCGGCGGCGCCGCAGCGGCGATCAGTATCTCACTGACCGTACCGCTGGCCGCGTTCGTGACCCAGACGTGGGTGCCATCCGACGACACGGCGTCGGGGTCGTTGCCGACCGTGATCGTGTTGACGACCGTGCCAGTCGACGCGTCGATCTCACTGACCGTATCGCCGCCCCCGGCCGCTCCGTCCGTGACCCAGACGTGGGTGCCATCCGACGACACGGCGTCGGCGTCGTTGACCGGGATCGTGTTGACGACCGTGCCGGTCGACGCGTCGATCTCACTGACCGTACCGTTGAGCTCGTTCGTGACCCAGACGTGGGTGCCATCCGACGACACGGCCTCGGGGTCGGCGCCGACCGTGATCGTGTTGACGACCGTGCCGGTCGACGCGTCGATCTCACTGACCGTATCGCCGCCGCTGTTCGCGACCCAGACGTGGGTGCCATCCGACGACACGCCTGCGGGGTAGCTGCCGACCGAGATTTCATTGACGACCGTGCCGGTCGACGCATCGATCTCACTGACCGTATTGTAGGGAGGGGGCGCGTAGGTCGTGTCCCAGACGTGGGTGCCATCCGACGACACCTCATCGGCGTTGCCGCCCGGGATTTCATTGACGACCGTGCCGGTCGACGCGTCGATCTCACTGACCGTCCCGTCGTCCGTGACCCAGACGTGGGTGCCATCCGACGACACGGCGGCGGGCGCGTCTTCGCCGAACGCGTCGCCGAGCACGCCGCAGCACGGGATCGTGTTGACGACCGTGCCGGTCGACGCGTCGATCTCACTGACCGTAAAGCTGTGCTCATTCGCGACCCAGACGTGGGTGCCATCCGAAGACACGCCTAGGGGGTATTCGCCGACGGGGATCGTTTTGATGACCGCTGCCGCTGACGCCGAGGACACGCCGACGCAGCATGCCGCCACAGCTACCGTCGCGACCAGCATCCCAGTCAATCGGGCTACACCTGCTCGCGAGAAGCCGTCCAGCAGTCTCATGGGGATCCTTCCCCTCTTCCTGTTGTAAGCGTCCTGAGACCGGCTGCAAGCCGGTCAGGGCCGAAAAGCATGCCCCGGAACGTATCAAAGGCCGCGATTAGCAGGGAGTGCTCTCATAGGCCCTGGTATCCGGCAGGACATCGTTCGGAGACCACGGTGTGCCTTCCCGATCGCACTTCTGCGACGCGCAGCGTCGCTCCCAATAGATGTGAGCCGCGACACGGGAGTGCTTCTTTTCGACGAAGAGCGGGGACGCAACCCCTATTGCAGCCTCAGACCTGCTCTGCTGTGTCGTGGATGAGGAGTCCCAGGACCAGCGGGCGGGCTTGCTCATGCCAGCAGCGACGTGGGCCGCCCGTTTCAGACGACCGATCGTCAGCACCCTATGCGATTGCGGTGTTCGCGGCGATATGTTCGCCGGTCGGGTTGCTTGTCTCGTTGGATCGTTCGGTCGGTGGTGCTCGCTCATGAGTAAATAGTGTTTGGGGAGTTCGTCGCGCAACCCTGATCGAAGGCTGCCGTCTACGGAATGTTCACAGCCAACGACGTGCCCGAATCGTTCGCCCTGCGTGGCGGGGCCAAGCTCCACGACGACGAGGTCGATCCCGCTTGGCGCGACCCCGACGCCGCCAAGTGGACGACAAAGCCTCGTCCCCGCGCCCGGTGGACGCGGGGACGAGGGATCGAACTAGGCTTGGGCGACCTTCAGGACCAGCTTTTCAGTGCCGATCACACGGTGCTCGCCGTTGACTGAGCGAAGCGTCAGCTTGTAGGAACCGGCCCCGATCGACCGTATTGCGTGCAGCGTGAGCTTACGGGCGCGGAACGACCCGGTCGCGTAGATGTGACCGGCGCGGGCGATGCTTGCCCCGGCGATCGCCGTTGTGAACTTCTTCGGTGATGAGGTCAACGACGTCGTGCACTTCTGCACCGTCTTCGTGTGCGCATGCCCCTTGACTTTGACCTTCTCCTTGACGGCCTTGCACATCACCAGCTCGATCTCGCCCGCCGGGCCAGCGGATCCGGGGGCGCCCGTTGCTCCGGCGGCCCCCGTGGCGCCGGAGGCACCGATCAGACCAGTCGCCCCAACCGCGCCGGTGGCTCCAGTTGCTCCGGCTGTCCCATCGGTCCCATTTGTCCCGTTCTGGCCGGTCGCTCCGGTGGCTCCTGCCGGTCCCTGCGGGCCGGTTGGACCGACCGCGCCATCGGTCTGGGTCGAGGTCGGGTTGCCGTTGGTGGTGTTGCCGAACACCGAGTTCGCATCACCGTAGGACACGATGGTGCCGGGACTGGTGGAGGCCAACCCGGTGCCGTTCTCGGTGACGGTATCGCCGGCAATCGACACCGCTCCCGTACCGGCCAACACACCGTCGGCAACGTTGTCGGCAAGCGTGCTGTTGGAAACGCTGACCGCGCCACTGGTGCCGTCGAAGCCGGTCCCGCCGTTGCCGGACAGCGTGCTGCCCGTGACGCTACCGGCCCCAAGGTCAAGGCCGTCGCCGCTGTTGCCGGAGAACGAGGTGTTCGTTACATTCGCCGACGCCAACTGCGAGCCATAGCCGGTGTTGTCATTGAAGTTATCGTTGGTCAGGGTGGTGTTGGCGGTACTCCCGCCGTTCTCCATCCCGTCCATCGCGTTGTTGTCCACCTCGGTGTTGTCGATCACCAGCTGGGTCGGCGTGCCGGTGTAGAACAGCGTTCCTGTGGTGTTGTTGTCGATCGTGTCCGCATCAAGCGTGATGCTCTTGACGTACGTGTCCGCCTCGACGCCAACGGCGCCGCTCCCGACGTTGTTCTCGATCGCCGTGTTGTCGATCTCAAGCGTGCCGCCCACATCACGGGTGAAAACCCCGGCTACCGACGCGCCCTCGACGATGTCGTTATCGAGGTTGACTTCGTCAGGCCCCGCTGGGTTTTGGGTAGGCGTCGTTCCGTTTTGGAAGGTGCGGACGCCGAGCTCCCCGCCGTTGATCGTCGAGTTGTTGATTGTGATCGCGTTCGAGGCGGCAGTGGCGCCCTCGTCGCCGTCACCAACCCCGATGTCCTCGAAGCCGTAGATGTTGCAGTTGTTGATGACCAAGCCGGCGGGCAGCGTCCCGGCTGTGCTGAGCGCGTAGAAGACGCCGTCGCTCCCCGTGCCGCCACCGTCGATGTCAAGCCCGTCCAACACCACCGGGCCCGCTGTGGTATCGGGAAGGTCGATGTAGACACCCTCTCCGTCCCCGGTGAAGTCGACCGCAGCCGTTACCCCGCTCGCGTAGATCGTGATCGGCTCGGTGATCGTCATCGGCCCATAGCTGCCAGAGGTCAGGACGTCCACCTCGCCACCCGACGATGTCGCCGCGATCGCGGTCGCAAAGTCCGCGCACGGAGTGGCGGAGGTGTGGCAGTTGTTCGAGTCGCTCCCGTTGGCGGCAACGTACGTCTCCTGGTACGTGGTCGCCGACGCCACAACCGGCGCCACGAGCCCTAGGACGAGGACCACCGATATCAACAGTCCAACCCTGTTCAAGTACAGCCTCATTGCCACCTCGGTCCGGTCGAAAGGGAGCCCACGCCCCGGCGGGCCTCACACGAATCCTAACCCCAGGATCGAGCCCCGCGCCCGCGCCCGCCAGCAACCTCGAAGATTCTG
This sequence comes from uncultured Solirubrobacterales bacterium, assembly GCA_963764915.1. Taxonomy (GTDB): domain Bacteria; phylum Actinomycetota; class Thermoleophilia; order Solirubrobacterales; family Solirubrobacteraceae; genus Palsa-744. The sequence goes on along the minus strand of CAVXUO010000013.1, from coordinate 3,953 downwards.
CGGCGATGTCGTAACCAATGACACAACTGTTCGCGTTCGCTCACAAGCACCTCCAGATCCACCAGGCCGGCACCCAGACCGCAGGTCCAGCTTCAAGCCCATGACGCGCCTCCGGCTGACCGACCGGTTCCCGCCGGTGCACCCCGGTTGCGCTCACGGCCCTTGCCCGGGTTTGGAGGCGGGCGATACCGCGGCACACTTCCGCATTGTCGCCATTCCGGCACTCGTGATCAGGCTGCCGCTCACGGCCGGATCCAACAGCAGCAAGAGCCCCGCTTTCCTTCGGTGACGAGCATTGCTGACCGCGCGCAGCAGGCCCTGCAAAGCGCCGTGTTCGGGCGCTACTCTTGAAGTCATGAGGCATTCTGTTTTGAGTACCACCCCGACGGCTGAGAAGCCTGCGCTGAGCGAGGAGGAACGCGCTGAGCGGCGGCGGCGGCTCGCCGAGCGCGTGTTTAGTCCGGGCGGGCTTGATCGGGACACGCTTGAGCACATCGAGCAGCTGACGGACAACGAGTCGTAGCGACCTGCGGTGGATGCCGTCGAGCTGCTGGAAGGCGATGCGCCGTTCATCGCCGACGCATCGGCATGGTGGCGATTCTCCTCCCTCCCCGTTGTGCTTGCCGGGCTCGTCAAGCAAGCGATGGACGATGACGGGCTGTGGATTACGCCGATCGTGCGGATGGAGATCCTCTTGATCTGCCCTTGGTTTTGTGGAGTCGGTGATCTGACCCGGCTTTCTCGGAGTCGGTGCTCTGGAATCAGGCGGCGATCTCTTGTTGTTGGTGTTGGTTCTCGTATTCGCTGGGTGTGAGCATGTTCAGAGCGCTGTGGCGTCTGCGGGTGTTGTGCCAGATCTCGATGTAGTCATGGATCGCAGCGGCGAGTTCGACACGTGTCTTCCATCTTCTGCGGTTGAGCAGCTCGACCTGCATGCGGGCCCAGAACGCCTCGACCATCGCATTGTCGAACGGGGCGCCGACAGCACCCACGGACGGCGCGAGGCCGGCCTCTGTGACCTTCTGGCTGAACACCCAGGAAGCGAACTGCACCCCCTGATCGGAATGTATGATCCCGCCCTCTCTCGGTGCTCTGCGGTTCAACGCCATGCCGAGCGCGTTCGTGACTAGCAGCCCGGTCTGGCGGCTGTCGATCGACCAGCCAACGACCATGCGTGAGAACGCGTCGATGACCGCGCAGCAGTAGATCTTGCCCTCGCGGGTGGGGTGCTCGGTGATGTCTGTCATCCACAGCCGGTCAGGCCCCTCAGCAGTGAAGCGTCGACGCACCAGATCCAGCGAGCTCGACTTGCCGACCATCGCACCCCGCGGCAGCCGGCGCCTCGGTAGCCCATAGATCCCCAGGCGTCTCATCAGCAGATGCACCTGCTCCTTGCCGACGTGGATCCCACGGCCGTACCTCAGCTCGGCGGTCACACGCAGCGTCCCGTAGGTGCCGCCAGAGTCCTTGTGCACCTGTGCGATCTCACCAGCAAGCCAAGCATGTCTCAGTGTCCGGGCGGATGGTGGACGTACCTTCCAGTCGTAGTAGCCAGAGACCGACACGCCGAGCATCAAGCAGGCCCGCTGCACGTCAAACCCCTGCCCGGTCAGGGAGGCGATCACCGGGAAGAGGCTTTTGGGGGCAGGTTCTGCTCCAGGAACACCTCATTGACCTTCCGGGAGACCGCGAGTTCAGTCTCGAGCTGGCGGATACGCCTCTTAGCCTTGATCCACCGTTGTGGTCGGTGGGTCTGTCCGGTGGCGGTATTGAAATGACCTCCTGAGCAGGCAGAAAGCTGTCGATTCCGGCGACGGCGGGCCTGCACCAGGAGGTCACCTGCATGGTGCATGATCTGTCGGACCGATCCGTTGTCGTTTTCGATGATGAGCGGGCGGTCGCTAACGCTGGTGTGATGCTGCCTGCGCTGCTGGCGGGGCGCCTCGGTATCGAGCAGCTCGTCGATGACGCGGTCGATCTCGGTGATCGCGCGGGCGCGGCGAATCCCGGGCGCAAGGTGATGAGCCTGGTCTCGGCGATGGCGCTCGGGGCGGACTGCATCGAGGACTGCGACGTGCTGCGCTCGGGACAGACCGGCGCGGTGCTCAGCCATGTGGTCGCGGCGCCGTCGACGTTGGGGACGTTCTTGCGCGCGTTCACGTTCGGGCATGTCCGCCAGCTTGACCGCGTGCTTGACCAGAGCATCGCTCGCGCGTGGGCTGCGGGCGCCGGGCCCGGTGACGGTCGCCTGGTCATCGACGCCGACAGCTTCGTCGGCGAGGTGCATGGCTATGCCAAGCAGGGCGTCGGCTTTGGGTATACGCACAAGCGCGGCTATCACCCAATTCTCGCCACGCGCGCGGACACCGGCGAGGTGCTGCACATCCGCCTGCGTCACGGCTCAGCGAACACCTCGCGCGGGATGCTGCGCTTCTGCGAGGAGGTGATTGCACGCGTCAACAGGGCCGGCGCCACGGGCGAGAAGCTGCTCAGGGCCGACTCGGGATTCTGGAACAAGAAGACCTTCGCGCGACTGGACACGGCGGGCTGGAAGTTCTCGATCGGCGTGCGCATGCAGCCCCACGTCCGCGTCGCAGTCGAGGCGATCAACGAGGACGCGTGGGTCACCTTGGAGGACTACCCCGAAACGTCGATCGCGCAGATCGCCGAGACAACACTCGGGGATTGGCGACTGGTCGTGCGCCGCGTTCGCCGGCTCTCCCAGCAGGGCGAGCTGCTCCCAGTGTGGGATCACTACCCCTTCGCGACCAACCGCACGGATACGCTCACCGTGGTCGAGGTCGAGCACCGCCAGCACGCTGTCGTCGAGCTCGCGATCCGCGATCTCAAAGACCAAGCCATGGCACACTTCCCCTCCGGCAAGTTCAACGCCAACGCCGCGTGGACCGTGATCGCCGCACTGGCACACAACCTGCTGCGCTGGACACAGGCAATCGGCCTGCCCAACGCGACCACCAGAACAGCACGCACACTACGCCGCCGACTGCTCGCGCTGCCCGGTCGACTCGTACGCTCCGCGCGGCGCACAACACTACGAATGCCCGCCCGCTGGCCCTGGGCCGACGACTTCCTCGCCGCGCTCACGCGACTACGCGCGCTCCCGCCACCCAACTGACCCGGCCCGCTCCGCGACGACAACCGACGCCACACCACCGGCCTCCGCCTGCCCGCAACCACGCCGGGACACAAGCCCAAGGACCACTCCGACACCTCAGCACCAACCGACGAACAGCTCCGCAACCCCGCCGACAACAAAAGCCTCTCCAACAAACTCAACGGCCGCCCCCGCCAGCACCTCCAGGATCAGACCGGTGGATCAAGGCTTAGCGGCCGCGAGCTCCATCTGCCCCTCGGTACTCAGCCCAGGCGCCTCACCGCGGTCGATGCGCTCCTGCTTCAGCCAGCCATAGATCACAGCCTCGCTCATCCCAAACGTCTCGGCGAGCTGCGCGACCCGCGTCCCGGAGCGAGCGAGCTCGACAACCTGTTTGCGCACCTCGACTGGATACCTGCTGGGCATTGCTTCCTCCTCGCTGAACGCCGGAGGATTCCAGAAACACAACTCCGCTAAACCCGGGGCAGATCACCAACTCCACCACTCGCAGCACCTCCAAGTACACCGCAGTCGAGACGGAGCTCGACGGGTTCCGGATCCTGCGCAACGATCGAGCCGTCGCTGACGCAGCGATGAGCGCGGTCGGAGACCTGGCCGAGCGCAGCGACGGGTACCACCGCGTGCCGCTGACCGACGCGCTGATCGCCGCAGCCGCCGCCGAGCACGGCGGCATCGCGCTGCTTCACCGCGACACCCACTTCGACAAGCTCGCCGAAGTCCTCACATTCGAGAACGTCGAGCTTCCAGGGTCCTGAGCCGTCAGGGGTACACCGACGCCGCCAGCCATCTACGAGACGCCTCTCGTCCGTTGCGCGAG
>CAVXUO010000012.1:0-14051 GCA_963764915.1 uncultured Solirubrobacterales bacterium | reverse complement strand
GGGACAGGAACCCGACACGCAGGTTATGGTGCGTGCACCACGACCGACGGAGCGCTGTCCGCCTGAGCCGTCGGGATCAAGTGGTACTGCAAGACGTAGCCGAGGCTCTCCGCGTAGCGATCGACGGTCGATATCTTTGCGTCGGCCGCGGTGGTCTCCAAGCGTGCGACGAAGGACTGTGAGGTCTCCATCGCCGCGGCCACAGCGGTCTGTGAGCGCCGCTGCTCCTCGCGCTGGGCGGCCAGGGCACGCAGCAGCTCACGGCGCCGGCGAGCCGCGTCCAGCAACCGTGGGAACTCGGGGTTGCGCACCGTGCGCTTGTCGATCATCTTGTCCAGGAAATCGCGCTCGGGCATGACTTTGCCTGCTTTCTGAGTGGCATCGATACCTACAGCAGTATCTCTTTCTGGAGATAGGCTAGCACGTCTCACCCGTGCAGCGGACGCCCGCCGCGCGCGATGCGCTTCTGATCCCCGCGCTTCCGCCAATCCGCCAGACGCCGCTTCGCCAGGTCAATCGTTGACCGGGGTGTCTTCTGCGTCTTCTTGTTGAATCCGTCCAACGCGAGCAGGATCTGCCCGCGGCTGCCTTCCTCCGCGAACAGGATGCGGTAGATGACCTGATCGCCGTCCACCCTGACCTCCCAGATTTCCCCGTCGAGATGACGGGCTGCCCGCAGACCCCGATTGCGCACTTCCTCCATGCCGGCGAGCACGGCCGCCGCATCGGAGTCGGAGAGCTTGTCAATGAACTCCTCGACCGGGCTGAGACCCGATGAGGTCCGATAGTCGCGCCAGCGCCGCCGGACCGGAGCAGAGCCAGCTTCACCTACCGCGGAGCCGTCCGATCGCTTCGCCGAAGCCATCGAGCGAGCTTACGCAGCGTCTCGGACCGAGCACGCCGACCGCGGGTGAGTACCGCATTGGGCCTGGCCGTCGCGACATCTTGACTGGCTACCGCACGCCTCAGCGGACTCACTTCCACGAGGAGCGCTGAGTTGCCTGGCTCGCCGCGCACGCCGCTCGGCGAAAATTTGCCCGTACCAACAGGCCGCCAAGCCTGACGAGTCCAGGTGTTCGCTAGCGCGATGCAAGTTTTCGAAGGACGATCCTGTACTCATTGATGAACCGGTCGACGCGCACGCCGTTGGCATAGAAGCTGTCGCTTGTAACGCCGCTCTCCTCGCACAGTTTGAGTGTCTGGCGGATGTGCTTGATCTCTTTGATGGGCACGGTCCGGCCCTCGCCTGGCCAACGGGTAGCCATCAGCGTCTTGTGACTACGGGTCTTCAGAAGCAGGGTGCGACGTGTCTCGGTGCGGCAGATATCCATCTTGCCGTTGCTCCTCGCATACAACGAGAAGCCGAAGTTGCCGAGGATCTGACGTAGCTCGCGATAGGTGATCGGCTTCTCTCCGCGAGTAATCGGAACGACGCGGGACCGCAGCCAATCGGCAATTGCTATGACCTCTTCATCGGGTGTACCCCGTCGCGCGACGCGCTCGGTATTGCGCCCAACCTTAACAACGCTATGCAGAATCGAATGATCGGCGACGGCGATCATGAGGTTGAACAACTCCGTCTGCTTCGTGGTACGAAGCACGAGATTGTTCTTGTCCAGGTGAGCGAGCGCGGAAACGAGCGCTGTCCGCTTGTTGCCGTTGTGGAACGGATGGTCATTACAAATGCCGTAGAGCAGCGTCGCCGCGTTCAGGATTGGGTCCGGGTACTTGAGCAGCTCGGCGTAGCCAGCCTGTTGGCGGCCGACGGCCGACTCGAGCAGGCTGTCCTCGCGGACGCCTGGAGGATCGATTGGGTCCTGAGTACTCGCGAAGTCTTCGCAGAGGCGCTCGTGGATGGATTCAACATCCTCGACGGCGAGCATCGCGATCAGGGCGGATGAGCGGGGAGCAGGCTCAAGCACTTTCGCGTCATCTCCGGTCTGTGGACGAGCACGTACAAGAATCGGCCCACCGCAGATCTCTTTGATGATTGCCCTCGTGATCTTCCGTGCCGCTCCCTCAATGGAACGTTCGGGGTCGTCAATCTCGACTCCCCGCTCGATCAGAGCGAGGACGACCACTTCTGGATCGACTCCGGCGCTGCGCGCCATGCGGTTCACCGAGACGACACGTCGCATCAGAGCACCGTACTGCCCTCACTGGCGGCACGCTCTTCTCCACTGTAGATCGGTCAGCGGGCCTTTGGGTATGCACAGTCTGTGCAACCCGAAGAGGGCCGCACAGACTAAGTCTTCGGAGACGTTTCCTAGCTTGAATGCTAGGGATTGGCCCCGCCGCCACCCCGGTCGCGAACGGGCGAATTGCGCCGGTTTACGGGAGATTTCAGGGGCTTTGGGCGTATACGCCCATTCCGATCAGGCACCATGTCCGCGGACCCTCGCATGAGGCGAGGAGCGCGCCGGATCGCTCAAGCCGCGGCTTCGTGGACCTCGATGGCGGCGTGGCGCTTGCCGCTGCGTGGTTGGGACTTGATGCGCACGTCGATGTATACGTCGAGGGCCTCGGCGACGTCGGCGATGGTCCCGAGGTTGGGAACGGTGCCCTTGCCGGCGAGCAGTCGAGAGACGACGGGCCGCTTGACGCCGAGGCGTCGCGCCACCTCGGCCTTGGTCATCTGCTTGGCCTCGCGGATGTCCTCCAACTGCTTGAGAAGCTTGGCCGATGCGACGAGCTTCGTGAGGTCGCGCTCGAAGGACGCGCGCTCCTCCTCGGTCGCGTAGGTCTTGCCGAGGAAGTCGGCGAAGACGGCGCTCTGATCGGTCTGCTTCATCGTCGTCTCCTTACGGGTTTCCCTTAGCGTAGCATGAAAGCTACGCAAGACGGGCACCGGGCTCAACTACGCGGCTGCGGCCACCACTCCGGCCAGGTCTTGAGTTGGGCAACGCGGCGGGTCGCCAGATAGTCCTCCCGGCAGCGGTCGATCATCCTGTATACGCGTTGAGGCATCTCGGTGCGGTCAGGCTTGGTGCCGCCGCCGAGCAGCACAACCGCCGGGCCGCGGGGGAGCGCCTTGCGGTCGAGCAGGCAGAACAGACGGTAGAGGACGCGGTTGTGCTCGTCGCGCGCCTCGAAGATGCCGCTCATGTCCACGTCGCTCCTCTTGGCCGGCTTATGCATCAGCCGCCACCGCTTGGTGCCGGTCGGAAACTCCAAAGGCCCCATCTGCACAACCGCGAGGACGGTCATCAGCAGCTCACGTCGCGGCTGATCCGGGACCTCGGCCCCGCCGAGGTATTCGAGCGCCGGGCGCTTCCCGCCGGCTGTCTCGTACACGGCTACCTGCCATCTCTCGCCGGTCGATACGGATCGCTTCACCGAAGCCATCGGGCGAGCTTACGCAGCGTCTCGGACCGAGCACGCCGGCGCTCGCTCGCACCGCGGACACGACCGGAGGGAGCAGCCACCCGCGCGTCAGCGCGGACACGGAGGCGAAGCCGACGCCTCCGGTGCACGTATCGGCGGCCACCCGGCCGCCACAATTCCCGTCGTTCGGGGTGCCCGTAAGTCTCGCGCGCCCTCGACCGGCGACTCGCCCGTCCCCTTGGTGATGTTGTTCGTTGGCGTTGCGTTCATGGATCAATAGACCCCACCGACCGGCGGCGAGGGCCGGAAACCACGCGACGACGGGTACTGGCCCATGTCCATCGTCCATCGAAGAGCACGGCGTAGATTGGTGCGCGATCGAACGTTACGGCCTGGTCGGAAAAGACGCCATCGGCGAGACGTATTACGGCAACGAACGAGGCAAGCAAGGGCGCCTACGGCAGCTTCTCGTGGTAACCGACTCCGGACCTCGCTGCCCCGATCGTCGGCAATCCATGGCAATCGGTACTCAATCCCCGTACACGACTTAGGCTTGGGCAAACCGGAGTGCCGTCCTCCGGGGCAGGCCACCGCCTGCCCCGAATCCGGGGGCGCGGATTCCGAGAACGCAGGTTGTAAGGTTTCGGCGTCGAACCCCACGAATGATGACCGGCACGTTCACGATCACCATGATCACCGGCGCACCACCAGGGATGGTGACCTCCGGCGGCCACGCCCCAGCGTCTGCCAACGGTTACTACGTGGTCGCAACCACCGGAAGCACCGAGCAGGAACGCCCCTCAGGGCGTCCTCACCTACGGCTAGTCAAGGACTAAGAAGCTGTCTCATAACCTCCGTAGGCTGTTTGGGCGGTGGCGCGGACGTGGCTTCGGATCAGGGTGGACTTGCTCGGCGGGTGTGGGGTCGCGTGCGACCCCACACCTGGGCGGATCTTTCTGGTCGGTCCGTCGCATTCGTTTGAGCAGTTCGCGGAGGCGATCGATGCGGCGTTCGCGCGGTGGGATCTCTCGCATCTGCACAACTTTGAGCTGGGTGATGGCCGGCTGATTGGCTATCCGGACGACTCGTTCGCGCCCGAAATGGTCTGGCTCGACCATGCCAAGCTGAAGGTCGCAAAAGAGGTCAAGCCGGGTGAGGAGTTCGAGTACGTCTTCGATCTCGGCGATAGCTGGCAGCACCGCTGCACGGTCGAGCCGGACAAGGGCGATCCCTTGGAGGAGTACGGGATCGTGCCCGAGCGGCCGGTCGCGATCTGGGGCTGGGGTTCGATCCCCGACCAGTACGGGCGACGCAACTTCGACGACGACGGAGAAGACGAGGATTGACTCAGGCGTCTGTGAGTTTGCGCTGGCAGACCACGGCGCAGCCGAGCAGCATGAACGCCATGTGCAGGCCGGGATCGCGCTCGTAACGGATCCTCAGCCGGCGTAGGTTGTGCAACCAGGCGAAGGTGCGCTCTACGACCCAGCGTTCCTTGCCGAGCCCCGAGCCGTGCTTGGTGCTGCGCCTGGCGATCACGGGCTTCACACCGCGTTTCCAGAGTTCGCGACGGTACTTGTCGTGGTCATAGCCCCGGTCAGCGAGCACCCGCTCGGCACGCCTGCGGGGACGTCCGGGCTTGCCGGTGACGGGACCAACGCCGTCGACGAGCGGCAGTAGCTGGGTCACGTCGTTGCGGTTGCCTCCGGTGAGGGTGATCGCGAGCGGGATCCCGCCAGAGTCGGTGATCAGATGATGCTTGGAGCCTGCGCGGGCACGGTCAACCGGCGAGGGGCCGGTGTGGAGCCCCCCAAAAGCGCACGAATATGGCTGCCATCAACCACCGCAGTGGACCAGTCGATCCTGCCCGCGGCATTCAACCGTCGCAGCAGCTCGCGATGCAGCCGCTCCCACACACCGGCGGCCTGCCAGGCGGCCAGCCTGCGGTGCGCGGTCGCCGGCGAGCAGCCCATCTCCGCTGGAAGATGCCGCCACGCGATCCCCGTGAACAACACGAACACGATCGCGTTGAAGCACACACGATCATCTACACGCGGACGCCCGCCACGCGGGTCCGGCGGACACTCCGGGAGCAACGGCTCGACCGCCTCCCATAGCTCGTCCCGCACCCGCCAAACCGAGCCCGCCATAGAGCACCTCCCTCACCAGGGTTATGTCACCCTAAAAAGGTTCGCCCCCCAACGCCCAAGCCCTCCCCCGAGAGGTATTGAGACAGCCTCTAAGCCTAAACGACCTACTAAGCAGCCCTCCGCTGCTGGCCCTGGATTGGTGGGATCGTGTGGAACACGAGCCGCCAATCCTCGTGGGTGTTGCCGTCCACCATCAGCCGCCACTCGTACGTCTGGTGCGGCGGCAGCCCGAGCGGTCCAAAATTGAACCCCGCCGAGCATGTGAACGTCCGGTCATCGGGCACATCCTCCGCCTGTTGGACCTCGAACTGCCCCTCGACTACCAACGGCTGCTGTCCGGTGGTGGCCACGCCGACGCCGTTGCCATCCATGTCGATGAGCTCGAGACGAAACATGTGCTGCTGGTCGGCCAGGTGCGAGGGCACCAAGAACGACAACGCCAGCGAATGCGGCGCGTTCGGCCCGGTGATGTTGGCACCACCGCCCACAATGGTAAGCGAGCCCTTGCTCGCGTCCACGTAGTCGGCCAGCATCATCGTGACTTGTATTCCCCTTTCGGGGTCCTGCGGGAGGCCATCCATGATGGCGTTTACCTCCTCGATTGCCCGACTCCGGCGGAGCCGGTGGAGGTTGCATCATTAGCGCGCGGTCCGGACGGACCATCGCGCGCACAGAACCCGCAAGGTCTCCTAGCTACCCAGCAATGGCACTGTGACAAGTGCTTCGGACGGAATCGCGACCGTCTCCTCCAATTAGCAAGCTCTCTGGCTGACGCCCGTTTCCAAGCCGGTCCAAACGCACTGTGCCCTCCGAACAAGACGCCCGTTCAGTGTCCGCGGCCTGTACTGCGCTCGGGGGTATCGCGGTTGGGTGTGCGGGTCAGCCAGGGTGTCGGCGAGAGGGCGGAGCGAAGCCGTAGGGGGTTGTCGAGGCGCTCTGGGTACGCGAGCGACGGTGTCTGCGCGCGGCTGTTGGTCATCTTCTGGGCGAGGCGCGTGATTCGCCCGGCGTCCTGCCCTTCCTCGCCGAGATCCTCGCGTGCAACAAACCAGTCGCTGCGTTGTCGCGCTCTGGTCGCCTCGACGTAGGCGGTCTCCTTGCTGGTCTGCCAGCCGCCGGTGAGTACGACGGAGCGCTCGACGGTTGCGCCCTGCTGACGGTAGACGTGCTGTGCGTACGCGAGTCTCAGCGACTCCAGGTCATCGCTGGCGATCTTCACTTGGCGCTGGGAGCCGTCGAGCGTGAGGGTCATGCCTCGGTCGTGGATGGTGCTGACCTGTCCGCGGGTACCGTTCTCGACTCGCGGCTGCCCGTGCGGACGGTGCTGCCTGGTGAACGCGATGAGGTCGCCTTCGCGCAGCCCGTAGTGGACGCCGGGGAGTGGGACCTCGTGGTGTCCGAGTTCGCCGCGCTGGGCGCGTAGGTGTTGGGCGCGGGCGTTGAGCCGGTCGATCTCCTGGTTGGAGGCGTCGGCGATCAGCGCGACCTCGCGGATATCCCGGCTCTCCGTAAGCATGGCCCATGTTTGTACGGCTTGCTCTGCGGCCTGGTCGCGGGTGTCGGAGAGGTGTAGTTGACCGCGTGAGGCGTAGTGCGCCATCGCCCGCTCGGGTTCTCCTGCGCGTAGCGCTTGCCACGCGCGCTGGTCGGCTGGGTCCTTGGTGCGGTGGATATCCGTGAGTTCGGCGGTGGGCGCGTGTTTGGTGAGCCGGTCGAACATGCCGCCGGGGCCGATCGATGGGAGTTGCTTGCCGTCGCCGACGGCGATCAGCTTCGCCCCGGAGCGCTCTACGAGCGCGGTCAGCCCATCGAGGCGCTTGTGATCGACCATCCCCGCCTCGTCGAGGATGACCGTGGTGTCGTGGCTTACGTGGATGGTCCCCGTGTTCGCGCGGGCGACCAGCGAGTCAAGGGTGAGTGTCTGCCCGGCGAGCGCGGGGCTGTCGGCGCCGAGCCGCTCGGCCGTGGAACCGGACACGGCGACCCCGATCGTCTCCTGCCCGGCGTGCTGCTCCGCGCGTGCGGCGGCGTCGATCACCACGCCCTTGCCGGTGCCGGCGGGGCCAACGAGGACCGCGGCACGCTCGGGGCCGGTGAGGACTTCGAGCGCGTGGTGTTGCTCGGGGCTGAGTGGCCCGCCGATGCGCTCGGCGACCTCACGAGCACCGTGTTCGCGTGCGATCGCGCCAACGTCCCGGCTTGCGGGCTGGGCGAGCTGGGCGGCGCGGCGTTCGATCGCCTGCTCCTGGGCGCGCACCGCCAGCGTGGTCATCCGCCCGCCCTCCAAGGTCAGCACCCGTCGGTCGCGGATCATCCCTCGCGCGACGGCGAGCGCCTGATCCGGCGCCAGCTCCCCAGCGGCTTGCTCCAGCACGACCGCGCGCAGGTCTAGCTCCTCGAAGACGGCGTGTTGCTCGGTCAGCTTCGCCTCGACCCGATCCTCTATGGCGCGCCCGGGGGAAGGGCACTCCGATGTGCCGACCAGCCGCACGGCCTCGTCCGGCCCGAACCCGTAGCCACTCCCAGTCTCTGCCCATGCTCGTTGTAGGTCTGAGCGTGTGGTCAAGGTCTTCGCCTTGCGGTTCTTGAGCGCGAGGTTGCGCAGCTCGCCGCGCTCGGGTGCCCGGCCGTAGCGTGCACGGAAGCGCTCCGCCGCGCGGGCGACCTCGCGGGAGCGACCGGAGAACGCCTCACACAGCTCGCGGGGGACACCCTTGATCTCGAAGTACCGGCCGTCCTTACCGGTACCCTGCTCGATTGCGTACCCCTCACGCACCAGCTCCTCGGCGAGCGCAGCGCGATAGAACGCTCCCATCTCTCGTGCGCTGCGGAAGATCGGCCGCGACGCGACGGCCACGATCCGGTCGTCCTCGCGGACGGCGCCGGTGATGACGACGTGGCTGTGCAGTTGCGGGTCCGGTGCCTGGGTGCCGGAGACTCCGCGGGCGGTGGTGTGCCGGTATTCGGTGGCGATCACGTCCTTGGCGTGCTCTTCCACGACTTGGCCGCTGTAGCGGCGTCGCACTACGGGAACCTGCTCTCGCAGGTGGCGGATGGTCTGCTCGACCGCACGGGCGTGGGCCTGCTCGATCTGCTCGCGCTGCCACGGGTCCCCGAGCGCCCAAACAGTCGAGACGGACTTCGGCGCGCTGAACGTCACGTCGATTCCGCCGCCCCGGCCGCCACCGGCGCCCTCGGGTCGAAGCCATCGGCCGGTGCCGGGGTGGCGGCCCTCCATCAGCGCGATGAAGTTCGCGCCATCCACCGGGCCGCCGGCCTCGATCCCCAACCTCTCCAGGGTCTCGGCGTCGGCGAGCCACCGGCCGGGGGCCTGCGTCAGCTCGCCGTCCGGGGTCAGGTAGTAGTCCCCGCGCTCGGACTCCACAGTCTTGCTCTCCAGGTAGCGGGCGTACCCGGCGCCCCTGGCGGCACCGATGCTGGCTGCGGTCATCACATGGTTATTGACCGCGAGCGCGCTCAACCGGCCACCGACTTCGTCACACAGCGATCACACACCGCGCGCACGCTTGTGCATCTGCGGATGAAAAGTCAAGGGTTTGCGCGAACATTTCTTCGGGATTGCTGAGGCGCTGATCCACGCTTGAGGGTGCGCTCGGGCGGCACAGCGATCGCACAGCGCCCGGAGGGCCGTGCATATGGTCTGTACTGGGTACTGGCTTTTTTCTGTGCCGCTGGGCGTGTCGTGGCGCAGGGGCGAGTATCGGCGGCGGCGTCGCGCCGGGTGCTTCGGAGCGGGATGATTCTGTGGTGGTGCGGGTGACTGACGTAGCGAAGCGCAGGCGTCAGGGGCTTGTGGCCTGCCGCGCGGCTTTGCCCTTCGAGGGCTTGTTGGATGCGCGCCCCGGTGTCGCACCCGCACCACCCTTCGGTGCCGTTGTGCGCCAATCGTCGATGAGGCGCCGGTAGGCGAGCTCGGCCTGTTGTTGCAGCTCGCGCTCGGCTGCGCGCTGGCTGCTCGTCGGGCTGACTGGCGGCCCGCCGTGACGGCGAGCCAACGGCGGAGCGCCGGCCAGCAGTTCCAGACGACGGGTCTTCTGCCGCGTCAGCGACGGGCGCGCGAACGCGTAGTCCTGATCCTTTGTGAGTAGATGCCAGCAGAGCACGACGAGCTTGCGCGCGACAGCGACCGCTGCGATCTGCGCGCCACGGCGGGCGCGGACGCGCTCGCCGAACGCCTTCAGCGGGCCGGGGCTTCGGATCGAGATCCACGCGGCCTCGACCAGCATCGAGCGGGCCTGCGGATCCCCACGCTTTGAGATGTGCCCATAGCGCGCCGGCTCCGAGCCAGACTGGCGAACCTTCGGGTCAAGGCCGAGATAGGCAACGAGCTGGCCGGCGGTGGGGAAGCGCGTGATGTCCCCGACCGCCGCGATCACCGCCGCCGCGGTGCCGACGTCGACGCCGGGGATCGTCAACAGCCGCTGGAACCCCGGGAACGCCAGCGCTTGCTGGGCGATCCGACGGTCCAGGTCCGTGATCTCGCCGCTGAGGAAGTCGATGTGGCGCAGACAGCTTGCGACGGTCTCCGCCTCCTCCTCGGGCAGCTGCTGTTCCGCCAGCCACACCCGGCCCTTCTTGCCGAACAGATCACTCACGGGCGGACGGCCGAGCAGGCAGCGGGCGAGCACCGCATGCACCTCATTCTTCACCCGCGTGCGTGCCCGCACCAGCCCCGCCCGCCGAGCAACACGCCGCCGCAAAGCAGACGTCGCCTCGTCGGGCACCCACACCGCTTTGAGCATCCCAGCAGAGAGGAGCTTGGCGAGCATCGCCGCGTCAAAGCGATCGGACTTCACACGCGCGTGAGAGATCGCTCGCGTCTCGGCTGCATTGCACACCACCACCCCACCGACATCGCCCTCTTCCAGCAGCCGGGCGATCATCATCGCGCCGCAACTGGCCTCCAACACCACCTGGTCACTGCCATCCAGCCAGGCCGCGAACTCCCGGATCGCCTCCGGGGTACTCGAGATCCGACCGACCCGCGAGACCCGGCCGCCCTCAGCGACCGCGACCTCACAGAAATCGAGGTGAACATCCAAACCAAAGAACCGCACGAGAACCGCCTCCCTTCACGAACTGGACATATGAAATGGAAGGCACCGCGGGCAGCGACAACTACGGATTCGGGCTCTCAGCCCACCCGGGTGAGTCGCAGGTGACGGGGTCCCCGTGAAGTGATCCAGGCTGGATGCACGGCGGCCTGCCCACAAGCGTCCTTCCCACGAAGCCCCTGTCCCGGTCAAACGACCCTACGAACACGACCGGACAGCAGGCCCACCCGGTATTTCATACCCGTAGTCTGTTTGGCTTGTTGCCGTGCGCCGGCGCACGGCAAGCCAGAGGCGCGATGTGCGCCGGTGGGCAGTCGTGAGACGGGTGGGCTGGGATCGAAGTCGGGCGTGGGGCCGGCGAGTCGTGGTGCGCCATATCGCGGCGTGGACGCCAGCGGGGACTGCACGCCAAAAAGTTCGTGGCCGGTTTGGGCAGGTTGCGGTCATTAACACCGATGGCCCCACACAACCGCCCACCGTTCGACTACCACCTTGAGCGCCCCGAGGCCAACGCCACACTCGACGCGGCTTCCGTGGAGGCCGTTGCACGACGAGTGGTCGAGTTGATGCGCGGCGAGGGCTCCTCCTCGATCCGCGGACTCGTCGACGCGGCGACACTCGCCGCCGAACTCGGGGTCACGCGCTCGTGGGTCTACGAACACCGCGCCGAACTCGGCGCTGTACGGCTTGGAACTGGCTCAAAGCCACGCCTGCGCTTCGACGTTCAGCGTGCCCGCGAAGTGCTCACCCGCAGCAGCCGACAGCCATCGGCAGACTTCTCTGCCCCGACTCGTGCTGAGAGTCCGCCCGCTCACCGTCGGGGCGGTCCTCGTTCGGCTGAGGGTCCACGGCGGCCCGGTCGCATTCTTGCCGTGCGTCCCCGCGGAGCGATGCGCCCACCGGGAGCGGGATCGTGAGTTCGTCTGAGCTACAGCTTCGCGCGCTTCAGCAGCTCCCAAGCAGGAACGCCGAGGCCAGACGCGACCTTCAGAAGTACGCCGAGCGTCACGTTGAACTCGCCGCGCTCGATGGCACTGAAGTAGCTCCGGTCGATGCCTGCCGTGAGTGCGAGGCGTTCCTGAGAGGTGCCCTGCTCCTCCCGGATTGCGCGCATGGCGTCGCCGAGCGCCAGTTGAGCGGACGTTGGAGGTTTCCCCTTCGGCATCGTCTGGAGCGTCGCCCATTGACGTGCCAATATCCACGGAGTACTATTCCCATCCTATACGTCAAAGTGCCCCCGCGCCGGTTGCACGGCCGGGGGCGTGGCACCGAGAGCGCGAACTCCCGGCACGCCAGCCAAGCTACCAACAGTCGGGCGGCGCGGCTTCCTTGCCAGAGCAGTTCTCCCGGGCCTCCAACCACAAGGAGGAACCGAAGATGACACGCAGGATGAGCAGGGCGCAGAAGTTGTGGATGGCCGAGCGGGCAATCGTGTTGCAGGTGCTCCGCGACGACCACCCGGAGCGGTGGACGCTGGAGGAGTTGACGCAGGAGATCGAGGACATGCCCGCCGAGATCGTCGAGGAGGCCGTGAGGCGCCTGGGAGGTGTGGGCGTGGTGGTGCTCGGCGAGGGGGAGTGCAAGGCGTCGAAGGCCGTGAGGCGTATCGACGCGCTGGGACTGATTTCGATATGAGCGGCTACACGGCCGAGCGCGCGCGGCTGCTGAAGGCGTTCGGGGAGAACCTGCGCGGCCTGCGCGAGCGGCGGAACGTCTCGCTCGAAGCGTTCGCGGACATCGCCAACGTCCACCGGACCCACTTCGGCGCGCTTGAGCGGGGGCGGCGCGAACCGCACCTGTCGATGCTGCTGATTCTCGCGGACGCGCTGGAGTTGCCGCCCGGTGCCCTGCTCGAAGGTCTGCCCGTGCCGAGGGAGCGCAAGGCGCCGACGCACTCCAAGAACGGAACCGGAGGCGAAGCGTGATGGCCGGGCAGGATGCCTACACGGTCGAGCGCGCCCGGCTGCTGAGGGTGTTCGGGGAGAACCTGTGCGCCGAGCGCAAGCAGCGGAGGATCTCGCAGGAAGGACTCGCGGAAGCGGCCAGCCTCCACCGCAACGCGATCGGGGTCATCGAGCGCGGCGAATGTGCCCCGAACCTGCTGACGCTGCTGATCCTGGCGAACGCGCTGGAGGTCCCACTGGAGGTCCTGACGGGCGGCGTGGCCGCACCGAGGGAGCGCAGACCCGCGAGACACTCCAAGGAACCCCACAGCCGCGAGGCGGCACAGCGATGACGCGCCGGTGTGGGGAGGAAACTGTGGAAATGACGACCGAAGGGAGCAGGTGATGGCACGGCCAGCTACAGGCCAGATAGTCGAGCGCGCGGACGCGACCGGAGCGATCCGCCGCTCCCTGCGATTCCGCGCCGGGGACCGGCGCCACACGGTGCCGCTTGGTGTCGTCTCCCGCGCGGACGCGGAGCGGGAGCTTGCGTGCGTCATGGCGGATGTGGCGCGCGGCTTGTGGAAACCACCGACAGTCGTCGAGGCGCCGGTCGAGGTCGAAGTCCCGACGTTCCACGAGTTCGCGGAGGACTGGTGGGTTCGCAATCAGGCGCAGCTCGCCGAGAACACGCGGGCGGACTACCGTTGGCGGCTGGAGTGCCACCTGCTCCCCGAGTTTGGCGAGCAGCGAATCGACCGGATCGACTTCAACGCGGTGGAGCGCTATATCGCCGGCAAGCTCGCCGGGGATCGGCCGCTCTCGGCGCGGTCGATCAACATGACGGTGACGCTGTTGGGAGCGATCCTGGAGCGTGCCGTGAAACGCAGGCTGATCGACCACAACCCCGCCAAGGACAAAGACCTCCGCGTCAAGGAGCGCGAGCCCGTGCGCTCGTACCTGAGCGCCGCTGGGCAGATCGCGACGCTGCTGGACGCGGCCGGCGAGTTGGACCGCGGCGCGGCGTCGAACCGCCGGCACATCAAGCGGCGCGCGATGCTCGCTGTGCTCGTGTTCGCCGGTCTGCGGATCAACGAGCTGTGCGCTCTGCGCTGGCGTGATGTGGACCTCGCGGGCGGATGGCTGCACACGGGCTCCAAGACCGATGCGGGCCGAGACCGGGTCGTGAAGATCCGCGGCGCGCTCAGGGACGAGCTGCTGACGCTCCGTGCGGGCCGCGGATCGATCGACCAGGACGCCTACGTGTTCGCCACGGGCCGCGGCGGGCGCATGAGCGATGACAACTTCCGCGCTCGCGTGCTCCGCGCGACTGTCAAGCGCGCGAACGAGAACCTGGAGCGCGCGGATCTGCCACCGCTGCCGGACAAGCTCACACCGCACTCCCTCCGTCGCACGTTCTGCTCGCTGCTGTACGCGCTCGGCGAGGACCCTGGAACGGTCATGGACGAAATGGGCCACACCGATCCGGCGCTCGCGCTCAGGGTGTACCGCCAGTCGATGCGCCGCGGCGAGGACGAGAAGGCGCAGATGCAGGCGCTGGTCGAGGGCTGCGTTTGGGCGAATATGGGCGAACGGGGCGACGTAGAGCCTTCGGAGGC
>CAVXUO010000011.1:0-51192 GCA_963764915.1 uncultured Solirubrobacterales bacterium | reverse complement strand
GCGCTCCAGGGCAGGCAGCGTCTCGTGCGGCGCCGGCGGGGCGAGCGCCCCCCGGTGAAAGCAGGTGCGCTCCCCGGTGTGGCAGACCGGGCCGGCGGGCTCGACCAGCGCGAGCAGCGTGTCGCCATCGCAGTCGACGCGCAGCGCGCGCACCGCCTGGGTGTTGCCGCTGGTTGCCCCCTTGTGCCACTGTTCCTCGCGCGAGCGGCTCCACAGGTGAAGCTCCCCCGTAGCGCGTGTGCGCCGCAGCGCCTCCTCGTTCATGTAGGCGAGCATCAGCACCTCGCCGCTACCCCAATCCTGCACCACGCACGGCAGCAAACCGCGCTCGTCGAAGTGCACCGAAGCCGGTAGACACGCGCCTGCGGCGCGCATCCCCGTTTCGGCCAGCGCATCGATCGGCTGTGAGGTGGGCGTGCTCATCCACGAGATTGTAGGCGGCGCCTGCGTTGGCTCTCGCTCGGCGCCGCGCGAGGTCATATCGTGGGGGCGTGGCACCGCCGCTGGAGCGCAGGCTGATCGTGGTTACCGGCAAGGGGGGCGTTGGCAAGACAACCGTGTCGGCCGCGCTCGGCCTGCTCGGCGCGCGCCGCGGGCTGCGCACGATCGTGGTCGAGGCGACCGGCGGGAAGGCTGGCGGCGAGGCCGCCGGGATAGGCCGGCTCTCCGCATTGCTCGGCGACGGGGCGGGCGGGGTGGGCGGGGACCAAATCCCCCCCTCCCACGGCGTCGAGACGCAGCTGGGTGAGGGTTTGTGGGGCCTTGCGATCGACCGTGACCGCGTACTCGCCGAGTGGCTGCGGGCGATCGGGGGGCGGGTTCCGGCGCGGGTCCTGACCTCCAGTTCGAGCTTCCAATACTTGATCGCAGCTGCTCCAGGGACACGTGAGATGATCACGATGGTGAAGCTGTGGGAGCTCGCCGAGGGCCGGCGCCCTGCGGACCGGGCAACGCGCAGCGCAAACGCGGGCGAGCGCGACTACGACCTGGTCGTCTTCGACGGGCCAGCCACTGGCCACGCGCTGGCGATGCTGCGCTCTCCGCACACCTTCGGGAAAATCGCGCGCATGGGACCGATCGCGCGCCAGGCCGGCCAGGTGCGCGCACTGCTGGAGGACCCCGCCCGCTCCGCCTACCTGGCGGTGACACAGGCCACGGAGATGGGCGTCACCGAGACGCTCGAGCTGCGCGAGAGCCTGCGCCGCGAGCTGGGCAGGGAGCTTGATGCGGTGATCGTGAACGGCACCTTGCCGCGGCGCTTTGAAGGCGAGGAGCTGCGACGCATCGCGGCGTTGGGCGACGCGGCAGCGGTGACCACCTCCGCCGTGCGGACCGCGCACGCGGTCCACGAGCGGGCGCGCACGCAGCAGCGCCAGATCGCACGCCTGCGTCGCGGTGACGGCCCGCACGGCGCGCCGCCGGTGCGGAGCGTGCCGTTCCTGTTCCGCTCCGAGCTCGACCTCGAGGCGCTTCAGCGCATCGCCGATCGCCTGGCGCGCGAGTTGTAGCTCAGGCCAGCAGCGCCGCGGAGATGCGCTTGGCGGTGGCGATCACCGCGGGGCCGAGGGTCTTGCGCAGATCCTCGAGGGTGTAGTCCGCCGCCGGCACCGGAACGCCAACCGCGGCGATGACATCGCCATCGGGGCCCTGCACCGGAGCGGCGATCGTACGCACGCCGGCGGCCAGCTCTTCGTCGCCCAACGCGATGCCCTCCTCGCTCACCTGCTGGAGCTCCGCGCGCAGCGCCTTCTTGCTGGAGATGCTCTTTGGCCCGCGCTTGGTCAGCTCCAACTCACCGATCAGCCGCTCGCGCTCGCGGTCGGGCAGGTTGGCCAGCAGCACCTTGCCCATCGCGGTGCACTGCGCCGGCAGATGGGCCCCCGCCCCGAGGTCGAGGTCAACGGCGTGCTGCCCGCGGCGCCAGCCGCGACGCCGGTCGACGTAGCGGATCTGTGTGCCGTCGAGCACCGCCAGCGAGGCGGTGCGGCCGGTCTGCTCGCGCAGTTCGCGCAGCGGCTCACGCGCCTTGCCACGCAGCGCCATCGAGTCCAGCACCGACATCCCCATGTCGGCGACCCGCGGCGCCAGCCGGTAGCGGCGGGCGTGGTCCTGCTCGAGATAGCCGAGCGCCACGAGCGTTGAGGCGTAACGGTGAGTGGTCGAGCGGCTCATGTTGAGCTCGTCGGCGAGCTTGGCGATGCCCAGCACCGGCTTTTGCGCGCTGAAGCAGTTGAGGATCGCAAGGCCCGCCTGCAGCGAGGACGAGAACCGCCCGCGGCGCTCCTCCTCGAGCAGTTCAAGGCCCGCGCGGTCGGCCGTCTCACCGACGGGAGCTGCCGTGCGCTTGCTCATGCTCCCACCGCCCCGCGACCGCGCATCCCACCACTACCGCTGCCAGCCGGACGCGCAGCGCAGAAGCTGCGAGCCGGACGCCGCATCCAGCGCCCGGCTCGCGGTCGAACGGTTCGGGTCCTCACCAGAACATGTCTGGCGTGGGCCCCTAGGGGGCGGATCGTGCCACCCTTGGCATCCACGGTCGGGCGTCGCGTAGGACGCCACTGAACTTGCAGCCGGGGAGCCATGACCCGTAGGCTGACGTTTCCGTCCCGCATTGCACGAGCGATCATCCCCGACCGCTGGGAGGTGCTCAATGCACAGGTGAAAATCTTCAAGTCGACCATACCTTTCGGAACTTGGGCCGCAGCTGTAGCTCGTACACGATTGGACAATATGTATATCAGTGTACACGGACGAGACGTCTCTGTCCAGCCACACCCCGTTCGTCGCCTCACCCGAATCTGCCCTCGGATCCTTTCACCACGTCCACCCGCCGCACGGGCCGGCGGAAGCGAGGTAAAGCCCCCACAATCAGGTAAACAATTGTGGGTTGGTTTACAAACAAACAGTTAAGTGAATAACCAATGCCGGCTGTGAGAGGCCAAGAGCACGAGCTCAAACGTCTTTCAAATCAGCGGCGCGTCCCGGGACGCATCCAGGCGTAGCGGTCGTTTTGAAAACCGTTCTCAATCCTGCAGCACGATCGCTGCCCGCACACGCGCCGCCAGGTAGCCGGGCACAGCCACAAACGCCACCGCAACGCTCGTCACCGCAAGCAGGCTTGCGATCGCCACCGGCGCACCGATGGAGGACACAACCGGGAAGCCTGTCACGACTGCGAGCGCGTGGCTCAACAGCAGTTGCCCGCAGAGCCCAAACAGGGCGCCGATCGTGCATCCCACGCCGAGCAACAGCACACTCTCCACGAGTAGCGATCGCCACAGCACCCCTTTGCCGAAGCCATCGACCTTCATGTCCGCCAGCAACGGCCGCCGCTGCCAGAGCATCGCACCCATCGCGGTTGCCATCGCGAGGATCGCGGCGATCAGCACGAGACTGGTGATCTGAGTCAAGCGCGAGAGTCCCTGTCGGCTGGTTGCGCGCAGGCGCCGTTCGTGTTCGGAGCGGGTTTCCACCGTGAGACCCGCCCCTCCGGGGGCGAGCGCGCGCTGGATCTCGCGGCGGCCTTGCGGCGGCGCAACTCCGTGGCGCAACGTGATCGCGTAGGCGCTCACTTCGCCACCGGGCCAGGCGCGTGCATAGTCGCCCGAGCTCATCACGATCGCCCCGGGCGGCCAGCCAAAATTAGTGCTCAGCCCCGCCACCCGCAGGACGATCGGCCGCGGCGCCGGAAGCGTGAAGGCTCCTCCGATGCGCAGGTGCAGTTCGCTCGCCACCCTCTGCGAGATGACCGCCCAGCCTCCGCGACGCAGCTGTGCCATCACCGTCGCGATATCGCCGCTCAGCAGCTGGCCGGGCGGAATCGGATCGTCGGCCGAAGGCGCGGGGGCCATCACCCACACTCGACGCGTCCCCTCGTCCAGAAAGCCGGCATGAAAGAATCCCACGCCCCGCACGTCAGGCAGGCGCCTGAGCATGGCCGCCTGCGCTGGAGGAAACGCCGTGGTGGCCAGCACGTTCTGCGCCCCGGCCGCCGTGACCCAGATGTCAGCGGGCGCCGCGAGGTCGTGGGCGGTGCGATCGAGCCCGCGCTGGAGGTTGCGCTGCGCGCCCTCGACCGCGACGCTGCCGAACACCGCGGTGGCGCCGGTGGCGGCGATCGCAAGCGTGCGCGACCAGTTCGCGGTGGATCTGAGCTCGATCATCGCCAGGTGAGCAGCGGTGCTGCTGAGCGAGCGCTGCAACCGGTCTGCTACCCGCAGGCAGGCGCCGAGCAGCCACGGCAACGCCAGTAGCAGTGAGATGACGAGGCTCACGATTCCCACAATCGCGGCGCTGGGAACCGCCAGCAGCGTGACCGCGGTGATCGTCCAGCACACCAGCTCCCCCAACACGACTCTCACGCCAGATTGCGCTCGCACGCGAGCTGGCGCCACTCCCAGCAGCCGACGGGCGAGGATCGCGCCGCGTAGTGAGATCAGCACGCCGGCAAACGCGGCCAGCAGCCCGCCGCACGTGGCGAACACAATGCTCTGCCAGGTGACGATGCGCTGCGCGTCGATCGGGAAGGCAAACGAGAGGTAGCCGGGGTTCGAGCTGAACAGCACCGCCGAGAGTAGATCGCCCAGGGCCAATCCCAGCAGCGAGGCGAGCACGCCGAGCACGATCGCGTCGAACAGCAGCACCTCGATGATCATCCGCCGGGAGTAACCGTCGAGACGCAGGTCCGCGACGAAGTTGCGGCGTTGGGTGGCCGTGAGCATCAGCGCGTTGAGGGCGAACAGGAACCCCACGAGCACGCCGATCACCGAGAACAGCTCCGCCGACTGGTTGCTCGGCGCGGCCGCCTGATTGAAGAGGGTTGTGCCGTAGTCGGCGGGCTGGACGTCCAGGCGCCCCGCGGCGAGGCGCTCGAGCTCCGCGCGCACCTGTTGTTCATGCCCAACCCAGGGTCGCACGAAGACGCTCGTGATACGGCCGGGCAGCTGCGCGAGCTGCTGGGCGTAGGCCAACGGCGCAAACACGAAGCGGCTGTGCGCAAGGACACCAAGGCCGCCTTCGAACAACACGGCGCCGACGAACACCTGCACGGCCCGGCCACCGATTTGCAGCTCCGTCGATTCCAGCGAGGAGAGGCCGACTGAGCCGGCAAGTTCGAGCGGCATCGCCAGCGCCCGCTGGCGATTGAGCTGGGCGGCGCTGAAACGGCGCAACAGCGGCCCGCCGAGGTGCGCGAAGCGCGCGTCGGTGCTGATCAGTTCGACCGGCTGCTGTCCCGCCGGACCGATCAGATTGGCGCGCTCCTGGAGTACGGGGATTGCGGCCTGCACCCCGGGGAGGCGCTGCACATCGCCGAGCACACCCTGTGCGAACCCCTCTGGGCCGCGCGCGGCGAGCTGCAGGCGCATTGTCCCGATGACCCCGCTGACGAGCTGGCGCATCGAGCGGTCGGGGCTCGCACCCACGATCTGCGAGGCGAACAACAGCGCCACCCCAACCGCGATCCCGAGGACCGCGAACAGCTCGTGCGCAAGTCTCGCCCGCAGGCGAACTCGGTAGAGGAGGATAATGTTGCGCAGCCGCATCGCAACGACTCGTCAGGGGCTGGCGACATCGCGCGATGCGTGCACCGGCTCGGGCGCGTAGTCGAGCAGGTGGCCATCGTGCAAGGAGTGCACCCGATCGGCGTACGCGGCCGCCTGCGGATCGTGCGTGACGAGCACCGTCGCCACCTGACGTTCGCGGCAGAGCTCAGCCAGCAGTGCGAGTACCTCACGGCTGCGTCGCGAGTCCAAGCTGCCGGTTGGCTCGTCGGCGATCACCAGCTTGGGATCGGTCGAGAGCGCCCGCGCGATCATCACCCGCTGGCGCTCGCCCATCGAGAGTTGGTCGGGGCGGTGGCGCAGGCGATCTCCCAACCCGAGCCGCTCCAGCAACGGACTCACGCGGCGGTGTGCCTCGCGCGGGGTGAGGTCGGTCCCCAGCAGCTTCAGCGCGGCGTTGTCCAGTGCGCCCACGCCTGGGATCAGGTTGAGGGTCTGTCGCACGAACCCGAGCTCTCGCAGCCTGTACGTGGCGCCCTCATGCTCGGAGAGCGTCGAAACCTCACGTCCGGCCACGCTCACCGTCCCGCTGTCGGGGCGCAACAGCGCGGCGATCAGCATCAACAGTGTCGTCTTGCCCGATCCGCTCGGGCCATACAGCGCGACCAGCTCGCCCGCCGCCACCGACATCGACACTCCATCCACAGCGCGCACGGGCTCCTCTTCGCCAACCTGGTAGTGCTTGACGAGATCGCGCAACTCGAGCATCACGCCCGCTGCCTGCCGCGCAGCTGGATCACCTTGCCCTGCTCCTGCCGCACCGGCGGAGGCGGCGCGGATGCCCCGCTCAGACGACCCCCGGCGAGCGAAAAGATCCGATCGGCCCGCATCGCCGCGGGCATGTCGGGCACCGTCATCAGCACGGCAATCGCTTCCTCATCCACCAGCGAGTGCAAAAGTTCGGTCACTCGCTCGCGCTCGATGACGTCGAGGTTGGCGGTCGGATCGTCCACCAACAACAGCCGCGGCGCGCGCGCGATCCCATGCGCGATCGCGATCAGCGCCCGCTCCCCGTCGCACAGGTCGCCCCACCGCTGGCCCGCCTCTGCCGAGAGCCCGACCCGCTCGACCGCCGCCTCGGCGAGCGCGTACGCGCGACGGCGCCCATGCTCGGCCAACAGTGGCAGCGCCACGTAATCGAGCATCCGCAGGTCGCTTCGCGGACCCGCCCGCCGCACCCAGCCGATCCACTCCAACAGCAGTCGTGCGTGCTGACGCTCGGAGACGCCGGCGAGGTCCACACCATTGAAGAACACGCTGCCGCTATCCGGATCCTCCAGGCGGGCAGCGAGCTTCAGCAGCGTCGACTTGCCCGACCCACGAGTGCCCCAGACCGCGGTGAGCTCCCCCGCCCCCACGTCAAGTGTTAGGTCGCGGAGCACCCTCACCTCGGTGTCGCCCCGCCAATAGCTCTTGCCGACGCCTCTAAGCGACAGCAGAGCACCCATCTTCACCCCTCCTAACGGCGCTTGCTCGCGAACCGGTGGGCTGTGCTTTGCACGCACTTCATGTACAACATACTCAAACCGGTGGAAATTGTGCCGCGCGACCGCATAGTCGCTTACCCGCGGTCATCCAACATGCCGGGCCAGGGCAGACGATGGCGTGGCCGCCGCACGGCGCTGTGCGGGCAACCCGATCGTCCTGGTCGCGCGCTCGTATTCGGCGTGTATCCCTTCCAAGGACTCCCGCACGCCCTGCAACCACGACAGTCGCGCTTCCCAGAAGGAGAGCTCCGCATCGCGGATGTGCACCAGCACCAGACCCGACCACCTGGTGGGCGCCGGGGGGCTCATGCGCTCGAAGGTGTGCTTGAGCTCCTGCACGCGTCCCAGGCAGATCAGCTCCTGCCCGTAAACCAACTCCACCAGCCGCGGCAGGTTGTGAGGCTGGCAGAGGGCGACCTTCATGTGCAGCTCATCGCGCAGGGGAGGAGCCGTGGAGGATCGGAGCAGCCACTCCTCGAAGTGCCGCACGCCGGCCGGGGTCGCTTCGAAGGAGCGCGAGTCCGCGCGCGAGCCCGGCGCCCGCCCCCGCACATTGGATCGCTGCAGTCCCAGACCCGCCTGCTGGCGCCCCACGCCCCGCTGGTCGGCCGCCAACGCAGCCGCCCCGCGCGGACCCACCGCGGCGAGCGGGGGGCCCGCAAGCCTTCTGGCGGAGGAAAATTGTGTCCCGCCCTGAGAAACCTCGCGTGTCCGCTCCGGCACCTGGTCCTCGCCAATCGCCCGCACCAGCCCGTCGCGCTCCAGGCGGGTGAGCGCCGAGTAGACGTTGGAGTCGACAAAGCCGGCCGATGAAAGTCGTTGGCGTAGCTTCGCCGTTAGACGATGAGCGGGGCCGGGCTCCTCAATCACCAACCCCAGAACTGCGATCTTCGCTGACATCTCCCCGCCGGCCCCCTTTGACGACTAGCTCTGTGGGTCCCTCGCTGCCGTAGGATAACGTTTCCCGCCACCTGAACAACACATTACATAAACCGTACACCAAACCGCGCCGCGATGCAGCCTTTGGACGAATGGTTCCGATATCTTGAGAATAAACCTCCATATCTGGACCGTATCGTCAATACAGCAGGGTCGCGCTTAGCAGCCGTCACAAAAGGCCGAGCAGGCACCACATAAGCTCCTCGCCAACGGCCCCGCCACCCGCTAGTGCTCCGTCTCGTGTCGATCGACCGGAAATCGGTGTTTGATGGCGAAGAGGTACGCATCTCGATCTTGGAGGTGGTGATGCGTTCCCCGTCGGTGTTCGTTAGGGACTTGTTGCCTGAGGAGGGCAATAAGTTGAAGCGGCTTTCGCGCAAGGCGGCGTCGGAGGTCAAGCGCGAGAGGGCTCTGATCGTGTGGGCGTCGGCGACGAGGATGAGCCCTCAGCAGATCGCGGCGTTGGTCGGCACGGATGAGTCGCATGTTCGCAAGGTCATTCACGCGTTCAACGAGCGGGGGTTCAGTTCGCTGGACCCTGAGTCGCGGGGTGGGCGACCCCGCCGGATCACCGACGAGCAGCGTGCTCGGATCGTTGCGGTGGCCGGTGCCCGTCCCGACACGCTCCGGGGTTCCGGCCACCCGTTGGTCGCTCAGGCGCTTGGCTTGCTATTTGCGTGAGCAGCAAATCGTCGAGGTTTCTCCAGCGCACCTCGGACGGATCCTCGCCGACGCCGGACTGTCCTTTCAGCGCACCCGCACGTGGAAGGCATCCCCCGACCCTGATTACGAGGCCAAGGCCGCCCGCGTGATCGCGCTCTATAAGGCCGCGCTCGATGGGGGAGTCGTGGTCAGCTTTGACCAGATGGGACCGATCAGCCTGCGTCCTCATGCGGGTGCTGGGTGGGCGCGACGGAAGCGACCAGAGCGTCAACGTGCGACGTTCACCCGCCGTCACGGCGTCCGCTACGTCTTCGGCGCCTACGACGTGCATGGCGACCGGCTGCGCGTGCGCCTGCGACCCTCGCGTTCCTCAAGCAGATCCGCGCGAGCTACCCCAGACGGCTGCGGATCTACTGGGTCCAGGACAACCTCTCGGCGAACTGGACTCCCGACATTCGCGACTACGCCGCCGAGAGCAACATCGAGCTCGTGCCCACCCCGACCTACGCCAGCTACCTGAACCGCGTCGAGTGTCACTTCCTCCCGATCAGCGAGTTCGTCGTCAAGAACGCTGACTACCTCGACTGGGACGCATTCGCACACGCGCTTGCGCGCCACGTCACCCATCGCAACGGTCCCCACCGCGACCAACGCCTCACAGACCTCGAACGCCGCCGACAGATCGCCGCCTGACCAATGCCATTCCCAGCGAGAACTTCCGAGACGGAGCACTAGGTGGACGGTAGAACCCTGAATAAGGGGTTATCCGATTCCCAAGCGATCGAGCAGGCCCTCGTCGCGGCGCCAATCCCGGCGCACCTTCACCGAGAGGTCGAGGTACACCCTGCCGCCGAGCTCCCGCTCCAGCTCTCCGCGCGCGGCGCTGCCGATCGCCTTGATCATCCGCCCCCTCGCCCCCACCAAAATCGTCCGTTGGGAATCGCTCTCCACCCAGATCAGCGCCCGCACCCGTGTCAGCCCCTCACGCGGATGCTCGATCTCCTCGACGACCACCTCCACCGCATGGGGCAGCTCGTGGAAGGTGCGCCTGATCGCCGCCTCGCGGATCAACTCGGCCACCAGCAGCCGCGGCGCCTGATCCGAGCGGGTATCGGCTTCGAACAGGAAAGGGCCATCCGGCAACATCTTTTGCAGATGCGCCACCAGCTGGGCCACACCCTCTCCCGTACGAGCCGACACCGGGAACACCTCACCGTCAAGGCCCAGGGCGACGGCGCCCTGCAACGCCGCAAGCGTGACGGCGCGGCTCAGGCGATCGACCTTGTTGACCGCGATCGCAGCAGGGACAGAGCCCTGGAGCGTGCGCGCGATGAAGCGATCGCCGGGGCCCACCCCCTGCTCGCCATTCAGCACCAGCAGCGCCGCGTCAGCGCCCTGCAGCTCCTCTCGCACCCGCTGTGCCATACGTGCCGTCAGAGCATCGCGCGGGCGCTGCACCCCCGGCAGGTCCACCAACACGATCTGGCTCTCGCCCACGGTATGCACGCCCCGGATCGCGCGGCGCGTCGTCTGCGCGCGATCGGAGACGATCGCCACCTTGCCCCCCATCACCGCGTTGAGGAGCGTCGACTTGCCCACGTTGGGGCGGCCCGCCAGGGCCACGATGCCGGCGCGGGTCATCGGCGCCCCACGTCATCGGCGCCCCACGTCATTGGCGCCCCACGTCATCGACCCCCACGGTCATGGACTCGCCCGCCCAGCGGCCCTACTCGCCGGCAGGGACTCCCACCGCAGCAGCTCCGCCTGCACCGCCAGCATCTCCCCGTCATCGCGCTCGTGGTCCATCCCCACCAGGTGCAGCACCCCATGCAAGATCGCCTCACACAAGTCCTCCGTGTGGTCCGGACAGATCACCACGTCGCCCAGCTCCATTGGTGCCCCATCCGCCGGTGTGGCTTCATCCACAGGGAACGACAGCACGTCGGTCGGGCCGCGCTTGCCGCGGTGCTCTGCATTCAGCTGAGCAATGCGGCCCGCGTCGACGAACTCGATCGCCACATGCCCCTCCTCGACCCCTGCCGACACGGCCGCCAACGCACACAGGCGCCGCACCTGCGCCGCGGACGGCGCACCAGCGACGCGCCCCTCCCCGCCAAACACCTCGACTTCGATCACAACCTATGCCCTGCGGCGATCCGCCGGACGGAGCTCGCGGGCGCTGCTCCGAGAGTGCTCGTCGTATGCCTCCACGATCCGCTGCACCAGCTTGTGACGCACGACGTCCTCGCCGCCGAAGCGTACGAACTCGATCCCTTCCACCGTTCCCAGCACCTCCCCCACCGCGATCAAGCCCGACTGCTGCTCGGGTGGGAGATCCATCTGCGTGACATCGCCGGTGACGACCATCCGCGAGCCGAAGCCCAGGCGCGTGAGGAACATCTTCATCTGCTCGGGCGTCGTGTTCTGCGCCTCGTCGAGGATCACGAAGGAGTCGTTGAGTGTTCTCCCGCGCATGAACGCCAGCGGCGCGATCTCGATCACGCCCCGCTCCAGGTGCTGGGTCACCTTCTCGGGGTCGAGCATGTCGTGCAGCGCGTCGAACAGCGGGCGCAGGTAGGGATCCACCTTCGCCATCAGGTCTCCCGGCAGGAAGCCCAGCCGCTCGCCCGCCTCCACCGCCGGGCGCGTCAGGATGATGCGGTTGACCTCGTTGCGCGACAGCGCCGCCGCCGCCATCGCGACCGCCAGGAAAGTCTTGCCGGTGCCCGCCGGGCCGACCCCGAAAGTGATCGTGCGCTCGCGGATGCAGTCCACGTAGCGCTTCTGGTTGACGGTCTTCGGCGCCACGCGCAGCGAGCGGTGGCGCCACACCACGTCCTCCAGCACCTTCGCCGGGGACTCGTGCGCATCCAGCGCCCCGGTCACCGCCGCGATCGTCCCCGGGCTGATCTGATGTCCCCGTGCGATCAGATCGGAGAGCTCCTTCACCACGCGCTCACCGGCTCTCATCTCCCCCTCCGATCCGTCCAGCGTCAGCAGGTTGCCGCGCAGGAACACCCTGCACTCCAGGTGCCCCTCGAGCGCCCTGAGCACGGCGTCCTGGCTGCCCGCCAGCTCCGCGGCCACTTCGCCCGGCAGCTCGATTTGCGTCCTCATCCCTCGAGCGCGGCCCGCACCAGCCCCGAGACACGCTTGCCGTCGGCGCGGCCGTCCACCGCCGCCATCGCCACCCCCATCGCGCGTCCCATGTCTCTGACCGACTCGGCTCCGCTGTCGCGCACCGCCCGCTCGACGATCTCCCGCAGCTCGGCTTCGGGCAGCTCCGCCGGCAGGTAGGCGGCGATCAGCGCCGCCTCGCCCCGCTCACCGGCCGCCAGTTCCTCGCGTCCGGCCTCGCGGTAGGCCTCCGCGGCCTCCAGGCGTCGCTTGCGCTCGCGGCGCAGCACCGCCAGCTCGTCGCCTCCCCCGAGCTTGGCGTCCTTCTGCAGCTCTGAAAGCACCATCCTCAGCGCGCCCACGCGCTCTTTCTCCCCCGCCTTCATGGCGGTGGCCAGATCGCTCTTCAGCTGCTGTTCGATGCTCACCTGTGGGCCAAGGATAGCCGCGCGGAGGAGTGTTGGAATCCGCGTAGTTCACACCGGCGTCACACGCAGGCCGTCGGCGTGCAACTCCTCGACGCTCACCTCGACCACCTCGCCCGCGCGTGCCGCGCCGGCCGGCAGGTAGCAGCGCGTGTAGTCGGCGGTGTATCCCGCGCACTGCGTCGGCGCCACCTTGTCCACCAACACCTGCTCGGTGGCCCCCAGCTTGCCCACGCGATGGTGGCGGGAGCGCACCTCCGAGAGTCCCCGCAGCTCCCGCGAGCGGCGCTTCTTCTCCTCCGGCGCCACCCTGTCACCGAGCGCCTCGGCAGCCGTGCCGGGGCGCGGCGAGTAGGAGAACGCGTGCACCCTGCTGATCCCCGCCTCGCCGACCAGCTCCAGCGTCCGCGCGAAGGCCGCCTCATCCTCGCTGGGGAAGCCGACGATGATGTCAGTGGTCACGTTGACTTGCGGCACCGCCTCCCGCAGCGACTCGATCGCCCGCATGTACTCCCGCGCGGTGTAGTGGCGCCCCATCGCCCGCAGCACACCGTCATCGCCCGACTGCATCGGCACATGCAGGTGCGGGCACACCTTCGGCTCCTTCCGCAGCGCCTCGATCAGCGAGTCGCGCACGTGGATCACCTCCACCGAGGAGAGCCTCACGCGCTCCACGCCATCGACCCGGGCGGCCTGCATCATCAGCTCGCCCAACTCCCATCCCTCCCGCGGGTCGCGGTAGTCGCCCACACTGATCCCGGTCATCACAACCTCCGGCTGGCCCTGGCGCACGCGCGCCCGCACCTCCTCGAGCACCGCGGCAGCTGGGCGCGAACGGGCGGCTCCGCGCACGGTCGGGATGATGCAGTAGGCGCAGTGGCAGTCGCACCCGTCCTGCACCTTCACGAAGCCCCGCGTGCGTGCCGCCGCGGAGCGGCCCTCCAGCCGAGGAAGCTGCGCGACGTCATCCGTTGAGCGCGACCGTACGCGGCCCACCAGCGGCTCGTGCTCCAAATCCACGCATCCTCCGAGCGCGCCCGCCATCGCCTGCGCCACATCCTCCGCCGTGCCCGTGAACGGGCGCACCGCCGCGTCGATTTCCGCAAACTCGGCTGCTCGCAGGTTCACTGCGCAGCCGCCCACATACACCTCGCGCGCGCCGCTCTTCAACGAGCGGCGTACCGACTGGCGCGACTTCGCCTCCGCCTCGCCGGTGATACAGCACGTGTTGATCACGTGCAACTCCGCCTCCCCCTCGGGCGCCTCTTCGTGCCCCGCTTCCAGCAGGCGTCGGCGGGCCAGCATCGCGTCGGCGTGGGACACCTTGCAGCCCAGGAACTTCACGGCGAAGCGCATCGCCAGGGCAGAGTAGCGCGACGCAGGGTCTTGGTTAGGCGGTGACGCGGGCAGTTCGCAACCGCTGGGTCGAGGGCAGGTACGCTGCGCTGCATGCCCAACATCAACGACCCTCTCTTCGATGAGCCGCGCGAGCACCCCGGCTTCCGTTGCGGTCGCGCACGGCTTGGCCGCCAAGCCGGTAGCGAGCGTCTCGGGCTGAGCCTGTGGGAGCTGCCGGCCGGCGAAGCCGCCTACCCCTACCACCACCATCTCACCGAGGAGGAGCTGGTGGTTGTCCTCGAAGGCACACCCAGCCTGCGCACGCCCGAGGGCTGGCGCGAGCTGTCCGAGGGCGAGGTCGTCGCGTTTCCGCGCGGGGAGCAGGGAGGCCACCAACTCGCCAACCGTACTGGGGGCACGGTCCGGTTCCTGACGTTCAGTTCCAGCGGCGAGCCCGACATCGTGATCTACCCCGACTCGGGCAAGCTCGGCGCATTCGAGCGGCTGCCGCAGGGCGGCGGGCTGTGGACGATGTTCCGCCTGTCCGACACCGTTGACTACCACGACGGCGAGCAGCCGCCCGGTGACGGGAGCACCCAGCGACTCGACTCATAGAAAAGCCCCGCCGAAGCGGGGCTTTTCCTTAGCAAGTCGATAAGCCGGATTCTGTCGTGAGCAGCCATCCATCTGAGCGGCCTACCTGGACCTCGGCGGGCAACCTGCAAACGGTCCGGTTTGGCCTTGCATCGGGTGGGGTTTGCCCAGCCGCCGCGTCACCGCGACGCTGGTGCGCTCTTACCGCACCATTTCACCCTTGCCCGCCGGCCGTTCACGTGGGACGGCCGGCGTCGGCGGTTTGTTTCTGTGGCACTTTCCCGCGGGTTTCCCCGGGTCGACAACTCGACCACCTTGCCCTGTGATGTCCGGACTTTCCTCGGAGAACTACCTCCGCGGCTGCTTGACCTGCGCGTTCAACTTAGCGCGCCGGGGCCCCACCGTGAAGCCTCACGAGAGCCGTGTTCCGCAGTCCACGCACTTCCCGTGGAATTCCTCCCCGGCGCCCACCTCAGCGACCGCCTTCCCGCCGAGCTGCATTTCGCCGCCGCAGAGAGGACATCGGGCAGTCTCGGACTTGCTCAGCGCCCGCCATGCGTCGGCGATCACACCGTCCAGCGTGAGAGCTTCCTCGCCGTCTCTTGTCGAGGCCCCCGCGCGCAGGCGCGCCACGTGGTCCGCCGGCCCGACGCTCGCCGGTCTGAGGCGCTCGCGTCCGGGAAGACCGTGCGGAAGCCGCCGATGACCGCGCCGTCCCAGGAGGGTGCCGCCCATCAGAGACTCCTCAGCAGCCCGACCACACGCCCCAGCACCTTGACCTCCCTACTGCGGATCGGCTCCATCGTCTCGTTCTCGGGCTGCAGGCGGATGTGATCTGGTTCCCGGAAGAACCGCTTCACCGTCGCCTCCTCGCCCAGCAGCGCTACGACGATCTCGCCTTCGCGTGCCGTCTCCTGTGGTCGCACCACCACGATGTCGCCTTCGATGATGCCGGCGTTCTTCATCGAGTCCCCACGTATGCGCAGTAGATACTCGCCATCCCCACCCCCCGCGACCTCCGGGACGGAGATGTACTCCTCGATGTTCTCCTCCGCCAGCACCGGTTGGCCGGCCGCGACCGAGCCCACGAGTGGCAGGCCTTCGGAGCGAACAATTGAGCGGACGCTGTCGACGGCGCTGCCCACCGCCCGGTCGAGCAGCTCGATTGCACGTGGCTTGGACGGATCGCGACGCAACAGGCCGATCTTCTCCAGGTTGGCGAGATGGGCGTGCACGGTTGACGAGGAGGCCAGGCCCACCGCCTTGCCGATGTCACGCACGGTCGGGGGATAGCCGTACTTGGCGGAGTACTTGCCTATGAAGTCGAAGATCTCTTGCTGGCGCTTGGTCAGATCCATGATCTCTTGGTCCCTTGATTGGCTGGACGGAGGCGTAGAACGAACATGTGTTCGTACAGTAGCGCTGTCCGCGGACGGATGCAAGCTTCGACTGCTCCCCGCGGCCTCCCCGTTTCCGCTCGCGCATCCCAGGCGCTCGGGCGCCCCGCCCCACCGAGGGCTACCGCTCGGAGGAACCTGGGCCCGGCAGGCGGTCGACTGCCGCCCTTGACCGCCATCGGCAAGAGTCGTGCCAATTCGACCATCCCAGGGACCTCGCATGCCAACGCTCTTAGGAGCTCGGCGGGGCTATACTCGCCGCTCCCGGCGCCCGTGGCGGAATTGGTAGACGCGCAAGGTTGAGGGCCTTGTCCTGTGTATACGGGGTGGTGGTTCGAGTCCACTCGGGCGCATAGAAATAGCTGCAAATCGTGTGGTTTTTGCTGCTTGTGATCTGTTTGTGATCGCGTAAAGCGCTGCTGCGCCGCGGGTCGTGACACAACCGACAACCGAACAATTTGCCGAACATTCTCTCGGGCCGGTTCGGCACGTAAGTCTTAGTGCACCCTGCTCGCGAAGCCCCACCCGCACACCGCATCGGGACGCGCTCCGGTCCCCCTCCCGGAGGGAGCTACTTTGTGCGGTGGAGAGGGAGCATCATCGCGATGCGCGTGATGGCGGGGCTATCGTCGATGTCGATCTCGCCCGCGTTTAGACGCCGCTCGAACTCCTCGCCGCTCATACCCAGCCGCTTGCGCGCCTGTTCATCGACTCGCTGATCCCATTGCTCGGGGCTCAGCTCGCGGATTTGGTTGTCGGTTCGAGCATCCATCAGCAGCGTTCGTCACACGCACGGCCACGCGCCGGCTCCTTGGCTGTCTCGCGAGGCTCCATCGATCAGTAGGCGTGCTACGCAAGCATAGGCAACGCGTGCCGGTAGGACTGTCGACCAACGATGACTGGATGGCCGGATCTCGCCCCCTTGGGCCTGCCATTCGACGACGGTTTCGCGACGTAATCGCGATCGTGCGCTACACTTCCACTCCATGAGTCCATTGCTCGAAGATGCCCAGCGAGTTCACGACGTGGCCGGTCTATCTGACCGGATGATCGCCTCTGCGACCGGCGCGAAGCCGAGCACGGTACGCGGCTGGCTCGCCGGCCGAAGCGAGCCGACGGGCGCCCGAGCCGAACGACTGATCGAGCTCGCGGAGATGATCAAACGACTTGCGCTCGTGCTGCGACCCGAGTCGATCCCAGTCTGGCTGCAGCGTCCGATCCTCGCGTTGGATGACGAGAAGCCGATCGAGCTCATCGCCCGCGGCGAATACCGTAGGGTCGCCAAGCTGATCGCCGAGATCGAGTACCCCGGCGTCTCCTGACCGTGGTGCGACTGCCGGTTGGCCCTCGCACCGTCGAGGGCACGTGGATCAGACACGTCCCGCACGGAGCTGACCTGCTCGGACAAGCGGACACACCATCGGATGGCCGCTGGCAACGAGGCGACGTCGTACGCGCCCTCTACCTTGCCGACACCGTGGCAACCGCCACAGCGGAGTGGTATCGCTCGCTTGCCGAGTGGGGACTCTCACCCCAAGACCACATTCCCTACGACCATCATCGCTGGCGCCTTCACCTTGAGCTGGCCGACCTCAGCGACATCGAGCAACTACGCCGCGTCTCACTCGACGCCCCACAACCGCGCCGAAGCACATGGCCTGCCTATCAGCGCGTCGGTGAGCAGCTGTGGCGCGAGGGATGGGCCGGCCTCATAGCCCCCAGCGCCGCGCGTCCCAGATCGCTCATCACGTGCGTGTTCGCCACAGACTGGCCGCCAGCCGGCGGCACGCCGCTGGACGCAACCACCGTGCAAGCCATCCCGCCGCCACCCCAAGGCATGACCACCTGATCGTTACCAATCTCAGTTGCGCCATGCGACCGCGACCCATCACGGTCCGTGGTGGTTCGAGTCCACTCGAGTGCATTGCCGAAGATCCCAAATCGTCGGACTCAAACCCTATCGGCGCGTTATCGCCACTCAATCCGGTCGAGCAGCAGGTCCGCGCGGTGGTTACGGCTTGGCGAGCGCTTGACCGTCGGGGCAGCTGACGGGGTGGTTCGCAACCCCGGAGGACCCTCGGGTGCGACGAGAGGAGGGCTGGGTCCTCGGAGTACCGTCCGCGCTTCCTGTCAGCCCTCCAGATCAGCCAAGGTCAGGGCTAGGAAAGTCACGCGACACGCTTCGAACGCACCAACATCTTCGGTCGACCCCTCGGCACGAACGCTCCATCGGCCTCCATGCCTCTGCGGTTGCGGCGACTACCCGCTCGGCAAGGACTCTCGATTCATGCCGGATCACGATCAACGCCGAAACCCCGCAACCGGGCGACCCTTCAACGTCGATTGAGCCCCGCCGCGCGGCCGCGCAGGTGTTGCGGACCGCGGTCGCCGGGGGCATCCGCAGCGGCGCCCTTATCGCCGCCACCGCCGCGCAGCAGCCACGTATGCGGCGCTCAGGATCGACATCCTTACACAATTCCGGTACTTGACTACGTGGACGCCCAGGAGGATACTGCGGCGAACTCTAGGAGGACACCATGGCCGCTATCCGCGTTTTGATCGTCGTCGACGGCATCTTCTCCCTGACCACCACCTACCCGATCGACCCGACCGTCCCGCCGTTTGGGCCCGAGGCCAACACCAATTACGGACCGGATGCGTGGTTTACGCTCTCGCATCTCATCGGCACTCTGCGGGGCAGTCCATCGCCGACGTTCACCGTCGATACGGCGAGCCGCGGCTTCAACGCCGCCGGGAGTTTCCCCGACGAGATCACGAACACGGTGGCCGACCCGAGCGCGACGATCGCGGGACCATTCCACTTCGACGATCCCACGGTCAACCTCTCGGACTACGACGAGATCTGGCTGTTCGGCGACGAGGGCTACGATGGATCACCGGTCGGTCCAGCGGTCTCCGCCCCGAATGGCGAGCCCGGCGGCTTGACCGACGGCGAACTGGCGGCAATCACGAGCTTTATGGAGGCCGGCGGTGGCCTGTTCGCCGTCGGTGACCACGACGGACTGGGCTCGGGGATGTCCGGTCGCATCCCGCGGATGCGGTATATGCGTAAGTGGTACTCGCCGTCCGACCCGAGTGACGATGTCCCGCCGCTGACGGTCAGGAACTGGCCCGGCTACGGGACGACGCGACAGGACACGCTCCAGCAGGGGGCGACCGACATCGGCGACACGTTCTACTTCGACGACCAGTCCGACGATATCCCCCAGCCGCTGACGGTGCTCGTCCCGTCGCATCCGGTCGTGCAGGGAGCGACCGGCGTGCTCAGCGTCTATCCGGACCACATGCACGAGGGCGAGGTCATCGTCCCCGTCGGCCCCCAGCTGACCGAGACGTCCGGGGCAGACGCGACCCTGAGCTTCGCCGGCCCGGGCTTCACCGAGTTCCCCGCTGTCGACGGCTACCGGGAGGTTCCGATCATCCTGGCGCAGAGCTCGTCAGGTGCCGGCGGTGGCTTGACCGGCCACGTGACCGACGTTCCCCAGGGTATGAACCCCGAGGACATCGCGTGCGAGAACGCCAACTTCTCCGCCGACAACAGCGTGTGTGAGGTCAGAACCAACGGCACGCTGGTGGCGTACGACGGAGCCACGGTTAACGTCGGGCGGATCGTCGCTGACTCGTCGTTTCATCACTTCCTCGATCTCAACCTGCTCGGCGATCCGTGTAGCCTCGTTCCGGCCAAGCAGCAGGGATTCAACGCATCGGTGGCCGGACAGGCCCACCTGAACGAGATCTCGGCGTTCTTCGTCAACATGGCCACCTGGCTCGCCTGGACCGAGCGGGAGTTCTACTTCGTCATGGGGAAGAACAACTACGGCATCGACGAGGTCACCGACGTCTCGACCTACCCGGCCGCGTTCTACCTGTTCCTCGAGGGTCGGACGCCCAACGTGGTGGGGTCGGCGCCCACGATCGCCTTCAGCGGCAGTTTCAACTCGACCAACATCCCGGGTCTCGAGATCTCGCTCACCGGGACCACTTACGAGATCGGCAACACGGGCGCGAACGCGAACCTCACGCAACGGATACGCTACGAGTACGGGATCAAGTTCAAAGGGCCGTTGGCGACCGATCCGTTCCCGGCTCCGGGCGCCCCGCCCGCCTCCTTCACGCTCGCCGCCACGATCAACATCCAGGGGAAGACAGTCGGGAGCCTGCCGGCGGAGTTCTTCCTGGAGGGCGGGGAGGATCCCTTCTTCACAAACATCAGGGACGGTGCCGGCAACAGTCCCGCCCTGAGCCAGGATCTGCGGGTGTTCACGATCACCCCGACTGCGGATAACCAGACGTTCGTCAACGTGCCCTTCTTATTCAAGAGCGGGAATCCGACAACGCTCGATACGGCCGCTGGCCATGCCTACATCCAACAGCTGATCACCTGGCTGAACAGCAACCACGGCTACCTGAAGCCGGGGTTCGTGCCCCCGGACACGAATGTCTCCGACCCGCTGGATACGCTGCTGTACGACCAGAACGGAGCGCTGAACGGCGACTCCTCGGTCACGCCGTTCACCGGACCGAACGTGAACTACAACTTCGCGATCGCCCGCGTCCGGATGCGGAGCGCCGCGGGTTCCGCTCCGGCCTTGAAGGTCAAGGTGTTCTTCCGCCTCTTCACGACGCAGACCTTCGATACCGACTTCATAGACTCCACCACCGCGGCGACCAGCGCGGATCCGAACGTCACCTATCCGTCCACCGGCCCCGTCGCGAACCCGCAGAGCCCGCTTCCAGGCACGGACGGCAGCGGAGCGATCAACGGCTCCTCGCTACCGTTCTTCGCCACCGGCAATTTCGACGATTCGCCGAGTGACTACAACCCCGGCCAGCCAAACAACCAGGACATTCCCGGCGGGGAGGACACCTGGGCGTTCTTCGGCTGCTTCCTCAATGTCAACGAGGCGACGAACGAGTTCGGCACGCCGGCGAGCCCCTACGGCCGCCACCCAGTCCAGCATTGGCTGGCCGGGAGCGCCCACAACTGCCTGGTCGCGCAGATAGCCTACGAATTCGCGCCGATCGAGAACGCCGATGGGGTCATCGAGAATCCCGGCAACTCCGACAAGCTGGCGCAGCGCAATCTCCAGGTGACCACCTCGGGGAATCCGGGCTTTCCCGCGACCCACCGCGTTCCGCAGACCGTCGACATCCGGCCGAGCCCTCCGGCTCAGTCCGCGCGCGGGCGCGGCATTCTGAGCTACCCGGATGAGATGATGATCGATTGGGGAGCCACACCGGTGGGGACCCTCGCGAGCATCTACTGGCCCGAGGTGAGCGCCGCGGCGGTCGTGAGCCTAGCGCAGGAGCTCTACCCCGGCCAGGCGCTTACGGCGAGCGACGCCCATACCATCCGGTGCAGCGTCGCAGGCCCGGTGAGCTACCTCCCCATCCCGACGGGGACCGGCGGCAGCTACGCCACCCTAATGACGATCGAGCTTCCCGGCTCGGTCCGCTACGGGAGCGACTTCGACGTGCTCGTGCGTCGCATCACCACGCGGCGGGTGCTCACGGCGACCAATGGCGACGCCCCATTGCCGCGGGCCGCCGGCACGGTGGCCGACGCCTCGGTCGCGCAGCAGCCCGTCTGGCGTTATATCTCGGGCTCGTTTCTGGCGAGGCTGGCCGTCCGCCCGGAGTCGACGATTCTCCCCGCGGACGAGAACCTCCTCGCGATCCTAAAGTGGCGCCTCGGCGTGATCGGGGGCGCAAATCGCTGGTATCCCGTCCTGCTGCGGTACATCAGCGATCTGTCGGGCCGGGTCACCGGGATGGGCGGCGACCCCTCCACGATCCCCGGTTCGCCGGACGGCTATCAACCGTCAGCGCCGATCGCCGGCCACGAGTACGGCGAGCACCGCGTCACGGGCAAGGTCGTCGGCCTCCGGTACGATTGCTTCGGCGATTTCGAGGGGTTCATCCTCGTGGCCCGGGATGCTCGCGAGCATTCCTTCCGGAGTCGCGAACCGCAGGTAGAGGAACTGGTGCGCCGCGCCTGGGTCGACCGGACGCTGATCAGCGTGCTCGTCGAGTCGCCCTCCTCGGAGTGGCCGGCTTCGATCGTGCTCGAGCGGTGGAGGTGACCGGCGGTCGCGCGCCGCGGGCTGGTCGAGGCGTCGAGGGCCCGGGCCAGAGCCCCGCAGAAACACCTCCCCAGGTGTTACTCCATCGTGCGAGCGCGCGGCCCACGCGCAGCTCCCAACCAGTCAGCGATGCCTACCAGCCGTCCGTCTCGCCAAACCACGTTCCCCGGCCAGTAATCGCAGTGAACGAGGACCTACGGCGAACCGACGATCCGGGACCAGTGAGACCTGACGCACCGCACGAATGGACCATCCAAAGCCTCTTGAGCTCCATCGCTGCGATCGGCCCATCCTCGAGACTCTACGCCCGAGGACCTCGCCGGACGCGTAGCTGGTAGCGACCCTGCCCGACGCGCTGGAAGCTGGGCCGCACACCGCGGGCGCCCGTCGACAGGCAGCTATTGATCGAATCCCGGGAGACGCCATGGCCGAGCAAGGCTTCGACCGCCACCCGCGCCTCACCGACACCGATCGGACGACCAGCCGCCGTCAATGCCTTGACGAGGGCTCTCTGGACCACCCCGTTGCCGAGCCGCCTTGTGCGCACGGGCACAATCTTTGCCTGAGATCTTCGGGAGAGTCCGTCTGGATAGGCTTCCAAAACCGTCTTTACGGATGCGTTTGGCGGGTTTGAAAGCTGTCCGACCAAGTGCATAGAAATAGCTGCAAATCACCGGGTTTTGATTGCTTGTGATCCGTTTGTGATGCGTACGAGCCCGGTGCGACACAAGCCATGGCCCAACCGAACAATTTGCCGAACACTTTGCTGGCCCGCTCGACGGCGGGAGTCGGGGCCAACCGGACTAGCGACAAGGACGTTTGAGCGACACGGCATTCACCGCATGGGGCATGACTGTTTAGCGACGTAATCACGATTGCAAGCTACACTTCTCCCATGAGTCCATTGCTCGAAGACGCCCAACGAGTCCACGACACGGCCGGCCTATCCGACCGAATGATCGCCGCCGCCACCGGCGCCAAGCCAAGCACCGTACGGGGCTGGCTTGCCGGACGCAGCGAGCCAACGGGCGCACGCGCCGAACGACTTATAGAGCTGGCCGAGATGATCAAACGACTTGCCCTCGTCCTGCGGCCCGCGTCGATCCCAGTCTGGCTGCAGCATCCGATCCTCGCGTTGGATGACGAGAAGCCGATCGAGCTTATCGCTCGCGGTGAGTACCGCAGGGTCGCCAAGCTGATCGCCGAGATCGAGTACCCCGGCGTCTCCTGACCGTGGAGCAGTTGCCCGTTCGTCCTCGCACCGTCGAGGGCGCGTGGATCAGACACGTACCGCACGGAGCCGACCTGCTCGGACGAGCGGACACGCCATCGGATGGACGCTGGCAGCGAGGCGATGTAGTACGAGCCCTCTACCTAGTCGACACCGTGACAACAGCCACAGCGGAGTGGTATCGCTCGCTTGCCGAGTGGGGACTCTCGCCCCAAGATCACATCCCTTACGACCACCATCGCTGGCACCTAAACATCCAGCTTGCCGACCTCAGCGACGTCGAAGCTTGCCGACCTCAGCGACGTCGAGCAACTGCGCAGCGTCTCACTCGACACCTCCCGACCGAGTCGAAGCACATGGCCTGCCTATCAACGGGTCGGCGAGCAGCTCTGGCGCAAGGGATGGGCCGGCCTCATAGCCCCCAGCGCCGCACATCCCGGATCACTCATCACATGCGTGTTCGGAGGTTGCCCCGTTCCCCGTAGAAGTTCGTGTGGCGGTGGGGTGATGGTTACACGGGGATACGAGCTTCTCCCGGGCATTTGGAACGACGGTTTCCACGTTGCCGGCGGCGAGTTCGAACCGGCGTCGTCCTCGGGATTCTCGGAGATTTCACCCGAACTCTGGACCTGCCCTGATTGACCGCGGGCGCGGTTCGGTGTAGGGTACGGTGAATCCCAGAGTGTCTTGGGGCGAGACGTATGGGACCTCTTCCACAACCGAGTCGGGCGCGCTTGCGAGCGGGCAATAGTCGGCGTGATGGGCGGGGCTGGCGGTCATGCTCTGGGCTAGGCCCGACCGAACCACGAACCGGAACGCCATGAGCGCTCTGGCATCCGGCCAGCACACACCGCCGACCTCCCGCCGTCGCGGCCGTCAAGGTCGCGAACGGACTAGGCCTCGTTCGATGGAACCCTCCGGAAAGGTTCGATCGAACCATTTACAGGGGTTGCGGATCCGGTCTAGGTTCGGACCCGCGGCTCGCCCCGGCGTGAGGCGCGCTGCTTGTGAAGGATCGAGTGGCCGGATGGCACCGGGATCGCCCAAACACGAGGCCTGGCCGCGTCAGGCAAAGCGAGGAGCGGACAGATGCGGGTGAGCAAGCGATACGGGAAGCAAAGTGCCAGCAATGCGGCGCCGACCCGCTCGGTGGGGTGGATCCTCGCCCTGTTCGCCGCGCTTGTGGTCAGCCTCACGCTCACGGCAGCGGCAAGGGCGGACGTTTCCTTCACCAAGGCCTATGGCTGGGGCGTAAGCGACGGCGCCAGCCAGTTTGAGACCTGCACCAGTACCTGCCAGGCCGGGATCCAGGGCGGCGGCGCCGGGCAGCTCCATTACCCCT
This sequence comes from uncultured Solirubrobacterales bacterium, assembly GCA_963764915.1. GTDB lineage: Bacteria > Actinomycetota > Thermoleophilia > Solirubrobacterales > Solirubrobacteraceae > Palsa-744. The sequence goes on along the minus strand of CAVXUO010000011.1, from coordinate 26,994 downwards.
CCGGCACTGCCACCGATAGCTCGGGCGACGTCTACGTCGCCGACCAGAGCAACCAGCGGATCGATGAGTTCTCCGCCGCCGGTGCGTTCATCAAGGCCTACGGCTGGGGCGTGAGCAACGGCGCCAGCCAGTTTGAGATCTGCACCAGCACCTGCCAGCCCGGGATCCCGGGCGCCGGCGCCGGGCAGTTCTACAACCCCAAAGGCGTCGCCACCGATAGCTCGGGCGACGTCTACGTCGCCGACACCGACCAGGCGCGGATCGAGGAGTTCTCCGCCGCCGGCTCGTTCATCAAGGCCTACGGCTGGGGCGTTGTCGACGGGATGAATCAGTTTGAGACCTGCACCAGCACCTGCCAGGCCGGGCGCGAGGGATACGGCGCCGGGGAGTTCAACCTCTACGGCCCCACAGGCATCGCCACCGATAGCTCGGGCGACGTCTACGTCACCGACCAGGGCAATGACCGGATCGATGAGTTCTCCGCCGCCGGTGCGTTCATCAAGGCCTACGGCTGGGGCGTGAGCAACGGCGCCAGCCAGTTTGAGATCTGCACCAGCACCTGCCAGGCCGGGATCCAGGGCGCCGGCGCCGGGCAGCTCGACGACCCCCAGGGCGTCGCCACCGATAGCTCGGGCGACGTCTACGTCACCGACCAGAGCAACGACCGGATCGACGAGTTCTCCGCCGCCGGTGCGTTCATCAAGACCTACGGCTGGGGCGTGAGCAACGGCGCCAGCCAGTTTGAGACCTGCACCGGCACCTGCCAGCAGGGGATCGAGGGCGGCGGCGCCGGGCAGCTCGACATCCCCCAGGGCGTCGCCACCGATAGCCCGGGCAACGTGTACATCGCCGACGCGGGCGACGCGCGGATCGATGAGTTCTCCGCCGCCGGTGCGTTCATCAAGGCCTACGGCTGGGGCGTTGTCGACGGGATGAATCAGTTTGAGACCTGCACCAGCACCTGCCAGGCCGGGCATCCGGGCGGCGGCGCTGGGCAGTTCAACCCCCTTTACGGGATCGGCGTCGCCACCGATCCCTCGGGCGACGTCTACGTCGCCGACAGCAACAACCGGATCGAGGAGTTCAGCGCTGGCGGAGCACTGTCGACCACCTCGACGAGTCTGTCTGGTGGCGGTCAGTCTGGGGCGAGCATCTCGGTGCCGGAGAACACGGCGGTGAGCGACACGGCCACGCTGTCGGGCACGAACGCCTCGACGGCCACGGGCACGGTCACCTACAGCGTGTACTCCGACTCCGGCTGCACCACGGCTGTGAGCTCGGGCACGGCGCAGAGCATCACGACGCCCGGCACGCTGCCGGCCTCGAGCCCGGTCACGCTCAGCACTCCCGGTACGTACTACTGGCAGGCTTCGTACTCCGGGGATTCCGCTAACACGGCGTCTATGAGTACGTGCGGATCCGAGGTCGAGACCGTCACAAGCCCAGTGGTCGGGCCGCCCTCGGCGTCGATCGACTCGCCGGCTGACGGTCAGACGTTCAGTCTCAATCAGTCGGTCGCTACGAGCTTCTCGTGTTCGGAGGCATCGGGTGGTCCGGGGATCAGGTCGTGCACCGATTCCAATGGCGATACGAGCCCGGGCGCGCTTCATACCTCGACCGCCGGGACGTTCACCTACACGGTGACGGCGAGGAGCGAAGACGGGCAGACGGGGACGGCCAGCATCTCCTACACGGTTGCCCGGGGGTCCCAGGCGATCGCCTTCAGCTCGCGCGCACCGACCACAGCAGTCGCTGGTGGCCCGCCATACGCCGTGGCGGCCACCGGCGGAGCGTCAGGCAACCCGGTGACGTTCTCCTCGGCGACCAGCAGCGTGTGCACAGTGTCGGGCGCGACGGTTAGCTTCGTCGGCGTGGGCACCTGCACCATCGATGCGCACCAAGCCGGCAACTCCAACTACGCCGCGGCCCCAACCGCCACCCAGAGCTTTGCCGTTGCTGCCAGCACGAAGCAGAAGCTGTGCGTGGTGCCGAAGCTCAAAGGCAAGAGTCTCGCAGTGGCCAAGCGGGCGCTGAAGAAGGCCCGCTGCGCCGTCGGACACGTCACGAAGCAGAAGTCCCCGACCGTGCCCGAGGGAAGGGTGATCTCGAGCAGCCCCAAAGCGGCGAGCAAGCACAAGGCCGGCACCAAAATTGCACTCACCGTCAGTCGCGGGACGCACTGAACACGGGAGACTTTCGATGCACAAGCACCTGCCCAGCAAGACTCGGGCCGGAATAAAGGGCTCACCGACGCCGGCGTCGACTCGAGTATGTACGTAATGGGTTTCGCGATCTCGCTCATGATGATGCGCGGTATCAGTCCCCCGGGAGTTCATCACGCCGCCGCTGGGTCGGCATCTCGATCATTGGGGTCCATGCTGCCCGTCAGGACGACAACTAGCGGCGCCACCGATCTCGTTGCCCGCTCTCGCCCGAGCGCGTAATCCGCGGCTCCAAGGAAGCTGGCACATAAGCTGTCATACGCTCATGGCACAGTCGACGCCTGCCGCCGAGTCGGTCAGGACTGCACAAAAGCCAGCAGGTCGGCGTTGATCGTTTCGGCCTGCGTGGTCGGCATGCCGTGCGGGAATCCCTTGTACGTCTTCAGCGTCCCGTTCTGCACGAGCGCCGCGGATAGTGGTCCGGAGTCGGCGTAGGGAATGATCTGGTGTCGTCGTCGCCGTGCATCACCAGGACCGGCACCGTGATTTTCTTCAGGTCCTCGGTGAAATCGGTCTGGGAGAAGGCCACGATGCCGTCGTAGTGAGCCTTCGCTCCGCCCATCATTCCCTGGCGCCACCAGTTCTCGATGATCGCCTCCGAGGATTCCACGCCGGGCCGATTGAAGCCGTAGAAGGGGCCCGACGGCAGGGCCCGGTAGAACTCAGACCGGTTGGCGGCAAGCTGGGCCTGTAGGTCGTCGAACACGCGCTTCGGCAGCCCGCCTGGATTGGCGTCGGTCTGCATCATTAGCGGCGGCACCGAACTGATCAGCACCGCTTTCGCCACGCGGCCCTCACCGTGTCGACCGATGTAGCGCGCGACCTCCCCACCACCAGTGGAGTGCCCGACATGAACAGCGTCCTTGAGATCGAGATGGGCGGTCACCGCAGCCAGGTCGTCGGCGTAGTGGTCCATGTCGTGACCGCCGCTGGTCTGCGTGGAGCGCCCGTGCCCACGCCGGTCGTGGGCGATGACGCGGTAGCCGTGCTGTAGGAAAAACAGCATCTGGGTGTCCCAGTCGTCGGCCGAAAGCGGCCAGCCGTGGCTGAAAACGATCGGCTGGCCCGAACCCCAGTCCTTGTAGAAGATCTCCGTGCCGTCGGTGGTAGCGATCGTGCCCATGCGCGGCTTCGTCCGTTCGTCTCGCTGTTGACGCCGAAACGTGCGAATGGTGAGCGTAACACGCCCTCTCGAGCAGCTGCAGCGCCGGTAGTCACGCGGCGCATGCCGCGCTGCTGCCAATTTTCGGCGAAAGCGAGCGTATCGGCGCAGGCCACTCACACTTACCTGGTGATCGCTTGCCAGCAGACGCCTAACTGTGCTCTCTCTAGGACATGTTGTGGCAACGACCCACCTTCAAGCCCGAGCCTCCCCCGCGACGCGCCGTGCGCGCACGATCATCGCGGCCTGTCCAGCCAGCGCGGCCGCCGTGGCAAATAGGAAGGCCGCGGCGATGCCCGATGCGTCGAGCGAGATCGTGAGCGTGAAGCAGAACAGTGCGAACCCGACAAAGCCGGAGAGCATTCCGCGCAACAGTCGTACCGCTTCGCCGGCTCCGCGCTGGGTGTGCGTGAACGTGGCAAGCACTGTGGTGATTACCGGGAACGGCGCGAGCAGTCCGCTGAGCTGCGGACCAAGCCATCCTGAGGCCGTCGTGAGGGCAAGCACCAGCGCCAGGGCGCAGACAGCGCGAACCGGTAGGTCCCAGGCCGGCACAGACGCAATCACAACACGGTCACCGGCTGGGACGGGCAGCAACAGCAGACCGACGGCGAATCCAGCACAGGCGAGGAAGAGCGCGACAGCGACCGGCACCGCCACACCGTCGAGCGCGAGCGTGCCGATGCCAAACGCAAGCCACCCGCAGAGCATGCAGACCCACCACCTGGCGCGATGGGCAAGGCGACCGTAGACCACAACAAACGCCGTCAACGACAGCAGGCCGAGCAATGTTCCAGCGGCCGCGTGCTGAGCAAACACACGGCCGTGCGCGAGTGCGTAGGCCAGCAGGATCGGACCGGCCACCACCGGCAACCCGCCGACGACCCCGCCGACCCACGGGCCGAAACGCCGCGCCGCGACCGACGCTCCCACCACGAACAACGGCGCCAGCAACGCCTTGACGACAAGAATGCTCACCCCAGGATGATGACCGATGACTGCTCGGCAAGCAGCTACTGCCTGGAGGGAAGGCAGCCGAGTCCGAGGTCAAGCCTGTCTGTCACGATCGCTGCGTCTTCTTCGAGCGGAGTCTGAGGCGGGGTGTGACCGCCGTCGAGCCGCCGGCATCGCCATCCCGGTCAGCCGGGGATCACCGCGTCGGTGATCGCATCGATGCCAGCGAGTCGCCCCGCCAGCTCATCGTTCAGTCCATAGCGTGCGGCGAGCGCTGCTGGCGCTGTGTAACAGAGCTTGGTCTGCTCCCCGTCCGCCCAGATCAAAACCTTGAGTGGCATATCGAGAGCCGCCAAGGGCGAGGCGTCCATGACTGGCGTGCCGGCTTGCGGACTGCCAAAGATGACGACCTTGGTGTCGCGCAAGTGGAGTCCGACCGCATCGGCCGCGCCGCTGTGGTCGATCAGCGCGAACAACCTCAGTCCCTTCTCCGCAATCAAAGCCGACAGGCGGGCAACCGTGTCGGCGACTGACATGGGGCTCAACTTGATGACGATCGCGCCGTCGGGCTGACGCGATGTTGCAGTCTGCTCCTGGCTGGTGGACATGACGCTCCTCTGTGATGGCTGCATATATCTATTGTTCTCTCGCTTCCATCCCTGGGGCCTGGCTGTGTTTAGCCCGGCGCGTCGCCCAGGGGGCCGGCGCTCGTCTCCAGGTGCAAACCAGCCTGGGCCAATCGGGGGACGCCCCCGTCAATCACATGGATGACGAGCGTCGCCCCGTAATGCGTGAGCAGGCTGGCGGCGGTTGCCGCTCGCACCCCAGCGGCACATATCACCGCGATTGGCAGGGTGGGATCCAGTCCCTGCGGGATCCCCGCGATGTCATGCCACGGCGTGAACACCGACCCCGGCACATGACCGGCCTTCCACTCGCGCAGCTCACGGACGTCCAACAGTTGGAGATCGGGTTCCCGCGCAAGTCGGCCGAGAAGGTCAGCCGCCGCCAGGCGCTCGGTTGTGGTCGCGGGGTGTCGTTCCTGGCGCCAGTTGGTCATTCCCCCCGCCAGCAGGCCCGCGACGTTGCGGACTCCGACCGACAGCGCCAGCTTGGCTGCGCGTCGCCCGTCGGCATCGTCACGCCCGATGAACACGATCTCCCGCTCGTGGTCGGCCAGCCAGGCGAGCTTGGAGCCAAATCCGGAGCTGAACGACGGGATGCAGATCGAGCCGTGGATGTGAACGTCGTCGAACTGCAGGTCGGTGCGGACGTCTACCAGCAGCGCACCTTCGTCGCGCTTGAGCTGCACCTGGTGGGGGTAGAGCGCCGGCACCTCGACGCCACTGGTGAGCAGTGGGCCGCGGTTGAGCGCCACGATCTTCTCGAAGTTCGGTGGCTGCGGCCCCAGCCGCGCAAGCGCCTGCGCGACGAACTCCTCCTCGTCCGCGATCGCGAGCGTCGGGTTATGGCGCTTCTCGTAGCCGACGGTCGAGCAGATCTTCATGTCCATGCCCGGCCCTCCGCACATCGAACCCCCGAGATGCGCCGGCCACAGCTCGCAATCGTCGGGGAGCGTGAGCAGCCGTTCATGCACCGAGCGGAAGATCTGGCGGGCACCCTCGGCCTGCTCGACTGCCAGATCGGTGCGGGCCACGTCACCCACGAACAAGCTATCCCCACTCAATACCGCCCACGGATCGTCGCCGCGGGCGGCGTCGATCAACAGGAAGGCGGTGTGCTCGGGGCGGTGCCCGGGGGTATGCAGGGCGCGCACCGTGAGCGATCCCAAGCGCAACTCCCACCCATCCTCGAACGGCTCGTGCTCGTAAGCGGGGTCAGCCAGGCGGTGGACGTGGATGCGGGCCCCCGTGGCAGCCACCAGCCGTCCATGCCCGGAGACGTGGTCGGCGTGGTTGTGGGTCTCGAGCACGTGCACGATCGTGACTCCCCGATAGCGTGCCAGCTCGAGGTACTCGTCGATCTCAAAGCGCGGATCGACGACCGCGGCTAGCCCGGCCCGCTCGTCGCCGACCAGATAGGAGGCGCAGCCGAGGTCGTCGTGGGTGATCTGCTTGAAGAGCATCGCCCACGGCCGGTGCTCAGTGCGGCTGGGGCACGATGCGGATATAGGGCTTGGGCGTCTTCCAGCCATCGGGGTAGGTCGCTTTGGCCTCCTCGTCGGAGACCGACCCCGCGATGATCACGTCCTCCCCCGGCTTCCAGTTGACCGGCGTCGCGACCTTGTGGCCGGCGGTGAGCTGCAGCGAGTCGATCACCCGCAGCACCTCGTCGAAGTTGCGGCCGGTCGTCATCGGGTAGATGAGGATCAGCTTGACCTGCTTGTCGGGGCCGATCACGAACACGTTGCGCACGGTCTGGTTGTCGGCGGGCGTGCGCGCGAGCGGGTCGCCGGAGGTGCTCGCGGGGAGCATGCCGTAGAGCTTGGAGACGTTGAAGTCCGCGTCGCTGATGATCGGGTAGTTGGGGGCCGCGCCCTGGGTCTCCTCGATGTCGCGGGCCCACTCTCCGTGCCTGTCGAGCGGGTCGACGGAGAGACCGATGATCTTCACGTCGCGGCGGTCGAATTCGGGCTTGGCGTTCGCCATGTAGCCGAGCTCCGTGGTGCACACCGGCGTGAAGTCCTTCGGGTGGGAGAACAACACCGCCCACGAGTCGCCGATCCAGTCATGGAATTTGATGCGGCCCTCGGTCGTGTCGGCCTCGAAATCGGGGGCTGTATCGCCTAGCTGCAATGCCATGTTTGCTTCCTTTCAGTCCACGCTGGTTGGTTTCGATTCGCTCCGGCCGCCCGCCGTGCCTCGCTCGGGTCGCGACGGCGCTACAAGGGTGTCGCTCGCCACTCTACGAACATGATGCGCTCCGCCAGGGTATGGCGCCAGGGAGCCGGTGCCCGGCGCTATCTTCGCGTTCCAAATCAGCACTAAGCTTATCGGGTCTATGTGGTTGATCGGTCGACCGTCGCCAGCACCCCCTGCGTCACGCGCAGCACTACGGCGACGACCACCTCGCGGAGGGTGCCGGGGTGCTCGAGCCACCAGAGCGCCAGACCTGTGAGGGCGCTGCGGATGACCTCCCCCAGCGGCTCGAGCTCAGCTTCGGGTAGCTGCGGGGCGAACTCCCGCAGCAACGCGACGTCGGCGGCTCGCTGCTGTCGTCGCAGCTCCCGCTGGAGCGCCTCGATCTCTGGATCTCCGGTCGCGTCCTGGAACAGGTTCTTTGATGAATGGGGGTGCTGCTCGACATGTGCAAACCACGCATCGATCATCGCGGGCAGCCGCTGGCTGGGATCGCCAGGCTCGTTGAGGAAGGCGTCAAGCGGCGCGGCGGCGAGCTCGTCTCGGCGACGTGCGAGCAACTTCATCTGCAGATCCTGCTTGGACTCGAAGTGGCGGTAGAGCATCGGCTTGCTCACACCCGCCGCGGCAACGATGTCGGCGACGGTGGTGGCGCTGTAGCCGCGCTCGGCGAAGAGACGGGCCGCGGCATCCTCGATCAGCGCGCATCGCTCGCGGGCGAGCAGCCGGCGGCCGGCGGAGGAACCATCGGGCGCACCGGAGGGACGGTGGAGCGAGGCCGGAGAACCATCGGGAGAAACCGAAGGACGGTCGAACGAGCCGCCATGGCGCGAAGTTACCATATGGTGTACTATACGGTAACCTGTAGAAGTAGCTCGACCGTCCGAAATCCATCCTCACCCTCTCCCCCGTCCTCACCTCCTCGTGATCGCCTCCTTTCACGTCGCCAACGTCGGTTCGCGCTCCCTGGGTCTCCTGCGCGCGGGACCTACCCCCGCCAAGGTGGCGGGTCTGCGCTACGCCGAGATCGCGATCGCGGCCCCGCTGAGCGGTCGCCTGCTGCCGGCGCCTCGACCTGGCCGCCTCGTGCTGGTTGCCGCTTGGGAGAACGACGAGGCACTCGATCAGTTCCTCGCCGGCCATCCGCTCGCAGCCCGATTCGAGGGCGGCTGGCATGTCCGCCTGCAACCCACTCGCGTCGCAGGCGCATGGGCAAAGCTTCCGGGCCTCCCCGAGGAAGCGCAATCCATGGATGACGAGGAGCCCGCAGCGGTCATCACACTCGGGCGCCTGCGGCTCACACAAACGCTGCGCTTCCTGCGAGCCAGCGCGGCGGCCGAGGAGCTGGCGGTCGACGATCCGGCGCTACTCGCCTCCACCGGGTTCGCGCGGCCGCCAAGCCTCGTGGCCACCTTCTCGCTATGGCGCACCACCGCCGCGATGCGTACGTACGCGCGCGGTCGAACCGACCCCCGACACACCGACGCCGTCCGGGCACACGGCGTGCAGCCGTTCCACCACGAATCTGCCTTCATACGCTTTCGCCCCTATGCCGCGCAGGGCAGCTGGGATGGCCGCGACCCCTTGGCGAGCGCCCTTGATGCGACCGCCGGTGTGAGCTCGCAGAGCGACTGAGATACCTAGCGGCCCCGCCCTCGCACTCCGGAACGGAAACACGCCCGAAGCGACGGACGGGCACACATGACGAAACTCCTGCGATACGCTCGTCGCCCATGGCCTACGACGAGGATCTCGCCAACCGCCTACGCGAGTTGCTGTCCGCCGAGGACATGGTCACCGAGCGAAAGATGTTTGGTGGGCTCGCATTCTTGGTCAATGGCAACATGTCCGTCGCCGCGTCACGGAACGGCGGCCTGCTGGTGCGGATCGATCCCGCCGACACCGACACCTGCCTCGCGCGTCCTCACGTGGCACTCATGACGATGGGAGGACGCACGATGGATGGATGGATCACAGTCTCGCCCGATGGACTCAAAACTAAGCGAGAGCTCGCTTCGTGGGTGAAGCGCAGCCTCACCTACGTCTGGACCCTGCCGGCGAAGTAGCAGCGGCGCCTAAGCCTGGATCCACCGTTGTGGTTGGTGGGTCTGTCCGGTGGTGGAGTTGAAATGACCTCCTGAGCAGGCAGAAAGCTGTCGATTCTGGCGACGGCGGGCCTGCACCAGGAGGTCACCTGCATGGTGCATGATCTGTCGGACCGATCCGTTGTCGTTTTCGATGATGAGCGGGCGGTCGCTAACGCTGGTGTGATGCTGCCTGCGCTGCTGGCGGGGCGCCTCGGTATCGAGCAACTCGTCGATGACGCGGTCGATCTCGGTGATCGCGCGGGCGCGGCGAATCCCGGGCGTAAGGTGATGAGCCTCCTCTCGGCGATGGCGCTTGGGGCGGACTGCATCGAGGACTGTGACGTGCTGCGCTCGGGACAGACCGGCGCGGTGCTCGGCCATGTGGTCGCGGCGCCGTCGACGTTGGGGACGTTCTTGCGCGCGTTCACGTTCGGGCATGTCCGCCAGCTTGACCGCGTGCTTGACCAGGTGATCGCTCGCGCGTGGGCTGCGGGTGCCGGACCCGGTGACGGTCGCTTGATCGTTGACGCCGACAGCTTCGTCGGCGAGGTGCATGGCTATGCCAAGCAGGGCGTCGGCTTTGGGTATACGCACAAGCGCGGCTATCACCCGATCCTCGCTACGCGCGCGGACACCGGCGAGGTGCTGCACATCCGCCTGCGTCACGGCTCAGCGAACACCTCGCGCGGGATGCTGCGCTTCTGCGAGGAGGTGATTGCGCGCGTCAACAGGGCCGGCGCCACGGGCGAGAAGCTGCTGCGCGCCGACTCGGGATTCTGGAACAAGAAGACCTTCGCGCGACTGGACACGGCGGGCTGGAAGTTCTCGATCGGTGTGCGCATGCAGCCCCACGTCCGCGTCGCTGTCGAGGCGATCAACGAGGACGCGTGGGTCACCTTGGAGGACTACCCCGAAACGTCGATCGCGCAGATCGCCGAGACAACACTCGGGGATTGGCGACTGGTCGTGCGCCGCGTTCGCCGGCTCTCCCAGCAGGGCGAGCTGCTCCCAGTGTGGGATCACTACCCCTTCGTGACCAACCGCACGGATACGCTCACCGTGGTCGAGGTCGAGCACCGCCAGCACGCTGTCGTTGAGCTCGCGATCCGCGATCTCAAAGACCAAGCCATGGCACACTTCCCCTCTGGCAAGTTCAACGCCAACGCCGCGTGGACCGTGATCGCCGCACTGGCACACAACCTGCTGCGCTGGACACAGGCAATCGGCCTGCCCAACGCGACCACCAGAACAGCACGCACACTACGCCGCCGACTGCTCGCGCTGCCCGGTCGACTCGTACGCTCCGCGCGGCGCACAACACTACGAATGCCCGCCCGCTGGCCCTGGGCCGACGACTTCCTCGCCGCGCTCACGCGACTACGCGCGCTCCCGCCACCCAACTGACCGGCCCGCTCCGCGACGACAACCGACGCCACACCACCCGCCTCGGCCTGCCCGCAACCACGCCGAGCACAAACCCAAGGACCACTCCGACACCTCAGCACCAACCGACGAACAGCCTCGCAACCCCACCAACAACAAAAAGCCCCCCAACAAACTCAACGGCCGCCCCGCCAGCACCCCCAGGATCAGACCGGTGGATCCAGGCTAAACCGCCCAGTCGAGCAGTTGGCTGCGATGCCGGAGGAGGCGTGTGGTTGCAGCACATAGGCGGCGGCTGTCTCAGGACAAAACGATGGGGTCAAACCGAAGGGGGACCGTGATGCGCCGACCCGGCGGCCTTGAACGCGTGTATCGCGATTGCCTAGGCCTGGACGCCGATGAGAATGGCTTGTGGCGCCAAGTTGCCGGGCCCGCGGTGTTCGCGACGTTCGAGTCCGAGACCGACTATTTCGGGTCCCATGCCCAGCAGGCGATGATCAACTTCAGGGTCCGCGACCTGCAGGCGGTGCTCGCACGACTGCGCGCCAAGGGAGCGGACGTGGCTGAGGAGACGCAGGACATGGAGGGTGTCGGGCGATTCGGTTGGGTCACCGATCCCGAGGGCAATCGGATCGAGCTGTGGCAGCCGGCGTAAGCGTGTCTTCACGCAGGCGATGACGTGCTCTAGGCAGGTGGCCCATGCGTCATTAGGACGCGGTCGCGTCATTTTCGCTCCAGCTGGCCAGCTCGAGCAGACAAGACTCCGGTGGGCAGCGCCTCATTCCTGCGGACAGCAAACGCAGCGGGAAGGATCTCAGCGCACGGGAGTCTTTAGGGGATAACGGCCGGGATGCCGCTGTTCTCCGCACGGCGCCCAGCGATTGCCATATGGACATCAGCACGAGAAAGGTGGGTTCAAGATGAGGCCGCGCACGTTTTTGCTTTTCGCCCTCGCTGCGCTGCTGGGAGCAGCGGTTGCCGTGCTGCCCGCACTCGCTGCCAGCCCGTCCGAAGCGAAGCTCGAAGTCAACGAAAACTGCGTCGAGCCTGATTGGCCGTGCTGGGCGACGCCGGGATCGAGCCAACCGGCCTCGAAGGTCACGATTGCAAGCGGTGGCTCGGTCACCTTTGCCGACAGCAAGACCGCTGCGAACATCGCCTGGACTGGCACCGCACCGACGTGCGAATCAGCAGTCCCCGTCGCACCGGCGTCGCCCAAGACAGGCTGGGAAGGAAAGTGCACGTTCGCAACGCCAGGCACCTACAAGTTCGAAAGCTCCACTCTTTGGCCCGAATACACCAAATACGAAGTCGTGGTCGAAAGTTCAGCCACAGCGCCCTCCACCCCCACCACCGGCGAAGGCGGCTCAAAAGGCGGATCGACCCCAGGCACCACCACATCGGGTCCCGCCCCAGCCGGCGAAAGCCCGACGGGATCGCCGCTATCCGGCGCTCCGAGGATCAGCTCGAGCCAAAGGGGTAGCACCGTCAAGGGCTCTCTGGAGGTATCAAAGGCCGGTGCCGGAGACCGCCTAGAGGTAGACCTCCTCGCCACCACCGTGTCCCTGCGCAAGGCCGGGCACGCGACGCAGATGGTCGGGCGATTCGTGAACGCTTCTGTCGGCGCTGGTCAGCAGTCCTTCTCGGCGAAGCTCGACGCCAAGGCAAGGAAGGCACTCAAACGCCACGGTCGCCTGGCGCTGAAGGTGAGGATCACGCTCACCTCAGCGGGCGGGGAAGCGACGAGTGCCACCAGATCCGTGACCCTGCATGCGTGAGGCACCGCAGTCCTCGGTCATGAGCATCGGGAAGGATCGGCACCAGTCGGGGGTCTGTAAGGGCCAGGTGCTCCAGCAATGGGACTACGGGATGACGAGAGAAAGGCGGCTGAGACCGTGAGATCACGCACGCTGTTGCTTTTTGCCTTTGTTGCTCTGCTGGGAGCGGTGGCCGTTGTGCCGCAAGCCCTCGCCGCCCCCGCGGAAGTCAAGCTAGAAGTCAACCAAAATTGTGTGGATCCCGACTGGCCGTGCTGGGCGACCCCGAACTCAAACCAACCGGCCCTTAAAGTAACGATCACCGAAGGCGGCGAAGTCGAATTCGTCGACCACGACCCGAGCAGGACAGCCAGCGTGGTCTGGACTGGCGGACCCACCACGCCCTCGTGCCCCGGGGTCCCAACCACAACCACGGTGAGTACGGGCTGGGAAGGCACGTGCAGCTTCGCGACGCCGGGCACCTACCACTTCGAAAGCGCCACCCTGTTCAAGGAATCTGGCCTATACGGGAAAAATGACTACACCAAATACGAAGTCGTAGTCGGAGGGGCCCCCAAGGCCAAAACGACACCAACCAGCACAGAACACCAGACTGAAGCGACGCTCACGGGGACCATCGAACCCGACGGGAGCCCCGTCGAATATGAATTCGAGTGGGGCGTTTCGCCGGATGTATCCGAACACAAAAGTGCGACCCCCACCAGTCTTGGCGCGGCTGACTTCGCGCCCCACTCGGTGTCGGCTCCGGTGACCGATCTGTTGCCGAACACGACCTACAAGTTCGAGCTGATTGCGGTCTACGGTGCCGCCAAAACGGCGGTGCCCGGTGGCGTACAGACATTCACGACCCCGCCGGCTGCAAAGCCGGCGGCGAGCACGCTCGCGGCCTCCGCTCTGAAGGAAACCGAAGCGACGCTCAATGGCAAAGTCGACCCGGAGGGCGGCGCCGAAGCCGAATACTTCTTCGAATGGGGCGCCGGCTCCAGTGGATCCTACGAACACGTCACCCAGGCGGTGAGCCTGCCGTCCGACAGTGCCGAACACCAGGCTTCCGCAACCGTGACCGGCTTGATGCCCGGCGGTGAATACCACTTCCGCCTCGTCGCGAAAAACACGTTGGGATTGGTCCAGGGCAATGACCTCGCATTCATGGCCGCCTCGACCCCACCGGCGAAAGAACCGACCAAAGAACCTCCCGCGAAAGAACCTTCACCAACGCCGACCCCTACTGGCGGCAATCCCACGGCCACAACCTCCAGCCCACCACCTTCCGGGCAACCAAAGACCGAACCGGCTCCCGCCCCGCTGTTTGGGTCGGCCAAGCTGGCATCCACTCAGCACGGCGGAGTGGTGCATGGGTCTCTGGTCGTGTCTTCGGCCGGCTCCGAAGGCCAGCTCCAGATCGAGCTGCTCACCAAGGGCGCCGCTACGGCGGTCGGCAAGCTCGTGCGCTCCTCCCTGCATGCGGGCAAGCTCACATTCGCGCTGCCCCTGAACGCCAAGGGCAAGGCCGCGCTGCGCCGCCGCCGGCGCTTGACGTTGACGGTGAAGATCACGCTCACGCCCGTACATGGCGCCGCGGTGACGGTCACCCGCGGCATCCTCGTACGCGCCTGAACCAAGATAGTTGGAGGCCAAGGTCCTACTCCCGAGGCTGCTCGGCGCGAACCATCAGGATCTCCCGTTGGTGAGTTCATAAGTGGCGGATCACCTCAACTACTCCGAAGAGCCCCCAGCAGTGTGCCAGCGCATCATCCCTGCTCTGGCCTTGAGCGCCCTGTGGACGGGAGTAGCCTTTTGTGCGTGCTTGGTTGACGTTGACCACTCCCGTATGCGGCCTATCCTCGTCCGCCTCCCCGACGGAGCGTTGCGCGCTGCCATGCGAGCCCGTACTGATGCCCAGCGCCGTACGTTAAGGTCAGCGTATACGGACCGCTGAGGAGAACCCTGTCTTGATCCTCGCCGGGCCTCCGGGCTCGGGTAAGACAACCGTGGCTGGGCTTCTCGCCGCCAAATCGCGGCGCGCGGTTCATCTGGAGTCCGATCGGTTCTTCCACTTCATCCAAGCCGGGGCAATCGAGCCGTGGAAGCCTGAGGCGCACGAGCAGAACACGACGGTTATGCGCATTGTCGCCCAAGCCGCCGCCGGCTACGCTGACGCCGGCTACTTCACGATCGTCGACGGGATCGCCATCCCCGGATGGTTTTTCGAGCCACTGCGGGATTGGCTGAGCGCCGCCGGCCACAGGGTCGCCTACGCGGTACTCCGGGCACCGCTCGCCTTATGCCTGACAAGAGCAGAGGGTCGTACGTCAAGCCGACTCTCGGAAGCTGCTGTCGTCGAGCGCCTATGGCACGACTTCGCCGAGCTCGGCCCGCTCGAGAGGCACGCCATCGACAGCGGAGCACAGACCGCAGACGCGACGGCCGATGAGCTGGCCGAGCGATTGCTCACCGACCTACTGGTGTGAGCCTCACCTTCGGTGATGATCGCCTGTCCCACTGCGCGCCTTGAATGATCGGACATTGGCAGCGAGCGCGCGCCTTGGCTATTTTGACGAGGCCGGAATGGCTAATAGCGAGCGTGTCGAGCCGACTAACCGAGCTCACGTTGCGTCACCAGGCTCCCCGAGCACGTCACGACGGAAGTGCCAGCCAACTATCAGGGTTCCGATGCTCATCGCCGCGGTGGCAACGTTGAGAGCGAGTTCGCTCGCGCCGCCGCGGCCCATGGTGTAGACGCCATGCTCGAGGTCATAGAGCACGTCCAGTGCGCAGAGATACAGGCCCGCTCCGCCGAACATGCATAGCCACATGAGACCGTTTGGCCGGCGACGCCACAGCTGCATAGCCGCCGCGAGTGCCGTTAGGACCAGCCAGCCATCCGCAAGGGGAGCGGCCTGCTCGAAGGCGATGTACTGCGCGGTGTGGTCGCTGGCAACGACGCCGCGGTCAGCGAACCAAAGGACCCAATACGCCACCAACAACGTCGCGGTGAAGATCAGCAAGGCGATACCGAGCCGGTGCCATAGCTCGACATAGCTCGTGTTCATGGCAGGTGCTCCCTGACTCATTTTTGACTTCTCTCTTTTGGTTGCGGTTTCGGTATAGAGCCGGCAGTCAGAAGATCTGCTTGTCGAGGAATCCTGCCGTCAAGACGAGCCATCCGCCGATCTCTCCGATGATCAGGGCGACCATGAACAGATGCGTTCCCTTGACGGGGTCGCGGTACTGGTTCTCGGTGTCTTCTCGCCAGGCGTGGATGGAGTAGGTCAGTACCGCCGTAAAGAAGTAGAACGTCATCGTGCCTGCAGCCAGCAGGTTGACGAGCTCGCTGAAGCCGCTCAGCTGTACGAACGTCGCGATCAGCAGCAGAGCAAAGCTGTAGAGCAGCGCCGCGCGGTGCGCGACGTCGACATAGATGTGAGCTTTGTGGTCCTCGGTGCTCGCGATCTGGCTGTACTTCCAGACCCCGAGCAGCAGCGCTACAAGAAACATCACGGCATCCGCCAGGAGTACCGCCTTGGTGTCAGCGCTGATCATCGCTTCAGCTCGCTGGGTGTGGGGGGCGGCGCATGAGTCGCAGCGGTGGGCTGCCGCCAACGCGCAGCTCGCGGATGAGCTGAAAGCCGAGGCGTTCGTAGAGCGCGGCGTTGCGCTCGCTGGAGGCCTCGATGTAGGCGGGCAGGCCCTCCCGGTCGCAGCGCTCGAGCGTTGGGCGCATCAGTGCGCTGCCGAGACCCTGGCCCTGCATGTCGGGGAGAACGCCGACGTCACGCACGTAGTAGTGGGGCTCGCGCGCGAGACGCATGTGGCGCCACTCCATCGCGGCCCCCATCCTCGCTGCCCGGTCCACGTGGACGCCGAAGGCGCTGCCCTCCAGCAGGGTGATGTGCAGTGGCGAGCGCCATGCGCCAGGCGGCAGGCTTAGCGCAGCACCCGTGAGGTCCCTCCTGGTCCAGACGCGCCCCCGGGCCAGCCCGAGGTGGCGGAGCTCGATCGCGAAGTAGCGACACAGGCGTGCCGGTCTCTTGCTGTCGTTGGGCATCAGCCAGCTGTAGATCGGGTCCTCGAAGAAAGCCTCCGCCATCACCGTCTTCAGGCGTCCGATGTCCTCTGCGGTTGCCGGCCGCAGCCCGGGATCGGTCAGTGGGATGGACGGTGCGTCACGGTCAATGGTTGCTGATCTCTCACCCATCTTTGACTCCTGTCTCTTTGGTTGCTGTTTCTTGTGGAGGGCTTGCGGCGTCTGGGTCGGTGGCGCTGTCGTGGGGTGCCTGAAAGCGTGTTCGGCTTAGCAGGCGGACCTTTCCTCCACGACTCGGCACGAGGGTTATGTGGCGCACCTTCGTCCCCTCCGAGCGTGCGCCGACTGACTGCAGCTGCGTACGGGACAGAATCGTTCGCAGAACCGTCTTCATCTCTAACGTGGCAAAGGCAGCTCCCAGGCAGCGGCGCGAGCCCCCGCCGAACGGGATCCAGCTGTACGGCGGCGCCTGAGCGTCGAGGAAGCGCTCGGGCGCAAACGCGTCGGCGTCGGGGAAATTGGCGTCGGCGGACTGGACCAGGCCGATCGAGGGTGACACCACGGTTCCGGCGGGGAGGCGGTGGCCTGCAACTTCGGCTGGCACAGTGAGCACCCGCCCGACATCGTGGATGACGGGCCGCAGGCGCAGGATCTCCTTTACGACCGCATCCAGGTATTCGTCCTCGCCCGCGGCGATGCTCTCGGACAGTCGGCTCAGGACGTCCGGATGGCGAAGCAGCCGCTCAAAGGCCCAGGCGAGGGCGGTTGTCGTGGTCTCATGGCCTGCCAGCAGCAGGGTCACCAATTGGTCGCGCAGATTGCGGTCGTCGGGGCCGGCAGGATCTGATTGTTCTTGATGCATCAGCAGAGAGAGCACGTCGGTGCGTTGATCGAGACCTGGATCTGCGCGATGCTCGGCGATCTCCTGATAGAGCAGATCGTCGGCGCGCGCCTGGGCCTGGCGGTAGCGTCGCCAGGGACCGACGCGTCCCAGCTCGGGACGTATCCAGAGCAGCATCACCGTGCCACCGACGTCTGCGACACGAGGCAGCGTTTCGCGAAGAGCGCTGAGGCGCTGCGGATCCTTGGCGCCGATCACGGCACGGAGGATCACCTCCAACGTAACGCGCCGCATGGCGTCCATCAGCTGAAATGGTCGGCCCGGCGCCCAGCGGTCGATCTCAGCGTGTGTCGCGGCCTCGACGACGTCGCGATAGTTGCTCACGCTGTCGCCGTGGAAGGCGGGCAGCATCCTGCGCCGCTGTGCGATGTGCTCCTCGCCGTCGATCAGCAGCACCGAACGCGAGCCCATCACCGGCTTCAAGACCGCGTTGGCTTCGCCCGCGCGAAAGACTTCCGGGTCGCCCGTGAAAACCGTCTTGATGTCCTTGGGATCGGCGAGGAAGACCCTCGTGCCGGCCGGGAAGGCACGCACGGTGAAGGCGTTGCCGTAGCGCCTGTGGCACGCGCGCAGGTAGTGGTCAGCGTAGCCCCAGTACAAATACGTTTGGATCGCGACGGGCAACCGCGGGCCGGGAGGGAGGCCGGTTTCGTGCTCGATTGCGGGGCCGGCGTTCGGCGCTTGGGCGCTCATCCGGATCGTTGTCCGTCCTTGAAGCTGTCGTGAACCGCGGCGTAGTGCGCGGCGAGCCCGACGCCCCACCCGAGTAGCGGATAGATGAACCAGGGGTATGCCGTTCCTCCCAGCCGCCACTGCAGGACCCACACCGCGAGGATCAGGATCTGGACGGCGACGAACACCGTCGCGTGGATCCGGAATCCCTTTCGATGGCCGTGCGCCCAGCGCTCGCGTTGGCGCTGTCGGGACTGGGTTTCCGCGCGCTCGGCGGCGCGCTCGAATGCATCGGTCATCAGTTTGTCTCCTTGGTTGTTGGGAGCCCGTCGAGACTCTCGATGTCGGCCGCCGCTCGTTGCAGGACGACCGCTACGGCTTGTGGGTCCACTCGCCCCGAGAGCGGCGCAAGCCGCGCTCTGAAGCGGTCCAGCAGCGGTTCGATCGAGTCCGCGTCGCCAAACCGCGCGCCGGTGCGAACTTCGAGCGCTGCGAGCGCGTCGCGGCGTGCCTCGATCGCCTGCTCGCCCGCCGGGGTGACGCGATACGTGGTCCTACCGCCTTGGGCCTGACCGTCGATCAGCCCCTCAGCATGGAGCGCCTCGATCGCGGGGTAGACGCTGCCGGGCGAGGGGCGGTAGCGGGGGCTGAAGAGACGCTTCAGCTCGGCCATGATCTCGTAGCCATGCCGCGGGCGCTCGGCGAGCAGTGCGAGCAGCACGAGCGGCAGCTCACCGTGTCGAAAGAATCTCCTGGGCAACGCAACCGCTCCCTAGGCCACCGCTACGCCGATGTTCTCGGCGGCGGATTGTTTGGCGTGCTCTCGCCACTGCTGCTCGTTTGATAGTGAACCTCGCACCATTGGTGGGGCCGCTGCGGGGCGCAGCGCGGTAGCGCTCACCGGATCGTTGAGCCCCTTTAGCGCGAGCGCACCGAGAGGCTCGAATGCATGAGCACTCGGGGAACCGGCGAGCCTGCGCACGGTCTCGGACACGACTACCTGCCCGCCCTGCGCCACGTCACAGAGGCGTCGCGCGACGATCACCGGTCTGCCGAAGAAGTCGTCCTGCTCGCGCACGGCCTCACCCATGTCGATCCCAATCCGCAAGGTCATTGGATCCCTGCAGACCGCCACCGCGCGCTGCATCGCCACAGCGCACGCGACGGCCGCGCGCGCGTCGGTGAATGTCACCATCAACCCGTCGCCAAGGCTCTTGATCTCGGTGCCGGCGTGCTCTCCGATCGCCTTGCGCAGCAGCGCAAAATGCCGGCGGCGAAAGGCGTGAGCGATGTGGTCGCCGAGACGATCGAGCAACGCTGTCGACCCGACCACGTCAGTGAACAGGAAGGTGTCGATCCGCGTCTCGGCGCGCTCATCCAAGGCCTTGACTCCGGATGCCGTCGTCCTATAGGAGACTTCGCCGTCGCGCGCCTCGCGCTCAATCAAGCCCTCAGCCACCAGCGCCCCGATCGCGTACTCGACCCGCTCCGGCGAGGGCCGATAGTCGCGGTCCACACGGCGCGTGAGCCCAGCCGCGAGATCGCCGCGGCCCACAGGACGCTTCGCGCAGAGCGCCAGCAGGACCAGCAGGAGCTCACGGTAGCGATGAGTGTTCGACGACATCTGGCGACCTTTCCAAGGGCTTACGAAGCTGTTACGAATCTTATATCGAAACTATTACTAAGTCAAGGGCGGGCTGCGGGCTGTAGCCCCGAGGCCCGAGGGCTCGCCCTACTGGAGTCAGATTACAGAACTAGAATCAGATTACACCAATGCTAGAATATTGCAATGACCCCCGTCGACCAGGCATCCCGCAAGGCAAAGGATCGCGAGGGCTCGCGCGCAGAGCGTCGTAAGGCGCGCACCGCGACCGCGATCAGGGACGCCGGTGAGCGACTGTTCATCAGCCGCGGGTACTCAGCCACGACGATGGAGGATCTGGCCGAGGAGGCCGACGTGGCCGTCGGCTCGATCTACGCCCACTTCGCCAGCAAGGAGGGCGTATACGGCGCCCTGATCGAGCGGGCGCTGGAACTGGACAAGCAATACTGCGACGAGGGCTTTCACGCGGGCAACCTCCCCGCTGAAAGGCTGCTCGGCCTGGCCGAGGGCTACCTACGCTTCGCGCGCGAGCATCCGGGCTACTTCCAGCTGTTTCGCTTCCCGCCACCGGACCGTCCCAGAGCGGAGCTGACACCGGCAGCGAGCACCAGGGTGGCGCAGCGCATCAAGGATGAGACCAAGCGCATGGCAGGCGAGATCCAAAAAATGATCGACGAAGGCATCGGACGACCCGTGGACGCGGAGAGCACCGCGAGGTTCCTATGGGCGGCGTGGGACGGCGTGATCTGCAGCCACCTGGGACCGAGCAACATGGGCCTCACCGACACGGAGTTCGAGGCGGTGCTGAACAGAGCACGGGAAGGCTTCGCCCTCAGCCTGCTCGCCACATCGGTCCCCGGCCAGGAGCCATGATCGCGATAGGCATCCATGCGTGATCTTCAATTGGTCATCTCCGACTGCGACGGCGTGCTCGTTGACTCCGAGGTGATCTCCAACGAAGTGCTCGCCCGGATGCTCACGCGAGAGGGCGTTCCGACCACACTCAGCGAGGCCCGCCGCGCCTGGCCAAGGGCTCCCTGCTCACGGATGTCCGCGACCGAGCCCAGGCCAAGCTCGGCCGACCTTTTCCGCCAGACTGGGTCGCCGCATACGAACATGAGCGCGACGACGCGTTCCTGGATGAGGACGCGATGGAGATCCGGCTACTGTGCGACCACCGCGAAGCACTCGTCAACGAGCGCACACTGCTCATCAACCGGCTGCGGATCACCCTTGGTTGCTCAGCCGATCGTGATCGTCTCGCGTTGTTGCTTGTGCAGGTGTGTGAGTGTCAGCGTGTAGCTGCCTTTACTGATGTGTTGGCGCGGGTGGAGCAGCAGTTGAGCCTGCTTGCCGCTGCTGATGGCTACGCCGGTGGCGTACACGATGTGCTCGCGCGAGAGTACCGCCACGACCCGCGTCTCGGTAGCCGCAAAGGTGACCGGAGAGCTCGTCAGCTTGGTTGTGCACCTCTGGACGGTCTTCCTGTGCTTGCCCTTGCCCGTCGTGACCGATTGGCAGGTGACAAGCTCGACTTGCCCGGGTGGCCCCTGCATGCCGTTGGTGCCGTCCGTCCCGTTGGCGCCGTTTGTGCCATTGATCCCGGCCTGGCCGGTAGCTCCGGTAGGGCCGGTGGGTCCTGTGGCTCCAGTTGGACCGCTCGGCCCCGTGGCTCCGGCGGGCCCGCTCGGCCCCGTGGGCCCCAAGTTGGCGGCAACGCCGGTTCCACTCAGCGCGATGGGGGTCGCGGAGAGCTCGTTGTCAGACAGCGCGATGCTCGCCTTCATTTCACCGGTCGTGGTGGGGTTGAAGCGCACCGCGATTGTGCAGCTCTGCTCGAAGGCGAGTCTACGCCCCGCGCAAGAGTCAGCTGCGATCGCGAAGTCGGCGGAGTCGGCGCCTTCGAGCGAGGCGGTGGCGATCGAGAGTGCCTGGGCGCCCACGTTGCTTACAACTAGGACGGCCACCGGCGATGGCTCGCCGACAGTCCCATCGCCGAATTCACCCCCAGCTACCGCTGCCTGTGCCGCAGAGTAATACAGCTCCGCGCTCTGCAAGTAGTTGAGACCGCTGATCCCACCGGCGATCAGCACCTGCCCATCCGGCAACGCCGCCGCCACAGCGCCGGCACGAGGGCTCGGCAGCTCCGTTTCGCCAGTTTCGGGGAGCTCGACGAAGGTTTCGCTGGTGGGGTCGAAGAGTTCCGCCGACAACAGCGGGCTGCTTGGGCTGTAGCCGCCAGTGATCAACATCTGCCCATCCGGCAACGGCGCGGCCACAGCATCGAGTCGGGCGGAATGCAGCTCAGTAGCGCCCGTCGCGGGGAGCGCTGTGAAGGTGTCATCGGCCGGGTCGAAGAGCTCCGCGCTCTGCAGCGCGCCGCCGTTGTTCTGGCCGCCGGCGATCAACACCTGCCCATCCGGCAACGCAGCCGCCACGGCAAACTCACGGGCCGTCTGCAGCTCGCTGCTGCCTGCGGCCGTGAGCGCTGTGAAGGTGTCATCGGCCGGGTCGAAAAGTTCCGCGCTCTGCAAAAAGCCGCCGCCGCTTTCGTTGTAGCCACCGGCGATCAACACCTGCCCATCCGGCAACGCAGCCGCCACAGCGCCATAACGGGCGGTCTGCAGCTCGCTGCTGCCCGCGGCCGTGAGCGCTGTGAAGGTGTCGTCGGTCGGGTCGAACAGTTCGGCGCTCTGCAGGTCGCCTTCGTGCCAGCCCCCTGCGATCAATACCTGCCCATCCGGCAACGCAACGGTCACAGCGCCTTCCCGGGCAGTCTGCAGCTCGGTTGCGCCCGATTCGGGGAGCGTGGTAAAGGTGTCGGTCGCGGGACTGAACAGTTCTGCGCTGCCCAGAAGACTGCTGGCGCTGGCGCCACCCGCGATCAGCACCTGCCCATCCGGCAACGGCGCCGCCATCGCATCGAAACGCGCCGTTCCCAACTCGGTAGCGCCGGACGCCGCAAGCGCGGTGAAGTACGACGAGGACGCAGCCGCCCACGCCGGGCTTAATCCACCCACCGCCCCAGCCAGGATCGCCGCGACAAGTGTGACACCAAGCGAAATGCACTTTCCGATTACTGCGAGAGGTCGCCTCACAAGCGTCCTCTTCGACCGTTTCCCCCTAACTCCTGCGAGATTCGAGAGCACCGGACATACGTAGACACCGGTCCACAGGTTGGAGTAATCTCATTGTTGTCGTGCGTGATCCATATCGAGGGCGGCGCCCAGCCACGCTCTGAATGTAGACGCGGTGGCGTTCGAGTCCACTCGGGCGCATTGATCTGCCCTTGGTTTTGTGGAGTCGGTGATCTGCCCCGGGTTTAGCGGAGTTGTGTTTCTGGAATCCTCCGGCGTTCAGCGAGGAGGAAGCAATGCCCAGCAGGTATCCAGTCGAGGTGCGCAAACAGGTTGTCGAGCTCGCTCGCTCCGGGACGCGGGTCGCGCAGCTCGCCGAGACGTTTGGGATGAGCGAGGCTGTGATCTATGGCTGGCTGAAGCAGGAGCGCATCGACCGCGGTGAGGCGCCTGGGCTGAGTACCGAGGGGCAGATGGAGCTCGCGGCCGCTAAGAGGCGTATCCGCCAGCTCGAGACTGAACTCGCGGTCTCCCGGAAGGTCAATGAGGTGTTCCTGGAGCAGAACCTGCCCCCAAAAGCCTCTTCCCGGTGATCGCCTCCCTGACCGGGCAGGGGTTTGACGTGCAGCGGGCCTGCTTGATGCTCGGCGTGTCGGTCTCTGGCTACTACGACTGGAAGGTACGTCCACCATCCGCCCGGACACTGAGACATGCTTGGCTTGCTGGTGAGATCGCACAGGTGCACAAGGACTCTGGCGGCACCTACGGGACGCTGCGTGTGACCGCCGAGCTGAGGTACGGCCGTGGGATCCACGTCGGCAAGGAGCAGGTGCATCTGCTGATGAGACGCCTGGGGATCTATGGGCTACCGAGGCGCCGGCTGCCGCGGGGTGCGATGGTCGGCAAGTCGAGCTCGCTGGATCTGGTGCGTCGACGCTTCACTGCTGAGGGGCCTGACCGGCTGTGGATGACAGACATCACCGAGCACCCCACCCGCGAGGGCAAGATCTACTGCTGCGCGGTCATCGACGCGTTCTCACGCATGGTCGTTGGCTGGTCGATCGACAGCCGCCAGACCGGGCTGCTAGTCACGAACGCGCTCGGCATGGCGTTGAACCGCAGAGCACCGAGAGAGGGCGGGATCATACATTCCGATCAGGGGGTGCAGTTCGCTTCCTGGGTGTTCAGCCAGAAGGTCACAGAGGCCGGCCTCGCGCCGTCCGTGGGTGCTGTCGGCGCCCCGTTCGACAATGCGATGGTCGAGGCGTTCTGGGCCCGCATGCAGGTCGAGCTGCTCAACCGCAGAAGATGGAAGACACGTGTCGAACTCGCCGCTGCGATCCATGACTACATCGAGATCTGGCACAACACCCGCAGACGCCACAGCGCTCTGAACATGCTCACACCCAGCGAATACGAGAACCAACACCAACAACAAGAGATCGCCGCCTGATTCCAGAGCACCGACTCCGAGAAAGCCGGGTCAGATCAAAGTCCGTCAAACACAGGATGGCTCACTCAGCGACATGTCTCGTAGTTGGGCTCACGGAGTTGCGTACAAAGCGTCGAGAGTTGCCTGTGCCTCTAGGCCGGGATCGGTGATCCCCTGAGCGCATAGCGCAGCGAGGCTGCTAGCTGCCCATCGAGCGCCCGGCAAGAGCGGCGTGACTGCGGGAGGGGGGTCGAGGAGCGATAGGCCGGCGCAGACTCGGAGACACTTTTGTGCGCTGAGCAGGACTGCTCGTGTCCCCCGCTCGCTGGCGAGCCGACGATAGCTACCAATCGCCTGCTCGGCGACTGCCGCTGCACCATCGTCACCGACGTATTCAAGGCTCTTGAGCCCGAGCAGGCTGCCTTCCGACGCGCGACCTTCTTGTCTGAGAGCGAGGGCGGCCCAGGTGTGCGTCGCCCTCTCCGCGAGCGAATAGAGCCGTCGGAGATCACGGAATGAGTCATACATCTCAGCTCGTGGTGTCAGTCCGGCTGCGCGGAGCTTGTTACCCAAAGGGCGTGTCAACTGCTCGTACAGCGAAGCTATGAAATATTCGACCAACCTCGGCGGCTCACTATTATCGATAACCGGTTGTGATGTGAGGCGGACGAAGGTTGGCCTGCCACTTCCTTCGTATCCAGGTACACCATCCCAAAGCAGTTGCCACAAGGCACCGGGATCGCTCTCACCCGGCAAGACTTGACGGAACAATCGAAGGTGCTCGTGAGCGTCTTGCTCCGATACTGCCCATCGCTGTATGTAGTCCTCGATGGTTGCAGGACGATCGAGCCCGTCCCGCTGAAATTCGTCGACGACACGACCCCACTCTTGAATGAAGGCCAGAACTTCTCGTGCGATGGACGGATCTCCGGCGCGGCGCCGTACGAGATCGTCAAAAGCCTCGCCACTCTCCCCTGGTTGAGGGACTCTTAGGCTAGTCAGCGGCCTTGCTATCACGACGGGCTCGTCTGACCCGAAGTACTGGACGAGGCCACTAATCGCTTGGGCTTCGAGAGTCGTCGCTGCCGTCGATTGTTCCGGGCTAGGCTGCTGCGGTCTTAGCGCCTGCGGTTGCATGGTCTGCTCTGCCTCCCATTGTTCGGGACTTAGCGCACCGATGCTATGAGGTTGGGCCTGCAAGAACTTGCGACGCAAGCCGGACCAGTCTGAGACAGGAACGGCTAGGGTCTGACCGAAGGCCGCCTCGGCCGCGACCCCGATGTGGGGTAGAAGTAGTTCGCGCGATTGCGGCACTTCTTCGGCCCGATTGCATAGCTGAACCCCTAGTGCTGCCGCTTGTCCCGGCAGTGCGTCGGGAGTCACAATACGCCGTCCAAGTCGCCAGTCACCGTCGGTCAGGCGCTGCGGCTGCGCTGGTCGTCCGTCAGGTGTTAGTGCGACCGCAATGCGTGGAGGTCGGCGGTGTGTGAGATAGCGCTGACGCTCGTAGCCCAAGACTCGCCCGAGTCGCTCAGCGGGGAGTACTTCTCCGCGATAACTACCGACGAGCGCGCGCAGTGCTGTTGTGGGGACAGGACATCCCACCCAAGCCAACTCCTGCCGCATTTGCTCGACGATCGATGCTTGAATAGGCACGGCGATAGTGTACCATGAGGCCCATGAGCCTCGCTCCGCTCGCGATCCGCGAAGCCTCCGTAGAAGCCGTCGCCGATGGGATCGAGCGCTATCTGCCAGCAGGTGTTGGCATCCTCGTGATCGGTATCCCGATCTGCGTCTTGGCAGCATTTGTACATTTCGTCCTTGGCGTTTCCACGCCGGTGACGGCAGGAGTGTGGACGGTCGCCGCGGCTGTCGCCCAGATCATCCGCTCGATACGGCTGAGATGAGCAATCTGGTCAACTCCATCGAAGGCACTCTCCGCGAGCACCTGCTCGACGCAATGCCCGACGATCCGAATGGGCGCCTCGCGGCCAAGGCGCTGGCCGACCTGGTCGTCGACTACGGCACATGGCTCAGCCATGGGGTTCCCGCACGGCCGCGCTATTGCCACGTCTCAGGAGATGCGGGCCAGCAAAATGGCCGCTGAGCATAAAGACGTACTTGATGTGATCGAGCGCAAGATCATCGCCGGGGACGACCTGAAGCCACACCTGAGCAAGGGCGTCGACAAGGCCGATGCGATCGACCGGATGCACGCAGACTTCGGCGTCCATCACCTACACCTGTCGATCGAACTCGACGCGAAGGGAGCGTTCGTCAAGCGCGGCAACGATCTGCTCTTTGCCTTCTTCAAGCCAGACGATGCCTACCTGATCGGGATCTACGAACACCTTACGGATTGGGCGCGCAAGAACATCCTGGAAATCGCTGCCCGGAACTGGCCCGATGCGGGGATAGTCCACAAGCTGAACTTCGTTACTAGCCTGACGAACGAGTACAACGACACAGAGCGACTCGAACTGCAGAAGGCTGGCATCTCCGTCGGTGCCATCTCAACTGAGGACGGCGTGTTCATGACGCTGGGGCAGAACCTCGCCGGCAATCCATACTCGGCCACCCGTCTA
Source organism: uncultured Solirubrobacterales bacterium (assembly GCA_963764915.1). Lineage (GTDB taxonomy): Bacteria > Actinomycetota > Thermoleophilia > Solirubrobacterales > Solirubrobacteraceae > Palsa-744. The sequence continues at coordinate 292 of CAVXUO010000011.1, read as the reverse complement.
CGAATGGTCGTAATGGCCGCGCTTAACGATTGGCGGGAACATTTCGCCGAGCGCCTGGCTGAAGCCGAGACCGCCGTCGACGACGCTGCGGGACGCAGCGTCAGAGGGGATTGGAGGCCGGTTGTCCACAACGAACAGATCGGCTTGCAGCGGGAGGATGTCTTTCATCCGATCGCTCGTCTCTCGTGACGCAGCACGTGTTCGCACTTCTGTTCGCACCCGAGTTGCTGACGGCAATCATCGGCTGCCAGGCGGACGCCAGAACCAGCTCAGTTGCAGGCCAATCGCCAAA
>CAVXUO010000010.1:0-54356 GCA_963764915.1 uncultured Solirubrobacterales bacterium | reverse complement strand
TGCCGGAGGAGGGACTCGAACCCCCGACACGCGGATTATGATTCCGCTGCTCTAACCAGCTGAGCTACTCCGGCGGGAAGGGCGCAGTGTAGCCGCCCGACCACCAAAGCGGCGCAACCCGCGACCACCGCCGGAACCCAGACAAACCACCACCATGCTCGGTCCCACCGCAACCGGCGGGGCCCCACCGCCGCCACCACGCACGGCCCACCGAAACCGGCGGGCCACCCCCACTGAGCCTACTGGGCGTGCCACAACCCCTCACCGACCGGCCGGCCCCTCACTGAGGCAGCTTCAGCCCGTCGAGGATCTCGGTGTAGTCGGAGACCGCTTCAGCTTCGAATTCGGCCAGCGGCCCTTCAAGGCGCGTAGTCTGCCGCACCAGCGAGGCCTCGGTGGCGCTCTCGTAGGGACGGAGCAGCCGCAGCGAAACTTCTTCGGCTTCGATGTCGTATGCGTAGAAGCCTTTGTCGAACGCCACGGTGCTCGCGGGCAAGGTTCGGTAGCCGGTGGCAGCCCACGCCTCGACGTCGGCGCAGATGTTGGGCGCCGCCAGCGTGGGGAACCCTTCCAGCTTGGTCGCATAGGCCGCGACGGCGCGCGTGAGCTTGCGGTTGCTCCAGTGCAAACCGCGGATGGCGCGAGCGAAGGCAAGCATCGATTCCCGGTCGGGCTGGTAGGCGACGACCTCCAGTGCGCCCACCACCTCGTTGCTGAGCTGTTCGGCGTCGTGGTTTTGCGGCGCTTCGGCCGCCACCCGCGGGCATTCTCCGGCGACCGTCGAGCCAAGGCTCGTGATCGCCACTTTCGAGGAGGCGAGGTTGGCGCGCGCGGTCTGCACAAGCGCGTAGTCGGCTTTCACGTAGGCGCGCGTGGCGAGGGAGTTCGGCGGGAGGCTGCGGTGTGCGCGGGTGGCGTGGTGCGAGCCGGCGAGTGCCACGGCCGGCGTCAGAGCGAGCGCGGCAAGAGCAAGCAAGATCGCGGCAAGTCGGGTGGGCATCCCTACAGAGTACGCGGCGGACAGGGCAGAGGCCCCCACCAAGGCAACCCGAGTGGGCATCGTCCGCCTATCGGAACACCGAGCGAGCGCCGACGACTGGATGCGTTAGCCTGTGCGCCATGAGGGCTAGCCCACTGATCGTGATCCTCGTGGTGGCGGCCGTGGCGGTGGGTGTGGTGACGACGCGACACGGCGTCGGCGGTCTCGCCTCGGCGGGCGCCACACAACCGGCGCCGCTGCCCGCGACACGCCTGGTGAGCATTCCCTCGGGGGCGATCGCCGACGGCGCGGCGCCGCTGCGCGTGACGCTCTCAGCCCCGCCGGCGAAGGGCTCGCCGCACCCAACGCTGCTCCCGGCCGTGCCAGGCAGTTGGAGCACGGAAGGCAACTCGGAGGTGTTCACCCCCGCCGCCACGCTGGAGCCGTGCGGGACATACTCGTTGACCGTGTGGAAGCACACGTTCGCCAGGGAACACTCGAGCTTGGAGGAGCGGCACGTGCTCACCCTGCACGTGGCGTGCGCGTCGATCACGGCGCTGCAGGAGGCGCTGGCGCGACAGGGCTACATCGGCGCCGTGCTGCGCCCACGCTACGCCGCGCACGTACCGATGGGCAAAGAGACTCTCAACCAGGCAGCCGAGCACGCCTTCCGCCCCTACCACGGGGTGCTCGCGCCGGCGCCCGCCGACGCCCCGCCCGTGGAAATGGGCAAGCTGGACGAGACGACGAAAGGGGCGCTGGAGGTGTTCCAGGCCGACCACAACCTCGAACCGACGGGCGAACCGAACGCGCGAACGTGGCAGCTGCTACTGGATGTGGAGGCACTCGACCACCGCAACCCACACCCGTACACGTGGGTGTCGGTGACCGAGTCCCTGCCCGAGACCATGGAGGTCCACGAAGGCAGCCACGCGGTGATCTCCAGCCCCGCGAACACGGGGGTGGCGGGCGCGGAAACCGAACAGGGCATCTTCCCGATATACGCCCGTTATGTATCCACGACGATGACCGGCACCGACCCCGACGGCGTCCACTACGTGGCGCCGGACGTGCCGTGGGTGAACTACTTCAACGGCGGCGACGCGGTGCACGGCTACCCGCGCGAATCCTACGGTTTCCCCCAGTCAAACGGCTGCGTGGAGTTGCCGATCGAAACGGCCGCGGCGGTCTACCCGAAACTGCAGATCGGCGACATCGTGTGGGTGACGTAGGGGTCCACGGCCCGGCCTCCCCTACTCCTCCTCCCGCTCGCCTCTGCGCATCCCGACTCAGCGCGATAGGCGCACCTCACACCGACTCAGCGGGAGGCGCATCGGCCGGCCCTCCCGCGGGCAGCGCATCGGCGGCGGCCTCAGCGGCGGCGCGGTTCTCCTCCTTGACGGCCAGCCAGATCTCCTCACGGTAGATCGGCACGCCCTGGGGCGCGGCGATGCCTAGGCGAACGGTCTGCCCCGAGACCTCCATGACCGTGACGAGCACATCCTCGCCGATCACGACGCGCTCCCCGGCGCGACGCGTAAGAATCAGCATGGGGCGTGATTATGCAGCATGCACCGGGCGCTCCCGGCGGGGGCCCGCCACTCCCGCGGAGCCGGACCCGCCGGCCCACCCGCTCAGCCGGCCCCGACAGCACCGAACAGCGCCACCCGCAGCTCGGCTCCGGGCGCGGTGTTGAGCACCTGGTGGCCGCGGCCCTCCCACACGACGATCGGCGCGCATAGGTTGACGAGCGTGTCGAGCGGATCGGGAGCGGTGCGCACGGTGACGTGAACCTGCGCGAGGGAGAGGTCGGGGGCACCGATCCGCTCGCGGTCCTCCGCGGAGAGCACCAGCGCAAAGCCGGCGAAGAACTCGCGGGGATCGACGACGGGCAGCGCCAGGTCGGGGTCCTCCAGCGAATGCAGCCACTGAAAGCCCGAGCCGGGGTTGCGGTCGAGCAGCGCGTAGTGCACCCCGCCGAGGCCGATCAACCCAAGTGGGAACTCGATCGCGTCGGCGTCGGGGATCTCCAAGGCGCCGAAACGCGAGCTGTCAATGGTCAGAGGCATATGAAAATGAGGGAGAAGTCGATGGCGATGGAGATGGCGGACACGAGGCTAGTGCGTGGTGGCGTCAGTGGAGGAATTCCAGCAGGGACTCCTGCACGATCGAGGCGCCGGCTTTCAGTGCCGCTTCGAAGGCGGCGTGCTCACTGGAGTATTCCGTGGTCACCTTGGCGATGTTGGCGTCCTGGACGTTCGACAGCTGCAGCGTGTCGGTGTTCTGCAGCGAGGAGATGCGGGAGAGCGCGATGTTGAGCTGATCGGTGACCGAACCGGCTTCGGCCTGCAGGCCGGAGAGCGCGTTGAGGTTGGTTTCGAGGCTTTTCAGATCGGTGGTGCGCAGCGCTTCGACGGAGGCGGGCGTGCCCGCACGGAGGTTGGCGGCGACGGTGCGCAACGTGTCGAGCAGCTTGCCGTCGGCGGCGCCGGTGCCGGAGCCGAGCGCGGAGGCGAGGTCGATAGAGACGTTGACGGTGCTGCCGGGGCCGAGCGCGCGCGCCACGGGGGCGGCGTTGCCGTGGTATTCGTCTTCGGCCCCCTGCGTGTAGGGGGCGGTGGAGGTGAGGGTGCCGGAGAAGACGTACTGGCCGTCGAACTGGGTGAGGGCGTCCTGCTTGACGCCTTCGGTGAGCTGCTGCACCTCGTCGGCGATGTCTTCCAGGTCCCCGGGGCTCTCGGTGCCGTTGCCGGCCTGCAGGACGAGCTCGCGCACGCGCTGCACCTGGGAGTTCATCGAGGCCAGCGCAGAGGAGGAGGCGTTCATCCAGGAGAGCCCGTCGGAGGCGCTCTTTTCGTAGGAGGTGAGCCCGGCGATGGCGCTCTGGAGGTCGACGATCTGGCTGGCGCCGTAGGGGTTGGAGGAGGGTTCGAGGATCGACTTGCCGGAGGAGAGTTCGGCCTGGGTGCGGGCCAGGGCGACCTGGGCGGATTCGATGCCGCCGAGCACGGAGCTGTTCACCATCTCGGAGGTTATGCGGACGCTCATGAGGTACTCACAATCCGGACTCGTTGATCAGGGTGTTGAGCATTTCGTTCATCACGTTCAGCGCCTGCGCGGAGGCTTGGTAGCCGCGCTGGAAGGTGATGAGGTTCGTCATTTCTTCATCGAGCGACACCCCCGAGACGGCCTGGCGCTGGTTGGAGACGGCGGTGAGGACCGCTTGCGCGTTGGTTTGGGCGGTGGCGGCGTTCTGCACGCCCGACCCCACCTGTGCGATCAGCGCGGCGTAGCGCTGTTCGGCTGCCCCGCCGCGCAGGCCGGCGATCGCGAGTGCGACGTTGTTGCCGCCGGAGGCGCCTTCGGAGGAGGTTTGGACTTCGCCGGGGGTGACGGCTACTTCGAGCGTGGCGGCCGTGGTGCCCTTGAAGAAGGGAGTGGCGGTGTGCAGTTCGTTGACCGAGCCGGCGAGCGCTTTGGCGACTTCGTTGAGGGCGGCCTGGTAGGAGGCGAGCGCGCCGGTGGGGCTCGACAGTTCCAGCAGCGCCCCCAGCTTCCCGCCGGCGGCCGCGGTGAGCGCTTGAGGCCAGTTGGCCGTCGAGCCTTCGACGAGCGGCAGCGCGGCGTTGCCGAAGGTGACGGTGTCGGTGCCGTCGGCTTCCTTCGTAACCGTGACGGAGGCCAGCGCGGAGAGCTTGTCGAGCAGCAGGTCGCGGTGGTCTTCCAGTTCGTTGGGCTGCTGGTGGGCCGCCAAAGAGAGCTTGATTTGGTGGTTGAGTTCGGCGATCTGCGTGGCGTCGCCGGCGACTTCGCCGGTGGGCCCGGTGATCGCGGCGTACTGCGCGGAGGCCGTGCCTTCCAGCGTTTGCAGCTGGGCGGCGAGCTGGTGCAGCGAGCCCGTCAGCTGCGTGGCGGCGCCGACGACCCCGACCTTCGCCGCGTCTTCGCCGGGCGATTCGGCGAGCTCGCTCCAGGAGCTCCAGAACGCCGACAGCTGCGAGGCCAGACCGGTGGAGGAGGGTTCGTTGAACCCGGCCTGGGCCTGCGAGAGCTCTTCGGCCTGCGCGCCGGCGGCGCCGGCGGCGGTGGCGTGTTCGCGGTAGGAGGCGTCGAGGTAGGTGTTGCGAATGCGGGTGATCGTGGCAACGGTGACGCCGGTGCCGAGCTGGCCGCCCTCGCCGGTGACGGCGGAGAGCGCGGCGATGTGCAGCGGTTCTTTGGTTTGCAGAACAGCCGTTTGGCGGGAATACCCTTCGGTGTTGACGTTGGTGATGTTGGAGCCGGTGACGTCGATCGCGTCCTGTTGGGCGATCAGGCCGGAGAGGGCGGTTTGGAGTCCTTGGAGGGTGGGGATGGACATGAGAGCCTGCCGAGAGAGCCTATGCGGAGAGGTCGAGCACGCGCAGCGTATGGATGGGAGCCCGCCCACCCGCACGCCCACCCGCACTCGCGCCGGTGGTGGCGTTGCCACGAGGGTCGTAGCCGTGCACGCCGGCGTCGAGCGCGAGCGATTGCATGAGGTGGTCGAGGAACGAGAGCTCGATCTGCAGCAGCGCGCGGTTGCAGGCGTGTTCGCGGCGAAGCTCCTCGAGCAGGCCACGCAGCCGCGCGGAGCGCTCGGCGGCGAGCTGCGCGCGGGCGGGGTCGATCAGCACCGAGAGCCGCGTGAGCGTCACAGCCTGCGCGGGGATCCCGAGCAGCGCACCGGCGCGCTCGAGCAGCCGCGAGCGAGTCGCCTCGATCTGTGCGCGGCGGGCGAGCTCGCCATGCAGCAGGCCGGCAAAGCGCACGACGGTGTGCACATCGCGCGCTCGAATCGCGGCCCCCTGTTCGAGCACGATCTCGAGCAGCCGCTGCACGGAGGCGATTTGCGCGTCGAGATGGGCGAGCACGTCAGACCCGAGCGGATCGTCTTCCACCACAGGGATGAGTTGGGTCGCATCCGCGCGGGCAAGCTGGGTGAGTGGGTGCTGGGCGCGGGGCATCCGGCCCCGCGGCGGAGCGTTCAGCGAGGCACTCATGCGGAGGCACCTCCGGAATGTGAGGCAACGCCGCTCGTGGCAACTGCCGGCGCCGACGCGGACGGACCACTGCTCGCGGCGGCGCTTGCCCCTGCAGCGCCTGCCGCGTGCGTGGAGGCAGTGGACGCATCCGAGACGCCGCCCGTAGAGCCGGCGGCGGGAGCGGAAGTGAGCGCCGCACCGCTCGCCGCGGAGCCGGCAGCCGCGGCAGCAGCCGCGGACGCTGAGGGGTCGAGCGAGCTCATCAGCTGCCCGGCCATCCCGAGCCCGCCCTCGCGCATCACCCCTTCGGTGAGCGTTTGCGGCATCAGCGAGGAGAGCATGCCGCCGGCCGCTTCGCCGCCCGTTTCGGACGAGCCTGCTTCGCCCCCCCCTTCGCCGGATTCGCCTTCACCGGAGAGGCCGCTGCTCTGAACGAGCGAGGAGGAGAGCTGCTGCAGGAGCATCTCTTCGAAGCCCTGGGCGGTGGCGTAGGCCTGTTTGACGGAGGCGGAGCCATCGCGCACGGAGGCCGGAGCGCGCGCTTCGTCGACCACGGACATCGCCGTGGAGGTCAGCGGAGCGGCGGCGACGGGGGCAAGCGAGCTCATTGGGTGACGAGTTGGTTGGCGATCGAGAGCATCTGGTTTTCGGTTTGGATCGCGGAGCTCTCCAACTGGTAGCTGCGTTGGGCGCCCATCATTTGCACCATGTCGTTGCCGACGTCCACATTGGAGCCCTCCAGCGCCCCCTGTTGGATCGTGGCCCGGGCGCTCGGCCGGGGAGTGCCGCTCGAGGAGTTGCTGGTGAAGAGGTTGCCGCCGGCGGCGAGCAGGTGGTCGGGCGAGGCGACGGTGACGAGCGCGATCTTGCCGATGGTTTTGGTGCCTACTCGCACGGTGCCGTCAGAGGAGATCGCCACTTCGCTGGGCGAGGTCCCTTTCGGCAGCGTGATCGGCGGATCGAGCAGGTTGCCTTCGGCGGTGGTGAGCTGACCGCGCGCGTTGGCTTGGAAGGAGCCGTCGCGGGTCAGCGCCACGGTGCCGTCGGCGCGCTTGACCGTGAAGTACCCGGGACCCTCGATCGCGAGGTCGAGCGGATCGCCGGTGCTCTGGATCGAGCCCTGGGCCTGGTCGCGCCCGATCGACCGCGCGGCGGCGCCGGCGCCCTGCGTGGTGGCGGTGCCCGCGATGTCCACCTGGTTGTAGAGCAGTTCGCGGAAGCCCACGCGTTCGGCCTTGTAGCCGGTGGTGGAGGCGTTGGCGAGGTCGTTGCCGATCGAGTCGAGCTGCTGCTGCTGGGCTTCCATCCCCGATGCGGCGGCGTACAGTCCTTCGAGCATCACATGCCTCCTATGAGCCCTCGAGGGAGCCGACCTGGGTGGAGGCGGCCTGGAGCGTTTGGTCGATCGCCTGGATGGCCTGCTGGCCGGACTGGAAGGTGCGTAGCGAGCCGATCATTTCGACCATCGTGCGCGCGGGGTTGACACCCGATTCCTCGAGCACCCCCGAGCGCACGGTGCCGGCGGCGTGCCCGGAGGGTGTGCCCGTGTAGAGGTTTTCACCCTGCTTGGCCGCGTCGGGGACGTTGAAGGTGCCGAGCGATCCTGCTGGCACGGTGCCGTCCGCGCCGACCGTGATTGGGGCGCCGCTCTGGCCGAGGACGGGGTCGCCGGCGCCGTCGACGAGCTGTCCGGAGGCGGACGTGGTGAACTGGCCGTCGCGCGTGTAGCGGACCCCCTGGGCGGTCTTGACGGCGAAGAAGCCGCTGCCGAGGATCCCGAAGTCCAGCGGCTGGCCGGTCGTCTGCATCCCCGCGGGGGCCATGTCCACGACAGCATGGCCGAGCTGCACACCTGTATTCATCGCCCCAATCCGCTGCCCGGTGGAAGTGTTGGAGAGCAGCAGTTCGCCGAAGCTGTGTTGGGGGGACTGTTCGGGCTTGTAGCCCGGCGTGGAGGCGTTGGCAAGATCGTTGGAGAGCTGCGCCTGGCGGGTCTGATCGGCGACCATTCCCGAGGCGGCGATGTAGAGGCCGAGGTCCATCTCAGGACGGGTGATCGCCCGGGGCAGTGGATTCTTTAGGCCCCATGCCCTAAGCAGCGGGGCATGCGTCAGCCACGCGCTCCGGCTACCGGCCACCGCGAGGCCGGGCCGCCCGACGCGCTCCGGCTACCGGCCACCGCGAAGCCCAGGGGGCGTCTATACAGCGGAGAACAGCGAGACGTCGTTGGCGAGCCGCTCGCGCAGGCGGCGACGCAGCTCGGTGTGGATCTGCGAGACGCGGCTCTCGGAGACCCCGAGGCGGGCGCCGATGTCGCGCAGCGTGCGCCCCTCCACATACAGCAGCACGGCAACCTGGCGCTCACGCGCGGGCAGCTGGGCGAAGGCGGCGCGAAAACGCTCCTTGGCCTCCATGCGCTCGGCGCTGAGCGTGGGGTCGGCCCCCTCGTCCTCGCTCTCGAGCGTGTCGATCCGCTCGATCGTGGAGGAGTCCTCGGAGCGGATCGTCTTGTTCAGCGAGCCGACCTCCGCGAGCGCGAGCTCGTCGAGGCGGCGACCGAGCTCAGGGGTGCTCATCCCAGCCGCGGCAGCGAGCTCCTCGCGGCTGGGGTGGCGCTCGTGCTGGGAGGCGAAGCTCTCGCGGGCGCTGTTGATCGTGCGCTCGGCCCGGCGCAGGGAACGGGGCGCCCAGTCGTGGCGGCGCAGCTCGTCGAGCACGGCGCCGTGGATGCGCGTCCAGGCGAACTGCTCGAGGGTGGCGCCCTTCGCCGGGTCGTAGCGCTCGATCGAGTGGATCAGCGCCTCCAGGCCGCAGGAGAGGAAGTCCTCCACGTCACACTGCGCGGGTACCTCGCGGACCTTGCGGTAGACGATGTAGCGCACCATCGGCGTGAAGGTGAAGATCAGCCGATCACGCACCCGGAGGTCCCCGGTACGCTTGTACTGCTGCCACAGCGACAGCACCTCGGTGGCCGAGATCCTGGCGACGCGTTGACCGAAACGGGGATTTGAGCCAGGGACAAGCGTCTCCTGGCGTGAGTCCATAGCATTCATGCGGTGCTCCGACTCTCGAGGGAAAGTGGTGCGTCTCGCGGAGCGGCCCGCCGAGTTCCCCGTTCGAGGATTCCGAGGGAGTCCGATTCCACAACGACCCCGCACTGATCGGCACACTGGTGGGCGAGCTTGAGCGATAAGCGAGAGCTGCAAGCAACCAGCCACTGGCGACTATCAAATCCAGGCAAACCGCTCACGGATGACATGGAGCGGTCGATGACCGTGATGCGTAGATCGCCGCAGTCGCGGGGAAGATCACTAAAGGTTTTCGATCATCAGCCGATCAGAATGAAGATTGACAAGAGCAAAGCGGCCCAGGGACGGGTCCGTGACCAATGCTTTCAGGAGGAAAACAGCATGAGCTCGCCGATTTCACCACCCCAGGGACCTGTTGCCGCCCAGCCGGTGCGTCCCACCGCGGGATCCTCCGGGGCTCTCCAAGGCACCGGGGCCCCATTCGCGCTCGAGCCAGCGATCTCACTCGACGCCTTTCCTTCGAGCCCACCCCCGGAGGTGCTCGAGCAGATGGGAAGCGCCGCACGCACCTACGAGACGTTGTGCTCGCAGGGCCGCGAACTGCGCTTCGCCCGCGACGAGCAGAGCGGACGCACGCGGATCGAGGTGCGCGACCGCGCCGGCAACGTGCTGAAGACGCTGTCCCCCGCGCAGGCGCTGGCGCTCGCCGCCGGCACGCCGCTGGAATAGAGGAAGGGGGCCTGTCATGACCACCGTGAGCACATCCACCACGGGCGCGCCGATCAGCTTCAACGGCCTCGGGTCGGGGCTCAACACCAACGAAATCATCACCGCGCTGATGGGCGTGGAACGCGAGCCGATCACGCACCTCACCGATCAGCAGAGCACCCTTGAAGGGCAGAGCGCCCAGCTGAAAGCGATCCAGAGCAACCTCACGCAGCTCACCTTCGATGCGCAGGAACTGGGCTCGCCGCTGCTGTTCTCGAGCTCCCAGACGGCAGCCTCCAGCGAACCGACGCGGGTGGCCGCGAGCGCCACCTCCGGTGCGGCGGTGGGCGGCTACGAGGTGGAAGTCACCCAGCTGGCGAACTCCAGCCAGCGCACGTTCACCTTCAAAAGCCCCGCGGCCGCCGAAACCATCACGATCGAAGGCAAGGAAATCGAAGTCGCGGCGGGCGCGACGATCGAAGACCTGGTCAAAGCGATCAACTCGGACTCGACCGCGACGGTGTACGCGGCGGCGGTGGGAACCGAAACGGTGGTGCTCTCCACACGCGAAACGGGCGCCACCGGCGCAGGCTTCATCGCGGTCACGGACGCCGGGGGCACGCTCGTCGAACAGGCGGGCGCCGCCAAAGAAGGCGAGGACGCGAAATACACGATCGACGGGGTGCAAGGAAGCTCGACCTCGAACAGGCTCACGAGCGCGATCCCCGGGGTGACCCTGGAACTCAAGGCGCTGACCACCACGACGGGGCCCGTGTCGATCGACGTGCAGCCGCCCGCGCTCAACGCGAGCAAGGTCGTTGCCCAGGTGCAGGCGTTCGTGAGCCTCTACAACTCGACGATCGCGGGAATCCAGAAGCAGCTCACCACGAAGCCCCCTACTTCAGCCCAGAGCGCCGAAGAACTGCAAGCGGGGACGCTGTTCGGCGACTTCGACCTCACGAGCCTGCTCGACACGATGCGCCAAGGGATCTACGAACCGGGCGCGGGCCTGCCGGCAGCGATGTCGAGCCTCGCCGACATCGGCATCAGCACAGGCGCCCCCACCGGCGGCGGTAGCCCCTCGCAGTCGGCGCTGGAAGGGCAGCTCACGCTCAACACCGCGGAACTGGAAAGCGCGATCCAGGCAAACCCGACGGGCGTCGAAGAAATGCTCCAGAGCTGGTCGAAAGGCTTCCAGGCAATCGTCAACGTGGAGGCCGCCCCGGGGGGCACACTGGATACGCGCATCGAAGGCGACAGCACCCAGGTGACCGAACTCTCGAGCAGGATCACGACGATGAACGAAATGCTCGCGATCCGCCAGAAAACCCTGCAAGCCGAATTCCTCGCGATGGAAACGGTGGTTGCCCAGAATCAGTCTCAGTCCGCGTGGCTGAGCGCACAGGTCGCCACGATGCTCGGCGGCTCCTCCAGTAGCTCCAAGTCCTCCGGCTGAGCTTCGCACCGGGGAGGACGCAGGCGCTCCCGCCACCGCCCAATCCACGGTCCCCAAGATGAGCCGGGTCGGTGGTATCGCTCCGCGCCCTCAACTTTGCGCGGGCACGACCGATCACCGGAACAGCCCAGGCCCATATCGAAGCGAAGGAGCGAGCGAAGAGCGCATGACCCCGATGACCGCATCACCGCAGGCATACCGCGAGAACGCCGTGCTGTGCGCAACTCCGGCGCAACGGGTGGTGATGCTGTACGACAGCGCCCGCCGCTTCCTGCGCCAGGCGGCCGAGGCGATGCGCGCACGCGAAGTGGAGCGCGCCCACAACAAGCTGCGCCGAGCGGAATTGATCATCGCCCACCTCGACATGGTGCTGGACTACGAGCAGGGCGCCGATCTCTCCGCGCAACTGCACGCGCTTTACAACTTCTGCCTGACTCACCTCAACCGCGCGCGCATGAGCCTGGAGGCCGACAAGGTCGAGGAGGTCTCGGAGATCTTGGGCGAGCTGCGCGAGTCGTGGGTGGAGATCGCACACCGGTAAGCGCCATGACCCCTGAACGCGACACTTCTGCCACTACGGCCGCCGCCATCCCGCTGCCCGCCGATCCCCCCGCTGTCGATCACGGGTTGCGTATCGGCTCCTCGCTGGATCCCTATGCGGCGATCCTCGAGCTCGCCGAGCACGAGCTGCAGCTCGCCAGAGACGGCCGGATCGAGGATCTGCGCTCGCTGGCGCCCTGGTGGGACGCCCTCACCGCGGACCTCCCCGAGCAGCCCCCCATCTCCGCACGCGGCCCGCTGGAACGCGCGGCGGCCCTGCACGAGCGCACCAGCGCCACCCTGCAGTGCCTGCGCGAGGGGTTGCTGTGCGACCTGCGCACCACCGCACGCGCCAGCCGCGCCGCCCATGGCTACGCCACGCAGGTTCCTCGGCGTGTCCACCGCATGGATCGCAGCGCGTAGCCGGTCCCCACTGCTACCATTCTGCTACCATCGTGGGATGAGCAAGCAAATCGCTGTTCGGCTCCCCGACGATCTCGTCGAGTTCGTCGATGGGATCGTTGATTCCGGTTTCGGACGCAGCAGGGCGGCAGTCGTCACCAGAGCGCTTGAGCGCGAGCGCCGGCGTGCAGTTGCGGCTCGCGACGCCCAGATCCTGGCCCGCACCGGCCCAGATCCAGAGTTGGTGGGACTGGCCGAGTACGCCGTGGGGCTGCACTCCACGCTCGATTGATGCGGCCGATCCACGTCGCCCAACTCGACAAGGCCCGGCCGGTGCTGATCCTCACGCGCGAGCTCGTGCGTCCGTATCTCACGACGGTGACCGTCGCACCTATCACCACCACGATACGCGGCCTCTCTACCGAGGTGCCAGTCGATGCGGCGAACGGCCTTGCCGAACCATCGGTGGTGAGTTGCGACAACATCACCACGATCCCCGCGGACGCCCTTGGAGGGCAGATCGGCATGCTGCTCGACCATCAGGAGCCGGCTCTCAGCAACGCGATCCAGGCCGCGTTCGATCTCGACTGACCGCCCCTCCCCGCGCGAGATCCGAAGCACTGCGGGCCGGCGCCCGACCGATACGACGTCAAGCGCCGCACTCAAGCTCCCCGCCTTGATGCCGATGACCGGAGGGACCCGGGCCCTGCTCGGGAGGCGGCTCACATGGATGGGAGTCGGTATGGCCCAAGGAGGGCAGTGCAATCCCTCGTAGCCACGCCCTTTTACCCCCTCCCCGCCGCCTCCCCACGCCACCCGATGTCCCTGATCGACACCACCCAGCTCGCATTGGAAAGCGCCGCGCGCGGCGCGTGGGACCAGCAGACGCTGCTGACCAACAACATCGCCAACGCCAACACCCCTGGCTACCACCGCGAGGACCTCAACTTCCAGGGTGCCCTGCGCGAGGCGCTCGCCGGCGGCGAGTCCCCCGCGGAAGTGCAGTTCAAGCCCGAAGTCAGTTCACAGGTCGTGGGACCGGAAGGCAACGGGGTGGACATCGACCAGGAATCGGCGCTGCTCTCCGAGAACGGCCTCGAATACGAGGCGCTCGTGCAGGTGATGGGCACCCGCAACGAAATCATGCGCTCCGCGATGGGGATCAGCTGATGGGCTCCTCGATCAGACCGAGGCAGACGTTCACTGGACCCCTCGACCCGACCAGGACAGGTGTCCGCTGATGGGGCTCTTCGACGCGATCGAAATCGCCGGCAGCGGACTCAGCGCCGAACGCGTGCGGATGGACGTCACCTCCGAGAACCTCGCCAACGCGCAGACGACCAAAGCCGCCAACGGACAGCCCTACCAGCGCCAGGAGGTGGAGCTCCAGCAGACGGGCACCCCCTCCTCCAACTTCGAAGCGACGCTCTCCGAAGCGCTTGGCTCCGGACCCGGCGCCGACGCCGGGCTCACGCATCCGCCGGCCGGCGGTGTGCAGGTCGCAGGGATCGTCGCCGACAAAACGCCCGATCAGCAGGTGTACGACCCAGGCAACCCCGAAGCCAACGCGCAGGGGTACGTGAAGATGCCGAACGTCAACACCGTCACCGAAATGGTGGACCTGATCTCCGAGTCGCGCTCCTACCAGTCCGACGTGACGGCGATGCAGACCGCCAAGTCGATGTTCACCGCGACCCTCGGGATCCTCAAGTGACGATCCCCCCGATCGGCGCGATCGGCAGCGTCCTCTCGCAGAGCGTCGCGGGCCTCGGCCCGGGTGAAACATCGGGCGTCGGCACCAGCTCGGGTGCGGCCGCCTCCAGCCTCAGCCCAGGTGCGCCCGCCGCCGGCGCCGAACCGGCGACCGGTGCAAGCACAGGTGTGGGTGGGGTCGGCGGGATCTCCGGATCGGAAAGCCCTGCCGCCCCGAGCGGCATCGAAGGCACCGGCGGCGGCGAATCGGGCGGTTTCGGCGAAGCGCTCACGCAGGCGATCTCCTCGCTCGACAAGACCCAACAGAGCGCCGACGGCGCGGCGCAGGCGCTCGCCACCGGCACCGCCGCCAATCCTGAGAGCGCCGTGGTGACCGTCGAGAACGCGCAGCTCGCGATGCAGCTCGCCTCGCAGATTCGCACCAAGGCGGTCGAAGCCGCCCAACAGATCTTTCAGACACAGGTGTAACCCGCTCACTTTCACCACCCTACTTTCGTGCCCGCCCACTTGCGACTCAACTTCAACCTCCAAATCCTTCCTCGCCCCACCTGCTCGGCTTTCACCTCTCCTCCCCACCCGTTTTTTCAACTTCAGCTTCAACCTCCCGACCCCTCCCACACCCACCGGCCTTCCCACCCCGTCTTCACATAACCCACCAACCAATGCCCGTAAAACAACTAGCCAACCGACTGACCCCCCGCGGATGGATCATCCTCGGCGCCGGCGCCGTCGCCGGGATCCTGTTCATCTACCTGTTTGTGCACATGGTGTCCAAGCCCTCCTACTCGACGCTTGCCACCGGCCTCGAACCGGCGCAGACGGGGAAGATGACCGCGGCGCTCGACCAGCAGGGGATCGGCTACGAACTGCAGAACAACGGCACCGCGCTGGCGGTGCAGTCCAACGAGACCGCCCAGGCCCGGGTCGCGCTCGCCGGCGCCGGGCTGCTCGGTAACGCCCAGCCCGGCTTCAAGCTGTTTGAAAAATCGAGCCTCGGCGAAAGCCAGTTCCAACAGCAGGTCACCTACCAGCGCGCGTTGCAGGGCCAGCTGGAACAGACGATCGACAACATCCAGGGGGTCTCCGGCGCCCAGGTCGAGCTCGTCCTCCCCAACCCCCAGAACCAGCTGTTCGGCGAAAGCCAGAACGCCTCCTCGGCCGCCGTCCTGCTCAGCGGCTCCTCGAGCTCGCTGAGCTCCACCTCCGTGCGCGGCATCGCCCAGCTCGTCGCCTCCTCGGTACCCGGGCTGCGGCTGCAGAAGGTGACGATCACCGACGGCACCGGGCAGCTGTTGTGGCCTTCGCAGAACGGCGAAGCCGGCGGCGGCGCCACCGGCAAGCAGGCCGCCGAGGAACGCTACGACGACGGGATGGAGGCCAACATCGACGAGATGCTCGCCCAAACGCTCGGTGTCGGCAAGGCCGAGGTGCAGGTGTACGCCAACCTCGACACCAACCAAACCACCCAGGAATCGCTCACCTACGGCAAGGCCGGCGTGCCGCTGCAGCAGAGCAAGAACCTCGAAACCCTCACCGGCTCCGGCGGCGGGGCGGGCGCGACGGGCACCGCCAACATCCCCGCCTACGCCCAAACCGGCGCATCCGGCAAGTCCAACTACAAGCACGAAGTGACCGGCTCCTCGCTCGGGGTGGACAAGACCGTGACCCACAACACTGTCGCGCCCGGTGCCGTCGAAAGCGAGCACGTCTCGGTGCTGCTCGACCACACCATCCCCGCCGCCTCCGTGCCGGCGATCAAGGAAGCCGTCACCAACGCCGCCGGCCTGCAGCCCAAGCGCGGCGACACGATCTCGGTCGCCCAGATGACCTTCGCCAAGGCCACCACGCCCGCTGCGGAAGGCGCCTCCAGCGGGATGCTCGGCTACGCCAAGTACGCGCTGATCGGCATCGCCTCCGCGATCTTCCTGTTCTTTACTACCCGCGCGCTACGCCGCCGCGAGCAGGAGGGCATCGACAATCAGCCCCCGTGGCTGCGCGAGCTGGAGCTACCCGTCCGCCTGTCCGAGCTCGAACGCGAAATCCCGCCACGGCCTACCGACAACGCGCCCACGCTCGTCGCCGCCAGCGCCAACGGGGCGGGCGCTCCGATTCGCCGCCAGGTGGAGCAGCTGGCGGAGTCCAACCCCGATCGCGTCGCCCAGCAGCTGCGCAGCTGGATGCAGGAGGACTGATGGTTGGCAGTGCGATCACGCCAGCTGACAGGGAAGCGAGTGGTGCGACGCAAATGTGGAGCCCCCGGATGCCGCGGACCCGCGCCTACATCGACGCCGGCGTGATCGTGAGGCAAGCCTGATGGCGATCCAGCTGCCCCCCGCCTCCGAGACGCCGAGCCCTGCGCTGCCGGAGCGCACCGTCGCACGTCTCGGCGGGCGTCAAAAGGCCGCCGTGCTGATGGCCGCGCTCGGCCCCGACCTCGCCGCGGAGGTCATCCAGCACCTGCGCCAGGAGGAGATCGAGAGCCTTTCCCTGGAAATGACCAAGCTCGGCGCGATCGAGGAGCACACCACCGAGGCGATCCTCGGTGAGCTGGCCGCCGCGGCCGGCGCCGACAGCGTGGGCGACGTCGTCGGCGGCGTCGAGTTCGCCCGCGAAGTGCTCGAGCGCGCGCTCGGCCCCGAGCGCGCCGAGGAGCTGCTCGCGCGACTCGCGAGCGCCAACGACGCGCGCTCGTTCGAGTTCCTCAGCCGCACCCCACCCGAGCAGATCGTCGGCTTCCTGCGCACCGAGGCGCCGCAGACGGTCGCGCTGGTCGTCGCCAACCTCCACACTGCGCTCGCCGCCCAGGTGCTCGCCCGCCTGCCCGACACGATCCAGCCCGACATCGCGCTGCGGATCGCGCGCATGGGCGAGACCAGCCCCTCCGTGATCCAGCAGGTCGAAGAGGTGATCCGTCAGAAGCTCACCACCGTCGTCGAGCAGGAGTACTCCTCCGCCGGAGGCGCCAAGGCGCTGGCCGACATCCTCAACCACGCCGACCGCTCCACTGAGCGCGCCGTGCTCGACCACCTCGGAGCGACCGACGCCGAGCTCGCCGAGGAGGTCCGCCGCATGCTGTTCGTGTTCGAGGACATCGTCACGCTCGAAGACCGCGCGATCCAGCAGGTGCTGCGCGAGGCCAACCAGAAGGACCTCGTGCTCGCGCTGCGCGGGGTGCCCGACGCCGTCAAGGAGAAGCTCCTCGCCAACATGTCCGAGCGCGGCGCCGCGATGCTGCTGGAGGAAATGGAGGTCCAGCAGCCCCAGCGTCGCCGCGACGTCGAGGCCGCCCAGGGCCGCATCGTCGCCGTCGTGCGTCGCCTGGAGGAGGCTGGCACGATCGTGCTCTCCACCGGCGACGGCGAGGGCGAGGAGGAAGCCGTGGTGTGAGGCCCTCGGGCTGAACACGCCACGCCACCACAGGTATGCCCGAGACCGCCGTTCACGCCACGCCGCCCGGCACACCCGCAGACCTCGCGGCCATCGCCGGCTACCCCCTCGAGCAGCTGGAGCCATCGGCGCCACCGCCGCGGGACACGCCGGCACGCATCCTCGCCGATGCGACCGCCGAGGCCGAGCGCGTGCGCGAGCTCGCCCGTGCCGAGGGCCACGCCGAGGGGCTCGCCCGGGGCCGCGAGGATGGCCTCTCGGAGGCCCGCTCCGCCGCGAGCGCCCTGCACCAGGCGCTCGCCGAGGCGCTGACGCTGCGCGAGCAACTCGCCGCGGAGACCGAGGCCGATGCGGTCGCGCTGGCGCTCGCGCTCGCCGCGAAGATCCTCGCGGGCACGCTCGCGGTGCAGCCCGAGCGCGTGCTCGACACTGTCCGTGGCGCGCTGCGACGCGTCACCGATCGCCGTCGGGTCACCGTGCTCGTGGACCCCGACGACCTCGAGACCGTCAGCGCGGCGATCGCCGAAGTGGAGGCACAGGTCAGCGGCATCGAGCACTGCGACGTCCAGGCCGACCGCCGCGTGGGGCGCGGTGGCGCGATCGTCCGCACGCTGGAGTGCGAGGTCGACGCCTCGATCGACACCCAGCTGGAGCGCGCCCGCGAGGTCATTCAAGCGGAGCTTGGTGGCGCGGAGCCCTCGTCATGAGCTCATGCCACCCGCGAGCTGCGGCCGACCACCCACTCGCACGACGCCCCGAGCTATGGCCATGAGCGACGCGCTTCTGAGCCGTGCCGCCGGCGCGCTGGCCGGCGCCGATCTGGCCCGCTGCCACGGGCGCGTGAACAACCTGATCGGGTTGATCATCGAGGCCACCGGGCTGCAGGCCGAGGTCGGCGAGGTGTGCCTCGTCGGGGCCGACCGTAACCGCGAGGCGGTGCCCGCCGAGGTCGTCGGCTTTCGCGAGGGCCGCACCCTGCTGATGCCTCTCGGCGAGCTGCAGGGCATCGGCCCCGGCACCAAGGTCCTCCCCACCGGCGCGCCCTTCCGTGTGTCCGTCGGCCCGCACCTGCTCGGGCGCGTGATCGACGGGCTCGGCGCCCCGCTCGACGGGCTCGGCGGTGTGAGCGGGGAAGCCCCCGCCGGCCACCCCGACCGGGAGACCCGCCCGGGCCTGCGCTCCACGATCGCCGCGCCCCCCTCCGCGCTGCGCCGCCCGCGGATCCGCGAGCGCGTCGCGCTCGGAGTGCGCGCCCTGGACAGCCTCGTCCCCTGTGGGCAGGGGCAGCGTCTAGGGATCTTCGCCGGCTCCGGCGTCGGCAAGTCCTCGCTGCTCGGCATGATCGCGCGCTCCACCTCCGCCACCGTCAACGTGATCGCGCTCGTCGGCGAGCGCGGGCGCGAGGTGCGCGAGTTCGTCGAGCGCGATCTCGGCGCGGCGCTCGAGCACTCCGTCGTCGTCGTCGCGACCTCCGACGAGCCCGCGCTGGTGCGCATCAAGGCCGCCTTCACCGCGACCACGATCGCCGAGCACTTCCGCGACCACGGCCACCACGTGATGCTGATGATGGACTCCGTCACCCGCTTTGCCACCGCGCAGCGCGAGATCGGCCTGGCGATCGGCGAGCCTCCCGCCACCCGCGGCTACACGCCGTCGGTGTTTGCGCTGCTGCCGCGCCTGCTGGAGCGGGCCGGCACCAGCCCCGAGGGCTCCATAACCGGTCTCTATACGGTGCTGGTCGACGGCGACGACATGAACGAGCCGATCGCCGACGCCGTCCGCTCGATCCTCGACGGGCACATCGTGCTCACCCGCTCGCTCGCCCACGCCGGACACTATCCGGCGATCGACGTCCTGCAGAGCGTCTCCCGTCTCACCGGGGAGATCGTCGCGCCCGGGGTCGCCTCCGCCGGGCAGCGCCTGCGCGCGGCGCTGGCGGCGCTGCGCGAGAAGGAGGACCTGATCTCGATCGGCGCCTACCACCCCGGGAGCGATCCGCTGCTCGACGCCGCGTTGGAGCACCGTCCGCGGATCAACGCCTTTCTGCGCCAGGCCGTCACCGAGCCTAGCCGCCCCGCCGACTCCGATCGCGCCCTGCTCGAGCTCACCGACTCGCTCGAGCGCTCCCTCGCCCAGCGCTCGGGTGAGGTCCTCGACGCCGAGGAGGTGCTCCCCGGCGGCCCCGTCGATGGGGAGCGGGTGGCGCGGATGCCCGAGGCGGAACGTGGGCAAGCGCCGGATCTCGACGATGAGACGGCACCCGGCCCATTCGAGGCCTCTGCCATCCCGGCGCTTGGACTCTGACGACGCCGCCGGCGTCCGCTGCGCCGAGGACTCGATCGGTGCTTGGTTGTTGTGACGCACCTACTTCGACGTCGGCGCTCGGCACTTGGACCGCGGCACTCCGGGCTTCGTCGTCGCTGATCGATGCTTCGCTGGTCGATGCTTCGCTGGTCGATACTTCGGCGCTCGCTCAGCGGCGGCTACGCCGCCGCCACCGGGCGATACTCTCTGGTCTCGGGGTTCTGCTCCAGCAGGCCCACCGCGCGTAGCGTCTTCACGTAGCGGTGGGTCGTCGAGGGCGACATCCCCAGCTGACCCGCCAGGTCGATGATCGCCCGCCACGGTCGATCGGGCCCGTAGGAGGCCAGGATCGCCAACCCGCGCAGCAGCGACTGCGAGAGCTGCGGATCCTCCAGCGCGTCTTCCAACGCCGCCCGCGTCGCCTTCTGCAGCGGCGAGGGCCTCCCTTTGCCACCACCATTCTTCTCCACCGGCTGGTAGGCATGGTCCAGCGCAGCCAGCAGCAGGTTCGAAACGGTGCCGTTGCGGTTGCGGCCGGCGGAGCGCATCACCTGCTCCACCTGCAACGGTGACAGCGTGATCGCTACTTCATCCGATTTCTTCTTGCTCATGTCGTTCATCCCCAGGGAGTGTTTGAGTGGTTGTCCTGCTGACGGCCCAGCGGTTATGCACCTCCATGCCCGCATATATGGATAGACATGTGTTCTTACGAATAGTTTGGTCGTTCAGATCACATTTTCGTGAATAAATCCAATTGTCGGTCAAGCAGCTACCGTCGCCGGGGTCGGCCCATAAGCAGAGCCTCCGCGTTGAGGTGCATACACAAGACCTTACATTAGTTCGTTCTTCGGGACGGTTTCCCACCTGCTCGGCTCCTGCCGGCGCTCCAAAACCCCCGATCGCGCCGCCTTCCGGCCCTCCGAAACTCCCAACCACACCGTCTTCCGGCCCTCCGAAAACCCCTCCAACCGCGCCGTCTTCCGCGTCGGGGGCTCCCTCAAGAATCGCCCCGCCCGTCCGATTACGTGGCCGTGAGCACCGCTCCCTCGTTCCGCTTCCGCCTCGAGCGTGTCCGCGCACTGCGCCAGCACAAGGAGCTGCTCGCGCGTGAGGAGCTTGCGCGCGCCATCTCCGCGCGCAGCGGCAGCGAGGATCGCCTACGGCGCGTCGAGGAGCACCTCGAGCAGGCTTTCACCCACCAGCGCCTCGCAGGGGGAGACACAGGCGCGAGCACCGTCAGCGCCGCCGAGCTGCTCGCGCACCAGGCGTTCGTCGAGCACGTCGAGGCGCAGCGCACGATGGGCATGCGCGAGCTCGAGCGCCACGACGCCAACGTCGCCGACCGCGATACCCAGCTTGGCTACGCCGCCCGCGAGCACGAGATCCTGGAGCGTCTGCGGGAGCGCAAGCGCGCCGAGTACGAGCGCGAGGCCGGCCGCCGCGAAGGCGAGCGGCTCGACGAGATCGCCCTCGAGCGCTTCCGCCGGAGCGCCGCATGAGCGCCGCCGCCCTCAGCGGGTTGGAACCGATCGCCGCGGCCGCCACGGGTGGTGGGGAACCGTTCGCCGCCACCGCCGCCGGCGAACGCGTCCAGCAGCTGCAGGCGCTCCTCGCACAGGTGGAACAGGGTCCCACCCGCCCCGCCTTCGCCTCGGCCCTCGCTGCCGCCCAGGGGGGAACGACCGGCTCCGCGACCGCCGGCGCCTACACATCGCCCGCGCCGAGCGCCGACGCCATGCCAACCAATGGCGCCTACCTATCTCCCACATCCGCCTCCAGCGCCTCCGACACCTCCATGCTGGCCGCCGGCTACCTCTCTGCCACTCCCACCATCGACGGCTACGCCTCAGCCACCCCCACGACGGTCGCCGACGACTCCACCACATCCGCGCCCGCGAGTGGCAACGGCGGCGGCGCGTACGCGCCGCTGATCGAACAGGCCGCTGCCCGCTACGGACTCGATCCCTCGCTCCTCTCCGGGCTGATCGAGCAGGAGTCCGGCTTCGACCCCTCCGCCACCAGCAGCGCCGGTGCCCAAGGACTCACCCAGCTGATGCCCTCCACCGCCGCCTCCCTCGGGGTCAGCGAACCGCTCAACCCCGCCCAGTCGATCGAAGGCGGCGCCCGCTACCTCTCCGGGCTGCTCCATCAGTTCGGCGGCAACACCGCCGACGCGCTCGCCGCCTACAACGCCGGGCCCGGAGCCGTGGAGCAGTACGGCGGCGTCCCTCCCTACCCCGAAACTCAGCAGTACGTCGCCAAAGTGCTCGGCTACGCCGCCTCCTTCAACGCAAGCGGGCAGAGCGCGGGCGTACTCCCCTCCCCCACCTCAGCGGTGACCGGCCCCACGACCACCGCCGCGGCCGTTACCGCCCCTACGGCCACTGCCTCCGAGGCGATCGTATGAGTCCGACCGCCCCGCAGCCGATCCCGACCGCTCCGGGTGGGCGGGAACCAATCTCCACCGGCGCTCCACCCGGCGCCCCACCCGAAGGGCCGCCCTTCCAGAATGCGCTCGAAAGCGAATGTGCCCGGACCGCCATTGCGGAAGGCCAGCAGCAGAGTCACTCACAAGATCCGTCGCCCACCGACGGCGAACAGGCGAGCACCGCGGAAGCGTTGGATCGACCCCCCCACGGCGCGGCGCCTCCCAGCCGCCGCCATGCGGGGCACCGCGCTGGCGCGACTGCATCGGGCGGCAAGACGACAGCGGGCTTGGCACCGTCTGCACCCACGCCAGCCGGCTCCACGCCGACCCCCGCCACAGCGCCCCCCGGAGGGACTCCAACCAATGTGTCGGCACCAAGCGCCAGCGCCGACGCAGACGTCGACCAGAGCCTTGCCGCACGCCTGAACACCGGCCAACCCGGCCCCGCAACGGCACGCGGTGCCCTCTCCGGTGGCGAAGAAGGTGCCCCCAACACCAACGCCGCGGTGGCCCGCGGTGACGCGCCGCCCTCCTCGCCCACCAGCCCAGCCGCCGGTGTGCTGGCCGCACCCGGGGACGGCGCCCCCACGGCCGATGCGCCCGCCGCCCCCAACAACGACGCCCCCACGGGCAGCCAGATCGCGAGTGCTCTCCCAGGGGTCCCTGAGCGTGGGACCACAGCTGGCGCCGGCGCACAGGCGCATGCAACGCCCATGCCGGCCATGGGCGATCTCCCCGCCCTCCACACCCCCACTTCCTCCGCGCCGTCCGCAAACGCGCGCACCGGCGATCTCACCAAGACCCTCAGGGCCTCCACGCTCTCACCAAGCACGAGCGTCAATGGAGGCGCCAGCACCGGTGCGCTTTCCGAAAGCACCGCCTCCCCGCTCGCGCCCGCCGCGTTTGACGGCAGCTCCGCGCCCCCGACGGGCGAACTCGGGGCGGCCGGTTACGGCGTCGGCCTGCAGGAGGCGATCGAGAGCCTCCACGGCACGATTCAACTCGCCGCCCGCCAAGGCCTCACCCAGGCACGCATCGCGCTGCAGCCCGAGGAGCTCGGCGAGATCCGCATCAACCTGACGCAAACCGCCCAGGGCCTGCTCGCGCGCGTCACCGCCGAGTCGCCCGCCGCCGCCCAGGCGCTCGCCGCCGCCCACGCCCAGCTGCGCCAGTCGCTGAGCTCGCTCGGCATCAACCTCACGCGCCTTGACATCGGCCACCACGATTCCGCCCAGAGTGGGGGCGCGGACGCCAACGGCAGCGGCCAGGGCGGCGCCACTCGTGGTGAAGGCTTCGCCGGCGCTCGCCCTGGGAGGTCCACGGCGACCGCGGCCCTCGCCGACCCTGAAGCCGAAACCGATGCGCCCGCCCTCGAAGCACCCGCGCCGGCCACGACCGCGCCATCGCACGGAACCCTGATCGACGTACTCGCCTGAGCACCACGAGCCGACTGAAGAACCACCACCAATCCCGACACAAAAGCACACCGCACCACACCGAGCACGAGAGCGAGAAGGCAACCCCCATGACAACCGTCACCCCATCCACCACGGCACCCCCCGCCGCCGCCACCAAAACCGGCTCGGCGGCGGGCTCCACCGAAACCGAACCCGTCAACCCCAAAGGCGAACTCGGCAAGAACGCCTTCCTGCAGCTGATGGTCGCCCAGCTGCAGGCGCAGAATCCACTGGAACCGAGCAACGGCACCGAATACATCAGCGAGCTCGCGCAGTTCTCCCAGCTCGAGCAGACGACCAACCTCGCCCAGAGCAGCTCCCAGTCCGTCAGCGCCCAGCGGGTCGCCCAGGCCGTGGCGCTGATCGGGCATACCGTCTCCTACACCGATCCCTCCACCGGCGCCACTCAGAACGGCGCGGTCCAGAGCGTCGAGATCACCCCCGAAGGCGCCACCCTCACGGTCGAAGGCACTCCCGGGATCGAACTCGCCGGCGTTTCGGAGGTCTCGTGAGCGTCGAATTCAACCCTGCGCTGCTTGCGGGTGGGCCGGCCTCGATCCCGGCCTCGGCCCCCGTCGGGAGCCCGCACACCGGCCCCGCGACCGGCAGGCGCGTCACGGACGCCGGGAGCACCTCCGGGCCGTCGTTCGCGGATGTGCTCGAGAAGACCAGCGGGCAGGAACCGCTGCACTTCTCCAAGCACGCCCTCGAGCGCGTGCAGCGCCGCGGGATCACGCTCGACCCGAGCACGCTCGGCAGGCTGCACGAAGGCGTGGGACGCGCCGCCGGCAAGGGTTCGCGCGACTCGCTCGTGATGGTCGACGGCACCGCGTTCGTGGTGTCGGTCCCCAACCGCACCGTGATCACGGCGGTCGGCTCCGAACACATGCGCGAGCACATCTTCACCAACATCGACAGCGCCGTCATTGCCTGAGGCGCACACGACGGCCACTCCCATTCATCCCCGCCACAACCACAACCAGACACCCCCCACTAACGGATAGGAGCCCCAACCACACCACAACCCCCGGGCCTGACCTTCACCAATTCGGCCCACCAATCATCGAGACGAAGCAACTCCGAGAACTCCGCAAACACACACACACACACACACGGCTGGACCTCATCGAGGAGGCCGCGAAAGGAAGTGACGCAAACCATGATGAGTGGAATGTATGCCGCGATCAGCGGCCTGAACGCCAACGAGGCGATGCTCAACGTGACCGCCAACAACCTGGCGAACGTCAACACGATCGGCTACAAGTCCCAGCGCGCGACGTTCGCCGACTCGCTATCGCAGATCGTGCGGGGAGCCTCCGGGCCGACCACCAGCAACGGCGGCACCAACCCCATGCAGGTGGGGCTCGGCGTCGTGGTCGCCTCGACCGACAACGAAATGACCGAGGGCTCCTTCCAGACGACCAACAACCCGCTGGACGTCGCCATCCAGGGCGAAGGGTTCCTGCGCGTCGGCAGCGGCACACCGCCGGCCGAACCACCCTACACGGCCAACCTGCCGTCCGGCTTCCAGTACACCCGCGAGGGGGACCTCACGACCAACACGAAGGGCTTCCTGACGACGCAGGCCGGGAACTACGTGATCGGCCGCGAAGCGGTCGCGACCAAAACCGCAGCCGGCACCACCTACGCACCCGGGGCCAACGACAGCTACATCGTGATTCCCCCCGGCTCCGCCAACGTGTCGATCGGCGAGGACGGGGCGGTCAGCTACACCGACGAGAACCCCAAATCGCCGACCTACGAACAGCAGGTCACCGCGGGGTATCTCTCGCTGGCACAGTTCCCCAACCAGGACGGCCTGGAGCGCCTCGGCGGGTCACTGTGGGGCCAGACCACCAACTCGGGAGCGCCGATCGTAGGCACCCCCAACACCGGCGGCTTCGGCCAGACGGTCGCCGGGGAGCTCGAGATGTCAAACGTAGACCTCGCGACTCAAATGACCAGCATGATCACCGCCGAGCGCGGCTACCAAGCCAACTCGAAGGTGATCACCACCGCCAACGAAATGCTCCAGACGGTGGTGACGATGGTCCAGTAACCGCATCGCGGCTCCCCCCTGACGGCAGGACGCCAGCGCGATTCGCACCGTCGATCGCCGGCAGCGTCGGGCCTGCAGGGAAAGGGCCGGGACGACAACGAGGCGCCCGGTGGGGCGTGGCCGCAAACAGCGCCGCGCCCCACCTCCGGCGACACGAACGAGAGAAGGCACCATGATCATCCTTCACAGGCTCGGGCACACCGACGAGCCCTTCCAACTGAATCCCGACCTGATCGTCACCGTCGAGTCGACCCCCGACACCGTCGTGACACTCGCCACGACCGCCAAGGTCGTCGTGGCCGAGAGCCCCGACGAGGTGACCGCCGCGGTGCGCGCCTGGCGCGTGGGCGTGCTCTCCGAGGCGATGCGCAATCGCCGCCCCGAGCACGACCCTTCCCCCGTCCACACTCTGGGCCAGCGTCCAGAACGAGTTGAAGGATCGCGCCTCCCGGCCGATGAACGAGGGCGATGAAGGCCGCAACAGCTATCGGAATCGGCACCGCATTCGGCGCCCTGCTGCTCAGCGCGCTGATGGACGGGACCAGTCCCGCCTCGTTCATCAACATCTCGGCGCTGATGATCATCCTCGGCGGTACCTTCGGGGTGACGCTGGCGAGCGTGGGGATGCAGTCGATGAAGCGCATCCCCTCGCTTTACAAGCTCACCTTCTCAGCCGAGCCACCCGACCTGCGCGGACGCATGGACCTGCTGGTGTCACTGGCCGACCAGGCCCGCCGCGAGGGCCTGCTGGCGCTCGACGCGCAGCTCTCCGAGGTGGAGGATCCCTTCACCCGCAACGCCCTGCAACTCGTGGTGGACGGCACCGACCCCGAGATGGTGCACGCGATCATGGAGGCCGAGGTCGACGGCATGGCGGCCCGTCACGCGGCCGGCGCGGCGCCGTTTGAGAAGGCCGGCGGCTTCGCCCCCACGATGGGGATCATCGGCACCGTGCTCGGGCTGGTGCACGTGCTGCAGAACCTCGCCGCCCCCTCCACACTGGGGCCCTCGATCTCGGCCGCCTTCCTGGCGACGCTGATGGGAGTCGGCTCGGCCAACGTGATCTTCCTGCCGATCGCCAACCGCCTGAAGGCGATCTCCGCCGAAGAGGTCGAGCTGCGGATGATGACGCTCGAGGGGATCCTCTCGCTGCAGGCCGGCGACAATCCGCGCCTGGTGGCCGACAAGCTGATGTCCTACCTGCCTCCCGCCGAGCGTGAGAGCGAGGATGGCGAGGGCGCCTCCTCACCGCAGGCAGCGAGCCTGCAGGCCGAGGCAGCGTGATGGGCCCGCATGAGCGCCGGCGCACACACGCGAGCAGCGGGTGCTGCTCAGGCTGTCACGAACCGGTAGGCCGAGGCAGCACAAGCGGCCCGCCCGCGTGTCGGCGGACCCACGGGAGCAGCTAAGTCATGGCACGCGGGCACAGCCGCAAGCGCCGCGGGCACAGCGCCGAGCACGAAAACGACGAGCGGTGGCTGCTCACCTACGCCGACATGATCACGCTGTTGATGGCGCTGTTCATGGTGCTGTTCTCGATCTCCTCGGTCAACATCTCCAAGTACCGAACCCTGCAGATGGCCCTCAAGGCGGCCTTCTCCGGTGACATCCTGCCGGGCGGCAAGTCGATCGAGCAGCCGGGCGCGAGCGCCAACTCCAGTCGCGCTCCCACCACGATCGATACGCCCGCGATCGTGCGGTTGACCCCCAACGTCACCAGCGAACTCGAACACGTGTCCGGCGGCCAGTCGGGCAGCTCCCAGGCGAGCGCGCAGAGCGCCGCCACGAGCGCCGCGAGCGTCCAGGTGTCCGCCGCCCAGCAGGAGCAGGCCAGCTTCGAGGCGCTGCAGCGCGAGCTGAAGGAATACGCGGCCAAGCACGGGTTCTCCAAGGCGGTCAACGTCACGATCGAACAGCGCGGCCTGGCGATCCGAGTGCTCACCGACAGCCTCCTGTTCAGCTCCGGGAGCGCCACCCTGGAGAGCCAGGGCCAGCCCTTGCTCACCGAGATCGCAGCGCTGCTGAATGTCGACCACGTCCACCCGATCGCCGTCGAAGGCAACACCGACAACGTGCCGATCACCGGTGGCGCGTTCCCGAGCAACTGGGAGCTCTCCACCGCTCGCGCGAGCAGCGTCGTACGGTTCCTGATCGCCAAGGGCGTCGACTCCCAGCGGCTCAGCGCCGTCGGCTACGCCGAACAGCACCCGATCGCCACCAACTCCACGCCCACCGGGCGCGCGCTGAACCGGCGCGTGGAGATCGTCCTGCAGCGCCTGTACTGAAACGCCCCTGAGCAACGCCCCTGAAGAACCGAGCCCTGCACTACTGAAATGCCGGTCGGCGCCCGATACACAACGGAAACCCACCACCCAACCCCGCAAACATGTCCAAGAAGAAGCTCCTCATCCCCCTCGTGCTGCTGCTGGTGCTCGGCGTCGGCTACACCATGACCAAGCCCAAGAAGACCGTCAAGCAGAAGATTCCGGGCACGATCTACCTGATGCCCCAACCCTTCCTGCTGAACCTCGCCGAAGGGCACTACGCCAAGATCGCGGTCGCGCTGGAGCTCGCTCCGGGGCAGAGCGACGGGGCATCGGCCGCGGGCTCATCGAGCTCGGGGGAAGGCGCGGGGACGCTGCCGGAGGAACCGGCCGTCCGCGAAATCGTGACCAACACCGTCACCGGGCAGAACGGGAGCGCACTCACCTCGAGTCAGGGCCGCGGCTCGATCAAGCACCGCATCCTCGCGAGCATCGACCGCCAGACCGACGTCAAGGTCGAAGCCGTGCTGTTTCCCGAATTGACGGTCCAGTAAAGCGATCGGAGCAGAGAGAACACATGAGCGACGCAGTCGTATACGAGCAGCTCGACCAGGAGGCCCGGCCCCCCGCTTCCGCGCTCGCGGGCGACGGGGTCCCCTTCGAGGCAGGACCCGAGAACGGCGCCGACCTGCGCCGCCTCAGCGACGTGCTGATGGAGCTGAGCGTGGAGATCGGTCGTACCCGCATGACCGTCGGTGAGATGCTGCAGCTTCGCGCGGGCTCGATCGTCACGCTCGAGCGGCTGGCCGGCGAACCGGTGGACCTGCTCGTCAACGGCACCCCGATCGCCCGCGGCGAGGTGGTGATCGTGGACGAGCAGTTTGGCCTGCGCGTCACCGAGATCGTCGAGGGCGACCCCACCGCGGCAGATCTCCAGCAGCGGAGTGGCGGCGAGGAGGGCACAGACCAGCCGGGCAGCGGCTATCCCGTGCCGCCCCGGGCGGGTGGAGGGGCGGGCGGGGATTCGATCAATACCGGTCCCACCGCGCAGGAATGACCGGGAGGCCAAGATGAGCGAGGCCCCACATCACCAGCTCGAAGAGACCCCACCGGGCGATGCACGTGACCCCGCACGCAGCGAGGTGGGCTCTAACGCCGCGGACGCCCCCCCCGCGAATGAGGTGAGCGATGCGGACCAGGGCCCCGCGGACGCCCCCGCTACACAGGCAGAGACCGACGCAAGCGATAGCCCCATAGACGCCCACCCAGCTCAGGCGGGGACTGAGACAGGCGACGGTCCCACGGACTCCCCCTCACAGGCCGAGACCGAGACAGGCAACAGTCCCACGGACTCCCCCTCACAGGCCGAGACCGAGACAGGCAACAGCGCCACAGACACCCCCTCACAGGCCGAGGCCGAGACGGGCGACAGCCCCACAGACACCCCCCCACAGGCCGAGACCGAGACAGGCAACAGCCCCACAGACACCCCCCCAGCAGATGGGGTGGACGAGGTTGGAGGGGTGGGTACGGTGGGGGGCCACGTGATCCGCACGGTGGACTTTTCCCAGCCCACCAAGTTCACCGCCGAGCTGCGCCGCCGAATCATGCGTGCGCTGGGCTCGTTCAGCGAAGCGTTCGCGCTGCGGCTCTCCGCCGAGCTGCGCGCTCCCGTGGAGCTCGCCGCGGCGGACTCCCACCAGCTCACGTGGGCGGCGGCCAAGGCACCCCTGCCGGCGAACACGATCGCCGTGGCGCTCGCGGTGCAGCCGATCGGCGCGCAGATGCTGCTCTGCATCGAGCCGCCCTTCGTGCTGCAGGCGCTCGAATGCCTGCTAGGCGGCCACCCCGCTCAGGCCGCCCCCGAGCGGCGCTTCAGCGAAGTCGACTGGGCGCTCGCCAGGCGCCTGCTGCAGTCGATGATCGCGCAGCTCGGCCCCGCGTGGCGCGATCTCGGCGGGCTGGAGCTGAGTCTCGGCGAGGTCGATCTCGAGGGCGACGCGGGCGTGCTCGTACCGATCGGGGAACCCACCTTCGCGGTCACGCTCGAGAGCCGGATCGACGACCTGCCTTCCGGCATGTCGCTGCTGATCCCGTGGTCGGCGATCGGGCCCGTCGCGGAGGAGATCCTCGGCTCCGGACCGCGGCTGCAGGACACCGACTCCCGCGAGGCGCACGCGGTGCGCCGCGGACTGGCGGCCGCCCACGTGTGCCTGCGCGCCGAGGTCGGCGCCCGCGAGATGCCGGTCGAGCGGATGCTGGCGCTCACGCCGGGCACGCTGCTGGGACTGCACGATCGGGCCGCGGAGGGCGTGCGGCTGTTCGCGGAGGGCGTCCCGATCGGCCGCGGCCGGCCCGGGTTGCGCGGTCCGCAGCGCGCGGTCAAGCTGACCGAGGCGATCGTGCGAGGGAGTGGGCGGACGGGCGGGAGTCCGATCGGCCCGATTCAGCCGCTGCTCGCCCAGATGCCCGCCGGGGCACCGCATCCCGATCGCGGTGTCACGAGCCCATCCACCCCGGAGCAGCCCGGGCCCACGCGCGAGAGCCTCGCCCGGATGATGGATGTGCAGGTGCGCGTGTGGGCCGAGTTGGGGCGCACGACGCTCCCGCTGGGCCAGGCCCTGGAGCTGCCGCCCGGCACCGTGATCGAGCTCGACCAGGGCGCCGAGTCCCCGATCGAGCTGTTCGTCAACGGCACTCGCTTCGCACACGGCACCCTGCTGGACGCCGACGGCGAGTGGGCCGTGCAGATCGACGCGCTGGTCTGAGCAGCGCCCCCCGGGGACCAACGATGGTGGGGTTGGGGATCGTCCGCGCGGCCCGCGTGGGCGCCGAGGTGGTGAACGCTGGGCCTCCATGCCCAGCGCCGGCGCGTAGTGAGGCAGCCCCGGCCGCCCCGAGCGGAGGGAATCGAAGCCTGGGTCAGGTCGGCCGGCGCACCCGCAGCGACGCGCGATAGCCACGCTCTCGGCGATGGCCACACCCACCGGGGCTCCGTGCGCGATTCAAGGCATCTGAGCCGGCGCCGATAACCGGGGCGACTCTCCTCGGAGTCGTCCCTCGATGACTAAGTTCATAACGCCTTCGCGCGCGACCTCACGGGTCGCCCTTCCCGCGCTGGGCATGGCCGCGATCGGCCTTGCCCTGCTTGCTGGCGCCTGCCCGGCGCAGGCCTTCACGCCCGCCTCCAAGCATGGCGGAGAAGCGCTCCCGCTCAATCTCTCCACCACTTCGACCGGCTCGCACACGAGCTCCGGGGGCGCAAGCATCGTGCGCACGATCGTCGGCCTGCTGATCGTGATCGCTGTGATCTGGGGCTTGACGTGGATTCTCAAGCAGGTCAAGACCGGACGCGAGACTCGCAGCGCCGGCTCCGGCTTGACGAGCCTCGCCACGCTGGCGCTCGGGTCGGGCCGCACCCTGCACCTCGTGCGCGCCGGGCGCGACTACCTGCTGGTCGGCTCCGCCGAGCACGGCGTCGCGCCGATCCACCGCTACACCGAGGAGCAGGCGCGTACGGCCGGACTGCTCGATCTGCCCGAGCCCACCACCGGCCCCGACGAAGGAGACGGCACCCGCCGAGCTCGCATCCGTCCGATGCAGATCCCCGGACAGGCCGGGGCCCCAGGGGTTCCGAGCGTCGTCTCCGACGCACTCGAGCGCATGCGCGAATGGACGGTGCGCAAGTGAATCTCAACTCCTCCAACGCCGTGCAGATCCTGCTGCTCGTCGGCGGGCTGTCGCTGATCCCCGCGGTGCTGTTCACCGTCACCGGCTTCAGCCGCATCCTGATCGTGCTCGGCTTCATCCGCACCGCCGTGGGCACCAACAACGCGCCCCCCAACCAGGTGCTGGTGGGGATCGCCCTGTTCCTCACGATCTTCGTGATGGCCCCCACCATCAGCAAGATCCGACGCGACGCCGTCGAACCGCTCAGCGCCCACCACATCTCCACCACCACCGCGATCAAGCGAGCGGAGCAGCCGCTGCGCGAATTCATGTTTCACCAGACAAGCGTGCAGGACATTTCCCTGTTCGTCACCCTCGCCCACGCCAAAGACCCCCGCACCCGCGCCGAAGTGCCTACCGAGGTGCTGATCCCGGCGTTCATCGTCTCCGAGCTCAAGAGCGCGTTTCAGATCGGCTTCTTGATCTTCCTGCCGTTCCTGATCATCGACCTGATCGTCTCCTCCACGCTGATGAGCATGGGGATGATCATGCTCCCCCCGACCTTCATCTCGCTGCCTTTCAAGATCCTGCTGTTCGTGCTGGTCGACGGCTGGGACCTCGTGATCAAGGCGCTCGTGCAGAGCTTTCACGTTCACTAGCGGCGCGATCTTCACCAAACGCTTCTCACCCCTGCAAACAGCCCCTCTCCCCTCTCCTCCTTCCCTCCCTCAAAAAGCTCATGGACCAGGACACAGTCATCAACCTCGCCTCGCAGGCGATGAGCCTCGCCTTCAAGGTCGCCGGACCGATGCTGCTCGGCGCGATGGTCGTCGGCCTGCTCGTCTCGATCTTCCAGGCCGTCACCCAGATCCAGGAGCAGAGCCTCACGCTGATCCCCAAGATCGCGATCATCGCCGTGATCGTGGTGCTGCTCGGCCCCTGGATGCTCGACCAGATGGTGGCCTACACCACCAACCTCTACTCCTCGATCCCCGCCCTGACGAACTGATGAGAAGCGGGCTCGTATGACCCAGGTCCTCAGTCTGCTGGCAGGCAACGAGCTCGCCGGCTTCATCCTCGTGCTCGCGCGGGTGGGGCCGCTTTTCCTGCTCGCCCCCCCCTTCTCCTCTCCCATGGTGCCCCCGCGCGTGCGCGGCATCATCGCCGTGGGGATCTCGATCGGTTTCGCGCCGATCGCCCTGCACGGGCAGCACATCCCGACCGACCCGTTCACCCTCGCCGCGCTGATCGTCGAGGGGATGCTGGTGGGGCTCGGCTTCGCCTTCTCCTTCGCCGTGCTGTTCGCCGCCGTCGAATCGGCCGGCTCGCTTGCCGACCTCGGCGCCGGCTTCTCCTACGGCAACCTGATCAACCCCATCAGTGGCGATGAAAGCGGGCCGCTCACCCACATGTACTCGCTCGTGGGGATCGCCATCTTCCTCGTGATCGGTGGCGAAGCGTGGGTGCTGCGCGGACTCGCCCGCACCTTCACCCTCGTCCCGCTCACCTCCGCCCCCCGCATCACTACCCTTTGGGCCGGCGCCGAGCAGGTCTTCTCGACCGTCTTCACCTCCGCCGTGGAGATCGCCGCGCCGGTGCTGATCGCGCTGATGATCACCGACGTCGCCTTCGGCGTGGTCTCGCGCGTGGTGCCCCAGCTCAACGTGTTCGCCGTCGGCTTCCCCGCCAAGGTCGCCGTCGCGCTGCTGCTGGTCGGCGCCTCGATGCCGTTCGTCGCCGGCTGGATCGCCAACCAGATGTCCACCTCCGTCGGCGCCGCGCTCGGCGCCCTGCACGTCGGGTAAGCCATGGCGCAACAGGACCGCACCGAGAAGGCCACCCCGAAGCATCGCGAGCGTGCGCGTAAGAAGGGGCAGATCGCACGCTCCGCCGACGTCGGCGGCTCGCTCGTGCTCGCGGGCGGCCTGTTCGCGATCACGTTGCTCGGCCCCAGCGTGGTGGGCTCCGCGCAGGCCGCCTTCCGCGAGATCCTCGCCGAGATCGCCACGCCCGCGAAAGCGATGACCGCCAATGGGCTGCACTCGCTGATGGAGGTCGGGCTCACCACGCTCCTGCTCACCGTCGGCCCGATCGCCGCGATCTGCTTCGGCACCGGCCTGTTCGCCGGGGCCGCCCAGGTCGGCTTTCGCCCGGCCCCCAAAGCGCTCGCGCTCGACTTCAAGCGGATCAACCCGATCTCCGGAGCGCGCAACCTGTTCGGGCCCAACATCCTCTTCGAGGCGCTCAAGGCCGTCACCAAGGTCGCCGTGGTCGCCGGCGTCGCAGCGCTCGCGATCGTCCCCGGTCTCACCGCGCTCGCCGCCGAAGTCGGCCTCCCCCCCGCCGACCTCGGCATCGTGCTGGGGCATCGCGGCATGGAAATCGCCCAGCACGCCACCTTCGCCTACCTCGTGATCGCCGCGATCGACTACGCCTGGCAGCGCCGGCGCAACGAGCACAAGCTGCGCATGACCAAGCAGGAGCTCAAGGACGAGCAGCGCCAGTACGGGCTCCCCGCCGAGGTCAAAGCCGCTCTGCGCCGCCGCCAGGCTCAGGCGGCCCGCAAACGGATGATGGCCGCGGTCCCCGAAGCCGACGTGGTGATCGCCAACCCCACCCACTTCGCGGTCGCCCTGCGCTACGACGGCTCCCGTACGGCCCCCGAGGTCGTGGCCAAGGGCAAGGACCTGATCGCCCTGCAGATCCGCCGCATCGCCGAGGAACACGACGTGCCGATCGTCAGCGAGCCGCCGCTGGCGCGCGCGCTGCACGCCTCGTGCGAGATCGGGCAGGTGATCCCCGAGGAGCTGTACGCCGCCGTGGCGCGCGTGCTCGCCTTCGTCTACCGCCTCGCCCGCCAGCGGAGGCACGCGCTATGAACCTCGACACGGTACGCCGCCTCTTGCGCCACACCGACCTGCTCGCCGCAATCGCGGTGGTGATGGTCGTGACGATGCTGGTCGTCCCGCTACCCGCCGCGCTGCTGGATCTGCTGATCACACTCAACATCTCCGGCGCGCTGACGATCGTGGTCGCCACGATGTACCTCGGCAAGGCGCTGGACTTCGCCTCCTTCCCGTCGCTGCTGCTGCTCACCACGATGTTCCGCCTCGCGATCAACGTGTCGGTCACACGTCTGATCCTCACCACCGGGGACGCCGGCAGCGTGGTGAAGGCGTTCGGGGAGTTCGTCGTCGGCGGCAACGTCGTCGTCGGCCTCGTGATCTTCCTGATCCTGATCGTGATCCAGTTCGTGGTCGTCACCAACGGCGCGGGGCGCGTCGCCGAGGTCGGCGCACGCTTCACCCTCGACGCGATGCCCGGCAAGCAGATGGCGATCGACGCTGACCTCAACGCCGGGCTGATCACCGACGAGCAGGCCCGCAACCGCCGCTCGGAGATCGCCCAGGAAGCGGACTTCTACGGCGCGATGGACGGCGCCTCGAAGTTCGTCAAAGGGGACGCAATGGCGGCGGTCATCATCACCGCGATCAACCTCATCGGCGGCATCGTCGTGGGCGTGGCGCAGCATGGCCTCTCCTTCACCGAAGCAACCCACCAGTTCTCGCTGCTGACGGTCGGCGACGGCCTCGCCGCGCAGATCCCCGCGCTGCTGATCTCTGTCGCCACCGGCATCATCGTCACCCGCGCCACCTCCGACAAAGACCTCGGCTCCGACATCGCCTCCCAGATCCTGCGCCAGCGCAAAGCGCCGCTGGTCGCCGCGACCGCGATCGGACTGTTCGCGCTCGTCCCCGGCCTGCCCAAGCTGCCGTTCCTGGCGATCGCCGGGATCTTCGCCGCGATCGGCTGGTCGGTGCGCCACGGCCTCCCGGGCGAGGAGGCCGAGGGGAGCGCCCTGGCACTCGCCACCGCCTCGCCCGATGGGCCCGCGGGCTCCGGCGGGGACGGGCGGGGCTCGGAGGAGGCGATGGAGCGTCTCTCCGTCGACGCGCTCGAGCTCGCCGTCGGCTTTGGGCTCGTCCCGCTGGTGGACGGCTCCTCCGGCGGCAACCTGCTGCGGCGGGTCTCCGCGATCCGCCGCCAGATCGCGGGCGAGCTCGGGATCGTGATCCCCGCCGTGCGCATCCACGACGAGGTTGGGATGGAGTCACACGAGTACGTCTTCAAGGTGCGCGGCTCGGAGGTCGCCCGCGCCCGGATCATGCCCGGGCACCTGCTGGCGATGGACCCTGGCGACGCCGCCGGCGGCCTGCAGGGAATCCCCACCACCGAGCCCACCTACGGCCTGCCCGCCGTGTGGGTGCACTCCTCCGACCGCGCCGAGGCCGAAGCGCTCGGTTACACCGTCGTGGACGCCGAGTCGATGATCGTCACCCACCTGACGGAGACGATCCGCACGCACGCCGCCGAGCTGCTCACCCGCCAGGACGTGCGGACGCTGCTCGACCGGCTCAAGGAGACCAACGCGGCTGTCGTCGAGGAGATCGTGCCCGATGCGCTCTCACTCGGGGAGATCCAGCGCGTGCTGCGCTCGCTGCTGGCCGAAGGCGTCCCTGTGCGCGATCTCGGCACGATCATGGAGGCGATCGGCGACAAGGCGCGAATAACACGAGACACCGGCCTGCTCACCGAGTACGCCCGCCAGGCCCTGGGCCGGGCGATTACAGCCCCCCATCTGGACGAGCGGCTCTGTCTGCAGGCGATCACCCTTGACCCTGCGATCGAGCAGGAGGTCGCAACCTCCATCACCCAAACCACCGACGGCGAGTATCTGGCGATCGACCCGCCCCGTGCGCAGGCGATCGTGGGTGCGCTGCGTGCCCAGGTCGAGCACGCCTCCGCGCGCGGCGCGCGCAACCCGGTGCTGCTCTGCTCGGCGCGCGTGCGCCGCCACCTGCGCCGCCTGATCGCCGGGGCTCAGCCCCACCTGCCGGTCTGCTCTTACAACGAGATCGCACCGGGCGTCAACGTCGAGACGATTGGAGTAATCCACGCATGAGCACCGCCGCCTACGACACCGCCCCTCATCAAGCCACTTCCCGCCGGGCCGCTCTCCGTCAGGCCGAGCCGCGCCGCACAGCCGCGCGCGATGACTCCTGGCTGGACTCCTGGGAGGCCGGCCACGACGGCGAGCACCCCGATTCGCAGGACAGTGTCCCCGGATACTTCGCGCCCCGCATCTACCGCGGGCGCACCGTGGATGAGCTGATCCCCACGATCGTCGCCGAGCTCGGCGAGGACGCGATCGTGATCCGCCACCATCGTGGGCTCACCGGCGGCTTCGCCGGCTTCTTCCAGAAGGCCTTCGTCGAAATCGAGGCCCGCCGCGGAGATCCGGGAGGTTCGCTGGTCGACCGCTACGACGACGGCGACGCCGCCCCGGCACTGCCCGGCGACGCGGTTCCCGCACTGTCCGGCGACACTGCCCCCCGCGCACTGTCCGGCAACACTGCCCCCCGCGCACTGTCCGGCGACACTGCCCCCCGCGCACTGTCCGGCGACACGGCCCCCGCGCCGGTCGCGAGTGCACCCCTCGGCGACCGCGCTCCCGCAGCGCCCGACGACCCAACCCATGCGCTGCCCGCGGAGGTCGAGGACGCCCGCGTGGCAGTTGCACCCAAACCCGTCAACTGGGATGGGCCCACGGAAGTTTGGGCCACCAACCCGTTCGCCGCCGCGCTCGCCGAGGCCGAGGCCGCCGTGCGTGCCGCCGAGCCCGTCGTTCCGCCCGAACTCGACGCCGCGCTGGCCGAAGCGCTGGCCGAAGCCGAAGACGCGGAAGCGCCCGAAGAGATCCTCGCCGCTCCTGCTCCAGATCTTTACGCGCGGTCCCCGGAGTTGCCCATCGAGATGGTGCTCCCCGTGGAACCCGCCGCTGTTCCTCCCTCTCCCCTCCACCCTGCTCCCCTCGCCCCTTTCCATCCGTCTCCCTCCGCCACGTTCATTGAGCCCGCAGACACGGCGCTGCCAGCCCGCGAGAAGATCGAGCGCACATTGCGCGGGATCGGGATTGGCGAGCAGCTGGCGCACGAGCTGATCGAGGCCGCCATCGCCCACGTGCTGCCGCTGATGTCCGCCCCCACCAACCTCGAGCAGGCCGTGCACGCCGCGCTGGCGCAGTTGATTCCAGCGTGCCCACCGCTACCGGCCGAGGGGGCCGCGATCGCCGTGGTGGGCGCTGGGGGCGCCGGCAAGAGCGCCTGCTGCCTCGCCCTGGCGGAGGCCTACGGCGAGCACTCCACGCTGCCCGCCACCTGCATGACGATCCGCCCCGACGCCATGCCCGAGGAGTCGGCGCTGCACGAAGCACGCAGGGGCGGTCTGCTGCTGCTCGACACGCCCCCCGTCTCCTGCGCCGACCCCGACTCGATCTCCGCACTCGCGGAGTTGCTGGCGCGGCTTGCGCCCGACCGCGTGATGCTCGCGCTTCCCGCCACGCTCGGCGCTACACCGGCGGCCCAGCTGCTCGAGGCGCTGCGTCCCCTGAACGCCACCGCGCTGGCGATCACCCACGCCGACGAGACCGACCAGCTCGGGGTGGCGGTGCAGACGGCGTGCACGTTCGGGCTGGCCCCCGTTCACATGCTGGCGCGGGCTGAACCGCGGGCTGAGCATGCGCACGGTGACACACATGCCCACGGCGACGCCGGGGTTGGGACCAACGCCCCACGGGCTCCGCGGGCGTGGGCGCTCACCTGGATCGACCCCTTCCTGCTCGCCGACCGACTGCTTCCGCCGCGATGAAACTCGGGCGCTCGGCAAAGACGTCGCGGGATCGCGGCGAGCTCGAGCTCCCCGAGCGCTCCGATCCCGTCACGATCGTGCGCCCGAGTGGCGAGCGCGTGCAGGCGCGAGTCGCGGAGCGCGACGACAGCGGGCTGCTGGTGGCGCTGATGTTCCGCGCCGAAGTGCCCTTCAACCCCAGCTCACTCGCCGGGCTGGTGCTCGAGTTCACCAGCCACCGCGGGCGCATCCGGCTGCAGGGCGCGGTCACGCTCGAGGACAGCGAGCTGCTGCGCTTCCGCGAGCTGCATTCGGTCGAGCTGATCCAGCAGCGCGAGTACGTTCGCATCCAATCCACCCGGCCGGTGCTGGTCGTCACCGGGGGCCAGGGAGGCACGGTACAAACCTACTCGGTGGACATCAGCGGCGGTGGCATGCTGTTGGCTGGGCCGAGCACGCTGAAGGTCGGCGAGCAGATCGAGTTCCGCCTGACGACCGCCAAGGGAAGCTCGCCGATCACCGGCGTGGGCACGGTCGTGCGCACCGACCTCCAGGGCCGCCGCGCGATCTGCTTCGACGAGATCGCCGAGGGCGAGCACCGGCGCCTCGTGCACTTCATCTTCGACTGCCAGCGCGCCGAACGGCGCCGCGGCCTGGAGAGTGGTGATGGTCGTGGCCGGTAAAGCAGTCCCCGGGCCACCGAGCCGGGGCGGGTGGGGTCGAACCCCCCAGAACGAGAACGGTGGTGGTCGTGGCCGCTAAGGACGACAAGTCCGCCAAGGCCGGCAAGGGCAAGGGCAAGCAGAAGGGCGCGAGCGCTGAGGGCGCAGGTGGCGCGCCGGGGTCCAACCTGATCCTCGCCGAGCACCCTCGCGCGGCTCGCGGCGTCGCACGCGCCAAGGCATGGGGCGGCCTCGCGGGCTTCCTGCTCGGAGGCTACCTCTCGCTGCCGACCCAAACGCTCGCCGGCGCCGGCCTGCGGGCGCTGGTGGCAGGGGTCGTGTGTTATGTAGCGATGTGGGCCGCCGCGGTCTTCCTGTGGCGGCGCCTGCTGGTCGCCGAGCTCCACCAAGCCAAGCACGACCTGCTCGCCGAAGAGCTTGCCAAATTCGATCGCGCCCGCACGCCCGGCGCGGGCGGGCCGGTTAGTGGGCCGATGAGCGGGCGCACCTCGTAGCGGTGGAGCTGAGGCTCCACATCGAACCCGAGGAGCACAATGGACCCCATCCAACCGATCGGCCCCCGCCCCCCATGGATTGCCGAGCTCGCAGCCGAGCAGACGCAGAACCTCTCGAAACGCCGTAGGCGCTCCGGCGCGGACACGAAGCTGGGACCCCGCCGCCCGCCGCCGCGCGAGCCTGACGATCCCGACGAAGACCAGCCCGACGGCCGGCACATCGACGTGCGGGCGTGAGGCGCGATGACGCCTCCTGAGCAAGCTTGCCGACCGGACCGACCGCCAATATTTGAGCGTGCCGACAATAAGCCGCTTCTTCGGGCTCACGATCACGATGTATTTCGACGACCACGAGCCTCCCCACTTCCATGCGCGCGCCGCCGGTCGCAGCGCCAAGGTCCAGATCGACTCGTTGGAGGTGCTGGCGAGCGATCTGCCGCGTCGTGAGCTTCGCCTTGTACTCGCGTGGGCCGAGATGCACGCGGCGGAACTCGGCGAGAATTGGCGTCGAGCGCGCGAAGGTGCAACACTGAACGACATCGAGCCACTGCGATGATCGGGCTTACACCAGATATAACCCACGCGACCGTTCCGCGGCACGGTTCCCTGCGGCTCACCTTCGCCGATGGCGTAACCGGCGAGGTCTACCTGCTGGACCGTATGCGCGGTCCGGTGTTCGAGCGCGCCCGGACCCCCGAAGGCTTTGCCGAGGTCAGCGTAGACCCCGAGACAGGCACGGTATGCTGGTCGGGCGGCGCAGACCTCGCACCAGACACACTTTACGAGCGCGTACGCACCGGGGTCTGGCCAGGCGAGAGCCAAGCCGCGTAGTAGATCCTCAGCAGCAACTCACGTTGATCGTGACGCGCCGCGAGAGGTCCGGCTATTGCCTCCGCTTTTTGGCGTGATCCGTCTTACCGCTTTGCTCGACCAGCCGCACGTCTTCGGTATGAGTGTGCGCAGGGTAGTGGGACCTCTGCGCCGGTGGGGTCATGTCGCTAACCCGGCGACGGCGACCATTAAACGACGAGCTGGGCAGCCCAAGGGCCGGGCGGGCGGGCCATTAAACGACGGGATGGGCAGCCGAAGCTGCCCATCCCGACCACCGTTCCCTCGATGAATCGGCGGTATGTGGCTTCGTGCCGGCCTTCCCAGACCGTCGGAAGCGTTATGACCAACCCCGGGCGGGCGGACCCGCCCCGGGATGGCTTCGCTGCAGTGGTGGCGCTCGAGGCGCCACCACTGAGGAAGTTTGGGTCAGGGTCTCAAGAACCCCGACTTATCGACCTTCGACCAGCTGCAACACTGCCTGGGGCAGCGAGTTGGCCTGGGCGAGGATCGCCACGTCGGCCTGCTGCAGCACCTGGCCCTTGGTGAAGTTGCTCATTTCGGCGGCCATGTTGGCGTCCACCAGCGAGCTCTGGGCGGCGGAGAGGTTCTCCCCGTAGAT
Source organism: uncultured Solirubrobacterales bacterium (assembly GCA_963764915.1). Lineage (GTDB taxonomy): Bacteria > Actinomycetota > Thermoleophilia > Solirubrobacterales > Solirubrobacteraceae > Palsa-744. The sequence goes on along the minus strand of CAVXUO010000010.1, from coordinate 13,644 downwards.
CGCCTGGTTGGCCTGGGTGTACTGAAGGCGATCCTGCACCGAACCGAATTCGCCAGCCAGCGTGGCGACTTTTTCGATCGCTTCTTCGATCGTCTTGATTTCTTCGATTTTGATGCCTTTGGTGTCTTCTTTGAGTTCGGCGGTTTCGACTCCGATCGTTTCTTTTTCATCGGGGCCGACCTGGAACTTGATTTCTTCTTTCTTGGCCAGCAGTTCCACGCCGTTGAACTTGGTCGTTTCACCGACCCGTTCAATCTCTTTTTCGAGCTGCGTCGCCTCGCCTTTGATCGCTTCTTCGTCGGATTTCGAGTTGGTGCCGTTGGCCAACTGCACCGAGAGCTCGCGCATCCGCTGGAGCATCTGCTCCACGTCGTTGAGCGCGCCCTGCGCGGTCTGGACCAGCGCAACCGCTTCCTGGGTGTTCTGCTGGGCCTGCATAACGCCGTTGACCTGGCCCTGCAGGCGCTGGTTGGCGGCGTAGCCGGCGACGTCGTCGGCGGCGGAGTTGATCCGCAGACCCGAGGAGAGGCGTTCCATCGACGTGCTCAGCGCGCCCTGGCTGGTGTTGAGGTTGCGCTGAACGATCAGCGAGTCAACGTTGGTGTTGATGCTTAGGGACATGCGTTCATCTCCTTGATGACGATTGTTTGGTCAGTCCCGGACCGACTCCCTGTCGGTCCTTTTTCTGATTGAAGAGGGCCCGGCCGAAGCCGGGAGATACTCTTCACATGCCTGTTTATCGTCACCGGCGAGCGATACTTGAGGGCCGGCGAGACCGCTGGACGGCTGCAAGCGAGCGCTCACACGAGGCCGGTCTTGTGTGCACGACCGCGGCCGTCGCGTCGCGGCGTCCACTCGCCCTGCGTGACGCCGTCGGCAACCAATGTGTCGTCCTCCGGCGGCACCCCGAGCGCATCGGGCGCACCGCGCGCCGAAATCGGCCCGGCGAGCTTGGGCTCATGGGCGTAGGACTCACGGCCGTAAGCCTCATGCACGAGCGTCTCGCCGGCCAGCGCCTCGTCAGCCAACGCCTCGTAAGCCAGCGCCTCGTCAGTCAGCCCTTCGGCGGTCTCGCCCTGGGAGGCACCGGTCCACACGCCGACCGCGTAGCGGAACTGCCCGCTCTCGTCGGTGACCCAGAAGGCTTCGCCGTCCTCCGCCACCTCGTGCAGGATCGAGCGGTCGTAGTGCTCGGCGATCTGTGCCAGCGCGTCCATGTCCTCGACGTCGATCACCGGCACACCGGGTAGCTGCCACACCCGCGCGACGGGAACGACCATCCGGCCGTAGCGCGCGCGGATGCTCGCCGACTCGTCACGCGGTTGCGAACGACCGAGCGCCAGCCGCAGGCAGGCGAGTGCCGCCAGCACGGCGCAGACGACGATCACGAGCGCGTCGCGCGCGAGCGTACGTGCGCTCGCCACCGAGAGCTGTCCTAATCCGAGCGAGAGCGATGCCGGCTCCGAGCGCGTGCCAGTCGCCGAGCCCGGCGCCGAGGGCGAGAACATGCTCGGCGCGGTGTCTTCGCCGGAGGGCGAAGTCGTGGTGAGCGAGCCGCCGCCGGCGACGGCCGGCTGCGCCTCGATCGGGGTTAGCGAGAACTGGACTTTCGGTGCGAATGTGGTGTGCACCGGCACGGCGTCGACCCTCCCGCTGACGCTCACCCGCGGCAGCAGCGTGAGCGTGTAGGTGCCATTCGCCTTCGTCGCGGTTTCGACACTGTGCACGAGCGCAAGCAGCGAGGTCAAATCGAGCGTCCCCGTGACGAGCGCGCGGCTGCCGTGAAAGCGCGTGGGGGGCGCGAGCTGCAGCGTGGTGTGCCAGCCATCGGAGGAGACCACCGTCGCCTCGAGCGAGGCGCTTCCGCTGAGCGAGCGCCGGCCGGCGGCGTGCAGACGGTAGGCGAAGCTGAAGTCGACCGCGTTCAGGACGTGCGCGAAGAGCGGGTCGCCCGTCACCGCCTGTCCATCTGGGTAGGTCGGCCCCGCAGGCGCCTCGGCGGAGTAGGAGAGCCTGCCGCTCTGCCGGTAGGGGACCGTGTAGGGGTGGAGCTTCGTCGGCGAGCGGGTGAACGCGAGCAGCGCGAGCATCAGGAACGGGATCGCCAGCAGGGCGCCGATCGCGAGGACGGCCAACGTGGGCGTCGCGAACGTGGGCGTCGCGGCGCCCTCGCCCGCGCGCCTCTGCCTATGCCTGCGCCCCTGGGTGCGCGCGAACGCTCCACCGGTAAGGAGCAGCATCCCGACGAACAGGAGGATCCCCATCACGAGCGGCGAGCGGATCGATTGAAGGCGCAGGCCCACGCCCGGGATATGTATCCACAGGGCGCCGATCAGCTGGCTGGCAACTGGATGTTCGGGATCGACGAAGTTGTTGTTGTCCCCCTTGAACAGATACCTGTCGCCTTCGCGCCCGACAATCCGGTGCAGCACGATCGTGTGCAGCTGGTGGTTTTGGTAGGCGACGACTTCACCTACATGGTAGTTGCTCTGGCTGCGCACGATCGCCAGGTCTCCGGTGTGAAAGCGCGGCTCCATGCTGGTCCCGTGGGTGACCACGTAGGTGGTCGAGCCGCCGAGCTGGACCGGGGCGAAGTAGAACCACATAGTCCCCAGGATGATGAGTCCCAGGGCCGAGAGGAGGATTTTTCTAATGCGTCGAGGTCGCATTCCTGTTGTGTGGTTGTAGACGTGGGCGTGGAGGGCCGGCAGTGCCGGCCCTCCACGTTTGCCACTCGGTCGTTACACCTACGATGTGACGATGGTTTCCTGTACGACGTCTTCTTCGATTTCCGTCTTCGTGAGCGGGGCTCCAAATGTGCACGTGAATAGTGCCGGGCTGCCCGGAGTAGTCAGTACGCAATGCGTCCAAACCGGCGTTCCGCCCGTTTTCATTACGTTGATTTCGGCTTCTTTGGCGTCTGCCTCGCCCGCTGTAGCTTCGGCTTTGAATTCGGCCGTCGTCGCAGTCCCGCCCGTGAGCGTGAAGTGCAGGTTCGTGGTTTTGTAGCCGGACACAACTGCGGTGTTGGCACCGGCGCCCGATTCTTCCGCCTGCGTGTTGCTTGCCGTGAACGCGTACGCGCCCACAGCCAGGACGCCTGCGAGCACGAATGCGCACAGGCCCGCTATCTTTCGCTTGCGGCTAGCGAAGCTTCGCTTGCCAATACGCATAGACACGTTTAGGCCCCCTTGGGATTTGAACAGTGATGTGGACACTTGCGTGTCCTTTGCCGGCGCTATCGACGAACTATTGGAAGCGCTTTAGGACAGATTTGGGGATGCAAGCATTCATGCGAGCAGCCCCAGTTCGGCGGTTTGCCATCAGGCCCCTCGCTCGCCCGTCCGCACGGGCGAGCAGGCCCACCGCGGCGCGGGTGGTCGTTCGCGCGCGCGCCGATGACATCAGACGCACAACTCCCGAGCACGCGCCAATGACCCAGACGCTCAATCGCATGCGCGCACTGCCTCAATCGCATGAGCGCGCTGCCGATCACCGGGCGGATGTCGGTCGAATCCGTCCTCGCGCGCGTGGCCACCCTCGAACAGGCGATCGCCAATCCCGCTGCGCTGCTCGCCACCAACGCGGTGAACACCGGGGGCACGGCGGCGCCCACGGCACCCGAACCGACACGGGTCGGCGGCAGCTCGTTCGCCCAGGCCCTGCAGAGCGCGAGCGAAAGCCAGGCGGGTACGGCGACGCCCACCGGCACGGCGAGCGCCGGCATCGCTGCCGCCGGCGTCGTCCCCACCGGCATCACCTCCGCCGGCATCGCCCCCGCCGCCACGGCGGGCCTGGAAACGGGGACGCCCGTGCCCGGCGACACAAGCGTCGAGGCACTCGCGAGCACATCGGGGCTTGCAGGCACAACCGGGCTCGCAGGCACAACCGGGCTCGCGAGCCCCTCCGCTACCCCGGGCCAGCAAATCGTAGGGATCGCCGAAAGCCAGCTCGGCCAGACCGAGCAGCCACCCGGCTCAAACGAATCGCCGGCGATCGCCATGTACCGAACCGCCACCGCGGGAGCGATCCCCGGCGCCCCGTGGTGCGCCTACTTCGCCTCATGGGCCGCGCGCCAGGCGGGCGAGCCGCTGGGCGCAAATGGCGAAGGTCTCGGCTCGGTGGCGCAGGTGTGGTCTTGGGCGCAGAGCACCGGCCGCGCGATCCCCAACGGCCCCGGTGTGACTCCCCAGCCGGGCGACCTGATCGTGTTCGGCGACGAACACGTCGGGATCGTCAGGGACGTCCTCCCCAACGGGGACATCCAGACGATCGAGGGCAACTACGAAAACAAGGTCGCCGCCAACGTGCGCACGCCGACGGAAGCCACCGGTTATGTGAACATGAACTGACGAGGGACGCGATGACCTCCTCGGCGTAGCGCACCAACCTCTCGCTCTGATACACCGAGGGTAATGGGCGATACGATCTCGTCCCAACGACGTGCTCCTCGCCCGCGCCTGCGCAGGCGCGTGGTCGTGCCCGTCCTACTGCTGATCCTCGCGGCGATCCTCGCGTTCGCGCTCTCGCGCCTGGGGCTGCACCGCGTCGGCCATGCACTGACCTCGGCAGAGCCGGGGTGGATCGTGCTCGCGCTCGCGCTGATGGGGCTCTCGCTGCTGCTGCGCGCCGGCTCCTGGCATGAGGTGCTGCGGGCGGCGCTGCCCGACACCGAGATCGCGTGGGCGCCCGTGATCCGCGCGACGATGATCGGGGTGATGGGCTCGGCGGTGTTCCCCGGACGCATCGGCGAGCCCGCCAAGATGCTCGTGCTGACCCGCCGCCTGCCCGGCTCCTCGCGTCGTCAGCTGCCGGTCGTGGCCGGCACCGTCTTCTCGCAGACGCTGATCAACCTGGTGGCCCTGGCGATCCTCGCGACCGTCACCTTCACCAGCCTCGACCTCCTGCGCCAGCACGTCTCCGGTCTCGTGATCGCACTCGCGGTGCCGCTGGCGATCTGCCTACTGGTGTTGGTGGGCCCACGGATCCTGGTGTTTGCACAGCGCTCGCGTTCGCTGCGCATCGCGCTTGCCGCCGCCACGCTCGCCCGGCTGCTGCGCCTCGGCAGGCAAGGGCTCGCCGTGTTCGCCAACCCCCGCCATGGGATCCCCGCGGTGCTGCTGCAGCTACTGGCGTGGACGCTGCAGTGGCTGGCCTGTTATGCGGTGCTGTGCGCGCTCGGCCTGCAATCCGAAGGCGGCCTGATCGCCGCCGCCGCGGTGCTGCTGGCCGTCAACGTCTCCGCCGTGCTGCCCGCCACCCCATCGAACGTCGGCGTCTTCCAAGCCGCCTGCCTGGTCGTGCTCGCGGCCTACGGCGTGGGCGCCGGACCCGCCCTGGCCTACGGAATCATCCTGCAGGCCGTCGAGGTCCTCACCGCGCTCGGCCTTGGCATCCCCGCCCTACTCGGCGAGGGCATGACCTGGCGCGACATCCGCGGCGCGGCCACGCTGGAGGGCGAGGAGTCCGCCGAGCCCATCGCGGCCGCGGACGAAATCGAGCAGCGGGCCGAGATCGGCTGATGAGCCAAGCCGCGATCGGCTGGCTGACCATACATCGGAAAGTAAGCTCCCCCGCGCCTGAGCGGCTCAACCGCGTCAGCTGACCAGCGCGCGCAGCGACTGGCGCAGCGAGTGGGTGGTCTGCAGCACGGCCGTCGGCTCGTAGCCGCAGTGGGCCATGCAGTTCTCGCAGCGGGGGTCGCGACCGCGGCCGTACTTACTCCAGTCCGTGGTTTCGATCAGCTCTTTGTAGGTGGCGGCGTAGCCGTCGGACATCAGGTAGCAGGGGCGCTGCCAGCCGAACAGCGAGTAGCTGGGGATCCCCCAGGCGGTGCAGTCGAATTCGGCGTTGCCTTCGAGGAAGTCCAGGAACAGCGGGCTGTGGTTCAGGCGCCAGCGCTTGCGCCGGCCCTCCGCGAACGCCTCCCGAAATAGCTCGCGCGTTTGGCGCACCCCCAGGAAGTGCTCCTGGTCGGGCGCCTTCTCATAGGCGTACGCCGGGGAGATCATCATCTCGTCGACCCCGAGCTCGTCGTTGAGGAAGTCGAGCACCTCGCGCACGGTCTTCGGGGAATCGTGCGTGAAAAACGTGGTGTTGGTCGTCACCCTGAATCCTCGCGCCTGTGCCGCGCGGATCGCCGACACCGCCTTGTCGAACACGCCCTCGCGTTCGACCGAGGCGTCGTGGCGCTCGCGCAGGCCGTCCATGTGGATCGCCCACGCGAAGTAGGGGCTGGGCTTGAAGTTCTCGAGCTTGCGCTCCAGCAGCAGCGCGTTGGTGCAGAGGTAGACGAACCTCTTGCGCTTGACGAGCTCCGCCGCGATCAGGTGAATCTCGGGGTGGATCAGCGGCTCGCCGCCGGCGATCGACACCATCGGCGTGCCGCTCTCCTCGATCGCCGCGACCGCCTGCTCGACGGACATCCGCCGGCGCAGCACGTGATCGGGGTGCTGGATCTTGCCGCACCCCGCGCACTCCAGGTTGCACTGAAACAGCGGCTCCAACTCGACGATCAACGGGAACTTCTCGCGTTTGGCAAGGCGCTGGCGCATCAGGTACCAGCCCATGCGCGTGCTCTGTCTCATCCGCGCTGCCATCGCGACCACCTTAGTACACGCGGCCTCCCGCACTCAGGCTGGATCGCCCGGCGTCCACTCGTGTAGCCGCCCGCACCCCTTGCGGCGGCGGAGCTTCACGCGCACCGGTGCCCGCCGCGGCGGAGCCTCACGCTCCTGCCCTTCATTCGCCCGGCACCCACTCGTGCAGCGCACCGGCCGCACGACGCAGCGCCGCCATCGCGCGCGCCACTCCCGCGGCCGTCAGCAGCGGGTTGGTCAGCTCCCGGGCGGGCGTGTCGGTGATCACCCGCACGACCGCGAACGGGCGCCGGCCGGCCCCGGGGGCCAGCCACGCCGACTCCATGTCCACCGCGATCGCCCCCGCCTCGCGCAGCCGCACGCGCGTGTCACCCATCGCCAGGCGCGCGACCGAGGCGATCGTCCCGCGGCGCACGCGCAGGCCGCGGCGTTCGAGCGCCCCCGCCAGCTCGTGCGCGCCGGCGCAGGCGACCGGGCCCATCCCGTCGGGCCCCTGCACGGTGTCGGCCACCACCACATCGCCCACGTCGCTGTGCTCGTCGAGCGCGCCGCCGAAGCCCATCACCAGCAGCGCCACCCCCGGGCACCCGCGCAGCACCGGAGCCATCGCCTGCGCGCGGCGCGGGCCCATGCCGGTGCGGCGCACCCGCGCGCGGGCCGGGCGTGGATGGGCCGCCCGTCCGCTCCGGCGGGAGCGAATCCCCGCGGAGATCGCCCAGGCCTCCAGTCGCAGCGGTGCGGCGATCAGCAGATCGCTCACCGTTCTGCACCCCGCAACGCCCCAACTTCGCCGGCTCCAGGCTCTCGCACCCGGGCTCCGGCATCCGTCTGGCGATCGCCCGCGGTCACCCGGGCCGACACGAGGCCCACCGCCGCCAGCGCACACGCAGCCGCCGCATGGCCGCTGAGCACCGCGCTCTCCAGCGTCGCCGGCCAGCCGGTATCGGTCCATGCACCCGCCAGCGCGAGGCCGGGGACAGCGGTACTCGGCCCGGGCCGCAGCGCCGCGGCGCCCGGCTCGGCCCGCAACGTAGCGGCGTGCTCACGCGTCGCCAGGAAGCGCTCGACCCGTGCCGTACGAGCGCGCGGGAAGAGCTCGGCAAGCGCAGGCAGGTAGCGCTCGCGCAGCTCTTCGACGCTCATGCCCATCTCCTCGTCGGCTCCCGACAGTGAGACGGCCAGGTACTGCATCCCTGCGTCCACGCCACCGGCATCGCTGCGGTCGAAGACGTACTGCACCGGCGACTCCACCCCACCCACGAACGGACGCTCGCACACACTGCGGTCGTATACCACGTGCAGGTTGACGATCGGGGTGTCGCGCAACTGCAGCGCGCGAGCCGCATTCGTCCGGTCCAGCGGCTCGATCAATGCCGCGGCGCGCGTGCGCGGCAGCGCCACGATCACCGCATCCGCTTTCAGCTCATCCTCCCCGCCCTCAGCTGCCCCACTCCCTCCCACGTTCGCGCCTCCCCCGCCGCCGACGCGCTCGCCCGCACGCTCACCTTCATCCTCGGCCTCCCTCGCGCGGCGCCAGACCTCGAACCCCTCCTCGCCAGCCGCCACCCGCTCAGCGCGCCATCCCAACTTCACATCGACGCCCGCCGCCCGCAGCGCGCGCTCCGCCGGCTCCCCCACGATCTGGCTCTGCGGGAGGCGGTGGAAACCGATGTCTCCCGCATCGGCCCGTTCGAGCAGACCACGCTTGAAGACAAACGCAGCCAGCGCCAGTGATGCCTGCTCGGCCGGCAGGTTGAGCGCGGGCAGCGCGATCAGGTCCCACAGCGCCTCCGTCGCGTGGCGGCTCTGGCCATGAGCCGCAAGCCACGCACCAAGGGTCTGCCGGTCAAGCTCGGGGGCGCGCGGGTCAAGGCGGCCAAGCGCCACTGCCGCGCGCAGCGCGCCGAGGCGCTCCCACAGTGAAAGGTAGCGGTAGCGCAGCAGCGTGCCCGCCAGGTGCAGCGGCGCCGGCAGGCCGGAGCGGCGCAGCACGCTCACCTCCCCGCCGGGACGCACGAGCGGGATCTCCAAGCGCGGCTGCAGCGCCACCCCGTGCTCGCTGCCGAGGCGCGTCAGCAGCGCGCGGTAGGCGTGAAAGCAGCGCAGGAACACGTGCTGGCCGTTGTCGATCCGCAGGCCGTCACGCTCGAAGGAGTACACCGCCCCGCCCAGCCGCGGACGCACCTCGAGCAGCGTCACCCGCGCGCCGGCGTCGGCGCAGTCGAGCGCGGCGGTGATTCCCGCCAGCCCGCCGCCGATCACCGCCACGTGGGGGCCTGACGGTCGGGCGGCGCTCAAGTGCCTTCTTCCTGAATGCGTTCAGCCGGGTGGCGCTCGGGTATCCCCTTGCCGAGCAGCGCGCGCGCCGCCACCCACGCCTTCTCGCGTTTGCGCAGCCGCGCGCGGTGTGCGAGCGCACGGTCGGGGCGTTCCTCGATGCGATGCAACAGGCGCCAGTAGATGCCGGCCATCGCCAGCACGCACGCGGCGCTGCGCCGGTCGAGCAGTGCCACCAGCTCCATGCCGCGGTGAAAGAAGTCGCGCGAGCGCAGGCAGTAGAAGCGCATCAGCGCGTACAACTGGCCCACATCCCCTCCCTCAAAGCCCGCCACCATCGCCGGTTCGGCCATGCTCGCCTCGCGTGTGAGTGCCTGTAGCGCGGCCGCGTCGAGTGGGCCACCATCATGCAGGTGGTAGCGCACCAGGTCGTGCCCCGGCAGGTACACGCGCCCTCGTTCGGCATCCTCGCGCAGGTCGCGCACGATGTTGGCGAGCTGCAACGCCACGCCGAGATCGTCTGCCACCGCGCTCGCCGAGCGCTCGCTTTGATGAGGAGCCCGCCCACTCGCCCGGGTGCCGAAGATCGCCAGGCACAGCCGCCCGATCGAGCCGGCGACGCGCCGGCAGTAGAGCTCGAGCTCCTTGAAGTCCGCGTAGGAGGTGCCGCGCACATCCATCCGTACCCCTTCGATCAGATCGTCGAGGGCGTCGGCGGGCAAATCGAAGCGTGCGCTGGCGTCCGCCAGCGCCGCCAGCACCGGGTCGGGGTCGTGGGGGTCCAAACGCTCGAGCCCCCGCGCGGCCGTCTCCAGCCTGATCAGCTTCTCCGCTGGCGCGAGTGTCCCGTCGGCGATGTCGTCCACGCGCCGCGCGAACGCGTACACCGCGCACATCGCCCTGCGCTTGGGGGCCGGGAGCAGGCGGATGCCGTAGTAGAAGTTGCCCGCCGCCGCGCGCGTCAGCGACTCGCACTGACGGTAGGCCTGCTGGGTGTGAGCCGACGCCACGCTCACCGGCGCCTCCCCGCCAGCGTTCTCACCCAGGCCGCCACGCGCCGTGCACGGCCCGCCCGCGGGGGGCCGGCGAGCACGTCATAGCCGGTGCGCTCGATCGCCCCCAGTGCCGCGTCGGCTCCGCTCACGAACGCCGCCACCGCCAGGCGCTCACGCCCGTCCAGCATGCCGACCAGCGGCGCCCCCTCCCCCAGCAGCTCGCGCGTGCGCGCCACCTCGAAGGCGATCAACCCCTTCACGCGCCAACCCGCTCGGAACTGGGCGAGGTCGCGCTCGGTGCAACCGAAGCGCGCGAGATCCTCGGCGGGCAGGTAGATCCGGCCCGCGCGCAGATCCTCGGCGACGTCCTGCCAGTGCTCGACCAGCTGCAGCGCCGTACAGATCCGATCGGAGTGCGCCACTCGCTCGGGGGAGACGAAGCCGAACACGCCCAGCACCAGCTCCCCCACGGGGTCAGCCGAGAGGTGGCAGTAGCCGAGCAGCTGCTCCCACGTGTCGTAGCGCACCGAGCGCTGATCGACGCGGTTGGCCTCGATCAGCCGCAGGAATGGCTCGCGTGGCAGTGCGCATTCGCGCACTGCCTCCTGCAGGCGCACCACCAGCGGGTGGCGTGCCCCGCCGGCGTACACGCGCTCCAGTTCCCCCTCGAGCCAGTCGAGCGCCGCCACCCGCTCTGCCGGCGGGCGGACATCGGCGTCGCCCAGTTCGTCCACCAGCCGCGCGAAGCCATACAACGCCAGCAGGTGCCGCCTGAGGCGACGCGGCAGCACACGGCTGGCGACGGGAAAGTTCTCGCCGCCCGCCCTCGACATCACCGCCGTAGGGGAGGGCAGGTCGGGAGGGGGCGAGTGGGAAGTCATGGAAGTGGAAGCGAGCGCAGGCACCAAGTGACAAACGTGAGATGGCGCATCCCCCCGCGACATCGCACCAAGGATTGTGATTGCTCGGAAGGGCAGCTTCCTCCCGCCCATCGCCACGGCGCTCACCGCGAGCGCTCAGCCCCCGCGCAGCGGCCCAGCGCCATGATCGGGAAGGTGAGACGGTAGAGGTGGTAGTTGATGTAGTAGTCCGAGGGAAACCCGGTGCCGGTGTACTGCGGCTCCTCCCACGTGCCGTCGGGGCGCTGGGTGGAGATCAGCCACGCCACCCCGCGCTCCATCGCCGCGGAGCGCTCCAGCTGCTCGCCCACCGCGTGCAGCGCCAACAGCGCCCACGCCGTCTGCGAGGCGGTCGAGTCGCCGCGGCCGATCCACGCGGGATCGTCGTAGGAGCGCGGGTCCTCGCCCCAGCCGCCGTCCTCGTTCTGGTGATCGCGCAACCACGCCACCGCCCGGCGAATCGGCGACTCCTCGGGGGCCACGCCCATCGCGGCCAGTGCCGGCAGCGCCGCGCCAGTCCCGTACACGTGGTTGATCCCCCAGCGCCCAAACCACGACCCATCCGTCTCTTGCTGCCCCAGCAGCCAGCTCAGCCCGGCACGGGCCTGTGCACTGTCGGCACGGCCGAGCGCGGCAAGCATCTCCAGCGCGTGCGCGGTCACGTCGGCGCTCGGCTCGTCGATCACCTCGCCGAAATCCAGGAACGGCAGCGCCCTCACCAGCGTGCGAGTGTTGTCGGCATCGAACGCCCCCCAACCGCCACCCTCGCTCTGCATCCCCTCGACCCACTCGACGGCGCGGTCGATCGCATCCTGCACGCGCTCGCGCATCCCCTGCGCACCATCCGCCGGGGGCTGTTCGCCGCTGCGACGGCGGTGGCGGTTGGCACGGCGCGTCTGCTCGGGTTCCAGCTCGATCGTGCGCAGCAAAGCCAGCGCCACCTCCGCGGTGTCGTCGACGTCGGGGTAGTTGTCGTTCTCGAACTCAAACGCCCACCCCCCCGGCTGCAACTGCGGCCGCGCCGCCGCCCAATCGCCGTGCACGCGCACCTCCTCCTCCAGCAACCACTGCGCCGCGCGCTCGAGCGCCGGGTGCTCGCGCGCCAAGCCGGCGTCGCTCAGCGCCACCATCGCCAGTGCCGTGTCCCACACCGGCGATTGGCAGGCTTCCAGGCGCCTGCTCGCTCCCGCGGGGATTCCGGGTGGACGCGAAGGACGGGGGCGTGGCGAGCTGGGCGATCCAAGATCGGACAGGTCGCAGTCGATCTCCCCACCGCGATCCTCCACCATGAAGCGCTCCAAGCCCTCGAGGCCGCGGCGCATCACCGGGTGATCCAGCGGGTAGCCGCCCAGGTGGAGCGCCATCAGCGAATACACCCACGGCGGCTGAATGCCACCCCACGAGCCGTCGGCCTCCTGGCGGCGCACGATCCACGCCTCGGCGCGCGCGATCGCCTGGCGGCGCAGCACGGGCAGCGGGTGGCGCTCGTACAGGCGCAGGGCGCTGTCCAGGCGTCCCAGCCACCTGCCCGCGCTGGCCGAAACGTGGATGCGAGCGAATAGCGAGTGTCTCCCGGCTTCGGTCGCCGCGGCGGGAGCGGAGACGGCGAGCAGCGAGGAGAGACCGCGTGTCGAGGAGGCTGGATTTTCGGGGCGGGGCGGGCGGGTGCCGGCAAGGGGTGTGGGCCGCGATCCGCTCGGAGTCCACGGCTGGGCGCCGTGCAGGTCGCGCAGATCGAACTCCAGCGCCTTTTTGGGGCGCCGCGCCATCACCAGCGACAGCGCCACGATCGTCTGGCGTGCCCAACAACCGAAGTCGTAGATGTTCAGCGGCGCCCACCGTGGCAGCATCGCGATCTCCGGTGGCAACGCGGGAATCCGCTCCCACGGCCACAGCCCGAACAGCGCCAGCCATACGTGTGTGAATACGCGTGCCCGCTCCACGCCGCCCTGCTCGCGTACCCACTCCGCCGCCGTGCGCATGTGTGGCTCCTGCGCCGGGTCGCCCGCCAGGCGCAGTGCCCAGTAGGCCTCGACCGTCGTCGAGAGGTCCCCGGGCCCGCCATGGAAGTTGGCCCACGTTCCGTCCTCGCGCTGCTGCGAGCGAATCCACGCCGCCGAGCGCTCCGTCTCGGCCGCGGTGCGGATCCCGAGGAACTCGCGCAGGAGCATGTCCTCGGCGTCCATCGTCACGTTCGTCTGCAGCTCGCCTCGCCACCAGCCTGCCTCACCCTGAAGGGCGAGCAGGTGCTGGCAGGCGCGCTCCAGCGCGATGCGTGCCTCGCTGCGGGTCGTGGCGGTGCAGGGCGGCATAGTCCGGCGAGCTAATCCTTTCGTATCCAACGACTGCGCGGGCGGTGATATCACTTTCTGGACTCGACCGGCGCGACCAGCGCGTCACCCCACCCGTGCGTCGTCCACTTCTTTCGCCTCACTTGCCGTCGCTACTCGCTGTGCTGAGTGGCGAGACGACGGGTGGCGGGTTCCGACGCGAGCACCTCCGGGTGACCTTCGGCGATCACATGCTCGCGCAACGTGGCCACCGACACCGTGTGGAGAGTTGCTGACTGGAACCGGTAGAGGATCATGCCGTTCACATTCCTGTGCTGCACCAGGTGAAAGCCGGGGGCCGGCGGTTCGCCCGCGCCAGAGCGCAGCGGCGCGTAGCCGGTCTCGTCGATCTCGTCCACCCGCACCGCCGCCCCCGGCGGCAGGTCGTACAGCGGCGGCAGGTAGTACTCCAGCGGCGCGGATCCCAGCTCTGCAGCCGTGATCACCCGGATGCGCGGGTTTTCTTCATGCGGCGGGCTTTCACCGGGAACGTGGTGCTCGACCCCGATCGCCTGCGCAAGCCCGCGCCAGTCGCCACGTTGCA
>CAVXUO010000009.1:0-19849 GCA_963764915.1 uncultured Solirubrobacterales bacterium | reverse complement strand
CCGCCTAAGAAGGTCTTTCAAAATGACTGTAGGCGTCGCCAGCAGAGGATTGAGCAGGCGAGTGTGAGGAACGCGGTGTGGATGTCGGGGTCGCGCTCGTAGCGGATCCTGAGGCGCCGGAAGTTGTGTAGGTGAGCGAAGCCGCGCTCCACGACCCAGCGCTGTCGGCCGAGGCCAGAACCGTTGGCTGTTCCACGGCGGGCGATGACGGGTGTGATTCCAAGAGCCCGCAGTAGCCGACGGTGCTTGTCGTGGTCATAGCCCCTGTCAGCGAGGAGCCGGTCGGGCTTCTGGCGCGGACGCCCAACCTTGCCGGCGACGGGCCGCCGCTGAAGGTCTTCGATCAGCGGCAGCAGCTGGGTGACGTCGTTGCGATTCCCGCCGGTCAGACTGATCGCCAACGGGATGCCGCTCGCATCGACGAGGAGGTGATGCTTTGAGCCCGTGCGGGCACGATCTACCGGGGATGGCCCCGTCAGGAGCCCCCCAAAAGAGCACGGATATGACTGGCGTCAACCGAGGCACGCGACCAGTCGATCTTCCCTGCCGCGTTCAACTTCACTAGCAGCTTCTGGTGAAGCGCATCCCACACTCCGGCCTTCTGCCAGGTTCGCAGCCGCCGCCAGCACGTCACTCCTGAGCCGTAGCTGTACTCACGCGGCAAGTCCTCCCACGCGATGCCGGTGTGCAGCACGTGCAAGATGCCGTTGAGCGCCAGCCGATCATCTATCGCCTTGCGTCCTGGATAGCGACGGCGACGCTCACGCACCGGGATCAACGGCTCGACCTCGGCCCACAGCTCATCACTGATCTCGAATCGAGAAGGCACCTCCACCACCTCCAATCCTCGGGGACACACCCCAAAGATTCAAGACCGACCCTCACGACCCTTCATTTTGAAAGACCTTCTAAGACAACGATAGGCCCTGAGCGATGTCCAAGCAACTCAATCCCGAGCGCCCCGACACACCGACAAGGACTTGCCGCAGGAACTCAGACTCAATGTTGCCGCTGCGGCTTTGCTCATCCATTTGTTTGTGAGTATGAACACCAAGAAAGGAACCGTAACATATGATACCTAGGCTCGTCGTTCCACTTATAACATGTGTGACCCTCCTGTGTAGCGCCAGCGCGACGGCTTCGGTTGCAGGTCTGAAGCTGCTGTCTCCGACCGAGGTCACGACATTGGCCCAGGAAGAAGACATATCTACACAACAAGCAGAAGGCGATCTTCAGCTACAGCAGCGAGCAGGTAACATCGCAGGAACGCTTGAGAGCACGCTAGGCACAAACTATTCCGGTGTCTGGTTTGATCTCAAAACGGGCCAGTTCCATGTTGGTATCGGGCCAAATGTGGATCGTGCCTCCGTCGAAGCGGTAGTTCAGAAAACCGGTGTCGCAAGCCAAACAGAGTTTGAATCCGTACCAGCTACAACACTAGAAGTAGAACATGCGCAAGAAGAAATCGGTACCGAACTCACCTCACTGGTGCATAAGCAGCAAGTCTCAGTAGTCTACGATTTTGAGACTCACTCAGTTAGGATACAAGTTGCTACCAATCTTGCGCCAAGCAGCATAGAAAAGGCCCAAAACGTCGCGTCGACCAACACAGTCAAGACGGAAATGGCACCCGTATCACCACAAAGTCTTCAGATCAACGCAAATACCTGTACTTTCCCCTTTTGCAATCTTCCGCTTCGCGGCGGTATTCCATTGATCAGCAGCGCTAATAGTGGCTACTATCACATCTGTACATCGGGATTTTTTGTGCGGGACGAACGTGGATATCCTTATCTGTTGACTGCAGGTCACTGCTTCTACCCGGAAGGGACCGCCTGGTTCAACAACCAATGGGGTACGGCTTTTCCTCCACACGGTGAAATTGGCTGCGCAATGGGCCTTAGGATCGCATCAGGACTCAATGAAGAAGAGGATGTCGGAGTGATCGCAACGGAGGGATGTGAACCACCCGAACCAAATCACGGTATAGTGGCGTGGGGTTCAAACGAAAATTATGCCATTAGCTCGACTCCGTTGACAGCATACCAGGGTCTATTTGAGTGCCATATGGGTGAGAATTCTGGAAACCAGTGTGGTATCGTGCAGTGGGTCAATGTGGCCACTCCCATCGACTACAAAGAAGAGGGTAGGGGCATCATCGCCCTGCGTCACACGGACCAAATCTGTGCCCTGAGTCTCCCGGGAGATAGCGGCGGTCCCTGGGCAGCCGGTGGTTATGGCACGGCAATACACGTGGCAGGCAATGAAAAAAAATGCAACGAAGCAGGGGCTGCCATCGGCTATGAGTTGTCATACGCTTTGTCAGATATCAACCTGCATCTCAACTAGCTGGAAAATGCAGCTCTAGCAATATAGGAGGAAAAGGAAGGGGTCAGGCGACGGTACTGCGTCTGACCCCTTTCCTTAGAAGGTCTTTCAAAATGAAGGGTCGTGAGGGTCGGTCTTGAATCTTTGAGGTGTGTCCCCGAGGATTGGAGGTGGTGGAGGTGCCTTCTCGATTCGAGATCAGTGATGAGCTGTGGGCCGAGGTCGAGCCGTTGATCCCGGTGCGTGAGCGTCGCCGTCGCTATCCAGGACGCAAGGCGATAGATGATCGGCTGGCGCTCAACGGCATCTTGCACGTGCTGCACACCGGCATCGCGTGGGAGGACTTGCCGCGTGAGTACAGCTACGGCTCAGGAGTGACGTGCTGGCGGCGGCTGCGAACCTGGCAGAAGGCCGGAGTGTGGGATGCGCTTCACCAGAAGCTGCTAGTGAAGTTGAACGCGGCAGGGAAGATCGACTGGTCGCGTGCCTCGGTTGACGCCAGTCATATCCGTGCTCTTTTGGGGGGCTCCTGACGGGGCCATCCCCGGTAGATCGTGCCCGCACGGGCTCAAAGCATCACCTCCTCGTCGATGCGAGCGGCATCCCGTTGGCGATCAGTCTGACCGGCGGGAATCGCAACGACGTCACCCAGCTGCTGCCGCTGATCGAAGACCTTCAGCGGCGGCCCGTCGCCGGCAAGGTTGGGCGTCCGCGCCAGAAGCCCGACCGGCTCCTCGCTGACAGGGGCTATGACCACGACAAGCACCGTCGGCTACTGCGGGCTCTTGGAATCACACCCGTCATCGCCCGCCGTGGAACAGCCAACGGTTCTGGCCTCGGCCGACAGCGCTGGGTCGTGGAGCGCGGCTTCGCTCACCTACACAACTTCCGGCGCCTCAGGATCCGCTACGAGCGCGACCCCGACATCCACACCGCGTTCCTCACACTCGCCTGCTCAATCCTCTGCTGGCGACGCCTACAGTCATTTTGAAAGACCTTCTTAGTGGTAGCTTTGATCACTGGAGCTAATATGCGCACCCACTGAGATGATCCATCCATTCTTCATGACGGTATCTTCGTCTTGGGCTTGACTTCAACCCTCGAACGTCCGCGAGGCGAGCTGCGAAGGCCTGGCCCCCTGAGTTCGGTCCGGTGGACCGACAAACGGGGGCGGCCAAGGTGGACGGACGTGTGAGTACGAGCTAGTGGTTCATTCGTGAAGTTCGTTGGTTATGCCTCGAGTACCTTTCCGGTGTAGGTCCACTTGAAGGGTTTGGCGGTTTGGTTGTAGGTCTCGATGAATGCGAGCATTTGCTCGGCGAGGTCTTCTTCGCTGAAGAAGCTGCCGTGCTTGAGTAGCCGGCGGTAGAGGATCGAGAAGAAGATCTCGATTTGGTTCAGCCAGCTGGCGTGGGTTGGGGTGAACTGGAAACTCCAGCGTGGATGATTCGCCAGCCATTCTGTGACCTCTTGGGTGCCGCGGGTGGAGAGGTTGTCGCTGACCGCGATGATCTTCTGGCCCTCCACGACGGGGATCTCGCTGTCGAGCTGGTTCAGGAAACGGATCAGATCGAAGCGGTTGCGTGTCTTTGACGCCATCGCGAGCACGTCGCCTTCGGTGACTTTTAGGCAGGCGAACAGGCATTGGGTGCCGTTGCGGACATATTCGTGCTCGCGCCGTGTCGGGCGCCCTGGGGCGGGCAGCACATCCGGCTTGGTCGGCGCCTTGGCCTGGATACCGGTCTTTTCGTCGATCGAGACGACCAGCACGTTCTCCGGCGGATTCACGTAGAGACCGCAGACCTCTTTCAGGCGCTCCTCGAACTCGGGCCGGGAGAAGTCGCTCATATGATCCAGTAGTCAGTCCGGTGGGGCTTGACCTCGGCACGAGAGAGGATCGCGTGCGCGTGGGAGGCCGACATCCCGACCGTCGCGCCGAGCTGCTCATAGGTCCAGCGTTCTTGCTGTGCGCCCTCCGGTGTTTCCGGTGGCCGCGTGCACGCCTTGGCGATCAGTCTCGCCCGAACCTCCTGGGAATGGATCAGCGGTTTCCCCGAGCGCGGCAAGTCGGCAAGGGCAGCGATCCCGTCCTTCTCATAGCGCGCCCGCCACTTCTGTGCCGTGTTCGTCGAACACCCCAACAAACGCCCGATCCGCGCGGCCGAGTGACCCTCGGCGGCATACAGCACGATCTGGGCGCGCTCGACCATCCGCACCTCCGCGGTGCTGGAGCGAACTATCCGCTCGAGCTCCGCTCGATCCTCCGCACCGATCTCGATGTGCTTCGCCAACGCAGGCGTACCGAACCTCCATCATCGCTGACTCGGACAGCGACAACTTCGGCAACAACCACAACACCCCTTCAACAATCCACGAACTTCACGAATGAACCACTAGACTACGTCGAAGCATATATTGAAGTAGCGCCAAAGCAAAGTAGACGAGGTGGACCGATGAGACGATGGCTTCCAGTGCTCCTGATCGGACTAGCGTGGGCGGCCCCCGAAGCTGCGAGAGCCGACACGCCGACCCCAGCCGGCTGCCTGCTCGCCCTGCCAGGCATAAGCAAGCTTGGTGTTGCTGGTCAGCCGATCACCTACTCGCAAGAAATCTTTTGTCTTCCGAATGGGGCCGCGGTCTCGAACCCTGTGATTCAATGGGGCGACGGTACTACAAGTGTAGGTACGATTACGACCCACAAGCAAGACCGCGTAGTGGTCACAGGCACACACGTCTATACAAGCCCTGGCGTGTTCAAGATCCGGGCGAAGGTCACCGACGTGGTGAGCGGCCAACCATACTCCCAAGGATCGGAAATGGAGGCAGAGATCCACTCTGCACCAGCTCCGGTGCCGTGTGATACTCCGGCTTCCGATCCGCCTAAGAACAGCAGCGTGTCGGCCGTCGGCTGCGAATTCAAGGTGCGAAACGGCTCGCCGGTTCGGCGTTACGAGGTAGCGCGGATTCGTGCCAGGATGCCCTCGGCCGATCTCCGCACCACGATCTCCTGGGGCGATGGAACCAAGAGCACAGGAGCCGTGAGAGGCGTCGGCACCCTGCGTGTGAGCGGGCGTCACCGCTGGAAACGCCCTGGCCATTACACAGTCATCGTTACGGTGACGGACGCCAGAGGTCACGTAGCGGCGCAAGCAACCGGCCGTGCCGTGGTCGTCGGTAGCGTAGAGAAGTAAGCCGACCCAGGGCGAATGGGGGCTGCGCACGCGACCTCGAATCCCGACTCACGAGACGCGACCGTAGGACCCTGATCACTTTCAGGGCGATGGAGGAGCCTTCGTCGGCACATGCGCAGCGATGCTCGGCGAGCTACCGCACGGCTGGGGTCCTCCGTCAGCGCGACGCGCCCCGCCGCCACAAGCTGCAAGATTGTGGGGATGTCAATCGCAACGGCTGAGCCGCCAACGGCGGAGAACGTGCTCGACACCGCGCAGGCAGGCTCGGCCGCACTCCGGGGCAGCGCCGTGCGCACTGGAGCTTACGTTGCGGGATTGCTGCTCTCCGTCATCTCGGCTCCGCTACTGGTCCGGCACCTCGGCGAAGTCGAATTCGGGCACTACACGACCGTGCTCGCCCTGATCACGATCGTCTCCGGCGTCACCGAGGCCGGCCTGAACACGATCGTGCTGCGCGGCTTTGCGACACTCGGCGAGGAGCCACGCCGGGCGATGATGCGCTCCGCGATCGGATTTCGCCTGGTGCTCACGTTCGTCGGAGTGGCGCTGGTCGTCGCCTTCGCGCTGCTCGCGGGATACAGCAATGCAATGGTTGTCGGCACCATGCTTGCCGGCATTGGCTTGGTGCTACAACTGCTGCAAAGTCTGCTCACGGTGACCCTCCAAAGCCGCCTGCGATTTGGCTGGGCTTCTGCGGTCGAACTGCTGCGCCAGACAGTCACGGTCGCCCTGATCGTCGCGCTCGTGGTCGCCGGAGCTGGGCTGGTGCCGCTGCTTGCGATCGCGATCCCCGCGGCTGCGGTGTCGCTGGCCGTCACGATCCCGCTAGTCGTTCGCTACACGTCCCTGATGCCCACCTTCCATATCGGCCACTGGTGGCAGCTGCTGCGCGAGTCGATCCCATGGGCGACGATCAGCGCCGTGAACATCATCTACCTGCGGGTGGCCATCGTGGCGATGTCGCTAACCGCCGCCGCGATCCAGACCGGGTATTTCGCGATCTCATTCCGGATCATGGAAGTGCTGATCGGGGTTCCCGGGATGGTAATCGCGCCGATCTTCCCGATTCTTGTGCGAACCGTGCACAGCG
Organism: uncultured Solirubrobacterales bacterium; assembly: GCA_963764915.1. Taxonomy (GTDB): domain Bacteria; phylum Actinomycetota; class Thermoleophilia; order Solirubrobacterales; family Solirubrobacteraceae; genus Palsa-744. The sequence goes on along the minus strand of CAVXUO010000009.1, from coordinate 13,240 downwards.
ATCGCGCCCGGTTTGCGCGCACCAGCGGGCGGCTATTCGAGCTGTCGATCCTGATGGCTACATGGCTAGTCGTGTGCGTCGAGGTGTGCGCCACGTTCGGTATTCACGTGCTCGGGGGAACAAAAGCCGACCCGGCGATAACCGTCTTGCGCATACAGGCACTCTCACTGATCGGTAACTTCACGGCGATGGCGTGTGGCTTTCCGCTGCTGACGATGGGACGATTCCGACCGGTGCTGAGCGCCAACCTGATGGCACTCACGATCTCTGCCACCGTTACGCTGGTGTTCGCGCCCTCGCTCGGAGCGCGCGGCGGAGCGTTGGCCGTGCTCGCCGGCGAGAGCGGCCTCGGTCTGGTCTCCGCCGTACTCGTGGCCCGCGCGCTGCCCCACTCGCGGCTGCCGCTGGGCGTCATTCCAGTGGCCGTCCTCGCGGGCTCGAGCGCAGCCGCCACGGGGCTGCTGTTGCCCATCCAGCCGATCGCGGGAGCAATCGTCGCAACCGGCGTCTACCTCGCGGTGCTGGCACTTTGCCGGCGTCTTCCCTCCGAGCTCGGCGAGCTGCTACACGGCCTGCGCGCCAGAGTGCTCCGCGCCCGATGAGTCCGCCCCAGCGCGACGTACACACGCCCGCGGTCACCGTGGCAGTCCTCAATTACAACGGCCGCGGGTTGCTGGAAATGGTGCTGCCCTCGCTCGCCGCGCAGCGCTACCGCGACTTCGAGGTCGTGCTCGTCGACGACTGCTCCGCCGACGACTCACTCGCCTATGCGCGCGAGCACCACCCCGATGTGCGGGTCGTCAGCACCGGGCCGGCAAACGTCGGCGTCGCGGCCGCGCTCAACGTCGCGGTGCGCAATGCCCGCGGGGAGTTCGTCGCCCTCCTCAACAACGACATCGAGCTCGACCCCGACTGGCTGGGTGAGTTGGTCGGCGCGCTGTGGCGCCACCCCGAGGCCAGTTCCGCGGCCTGCAAGCTGCTCAACTACTGGCGCCGCGAAGAGCTCGACGGCGCCGGAGATCTCTTCACGCGCGCGGGCGTCGCGGGACGGCGCGGTCACGGAGAACCCGACCGTGGACAGTACGACCAGGAGCAAGAGGTCTTCGCGCCGACCGCCGGTGCAGCTCTCTACAGAGCCTCGGCGCTGGCGGCGGTCGGTCCGTTCGATGAGTCGTTCGTCGCCTATTACGAGGATGTCGACTGGGGGTTGCGCGCACAACTGCTCGGCCATCGCTGCCGTTATGTGCCGGGTGCGGTCGCCTACCACATGGGCAGCGCCACCACCGGCGGCGAACTCAACCCGCGGTATCTGCGCCTACAGCGGCGCAACCTGCTCGCCCTCTTACTAAAGGATATACCGCTCGACTTCCTGCTGCGCCACGCCACCGACATCGCGGGTGCGCAGCTCGACCTGCTCGTCCGCAGCAAGCGTGCGGGAGGCCTTTCGGTGCACCTGCGCGCACTCGTCGACCTGATCCGCGGCGCTCCACGCTGGCTGCGCGCCCGCCGCGAGATCCAGCACCGACGGACGATCGACGGCCGCGAGCTCGAACGGCTGGTGCGGGAGTGGGCGTGACCGCGGTCGTGCACCTCGTGTGGGGACCGCTGGGCATTGAGCCGCTACGCAGCTTCCTGCACTCCTACCGCCAGCATGACGCGGGCGCCGACCATGAGCTCGTGATCGTCTTCAACGGCGTCCCGCGCCCGGGCGCGCCCTGGCCGCCGCGCCTGCCGCGTGGCGCACATGCTCACTACGCCAACGCCAAGGCGCCCGAGCGCGAGGTGTTTTTGGCGGAGCTAAGCGGCATCCCTCACCAGCTGATCGATCTGGAAGACGCAGTTCAGGATCTGCCGGCTTACGCGATCGTCGCCGCTCGCCTGCAACACGAGCGCTTCTGCTTTCTGAACTCCCACAGCGCAATCCTCGCGCCACAGTGGCTCGCCAAGCTGAGCGCCGGTCTCGACGGACCGCGGGTGGGGCTCGTCGGCGCCACCGGCTCCTGGGCGAGCTTCAGCTCGTGGGTAATGTTCACACTTCCATTGCCGAGCGCATACCGTGGGGTGCTGCCGAGCAAGCAGGTAGCCAAGCAGCAGTTCTCCGCGATCGAAATGGAACGGGAAGGCGCCGATCCGGACCTCGACGGAGGGCTCGCTCCAGCCGCAAGGCGCCCGCTGCTCGACCGGCTCAGAGAACTGCCGGCGATTCCCGAGCAGCTGATCCGCTTCGGGACGTTCCCCACGCCACACCTACGCACCAACGCCTTCATGATTGAGCGCGAGTTATTCACAAGTCTGAGAATGGGTAGGATTGCCCGCAAGATGGACGCCTATTCGCTTGAGAGCGGGCGCAACAGCATCACCCGACAGGTGCAGCGCTGTGGCCTGCAAACGCTGCTCGCTGCGCGCGACGGCGAGCTCTATGAGCCGGCGCGCTGGCCGCAGAGCCGCGCCTTCTGGCAGGGTGAGCAGGAGGGTCTGCTGGTAGCCGACAACCAGACCCGCTTCTACTCCAACGGCTCACCCGCGCGCCGGCGCCTGCTTGCAGCATTCGCCTGGGGATCGCAGGCCGATCCTGAGGGTACGACCGCCACCCTGCGCTCGTGAGCGACGAATCGTCGGTTGCACCGCGCGTCAGCGCGATCGTGCTCACGTACAACGGGCGCGAGCTGCTCGGGCAGATGCTGCCGACGCTGCTTGCGCAGAGTGGGGTGGACTTCGAGACGGTGGTCGTCGACGATGGCTCATCCGACAACACGCTCGAATATCTGCGGGAGCGCTGGCCGCAGGTGCATGTGATCGCCAATCCGACTAACCTCGGCGTGGCGACGTCGCTGAACCGGGGTGTGCAAGCAGCACGCGGGGAGTACGTCGCACTTCTCAACAATGACATCGAGCTCGTCTCGGGTTGGCTGGCGGCACTCGTGCGCTCGTTGGAGGCTTATCCTGAGGCAGCGAGCGCGACCGGTAAGCTGCTCGACTTCCACCGTCGTGAGATCTTCGAGGCAGCCGGCGACTTCATGCGCTGGTCTGGCATGAGCGGACACTACGAGCAGGGCAAGCACGTCACAGATGCTGGCGATAAGCCCACCGCGGTTTTCAGCCCTTGCGCGGGAGCGGCGCTCTACCGGCGTGCCGCACTCGCCGAGATCGGCCCGTTCGACGAGGATTTCTTCGCCTATCTGGAGGATGTCGACTGGGGCTTTCGCGCACAGCTCGCCGGCTACACCGCGCGCTACGAGCCCGCTGCCGTCGCCTACCACATGGGCGGTGCCACCACCGGGCGCCAGGCAGGGCGCTTCACTGCGCTGCTCCGCCGTAACAGCGCGCTGTTGGTCGTGAAGGATTACCCCACCGCCGCGCTGTTACGCCATCTCCCGAAGGTGCTGGCGTTCCAGCTGATCTCGCTGTATGCAAGCTACCGCGACGGGATTCTCCGCGCCCACCTGCGGGAGCTTGGCGCTGCCGCCCGGCTGTTGCCGCGGATGTTGCACAAGCGCAGGGAGATCCAGCGCAGGCGGAGCGTCACGATCACCCAGCTCGATGCCGCGATGGCGCCCGAGGTCTACGCAGGTGCGACGCTGGGCGAGCGCCTGCGTCTGCTCGGCAACGCGCTCGCGCCGCTGTTTCGCCGCTGAGGGGTCCGTGACGCTCGTCCCTAAGGTGGGCGCGGCGGTTTGCATTGGCGCGGCGCTCCCATAAGGCACCGAGGAGTGGCCCGCCAGCGCGACCTTGGGACCTCTCGCGGTCGATGAGAGTCGGTGACCGCAAGTCATGTCCGCCCTATGGAATGATTGATCTTCGTGAGCTCACCTCCTATCTCGCCCAGTCCGCTCGGGCGCCTCGGCGCATTACTCGGCGGCTACGCGGCTAACATCAAAACCTTCCCCCAGAATCCGCGGATTCGCGATTGTCGCTGGGAACTCGCAACACGGTATTTGCACGGCAGCGGCCTGGAGATCGGCGCGCTGCACAGGCCACTGCCGCTGCCCCCAGACGCGACGGTGCGCTACGTCGACCGGATGGATTGCGGGGGGCTACGCAGCCACTACCCCGAGCTTGCCGCCGAGCCCCTCGTCGAGGTGGACATCATCGATGACGGTGAGACCCTCTCCAGCCAGCCGGCCTCCTCGGTGGACTTCGTCATCGCCAACCACTTCATCGAGCACACCCAAGACCCATTCGGAACGCTCGCCAACCATCTGCGCGTGCTCCGCCCCGGGGGAATTCACTACCTCGCGGTTCCCCACCGCCGCCGCACCTTCGACGCAGACCGCCCGCCCACGCCCCTGGAGCACATTGTCCGCGACCACCGCGAGGGCCCCGGCTGGTCACGACCGATACACCAGGAGGAATGGGCACGCCTCGTGGACAAAACTCCAGCCGCCGAAGTCCCGGCACGCGTGCAGGAACTCGAGCAGAGCGACTACTCCATCCACTTCCACGTCTGGACACCACGGGAGTTCAAGGCCCTATTGGGATACGCTCGCACCGAGCTGCGACTTCCGTTCGTGATCGAGACGCTACGACCTAACGGTCATGAGTTCATCGCCATCCTCAGACGCGCGTAGCTGCAGCACGTCAGACACACACCGTCGCGGGGCATGGCTGCGCCGACGACTCTCCCACGATGCGGTGGGGTCACCCGCCCGAGCCCAAAGCCGCTGCCACGTCGTGGTTGTACACGTAGACGTGAACGTTGCCGAAGATCGCCTGCGCGGTTGGCGTGCCGAAGGAGTCGGGGACGGGGATATCGCTGGCCGTGGTGGGGTCTGTAAGCAGGAACGTGGTGTGGGCGCCGCTCGGTGCATACCAGCTCGAGATCTGATTGAGTGGCATCGGGCAGACGCCGAGTGGTGTGGAGCACCCGGTGAGCGGGTAGGCCTGGATACGCAGGTGGGTGCCCCACGTCACGTCGGCCGCGTCCCAGTAGGGGGCGTACCCGCGCGTGGCGCCGTGAGCGAGAAAGTAGCGCTCGATTTCACCTACGGTGTGGCCGTTCGGGTAAGGGTAGGCGCTCGATGGCCCGGTGATTTCGCTGATGTCGAAGTACAGGCCGAGCACGAGAAACAGCGAGATCGCGAGCGCCACAGCGGTATGTGCGGCGCGACGCTCAAGCGGAGCGAGCACCGGCAGCAGCGCGGCGAACGCCACGAAGTCGGCGGCGATGTAGCGCGCCGAGATGAGGTTGATAGGGCTGCTCGACAGCAGGAAGCCCCCCGTGAGACAGATCAGTACGAGCGCCCAGAAAAGGATGTAACCGACGCCCGCCGCCGTTCGCGGGGACTCCTCCTCGCTGGGCTGGGCGAGCAGCGCGGGTGCCCGGCACCACAGCCAGCGCGCGACCGCCAACAGCGCCGCGAAGCCGAGCAGAGCGGCCGCGAACGTCAAGAAGCTCGTGGCGCTCGCGGGAGCGCCGAAGAAGTTGCCCCCGACGAGGTAGGCGAACGCGTTGATGAAGATTTCGAGGTTCGCGATGAGGTGTTCGGGCGCAACGAACGACACCGTGTACCCCGTCGGCGTCACGTGGTTGTTGTGCATCGCCGCCACCGCCAGCTCCCCGCCGAGCACCGCGATCGCGCACACCACAAGCACAAACAGCGCTGCTCGGCGCTCTCGCGCTCGCCTCGTCCGCACCCACAGCAGGATGCCGGCGAGGCGACGTGGAACCGCTGACGTGCGCAGTACGGCGGGATAAAGACGACGGAGAGACGAACTGCGAGGTTGGCCCTACTCGTTGTCCGGCGTCGCGTCACGCGTCGAGCAGGTCGTGACGCTCCACGCGTAAGGGCTGTCGCTGAGCGTCAGGCCGGGGGGCCGATCAGGCGCTCGGGTGTTCCGATGCTGCGCAGGAACTCGGCCTTGGTGGCGGTGCGCGGCTTCTCGCGCTGGGCTGGCCCGAAGCGTGCAAGAACCTGTGCGCTCTTGGCACGTAGCTGGGGCGCTTCGCGGCGCCACTGCTCGAAGGAGATCGTTTGCGTCTTCATGGTCTCTTCGGAGGGTACTCGCTGCGGAGGGCCTCCGGGCGATTTCGTGTAGGTCGCCGCTGTCTGGCGGAGAACCGCCCGCCTTGAGGTCATCAGCAAGCTCGCCAACGACTTTGAGGATGGTTCCAACGCGGCGATTGGATGCGCGGGCATTGAGGTCGTTGGCTTCAGTGTCGGATAGACCAGCAAGAAGCGCAAGCGCCTGCTGCGCAGGGGTTTTGTGACCGGTGGCCTGGAACTCGGCGAGACGGTCAAGGAGAATGTCTACGCGCGAAAGAACCTTCGCTGTTCGGCCCGAGGGCAGTTTAATCTCGGCCACGACAGCGTCCGCGTCGAGGTACGCGCTGGGTGCCTCCAGAAAGATCTCGGTGCCCTCCAACACCCAGTGTCGGCCGTCCATAGCGCGGACGAACCCGAGTTCGGTGAACTTCGCGCCGAGCTTGTCGGGAACTTCCATCACAACGTCGATGTCGTACGTCACGAACTCCTCACTGGCAGTCCAGACGTAGACGGCCATGCCCCCGACGACGACTGGATGGATGCCCAAGGGAGCAGCCACAGCCTCGACCACAGCAACGACTTCGAGCGTGCGCTCGGCCAGGTCGATCCTCTTTGCAGCTTGGACAAGCTCGGCACGTAGGTTCGAAGCCTCTGGCGCGTCGCGGTCGCTCATGAAGCCAAGCAACCGTTGGCTCCGGCGGCTCTGGTCAGCGCCCCCAGGATCCAGCCGCTCAGCCGCGCGCGGAGCACCAGCACGAGCGCCGCGAGCAGCACGCAGTCGTGGACCACGAGCGGGCCGTGGAAGTCCATCGTGAAGAGGGTCTTGCGCAGCGCCACGGGTTGTGCCCGCGAGCAGTGCAGCCACCAGCAACGCCCGGGTTCCTCCGAAGCACACCCAGGCGCAGAGGACCACCAGTCCGTAGCCGAGGGCGGTGAACGCAACCGGGGCGGCCTCCCAGATCTCCCGGTGGCCGGGTAGACCATGGGACCAAGTCTGGCCAGCATGCGAGAGGAGACAACGGATCGGGCGCTAGTGTTAAGCGCGTGGTTGACGACGCATTGATCGCGGAGGCAGGTCGGCGCCTATTGGATGCAGCGCCAGGGGCTCGGGTCATCCTGTTTGGCTCCCACGCCCGTGGTAAAGCCGGACAGCGCAGCGATGTGGATTTCCTGGTAGTTGAGCCCGAGGTCGAGGATGAGGCTGCGGAGTCGGTTCGGCTGTGCAAGGCTCTACGCGGTCTGCTTGTCCCAGCGGAAGTGATCGTGGTGAGCGAGGACCGTGTCCACGAGTGGCGTGATGTGCCTGGGAGCCTTGTCCATGCCGCGTTGGCCGAGGGTGTAGATCTCGCCGCGTAATGGCAGAATCTGCTGATCTCGCTCGCGAGCTGCTTGGTCTAGCGGGCGATGATGAGGCTGCGGCGCGGGCAATGCTGTCCGTCGGTTCAGTCACGGACGCAATCATTGGATTTCATGCTTTATGTTGACATCAACATAAGGCGTGTTATGCGAACTTCCGGATTATGTTGAGGGGGGGTGTGGATCTGGCTGTGGGGGCGGTGATCGTGGGTTGGGGGTCGGCATAATCAGAGCCCTTCGAGGAAGGCTAGGAGCGTGTCGGGTGGCTGGTAGCGGCCGGGCTTGCCGTCGATCGGTGTGGTTCTGGCGAGTGCTTGTTCCTTGATGGCGAGGTCGGCGTGCAGGTAGATATGGGTGGTTTCCGCCTGCTCGTGGCCGAGCCAGAGCGCGATGACCGTGGTGTCCACGCCGGCGTGTAGCAGTCGCATTGCGGCGGTGTGGCGCAGGACGTGCGGCGTGACCTTCTTGTCGCGCAGCGACGGGCAGTGCTCGGCGGCGCAGGTAGCGTGTTTTGCAAGACGGCGCTCGAGTGCGTGGCGGGTCAATCGCCGGCCGGTGCTGGTAGGGAACAGCGGCTCGGGCTGCCTTCCTTCGCGCTCTGAGAGCCAGACCCTCAGCACGGCGACTGTTGAGCTGGTGAGCGGGGTGATCCGTTGCTTGCGTCCCTTGCCCATGGTGCTGACGTGTGCGCCTGTCCCGAGGTGAACATCGCCGCATGCGAGGGTTGTCAGCTCGGAGGCGCGCAGCCCTGTTTGGGCGGCGAGCATGATCATCGCGTGGTCGCGCCTGCCGGTCCAGGTGGATCGGTCCGGGGCGTCGACGAGCGCGTTTGTCTCTGGCTCGGTGAGGAACGTGACGAGCGCTCGCTCGTGACGCTTGGTGGGGATCGCGAGGACCCGTTCGATCACGGCGGCGTGTTCCGGGTGTCTGAGCGCTGCGTAGCGAAACAGGGAGCGGATTGCAGCCAGCCGCGCGTTGCGGGTGCGGGGGCTGCATCCCCGCTGGTGTTCGAGATGGTCAAGGAACGCGCCGATCACTGGCGCGTCCAGCTCGTCGATCTGTAGTTTGGATGGTTGCTTGCCGGTGCGCTCGGCAGCGAAGGCTAGGAGCAGCCTGATCGTGTCGCGGTAGGCGGCGATCGTGTGCGGGCTGGCGTTGCGTTGGTGCACGAGCCGGTCTGTGAAGAACGCCTGCAGGGTGGGGGCGAGCCTGCTCATGATCGGCCTCCCTGCTGCAGGTGGCGCTCCAACCGCTCTCCAGCGAGTGCCATCAGCTCGGGGGCGGCTTGCAGATACCAGTAGGTGTTGGCGGGATCGACGTGCCCCATGTATGTGGAGAGCAGCGCGAGGCAGGGGCCTGCGTCGGTGCCTGTCCGGTAGGCGTCGAGGATTGTGTTGACCGCGAAGCTGTGGCGCAGAGCATGAAGACAGGGACGACACGCAGCCGAGCGGGGTTTGATCTGGGCGCGGCGGACGAGCTCCTGGAAGGTCCCCCGCGCGGTGCGGGTCGCCAGCCGGGTGCCCCTGACAGAGACGAACACGGCCTTTGTGTGGTCCGCGGACCGCGGCCGGTCCGTCCGGTGCAGGTAGCGCGCGAGCGCTTCCGTGGTGCTCTCGTGGAGCGGCAGCTGCCGGGACTTGCCGAACTTCGCGCCTGCAACCAGCAGTGTGCCGGCCGCGGCATCGAAGTTCTCGCAGTCCAGGCTGCTCGCCTCTCCGATGCGCATCCCGGTGGCTGCCAGCAGGCCGATCAGCGTCCTGTAGGTCGCGGCAGAGTGCGTCGTGCGAAGCGTTCCGGCGGCGTTCATCAGTGCCGTGATCTGCTCGTCGGTATAGAAATATGGGGTAGCGCGGTGCGGCGGGTCGGGCAGCAGGCCAGCCGCTGGCACCTCGTGTGTGGGGTCGATGCTGTGCAGGTAGACGGCAAAGCCGCGCACCGCTCCCAGCCGTATCGCGCGCCACGCATCGCCACCGCTGGCAAGCATCGCCCATGTGAGCGCGTGCTCGGTCGTGACCCTCGCCTGTCCCTGCTCTTGCAAGTAGGCGAGGAACTGGTAAAGCAGCCTCTCGGCGCTCGCCAGCTTGAAGCCGAGCGCGCGGCGCACAGCCAGATAATCGTTCAACGCATCATGCAGCGGCGGATTCATGACGCACCCCCCGGCCACGAGCGGGCGATGGTCCGCAAAGCCTCAAGATCGACCTTCGCATAGATCGCCGTCGTGAGCATGCTGCGGTGACGCAATACCTGACCGACCTCGACCAGCGAGGAGCCGGCCCGCAGCAGATCGCTCGCGACGGTATGACGCAACCGGTGGGCGTAGATCACGCCCAGTCCCGCCCGCCGCGCCGAAGCGGCCACGACCGCGCTCACGCCATCACCTGTGAGTTCGCGGTGAGGGGCCCTCACCCGAACGAAGACCGTCCGTCCCCAAGCGGTCTTTGGGCGCCCATCGCGCAGATACGCCGTGATCGTCTCACCGACGTCGGCGGGCAGCGGCAGCCGCTCGCGGCGATCGCCCTTGCCGCACACGACGATCTCGCCCGCCCGCCAATCGATGTCGTGGAGCTCAAGCCTGGCGACCTCGCCCGCGCGCAACCCCAGCCGCGCGAGCAGCATCAGCATGGCTAGGTCGCGCCGACCAACCACGCTCGCCCGGTCGCAGCTCGCCAGCAGCGCATCGACTTCCACGGGCGAAAGGCTCCTCGGCAGCCCGGAAAGCCGCCAGCTCGCGACCGACGGCACCGCACTGGCCAACGACCGGTCGATCATGTCCTCCAGGTAAAGGAAGCCGAGCAACGAGCGCAACGCTCTCACCGTCAGCTTCGCCGAGCCCCGCGACTGCGAAGGACAACGCGCGACCACGAACGCGACCACATCCCCAGCCCGTAGATGCTCAAGGTCAAGACCGAGGCCATCCGAGCAGACCCTGCCATCAAGAAACGGTCGGACAACACGGACATAGTCACGGATAGTCGACGCGCCCACACCCCGCTCAACCACCAAGTACCGCCGGTAGCGATCAAGCAACCCCTCCACCGGCCCCTCCGGTGCCAACTCCACCGCAGCGGACACCACCCCCACATCCCGCAGATAGCAGAGCAACCCCACAAGCGCCCCGCTCGTCCGGTGCCTGCTATAGCCACACGCGCGACGCGAGACCACAAACGCCTCGACAACATCATCGTCCAGCTCCCGCGCACCACACCCCTCCGCAAGAAGCCACCGGCTCAAATGCGCCATCAACTGAAGCTGCCGAGCCACCGAACCCGGCGGATAACCCCGCCCCGACAACCACACAGCGAAACCAGCCGCAAACGGCTCAAGCGGCCCGAACACCCGGACCCTCGACGGATCACTCATCGACCAACTCCCTTCCCTCGGTTACAGAGAAGAGAAGACTCGCCGACCTCAGACCCCCACGATTATGCCGACCCCCAACCCACGATCACCGCCCCCACAGCCAGATCCACACCCCCCCTCAACATAATCCGGAAGTTCGCATAACATGCACAACAGGCTGTCGAGAAGGCGCTGAAGGCCGTCCTTGCGTCGCAGAAAATCGAATTCCCTTACGTCCATAACCTCGGCTATCTCGCCGAGTTGTGCCAGAAGCATGCAATCGAACTTCCTGAGGCACTCGACGGCCTGGATGACCTGACTCCTTTTGCGGCGATGCTGCGATACGGCTCACCGGAGCAGTCAATTGAGCGCCAAACTGCCCTGAACTGGGCTACGGCTGCCGTCAAGTGGGCGCGCACCACTGTCGCCAAGGCCGAAAGCCCACAGCAGCCACCAAGAGAGTCTGACTCCGCTCTCTAGTAGTCCTCATGGTCTCTTCGGAGGGTACTCGCTGTGGAGGGCTTCCCGGGCACGGGCGAATCCGAGTTCGGTGAGCCCTTTAGCAAGAAGATGGGATCGCCGTCCTCATCACGAACCCGGTCAAGGACAGCGGTGACAATCATGGCGTTCAGCCACCGCTGCAACCGTGCCGGCGGCATACCTCGATCAGCGGCATAGTCGCGATCAGCCGTTGCGGGTGGCTGACATCGCCCGGCAGCTTCTTGGCCTTGTCAGCCACCTTTGGCTACCGGTGGTAAATGGCGCAGAGCGGCCAACCGCTTCGCGGCTGGCTTGGTGATAAGCCCCCGGGCACGTGCTGTGTCGATGGCTTGGTCGATCAGCTGCCAGCCGAGCGCTTGCTCGATGCCACGCTCGCCCACGCCCCTGGAGCACATCGTTCGCGACCACTGCGAGAGCCCCGGCTGGTCACGACCGATACACCAAGGGGAATGGGCACGCCGGGGGCGTCAACGGAGTCTGGCGGCCGTAGGGTGGCGTCCGGGGCCGCTTGCTCAGGAAGTGGTCCAGCGGTCCTGCGCAGGGTTCCAGCGGCCGGCTGTGGTGCCGGCGAGGATCGGATCTAGGAAGGTGGCAGCCTCGGCGTGAGCTGTCCCGAGGTCGGCTGGCAGCCCGACGTCTGCTGCGGCGCTGGTGTAGGGCCTTGCCCACGAGGCTGGCGGTGGCGGGAGCGCGGTGGGGAGTGGCTGGCGTTTGCGGATGCTGAATGTCGTGGCGAGGCTCGCGTGTAGCCGGTCGGCGTGTGGGGAGGCGAGGTCGGCAATCAGGAGGATGTCGATGAGGTCCTTGATTCGGGTGCTGTGCTGTTCTTGTCGGCCATAGGTCGCGGTGTATGCGTGGATCTTCTCGGCGATGTGCTGCTCTATGGCGATCACGGGCATTTCGATGGGCTGTATGTCTAGTCGCAGCTCAAGCGCGAATGCTCCCTTGAGCACCCAGTTTCCCGCCGGCGCCGCGACGGCGAGCCTGGCGAGGAAGCGCTCGAAGGCGACGCGCTTGCGTAGCCGCATCACCGGCAGCTTGGTCGTGGTCGCTTCGTTGCGGATGCGCTGGTCAAGGTCAGCTCGGAATGCCTCGGCGGTGTCGTACTTCACGTGGCGGTAGCTTCCTCGGTCGTTTGCTTTACGAGTGCGGCGACGTGTCCGCCGTTTCGCTCGGCGTACTCGGCGAACTGGTCGGGGGTGGTACGCCCTTCCTGGAGGGCTTGACGGACGGCCATCTGGATCTGCTCTGGCGCGGTGCCTGAGCGTGCCGCGTCGATGATCGTTCTCGCCGGGGTTGTGAGGCGGATGCCGTGGCGGGTCGTGATGTCGCTGTCAGGTATGGGTGCGGTAGCGGTATGCAGGGTCACGCCACCGGGCACCCGGACTCCCCGGTGCTCGCGGGAGACGAGAAGGTGCACTGTGTTTGGCAGGACGTCGGAGAGTCCATGCAGCACGAGCGCGCTCTCGTGCGAGACGACGGCCCTCTCCATCCCGACGGTGAGCCATGCGGCGCGTATCTCATCGTGTTCGCCTGCTGGGTAGTCGCCGAGGCGGTAGAGCCCCTGTCGCATTCGCTGGAAGCGGCCCGAGTGGGTGTGGTGGGCGAGAAGCTGTGCGCTGACGCCTCGTTCTTGGGCCTGTCGTGTCGTGAAGAGGCCATCCTGGGAGTAGGCGAGGCGGTGGAGTGCTGGGAGATCGGGCTTCTGGTCTACGTCAGGCATTTCTACAGCATTACTTTAGTTTATGCTGACAAGCATGTGGTCTTGCTGATCGCATCTCGACTGTCAGCTTGACGGAATCCCAATCCAAAGCGCCCAGGCTACCGCCGTCCAGCGGCCTCCGCGGCGACTCTCGCGCGAAGCGTGGGTAGGCACCGACATCTGGCTCTCCTGCCAGGCGACGAGCGAGGAGCTCTCGCTGCTCGGATGTCGAGAGGGGGCGAGGTCGAGCTGCACATCGAAGAAAGCGTTTGCGGGGGGGGCAGGTGAGCTCGTCGCGAAGCACATCGTTGGCCGCTATCACCCACTGGTGCTTCTGTTGCCAAAGCTGCGGGCCAGC
>CAVXUO010000008.1:0-16391 GCA_963764915.1 uncultured Solirubrobacterales bacterium | reverse complement strand
GATCAGTGTTGTGTTGCCCACCTGCGTCCCTCCTTGGTCTACGCGCGTCGCGGCCGTGCCGCCCGTCGAGCTCGCTGATGTCAACGGACGTGACACAAGCGATGCTATCCCCGGCATCGGCGTGCGACGGACGCCGCTTGACCCGGCGCGCGACGGGCACCGTTCGGCGTGTGGCGTAACGTGGTGGCGCCTATGAGCCCTGAGGCCATCCCGCTGCTGTTCTCCAACAGCTACGACATGTCCCGTGCTCGCGCGGGATGGCTGGGCGGCACATATCCCTCCCACCACCTGTACGGCACGGCACGGCTGGGCAGCGAGTTCGAGGTGGTGGACCTGCCCTTTCGCACCGACGGCGCTCTGGCGCGCGCCACCAAGCTGACACGCGGCAAGCTCGGCAACATCGGCCAGCAGGTTGCGGCCGTCCGATGGGGCCGACCGGGGTCCGTCGTCTACGGCGCCGCCGCTTCCGAGCTGCGCAGCCTGGCGGGCCTGCGCGCCGCGCGGCTGGTGGCGACACCGATCGTGGGAGTCTTCCACTGGGCTCCAGCCAGCCGCATCGCCGGCGGGTGGCCGCTGCGGGGCTTCGATCGCGTGATCGTGCTCTCCCAGCACACTCGGCGGAGCATGGTGCAAGCGGGCGTGGCGCCGGAGCGCATCACCGTGCTCGGCTGGGGGGCGGATCTCGACTTCGCCGGGTTTGCGCCCAGGGGGCCGGCTGCCGCGGACGCCCCGGTCGTCGCCACGGGCAAGACCCAACGCGACATGCGCACCTTGATCGCGGCCCTGCGGGCGACCGGGCTGCCGGCGCACATCTACGGCGATCGCGACGACCTGGCGCGTCGCGCCGGCCCGATCCCCGCGCACGTGACGGTCCGCCCGGTGTCCCGCGACGAGCCCTCGGCGCCGCTGAAGTACGACGAGGCCGTGATGGCCGATCTGCGCTCGGCCGCCGTCGTGGCGATCCCGCTGCCGAGCACGGATCGCCTGGCCGGTCTCACTGAGGTAGTCGACGCGCTCGCGTGCGCCCGACCGATGATCCTGACGCGCTCGCCGTACTTCGACTTCGATATCGAGCGGATCGGCTGCGGCTGGTGGGTGGAGCCCGGTGACGTCCGCGGCTGGAGCGAGCGGCTGACCGCGGCGATGGCCGACCGCGAGCGGCTCGAGGAGATGGGCCGCGCCGGCCGTGAGTGGGCCGGCGAGCATCTGAACGAGCGGCTCTTCACCGACGGCCTGCGGCGCGTGCTCCTGGAGGTGGCGGCAAGCCGGCTCAGCGCTGGACGATGACTTCGGCCGTCGAATCGCGGGCGACACGGCGCAGCGCGCGCGTCGACACGGCGGTCGTCCGAGCGGCGAGGAAGCGCGCGACGGCGAAGGTTTCGCTTCTGGTCACTCCCGCGAGGCGGAATCCGGCGGGCCCCCTGCTCGGGACCACCGGCGGGCTGGGTGCGCTTGCGCTGTGGCGCACGCGCAACGCCACGAAGACCAGTTCGCGGGTCCTCACAGCGCTGGCGGATGTGAGCCGCAGCCCGCCCAGGTAGATCGACAGCGGCAGGAAGCTGTTCGGTTCGGTGACGATCGCTTGGGTGGCCGGCGGGCTCGCCAGGGCGCGGGCGGCGCTGCGCCAGTCGTCGCGCTGGTAGGCGGGGATCAGGTTGATCGCCGCGATCACCGCCAGCGAGATCGCGACGATCCCTGCGCCCAGCGGGGCGGTGTAGAGGCCTGCCCGCGCCGTCCCCAGGGCGCAGGCGATGAGGATCGCGAAGGGCACCCAGTTGGCGATCACGTTGCGACCGTCGTACACGTCCACCAGGTGGGTCACCGCAAGTAGCAGCGGCACGGCGAACGCGATGAGCAGGACGAGCGCCGCATCCCGCGCTCCCTGTCGTTCGGGTCTATCCCCGCGCCGCAGCAGAAGCGCCAGGGCACCCGCGGCGAGCAGCGCCGCGAGCAGCGCCGAGAAGATCTCCAGCGGACCGTAGACACCGACGAAGAAGAGCTTGGCCGTCTCGGTGACGCGCGAGGGCAGCGAGGCTTCTTCGATCCATTGTGCCTTCCCTCTCTGAATCTGGCTGGCCGCAAGGGGCAGGAGCGCCAGCCCTACGAGCGCCACCGCGCCGATCGGCGCCCATGTGCGCCTCCAGCCGAGACGCCTCGTCAGGATGACCGCCTCGGCGAAGAACAGGAACGCGGCGAAGTAATGCGTGAGCAGCGCCAGTGCCGACACCAGCGCCCACAGGGCCAGACGCCGCCCGCTCGGCTCCTGCAGGGCGCGCTGCCAGAGCAGGTAGGCCACCGCGCTCAGCAGGATCAGCAGCGCATATGCGCGCGCCTCCTGGGAGTAGTAGTACATCGCCGGGTTGACGGCCGCCAGCACCGCCGCCCACACGCCCATGCGCCGCGACACCTGCCGGCCCGCCAGATAGAACACCGGGATCGTGACTGTGCCCACGAGCGCAGAGAACGAGCGAAAGCCGAGTGGCCCGGCGCCGAGGACCTTCGTCCAGGCCCACACGAGGACGTAGTACAGGGGTGGCGCCGACTCACTCGCCGACAGGTTCGAGAGCATCCCGGAGAACCCACGGTGAACGAGCACCAACGTGGCCGACTCGTCGAGCCAGATGCTCTGAACGTTCAGCGTCCCGAAGCGCAGTGCCGCTCCGAGTACGGTGAGGGTCACCACCATGAGCGCGGCTGGGCTCGGCCGCCGCCGTTGTGTGAGCCAGCGATTCAACGACGACGCCCCCGCCGCGGGGCTTGGGGGCGACACAGGCTCCACGGCAGACGGAGTGGGGGCGGCGGGGGTGCCCACGCGCTCGCTCATTTTACCCGACACCGGCGTGGGACTCGAGCAGCATGCGCCAGCTTTCGCTGTAGCGCTCGAGGCTGTTGTGCTCACGCACGAACGCTCGCGCGTGAGACGTCAACCGTTCGGTGTCGATGTCGGCCAGTGCGCGCAGGCGCGCGACGAGCTCATCGAGCACCGGCTCCACGCACAGCGCCTCGTACTCGGGAACGGCCCGTAGGAGAGTGGGCATCCAGCCGACGCGCGTGGTGATCAGGGGAACCCCGCAGGCGAGCGCCTCCAGCACGACGTAGCTGCAGGCCTCGTACATGCTCGGGAACAGCACGCAGTCGGCGGCCGAGTACGCGACGGCCAGCGTTTGCGGCTCGAGGATACCCAGGTTGATCGCATCGGGGCTCGCGTCGCGCCCGGCCACCATCAGCTCGAATCCGGCGCGCCTGCTCGCCTCGAGGATCAGCCGCGCCCCCTTGCCATGGTCCATGCGCCCGACGAACAGCGCGTAGCGCCCCTCGGAGGCCAGTCCCAGCTGCGCGCGGGCCTGCGCACGGGGGATCGGCGAGAAGGTGGCGGTGTCGATCCCGTTGGGGATCACCGTCGCGCCCTTCACCCCGTAGAAGCGGCGCACCTCCGCCGCGGCGGAGCTCGAGACGCACACCACCGCCCTCGCCCCGCGCGCCGACAGGGCCTCGGTGCTCCCATAGCCGACAGCGTGCCGGATGCGTTCGCGCCGGGAGAGGTCGGCGCCGACCGCCCGCACCGCGCCCACGGCCGTGCCGTGGTAGACGTGGATG
Source organism: uncultured Solirubrobacterales bacterium (assembly GCA_963764915.1). Taxonomy (GTDB): domain Bacteria; phylum Actinomycetota; class Thermoleophilia; order Solirubrobacterales; family Solirubrobacteraceae; genus Palsa-744. The sequence continues at coordinate 12,794 of CAVXUO010000008.1, read as the reverse complement.
CGAGGCGTGCGCCTGCTGTAGCCGACGCCGAGATAGCCGTTGGTGACGAGCAGGTCTGGGTGCTGCGCTCGCGCCGCGCGGCTGCCGGCGCGGGAGGTGGTCAGGGGGCCCGCGCCCAGACGGAACTGCCAGCGCGTGACCTCGTGCTCCGGTCCGACGATCGTGGTGCTCCAGCCCTGCCGCTCGAGCACGCCCTCCAGCAGCACGCACATGCGCTCGACGCCGCCTGCCGCGTTCGAGGCGTTGGGCGAGACTATGACCGCATGGCGCATCGGGCGTGTCAACCGCGTGCCGGGTGCTCGCCGCCGGAGAGCATTTGCCGGGCTGCCGCGATGCGGGCGCGCGCCATTCCCGAAGCGACCGTCTGAGCCCGGTGCCGGGCAAACCGGAGCTGGGCGCGCGGGACCCCGTCGATATAGCCCTGTGCGGCCAGCCACGATCCATGTCGACGCAGGAAACGCCAGTTGTTGCTCAGCGTCCAGTACTCGTAGCGCAACGGGGTTGCGTGGTGCTGGCCGCCGTCCCACGTGTGCAGCTGGTAGGCGTAGGTCTCCCCGGTCAGCAGGCAGCGAAAGCCGACCCTGGTCGCCTGTACGAAGAAGTCGGTCTCCTCGCGGTAGCCGTTTACTGGGAAGCCATCGTAAAAGCGGACGCTGTCGAAGACCGCCCGGCGGACGAGCACCAACGCCGGCAGGAATGGTGTCGCAACGGCCTGGCGTGGGAACGTACGTATCTCGTCCAGTGCGCCCCTCACCGCGCGACGGGGAGTGCGCGCGGCGAGCTCGGCCGCGTCCGCATCGGTGCCGTCCAGGTGCAGCATCGGGGCACCCACGATGTCCGCACCGTGGTGCTCGGCCTCTCGACGGAGCGCTTCGGCATAGTCGGCGGGGAAGCGGCAATCGTCCTCGCCGAAGAGCACCCACTCGCCCTGCGCCGCGTCGATGCCGGTGTTGCGCGCCACCGCGACTCCGCGGTTCTGCGGGTGGCTGATAACCCGCAGCCGCTCGTCGGCGAGCGCTCCGCAGACCTCGACGGTTTCGTCTGTCGAGCCGTCGTCGACCACGATCACCTCCGCCACGCCGCCAATCGCGAGCATCACAGCTAGATTCGTGCGGAGGGCCCCGGCTCGGTTGTACGTGGGCAACACCAGGGAGATACGCCCGTGCTCGTCCGTGACCACGCTCGCAGTCTAATGGCGCCCACGCGGGAGATGGGTCCGGGGGCGCGCGGGTCCGAGCCGACCGCGCCTCTACGATCCACGGTTGTGCCCGTGCGCTGCGGCGATGGCCTCAACGGTCCCCGTGTCTGGGCGACGGGTCGGCCTGCCGATGAGTGAGCAAATGTCGGAGCTGCAAACCACGTCCCTCGGCGACGACCACTCGGATCTGCCGAGCAGCGAGCATCTGAAGGTCGGGTCGCGGCGACTGACGCTCGACGTCGCCGTGCAGATCGTGGCGCGCATCCTGAACCTTGCGCTGGGCGTCGTCGTGACGTTCGTGCTCGCGCGCGCGCTGGGGAGCAGCAGCTTCGGCCTGTGGTCGACGCTTTTCGCTGTCACCCAGATCACGAGCAGCTTCGGCGAATTGGGGCTTAGCCAGATCGCGATCAGCCGGGCTGCCCGCGAGCCCGACCGCGAGCCCGAGTGGCTCGGCGGCCTGCTCTCGCTGCGCCTGCTGCTCGCGGTTCCGATCACCCTCGCCTCGATCGTCGCGGTGTTCTTGATCGTCTCCAATCACGAGGGGAGGGTCGCCGGGACGCTGCTCTCGCTCGTGCTGCTGGTGGGAGCGATCGGCACGATCGGCGTCGTGTTTCAGCTGCGCGTGCGCAACCACATCACGATGGCGATCATGACCCTGAACAGCATCGTCTGGGGCGCAGGCGTGATCGTCGTGGCAATCATGTCCGGGGGCATCGTCGCGTTCGCCTCGGTATTCCTCGCCGCCTCGGTATTCACCAATACCCTCACCGCCGTGGTGGCTTCACGGGTGGCCGTCGTGCGGTTGCGCGATACCCGGCGCCTGTGGCGCCCGCTGATGCGCGTGGGACTCGGATTGGGCGCGGCCGGGATCCTCGTGACGCTGTACGTCAAGCTCGACCAGATCCTGGTTTTCGAGATCGCCGGCAGCCATGAGGCGGGCCTGTATGCCGCGGACTACCGGCTGCTCGATCAGATCCAGTTCATCCCACTTTCGGTGATGACCACTCTCTTTCCGCTGATAGCCGCGGCCTATCCCACCTACCGTGAGCGGGTACGCGATCTGCTCCAGATGGCCGCCGAGTACCTCGCGATGGCATCGTTTCCGATCCTGGCGTTTACGATCGTCGCCGCTCGCCCGATCGTGATCTTCCTGTTCGGCGGGCAATTCGGTCCGGCTGCCCCGGCGATGCCGGTTCTTGCCGGTGCGTTCGTCTCCATCTCCTTCGGCTATCTGGTGGGCAACATGGTCGTGGTCCTCGAGCTCCAGTACCTCTTCTTGCGTTTCGCGGCGATCGGGTTGGCTATCAACGTCGTGCTCAACGTTCTGTTCATACCGCACTACGGATTCCTGGCGGCCGCCTGGATAACGCTGCTCACCGAGGCGACGGTGATGTCGATGAGCATGCGCAGGGTGTTGCGAGCGCTCCAGATGCGCCCGCGCCTGCGGCGTCTGGCGCGTGTATTGCTCTGCGCGCTGGCGATGGGCTTGGCCGTGTGGCTGGCTCGCACGGCCGGCGTACCGCTGGGAGGCCTCGTGGTGGTCGCCGCCGTCACTTACCTGCCGGGCCTGATGCTTGTGGGCGCGCTCAGCCGCGACGAGCTGCGGTCGGTGTTGCGCAAAGAACCACTCGCGCGGGCGGGCTAGACCGGCACGCTGCTGGGGCTTGAGAGATCTGCCTGCTCGGATGCGCTGGCCAATTCATCGATCCGCAGCGCGTGCACGCAGCCCCACACCATCGCCACGAAGAAGACGAGGAAGGCAAGATCCCAAAGAAGGTAATCGTAGAGGCCCTGCGCCATGAACCCGACCAGTGCGGCCGCGAACCCGGAAGCGCGCACGGCCGAGGAGCCACCCTTGCCGCGTTTGATCACCAGCAGGATCGGAGATCCCACGAGTATCCAAAAACCGGCCAGTCCGAGCCAGCCTGTGTCCAGCCCCACCTGAACCGATGTCTCTTGAGCGTGAAAGAAGGGCTGGTTGACATACGCTTCTCGGACGTAGCTGGAGACGTAGTAGGGGAAGTTGCCATAGCCCAGCCCAAATGGGTACTTGGTCAGCGCCTCCTCGCCGGCTTTCTGCACCGCGAAGCGGGTCTTATCCTCGCCCAGTGATCCGTTTGACTCAGCGACGCGGTGCTCGAGCGTCAGGATCTCGGAATGCGGCGTTACGGCGAACGCGGCCACAATGAATGCTGCAATGACGACGATGACCCGGCCGAATACCGAGGCGCGTCGCATATTGAGTACCGCGAGCATCACCCACCCGGCGCCTAGTGCAACGAGGCCGCCGCGTGAGGTCGAGGCGGCGAGGCTCACCAGCATGAAGACCATCGCCGCTCCGAACGCGCTGACCCGCATCGGCTTATGTTCTTCAAGGGCAACGAGGAGCTCGGTGGTCGCGAGCGTCGAGGCCATGGCGATGTAACCGGCATATATGGTGTAGTAGGAGAAGAAGGAGTTGGGAACACCGGTGTCAAAAGGTTCGCCGACGATTGCGTAAATGCCGGCCTTTTGGAGAAAGCCAAAGAACACTACGATTACGGCACAGCCGACGAAGATGTCAACCATGCGGCGGGACGCGTCTACCCGCTCGCGCAATACGGTGAGTGCCACAAACAGGATCACAATCGCGCACAGCCAGTCGATGGCCCCTTCCAGCGCGAGGCTGCGATTGTGGGCGCCGATAACCGCACCAAAGCCACCGATGACGACCATCAGCCCGCCGACGGATATCCACCACGGTATCGCCCGCGCCCTGATCCGCCATGCCAGCACGAGCGCGAGCAGCACCAGCATGACCTCGTTGGAGTTGGTTCCATAGAAGGCGAGCTCGAACGGACTCAGAGCCAAGAGGATCAGCAGGCCGATGTCTGGCCGAAGTGCCGCCACCACCATGGTCAGGCCGGCGCCGACTATCAGGACGGCCTTCAGCTGGTGCTGTAGACTACCCAGCTTCGCTGCGGCGAGCCCGGTGAGAATCGCCAGTAGCACCGATGCCAGCACCGTGACCACGGTCGCGCGATCCAGGCGGCCGATGCGCTTGGGGAGCCTGGGTTGAGTGGCCATCGCATGGAGCTTAACGGCGGGCGGGATAGACATCACAAGGAGCGGTCGGGAGGCGCCGAGGGGGCCAGAGCTGCAAAGCTTTGTGCGTCGCGTTTCCCCTGCGGGCCGCTCTGAGGAGCCTTGAGAAGGTTTGCCGCGCTTGTGGGACGTGTTTGCGCGCGGCGCCGCGAAGTAGACCGCGTGGGGAGCTACCATCGCAGGGAGATGCTGCTCTGCCGACAGTCTAGATGCTAGGTCCGATGCCCGAGCGAGACTCGGAACCGACCGAGACGCCCGGTCTGGTGCAGGCCCTCCACGTGCTGCGCGAACGTTGGTGGGTCATCGCTCTGTGCGCCCTCGTCTCGGTTGTGGCCGCCGTGGTCTACGTCGAGCGCAAGCCCAACCAGTACACGGCGACCGCGTCGCTTCAGTTCACGACCAACTCCATTCCAAGCCAGCTGGCCGGCGTCGGTAGCGGTGAGTCCCTGGACGTGGAAGGGGAAAAGAACACCGACGTCCAGCTCGTGACGACCACCCCCGTCGCGGCGATGGTGATCAAATCGCTCGGGCTGCGGACCACGCCCACCGAACTGCTCGGTCAGGTCAGCGCCAGCAACCCACAGAACGACTACATCGTCGATATCGCGGCGACCGACGGCAACCCTCAGAGCGCGACGAAGATCGCCAACTCGTTCGCGCAGCAGTACGTCATTTACAGTCAGCAGCAGAACGAAGAACAGCTGATCAAAGGCCAGCGGCTGCTCGCCCAGCGTATTGCGCAATTGCCGGCCGGCGACACGACCGATCGGGCCAATCTTGCCGCTCTCTCTCAGAAACTCCTGCTGCTGCAGGCGGTGGCGACGGCGAACGCGAAAGTGGCAAACACAGCATCCGTTCCTGGATCTCCAAGCTCGCCGAACAGAAGGGCGACGGCCGTTGTTGCCCTGATCTTCGGCTTGCTGGTCGGCGTCGGGCTTGCCTTCCTGCTCAATCTTCTGAGCACAGGGGTGAAGTCTTTGGAGGGGTTCGAGGATCTGTATGGCGTTCGAGCGCTCGCGGGCATTCCGCAGCGCGCGCGCGCGGTGATCGGCAAGGAGCGCGACATCGAACTCGAAGCCTTTCCGGATATTGCGCAACAGCCTCTCGTTGCTTGCCCCGGATGGGGTAGTCAAGACCGTGCTCGTGACGAGCGCAATCCCGGGCGAGGGCAAGACGACCGTGGCGATGGGCCTTGCTCGCGCCGCGGCTCAGGCCGGGATCGACGTGGTCTTGGTGGAGGCCGATCTTCGTCGTCCCTCCTTTTCGCAACGCCTGCGGGTTGACGGTAGGGCTCCCGGCCTGTCGGAGGCTCTGTTTGATGACGAGGATCCGCTCGAGCTGTTCCAATCGCCATTCCCCGACCTGCCACGACTCCGGGTGCTGACGGCGGGGCAGGTGCCTGCCGACGCGCCGAGCAAGTTGCATCCATACGAGCTGACCAAGGCGTTTGGTCGGCTGTCCTCTCACGCGGCCCTCGTCGTGATCGATTCGGCGCCACTGTTGCCCGTCGTCGATACGCGGGTGCTGCTCGATGAGCTCAGCATCGATGCGTACCTGATCGTTGCACGCATGGGCGTCACAAAGCGCGAAAACATCCGCGGCGCTCGTGCGCTGCTCGACCAGCGGGATCTGAAGAGGAGCGTCGGGCTCGTCGTCAACGCGCTGCCTGCGCGAACCGGGAGCTACTACTATGGCGGCGAGGAGCGGGTCTCTCGTGATGCTGCCGCTCGGACCGAGTCGCGCCCCCGCGCCGCGAGCCAGGCGTAGGGCCAGCGAGGCTGCTGGTCTCAGGGGGTCGAAGAGCTCAGCAGAGCCTCGACCTGCGTGGTGTAGGCCCCCTTGGGCTGTAGTTCGTGCTGCAGGGCGCCGTAATAGTCCTGGCAGTTGCTGGCCGCGCCGGTCGGCTGCTGATCGCGTACCTGGTAGATGAAGAAGTCCCCGAGCCGGCTGCCGAGCAGCTTGCTGATCCACGTGACGGTGTTTCGCAGTGTTTGTGCGGCTTCTTCGTAGGGCATGCAGACGTTGAAGCCTTCATTGAAGTTCAGGCAGTGACCGTTGTCGGTAGCCACGCCCCACTCGGTGATGTCGACCGGAATCGTGGAGGCCCCGTGTTCGGCCGTCTGGGCGATCAGGGCATCCAGCCGTTCGCGGTTGTACTGTTCGCCTCCATAGGGATGGATCGTCCAGCCCGCGACGTACTTGGACAGGTTGGGCACAGCGGAGTACATGCCGTTCATCCATTCGCCGCTCTGGTCTTCATCCTGGGCCAGGAGCCCGACGCCCGTTCCGGTGGCGGCTGTGGCTTCGGCGGCTTCCCGGAAGCGGAGGGCGTAGGTTTGAGCGCGCGCGTAGAAGGAGGCTTCGCCGGGGCGATCGTCGTACTGGCCTTCAGAGGCCGTCTCGTTCCCGAACTCGATCGCTTTGATCGCCAGCTGTTCGTCAGGGCGGCCGGCCCAGAAGGTCCCTCCCGGACCGTACGCTTTCGCCCAGCTCGCGAGGTTCTGTGCTTCGACAGGGGTTGGCATCGTCTCATAGAATTCGGCCAGCGGTTGCACCCGGATGCCCTTGGCGGCATAGCCGGCAATCACCGGTTCCATCGCCGCTGCTGTGGTATCGATCGACCAGGCAACCCGCACCACTTTGGCTCCCAAGATCACGGCACCTTGGAGATCTTCGTTCATGTTGGTGCCTGAGTTGAGCCCGGGCTGGAACGTCGTCGAGCTCTGTGGCAGAGCTTCTTTGGGAGTTTCGTTGGTGGGTGTGGGGGCTTCCGTGGTGGGTGTGAGAGTGTCTTTGCTGAGTGTGAGGGTTTCTTTGGTGGACGTTTCGGCTCTCGTCGGCAAGCTGGGCGCAGTAGCGGGGTATGAGATGGCGACTTCCGATGACCACGCGCTACCGCTGATTCCGGTGCGCACGCTGTAATGGGCGGTCACTCCGGGCACGACAGGCGGGATGGTGGAGGTGCCGTTGACGATCGAGGTCTGGACGGCCTGGCCGGGCGTCCTGCTGGCGAGGACATAGGTGTGGACCCTGCGGATTGCCTGCCAGCTCATGGTGTCGCCCGAAACGACGATCGTCGGCGCAATGAGGTCGTAGCGGGTTGTACTGGCGAAGCTTGCCGGCTGGGCCTGCGCCGCGTCAAGTCGGCGCGTGGCGCGCTCGATCGCCAGCTTGGCGGCCCGACAGTGCCGGGGATGGATGCGTTGGCACGTGTGCAGTGCACGGATTCGCGACGCGAGCGTGCGAGTGGCAGCCGCGCGAGCCGTCGCGGCGCTCCGTGCGGTCGGTGAGGTTGTGGAGCTGCTGCTTGCGGCTGGTGAGGCTTCGGTGGTGCCTGCCTGGGCGGCGGTTGCGGATAGAAGCATGCACGTAGCCATACACGCAACGGCCACCAGCATTCTCGGGGCCACCAGCATTCTCGGGGCCACCAGCATTCTCGGGGCCACCAGCATTCTCGGCACCCAGCGGATATGCGACTGGATGGTGGTCATCGGTGGCTCCTTCGGTGGCTGGGCTGTCTGCTAGAGACCCCTGGCTTTGCGAGCCCGCCTTGCGACGGGGGTGCCTTTGTCGGGATTGGTAGGCGTGTCCGGCTGGCTGTTCTGGTGCCGATCCACGCACTTTCTTTAGGTCTGCACAGGATCTTTCGGGTTTGCCAGGGATGCGTATGAGTACTCGGAGACCCTTTGGACGGATGTCCGTCCGACGCTGTCCCGGGTCGGTGGCGGGGCCACCGGGGAGTCCGTGTTTTGCGCCCGCGCGACGGCGTGATCGGGCCCAGTGGGCCTCAGTAATCGCCGGAGGTGTAGCGGCAGCCCTCACGTGCAAGCACCGCGCGGCTGGACGCGCAGGACGCGTGCGAGAGCGCGTGGCGGCTAGGGCGTGATCGCCCCGTGACGAGATGGCGGCGGAGATCGGCTGTTTCTGCAAGTACCTCGCGGGGAGCGTGATGTCTACAGGAGGTGCTCGATCAGGGCGTCTTGGTCCATCTCCTGCTTGCCCAGGACAGTTCGCGATCTCGCAGGAAGCGTCGACGCCTGAGCTGAGGGGGGCCGGGGACATACAGAGCCTTCTGCCCTGGTCGAGCGTGACCGTAGCCGCGCGAGCCGCGACGCCCGAGTGAGAAACAATCATTGACGGAACCCATATAGTCCGCTTGCATACAAGCGGCACACAAGACCTGAACCTGGGGTTGTGTAGCTGACACCATCCCATTCCATCCAATTCATCGGAGGTTCGATATGCGATCTTGTGTACGACGGGCGGCGCTGATCTCGGCGCTTTGCCTGGCGGGAACCTTGGGAGCCTCCGGCGTGGCGCTGGCGGCAGCTCCAATGATCTCCGGGATCAGCCCTAATAACGGGTCAGATGCGGGCGGCATGTCCGTGACGATCACGGGCACCGGGTTCATCACCGGCTCTACTGTCAAGTTCGGCAGTGTCGCCGGGACGGGTGTGACGATCCACTCGACCGAATCGATCACGGCTACGAGCCCTGCCGGCAGCGGCAGCGAACTCGTCAACGTAACCGTGACCAACACGAATGGAACGTCGGCGGCAGTCCCAAAGGATCAGTTTGCTTACGACCCCGCGCCTGTCAGCCCGTGGCTGGGCTTGAATGGCGACAGTTCCAGCAACCCTGCAACCAACGAATGGTTGGGTCCCGTGAACGAGTTCTCGCAGTACAATATTGACTATGACCGCAGCTTTGAGATCCCCAACGCCGGCGAAACCCCAAGTCAGATCGAACCAGACGAAGGAAAGCCAGAAACGTATTTCGAATACCGACTCAAATATGACTACGAATATGGCATGACTCCGGTGAGTGTTATTGAGTACAAAGGTTACGGCAGGGAAGGATACGAATGGGCACCCGATCCTGAATTTCCCCAAGAACGCTCTAAAAAAGAAGAAGAAGAAGGAAAAAATAGCATCAAAGGATATGTTGCCGGGTTCGTAAAATCAGCATCAGCGATTCTTAAAAATAGTCAACGAAAAATATCCGGGCATGCAAGTGTTGTTTGAACCAATAAATGAGCCTTGGGGCCACACAAACCCGCAGTTCAGTGGCGCAGAGTATGCCAAAGTGATCGCTAAGCTCCTGCCCGAAGTCAAAGCCGCAGGTATACCCATAGCCGATATCTACGTAGGTGCGGTCGGCATCGATTGCGTAAAAGAAGGCGAATGTGTTACTAACGGATGGGTGCCGGCAATGTACGCAGCGGAGCCGTCCCTGGAGACCGAAATCCAGGGTTGGTATTTCCACCCCTATGGGCGGCCGTCCGGCTTGGACAATGACGACGACGGGGGTATCCAAGCTGTACCAGTGGTTCAAGGAGGGATGACTTCTGGCCAGAATAACATCATTGTTTCTGAGGTCGGTTACTGTGATACGGAAATCAACAAAGAAGAATGCAGTTCAGAAAATGTTTCAGGCACCGGTGCTCAGACTGGAAAATGGATGACGGAAATGCTGGACAACGCACTTCCCTACCATGAAGCTGGCTGGCTTAAGGCGCTAATCATATACTCCCGCAACGCTGGTGGCTGGGCTATGCAGGAATACCCGAGCCAGGTACTCAGCAAAGGAGGTGAAGCCCTCGATGCCTTTGCAAACGTGTACGGACGGGCGTGGTCGATTCCATCAACACCTAACCCGACGGGAGCAAAAAGCAGCGCCCTGGCGGGCGTATCGTGCACCTCATCTGAAGCATGTACCGCTGTGGGGCACTACGTCAACAGCTCAAGCGTGGAAGTACCGCTTGCCGAGCGTCTGAGTGTCAAAACTTGGAAAGCACAGGAACCAAAAATTCCGACGGGTGCTAAAAGCAGTAGCCTCGGTGGCGTGTCTTGTACGTCGTCTGAAGCGTGCATCGCGGTCGGCCACTACGTCAACAGCTCAAGCGTGGAAGTACCGCTCGCGGAGAAGTGGAATGGCACTGAATGGACGATCAAGGAACCGAAAACTCCAACAGGAGCTAAAACTAGCAACCTGTCTGGAGTGTCATGCACATCCAGTGAAGCATGTGTGGCGGTTGGGCACTATGTCAACAGCTCAAGCGTGGAAGTGCCGCTCGCTGAGAAATGGAGCGGCACTGAATGGACGATCAAGGAACCGAAAACTCCAACGGGCGCTAAAAGCAGTAGCCTCGGTGGCGCGTCTTGCACCTCGTCTGAAGCGTGCATCGCGGTCGGCCACTACGTCAACAGCTCAAGCGTAGAAGTGCCGCTCGCCGAGAAGTGGACCGGCAGCGAATGGGCGATCGAGGAACCAAAAACTCCGACGGGAGCCAAAAGCAGCAGCCTGGCGGAAGTATCGTGCATTTCATCTGAAGCGTGTACCGCGGTCGGCCACGACATCAACAGTTCGAGCATAGAAGTGCCGCTTGTTGAGCGCTGGAACGGGAAAGAATGGACGGTCCAGGAACCTAAAACTCTGGCGGGAGCTAAAAGCAGCAGCCTGGCGGGTGTGTCGTGCAGGTCCAGCGAAGCGTGCACTGCGGTGGGGCACTACGTCAACAGTTCGAGTGTGGAAGTGCCGCTTGCCGAGCGGTGGAACGGCAAAGAATGGGCGATCCTCACGACTGCTACCCCGAAAGAAGCTAAAAGCAGCAGTCTGTCGGGAGTGTCGTGCAGGTCCGGTGAAACTTGCGACGGGACCGGGCATTACGTCAACGGCTCAGGTGTCGAAATGGCCCTGGCAGAGAGCTATACGTTGCATGCTCCGTATGTGAAGACAGAACCGGCGACGGGCGTAACAAAGACAGGAGCCACGCTCCAAGGTATCGTGAGCCCGGAAGGCCAGGAAACCACCTACCACTTCGAATACGGAAAGACCATATCGTATGGGACGAGCGTGCCGGTGCCCAGTGGTAACGTGGGTGCGAGCACAAGCGACTTGGAAGAGAGCAAGGTCATCACGGGCCTCGAACCGGAAACAACCTACCACTTCCGGGTGGTCGCGACCAACGGCACCGGGACCGTCGATGGCTCTGATCAGACGTTCACGACGTTGTCGCCATCATGGTCGGTTGAGGAAACCCCCAATCCCGCGGGGGAACCGCCCGAAAGCTGGCTGAGAGGTGTGTCGTGCTCGTCGTCTATGGCCTGCACTGCAATCGGAGAGTATAAAAATAAATCGCGCGTTAAAGTGGCTTTCGCGGAGCGCTGGAACGGCACAGAATGGTCGCTTCAGGAACCCGGCATGCCAAGCGGGGCGAAAGGGAGTTGGTTGACTGGTGTGTCGTGCTCGTCGTCAACTGCGTGTGCCGCCGTGGGGTACTACACCAACAGCTCCAGTGTGGGGGTTACTTTGGCGGAGCGCTGGAACGGCACGGAATGGTCGCTCCAGGAAGCGCGAAACGCGACTGGCGCAGAATCAAGCGAACTATCCGGGGTGGCGTGTTCGTCGTCAACTGCGTGCACCGCCGTTGGCTCGTACACCAGCGCCGGTGTTAGAGTTCCCTTGGCGGAGCGTTGGAATGGCACGGAATGGTCGCTTCAGGAACCCGGCGTGCCAAGCGGGGCGAAAGGGATCTTGTTGAGTGGGGTGTCGTGCTCGTCTTCGACGGCGTGCACTGCCGTCGGGATATACACCAACAGCTCCGGTGTTGGGGTTACTTTGGCGGAGCGGTGGAATGGCACGGAATGGTCGATTCAGTCGACCCCAAACCCCACTGGGGCGGAAGGGAGCTCATTGCGCAGCGTGTCGTGCCCGTCTTCGACCGCGTGCACCGCGGTTGGGACATACACCAACAGCTCCGGTGTCGAGGTGCCCCTGGCGGAGCGGTGGAATGGCACTGAATGGTCGATTCAGTCGACCCCAAGCCCCAGTGGGGCAAAATTCATCTCGTTGAACAGCGTGTCGTGCCCGTCTTCGACTGCGTGCACTGCGGTTGGCGTGTATTTCAACACTTCGCAGTCTAGAGACGAAACGCTGGCAGAGCGGTGGAATGGCACTGAATGGTCGATTCAAGCGACCCCAAGTCACCTCGGGACAACGGGAAGCTTTCTTTATGGTGTGTCCTGCGCGTCCCCGACGGTCTGCACCGCGGTTGGGGAATACGAAGGCGGTTCGCATCCGTGGCTGACCTTGGCAGACGGCTACTCGTGACGGTGCAGGAGCGATGGCACGCATGACGTAAGGCCGTGGACCAGGAATTGCTTGCTACCAACGTCCGCCTCTCCCGCCATGCTTTACCCACCCAGTGGGCCGGCTCGTGTGGCTGCCCGTCGACGAGGACGTGGCTCGCACCGCGGGTGCACTCGCGCGCAAGCACCGCGCGGCCTTCGGTGGGATCGACGATGTGGACTACCTGATCGCCGCCACGGCGATCGTGTTCGACATGGATCTGCTTACCACCAACGTTCGCCACTTCCCGATGCTCCCCAACCTGCGGCCTCCATACTGACGCGCCGGTCGCGGGGCAGGATGCCCCGCGACCACGGCGGGTAGTCTACGCGATCGCTCGCGCGGATGCGACCCCAACAGTGCTACGGCGCCAACAGTGCGC
>CAVXUO010000007.1:0-46407 GCA_963764915.1 uncultured Solirubrobacterales bacterium | reverse complement strand
CGCTCGTCGCCCTTGAGGCGTTCTCCGCGAGCCGGCGAGTCGCTATCCTCATGTAATGCCTACGTTGGTGTTGGACCCCGCTCCGGCCGAGATCGATGCGCTGATCGAGCGTCGGCGTCGTCTCGGGCTCGACCACCGCGACGAGATCTGGGAGGGTACCTACCGGATGAATCCTCCGCCCTCGCACGAGCACCAAGTCATTCTGCAGCAGCTAGCTGAGCTGCTCGGCCCGCTGGCTCGTAAGGCTGACTTGGAGCCCCTCATCCAAGAGTTCGGGCTGGGCACGTCCGAGAACTACCGCGTGCCCGACGGAGGCTTGCACCGTCCTGGCGCAAGCGGTGTCTGGCACCCCACCGCCGCGCTTGTCATAGAGATCGTCTCCCCCGGTGACGACACGTGGCAGAAGCTCCCCTTCTACGCCGCCCACGACATCAACGAGCTGCTGATCGTCGACCCCGCCAAGCGCTCGGTCGACTGGGTCGGGCTGAATGATGGCGAGTACCAACCGATCGAGCACAGCACTCTGATCGACCTCGGCCCGATTGGGCTGGCCGAGCAGATCGACTGGCCGTAGGCGTCGCCGGGCCGACTGGCGAGAGCAATGTGCGGCTGGCTTTGGCGCCGCTGCGCGAACGCCGGGGCGAGGTGGCGCGCCGAGCTGGCCACGCACACGCCGCGCGCAGCCGGCGCGTGCGAGCGTCACTGCACGAGCCATCTACCGCGGTTTGTGGAGAGCTACGTCAACTGGCTGAAGAAGCACGACATCGAGCTTGGATTTTTGGCGATCAGATCTGCGCGATGATTGGTCGACGTCGACAGGGTGGACCAGTTAAAGCGATCGGCCTTACAAAGAGATATCATCGGCCATACCGTGGAATCTCTGAGGAGCCTCGCGACAGCGCTCGCGATACCCGAGCGCACACTTCGTCGAGCCGCCGCTGACGGTCTCCTGCACGGAGAGCGCCCGAGTCCACGCCGCTTCCGCGTATCGGCGCGTGAGGAGCTCTATCTACGCGACCACTGGGGGCTGCTCCAGAGCTTGCGCGCTGCACTGCGCACAGAGCCCAATGTGAGGCTCGCGGTCCTCTTCGGCTCGACTGCGACTGGCACTGAGCACGCGAGTTCTGATGTCGATGTGTTGGTGGACCTCGACGATCCCGCGGTCGGCCGGCTGGCTGACATTGCCGGACGTCTCACAGGCCGAGTCGGCCGCGAGGTGCAGCTGGTCCGTCTATCCGACGCCCAGCAGACGCCGGTGTTGATGCTCGCCACGCTGTGCGATGGACGGGTGCTCATCGACCGAGACGAACGATGGGCGCTCGAACGCGCGCAGCTGTCGAAGTGGCAGCGCCGCGCCCGCGCGGCGGAGCGGCCGCTGGAGGAGGCGCTCGAGGATCTCGACGCAGTCGGGCGAGTGCCTGCATGACCCAACCGACGTCTCCTCCCGCTCCACTGGAGCGGGAGGATCCCGATCGCGTCAGCTTGCTGAAGGCGAAGATCCGCGGTCGTATCGGCGATGTACGCCGTCACCTGCTGGCTCTGCGCACAGCGATGGCCGAATTCGGGGAGGACTTCGACCTCGAGCGCTTTCGCGCTGCCTACGCCTCGGAGGACCCACGTGAGCTCAACCAGGTGAAGGCCGTCGAGCGTGGCGTGGACCAGCTCTACAACTACATCGCCGAGCTGAGCGCCTTCGGCTTGGAGCTGGCCCAACTTCGCAAGCGTACCGACCAGACCAACGCCCGGCGTGACCTGGAGGCACTCCGGCGCAACCGCGTCATCTCCGCCGAGCTCACGACCCGCCTGCAGCGGCTACGCGAACTGCGACGGCTGCTGGTGCACGAATACGCCACCGCCACAGCCGAGCAGATCCACGAGTCAGCCCGGACCATCGTTGCCGACTTCCCAACCTTCTACAACGCCTACGGCGAGTGGATCAAGCGAGGCTTCGCGCAGGAGGACCAGGAGTCGTCCGGGCAGTAGGCCGACCCTTCCCCCTCTGACGCATAGAATCTTAGCCCTATCACGCAGCGACGCCTGAATTTATACGGGCCATGAAGAAGACAGCCATTTGGGGTCGCATCCGCGCGGCTGAGATGCGGAATCAAGCGCCGTGGGGCGGAGCATCCATGCTCCGCGCGAGCGCTGCCCGTAGTAAGCAGAGGCGCCCCCTTCGACACATGTCAAGGTCCCCGGCTGACATGCGTCCAGCCCAGGGACCCCAGCCTCGAAGCTCCGGGTGATCGTCCGATGAAGCACCGACATGACCTCCGCAAGAAGACTTGCAGCGGCCGTGGCGAGCGAGATCCTCGCGTGCCCGCAGCGCGCCGGCTATGCTGGCGCCCGCGGCTCTCGGCCCGATTGGCCTGTCCTGAGGCTGCCTGCCCACCGCCTGCCGGCTGTTCGACTCTGCCTGCCGTTCCTTGCCGCCGTGCTCTCGAGCGCGATCGTACTCGCGCTAGCCGCAAGCGTTGACCCGTCGCGAGCTGTCGCCGCATCGAGGCTCGCCACCGGTTTGTCTGCACCCCTCGTCCAGTCGGTCTCCAAGCCGAAGGCGAGCCGCCGGAAGCCCTCGTCAGCGCGAAGAGCCGAGTGCGCCGCTGCGGCGCACTCGGAGAAGGCCCGCAAGGCTTGCGCGGTCGCGAAGGCTAAAGGGACCAAGCCGAGCCCCTCTCCCAAGCTGGCTGCCACGGTGCAGTCATCGTCGCCGTCCGTAGCCCCGTCCGTAGCCACTACTAGCGCGCCCGCGCCCGCGATAGTCGAACCTTCCCTCGTGGAAGCACTCGCGGAGCCAACCCCAGAATCTACTCCCCCTGCGGGATCCTCGGGTGGCTCGAACAAGCCACCGGTTGAACCGCCGGTCGAACCGAAACCGCCGGTGGAATTGAAGGCGCCGATCGAACCGGTCTCGCCGGTCGAAGAATCGAAGTCGCCGGTGGAAGAACTGAAGGCACCGGTGGAAGAACCGAAGGCACCGGTCGAAGAATCCAAGTCGCCAGCGGAAGAACCGATGGCACCGGTGGAAGAACCGACGACACCGGTGGAAGAACCCAAACCCCCGATCGAAGCTCCTCCGACCGGAAGGGTATCGACTATGACGACGCTTGCCTCCTCCGCGAACCCTTCGACGGTCGGGCAGGGCGTAACCTATACCGCGACGATCGGTGCCCTCGCGGCGACGGGCACGGTCGAATTCAAGGGCGGAGATGTCGTGATTTCGGGATGCGCCGATCGGGCAGTCAGCTTCGGCATCGCAACGTGCACGGTCGGTGGCTACGCCACCACAGTCACCCACTCGATTACGGCGACCTACAGCGGGGATGGCAACTACCTCACCTCGACCTCTTCGACGTTAACCCAAACAATCCTATCAGCGGGTCAGGGCACTGACCAGGCAGTTAGTAAGGCAGCCACCACGACGACGTTGTCGTCTTCGTCGGATCCTTCGACGGTTGGGCAGTCCGTGATTTATACGGCGATCGTGGGTCAGGCGGCTGCGACGGGTACCGTTTCCTTTGACGAAGATGGTAAGCCGATCGCGGGTTGTGCTGCGCAGGCCATAAGTGCTGGTACTGCGACGTGCACTCTGTCTAATCTTGTTGCTGGTGGGCATTGGATCACGGCAGTTTATTCCGGCGACGGCAACTATGGCAGCTCGACATCTTCCGGTTTGACTCAGACGGTCAGCAAGAAAATCACCACGACGGCGGTGTCGTCTTCGCTGGATCCTTCAACCGTCGGGCAAGTTGTGACCTACACTGCGACGGTGAGCGCCGCGGCTGCGACGGGAACGGTTTCGTTCGACGAAGCTGGTACACCTATCACCGGTTGTACTGCGCGGCCTGCAAGTTCTGGTACCGCGACGTGTGCCATGGCTGATCTTGCCGCGGGTGGACGTTGGATCACGGCGGTTTACTCCGGCGATAGTAATTACGCTGCTTCGTGGTCTCCTGGCTTTACTCAGACGGTCAGCAAGAAAATCACCACGACGGCGGTGTCGTCTTCGTTGGATCCTTCAACCGTTGGGCAAGCCGTGACCTTTACGGCGACGGTGAGCGCCGCGGCCGCGACGGGAACGGTTTCGTTCGACGAAGCTGGTACACCTATCACCGGTTGTACTGCGCAGCCTGCAAGTTCTGGTACCGCGACGTGCACCGTGGCCGATCTTGCCGCTGGTGGGTATTGGATCACGGCGGCTTATTCCGGCGACAGCAACTATGGCAGCTCGATGTCTCCCGGTTTGACTCAGACGATCAAGAAGAAAGCTACTACGACGACGGTGTCGTCATCGTTGAATCCTTCGACCGTTGGGCAGGCCGTGACTTACACGGTGACGGTGAGTGCCACCGCCGCGACGGGGACAGTGGAATTCAAGCAGGCTGGGCTGACGATCGCGGGTTGTGCTGCGCAGCCTGTGAGTTCTGGTACTGCGACGTGCACTCTGTCTAATCTTGCCGCTGGTGGGTATTGGATCACGGCGGCTTATTCCGGCGACAGCAACTATGGCAGCTCGATGTCTCCCGGTTTGACCCAGACGGTCAAGAAGAAAACAACCACGACGACAGTGTCGTCTTCGTTGGATCCTACGATAGTTGGTGAAACGCTTACATTGACGGCGATGCTCAGTACCACGGCGGCGACCGGGACAGTTGAGTTCGAGCAGGCCGGGGTGGCGATCGGCGGGTGTTCTGCGCAGACCGTAGGCTCAGGCACCGCGAAGTGTACCGTGGCCAATCTCGCCGCCGGCGGGCATTGGGTTACAGCCGTCTACTCAGGCGACAGCAACTATGGCAGCTCGACGTCTTCCGGCTTGATTCAGACGGTCAACAAGAAAACCACCACGACGACGGCGTCGTCCTCTTCGAACCAGTCAACCGTTGGGCAGGCGGTGACCTTCACGACTATGGTGAGTGCCACCGCCGCGACGGGGACAGTGGAATTCAAGCAGGCTGGGCTGACGATCGCGGGTTGTGCTGCGCAGCCTGTGAGTTCTGGTACCGCGACGTGCACCGTGGCCGATCTTGCCGCTGGTGGGCATTGGGTTACGGCCGTTTATTCCGGCGACAGCAGTTATGGCAGCTCGACGTCTCCAGGTTTGACTCAGATGGTCGCCAAGAAAACCACTACGACGGCAGTGTCATCTTCTACGAACCCGTCGAACGTTAGGCAAGCCGTGACCTACACTGCGACGGTGAGCCCCGCAACGGCGACGGGAACGGTTGAATTCAAAGAAGAAGGAACCCTGATCACCGGATGCGCGGCGGAGATTATCAGCTCTGGTACGGCTACATGCACCGTTACAGGCTACCCCAAATGGTCCTCCTATAGGATTACCGCTGCTTACAGTGGAGACAGCAGCGATTTAGCGTCGGCTTCGTCCATGTTTACGCAGACGGTCGAACCGCTGACTGAATCTGCGGCTCCGTTTCGTTTCTTCTCGCTCACGAGCTTCTGGAACGCCGAACTGCTGGCCACGGCACCGCTCGATCCGAGTACGGCTAAAGTGGTCAGCGCCTTCGTCGCACAGGTGGCTGAAGAGCTGGAAATCCAAAAAGGGCCGGCGATCAACACCACGTCCTGGTCGGTCCCGATTTACACCGTACCCGCCGAACAGCCGACGGTGAAGGTGACGTTGGAAAATGCCTCGCAGTCGCCGGCGCTGGGGTCGGCGTGGGATGCGGTTCCGTTGCCAGCCGGCGCGCAGCCGGCTGTGGGCACCGATAAAGTTCTCGTGGTCTGGCAGCCGAGCACGGATAAGCTGTGGGAGTTCTGGGGACTGGAAGAAACCCTCACGGGCTGGCAGGCGAGGTGGGGCGGCGCGATGCAGGATGCCTCCGCCGACTCGGGCGCCTACGGTCCCGAAGACTGGCCGGGCGCCAAGTCCAACTGGGGTGCTGCCGCGACATCGCTATCGATGGCGGGCGGGCTGATCACGCTGGAAGATCTCGAAAAGGGCCAAATAAATCACGCGCTGGCGATGTCGATCCCCGCCCCGCGTGGTGGGGTCTATGCCTCACCCGCCGAGCGGACCGACGGATGGTCCACGGAACCGCTGTCCATCCCTGAGGGCGCTCGTCTGCGCCTGGACCCCAGTCTCAACCTCGCCTCGTTCCACCTCCCCAAGCTGACGTTGATGATGGCCGAAGCGGCGCAGCGCTACGGGATCTTCATCGTGAACCAATCCGCGAACATAGCCATGTACGCGCAGGACCCGATTCCCACCGGTACCAACCCCTACACCGGCCCCCACGGCTTCTTCGAAGGCAAATCCGAGCAGCAGATCCTCGAAGCCTTTCCGTGGAGTCACCTGCAACTGCTGAAGATGGAACTGCACAGCATCTCGTGAACATGCCGCACGGTCCTCGGCGGTGTCGTACTTGACCTTTTGAGCTTGAGCTCGACCGGGGAGCCGGCAGTCGGCGGTCGCGGCGACTACATGCGAAACTGAGCTTCGATGTCCAGCTCCCGCCCCCGCGCCGAACGGCAGCTCATCCTGTTCAGCGCCGGCACGGCCGATCGCCGGCGGGCGATGCACGAGCGGGCCGAGCGGCTGATCGCACAGGTCAACTGGCCGACGCTTGCGCAGACGCTGAGCCGGCGCAGACTGCTGACCGTCCTGGGCCCTCGCGTGCTCGAGCTGGCGCAGGGCCGCGCCGACGATGACTTTGCTGAGCAGGTGCAGCGGGCGGTGGAGGCGGGGCGCCGGCATAGCGCCTTTCTGCAGCTCGTATCGCTGCGCATCGCGGCGATGCTCGCGCAGGCGGGGATCCGCGCGACCGCCTTGAAGGGCCCGCTGCTTGGTGAGGCGATCTACGGCGATCCCGGCCGGCGTCTTTCGAGCGACATCGATCTGCTCATCGCGCCGGAGGAGCTGCTGGCGGCGGTGGCGGTGGTGCGTGAGCAGGGCTACGGCGCCCCCGCCGATTACGTTCTCGATGACGGGCTGCCGTTGCTGCACTTCGTGCTCGTCCACGAGCGGGGAGAGCTGCCGCCGGTGGAGTTGCACTGGCGCATCCATTGGTACGAGCGGTGCTTCGCGTGCGAGCGGCTGTTGCCGCGCGTCGTGGACCCGCCGGGCGTGTGGCGCCCGGCCCCCGCCGACGAGCTCGCTGCCCTGCTCCTGTTCTACGCCCGCGACGGCTTCATCGATCTGCGTCTGGCCAGCGACCTGAGCGCCTGGTGGGACGTCCACGGTGCCGAGCTTGCGCCGGGCGCGCTCGACGAGCTGCTGTGCGTCTATCCAGCGCTTACGCGCGTCGTTCTGGTCGCGGCGCGGGCGGCCGAGAAGACGGTGGGACTGCCGGCGGCGCAAATCGCCGGGGACATGCACGAGCTAGGTCTGCGCGAGCGTATGGCTGTGCGGCTCGCGAATCCCAACCCGCGCTCCAGCCGCTCGCAGCTCTATGCCGACATGGGATTGATCGACGGCCTGTTGATGCCGCAGGGAGGCTTCGGCGCGTTCGTGCGGCGCCAACTGCTGCCCCCACCCGACGTCCTGGACCAGCAGGCTCGGCACGGCGCCAGACAGCGGGCCAGATCCCGCCTGAGTCGCGGCGCGGGCGTGCTGGGCCGGTACGGGCTGACGATAACGCGTCTGCTGCGTCCCACAGAAACGCTGCGTTGAGGCTCGTGCGAGGGACGTTTGAACGTCAGATGCTCGCCTGTGCGGATGAGTAATTGGAGGCATCGATCAAGATCGAATAGCCCCCCAGCAGGCGCACCGTGACCATCTCGGGCAGCAGTCGCCTGGGTATTCGCGCCATGCGTGCCTTTACGGTCGTGGCCTCGAGGTCAAAGCTCCGTGTAAAGACATGTCCTCGGACTACGTAGCCCGCGTCCTGGACGGTCGCGATGGCGGTCTCCGGCGTGAAGTAGTGGATGTGTCCGACGCGCTCTCGCCATGACATTAGCTTGCCGGGTCGGATGACGCTCTGGACCGAGAGGTCCAGGGGCACGTGCAAGATCGTTCGCTTGGCCTTGAATCGCAGGTTGCGGAGGAACGAAATTGGATCCAAGACATGCTCGATCACATCCATGATGAGCATGAGATCGAAGACTTCGTCGTCGTCGGCCGCGTCCGTCAGCTTGAAGGACAGCCTCTCGGTTGCCCGCTCGGCGGCCATCGTCAGCGGCACGTCCGCAATCTCGTAGCCCACCAGGCGTCTGGTGGCCGGCATCCGATCATGGAGCTGGCGCAGGATCTCGCCAGCGCCGCAGCCAACCTCGCAGATCGTCTCGACCGGGTCGACATTGAGCATCTCCAAAACCTGGGCTGCCTTCCAAGGTGAATCTGTCACGTGCCAGTCGGGATTGGACGTGACGTACTCATCGCCTGTGTACCGATCCGCGATGGTCATTTGGTCGATCCTAGACCTTTCGTCCTCTCACGAACGTCGATGCTGTTGTCGGCGCCCGCAGCCGAGTACAGCTCGCGCAGGCGAGCGTCGATGACCTCGACGCTGCGCGTCGTTAGACAGAGCTGCCGCCCCCGTCCGCCGATCGTGCGCGCGAGCTCGGGGTCGGCCAGCAACTCCATGAGGCGATCGGCGAGGGCTGGCGCGTCATCGACCGGGACGAGCACACCGCCCGCCTCGGCGAGCTCCGGTATGCCCCCGACCGGGGTGCTCACGAACGGCCGGCCGAGGCTCATCGCCTCCGTCAGGACCATCGGCATGCCCTCGGCGCGGGCGGGCAGTGCGACGACGCGCGCGAGCCGCAGGATCTCCTGCATCTCCTCGGGACCTACGGGACCCCGCACCTCCAGGCGCTCGGCGCGAGCGGGCGTGAAGTCGGTCTTCGGTCCCACCATCAGGCATCGCGCCCGCGGGCGGCGCTCTGCCACGATCGGCCAGGCGCGCCGCAAAACGTCGGCGCCCTTGCGCAGACCTATCTCCCCACCGAACACGACCAGTTCGCCAGTCTGATCCGCGGGGAAGGCCTCGTCCCGCACGACCACGGGGTTGGGCACGATCTCGCAGCGAACGCCGGGCGCGCTTGCGCGCACGCAGTCGAAGGTCTTCCCATCCAAACAGGTGATGAGATCGGCGCGCCGCAGGACCGCGGACACGAGCCGCTGCTGCCGGCGCGCGAAGGGGATGAACGTCGCGCCGTGGATCGTCGCGACGGTGACGAGTCCGCGCCTGTGCGCCAGTGCGAGCAGCGCCCCCTCGCGCAGAAGCGACCCGCGCTCGGAGAGATGGACATGCGCCACCTGGCCGGGCGGCATGCCCAGGAGCGCTCGCGCGGCTGTCGCGACCAGCAGGGCGCTCGTCAGGGGGGCCTGTGGCCGCCACGTCGGATGAGCGTCAACGACGTCGGCCCCTACCCGATGCTCGGTTAGCATCCGGATCACGGTCGCCATACCACCCACCGTGGTCGGATCTGGGCCGAAGTGGTGAACGGTCAATTGATTGCTTGTTGCTGACATCGCTATGGGCCGAGCAGCGCCGCCGGCACGATGGCGATTCCGTCTGGCCTGCGGTAGGCGTACGGTCCGGTCGTGATCACGACGGCGTCGAGGAGGTCGGCACCGATCTGCTGGGCGAGCCAATGCAGATGGCGAACATCGCGATCGTCGGGCACCGCCGCAAGCTTGGTCTCGATCGCAAGGATGCGGCCGTCGCGGCGCTCGACGATCAGGTCCACCTCGTGGTCGCCGTTGCGCGTTCTCAGGTGGCCGACCCGCGCTCGTGCAGCCTGGGCGTAGACCCGTACCGAGAGCGTCACGAGTGACTCGAACAGTGAGCCCAGCAGCGGACCGTCGCGCAACGACGGCAGCCTTGCGGCTGGCACCTGCGGGCGGATGAAATCAGGGATCCTTGTAGGGTCGCTTGCTGACGCCGGGTCTCCTTGGGGGTGCCACGTCGGATGAGCATCGACAACGTCGCCTCCGACCTCATGCTCGGTGAGCAGGCCGATCACGGTCGCCATGCCTTCGACCGTCGTCGGGTCGGGGCCGAAGTGATGGACGACCAGAGTGCGCACGAGCGCGTCTCTGTGTGTCCGCATGCCCGAGTCTGGCGGTGAGACGCCGTAGACAGTCACGCCGTTTGCGGTACTGGTCGTCTCGCCTCGGCGCTGGGGTAGACCAAGGCAGCCGCGACGATCAGGGCGACCGCGTAGCAGATGGGGCTGTTGAGCAGGGTGTTTTCGGCGAGCGAGTTGACGAGGCAACCGGCGACGATCGCGAGTGCGAGCGCCGGTGCGTTGAGGGTGCCCGCAGCCG
The DNA here is from genome assembly GCA_963764915.1 of uncultured Solirubrobacterales bacterium. Classification (GTDB taxonomy): domain Bacteria; phylum Actinomycetota; class Thermoleophilia; order Solirubrobacterales; family Solirubrobacteraceae; genus Palsa-744. The sequence goes on along the minus strand of CAVXUO010000007.1, from coordinate 36,182 downwards.
ACGTGCCGGGGATTCTTCGCTTGCGGATCAGGCTGTGGACCAGGAGCGCAAGGCCCGCGAGCAGGATCGCCAGACCGACAATGCCGGTCTCGACGAGGTAGCGGAGGTATTCGTTGTGGGGCAGGAGGAAGTTCAGTCGGTTCGTGGCTGTGCTTTCGGTGGTCGTCGTGGTACCGATACCTCGGCCAAAGACGGGGGATCCTTCCCACGCCGGCAGCAGTGTTTTCCATCTGTACAGACGCGTGTCGAGCGTGCTCGTCGTTTCTCCGCGTTCGGCGGCCGTGAGGCTGGTCGCCGTCTCCCCGGCGATGCGGTGCGCGCCGAGCGGCGTTGCGAAGAACACCAGGGCGACGACCAGGGCGACGGCGCAGGGCCCCAGTTTGATGAGCAAGGTACCGGGGCGCAGCACGCCGAACACCGTCAACATCACGATCAGTGTGATCACGCCATCGATGCTGAACGTCGCGATCAGCGCGGCGGCGAACAGTGCCACCAGCAGTGCGTCGAATCGGCGGCGTCCGTTGTCGAGATACAGCCACAGCGAGGCGGTGGTGGCGATGGTGAAGAACATGGCGGCGCTGTTGGGATGGGCGAACGTGCCATGTGCTCGGATGTTGCCAGCGATGTCCATACCGGTATTGGTTGTGAGCTGGTAGAGGGCGAGAAGCGCCGGAACAAACCCAATGAGCTGCACCAACCGCGCGGCGATCGGCACTGTCACGACTCCACGCGCGTTGTAGACGATGACAAAGAGCGCGACGGTTGACACCTCGCGCACGCCCTCGCGGAGCGTCTCGGTCGAGGCGCCGCTGGTGTGCACGGCGATCGCCATCCATACGCACAGCCACACCGTGGCCAGGATCGTGGGCAGGACTCCCCGGCGCCAGCGAAACAGCATATAGACGGCCAGCAGGATAAACGCCAAGGCGATCACCGAGGATAGGTTGAGGCTACCCGAATGGCGACTGTTCGGTGGGGAGCGGTCGTCGGTCAGCACCCGTACAAACAGCATCGCGGCGAGGAACACGACCAGTGGCGGGTAGAAGCCGGTCACCCCACCGAGACCGCGACGCGATGTCGCAGGGTAATCCCGTTCCGGGGAGGCCGCGGTTTGATCCAGCTGTGAGGAGTCGGTGGGCCGATCCTGCTGTGTTGGCCAAGCGCTTATCGAGACTCCGCCTCTTCGAACAACGCTCAGCCGCCCTTCCCGCCTACGGCCCATCTGGGAGTCCGTTCGGGCTACACACGAGGTCGTAGTCTACCGCTCGCTCGATATTGATCGGTGCATTCTAGCAAGTGCGCGTAGGTGTGTGCGGCAGCTGTTCGGCCGACCGTCGACTCAAATCGACCGCGAGTCTCCTCATGTGATAAATGCTCTATCGCGCTGGTCACGACCTGCATGCTGAGATGCTGTGTGCTGTCGACCACGACGAATGCGCTCTGCAGCTCTGGAGAATAGCCCTCGGCGCCAAGAGGCGTGGTAATCACAGCCTTCCCAGCCATCACCGCCTCTCCGAGCTTGCACTTCATGCCTGACCCGTTCCTGACAGGAACCACGACTGCATGGACGGACTCGTAAAAGGTGCTTATGTTCTCCACTGGACCCAACACTTTCGCCCGCTCGTTTGCACGCAGAGCCTGCTCCGAGTGAAGGCCGGCGAAAACAAGGCGGCATTCGTCTGATGTTCCCAGCTTGCTCTCCAGCAATGTGTTGGCCGCATCTGCGGTGGCGCTGTGTGCGAAATTGCCGATCAGGCCAACGCGAATCTCGGGAGTTGCAGGAGACGCTGAGATGGTTGTATCTATCCCTGTTGGCGTCCAAGTCAGAAAATTCACCGCCAGCGACTTCAGTTTGAGAACGTCTCCCCATCCCGCCACTGCCAGAGCATCAGCGCGTGACAATGCACGTCGCTCACGGTAGCGAACGGTCTCTGCGTATAAGCGTCGCAGGGCCCGAATGGGAAGCGGCCCGCGCCCAGCATCATCGGTATGTGCACCAAACACCACATCGTGCACGTCGACGACGATTCTTTGGGCTCCGGCGACACGCACGCGCTTGACCAGCGGCGCGAGGTAGGAAGTGTGGAGTACGACCGTGGATGCCGGAGGAATCTTCGCTCCCGCAAAGGCGTGTATCGGCGCTCTGCCTGACTCGTATAGCGTCGAAGGAAAGAGGGACCGCTTTAGTCTTCCCGTTGTTGAAGGCTCGCCCTTGATAATGGCTGGGGCGGATCTCCCTACAACAGATAGATCGGGCTCTGGTACCCAACGTGCTTCTGTGCGATCAAACCAGTACAGGACCGGCTTCCCGACGAGCGCTGAAGCTTCGAGCGCCGTTCGCAGACGCATTGTACCCCCATGCCACCCCCACGGCTCGAAAGGATAGAAGTGTACGACCTCGCTCATGTCACCGTAAAAATTAGGCGAGTACATCGCGGTAGGCGCGGCACGTCGCCTCTGCGCAACGTTCCCACGTAAACTCACTGCGAATGCGCTCAGCCAAGGCGGCACTGGCTCCCCGTGCCTTGGTGCGGATGATCGCGTCGCGAATCGACGCTGGACTCGCCGGATCGCAGTACTCGGCATAGTTACCAAAGTAGTCACGTGTGTCACCGTTGGGCGACACGACCACGGCACAGCCCGCGACCGCCGCTTCCAACGACGAGAGTCCGCAGGTCTCCATCCAGCTGGGCAGGACATGAACCTGTGCCAGCGAGTAGAGCCACGCCTTCTCCTCCGCCGTCACCGCCCCCAATACGTAAACGTTCTCGAGCGACCCTGCCGCTTCCTCGACCCGCTTGACGTAACGCCCTTGATTGGCTGTGGCTGGGCCCGCCAAGACTAGCGGCAGATCGGTGTCGCGTACGGCCTCGATCAGGTTTGCCTGGTTCTTGCGGCCCTCCAGACGAGCCACGCATAGTACGCAACCGTCGAACTTGGCAAGGTGAGCCGGGGGAGACCCGCCCACCATCGAACTCTCCTCCGCGTCAAAGCCATTGGGAACGACAGTCACGCGACTGTCGTCTGGGTTCAGCCCGAGATCATGGGCGATACGCAGCCACTCGGATCGCGAGTTCGGGAGAAACGACGATGACATCGATACCAGCTCTCGCTGCATGCGCGAGTAGCCGCGGAGGAACAGGGCCAGCGAGCCTCGACTCCACTCACGATTGTTAACCCCGCGACCGGCGGCCTTCAGGGCCTCCATGACGTTGCGATTCGACCGCCGGGCGATCCAGCCGACGGGACCTGAACGTGCCACTTGCTCGAACTCCCAAACGTCGCAGTAGACAGTGGAGAGGAATACGGGCTTACCCTGTCGAGTGGCGTTCCTCGCCTGTATCCAGGTCTCCTGGGGTCTCACGAGTCCGAACAGGTGCACGGCGTCAAAGCCGGATAGGTTCGGCTCCGCCTCGGCCGAGATCTGCGCATCTACGCCGTTTGTCCGTAATGCCCGGGCGGTAGCCTCGAGCTGGACCTGATCTCCTCCGGGGTTGGCTGCGATGCTCCGGGCGGCACGGCCCTGCAGCAAGACCCTCACAAGGGGTGCTGCGTGTTCTGTGCGATTCGATCCCTCTGTTGGTCGCATGGTGGTCGTTGGCGTCATCCTGGACACCATCGGTATCCTACCGAGCCCATGAGGCTCGCAATCCTCGGCAGCCGAGGCTTCCCCAGCACCTATGGCGGCTACGAGACGCTGGTGCGGTATCTCAGTCCTTACCTGGTGCAGGCGGGGCACGACGTAACGGTCTACTGCCGTACGCGTGACGAAGGTCGACGCACCTGGCTGACCGAAGGCGTACGCTGCATCGCCACACCCGGGCGCGACACGAAGTCGCTGTCGACCCTGAGCTTTGGGATGACAGCGACGCTCGACGCGAGCTTCCGCCGCTTTGACTCTGTGCTCGTGCTCAACATCGCGAATGGGTTCTGGTTTCCCCTGCTGCGTGCGGCGCGCACGCCATTCGCCGTGAACACGGACGGTATCGAGTGGGAGCGGGGCAAGTGGAGTCGCCTCGGGCGAGCGGCCTTTCAAGCCGGGGCCTGGATGACGGCCCGCAACGCGACGGCCTTGATCTGCGATTCGTACGCCATCGGCGACATCTGGCGCGAGCGCCTTGGCAGAGACTCCACGTTCATCCCCTACGGTGCGCCAGTGCTTGCGGACGTCGGACGTGATCGGCTGGATGCTCTGGAGCTTCCGGAAGGGCCATACCTGCTGGTCGTTGCGCGCCTTACCCCGGAGAACAACGTCGATCTGACGCTCGACGCTCTCGACCTGCTCGGCGCGGACGCGCCCCACGCGGTGATCGTGGGTAGCGCGAACTTCGACTCCCCGATCGAGCAGCGCCTGCGTAAGCTGCAGGCGGCTGAGGGCGTTGCTTGGCTGGGCCATGTCCAGGATCAGCGACTACTCACCCAGCTGTGGGCGCACAGCGGGGTCTACGTGCACGGGCACTCCGTCGGCGGCACCAATCCAGCCTTGCTGCAGGCGCTCGGGGCAGGCGCGCCCACGCTTGCGCTGGACACGCCGTTCAACGCCGAGGTGCTGCCCTTCCTGGAGCAGCGGTTTCCTTGCAACGCGCATGTCCTTGCGGAGAAGATACGATCTGTCATGACGTCAGCCCCCCTGCGAGAAGAGATGGCGCAACGCGGGCGGTCCATAGTGCGGGAGCGCTACTCGTGGGAGGACGTTTGTAAGGGCTACATGACCGTTCTCATCGGGCTGGCCGAGTCTCATAGAATCCAGGCCCGCGTATATGACCACCGCCCCCTAGTATGACTGCGGCCACATTTCCTCGGTATCTATCTCAACCAGGGATGCCCACTTCGTTTGTTCAGAATCGTCGGTGTGTCACGTGCTCCTTGCGCCATCGGACGAAGCATCTGGGCGAAGCCGAGTGGTGGCGAGCGCCGCGCCGGCTGCAAAACAGCCGCAATCTCATACGACTTCGCGGCAAGTACCGAAGGAAGCGTTACTTTGTCATGGGCGATGGGCTCAAGTTACGCAAGATCACCGTTCGTTCTGAATGCTACCCAAACCTACCCCTGGGCAGGGGATCATGTCCGGCGAGACCACGCACTGGGGAGGGTACCGGCGTCTATGCGTAACTCATCTGCAGAGGGCAGTACGGTCATGGGGTCCTTCGGCCCAACGACGCGGGGAGTTGCTCTCAGCCCTAAGCATTATCGAGTAGTTCTTGTCGTATTGCTTGCCCTGATCATGATAGCCGCAGGTCTTGTGGTCGTACATTCATTTGACATCACTGTGGTGCTGCTAGCTTTGAGCTGTACGGTAATCGTTTTCCTGTTAGCTCGGGTCGAACCGGCGTTCCCGATGATCGTTGCGCTATTTGCGCTGGCGTTTATACCGGTCTACTGGATACCCTACGAGTATCACATTTTTCCCAATCCCGGTGTTATGCTCTTGCTCGTGATCGTTGCGGGCGGTCTCGCTAATACGTTACTATTCTCAAAGAAACCCATACTGTCCCAAATAGACGTTCTTATTGCCTTATTTTTCGTTGTGTCATTAATGTGCGTAGTCTTAGGGGTACGTAAACAAGGAGATTTTACTACTAATTTGTTACAGTGGTTAGTCCCCTACCTCGCCGCTCGATATCTCGTCGGTAACCGCATCAACTATACATCCTTCGCAAAGATATTCTGCGCAACAACTCTTGCGACACTCCCATTTGTCTACGTGGAGGCTGCGACTGGTTACAATCCTTTCCAAAAGCTGGTGGTCCAACCGGGTCTGGGAGAACTATGGGCGCACGAGTTGTATCGGGACGATCAGCCTCGTGCCGAGGCCGCGTTTGGTCATCCGATCGCACTATCGATGTTCTTGATCACTGGCGCCATTTTGGCATTTGCGCTAGCTTTTCGACCTGACGCTCGGCAGCAACGAACTTCCTGGCTAATCGCATCGGGGCTTTTGATCGTAGGCCAAGCGCTGACGCTGTCTAGGACGGGCTGGATCATGTTGCTTGCTGCGTTGATTTGTGGTGCCTGGATAGCTATCTCCAAGCCCGTATCAAGGGTGGTACGGGCTCGTGTGGCAGCCACCTTCGCTATGGGAAGTTTGGTGGTAGGTATCCTTATGGTATTTTCGGTTACAACTAGGGAAGGGATCCTGTCTATTTTTGGATCAGACCGTGAGGCGTCAACCAGTGCCCAAGCGCGGGAAAACATACTAGCTGCGAGCAATCAGTACTTCTCGTGGTTCGGTCACCAGGCAGATACACTAAGGGAAGTCGGTATCAAATCTGTTGATAACACATATGTCCTACTGACCGAGCAATGGGGCGTCATAGCAGCAGCACTCATTGCTTTAATGAGTGTGCCAATGATTGTTTACCTGATTCGCCTAAGGCAAATGTCTATGGGTGGAGTACTCGTTGTGGTGGCGTTGGCAAACCTAGTGGGACTGATCTTTGTGGCGCCGATTACACAGGAGCAAAACATCGTATTCATGTTTTTGGGAGCAGCGTCAGCCGTTCTCGCTTGTAGCCGGCGGCAAAGTGCATGAAGTCTACTGTTGTTATAATTGTGTACCAGTCCTCAGACGTCTTGCCCGGCTGTCTAGCATCGATCCCCGCTGACTCCGAAGTGGTTGTCGTTAATCAGTCATTGAACTCCGATGAGATCGAGGCTCTCACATTACACGAGCGACCCGACGCAAAGGTGATCGCGGCAGGGCGCAATCGAGGGTTTGGAGCCGGCTGCAATCTAGGTGCGGCTAACGCCAATGGTGATGTAGTTATATTTCTCAATCCCGATGCCCGATTCGTGGACGGTGCGTGCGAGTGCCTTGTGGCATCTGTCATCAAGCATGGCGGTGCATTGATCGGCCCACGCATCGTTGATCAGGGGGGACATGAGATCACAAGAGCACGGAATTGGTCATGTCCGTGGAGCGAGGTGCTTACCCTACTCATCCCGCTACGGATGCAGCCGAAGAGATGGCAGCGTGACCTGCCGGCTGACGATCTTGTCTATCGAGTTGGTGGGGAGGTACCTTACGTTCAGGGTGCGTGTATGGCGATCGGACGAGATCGGTTTGTTGCTACTGGTGGTTTTGATGAGGCGTTCTTTCTGTTTGGTGAGGAGGAGTTTTTAGCGCGGAGATTGCGTGCTCAGGGTAGTAGTGCGTTCCTAGAACCAGCGGCTACCGTCATGCACGCAGAGCATACCTCGACGTCGAAGACAGGTATGTTCGTTGCTGAACAATACTTTCGGACCACGGGAATAATGTACCGTAGGGTTACCAATCTCGATGAATCAGTCGGCTTGCTGCGAGGAATTGTGCGCTCAATGCCAGTGTTTACGGGATTGGTGTTTCTGCTAGCTACGGCACCAGTGCGTCGCCACCTCAGATATCGTAAGCTCGAGACTGCTTCGTGGTGTCGCGCTGCATTGCGTGGTTTAGTAAGCGGGGTGTTGCTTCGCCCCGTATACGGAAGTGATCCCGCCTTGTAGTTTATCTGCGCAACGTTATGATCACTGCGCTTGTGGGCGTAAGCGTAAGTCGAAACTTACCATGTGAACTAGGAAACGCTGCTCCTCTGGGCCGTATCATGCCGCCAGCATCAGCTGATGCATGACCAAAAGTCACACCACTTGTTGCGCCAACCGAAGGTGCCAGTAAACGCTCATCAGTGGCTCTCCTATATCCAGGCACATTGAGAAGAATGGAAGGTGAAATACCGACGCCGAGATTGCTGATTGCTATGGTAAGAGCTCCATCGGGATGCTTGGTCGCATACGCCGTTAGATCGTCTTGGGCGCTTTGTCCCTTGATGTGCACAGGAATAAAATGGCCACCCTCGAGTTGTCGAGCAGCCAAGAGACCGTAATACTCCGGACGAGCGATGACATATCCTCGTATGTCCGCACTGTAATTAGGCGCGCATATGGGATTGAAGCCATCTGGTGCGCAAATCCCGAAGTACCCATGGAAGTTCAGTCCTGCTATGCCGACACTGGCAGATCGTAGCGCCCAGTCAAGTGCCCATAAGGCACTCGCGAAAACCGGGCTTGTAGCTGGCCCGTCACTTGATTGACAAGAGCCAGTGGTGTTCGTCTCGGTTATTCGGGTTTCGCGGTGCGCGATCTGGCCAGCTGTAACAATTGCCTGGAGCACCGCATTCTCGCGTTCGCGAACTTGTGGGGAGAGCAGTTCGAGGGCGGTGGGTATTGGAGTGGGTTTGCATTTGCTTTCAGAGTCATTATATGTAGTGGGATAATAATGCTGAGTGATCGCCGCGAACGACGTGCCATTGTTCGCGGCGATCACCGGTAGCCATGTTTGTAACGCCTGCGCCCCGAGATCTGGGCCATATAACCGTATTTTTGGCGCAGCTGCACGCATAGCGACACTGTAAGCGGAGAATTCTTCGAGATAGTTGGCTACGCTGTAGGAGCTCGGGCGTAGCATGTCGAACTGACCTCCGTAGTCGTCGGGCTCATTCCCTATCTCAAAGCCGAGCAGGCTTGAACCGAGAATACTCTCGGCGAAGCTCGTCTCGTTCGCGGCGCGAGCAGGATCGAAGTGACCGAGATCAACTCCGAGGATGGCTTGCCAGCCCGTGGCCGCCAACAGCCCATGAAGACGGGCTAGATCGGCAGGACGCACGACACTCGCACTATAGGCCTTACTGGTTGCCCATGCGGGTGGTTGTTCGTCTTGGCTGGTCCACCAAGAGTAGTCGAGTGAGTCGCCGCCGATGCGAAGTACCCCAGGACCGAGCTGCCGCATGAGTGTGACCAGTGACTTGTGGCTAGCGCTCAGATCTGGAGTGACAAGCTCCTGTGCCTCGATGGATAGACCGACCGCGCCCAACGCAAACTTCGGTCCAGGATGCGCGGGCTCGACGGTCACGATCAGATGCTGCCCTGCGCTCTTACCGGCGTGATCGATGTAGCCAAGTTGGGACGGGGATGAATGGGACCTGGCCGAGTCAGGCCAGCGCAGAACACGACCCCCCAAGCTCGAGAGCATCGCAATAGTTACAATAGTGACAATCGGTAGGGCTCGCGGTATAAGCCACCGAACTCGCAGAGCTGAGGTGGAGGGGTTGCGCGGGCGCAAGGTCAGGGCGATCCGAAGCGGCATCTCACCAGTCTACTGACCATCCTACGCGGCCCGGGCGTATCGGGCTTCCGTTGGCGTCGACACGCTCTCGGCGCTTGCTGTATGCTGCATCATCCTTGTGGCGTTGCGACGATTGTAATGGATGCGAGCAGGTAAAGGCAACTTAAATGGACCCTGAGCAGACAGGCCTTAGTCTCGAGCGGTTTCTGGGTATCCTCCGTCGTCGCGCACTGTGGATCTGCCTTTGCTTGTTTCTGGTCACGGCTGCGGCTTACGGCTTTTCTAAGCGCGAGACCAAGAAGTACACGGCGATCGCGTCGCTTGCCTTCAACAGCAACCAGCTCGACCAACAAATCGCTGGGCTCTCGGCCGGTGGCGGCAGCAACCCCACGACGCAGGAGAACAGCGACCTCGAACTCGTGAGGGTTGGCGACACGGCGGCAAAGACCGCAAATCTGCTGGGTCGCGGGTTGACCGCTGAAGCGGTAGGGGCAAGCTTGAGCGTAAGCGGGAAGGAAGAATCGAATATCGTCAATGTTTCGGTTACCTCGACCTCTCCGGTGCTCGCCGCCGCGATAGCAAACACCTATGTCAGGCAGTTCGCCAAAGAGCAGCGGCGCGCTAATCGTCAGTTCTTCAAGTCTGCGCTGGCGCTGGTGAACAAGCAGCTCGCCACGCTCTCCCCGGTGCAGCGAGTTGGCACAGACGGGCTAGACCTCCAGGATCGCGCGCACACGTTGGCCCTGCTTGCCGAACTGGACTACAACAACGTGGAAGTTGCCGGGGAAGCGCTAGTGCCCACTAGCCCCTCCTCTCCGAAGACCAAAAGCGACACGATCCTGGGAGTAATTCTGGGCCTGCTGCTCGGCCTCGGCATCGCCTTGCTGCTCGAGCGCTTCGACCGCCGGGTCAGAGGGCCCGAGGAGCTGGAGGCTATCTATCGCCTGCCCGTGCTCGGCGTCGTCCCCAACAGCGCCGCGCTTGCGCGACCCGCGCCGCACGACCCAGGCAAGGGGGCAGTGCTACCGCCTACCGAGGCCGAGGCGTTCAGTCTGATCCGTGCTCACCTGCGCTTTTTCAACGTTGATCGAGAGCTGCGCACAGTCCTCATCGCGTCGCCCGCGCCGGATGACGGCAAGACCACGATCGCGCGTCATCTGGCTGAGGCGGCGGTGAGGCTGGGCTCGCGGGTGCTGCTCCTGGAGGTGGATCTGCGGCAGCCGACGCTCGCCCAGCAGTTCAACATTCAGTTTGCCACAGGCCTGGCTGACGTTCTGATCGGCGATGTCTCGATGGACCAGGTCACCCAATCGGTCGCCTTGCGGGTTGCGCCCGGAGAGGGAACCAGCGGGCATACGCTTGACGTGCTGGCCGCCGGTGCCGTGCTCCCTCCCAACCCAGGTGAGCTGCTTGAGAGCCAAGCGATGGATGCTGTGCTTGAACGGGCCAAGTCCGCCTACGACCTCGTCGTGATCGACACGCCGCCGCTCACCGCAGTCTCGGATGCGTTCCCACTGCTTACTAAGGTCGATGGTGTCGTCATCGTCGGCCGGGTAGGGCACAGCCGACGCGACGCCGCAGAGCAACTGCGCCACGTTCTCTCAAGTAGTGGTGCGCCGCTGCTGGGAGTGATCGCCAACGGCGCGAAGTCGGGCAGTCCCGTATCGTACCTTAGATATGGCAAGTCTTCTGCTGACGCCGCTTCAATCGATGACACTGCCTCCCAATCAGAGGACTTCGCCGCGACCGTTAATACCTGACGTGAGTTCGAGAAACGACGCATTGCCGCAACACTGTCGCCACCTTCTCCGCGACGACTTGGGGTATGTTACCGTGAGTAACGATCATACGCGCTTCCTTCCCCATACGTTCCCGTTCCTTTGGTGATTCGATGAGCGCCAGCACGGCATCCGCCATCGCGCTCGTGTCGAGGTAGGGAACAGCCTTGCCTCCGCCTGCGTCGGCGAGCTCCTCTGCTCCGCCGGCGCTCCGAAAACACACCACGGGACATCCGGTTGCCGCGGCCTCGAGCACGACGAGCGGATTCGGATCCTCTCTCGACGTGCTTATGAACACATCTGCTGCTGCGAGCAGCGCATCGACATCAGGACGATGGGGTATTACGGCAACCTGATCGTGAAGTCCGAGGCAGGCTATATCCTCAGTGAGCGTGCTGAGCGCCCTGTTGGGAAGGGTCCCCCCGATCCAGCGAAACACAACCTTCGTATCTGCTGGCGCATTTGCCACTACGCGCTGGGCAACTCGGAGAAAGGCATCAGTGCCCTTACGCCACGATGGCTTCCCGCATCCAACGACGACGACTGTTTCGTCGTCTACCCCAAGCACCGTGCGGCGCACCGTGTTACGCTCCGACTCTGATATCGGCCCGCCATTGCCTATGGGCTCTTGCACCTCGGCGATACGGGCGCCGTCTGCACCGTGTGCGAGCAGCATCTTGCGCACTGCTCCAGACACGGCGATAAGCACCTTGCTCTCATCAATCACTTTTTTTATGCCGTCTCGCCCCACCATAGTGAGCAATTCACGCTCAAGCTCATGCACGTGAGTGACTACCGGGAGGTCGAGAGATTTCAAAGCCGCTGGGATCCGGCTGTCGACGGCACTATTGACATAAATCACCTCAATTTTTCGCCGCTCGCAGAGTCGCCGAAGGCGATGATCCGATGCAAAATTTGCCGCGGCGAGCACAGCGTCTCCAAATGGCACGCTTGCAAATGCAACCTGCACACGATGTTCCGTATTTGCTGAGACGAGAAAGGTTGGCCCGAGTTTCTCAAACTCCCTTACCAGCTCACCGTCCTGACGCAAGACGACGGTCGGCTCAATCAGAGCGTGCTCGACGCACCACCGCATGATGCGAAGTAGTGCAATCGGCGCTCCGGTGGGTTCGGCCGAGTGACTAACGACGAGAGCTCGTATTGGCGTCATATAGCTCGTTCGTCTGGACGACCGCTGTCGTCGCCAGAGTAACGATTACCAATCATGCAGAAAGCATCACGCAATGTCATTGTAGCCCCACAGCGTTATTAGGTCACGACCAAGATATTCTGACAGCGCCTCGACTTCGGGCTTGTAACGGCGCCGGAGCGCCATCACTAAGTCGCGATCCGGTGGTAGTGGCTTCCCATAGACAATATTGCGACTTACAAGATCTCGCGCCGTGCGACGTACTTGTTGAGTGGTGACCGCCTTAACCGCAGCCTTCACCATCGCCGATCCTGTACCGCGACCATCGGACACTGCATTCATGACGTTATTGACGCGTCTCGCCCGGATGCGAGCGCTTTGGTTGACCTCGTTTGTGGAGAGGGATACGGTGTCATCGACATCTAGAAATCTCAATATCTTGTGGAGGGTGGCAGGGTTGTCTCGACGATAATCGTCATAGATTAGTATCAAGAAGCGGTCGGCCGAAAAGGCGTCCTGATAGCGACGCAGTTGATCCACGTAGCTCATATGCTCAGAGTAGCGAAGGAGCTGCGGCCAGTAGTATCCTTCCTGAGGAAGGTGGTGGCCGCTGAGTCGCTCCTCCTCAAGGGCCAGCGCTCTGCGGAGATCGGGCTCGGCCTCGAAATGGACGTTGATTAGCTGGAGGTGCAGTGAGTACAAGAAGCTCACAGGCTCACGCATAATAACTATGATACGGGCGTCAGGTCGAACGCGGGCTATATTGCGGGCTGCGGTGCGAGACCATAGGTAAAAGATAGAAGCCTCGCCAGTAAGTTCGCCGGGCTGTGCAGATGCAAACAACGAGAGGTAGTCATCAAAGGTCGTTGGCAAATCAACAGGCGGCCCCTTATCGGCAAGCTCTTGCGCAAAGTAATTAGGCTCCTTTAGGTCTGGCATAAAGATCTGGGGATGGCGCCTCAGCATTTCATAAAGGGCGGTCGTACCGCTCTTGGGCTGCCCGACGATAAAGAAATCAGGGGCTCTCTGCATCAAGACAAATCACGTCCAGTGGGCACTGCTGATGCTGAGGCGGAGCGATAGTAAGGATTGGTTTTGGCCAAGAACGCCAGTGTGTCGAAGGCGTCGAGGCGGCCGTCGAGGATTACCATCACCCGATCGCATATGTCGAGCGTCGACATGCGATGCGCGATGATGAACAGCGTAATCTCGTGCTTGAGCGCGGTCAGGGATTCCTGTATGAGGGCCTCCGAGTGAGGGTCCAATGAACTCGTTGGCTCGTCCAAGATCAGGATTTCCGGTTGGTCGGCAAGTGCTCGTGCGAGGCAGATTCGCTGCTGCTGTCCGCCCGAGACGGCGTCCGCGCGCGGTCCCACGATCGTCTCGTAGCCCTGTGGCCAGTTTTCGATGTCGTCGTGAATGCGGGCAAGTTCGGCTCCCCGCATGACCGCGTTGTCATCGAGGTCGCGAAAATATCGTATGTTCTCCGCCACCGACGCATGTACTAGGCGAGGTTCTTGCGGAACATATGCAACCCGTGCATACCAGTCGTCCTGCCGGATCTGCTGCACAGGTACGCCGTTGATCCGATATTGCCCCTCGGCCGGTGCTCGCAGATTCAGCAAGATCTGGACCAGTGTGGACTTGCCGGCACCGGACGGACCAACAACGCCCACGGCCTCGCTTCCGGATACCTCGAAGTTGATATTGGACAGCACCGGCCGGCCTGGCTGATAGGCAAACGAAACGTTCTCGAAAGTCAGCGTCTTCAGTTTGGACATAGACGACTGGCCGCTCGCCGGACTGCTCACTGCATAGCGTCGTTCGGCCTCGTCTAGACGCTCAACGAAGGGGGCGGTCTGACGAACGATAGTGTAGGAGCCTTGGATCTGCTGGCCGTAGAGCCCGGCTCGCACGAGCAGCAATACCACTGCTCCCAGGGATGCCACGTGGCCGCTGTCGGTCTCGTACAAAACCGCGAGACCTCCGACGAGGACGAGGTAGACCAAGCCCTGATAGACGTTTGGAATCAGACGGACGACGAACTGGGTACGAAAGAACAGATCCTGTGCGGTGGCGATGAACCTGTCGATGCGGCTGCACTGAGCTTCGGCGACCCCAAATACCCGGGTCTCTTCGGCTACCCGATTTGCCTCGCCGATTCCACTGGCATAGGCCATTTGCGCCTGCGACAGCGAGCGCGCAGCCCGGGCGCCGATCGCGTTGACGGGTCGCATCAGAGCGAACAATAGGGTGGCCGCCACCAGGACGACAGCGGCGGCCACGATATTCAGGACCAGCGCCGAGAGGACCAGAACGGTGAAGGTGCACAGCCAGGGGATCAGCGTCGCCGCTTGAAGCGCGCCCTGGCTGACCTGCATGATCTGACTGGTCATGATCTCCTGTAGGTGGCCCTCGCGGTCGCGCGACTGCATGTCCCAGGAGGCGTGGGTGAACGCCTCAAACATGCGTCTACGCAGGTTCCCCTGTACTTCGGCGGCGATGCGCGCGGGAATCAATGAGATCGATACCTGAAGGGCGATGCGAATTACGGCCAGGACGAAAGCGACCGCCAGCAGAGCGCCAACCGTCGCCTCTATGTGCAGCGGCCCGATCTCAATATGGACCCGTGAGACCCGGTTGACGAGCGTGGTCGCCACCTGGGCCACGATCGCGAGGACGCCGGCTTCGGCGAAGCCGGAAAAGACCGCGCTGATCGCGAGCACCACGATCGATCTGCGCCGATCGCCGAGCAGCGGGCGCAACTGCGACCATGTAGACCTCCGCCGAGGTACCTGCACAGGCCCGGAGGGCCCCAGAGGTAGGGGATCCACGGAGGAGCGGCGTGTCGTGGGTTTCTTGCCGTCGAGCGTGTTGCTAGCCATAGCGGATGCCTTCGATCCTGCTCCTGACCCGCTCCAGCACGAGCACGACCTCGTCTCCCGACCTGGCTGTGGACCTCATGTCCTGGGAAGTGCACTTCCATGGCGACGAGCGATTGTGCCGGGCCGGGCGCGCAGGGCTGATTCTTAGCGGGGCCGAACTCATAGGTCCGATCAACTCCACTCCGAGTCGGCATAGTATAGATGTGCCACGTCGTCTACCTGTCCTCGCAAGCGGGTAATCTCTTCGGCTGTGAGCGTGCCTGTCCATGCATTAGCATTTTTACGACTATCGCGCTTGAGCTCCCCTTGGTAGCGACTATCGTGCTTTAGCTCACCTCTGTGGTTACCGCTAGTGTGGTCGGTGATTACCTCGCCGACTTTGTCCGAGAACGGTAAATCAAGATAGCGAAATAGCTGGCGAAACTCGGCGATGGGATCTAATGACAGATCCTCGTGCCTGACGAAGTACCATGCCGGATGCGCTTGTTGGTACTCGTACACAGTGTGATATATAACGCGCCAAAGCAGAGACGCTTGATCAAGGACAGCCATGGGCCGAGCGGCAGCCGCGCGGATTTCGTCCGCAAAATGATAAAGATAACGTTCCATTAGCAATGGTTGGCGCAAAAAATTGGAGAAGTCGTAGTTCCATCCAGCCCGGTGGAGGCTGTCTGCAAACGCAGCTGGGTGACGGATGAGCACGACAACTTGGGCACCAAAGGCCTCTGCTAGCCACTCGGCAGAGAACACGGCAATGGGATCCTTGAGTAGGGGCCTCACACCGCGTAGACGGTAGGCAAGGAAATGACGAGCCCAATAGAAGCCCGAACGATAATCCGCAAGGCTCGGTGTCCTCTGACGAAACTCGGCAAGGCTAAACTTGTAGGAAAGAGTTCTTGCAAGATGACGAGCTGCATGATCTTCTAGTGAATCAGATGGAATATATTTGAACCATACTTGTCGCCCCATGTTACATATGCCAGGAGCCCGCGTCGGGTTGAACGGCTCACTGATATAGCCAACCTGCCCCGAGGCCGCGAGCATCTCCCCAACCCAGGTTGTGCCTGCCTTGTGCGAGCCAGTAACGAGAATCGGGATGCGTGTCATGGTGCCTCAATGAAAGTAGGACGTAAAACCGCATGTGGGTCCGCATATCGTCCCTCGCGGTCACGCGCCCGCATCTCCCAAAAGGTGCGGGCGATCCGAGAGATGAGGCTAGGGGATTCACACGCGAGCGTAATCACCCGACCGTTGCTGCTGATGGTCTTGTCGATCATGGTCGTCCCGACCGCTGGTTCCTGAAGCAAGCGGTTGGGTTCGCGGCGGTCGTCCAATGCCTTCGGCTTGCGTGTGGCGGATCGAGGATGGTTAGCACCGTTTGCGCTTCACCGCGGACGGGACCGCGGCTCGGCGCGATGCCTCGCTGCGGCAAAGCTTTCGCGGTACAAGCATGTGTGGGATGGTCTGCATCCTGTCGAGGCGGGTCATGGGGGGATCGCCGACGATCTTGAAGGGCCTCCTCATCCGGGGAAGGGATCGTCTGACGGCTGCCCTCTGACATGCTCGATCAACGGTTGGCATACCGTGAGACTTACGCGGGGTACGGCCACACCGATGCTCACCGTCGTCTCGAACGCGACTACTCTCCCTAGCTCACCGAAGCACCAGGGCGCCCTCGTCGAGCGCGACGCCTAGCAGCCGAGACCATCAGCCTCACCCCAAACGGCAACCCGTCGACAAGATAGCGCCGTGCGAGCTCGCGTCTCGGTTCCTGCGCGAGGCGATAGGCCCACTCCAGGCCGAGGTTGGAGATCCAGTCCGGCGCCCGTGAGACATCGCCGGTTGCGTAGCTGAGGCTGATGCCCACCCCGAGGAACGACGCGCCAGGTAAAGATCCGCGCAGCCTGCGAATCAGCAAGTCCTGCTTGGGGAACCCCAGCGCCACGAACACGATGTGCGGCGCCGCCTCGATAATCTGGCGCTGGATGCGCCCAAGCTGCAGCTCGTCGTGCTCGAAGCCCATGGATGGGCAGGCAATGCCAGCGATTCGAAGGCCAGGATAGCGATCCTGGAAGACCCTGGCCGCCCGCTCGGCCACCCCCGGATCGCCGCCGAGCAGGAACACCGACTGCCCGCGGGCGCTGGCGATCTCGCAGATCGACCAGACCATGCTCGACCCGGCGACACGTTCGGGCAGAGGCTCGCCAACCAGGCGACTCGCCCAGATCAGCGGCATACCGTCGGCAACGACGAGGTCGGCTTCATCGATCAGGCTCCTCTCGACGGCACTGTGTTGATAGCGGCGGAGGTGGTCGAGATTCGCTGTGATCGTCCAGTGGCCTCGGCCTGCCTGCGCCGCGTCGACGATGTCGTGGACGGCTCGGGCTTCGCTGACGACGTCCATCGGTGCACCCATCAGTTGTACGCGCCGCCGGGGGCCGGCCGGTACGCAACTGGTTGAGTGTTCGGCTGTCAATGTGCTGGCCGTTGGATGCCGATTGCTGCTGACACGTTGCGAGACAGCCGCGATGGCGGGCTTGAGCATGGGTAACTAACGACGAACCGTGCTGCGAGCTTACGGGAGCGCGAGGAGGGCTGTGGGCCAGGGGTTGCTTGCGGGGGCGGTTATATGCGGTCGGATCAGGCCGGCGTCACGCTGCGCACTTTTGCAGCGCGGCAGCCAGCTGCTCCAGGTCGATCGCGGCCTGGTGCGCTTCGCGTGACGCCTCGTAGAGGGCCTCGCTGGCGCTGTGGTCGTCGAGCTGGTTGTCGGCGGCTTCACTGAAGGCTCGTTTGATGATGGTGAGGCGTGTGGGGACGCCTGCCCATGTGTGCATCTGGGCTTTGCCGAGGCCAGCTCTCGGCGCTTCGACAATCTCGGCGCCGGGGATGCTCACCTCGGCCTCGATCGGGATGTGGCCGTTGGTGTGCGCCCTGCTCGCCTGCTCCTCTTCGGGCTGGAGTCTGGCCGCCTTCGACTCGGACCGCGACGTGAGCGCGCGCAGAGCCGAGCGCATCGTCGTATCGTCCTGCAAATCGGCAACCGCTGCCGATTTGGCGATCTCCATGTAGTTGCGGGCCGTGCGCTCGCTCGCCTCGAAGTGCTTCTCGACCCAGGCCAGCCAGTTGCCGTGCCCGACGCGTTGCTTCATCTCCAGGAGCAGTTCGCCGCAGCGGATCGCGTGCTTGATCGTGTTGCGCTTGTGGGTTTCGACGTGGCCGTGCTCGGTGTTGATCTCGTGGGCCAGGGCGTCGTCGGTGAGGGCGAGGTTAGTCATCTGGCCTCCAATATCGTCAGGGTGCTCCAACTGCATTCTGAATTGCCTACGGGACAACAATCGTGAACGCGTATCCGCTTGCCAGCTTCGGTTCCGTGCCCGGGGTATAGGTCTCGACCTCGAAGTCGCCGGCGGGGCAGTCGCTGCCCTGCGCGTTGAGCGCGATCACCCCCGGTGCGTGACCCGAGCTGTAGCTGACCTCGGGGGATACCGCTGCCGTATCGGTCGCCGGGTCGATGCCTGCCGCGGGCGCGAGGCAATAGATGCCTTCCTTCGGCTCGCTCACGCCCGTGATGTGGGAGGTCTGGCCGGCGATCAGAGTGGCCGCGGCGGGTGAGGTCGGCTGCACCACTGCGTAGGCCCGCGCTGTGCCCGCCTGGCCTGCCGCCCCCTGGGCGCCTTTCGGCCCCTGTGGTCCGGTCGCCCCGCGGCCACCGGTGGCCCCCCGACTGCCGGTCGCTCCGCGCGGCCCGGTGAGGCCTTGGAGCCCGCGCGGTCCTCGGATCAGGCAGGCGCGTATGCGCCGTCCGTGGTTGACCACTGTGACTGCGTCGCAGCGCCGCACCCGGGAGGCGTGGCTTGTGGGTTGCGTGCTCGTCCCCGCGAGTGCCGGTACGGCGACGATCATAGTCCCGACGACCGCGGGGGTCGCAAGCAGGGACAGCGTTCGGTGGTGAGTAGTCATCGCGCCTCCTTGGTGGGGTCGTACCAACGGTGGGAGCGCGGTCAGACTTACGCGGGCTCGATCGTCGCTACTGGAGCCAGTGGATGAAGCAGGGGCTGTGTCTCGTCCAGCAGCAGTTTCAAGCAAGCGTTCCTGTTCACGGCGCCACGCGGCCTCTGCGGCCTCGGCATCCGCGTCGTTGCGGGCGATCCACTCGTCGATCTCGGGTGGTTGGGCGGCGTAGTAGCTGACAGCGGAGCGCACACCGGTGGGCGGTAGGCCCAGGTATTCGGCCGTGTAGACGATCGCCGCCTCGCCCCGCTCGGATGCTCCCTTGAGCACGCCGATCACCTCCCACACGTCCGGGCCGGTCGCGAGGCCGGGGCGGCGGCCGGCGGGTCCGTCGCGGAACACGATCCCCCGGTGCTCGTAGATCCGCATCCCCTCGTCGGTGTATCGCTCCGCGAGACGTGACTTGTTCAGGTCCGCGCGTGCCCCGCGGCGTTCCAGGCGGTCAAGCACCGATGCGTCCATGCGGGCCGAGAACTTGACTGGCGGCTGCCATGTTTGACGGTGTAACGCGAGGTGGATCGCGTGAGGTGTCAACGATCATCGAAATTCCTCAGTTGCGATCATGGTTTTTCCCCACTCTGGTTGAGGCCGGCGCGTAGTTGTTGGAGGCGGGCGCGGTGGCCGCGCATGCGGTAGCTCTCGCCGTCGATTTGTGGGACGGTGGCGTGGTGTAGGAGGCGGTCGAGGATCGCGGCGGCGGCGGTGGTGTCCTCGAAGATCTTGCCCCAGCTGGCGATCCCGCGGTTGGTGGTGAGGATGATCGAGCCGTGC
This sequence comes from uncultured Solirubrobacterales bacterium, assembly GCA_963764915.1. Lineage (GTDB taxonomy): Bacteria > Actinomycetota > Thermoleophilia > Solirubrobacterales > Solirubrobacteraceae > Palsa-744. The sequence goes on along the minus strand of CAVXUO010000007.1, from coordinate 16,487 downwards.
TCGTAGCGGCGGCTGATGACTTGGAAGAGGTGGCTGGCTCAACGCAGCTCGCGGCCGCCTCGCGCGAGGGCCCACCACCCCTCAGATACTTACGGACCGTCTTGCGATCCCGCCCCGTATGACGAGCGATCGCCGACACCGACCAGCCGCGGCCCGCCAACACATGAACCTCCACATCGTCCTCCTTGCTCAGCATCCCCAAAGGCTCCCTTCCAAATCGCAGGCATCAACACCCGCGACCCTGGAGGGAGCCCCCGACAGAACCGCGCCGGCGGTCGCCCACTACGCCTCGCCTACGGCTCAGCTCCGCGGGCTACCACCGCTACGCACTCAAACGTGGGGAATTTCCGTGATCAAATCTGAGGACGATTACGCGATCGCGGCCATGAGGAGGCGATCCAGGGCAGCTCGGCAATCCCGGTGGCAAGGGCAGCGAAGTCTAGGCATATCTTGCGATTCGGCTGGACATTCCTAGAGGGAATCAGTAGGGGACGAGGCTCTTACCGCCCTTACACACCAGATTCTGGCGCCCGTACGCCAGGCGCTGACTGGCGGCGAGCGGGAGCTCTTTCACCTACGGAGTAAGGCCGTTCATTGCAGCTGGGACCACCCCATGCGCCTCCAATGACGCATCATGCGCCATTTTCGGCGCATAGCCTGTACGACACTGGCGAGAACCGGTGAACCCTCGCCTCACTCGTACGGCCCGAGGCCCGCGATGTAGCGGCGCAGCAGGGGGTTGCTGAAGCGCCAGTCGGCGCGCCCGCGACTCTCGATGATGGCGGCGTCGCGCAGCGCCTCCAGCGCACGGCGCACCGCGCCGCGGGGGAGCTGGGGGTAGATGGGCTCGCCGCGGGCGACGCGCTCGGCGACGACGAGGCCGAGCTTGTGCAGCCCGCGGATCCGCTCGACGGTCTGCTCGTGGCTGGCACGCTCAGCGCGCAGGGCGGTGAGCAGGCCCTGCTCGACGATCGTCAGGTCCACCTCGCGAACGTCGAGTTCGACCGTGGTGAGGTGGCTCTTCTGGGCGATCAACATGGTCGTGCGGGGATGCCCCTCGCCGTACTCGATGATCCGCCTCAGCTCCCCGGGGCCGATCGCGCACTCGTCGGCCGCAAAGCGCTCGGCCAGACCCTCCAACCACGCGCCCTGGTCGATTGGGCGCAGCTCGTAGAAGCCGCCGAACTGGTACAGCGCCCGGTGGGTGGGGATGAAGAGGTCGCGCATCATGTGCTCGATGCTGCCCGCGAACAGGTAGCTGACGCCGCCGGCGCGCTGGAAGATCGCGCGCATGCGCTTGGTGAGGCGGTCGGGGTCGCCGTAAGGGTGCTGGGAACCCGCGACCTCCTGGAACTCGTCGAAGAACACCACCACCTCCTTTCCGTCGGCCACCGCGATCCGGCCGGGGAGGGAGAGGGCGTAGTCCAGGTAGCGGTCGGGGTCCCGCGCGGCCAGGCCCGGGGCGAAGGCGATCTCGAGCTCCTCGCCGAGCTGGGCCTTCGACTTCAGCACGGCGGAGGTGTGCAGCGCGTCGGCGACCAGCCGTCCCGCGCGGCGGGTTTGATGCAGCACCCGCCGCAGCGGCGAGCGATTGGCGATCGTGGCGGCGACGAGCGCCTCGGCGAGCTCCGCGGCGGTGGCGATCCGGAAGAGATCGACGGCGACCGTGTAGAGCCCCTGCCGCGAAAGCTGACCGAGGACGGCATCGCACACGCTGGTCTTGCCGATGCGCCGCGGCCCAGCCAGGACGACGCTCGAACCCCCCGCCAGGGTGGTGGTGATCTCGCGTACGTCGAGCTCTCGCCCGATCATCTGGCTGGCCGGGATCGGCTGGTCGGTGGGGAAGAGGTCGCTGCTGCGCTGGCGGGCCATCCCCTCATTATATGCGCCCATCTCGGCGCATCATACGCCAGGTCTGGCGTATTCGCTCATGGGCGGGGAATATGTCCTCCCGGCGGGGCGAGCGTAAAGCGAATCAAACGTCCGTCCGATAGATGAGCTGAACTGGGGGTAGAGGTGTCGTAAAGGTATGGACCTCACCCTCACGCGATCCCAATGCTGACGCTCTTCCTAATCCTGCTGGCGCTCGTGTGGCTCTCGGTGAGCGCCGTGGTGGTGGCCGCCTGCCGGATGGCCGCCCGCAGCGACGGCGAGCTCGGGGACGAGGTTCAGAGTCCCCGCCGGCCGAGCACATGGGGAACGGTGCGCAGCAGGATCTTGATGTCGCCCCACAGCGACCAGTTGGCGACGTACAGGTAGTCCATCGCCCCCATCTCGTTGAGCGGCACGCGCGCGGGGCCAAGGATCTGCCAGGGGCCGGTCATCCCCGGCATCAGCTCCAGCCGCCTGCGATACCAGCCCTCGACGTGGCGGTCCTCGTCGATCACCAGCGGCCGTGGGCCGACGAGGCTCATCTCGCCGCGGATGATGTTCAGCAGCTGCGGCAGCTCGTCGAGGGCGCTCTTGCGCAGCAGCTTGCCCACGCGCGTCACGCGGGGGTCGTCGGCGATCTTGAAGAGCCCCGCCTGCGCCTCGTTGCGGTCACGCAGCGAATCCTTCAGCGCCTCGGCGTTGGGGACCATTGTGCGGAACTTCAACAGGTCGAAGTGCTTGCCGTGGCGCCCTACGCGCTGCTGGCGGAAGAAGATCGAGCCGCGGCTGTCGAGCTTGATCGCGACGGCGATCACAATGAACAGCGGCGCCACCGCCAGCAGCCCCAGCGAGGCGCCGAGGAGGTCGAAGGCGCGCTTGACGACCCCCGAGGAACGCGACATCTCGAAGCGTCTGACCCCCATCAGCGTGACGCCGTGGAGGTCGTCGAACTCGACCGAGGAGCCCACCACCTCGAGCAGGCGCGGCAGCACGCTGACCCGCACGCCGACCGCCTTCAGCGTGCGCACGAGATCGAGCATCTCGCCCCCGTCGGCGCTGGTGGGGGCGACGATCGCGCGGTGCACGTTCAATGTGCGCGCCAAATCGCGGATCTCCGAGAGCCGCTGCACCGAGAAGCTGTTCGTCGACCATGTCCCCACCTCGTCGAGGTCGAGGTGTCCGACCAATTCAGCCTTTACGCCACCGTGCCCCGCGAGCTTCGAGCGGATCGTCCGCGCCGCGGCCTGATCGCCGATGAACAGGCACCGTTCGGCCGGCAACGCCCGCAAGGCGAGGGTGCGGGCGCTCGCCCGGGCGAGCACCAGCAACAGGATCAGCGCCAGCCACAGCAGCAGCGCCTCGCGGCGGCTGAGCAGGTCGCCCTGGATCACGAAGCCCCCCGCCAGCCACGCGACCAGGGCGCCGAGCGTTGCCACCTGGAAGAGCTTCGGCGCCTCGTCGAGCGTGGTCTTGTGGAGCAGCACGTCGTCGCGGTCGTACAGCCCCATCACCTTGGCGCCCAGCAGCAGCGTCAACAGTCCGCAGACGCTCACCCACGTCAGCTGCAGCGACTTCCCGGAGATCGCTGCCAGCACCACGAAGGAGCTGACGATCGCGACGATGTCCGCCGCCAGCAGCGCGCGGCGGAACAGCGATTCGCGCGAGAGGTTCTCGAGCAGGCCCCGATCCTCCGCGGATCGCGGGTCGCGGGCGCCGGTGATGCGTATGCGCCTGCGATCGAGCGCGGTGAAGCCAGCCGGATCCGGAGGTGCCTGCGCACTTGGTATTGCCTCTGGAAATGTCATCTCTGCCTCGCTGCCGACGCCCCCGCTCATCGTTCGCCTCCCTGGCGCTGTCGTTGTCCTGCCGCTAGCCGGTTTCCGCCTCCAGCGGTTGTCCTCCCAGCGCGAGGATCCCCATGCCGAATCCCCGCTCGGAGTCAAGAATCAGGTTGACCGCCTCGTTGCGCGAGCGCACCCCCAGCTTCCCGAATGCCGAGGAGAGATGGCTCTTGACAGTGCTCTCCGCCAGGAACAGGCGCTCGGCGATCTGACTGTTCATGTAGCCCATCACCACCAGGCCCAAAATCTGCTTCTCCCGCGCGGAGAGCGCCGGCGGGGCGATCTGGCGCCACTGCTGTCGGGGCACGCAGATCTGACCCACGCGTACGGCGTGCAGGCAGGGGCCGAGCGTGCCCGCCATTTCTCGCTCGAGCACCACGCCGGCCGCACCGGCGGCCAGCACCGCGCGAACCTCCCAGCGCTGGATCTCCGGGCAGATCAGCACCACCAGGGCATGCTCTAGGCCGTGCTGCACCTGCTCTACTTGCAGTGCCGCATTGGCGCTCGCGTCATCGACCCACACCGCAACCAGCCTGCTGTCGCACTCGCCGCCGTGCTCGATCAGATCCTCCACGTCCTGGAAGGCGGTGAGCCCCCAGCCCTGCTCCTCGAGCACCGCGCCGATGCGCTCCCGCGGCCCCTCCCCTGCGATCAGGGCGACCGCGGCGCCGGCATCCAGCGGGTGGCTGGTCGTCGCCGGCGCTTCCATCGATCCTCTGGAGACGCGAGACTCGGGCATGGCAGAGTAACGGTGGGATTGAGGCAGGACTTACGGCGCGTGGAGCGCTCCCAGAAGTCTTCCAGCGGCGTTGCCCGACCGACGGCAACGACTTCGGCTTGACGAGTAGGCGTCAGCACTCGACCGACCAACGGCTTCAGCTCGGCGAGTTGGTCCCGGTGCTCGACCGGCCGGGCTTCAAAGTTCGACGAGCCGGCCAAGCCCCTCATCGCCGGGGGAGAGCACGGGCTCGCCGTCGCACTCGACCCAGGCGTGTGCACGGAAGTCCGGTGCCGGCTGTGCGCCGATCACGAGCTTCGAGGGGATCCCTCGTCGCGCTAGCAGCCGCGTGAGGACGAGCGAGCGCGCCAGGCAGCGGGTGTCGCCCGGAATTAGCTTGAGGGTGCGGACCACGATCCACCCGAGACTGCGGGCCTCCTGCAGCGCGGCCGCCGTCTGCAGGGCAGGGGGCGGGGATTCAGAGCGCAGCGCGGCGAGGACCGCATCGATCGGGGCGCGCCGCAGTTCACGGCGCGCCTGCACGTAGGCCGCGACGATCTCCCCGACGAGGCGGGCGCGCTCCAGCGGGCGTCGTGGCTGTCCGTGGCGCAAGTCGCTAGCCCTCATGTGGTGGGCTGCGGTGCGACTCAGCTCAGCGTGCCGGCTCGCCATCGAACTCGATCAAGCCCCGCGCGAGTAGCTCGTCGCAGAGCTCGCGCATGTCTTGCTCGACCGTCGCGGGCGGCTGCGCGTACTCCTCGGCGACGGCCGCCGCAGCGTCGCGCACGCAGGCGGCTTGCTGCAGCGCCGCGAGCATGCTGCCGGCGGTCGCGTTGAGCCCGTGGTATTGGCCTGTTTGGAGGTTGAAAACGACGGTTTCCGACGGGAAGTGGCGGTAGACCACGTGTTGGGGCACCGCGAACCTCGCGGTCGGCGGTGCGCACGTATCGAGCGCCATCGTGGTGGGCTTGGTGTCGGACATTGCGCTGGAGAGCATTATGCTTTCATCAACTCCGGCGCCGCGAAGATTCTTCCAAGGGCCGGCCGAGGAGCCGACGCGCATCGCACAAGCGTGCCACCATGCTCGCAAATTGCGTGCGACGCCTGTTCTCGCGCGCTCATCTCTAGCGCAGGGGAGGTGGCTCGATGAAGTCGTTTACGACCCTTTGCAGGGCGGTGTTGGCGGTCGGTGTGGCCGCGGGCTGCTTGCTTGTCGGTGCCAGTGGCGCGTATGCCGCCGGTGGCGTGAGTCTCTGTATCCCGGAAGCCGAAAATGCCGCGATTGTGACGCCCACGAAAGGCGCATGCCCGGCAAAATATAAACTGACAGAACTGGGTGCGGAAGGTAAAGAAGGAAAAGAAGGCAAGGAAGGGAAAGCGGGCCAGGAAGGCAAAGAAGGCACGTTCGCCGGTCTGACCACGGCCGAGAAGGAAACTCTGCTCGCGGTGCTTCCTTACGTCAAGTTCGTCAAAGAAGGCATCGACAAGAAGCCGACGATCCAGTTCTCTGGCGCCAACGTGCAGGTCGTCTCGGGTGCCGCCAAAGAGAGCGAAATCAACGGGCTGGGCAACCTCGTCATCGGCAGGGACGAAGAACCGGGCACGCAGACCGGCTCCAACAACCTCCTGGTGGGGACGTTCAAACAGTCGTTCACGAGCTACGGAGGGCTGCTCGCGGGCGCGCGCAACACCGTGAGCGGCGCCGACGCCTCGGTCAGCGGCGGCGAACACAACGTGGCCAGCGGCGCAGGCGCCGCGGTAGGCGGCGGCGAATACGGCACCGCCAGCGGCGTGCGCGCCGCGGTGGATGGCGGCTACGACAACGTCGCCAGCAACGAAGGTGCCGCGGTGAGCGGCGGCCAGGTCAATAAGGCAAGCGGCCTTGGGGCCGCGGTGAGTGGTGGCCTCTACAACGAAGCCTCGGGTACCACCAGCTGGGTGAGCGGCGGCGCCGAAAACATCGCGAGCGAAGACTTCGCCACGGTGAGCGGCGGCTTCCTCAATAAGGCCAACGGGTTCGGTGCCTCGGTGAGCGGCGGCAGCACGAACACCGCACACGGTGAAGGCGCCTCGGTTACGGGCGGCGAGAAAAACACCGCGACCGGGAAGTACTCGACGATCCTCGGCGGCAAAGGGCTCACGCTGGCCACCGAATTCGGGGAGGACTATTGACCGAGAGCGGTTGAGGCGGAGAGCGGCTGTGCCTCGATGGTGGCCCTGTCTTCGGACATAGGGCCACCATTGGGCGCGCTCGGGGCGCGCCCAAGGGTCGGATCACGTCGAGTGCGTTCGGGGGATCGGGTCACGTCGGGCGCGACTCAGCGGACTGCGTGTCCCCGAGAACCCTGAGCGAGAATGCAGCACTATATGCCGGTCTCCACCAGGGAGACCGGCATATAGCCATACGGCCTTCCACTCCGTGAACTACGGGGTGGAGAAGGTCAGATCTTTTTTGGGCGTGTGGACCGGGAAGTTCGCATCTGTCGATTCGCCTTCCGCCTGGCCCGCGGTGAGTGTCGCGAGATCCCCGTGATCCTCGATCCGGGGGGCCTCGTACTCCTTAGTGTCCTTCTCCATGGTTTCCTTTCTGTGGTGGAGGACGGTGAAGAACAGGATATGAGCGTCCGGCCGCGTTACAAGGCCAGAAAAAGTACCGGTACGAAAAAAGTGCCGGTGCCTGCGGGTGCCGGTGGCCGCCAGCCCCAAGTGGCGTGGGTGGAGGCTCGGTGGGCAGCACGGCAGCTTGTGCCTACGCGCGCTTGCGCGGTGCCTCGATGAGCAGCGCGGCTGCCAGCCCCTACGAGGCGTGTGCGGTGGCGGCCCGGTCGAGCAGCTCGCGCGGGTACTCCGGCTGCGTGAGCCCCCGCAGCCAGACGTCCGCCAGGCCGGCATGCCACAGTCGCCGCGCGGCTCTGGGACCGCGCGGGCGAGCCGCCTCCCGTAGCAGCGCTTCCAGCGGCTCGCCGCGCACGAACGCGCGCACCGGCGCGTCGGCCTCGGCGGGACCCGCGGCGAGCAGGGCGCCATCGGCGGCGAGCCCGGCGGACAGGAGGTCGGTGAAGAAGCTCTTCGCGTGCCGGGTGCGGACCGCCTCGGGAATGTGACCGAGCAACCCATCGCGCAGCAGTGCACGGTCGCGGGCCGGGTCGAACTGCAGCTCGGGCGGGTCGGCGAGCGCGGTTTGCAGCAGCTCATGGTCGAACAGGAAGGGATGGCGGCGGTCGATTCGCTCGTCGGTGGACTCGCGGCGCAACTGGCTGGATGCGCCGAGCGTCTCGCCCGCGTTGGTGAGCTCCGCCGCCAGTGCCCGCCACCACAGCGGGCCGTCGAGCCGCTGCGCGACCCCCCCATCCTCCTCCTCTGCTCCTTCGAGCGCGGCGAGCGCCGCAACGTCGGTCGCCGCCAGCAGCGATTCGGGGTCGCTTGCCACCCTGCGTTGCCGGCGCCCGCGCTTGACGGCGGCGGGTACCAGTGGGCTGACGCCATATTTGCGGATCGCCCGCAGGCGCAGGCGCGCATCGGCGTCGGCCCCGACTTCTGGGATCCGCCGGGTGAGCCTCCAAGCGGCCAGCAGCTGTCCGCGGCGCAACAGGTCGGCGAACAGGTGGGGTGCCCAGCCGAACAGCTCGTCGCCGCCCTCGCCGTCGAGCATCACGTCCACGCCGAGCTCGCGCGCGCTCGCCATCAACGGCCGCCACACGAACATGTTGGGCGTGACCGGCGGCAGGCTCCAGCGCGCAATGTGGTCCAGCGCTGGGGCGAGGATCGAGGCGCGATCGTCGAAGGAGACCAGCTCGACGGAGAGGCCGGTGTGGCGCGCGGTGGCCTCGATCAGCTCCCGCTCGTCGGTGGCGGGGTGGTTGGGAAAGACCGCGGCGAGCGCCACCGCCCCGCTCGCGGATGCCCCTCGCGCCGCCGGACCGCCGCTCGCGGATGACCCTCGCGCCATCGGACCGCCACCCGCGGATGCCTCGTATGCCGCCGGACCGCCGCTTGCGGATGTTCCCCGCGCGGTCAGCCCCGCGGCCACGCAGGCCGAGTCGAGACCCCCGCTGAGCCGCACCGCGGGCCGCTGCGCACCGTCGGCGGCGCGCGCCACCGCTGCAAACGCCGCGTCGCGCAGCCGCTCGGCGATCGCCTGCCGCGAGCCAGTGGCGAGGCCTTCGTAGCGGGGTTGCCAGTAGGGCTCGATCGCGATCGAGCCAGCGGAGAGCTCGACCCGATGCGCCGGCGGGATGCGCCGGATGCCCTCGAACAGGGTGCGCCCGGGGGGCGTGCTGCCGCGCTCGATCCATCGCGTCAGCGCCAGCCGATCCGGTGGGGGGGTGCTCGGCAGCAGCTCCACCAGTGCACGCTCGTGTTCTGCGAACAGCACTCCGCCGCCCACGCGGACGTGCACGAGCGGGCGCCCACCGAGGTGGTCGCGGACGATCGTCGCGGTGGAGCGCTCGCGGTCGAAGGCCACCAATACGAACGTCCCGCGCAGGAGCTCGCAGGCGTCGGGGCCCACCTGCGCGTAGGCACGCGCCAGCAGTGCCGGCAGGGCATGGTCGGGCGCCAGCCCAAAGCGCTCGCACAGCGCCCGTGCGTTGGTGAGGCGTCCCGAGATCCAGCATTGCCAGCGCCCAGCGGCATCGATGGCTCCCTCGGCGCCGCTCACCAGCAGCGGCCCCGCCCGCTCGCCGTTCATGCCCCGCGGCTCGGCTCGCTCGCCGTTCACATGCAGTCGCTCCGGCGGCTCGATCCCGGTGTCGGCGCGTGCCGCGGCGCGGGCCATCAGCTGCACCGCGCGCTCGCCCCACCCCACCGCGAACATTGCCTTACAGCTCCGGCAGCTGCCGGAGTACGGCGTCGGCGAGCTGCGTTGCGTTCACGCCGGGCTGGACGCGCAGGCGATGGATACGCTCCGTCGCGGCCAGCGCGGCGGCCAGATCGAGGTGGCGCACAAGGCGCTCCGGCGTGCGCACGGAGAGGTTGAAGGTGCTGGCCAGCAGCGCAAACGGGTCGATCGCCTCGAGGCGTTCGGTAGACGGGCCGTGGGTGGCGCGCTCCAGCAGGAACAGCCCGCCGAACGGCGCCGGGGAGGCGCTCACGCGCGGGTGGTGGCGCCGCTTGTGGGGGAACGCGGTGAGTGGGCCGAGCACGGCGCGCTCGCGTGCCGACAGACGATCGTGCTCGGCTGTCCGCAACTGCAGCAGCGCCGCGCCGGGATGGGCGACAAGCGCGCCTTCGCACAGCTCCAGGGCGACCGTGTCGTCGCTCAGCAGCGCGGCGCCGCGATGCAGCAGGGCGGCCGCCAGGGACGACTTGCCCGCGCCGGGTGCACCCGCGAACAGCACCGCCTGCTCACCCACCACCACGCCGGAAGCGTGCAGCACCTCCAGCCCCCGCAGGGTCGCCGCGAGCGGCAGCGCCTGGGCGGGAATCAGCGTGGTCCACTCCGCGCTATTGGGCTCTGGGTCGCACAGCAGCTCACATCCGTCGGGCGCAACGAGGATGCGCCCGACACCTGGCGCGTGCAGGAGGTAGCCGGCGGGGCGGGTGAGTTCGACCGTGAGCAGCGCCGTGTCCCCGTCGCGCAGCTCGCGCACCACCTCGGCGGTATGGGCGGCCGGCTCCCAGCGCCGCTCGAGCTCCGGCGGGTCGAATCGCACCCGCGTTGGGGGGAGGAGGGGGGAGGAGGGCGGAGGGGCTGTGGCCGCGGCGTCGACATCGTTAGGGCTTGCGTCGGCGGCGTCGAGGGCCGAGCCGCCGGGGATCTCGGCAATGCCTGCGATGCCAGGGACGCCGGGAATCTCGATGCCGGGGTCGATCTCCAGCCGCAGGCCAAACGCGGCGCCGTGCAATGTTCGCTCGACCACCGAGCTGGCGGGCGCCTCAGGCGGAGTCGGCATCCACGATCTCGATCAGACCGCGATCGAGCAGGCCCTGGCAGAGTGCGATCAGATCGCTCTGGACCTGCTCCTCCTCGATCCCGTACTCCAGTGCCAGCTCGGGCACGACGGCGCCTGCCGTCGGTGAGGCGTCGATCGTTTCGAGCATCCTGCCCGCGGTCGGGTTCAGCCCGTGGTACTGACCCGTGTTCAGGTTGAGCAGGACGGTCTCCGCCACGAAGCTGCGGTGCACCACGTGCTGGGGCATGCGCACACGGGCGGCGAGGAGTTCACTGGTGGAGAGGGAGGCCATGGGTATGAGTGGATAGACGATTTTCAGTACTCGGCAACGGTCCCGGTGCGCTGACCGTATCGGATTGCGGATCTCAGGAGTACCAAGCCCGCAGGCAGCAGCAAGACCGAGAAGATCACGAGCTTGAGCAGCTCCTGCGCCGCGGGATGCGTCAGCGGCGCGTCCACCAGCAGGTGGCGCAAGAGGTCGGTGGCGGGGGTGAACGGCTGCACTTCGGACATCCACCGGATCGATTCGGGGAGCACCTTGACGGGGAAGTACAGCCCCCCGACGATCGCGATGCCGGCCACGATGAACTGAGTCGCGCTGGCCGCCTGCTTGAAGGCCATCACCAGCGCGACCAGGAACAGTGCGAACGGCATGAACGCGATCACGCCGAGCAGCGCTACGGGGATCGCCAGAAACGCTGTGCTGGCAAGCGGCAGCCCGAAGAAGAGGTGTGCCATCGCCAGCGTGAGGATGCCGCTGAAGAAGGCGTTGCACAGCGGGAACAGCATCGTGCCGATGATCCCGTTGACCGGGCCGTGCGCGCTCACCAAGAAGCGCTCGATCGTGCCCGAGATCAATTCCTGGCGTACGTTGCCGGGCATCAGTCCCAGCGAGAGCGTGAGGATCTGGACGATCACCAGCCCGACGATCACGAAGCCGAAGTAGCCGCCCGGCGAGGTGAAGGTCTTGGCGGTGAGCAGGCGGCTGATGTAGTAGAACACCGCGATCGTGAACAGCGGCCCCAGGAACTGGGAGACCAGCTGCGTGCGGTAGCTGACGAACAGGATCATGTCGCGGCGCATGATCCCCTGCATCGCTTCGAGCCACGGCCTCATTCGACGCGCTCCAAGTGGCCGTCTTGCAACGTATAACTGGCGTCGCATGCGATCACCCGGTCCTCGCCCCGCGGAGAGCACCACAGGACCGTGGCGCCGTCGCCGGCGGCCCGCTGGATCTGCGTGTTGAGCAGCTCGTAGCCGTCGTCGTCGAGCGAGTTACGCGGCTCGTCCAGCAGCAGCACCCGCGGCTCGTGCAGGAACGCCATCGCCAGGCGGATGCGCTGGCGCTGGCCCATCGACATCCGGTCGACGCGCCGCTCGGCGAACTCCTCGAGGCCGAACCGCTCGAGGCTGAGTGCCACCAGCTCGGCTCGTCGTTCACGCGGGACATAGGCGAGGCGAGCCCAGTAGTCGAGTTGCTGACGTACGCGCATGCGCGCCTGCAGGCTGCGGTCGCCCGCGGAGAGGAAGCCGATCTGCCGCCGAAAGCGACCTCCCTTCGAGCTGGGCGTGAGCTCCCCCATGCGCACGCTGCCCCGCTGCGGCAGCAGAATGCCGGCGCCCAGGCGCAGCAGCGTGGTCTTGCCGACGCCGTTGCGGCCCCCGATCCAGGTCACCTCGCCCGCGCGCAACGTCAGGCTGACGTCCTCCAGCACCGGTGGCTTCGGGCCCTTCCAGCGGTGGTGGAGGTGCTCGAGTTCGAGCAGCGGCGCCCCCGGCACGTGGGCAAGTGCCTCACTGGGCGCGGTTGGGGCTGCGGAGGTGGAGCTCATGGGCGGATTGGCGCGCGAGCGCGCGGGCGGCGCGCGCGTTGACGTGACCCTAACAACGGTTGAACGCGCCGCATACGTACGATCCTCAGGCGACGGTCGCTGAACTCTCGCACGGTGCCCCTGGAGCCCCGATCAGCTCTGCTCGCAGCATGCGGGCAAGCGTTCCGGGCGTGACGCTCGGATCGGCGCTCAGCTCCCAGATCGGGACGTGCGCGGCGATCGCGCCGGCCGTTTCGAAGCGGGCGCGCTCGCGCTCGGGCACACGCGGAAAGCGCAGCAGCGAGCCGATCAGCATGGCGAGCGGGTCGCGAGCCAGGTGCAGCGACGTGGTCAGGCCCGGGCTGCGGTTCAACATGACCAGCGTGCGCAGCGGGATCGCCCTCCTGTGTGCCCGAACGGCGACCCAGCGCTCCTCGCCCACGGACGCGATCGGCTCACCCGGCAACGGGGAGATGCTCGCCGGCACGGTCATCAGCGGCGCACCCGGGTGGGCGAGCGGGGTGCCCTCGCCGCGGGACTCGAGCACGAGCACGTCGTCTGTCATCAACGTCCAGCCATCGTTCAGCAGCTCGTTCAGCAGCGTGCTCTTGCCGCCGCCTGTCGTCGCGGCGATCGCGATCGCGCCATCCGGTGTGGCGACCGCGCCAGCGTGCAGAGCCTCGTAGCCCCGCAACAGCGCAACCGTGAACAGCGCCGAGTCGAGCACCACCCGCCACCACGACTGCTCGGCCGGGTCGGCGGGCGCGCACCGCAGCACGCGGGCGTCGACCGAGAGGTGGTGGATCGCGCGGGTCTCCGCGACGGGCGCGCCTCGCTGGTCGGGGAGCTCGCCATGTACGAAGCGGTGATCTCCCGCCAGCCCCCGCTCGACGAGGAACTGGGCGCCGTCGATCGTCCCCTCCCAGCCGATCGCGTCCGGTCCCGACCAGTGCTCGGCGATCTCCGCCGCCGAGGCCGTTCGCAGGTGCAGGATCGGCTCGACCGGTGGCGCGGCCGCCACCCATGCGCCGGGGGGCGGCATGTCGGCGAGTAGGCTAAGGCCGAAGGCGCGCAGGCCCGCGCGCGGCGGCGCATCGTCCGTTTGGGAGCTCCCGTCCCGGGTCACCCGCGTCGCGCTTTCGGTGCGGGTGGAGTGTGGGGAGCGACGGTTGACTGGCCGATCGCGCGCTTGGTTGGCTGCATGGAAGGACTGTAACCCTCGGCCCGTTGGTGCACTATGTTCTCGTCCATACGCCTTCACTCAACCATTCGCCGGTCGCTCAAGCTGTCCCCCGCTGTGCTCCTCGCCGCCCTGGTCTGCGGTGCGAGCGCCACCGCCGCGGAATCGAACACGATCGAAGGGGTGTGGTCGTTCAAAGGCGGTTCCATCGCGATCTCGCCACTGCCCGACGGCAGTTTCCAAGGCGTCGTCGATACTGAAACGACGTTTGCCGAATGTCCCCACCCAGCCGGCCAGGTGGCGTGGACTGACATGAAGCAGCAGCCCGACGGTTCCTTCTGGGGGTACGACGCGTGGTTCATCCGCGAAGGCCCAGGCGGCGAATGCAAGCAGGACCCGCATCTCGGGCCGACCGCCTGGCGGGTGCTCAGCGAACCGAGTGGCGCCCACTCCCTGAAGGTCTGCTTCAGTCATCCGGAAACCTCCCAGCCGAAGATCGCCCCCGACGGCACGGCAAGCGATGACACCTTCGGCTGCGTGGAATCGGCTTTGATCTCACCTCTGCCCACGGTCTCCGGGTCGGGCTCCGGCAGTGGCTCATCGGGTCAGGTCAGCTTCTCCAACACGGTCAAACTGCCGCCGAGCGGTCAGTGCACGCTCCAGAAATCGCTCACGATCAAGCTGCACGATCCCAAGTACGACGCCCTCGTCGAGGTGCTCGTCAAGCTCAACGGCAAGCAGGTCGCGGACGTCAAGGGCGTCAAGCGCATCAAAAAGGGCGTGAAGCTGACGAGCCTGCCGACCAGCGGAACCTACAAGGTCAGCGTGGTGGCGACCACGATTCTCAAGCAGCGCCTGACCGGGAGCAGCACCTACAAGAACTGCACCAAAGGCTCGGGGAAGATCAAGCTCCACGGCAAGGGCAAGAAAAAGCACCACGGCTGACGCCAAGCAGGTTCGATGCGCTTCTCGATGTTGACGTCTGGTGTCTGCCTATGGCGTCGGCCTCTTTTCACGCATAGCGGCAGTGCTACGTCAGATTGAACGTGAGGCCGTCGAGGAAGACCGAGTTGCCCGCCGTGATGGCTGCGGAGTTGCTGACGTGGCCGTTGGTTTCAATGGCGATTTCCCGGTTGCTGCTCTGCTGAATATGAACCTTGACGGGGGGTCGCAGGCCCGCGGGGAGCGTCATGAAAGTTTCCCCAGCTTTGAGTTCGTCGCCCGTTTTGACCGTGATGACGCCTCGGAGCCGCACGGTAGTCCCGCGTCCCTCTGTGCGGACGCGGACCGTTTGGTAGCTGGCGTTTTCTTCCACGACCGCCGCGAGCGATTCCGCGGCGGTCCATACGCCGGCGATGGCTTCCGCAGCGCGTTGAACGCCCACGAGCACCCATGTTAGGGTGCCGTAGTCGGTGCGGGCGAAGGTGGCGATGTCGCCGGCGGCGAGCGTCAGTTTGCCTTCGGGGATGCTCAAGTTGCCGCCGGTTTCCAGCATCGTGTTTGCGATCGTCGCGCGAAAGCGCACCGTTTCCCCAGTCCCGTGCAGCCCCTGGAGCGTCTTGATCGTGTGCGCCGCGTCAGTGAGCACCACTTCCAGGGCGCTATAGATGTTGAGTGTGACGGCTGTGCCGGAGGCCAGCGAGACGCCCGTGGTCTGGGTAACCTGGATCGCCGCGCCCCGGTCGATCATTTCGACCTGCACCGATGCGCCGCCGCTGTTCACGACCCCCTGATCGACGGGGCCGACTGTGAAGTAGCGGCACTTACCCGTCGAGTTGGACTCGTATTTGGCGAAGTAACCCTTCCCTTCGCCGCCCTTTATCAAGGGGATGAACGGCTGGGCGCCTTCCGTGCCGTTTGCGGCGACGATCGAGGAGATTTCGATCGTCGTGCCCGAGACATTCGTGACCGTCACACCGGCGCCGATGCCGGGACCGACGATCGTGTTGCCGCCCGCCCATGCGCCCGTGGCTCCAGTGATCGTGTTAGACCCGACGGTCGCGGTGCCGGTGCCGTTCGCCGTGCCTTCGGACGCTGATTCAAGGTTGCGCGCGCCGCGCATGTTGACCGAGTAGCTGCTTTCCAGGGCGCGCAGCGTGCGGTGGCCGACCTCGAAGTCCACGGCGTAAAAGTCCACGAGCACCGCCTTTTCGGCGAGCACATGCAGGTCGGAGTTCTGGATCGTGCTGCCATCGAACTGGATAAACGCTGGATTCGTGCCTTCTCCGCTGCTGAGCAGCTTCACGCGAGTACCTGCCGCATAGCTCGCGCCCACCCCTGCATGGGTGAATGCCAGCGCGGCGGAGAGTTTCAGGACAGTGCCCGAGATCACTCCGTTGACTGTCACCCGTTCGCTAAAGGCTCCCTCACCGAGCATGATTATGCTGCCGGCTTCGATGCCGGTGGTCGAGCCAACCGTAATTTCGGTTTCGCCCGCTTTGGCTTCAGCCGTGAGAGTGGTTAGGGCTAGGAACTCGCGGCTAAGCTCGATAGATGTGCCCACACGTTCGGATTTAGCGGCATTGAATAGGCAGTCGGCGTCAAAGCTGAGCTTTTCAACCTGACCTGTGACAAGGAGGTCGCGCGTGGTAGTGGCGTTTGTCCCCGTGTTTTCGCGGGACCATGTGCAGTTGCGAAAGCTAATGTACTGATGCGGGCATTTGTAGTTGGCAGTGCCACCACGTAGCCACATCGCGCCGAAGCCCCCCCATGAAAGCGTATAGCCCGTCGCTCCGCTGAGGCCGAAGCTGCAATCCTCGAAACTGGAGTACCAGATCCCTGCGGCGCCTTCGTGTTCGACGGCGTGCCCGAGGAAGCACCCCTGATTGGCGTTGCCGTGCGGCTGAAAGAAGACGCCCTTCCAGTGGCCTTCGACGACCCCTGGGGCGATCGTGACCTGCGCTTCGTTGGCGGACCCCGATGCGGCCTTGAGTACCGTCTTGTTCGCGCCCCGCCCCTCATGGCTGATCGCGCGCAGCCATTCGTAGCCGTCCACGATGTACGTCTTGGCCGAGAGGCGCATCGTGCCACCACCGAGGCCCTTGATCGCTTCCGCGCACGCCTGGAAAGCCGCTGTGTCGTTTGTCACGCCGTCGCCTTTGGCACCGTAATACTCAGGGGTCGTGTCGAGCCAGATAACGCTCGGGGGAAACCCAACGGCACTAATGCTTA